>CAVQNB010000031.1:0-156992 GCA_963713785.1 uncultured Alphaproteobacteria bacterium
TAGCACTACAGTTGCCTTTCTGCAGGTTTCTAAATCCATGGGCAACCATGATTCAAGATCGTGGACGCGGCCAGCGTCGATTGAAGAGACGCTTGCGCTGTGGGCGTCGTCGCTCCGTGAGATCAAGAAGCGGATACGTCCGTTGCTCAATCAAGATCGTGTTGCGACGAATGCTGGCTTGTTTCTGGAAAGTCTGCGTCGGAGATGAGCAACGCAAAACCGGTTGGATGCGCGCGGAGGCAGCTGGCGATCCTGGCCCTTGGCGGCAACAGGCGATCCTGGGGCGCAGGGATTGGGATGCGGATGGCCTGCGCGATATCGTCCGCGATTATGTCATCGAGCATTTGGCGGATGACGAAGCGGTGCTAGTGATCGACGAGACCGGCTTTCTTAAGCAGGGCAAGGCGTCGTGCGGGGTCGCGCGACAATACACTGGTTCTGCTGGCAAGATCACGAACTGCCAGATCGGCGTCTTCGCCGCCTACGTGTCGCGCCACGGTCATGCGTTCATCGATCGCGCGCTATATCTTCCGAAGGAATGGACTGACGATCCAGCCCGCCTCAAAGCCGCATACGTGCCCCCCGATGCCGGCTTTGCCACCAAACCGAAGCTTGCGACGAGAATGATTGCATACGCCATAGCTGCGTCTGTCCCATTCAAGTGGGTTACTGGCGATACTGTCTACGGTGTTGGCGATATCGAACAGCAGCTACGCCAGGAAGGCAAAGGCTATGTCCTTGGGGTCAGTAGCGCTCATGTATTTCAATCCTGGGGCAAGCGGCAATCGGTTGCTGGCAAGGCCGTAGACATCGCTCGGACACGGCGCGCCTCCGATTGGAAACGCCTATCGGCAGGAGCCGGAACCAAAGGACCGCGGCTGTACGATTGGTGCTATCTCGAATTAGCAGATCTCGAGGTTGACGATTTTACAGCGCAAATCATGGTCTTTGGACGCGAGGTCTGCTGATCCGTCGAAATATCGCTGATGGTGATCTCGCCTTCTTCAGCACCTGGTGTCCGGCGGGAACATCCACCGAAACGCTGGTGATGATCGAAGGCCATCGATGGGCGATCGAGGACAGCTTTGAGACCGCGAAAAACGAGTTCGGGCTCGATCACAATGAGAGCAGATCTTGGCATGGGTGGCATCGGCACGTTTCCCTGGTGATGCTCGCCTTCGCCATGATGGCGGTGATCCGCCATCGCGCCAATTCGCCGCCGCCCAAAAAAACGAAACGCCGAACCACGGCAAAACTCAAAATATCGCCACGTCGATTGATCCGTTGGTCAATCCAGGAAGTCCGCCGCATCGCCATCAGGCTCGCCCGAAAGCGGATCCAACCCGCACACATCATCGCATGGTCACTCTGGCGCAGAGCTCACCAGGCCGCCGCTCAACGTGCCCACTTCAAAACACGACAACTGTAATGCTAGCACTACAGTTGCCTTTTATGCAGGTTTCTGAATCGATGGGCAACCATGATTTGAAGATCGTGGACGCGGCCAGCGTCGATTGAAGAGACGCTTGCGCTGTGGGCGGCGTCGCTTCGTGAGATCAAGAAACGGATACGTCCGTTGTTCAATCAAGATCGTGTTGCGACGAATGCAGGCTTGTTTCTGGAAAGTCTGCTCGGAGATGAGCAACGCAAGACCGGTTGGATGCGCGCGGAGGCAGCTGGCGATCCTGGCCCTTGGCGGCAACAGGCGATCCTGGGTCGCAGGGATTGGGATGCTGATGGCCTGCGCGATATCGTCCGCGATTATGTCATCGAGCATTTGGCGGATGACGAAGCGGTGCTCGTGATCGACGAGACCGGCTTTCTGAAGCAGGGCAAGGCGTCGTGCGGGGTGGCGCGGCAATACACTGGTTCCGCGGGCAAGATCACGAACTGCCAGATCGGCGTCTTCGCCGCCTACGTGTCGCGCCACGGTCATGCGTTCATCGATCGCGCGCTGTATCTTCCGAAGGAATGGACTGACGATCCAGATCGCCTCAAAGCCGCATACGTGCCCCCCGATGCCGGCTTTGCCACCAAACCGAAGCTTGCGACGAGAATGATTGCACGCGCCATAGCCGCGTCTGTCCCATTCAAGTGGGTTACCGGCGATACTGTCTACGGTGTTGGCGATATCGAACAGCAGCTACGCCAGGCCGGCAAAGGCTATGTCCTTGGGGTCAGTAGCGCTCATGTATTTCAATCCTGGGGCAAGCGGCGATCGGTCGCCGGCAAGGCCGCCGACATCGCTCGGACGCGGCGCGCGTCCGACTGGAAACGCCTGTCGGCAGGGGCCGGAACCAAAGGACCGCGGCTGCACGATTGGTGCTATCTCGAATTGGCCGATCTCGAGGTCGACGAATTTTACAGCGCAAATCATGGTCTTTGGACGCGAGGTCTGCTGATCCGTCGAAATATCGCCGATGGTGATCTCGCCTTCTTCAGCACCTGGTGTCCGGCGGGAACATCCATCGAAACGCTGGTGGCGATCGAAGGCCATCGATGGGCGATCGAGGATAGCTTTGAGACCGCGAAAAACGAGTTCGGGCTCGATCACAACGAGAGCAGATCTTGGCATGGGTGGCATCGCCACGTTTCCCTGGTGATGCTCGCCTTCGCCATGATGGCGGTGATCCGCCATCGCGCCAATTCGCCGCCGCCCAAAAAAACGACACGCCGAACCACGGCAAAAACCAAAGAATAGCCACGCCGCTGTTGATCCGTTGGTCGATCCAGGAAATCCGCCGCATCGCTATCAGACTCGCCCGAAAGCGGATCCAACCCGCACACATCATCGCATGGTCACTCTGGCGTAGAGCTCACCAGGCTGCCGCACAACGCGCGCACTTCAAAAAACGGCAACTGTAGTGCTAGGGTCCAGACTCATTAAATCCACCACACAAGAGCTGCGGCGAGGCAGACAGAGGCGAGATAGTTTCGCGCCAGCCTGTCGTAGCGGGTTGCGATGCGCCGGAAGTCCTTCAGTCGGTTGAACGCGCTCTCGATGTGCCAGCGAAGCTTATAGAGGCGCTTTGAGAAGGTGTACGGTTGCTTGCGATTGCTGCGGTTTGGAATGACCGGCTTGGTTCCCCGCTCATCCAGTTGTTCGCGCAACTCGGCGCTATCGTAGGCCTTGTCGCCGAGCATCCGTTTCGGCGGCTTGACCCTGCGGATCAGGCGTTCTGCGACCGGGCAGTCGTGCGCTTCACCTCCGGTCAACAGAATGGCGATCAGCCGCCCCTTAGCATCTGCGAGTGCGTGTATCTTCGTGTTGCGCCCTCCGCGCGAGCGGCCAACAGCCTGTTTCCGCTCCCCCCTTTTCCGCCCGCCGCCGAGCGATGCGCTTTGACGTGCGTGGAGTTGATCATCTGGGTGTCCGTCGATCGACCGTTGCCGGCGAGCTCCCGGAACAGGTTTTCCCATATGCCGCGCAGCGCCCACCGAGCGAAGCGATTGTAGATCGTCGTAGCAGGCCCGTAGGCTTCGGGACAATCCGACCAGCGGCAGCCGCTTTTCAGCACGTGTATAATACCGCTGATTATGCGGCGATCGTCCTGCCGCGGGACACCGCGCACGTCGGTAGGCAAATGAGGTTCGATCCGCTGCCATTGCTGGTCGCTCAGCCAAAACAAATTCCTGCTCACGATCCCAATCCTTCCCCAAAGAGAATCAGTATCGTATTGTCGCAGCAGAAAAATTAATGAGTTCTCACCCTAGTTCAAAATAACGGCAACCGAAACGGAAAGCTTTACCCGCGCGTTGTATTCGTTCGGTCTGGTGTTGCCATGGATAGACATCTCTCGGAGTGGAAACTCGTCCTTGATCGGATCTGGTCGGCACCCGCGCCCGACTATCACGAGGCCGCGTGCCTGGCGGCGGAGATCGCGGGCGCAGCCACTGACGTGATGCTGCGGCAGGCTGCGACCCAGGCGCTGCCGATTCTGCGCAGCGCGGGGCATGCAGTGGCGGATCAGGCGACCCTGGACGCCGCGCGGCGCCGGCTCGGCGTCGTTCGCGAGGTTTTGCACGCGCTGACGACGCCGAAGTTCGGTCGGCGCGACATTGGGCTGAAGGTGCCGACGCTGGAGGAGCGCCACCGGAAGATGCTGGGCTTGCCGTTCGACCGCGGCTTGACGCTCGCCGAAATCCACCGCGCCTTCAAGCGTGCCGCCAAGACCGCGCATCCCGACGCCGGCGGTAACGCACAGGCCTTTCTGGAACTGACCGCGGCGCGCGATGCGCTGATGCATCCCGGCGCAAAAAAGGGCGAATGATTTCGAATTTCGTAGGGTTGGCAAAGCAAAGCGTGCCCACCCTACGATTTCTGGGTCACTTCGCCAGCGAGGCCACGCATTCGATCTCGATCAGCATCTTCGGTTGAGGCAGCGCCTGTACCACACAGGTGGTTCGCGCGGGGTAGGGCTGTGGCCCGAACGCCGACGCATAGAGCGCGTTCATCGGGGCGACGTCGGAGGCGCGGGTCAAGAGCACGTTGACCTTGACGAGATCGCGGAAGGTCGCGCCGGCTTCATCCAGCACGCGCTTGATGTTCTTGACGACAAACCCGAACTGGGCCTCGAACCCGTCCGGCAGCGCGCCGTCGGCGTCAAATCCGGGAATGCCCGAGACGAACAAGAGATCGCCGACGCGGGCGGCGAACGAGAGCGGCGGCGTCGTCAGTCCGGCCGGGGCCGCAAAATGCTTGATGGGTGCCATGGGTCACCTCTTGGTTTGAGAGGGAGAGTTTAGCCCAAAGGCGCGAGACTCGCGAGCACTCTGCGCACTACAATCGCCGCGGCGCGAATCGGTCCGCGCCGCAATGCCCATTCACAAAATTCCAGGGAGAGCGCGTCCAAATGAAAATGTCATCCGCCATCCGTGCTGCGCTGCTCGCGCTGACGGCTTTCGCCGGCGCCATGCCGACCTCCGCCTCCCATGCCGACGAGGGGTTTGTGTCGCTCGTGATCTACAAGGCGGGATGGATCATCGGCGGCTCGGGCGGCAGCGGCGTGCTGAATTTTCATGGCAGGAGCTATGCGCTAACCACGGGCGGATTGGACTACGGGCTCGTGTTCGGCGGATCGAAGACGGTGCTGCGCGGCCGGGTCAGCAACATCTACCGCCCATCGGACGTCGCCGGCGTCTACGGCGCGGCCGGCGCGGGCCTTGCCGTCGGCGGCGGCGCCCGCGCGATCGTGCTGACCAACCAGAAGGGCGCGGTGCTGGAACTCTCCGGCCACCAGGTAGGGCTGATGGCGAACGCCGATCTGAGCGGGCTGGCGATCACGCTGAAGTAGGGAGGCAGTCCGTAGGGTGGGTTAGGCGAAGCCGTAACCCACCATCTTGCGAGACCAGTTCATTGACCGAAGACGGCGGATTACGCTTCACATGCGCGCGTCTTGCCGGGGAGGACACCATGAATTTGAGGACCATCGCCGCCGCCTTGCTCGCGCTTGTCGTGTCGGCAGGCGCCGCCGCCGCGCAACCGGCAAAGAGTTCAAGGACCAGATCGTCGGCACCTGGAATTTCGTGGTCGCCGAGATAACGGCGCCCGACGGCAAGAAGTCGTTTCCATTCGGCGAGACGCCCAAGGGCATTCTGATCTTCACGGCCGACGGCCACTTCGCCCAGATCCATGTCGCCAGCGACGTGCCGAAGATCGCATCCAACAATCGTCTGACCGGTACGCCTGAGGAATACGCTGGCATCATGCGGCGCAGCCTGTCGGTGTTCGGCACCTACACGATCGACGAGGCGAAGAAGACGGTCACCTACAACATCGTGTCCGCTTCGTTCCCGAATTGGGAGGGCGAGGCGCAGACCCGCACCATCGACAAGCTCACCGACGACGAGTTCGTCAACACCAATCCGGGCGTGGCCGGAGGGCGCGGCAGCGCGAACAATTTATACAGGCGGGTGAAGTAGGGAGCGCGCTACTTCTGCTGCAGGCAGCTTGGATAGGGCGCGGCTTCGCCCGGCACGATCGCGCACAGCCGGATTGGCATCAACTCGCGCAGCCGCTCCTGCCACATCACCTCGTTGATCGCCGGCGGAGGCGACGCCCGCGGCGTGCGCTCGGCCCACTGGATCGTATAAGCATCGGACGTGCCCTTCACGGCAACGATTAGCGCGGTTTCGCCGTGCCTGTCCGCACTTGAAGTGACCTCTCCGCAACTTGCCACCGCCAGATAGGCGTCCTGATCGCCGAATTTTATTTCCCCAAGGTCCTTGACGGCGAAGCTTTCGGGACAGGCCTTTTTGAAGCCCAGCGCGACAGACGCCGTGAGTTTTTGTGGCGAGAAATTGGCAACTTTTGCCATCCCCTTGGAGCCGGTGATCGTGATCATCTGCGTCCACGCGTTGACCGTTTCGCCCTTGGGCACGGCTTCACGAATATAGAAAGTATCCTCGGTGTTTTCGTGGATGGCAACGAACCCGGCCGGGATGGCAATACGCACCAGCTGGCCAAACACCGGCGAGATCACGGTGAATGACGCCGGCGCCGGGCTTTCGGCGCGCGATGGGATGGCCGAGGCACAGAGCAGGCCGATCGCAACAACAGCGGAAAATTTTGTCACGTCGATCTCGCTTGCAGGAAGGCTTGCCTTCGAGCCTCCGTTGAGACACCCGTATCTGTCAAGGCATCTCGCGGCAAGACAGGCGCGAGGTCTGTTTGGCAATCAAAAAAGCCGGGCTCTTGCCCGGCCCAGACCGCTGACAAACCCCGTCGATTTTCGGCGGGGTTTTGTTTTTGCGGATGGTGTTTGGGGGTGGCCTGCAGTTAGGCCGGCTTGGGGACCGGCTTGGGGGTCAGAGCCAGGGCAATTTTCTTGATGTTCTGGGCGGCGGCGGCGAGCAGGCATTGGCAGGCGACGGCGACGAGCCCTCGGAAGCGAGCATAGCGATGACCGTGGAGTTGTTTGGCATCGGCGAAGGAACGCTCGACGGTCTCTTTCCGACGCTTGTAGATGCGCTTGCCCCAGGGCGTCAGCCGATGAGCATCAGCCCGCTCACGGGCGTCCGCCCAGACATGGCGTATGATCAGGCGGGTGGCGTTGCGGCTCGATGTGCATGAAGCCAGCAGCGGACAGGTTCTGCAGATCGCCGGATCGCTCTTGTAATGGCGGTAGCCGGTACGATCGGTGGTGACATAGGCGAGCAGTTGACCCTGCGGACAGCGGTAGCCATCGAGCTCCGCCTCATAGGTGAATGCCTTGGCCGGCATCATGCCGGGACGCGGCGGCGTCGGCCGGCGATAGCCGGTGACGCCAAGGATGCCGCGCTGCTCCAGCCCTTGAGCGATGCCCGAGGTGGCATAGCCGGCATCGAGCCCGACAGCACCGACATCAAAGCCGAAGCGGTACCGCTGGCGGTCGAGCCGGCCCAGATAAACGATGGAATCGTGCACATTGGCCGGCGTTGCATAAGTGTCGGTGATAATGCCGAGCCGACCGTCCACGGTGCGGTGATCGAGATAGAAGAAGCCCTTCGGCTTGCCGTCGCGCACCATGTAGCCACTCTGTGGATCGGTGCGCGAGACTTTGGTCTCTTTCTCGGCTGGCTGGCGCTCCTTCTGTGGCAATGGCTTCTTGTCGTGCTCGGCGCGATCTTGCTCAATGGCGGTATCGAGCGCCTCCCAGTAATCCGCGCGCGACTTGGCAATGACGGCCGTGTCGTAGCGGTTCTTGTTGGCGTTGGCCTTCAGGTGCGTCGAGTTGGTGTAGAGCACCGTGCCATCGACCAGCCCCCCGGCAATCGCCTGCTCCACGATCGCATCGAAGATGTCCTGGGCAATGGTGGTGTCGTTGTAGCGCCGCCGCCAATTCTGGCTCAGCGTTGAGGCGTCGAACACTGGGTCGGTCAACTTCAGCCCCAAAAACCAGCGATAGGCGACGTTGACCTCGATCTCGCGCACCAGTTGCCGCTCCGAGCGCACGCCGAACAGATAGCCAATGAACAGCGCCTTGAACATCACCGCCGGATCGAGCGGCGGCCGTCCGTTGTCCGGGCAATAAAGTCCGGCAACCCGATCATGGATAAAGGAAAAATCGATCACCGCATCGATCTTGCGAAGCAGATGATCCTTCGGAACCAGACCGTCCAGGCTGGCGCGGTCTGTTGCGGCGAGGGTTTGCGAAGCATGCACCAATGAATCAAAAGTCCCCGCCAAAGGCGAGGACTTTGTCAGCAGTCTGAGCCGGGCTCTTGCCCGGCCTTTTCGCATTTCTGATGGATGCCCGGGTCGAGTCCGGGCATGACGAGGAACGCGCCTCACAACACCCGATTGCTCTCCTTCACCTTCTCCGCATCGAGATAGAGGTCGCTGCCCATCTCCTTGAATTTTGCCGACATCTTCGCCATCCCCGCCTTCGCCAAGGCTTCGGCGGGCAGGCCATCCTCAAGTACGCCACTCATCGACATCCCGACCGCCGCCGGATCGTTCAGCGTCGCCGCATAATCGCGGACGTCCTGCGTGATCTTCATCGAGCAGAATTTTGGGCCGCACATCGAGCAGAAATGCGCGACCTTGTGGGCTTCCTTGGGCAGCGTCTCGTCGTGGAACAGGCGCGCGGTTTCCGGATCAAGCCCGAGGTTGAACTGGTCGATCCAGCGGAAGTCGAACCGCGCCCGTGACAAGGCGTCGTCGCGCAGTTGCGCCGCGGGGTGGCCCTTGGCGAGATCAGAGGCGTGCGCGGCGATCTTGTAGGTGATGACGCCGGTCTTGACGTCGTTGCGGTCGGGCAGCCCGAGATGCTCCTTCGGCGTCACATAGCAGAGCATCGCGCAGCCGAACCAGCCGATCATGGCTGCACCGATGCCCGAGGTGATGTGGTCATAGCCCGGTGCGATGTCGGTGGTCAGCGGCCCCAAGGTATAGAACGGCGCCTCGCCGCATTCTTTCAGCTGCTTGTCCATGTTGATCTTGATCTTGTGCATCGGCACATGGCCGGGGCCTTCGATCATCACCTGGCAGCCCTTGTCCCACGCGATTTTCGTCAGCTCGCCCAGCGTCTCGAGCTCGGCGAATTGCGCGCGGTCGTTGGCGTCCGCGATCGAGCCCGGGCGCAAGCCGTCGCCGAGCGAGAACGACACGTCATATTTGCGCATCAGATCGCAAATCTCGTCGAAGCGGGTGTAGAGGAAACTCTCCTTGTGATGCGCCAGGCACCACTTCGCCATGATCGAGCCGCCGCGCGAGACGATGCCGGTGACGCGATTGGCGGTCAGGTGGATATAGGGCAGGCGCACGCCGGCGTGGATGGTGAAATAATCGACGCCCTGTTCGCACTGCTCGATCAGCGTGTCCTTGTAGACCTCCCAGTCGAGTTTGACGGGATCGCCATCGACCTTCTCCAGCGCCTGGTAGATCGGAACGGTCCCGATCGGGATCGGCGCATTTCGAAGAATCCATTCGCGGGTGGTGTGGATGTTGCGCCCGGTGGAGAGGTCCATCACGGTGTCGGCGCCCCAGCGGATCGCCCACACCATCTTGTCGACTTCTTCCTCCACTGATGAAGTGACGGCGGAGTTGCCGATATTGGCGTTGATCTTGGTCAGGAAATTGCGGCCGATGATCATCGGCTCGAGTTCGCCATGGTTGATGTTGCAGGGGATGATCGCCCGGCCGCGCGCGATCTCGGAGCGGACGAATTCCGGCGTGATGAACGCCGGGATATCAGCGCCAAAGCTCTCGCCGTCGGCGAGCGCGGCCTCCGCGCGTTCGAGCTGCTGCTTGCGGCCGAGGTTCTCGCGCTCGGCGACATAGATCATCTCTTTGGTGATGATGCCGGCGCGGGCGAACTCGAGCTGCGTGATCTTGTGGCCATCGAGCCCGCGCAGCGGCTTGTGGTACGCGGAAAACGCCTTTGCCGCCTTGTCGCCGGAGACGTTGCCATTGTCGACCGGCTTGACCGCGCGGCCTTCATATTCTTCGACGCCGCCGCGCTCCTTCACCCAGGCGATGCGGTTGCGGGACAGGCCGGCATTGACGTCGATGGTGACAGTCGGATCGGTATAGGGACCGGAGGTGTCGTAGACGTTGAGGTTCGGCTCGCCGGCGCCCTCGCTCAGCATGATCTCGCGCAGCGGCACCCGGACATCGCTCGCCGCATCGGGCGTGACAAAAATCTTGCGCGAGGCGGGCAGCGGGCCGGTGGTGACGGCGGGAATCGTCGTGTCGGGATTGGAGCGAATGTTCATAGTTTTATCCTCCTTTTAATTGTTGTGCGTATTAGCATCGTTGTTGGCGTCATCCTGAGGTGCGAGCACTTGCGAGCCTCGAAGGATGACAGAACCGGGCCGTCGCCCTTCGAGGGCCGCTGAAGAAGCGGCCACCTCAGGGTGACGGTTGAAGGTCTGTTGCTTGCCCATCTCACGCGGCCTCCGCGTTCTGGCCGAGCCACGCGCGCACCCGCGCGTCGGGGTCGGCGTTCTGGGTGACGTCGCTGACGACGGCGATGGAGTCGGCGCCGGCAGCGAAAATATCCGCGGCCTGTTCGAGCTTGATGCCACCGATCGCGACCAGCGGAATGTTGCCGATGCGCTTTTTCCACTCGGCGATTTTCGGAATGCCTTGCGGGGCGAACCGCATCGATTTCAGCGTGGTCGGGAAGATCGGCCCCAGCGCGACATAATCAGGTTTCGCGCGCAGCGCGGTGGCGAGTTCCTCATCGTCATGGGTGGAGAGGCCGAGTGTCAGCCCGGCGTCGCGGATCGCCTTCAGATCGGCGTCGACGAGGTCTTCCTGGCCGAGATGCAGATGCTTCGCTCCGGCCACGATCGCCGCACGCCAGTAGTCATTGACCACGAGCTTGGTCGGCGTGCCTTTTGTGATTTCGAGCGCGTCGCTGACGATCTGCAGCGCTTCGCCGTCGTTGAGGTTTTTCGCGCGCAGCTGGATCGTGCCGACGCCAAGCCTGGTCAGGCGCGCGACCCAGGCGACGCTGTCCACCACGGGATAAAAGCGATCAGGATACGCGTGGCGATCAGGATACGGCATGCCAGAATGGTGTCCCAACAACTGGAGTGGAAGGTGAGGCGAAATCGCGGGCTTCCATCAGCCCGGCTTCAAAGGCTGCGCGTCCGGCCTCGACGCCTGAGCGGAACGCGCCTGCCATCGCGACGGGATCGGCGGCTTTGGCGATCGCGGTGTTGAGCAGTACGGCGTCGTAACCAAGCTCGAGCGCGTGCGCCGCATGCGACGGCGCCCCCAAGCCGGCATCGACCACCAAGGTCACGTCGGGGAGGCGGTCGCGCAGCAGCTTTAGCGCGTCGCGATTGATGATGCCTTTTGCACTTCCGATTGGCGCGGCCCATGGCATCACCACCTTGCAGCCGGCATCGACCAGCCGCATCGCGACCGAAAGATCTTCCGTGCAATAGGGAAACACCTCAAAGCCGTCCTTGATCAGCACCTGCGCTGCCTCGACCAGCCCGACCACGTCCGGCTGCAAGGTGTCGTTGTCGGCGATGACTTCCAGCTTGATCCAGGATGTCGCAAACAATTCGCGCGCGAGTTTTGCCGTGGTCACCGCCTCGCGCACGCTGCGGCAGCCGGCGGTGTTCGGCAGCACCGTGACATTGAGTTCGCGGATCAGCGACCAGAACGCATTGCCGGTCTTGCCGCCGGCGGATTCGCGCCGCAGCGACACCGTGACGATCTCGGCGCCCGAGGCCTGGATCGCGCCTTGCATGATCGCAGGCGACGGATAGAGCGCGGTGCCGACCAAGAGGCGGGAGGAAAATTCGCGGCCATAGAAGTTCAGCATCCTCACCCTCCCTGCCGCGGCGTGATGATCTCGATCTCGTCGCCGGCCCGAAGCGGTGTCTCCGCCCAGCGGCTTTTCGGCAGCACGTCGTAATTCAGCGCGATCGCGAAATGCGTGCCCTCATATTCGAGCTCGCTTAGCAGCGCATCGACCCGCATCGATCTGATCTCCCGCTGCTCACCATTGACGATCACGCGCATTGCATCACCTCATTGTCGATCAGGCCGCGCTCGACATAGCCGAGCGTGAGCTCCGCCAGCGCCGGCGCTAGCAGAAAACCGTGGCGATAGAGCCCGTTGACGGCGATCTTGTCCTTGTCGATCGAAATCCGCGGCAAATTGTCCGGATATGCGGGACGCAGGCCCGAACCGAATTCGACGATGCGGGCTTCGGCAAAGGCCGGATGCACGGCATAGGCCGCGCCGAGCAGTTCCAGCGCCGAGCGGACGCTGACGCCGGTGTCCTGTGCCTCGATCGAGGTCGCGCCCAGCATGAAGCGGCCGTCGCCGCGCGGGATCACATAAAGCGGCCAGCGCGGATGGATCAGCCGCACCGGGCGCGACAGCTCGACCTCGTCTGTCTCGACAATGATCATCTCGCCCTTGACGCCGCGCAATTCCGGCTGCGTGTCGCGCGCGAAAAACCCGCGGCAATCGATCACGACGCCGTCGAGATCATCGCCGTTCGCCGCGCTGTTGAACTTGATTTCGCCGCCGGCAGCCAGAAATCCGCGCATGCAATTCCGGCAGGATGCGCCGCGGCTCGACATGGCCTTCGTCCGGATAGAACAGGCCGTCGCGAAAACGGCCTTCCAGCGAAGGCTCCAATTCGCTCAACGCCTGCGCATCCATCCGCCGGTGATTTGAGGTGAGCCTGGCAAAGCGTTCGAAATCGCTGCGGTCGCGCGCATGCGCCACCACCAGCGATCCCTTGAACTGAGTCTTTGGAAAATGCTGACGCCAGAGATCGAGCGAGCGGATCCCGAGCCGGCTGATCACGGGCTCGGATGTTTCGGCCTCGCACCAGGGCGCCAGCATGCCGCCGGCCCAATGGCTGGTGGAATCCGTCATCGCGGCGTCACTGCGCTCATGCACAATCACTGCATGACCGGCCTGCGCGAACAATAGCGCGTTCCAGGCGCCGGCAATGCCTGCACCGATGATGGAAACGGGAAAATCCCCGCGCAGTCTCGAACTCTGGTACATCCCTGTCCCTTCGCCGGCATGACCCGGATCAGGTTCAAAGGGTCACCGCGGTCTTGAGGCCCTTTCGAAACGGCCCAAAGCGTGCGGTATCTCAGCTCCTCGTCGGAGCTCCCCTCGGAACAGGGCTAATGTAGGCCTATGGGCTGAGCTGTCAACGGAGACGCCGCCGTCATGCCCGGACTTGCTCCGGCATCCACGCCATTCTGCCTCGGCCGGCAGGAGACTTTTATCTCGCTGGAACCAGCGCGTTGGCCTCGATCGGGCTTCGCGCCTGCCGCTGGCGCTTGGCGGCATAGTAATAGCCGCTCGCATAATAATGCATGGCGCGCGCATGATCGCCGTGTGCAGCGCGGTAGGCGCCGGCGAGATATTTGACCCCATAGGTGAGGTTGGTGTTGGGGTCGCGCAGGCCGGCGGCGTCGCCGGTGTAGCCAAGGCCGCGGGCAGTCGAAAGCTTGATCTGCATCAGCCCGATGCAGCCGCAGCGCCCGACCAGATGCGGCTGATAGCGGCTCTCGCGTAGGATCACGCGATGCACCAAGGCTTCCGGCACGCCGTTGGCCTGGGCTTGGGCGGCGACCATCGCATCATATTCGGAGTGACCGGCGTGTGCGGCCCCTGCAAAGGGCAGCGCGGCGACGGCGATCAGCCATGCCAGCAATAGCGAACGTTTCATGTGGATCGGCCTTTAGGATGCGTAACTTTGAATGGTTTACGCACCCCGATTGACGCGTTCGCCGGGCAAGGATGTGGCTAAAACCGGGCTTTATCAGGGGTTTGGGCCTCAATCCCGGGGGCAGGATTTACCTCAAATTATGCTCTGACGTGCTTCGATCCCTCGAATCCAACCTTTGGTCTAATCCTTGGCTCCAAACCGCGGGGTATCAGCCCGAAAATGACGATATCCGTCGCCCACACTGACGCCGCCGCAAGCCCCGTACGGGGGCTGTTGCCGCTATGGGTCGGCATCTCCGTCTATGCGCTGTTTCTGCTCGCCGGAAACAGGCTGCTGATCGACCCCGATACGATGTGGCAGATCACGGTCGGGCAATGGATCATTGACCATCGCGCGGTGCCCGAGACCGACGTTTATTCCTTCACCATGCGAGGCGAGCCCTGGATCTCCACGCAGTGGCTGGCGCAGGTGATCTACGCAAAAGCCTACGCCATCGCCGGCTGGAGCGGGCCGGTGGTTGTGGCGGCTTCCGCGATCGCGGCGACGTTTGCGCTGCTCGCCAAATTCTTGAGCCGGCGTTTGAGCGAGAGCACCACGCTGGTGTTCATTGCCGCGGCGCTGGCGCTGACCGTGCCGCATCTCTTGGCGCGGCCGCATGTGCTGGCGATGCCCTTGATGGTGGCCTGGGTCGCAGGCCTGATCGCAGCCGCAGATAGCCGCGCCGCGCCGTCCTACTTTCTGCTGCCGCTGATGGCGCTGTGGGCCAATCTGCACGGCGGCTTTGTGTTCGGCTTGATGCTGGTCGCCCCGCTCGCGCTCGATGCGGTCGTGAGCGCCGAAGTAGCCATGCGCAAACCGCCGGCCCTACGCTGGATCGCGTTCGGATTGGCGGCGCTGGCCGCGAGCTGCCTGACGCCCTATGGCTGGAACTCGCTCGTTGCGTCGCAAAAAATTCTGGCGCTCGGCGGCGCGCTGCCGCTGATCATGGAATGGAGACCTGCGGATTTCGGCAGCGTCGGTCCGTTCGAGATTTGCCTCTTGCTCGGGATCGGGCTCGCGCTTTATCGCGGCGTCACGCTGCCGCTGACGCGCATCGTTTTGCTGCTCGGCCTGTTGCACATGGCGCTCTCGCAAGGCCGCGCCGGCGAGATCCTGGCGCTGCTGGCGCCGCTGGTGCTGGCCGCTCCCCTGGCCAACCAAATCGGCGGCCCCGAGATGCCGCATTCGACCGCCCCCGGGCCCATGCGCGGCGCGCTGTTTGCCGGCGTTGCCGCAGCGCTGGTCGCGGGAACATTTGCCTATGCGTCGGTGCACCGCTTCGAGCCGCATATGCACAGTTCGCCGGTCGCGGCCGTCACTGAGCTGAAGAAGCTCAATCTGACGCGGGTGTTCAACGATTATGATTTCGGCGGCTATCTGATCGCAAATGGCGTCGCGCCCTTCATCGACGGCCGCACGGAACTTTACGGCGAGAAATTCTTTGTCGATCACAACGCCGCTTCCGGATTGATGGAACCGGAAAACCTGTTCCGTCTGCTCGACCTGTACAAGATCGAGGCCACCCTGATGCGCACGCAAAGTGCGGCGTCCAAATTGCTCGATCATATCGACGGCTGGCAGAAGATCTATTCCGACGACATCGCAACCATCCACCTGCGCAAGGTGGATGCATTGCACACGGTCGAGCCCGCGGTCGCTTCAAAAGCGAAATAAATTGTTCGCATTTTTCGGTGCGGCGACGTGTCATCGCCGTTTTGTCAACTCAATGCTATCGTAAGCGCTCCCGCCGCAAGTCGAGTCGAGTTCGGCAGCAAGCCTGTCCCATTCGCAAACCTGCGACACGAAGCAAAATCAAACAAAACCAAAAAGAGAGTAAAGGGAAACGCGCCATGGCCAGACCAGCCCTCGGCTATTTGCCTCGACAAAATCCCTGCGCTCAATGCGGCACACCGATCGCCGCGCCCGACTGGGTTGAAAGCAGTCCCGGCCGTGTGGACTATCTCTGGTACTGCCGGGCCTGCGATTACCGCTTCGAGGCGGTGGCGTATTTCGCAGACCAGAAGTCCGAGCCCGAACCGATCGCGGCCTGACAAAACCATTGCCGCATCACGCGGCGGGACGTTGGTACTGCTGGCGAAGCGGAATTTGAATCCGGGCCACCAATCCGTGCGGTTGTCGGTCATGAAGCGACAACTCGCCGCCATGCGCCAGCGTGATCGCGCGGGCAATCGAGAGGCCGAGGCCGAAGCCCGCGGCATCATCCATGTTGCGGGCATCGTCGCCGCGCACGAACGGTTCCAGCATCTCGCTTTTATCGGCGTCCGAAATGCCGGGACCATCGTCTTCGACATCGATGGTCGCGCTGTCCGGCGACAGTTTGAGCCGGATCGTGGCTTCGGCGCCGAACTTGACCGCATTGTCCACGAGATTGCTGACGCTGCGGTGCAGGTCGTCAGGACGCACTGTTGCCATGGCATGATCGGGACCGGCATAGCTGACCTTGTGCCCCATGTCGGCGAATTGATCGGCGACAAGCTGCAGCGTGCTTGCGATATCGACCAGCGTCATCGATTCAAGCCTGCGATCGTTGCGCAGGAAGGATAGCACCAACTCCAGCATGGATCGCATCTGCTCGAGGTCGCCAAGCATGCGGGTGCGGTGGACCTCGTCCTCGATGAATTCGGAGCGTAGGCGCATTCGCGTGATCGGCGTGCGGAGGTCGTGACTGATCGCGGCCAGCATCCTGGTGCGGTCGTCGATCAGGCCGGTGATGCGCTGGCGCATGCGGTTGAGCGCCCGCGCGACGGAGCGGATTTCTTCCGGCCCACGTTCGGGAAGCGGCGCAGCGGCGCCGTTCAGGCTGAAGGTCTCGGCCGCCTTCGCGAACGCAGATAGCGGCGCGGTCAGCGCGCGAGCGGCCCACAGGCCGAGCAGGGTGACGCTGATCACCGCAAACAGCAGCGTCATCATCCACGGTCCGCCCCAGAACGGTCGGTGCTCCGGGGTGAGTTTCGCGGAGATCATCGCGCCATCCGGCAACTCAATGGCGATCCTGTTCGTATGCTGGCCCGGTCCGAGCGCGAAGATCCGATTGCTGGGACCGAGGTGCCGGTGCGGGCCGTGCAGGTCGAAGCCGCGCGGTTCGTCCGTGGAGGGCGCTCGGCCGGGCGCAAGGTTTTCGATATCGAGTTGCGGAAATGCCCGCGCGATATCGGCCGAGAGCGCCGGTCGTCTCGACGGTGGTGCCGTGCCGAGAAGTTTTATCACCGCCACAAGCTCGTCCTGTCTGCCGTCGGGCGGCGGGTCCGGCCGATGCATCAGAAAGGCTGCCGTGATGATCAGGTGCAGTGCCGCGATCGAGACGATGACGAGCGCGGCAATCTGTCCGCTGATGCCCCTGAGATTCAGAAGGCCCGATAGCTTCATGGTCAGTTGGCGGCGGCGGTCGCCACCGCTTCGACCCTTGCTTCCACTCTTGGGGTAAACATGTATCCGCCGGAACGGACCGTCTTGATCATGGTGGCGTCCTGCGGATCGGGTTCGATCTTGCGCCTGATGCGGCTGACCAGGACGTCAATGCTGCGCTCGAAGGAGCCGGCATTGCGCCCTTGCGTGAGGTCGAGCAGGCTGTCGCGCGACAGCACCCGCCCGGGCCGTTCGCAGAAGGTCCGCAGCAGGTCGAATTCAGCGCTGGTCATCGCGACCCGCGCGCCCGCGGGATTGCGCAATTCCCGGAGGCGCAAATCGATGCGCCATCCCAGAAAAGACAGGATGGTCGCGCCCTCGGTCGTGCTGGCCGTGCGTGCAGCCGCCTCGCGGCGCAGCACGGCGTTGATCCTGGCGAGCAGTTCGCGCGGATTGAAGGGTTTTGCGAGGTAGTCGTCCGCGCCCATCTCGAGGCCCAAAATCCGGTCGACGTCCTCGCCGCGCGCGGTGAGCATGATGATCGGCGTCTGCGATACGGCGCGAACCTTGCGGCAGAGGCTGAGGCCGTCCTCGCCCGGCAGCATGACGTCGAGGATCAGAAGATCGACGCGGCGATCGGTCATTGCCCGCGCCATTTCGCGGCCGTTGCCCACCGTCGCCACGTTGCAGGCGTTGGCGCGCAGATATCTGGCGATCAGCGCCCGCGTCTCGCGGTCGTCTTCAACGACAAGGATGTTGGGCGTTGCCTGGGCCATGCCGACCTTTGTCGATGATTTCGGGCCAGTCCGCGAAAGTTTTTTGTTTCTAAATGTTTCTGACGCAGCGCTTGCAACAGGGGGCAACATCGGACAAGGCCTCGTTAAGACCGTTAACCGTACCGTCGAGGCGTCTTATTCGAACCTTTCGGAGCTATCATGACCTCAATCTCGGCGGCCTCCGGTACCACCTACCAGTCACCCCTCCAGAAGCTGCAGGCTGAGCTGCAGTCGGAGGTAAATTCCGGCACCATCTCTTCGTCCGATCAAACCGCGCTGTCGTCCGCGCTGACCGATATCGATACCTCGCTGCAATCCAGCCGGGCCAGTGATCAGGCCAGCGGCACAAGGGCCTCGCCCGGCGATCTGAAATCGAAGATCGACAATCTGATCGCCGGCGAAGTCTCCAGTGGCAAGCTGACCAGCGATCAGGCCACCGAGCTGCAAAACGTCTTCAAGGCCGCGCTCGGCAATGGTCCCGGTGGACCCGGTGGCGCTGGCGGTCCGCCTCCCGGCGGTCCGGGCGGTCCGCCACCGTCCGACGGCGCCTCTTCGGCCGACGGCACGTCCGGTACCAGCTCCAGCACCGGCTCCAGTTCGAGCACCAGCTCCATCGCCGACCTCTTACAGCAGTTCCTTCAGTCGCTGCAGAGTTCGCTGTCCACTTCGTCATCGACCTCGTACAGCGCGACAGGCAACTCCTCCAGCGACAGCAATTCGTCGTTCTCGGCGCTACTTATCGACTACCACACCTGACCTCTCATGCTGGGCGACGCGCGGCCGGCAATCATCCTCCCTCGAAGGGGAAGGGTGGTTGCCGCAATTTCAAAATGAGGCGGGAACCCGCTCATCGCTTGTGCGTTATCCACTTCACCAACCCGCAAGGGAGGGTGATGATGCCTGACGTCATGACGAGACCCCACCCGTTGATCGCGAGCGATCGCGTCGAAGGCACCGCGGTGCGCCGGCCGAACGGCGACATGATCGGCCATATCGAGCGGCTGATGATCGACAAGGTCACCGGCAAGGTGTCCTACGCAGTGCTCAGTTTCGGCGGCTTCCTCGGCATGGGCTCCAATCTCTTGCCGTTGCCCTGGGCGCGGCTCAACTACAACATCCGCTTCGAGGCCTATGAGCTCGACATCGACGATGACGAGTTGAAGAAGGCGCCGTCGTTCCGTTCCGACAAGGATTTCGACTGGGGCGATCGCACGCAGGAAGCCGCACTGCATCGCTATTATGGCATACCGCCTTACTGGGGCGGCTTCTGATCGCGCCGCTTGAGAAGGTTCGCGTCATGCGGCAAATGCCGCAGCAGGCAGAGGCATACACATTCCGCAACACCCCGTGATGGTCTTGCGCAGTTGCGAGAATTGAAATGGCGCGCTGCGGCGGGAACGGCCGGCGCATTGAAAGGTTTTCTCCGCACCAATTTCTGATCAGGGAGAAACCTCATGTTCCTAAAATATATCACTGCCGGTTTGGCCGGCACCGCATTGCTTGCGGGCGTCGGGTTCGCGCAAACCCCGACCACAACTACCGATCGCGCCAACATGACGCCGTCAGCCGCATCCGACTTTTCGTTCAAGGGTGACTGGCGGGCGTCGAAGGTCGTTGGCTTAAGCGTCTATAACGACAACAACGAAAGCATCGGCTCGATCAACGATCTGCTGACCGACAAGAGTGGGAATATCAAGGCTGTCGTGATCGGCGTCGGCGGCTTCCTCGGCATGGGCTCGCAACTGGTCGCGGTGCCCTTTGACAAGATCAAATTCGTCAATGAACCGGTCGCCTATACCGGCGCCGCCAATGGGCCCAACGCGCCGGGCACCCGTCCGCCTTCGACCACGACGACGGGCGCGGCCAACCCACCGCCGGCGATAGCAAACACGGCAAAGCCGAATCCCTGGTATCCCGATCACGCGGTGCTCAACGCGACCAAGGACGATTTGAAGGCGATGCCCGAGTTCAAATACTCGACGGAGTGAGCCACGAGATAAGCGCTAGGCAATGACTTGCGCCTGGATGGCCGGACGGCTTGGCTGCCGCCCGGCCATTTATAATTCCGTCACGATGTGCGTTCCCTTTGCCCCGAAACGACGCTACCCATCCTGTCGCGGCTGCTTGCCTTTACCGCCAAAATGCTGAAAAACGTCGCCCTGACGGGATTGGCAGGGGGACATGCAGTCTAAAATTCTCATCATGGGGCTCCCGGGTGCCGGCAAGACCGCCCTTGCGAGCGCGCTTGCGCCGCTCCTCAACGCGGTGGTTTTCAACGCCGACGCGGTTCGCGCCAATCTGTCGCGCGACCTCGGCTTCAGCCATGAGGATCGCATCGAGCATGCGCGCCGCATGGGCTGGATGTGCGACCGCGTGGTCGAAGCCGGCGGCACCGTGATCGCGGACTTCATCTGTCCGACGGCAGAAACGCGCGCCGCCTTCGGCGAGACCTTTGTGATCTGGGTCGACCGCATCGACGCCGGACGGTTCGAAGACACCAACCGGATGTTCGTTGCACCGGAGCGGTATGACATCCGCGTTACCGCCGAGGGAGCGCCGCAATATTGGGCCGAGCTGGCGCTGGCGCGGCTGCGACCGGCCTTCGATCCGCAAAAGCCGACCGCCTTGTTCATCGGCCGCTATCAGCCGTTTCATCCCGGGCATCAGCGCCTGATCGAGGAGGGATTGCGGCGAGTTCGGGCAGGCCTGTATCGCGGTGCGCGATACCCACGGCATTGACGCAAAGAATCCTCTTCCGTTCTTTGCCGTGAAGCAGCGCATCGAGGCCGCGCTCTCGGCCCACGCCGGACGTTTCGTGGTGGTCGCGTTGCCGAATATCACCAACGTGTTCGATGGCCGCGATGTCGGCTACAGCGTCGAGCGCATCGTGCTCGATGAGGCAACCGAAGAGATCTCCGCGTCAAAGATTCGTCAACTCACGGCGCGTCCCGGTAAGCCCTGACGCTGGCCGCGCGAACGCTATGCACAAAACTCCGCGCCGAAGGACAACGCATTGAACAAAGCGCTGGATGTCGCGGGATTCATCGACCGGCGCGGCGTCGGCGGTTTCCAGATTCTCGTGCTCACGCTTTGCCTGATCGTGATGATCATCGACGGATTTGACGCTCAGGCGGTCGGCTTTGTCGCGCCACTGATTTCGATGGAATGGGCCGTTCCGAAAGCTTCCTTCAGTGCGGTGTTCGCGGCAGTCCTTCTCGGCATGGCCCTTGGAGCGCTGCTGTTTGGTGCGCTTGCTGATCGGTTCGGGCGCAAGATCATCCTTGTTCTTTGTTGTTGGATTTGCTCGTCATTTACTACATGACGAGCTGGCTGGGGCTCGCCGCGGCACTCGGTTATCAATTCCTGACCTATGTGCTGGGACGCGGCGGAACGATCTTCTTTGTTGGCGACAGCGTCGAGAACACCTTGCGCGCGTTTGAGATCTTCCGCATCGAGGCCATGCTGGCGACGCCGACCACGCTTGCCCAGCTGCTGGCGGCTTGCGACCAGCATCCGTCGATCGAGGTTCATGTCGACACGATCCTCTCGGGCGGAAGCCTGCTGCCGGCCTCGCTGTCTGAGCGCGTCAGGCCGCGCCTGTGCTCGCACCTCATTACCGGATATGGCGCAACCGAGACCGCCATCAGCGCCACCGCATAGAATATCCCACATTCCGGGCGCGGCGGGTTATGTGACACCGGGCGTGCGCATCGAAATCGTCGACGAGATGGATCGCGCCGTCCCCGCCGGCATCGAAGGGATCGTCCGCGTTTCCAGTGAATTCGGCATCAACCGTTACATCGATGATCCGATCGAGTCCGCGCTGGTATTTCGCGACGGCTGGTTTTACCCGGGCGATCTCGGATCGCTGACCGGCGACAATCTCCTGGTGATATCGGGCCGTCAGAACGACGTGCTGAACGCCGGCGGCGGCAAGATGGCCGCGGAAAAGGTCGAAGCGGCTCTGCTCTCGTACAAGGGTGTGCGCGAGGCCGCAGTGTTCATGGCGACCAGCAAGGCCGGGGTCGAGGAAGTCTGGGCCGCGATCGTATGCAACGAAAAGGTCGACGCCGAAGGCCTGCGGGCGCATTGTCGGCCACTGATGCCCTGGGTGTTCGTCCCGACCCATATCGTGCCGCTTGCCAGACTGCCGATCAACGCCACGGGCAAGGTCGATCGCAAGCGCCTGAAAGACGACGTCCTGGGTGCTGCGAATTCCTGATCGCCGGCGGAGCGATTGCGGGGCGCAGACTCCAGGCGCGGCCATCATGGAGGTTGAAAATGTCTTCATCGGCACAAGGGCTGCAAGGCGGCACCCCCGTCAGTTTGATGCCTCTGATAACCGGTTATATGCCCTCACGCGTCGTTCACGTCAGCGCGCAGCTCGGGATTGCCGACCTGCTCGCGGATGGGCCGAAAACCGCCGACACGCTGGCTTGGGAAACAAGCACCCATGCCGCTTCGCTGCGGCGGCTTTTGCGCGCCCTTGTGAGCATCGGCCTCGTCGAGGAAATCGAACCGAGCCGGTTCAGTTTGACGGCGACAGGTGCGCAGCTGCGCTCGAATGTGCCGGGGTCCATGCGCAACCTGGCGCTGATGTTCGGTGGCGAGCGGGCATGGCGATCCTGGGGCGAACTTCTCCATAGTGTGCGAACCGGCGAATCCGCCACCCGTCATGTCTTCGGCGTGGGCAGCTTTGAATACCTCGCAGCAAATCCGGAACAGGCCGTCATCTTCAATGAGGCGATGGCCGAATTGACACGCCAGGTCACGCAGGCATTGATCTCGAACTATGATTTCTCGCGGTTTCGAAAGCTGATCGATGTTGGTGGCGGCAACGGCGCAATGATCGCCGCGCTGGTCGGCGCAACGCCGGATCTTCACGGAGTGGTTTTCGATCTTCCCAGCGGCAGCGCGGAGGCATCTCGAAAGCTCGCGGACGCGCACGTCGAGGCGAGATGCGAGGTGGTTACCGGAGATTTCTTTCGTGAGGTGCCCAAGGGAGCTGACGCCTACATTCTCAAGAGCGTAATTCACGATTGGAACGATGACGAAAGCTTCGCAATTCTCAAAAACTGCCGCATCGCGATGCACGAAAAAAGCACGCTTCTTCTGGTAGAGCGCATCATGCCCGAAGTCATGGAGCGTTCGTTGAACCAGCAACGGATGGCGATGGTCGATATCAATATGCTCGCAATGCCTGGTGGGCAGGAACGAAGCGAGGCGGAGTATCGGGCGCTGCTTGCCAATGCCGGCTTCGTCCTGACGCAGGTCAAGCCCTTGCCTGGCCTGGACTTCAGTTTGATTGAGGCGGTTCCTCAATGAACGGGTCCGGCCCTTGCCGGGCGCGCTTGCTTGTGCAGGACTTGGCTAATACAGACTTGCGCCTTTCAGCGTCGATATCCCGATGTTAGGCTCCAAGCCGGCAGGAGCACCCTGCATCCTGCTTCATAACGAACGGGAGGACGACATGCCGGAGAGCGTCTACAAAGTCATTGAGTTGATCGGTACCAGCCACGATTCCTGGGAAAAGGCCGCCGCCGCCGCGCTCGACAGGGCCGGGAAAACCCTCCGCGACCTCCGTGTCGCCGAAGTCGTCAAGCTCGACTTGCAACTGGATGCCAAGGGCAAGGTCGAAGCCTATCGCGCCAAGCTCAACGTCTCGTTCAAATACGAGGATTGAGGGAGCGATGTAGGGTGGGCAAAGGCGCTCTTCGCGCCGTGCCCACCGTACTTCGGAGAACGTTCTCGAAAGAGGTGGGCACGCTTACGATCTCTCCCCGCGAAGAGCGGGGAGGGGAGAAGGCGAACCTTAATTCGTCTTCACCAGCGGGCAGCCGCCCTTGTCGAGCGGACGGAACGCCTCGTCGCCGGGGACGGTGGCGATCAGCTTGTAGAGATCCCATTCGCCCTTGGACTCTTCAGGCTTCTTCACCTCGAACAGATACATGTCGTGGACCATGCGGCCGTCGATGCGGATCTTGCCGTTCTTGGCGAAGAAGTCGTTGATCGGGGTTGCGCGCATCTGCGCCATCACCTTCGGCGCCTCGTCGGTGCCGATCGCCTCGATCGCTTTCAGGTAATGCATGGTCGCGGAATACAGCCCGGCCTGGATCATGGTCGGCATGTGGCCGACCTTGTCGTTGAAGCGTTTCGAGAACGCGCGGGTCTCGTCGTTCATGTCCCAGTAGAACGCGTCGGTGACGATCAGGCCCTGGGTCGCCTTGACGCCGAGCGCGTGGGTGTCGGTGATCTCCATCAGCAGCGCGATCATCTTCTGGCCGCCCTGGGTGATGCCGAATTCGGCGGCCTGCTTCAGCGCATTGGTGGTGTCGCCGCCGGCATTGGCGAGCGCCGATCACCTTGGCCTTGGAGGCCTGCGCCTGCAGCAGGAACGACGAGAAGTCCGACGAGTTTAGGGGGTGGCGGACATCGCCGAGCACCTTGCCGCCGCTTTCCTTGACCACATTCGCCGCGTCGCGCTCCAGCGCCATGCCGAAGGCGTAGTCGGCGGTGACGAAGAACCAGGTGTCCTCGCCGCGCTTGACCATCGCTTTGCCGGCGACGTTGGACAGCGCATAGGTGTCGTAGGTCCAGTGCACGGTGTTGGGCGAGCAGGCAACGCCGGTGATGTCGGAGCTGCCGCCGCCGGAATTGATGTTGATCTTGTTCTTCTCGCGGGTCAGCGCCGAGATCGGCAGCGCGACCGACGAGGTCGGAACGTCGAAGATCGCATCGACCTTCTCATTGTCGTACCAGTTGCGGGCGATGGAGACGCCGACATCGGGCTTGTTCTGATGATCGGCGGCGATCACCTCGACCGGCTTGCCCTTCACCTTGCCGCCGTAATCGGCGACCGCCATCTCGACGGCGGCCAGCGAGCCCTTGCCGGTCGCGTCGGCATAAAGGCTCGACATGTCGGTCAGAACGCCGATCTTGACGACATCGTCGGAAATCTGCGCGTTCGCCGCACCACTGAAGGCGGCGAAAGCGAGACCAGCCGCGACCGCGGCCAAGTTGATTTCATGGTTTCTTCTCCCAGGCTTCTTGTTGAGGGCTTCGGTTAAGGCGCCCGTTCTAGCCGTCTTCGGGCGAGGGGCGCAAAGTCGACTTTTTGGGCATTCAGTCGAGCGTGATCCGGAAAAGTGGGCACCGGTTTTCCGAAAAGATCATGCTCAACAACTAAGTCAAGGCGCCGGCAGCGCGGTGACGTAGACGTTGATCGTGCCCTCGGCCTCGGCGATCACGCGCAGCGTTTTGCAGTCGAAGGCGATGTCGGCGAGCTGCAGGCTGTTGATCTTCGCCTCCACCCGGATGCCGTCCTCGTTCTTCTGGAAATCGGCGATCGCAGCGGCGATCTTCTTCTGCGCGTTGGTTGCGAACGGTTTCAGGTCGATGGTCGCCTTGTCCGCCAGCGCCTTCTGCAGATGCGGCATCACCGCGCGCGCGGCGGCGCCGAGCAGCCCGAAGGCTGCTTCCGATTCGACCGCGAGCTGGATGTCGGCAAGCCGCAGCGTCTGCTGCGCCTGATCGAGCATCGGCCTGCCCCAGATATGCACGGTGGCTTCGCCGCCGAAGCCGAAGAAGCTCTTTTTCTCCTTGGCCCTGCACCAATAGCGAGATCAGCAGCCGGTCGCCCGAGGCCGTGACGCTCGCGCTTTTGACGGTGACGTCGACCGAGCCGGAGCCGTCTTCGGGAAACGTCCGCCCCGCAAGTTGGGTCTCCAGGATCTTGTTGAGGTCGGTGAACGGCATGTCGATCGGCACGCCGATCGATGACCCCGCCCGAGGTCGGCGGGATGATCGATATCTTGTCCGGGAACGGACAGTCGGGCTTGGTCTGGGTCGGGGTGATGCGGGTCTCGGCCTCGATGCCGAGCATCAGCGTCACCGCTGACGCATCGACATTCGGCTGCGCTGCGATGGCGCGGGTCGGCCGCAGCTCGAGCCACAGCGCCGGCATCGACGCTGTCGCGCCGGTGCCCTGCAGCGGAATCGAGCGGCAGGCCTTGGCCCATTGCACCCGCGCGTTCTGCTCCAGCGTTTGATCGTTGCGGATCCGGTCGCCGACCGCATTGAGCTGCTCGCCGACGGTCTTGTCGATCAGCGGCTTGACCTGCGCCGGCACGTTGACGCTTGGCGCCGGCCACCGAAAGGCTGGTGTCGCCGAGGTTGACCTGCGCGCCCAGATTCGGCTCGAGGTGCCAGGCCGCGGCAAGCTTCGGCCGCGAGGTGATGGTGACGTTGCCCTTGATCTCGGCGTTGGCATTGAGCGCCTTGATGTTGACGGCTGCCGATTTGCTTGGCGGCGTTGCCGCCGAGCAGGCCGCCGATGCGCGTCGCCGACCGCGCCGGTCGCCTTCGACGACAGCGAGCCCGTGACGTTCAGCTTTCCGGTCAGACGGCGTCGACAGCGACAGCACATCCTGTGCCGCCGGTCGCGAGCGATCGGCCCGCGCGAGGCGGTCCAGCCGATATCGGCGTTCTGCAGGATCTGCGATACCGGATTGTCGGCCTTGCCGGTGAAGTTGCGCGGCGCGGCGCGGTCGGCGGCGTCGCGAATGGCGGCAGCGAAATCGCGACCGGCGCGACGATGACGGAAGTGCGCGAGGCCGGCGGCAGCGGCGGCAATTCGACGATCGCCGGCGCCGCAGACCGAGGCGCGCGGCGACAGCCAGTCCATCGCCTTCAGGCTGATGAAAAACGAGACCGCGACCACCGCGATCGCAAGCAGGATCGTTCTTGGCCACCTTCATGGGCAGACGCATCGTCCCCCCGGACTGATTCAAGTCCGCGAGTTTACAGGGCGGGTGCGGGACGGCGCCAGACCGGAGGTCGAAACGTGAACACAATTGCAAAGCGGCCCCGGTTGACGCCGGGGCCGTTTTCGAAACCTGTAAATTTTCGCAATGTCAGCGAACGGCCGAGCCCAAATCCGCGCGGCGGTCGTCATCGGCAGCACGATCACCTTGGTGCCGACGTTGACCCGCGAATAGAGGTCGGTGACGTCTTCGTTGGTGAGGCGGATGCAGCCGGACGAAACATGGGTGCCGATCGTTCCCGGCGCGTTGGTGCCGTGAATGCGGTACACCGTGCCGCCGAGATACATCGCGCGGGCGCCGAGCGGATTGCCGGGGCCGCCGGCCATCTGGCGCGGCAGATAGGGCTGGCGCGCGATCATTTCCGGCGGCGGGGTCCAATCCGGCCACTCGGCCTTCTTGGTGATCGACTGCACGCCGGACCAGGTGAAGCCGTCGCGGCCGACGCCGATGCCGTAGCGGATCGCCTGACCGTTACCGAGCACATAATAGAGATAGGTGTTGGGCGTATCGATGATGACGGTGCCGGGCGCCTCGCGGGTCGCGTAGCTGACGATCTGGCGCTTCAAGCGCGCCGGCAATTCGACCGCGGTGCCTTCGTCTTCGGAAGGCGCAGCCTGCACGGGCGGCGGCGCATATTGCGTCGGCGGCGCCATGATGAAGGGAAACAGCGGCGAGCGGCGCGGCCGCAGCAGAGCCGGAAAAGGCAATGGCACCAATCGCCAGCGCACCAAAAACGGCTGCAGCGGCCGGAATTCAACGTGAATGTGTCCAGCTTGAACATTGGTCGTCCCCTGTTTGATCGGCCCTGTCAGCCCCGGCGCCAGTTCGGCGCTTCATTCACCGCGATCATTACCGGGCAAAGGTTTCAGGACATTTGCGTCAGGACCGGCAAAATGGTTTCGTCGCGTTAATGAATTGTTTCATGACAGTTTCATGAGAGCGTGGGGCGCCCCAGGGGTTAACAAAAACCTGCTCAACATTTCGATGACGTCACACGTTTGAAATATCCATGGCTGAACGTCGGAAACCGAGAATCATCGAACTCTCAGGTTCTCGCCGATGCGGATATTAATTGCGACTGATGCTTGGCATCCGCAGGTCAATGGCGTGGTTCGCACCTTGACCTCGCTGGCGCGTGCGCCTCCACGCTGGGGGCCGACATCGAGTTTCTGACGCCCGACGGGTTTCCCTCGGTGGGCGTGCCGACCTATCCGGGCCTGCGGGTCGCGTTGCCGAACCGGCGCGAGATCACGAAAAAGGATCGAAGCGGTGGCGCCGGACGCGATTCATATCGCGACCGAAGGTCCGATCGGCTGGTGCGGTGCGGGCCTATTGCTGCGCCACAAGCTCGCCTTCACCACGTCCTATACGACGCGCTTTCCGGAATATGTCGTCGGTCCGCACCGGCATTCCGGCCGAGCCTCGGCTATGCGGTGCTGCGGCGCTTTCACGCCGCCGCCGCCACTGACCATGATCGCGACCGCCTCGCTCCGGCAGGAGCTTGGCGCGCGCGGTTTTCGCAAGCTCGGCTTCTGGACGCGCGGCGTCGATACCGAGCTGTTCAATCCCGATTGCCCGGCCAAGCTCGATCTGCCGCGGCCGATCTTCATGACCATGGGCCGCGTCGCGGTCGAAAAGAACCTCGAAGCCTTTCTGTCGCTGGACTTGCCGGGCTCCAAAGTCGTGGTCGGCGACGGACCGCAGAAGGCGTCGCTCGCGCACAAATATCCCGACGTCAAATTCCTCGGCGAGAAAAAGGGCCAGGACCTGACCTCGCATCTGGCGGCCGCCGATGTCTTCGTGTTTCCGAGCCTCACCGATACGTTCGGCGTCGTGCAGCTCGAAGCGCTGGCTTGCGGCACGCCGGTCGCGGCCTTCCCGGTCACGGGGCCGCTCGACGTGATTGCCGACCATCCGATCGGCGCGCTGGATCAAGACCTGCGCAACGCCTGCCTTCGCGCGCCGGGATGTCGCGCCAAACTTGCCGGGATTTCGCGCTCGAGCGCTCCTGGGAAAATTCAGTGCGCGGCAGTTCATCGGCAATCTGACGGCGCTGCAGCCGAGCCGTTCGCTGCAACCCGCCTGGCGGGCGGCCGGCAGAAGCGCCGTGCAAGGCTGATCGACGCAGCGGCTGACATTAAGGGTAAAACTAGAAGCTGAACCAAAGGCTGATTGAACCATTAGATCAAGGAACGAGAGTTACCATGGCTGAAACTATGAAGCTTGACGACGCAGGCGAGTTGGACTTCGACCGTGCCACGGTCGAACAGGCCTATGACCGCTGGGCGCCGATCTACGACCTCGTGTTCGGCGGCGTCTTCAGCAAGGGCCGGCGGGCAGCCATTGCCGCCACCAACAAGCTCGGCGGCCGCGTGCTCGAAGTCGGCGTCGGCACCGGCATTTCGCTGCCGCTCTACGCGCCGCATGTCCGCATTTTCGGCACCGATATCTCGGAAGCGATGCTGGAAAAGGCCAAGCGACGCGTCGCCGAACTCCACCTGAAGAACGTCGAGGGGCTCGCCGTGATGGATGCGGAGAAGCTCGAGTTTCCCGACAATTCTTTCGACGTCGTGATGGCGCAATATGTCGTCACCGCGGTGCCGAACCCGGAAGCGGCGCTCGATGAATTCGCGCGCGTGCTGCGGCCGGGCGGCGAGCTGATCATCCTGACGCGGGTCAGCGCTGATGCCGGCATGCGCCGCTTCATCGAGCAGCGGCTGCAGCCGGTGGTGCGTCCGCTCGGCTTCCGTACCGCCGAATTCGCCTGGTCACGCTATGCGCGATGGCTGAAAGGCTCGCACGGGATGGAACTGGTGGAGCGCCGCCTGGTGCCGCCGCTCGGCCACTTCTCGCTGGTCCGTATCCGCAAAATCGAGATGGCGGTCGCCGCTTAAGGCGTCAGGCCGCCGGGATGCCTGCAAGGCTGTGCCATTGCGCAGACGTCATATGACATTTTGATGATGTCACATGCCGGACATCGAATCCCTGTATAACGAATCAACCTTATTTGGGGGAGAGAATGATCAAGAACTTCCTGGAGCAATTACGCATCCAACGCTGGGACGACCATCGCTATTATCATCACAGCCGGATCAACCAGAGCCTGCACTTCGTCAGCGCCGTCAGCTTCCTGATCGGTTATGTGATGATGTTTTTCGATCCCCTGATCGCGGCGCTGATCGGCTGGCTGGTCTCGATGACCTCGCGTCAGGCGGGCCATTTCTTCTTCGAGCCCAGGGGCTACGATCACATCAATCAGACGACCCATGAGCACAAGGAAGAGATCAAGGTCGGCTACAACCTGCAGCGCAAGGTCGTGCTGATGACGATCTGGGCGGTCTCGCCGGTGGTGCTTGTACTTCGATCGGACCCTGTTCGGTATCTTCACGCCCTGGGCCTCGCCGGCCGACTTCATGCGTCAGGTCGCCAAGATCTGGCTGGCGGTTGGCATCGGCGGACTTCTGTTCCGCACGGTTCACCTGTTCTTCATCCGCGACGTCGAGACCGGCCTCGTGTGGATGACCAAGATCCTCACGGATCCTTTCAACGACTTCAAGCTCTATCACAAGGCGCCGCTGTTCCTGTTGAAGGGCGAGCTGATCGACCCCGGCCTCGATATCGTCGAGCACGGACTTGAAGAGCAGCACGCCTGAACATTTTACGCGAACTGCAGCCGCTAACTCGTCATGCCCGGGCCTGTCCCGGGCATCCACGTCTTAAAGTCTCCGCTAGAAAGACGTGGATGGCCGGACATAGGCGAGCGGAAGCGACGCCGTGCTTCAGACGGCTATGCCCGGCCATGACGGAGAACGAAAGTGCGCACTCAGCGACGCGAGAAACGCTTCGCGACCATCTCTTTCAGGATCTTGCGGCGGATGGTCTTGTTGGTGAGCGAAGCATCGTGCCACCACCAGCCGTCCTCTTTCATCTTCTCGGTCGCAGCCACAAACCGATCGGCGACCTCGGCAAAATCCGACGTCGGTATAGTTCAGGCTGAAGATCAGCCGGCCGGTGCCGACCCAGCTCAGCGCGAGCCCTTCGGCGCGCAGGTAATATTGCAGCATCCAATTGTAGCGGGACGGTGTCGGTGTAATGGACCGTCCAGATCGACGACAGGTTGGAGACGCGGACCGGCAGGTCTTGCGCGGCAAGCCTGTCGTTCAATTGCGCCGCGCGCCCGTTCCAGGTCTCGTCGAGCCCGCCATAGATCGAGCGGAAGTTGGGACTGGCGAGCCGGCTCAGGAATTCATCCATCGCCGTCATGACATAGGGATGCGAGTTGAAGGTGCCGCGTGCGAAACAGACGTCGGCGGGGGCATCGTCGCGAAAACGCCTCATCAGTTCCTTGCGCCCGCACACGACGCCGACCGGCAGGCCGCCGGCAAGGCTCTTGCCGTAGGTCACCATGTCGGCGCGCACGCCGAAATATTCCTGCGCGCCGCCAGCGGCGAGGCGGAAGCCGACAAACACCTCGTCGAAAATCAATACGATGCCGCGTTCGGTGCAGACTTGCCGCAGCGCCTTCAGCCACTCGGTGTAGGCGGCGCGGTCGAAGCGGCCGGTCCGGGAGCTGTCGACGAGGGCGGAATCGCCGGGCGCGTTGGAATTGGGGTGCAGCGCCTGCAGCGGATTGACCAGCACGCAGGCGATATCGCGCCGCGTCCTCAACACGTGCAGCGTCCGTTCCGACATGTCGGCAAGCGTATAGGTCTCGTGCGGCGAGACCGGATTGCCGACGCCGGGCTGCACGTCGCCCCACCAGCCGTGATAGCTGCCGGCGAAACGAACCAGATGGGTGCGCTTTGTGTGATAGCGCGCCAGCCGCACCGCCTGCATCACGGCTTCAGTGCCGGACATGTGGAACGAGACCTCGTCGAGCCCGGAAATCTCGGTGAGCCGGTTCACATTGTCGGTGATGACGGGGTGGTAGGACCCGAGCACCGGGCCGAGCGCATGGGCGCGCTTCTCGCCCTCCGCGATGCACTCCTTGTAAAAATCGTTGCCGAAGATGTTGACGCCGTACGAGCCGGTCAGGTCGTAGGACACGTTGCCGTCGACATCGGTGACGGTGACGCCCGACGACGATTGCACGAAGGCGCTGGTAGCGAGATGCTCGCGGACCAGCCGGCTGTACTGGAACGGCACCCGGTAGGCTTCGGTGAATTGCAGGTCGGAGATTTGCGTCCTCGCCTCCGCCGTCATCTGCCGTCCCCTTGGCGTAGCGTTCCTGGTAGAGCCGGGCGAGCCGGAAGAAGCCGTCCTGGCGCCTGGTGGCGATGGAAGCCGGCGCGCCGTCGGAACAGAAGAAATCGTTGATGTCGAACTCGTAGAACGGTACCAGCCGCGCGACCATGCGCGACATCTTGGAATGTCCCGTCAGCGAGCGGTGCTTGGCGCGCGACAGCGCCAGCCGCGCCTTGACTTTGGGAAAGACGGCCGCGGCGCCTACGACCGCAGCGGTGGACAGATAGAGAATCGGAAGGGTCGAATCCATGCCACCAGCGCTAACCAGACCTTCTGACAGATTCATGACAGTCAAAGGCCTGATCTCCGCCCTGACCGAGCAGGAGGATCTCAATTTCCTGTTGACCAACCGGATCCCGCGGGCGGCGGTGACGCGCTTCATGGGTTGGTTCAGCAAGATCGAGAATCCCATTGTCCGGGACCTGTCGATCGCCTGCTGGCGGCTGTTTTCCGACCTCGACCTGTCGGAAGCCAAAAAGTCCGAGTTCAAGAGCCTGCACGACTGTTTCACGCGAGAGCTGCGCGCTGGCTTGCGGCCCTATGACGGCGATCCACAGGTCGTGGCGAGCCCCTCCGACGCTATCGTCGGCGCGTTCGGCACCATCCGGGAGGGTGAGCTCTATCAGATCAAGGGTGCGCCCTATTCGTTGCTGGATCTGTTGGGCGATGCCGCGCTGGTGGAGCGACACAAGAACGGCCGCTTCGTCACGCTGCGGCTGACCTCGAGCATGTATCACCGCTTTCACGCACCCTATGACTGCCGCATCAAAAACGTCGGCTTCATCCACGGCGACGTCTGGAACGTCAATCCGATCGCGCTGAAGCGGGTCGAGCGGCTGTTCTGCAAGAACGAGCGCGCGGTGCTGCAGACCGAGCTTTCGACCGGGGAAGCGCTGACGCTGGTGCCGGTGGCGGCCATTTTAGTGGCTAGCATCCGGCTGCATTTTCTTGATCGCGTCCTCAACGCGCAAACCAGGGGGCCGGTGGTCTTTCCGTGCGACGTCAGCGTGCGCAAGGGCGACGAGCTCGGCTGGTTCGAGCATGGATCGACCATCATCATGCTGGCGCCGGACCATTTCGAGTTTTGCGACGGCGTGACCGAGGGACTGCGGATCCGCGCCGGTCAGCCGCTGCTGCGAAAACCGCCTGCGAAGTAGGGCGCGGACTCGCTAGCACTCAACCCAATGCGGATGTTGCGAGCTTGATGAAGCTCAGATAGTTGGCCGCGAGCTTGTCATCGCGGGTCGCCACACGCCGACATTGCTTAATCTTGTTAAGGAACCGTTCGATTAGTTTAGGCATTTCCGGGATTACCCCGCCTAAGCGGACATGTCGCGGACAGGCCGAGATCGGGGCGACTGACCCCAAGCGGACTCTAAGCGTTGCAGCATCTATTTTAGCGTTCTGGCCGAAAATGACCGAACATTGACCTTTGGGACACCGGTCGATGGGGCTAGTCTGTGAACATGTCTAAGCCCCAGCGCATCCTGATGCTGGCATTCCCAGACTGCCAAATGTTGGACGTCACTGGGCCCTTGCAGATGTTTGCCGGCGTCAATGATGAACTAGGCCGGCAGGCCTACGAACTCGTGATCGCGGCTCCGAAGCGCGGTCCCTTCAAGACATCCTCCGGCGTTAGCCTTGTAGCGAATTTGGCGATTGCTGACGTCAGCCCAGCAAAGTGCCGCACCTCCGACACATTGATCGCCGTTGGCGGCGACCCTGGTCTTCGCCGCGCGCTCGAAAGCGACGAGATTGCTGCTCTAATCAAGGCGGCGAGCCGGCGCGGGTGCCGTATCGTGTCCGTTTGTACTGGCACATTCTTCCTCGCAGCAGCGGGCTTGCTTGATGGGCGCCGAGCAGCAACTCATTGGCACTATGTCGAGCGTCTTCGTCGATTTCGACCGCAGGTCGATGTTGATCCTGAAGCGATCTACCTTCGTGACGGCAATGTCTGGACATCGGCAGGCGTCACGGCCGGCATCGATCTAGCGCTTGCGCTGATCGAGGCAGATTTTGGTCGCTCTATCGCTTTAGCTGTTGCACGTCGCCACGTTGTTTTCCGTATTCGACCGGGCGGGCAAGGACAGTTTTCACCTGAGCTGGCCGCACAAGGTATTCGTGACCAGCGCCTTTCCAAATTGGCCGAAAAGATCGCCGAAGAACCACAGGAGGACTGGCGCACGGACACGCTGGCGGCTGAAGCCGGCGTCTCGCTGCGCTCTCTCAGCCGCCTGTTTCGCAAGGAGCTTAATGCCAGCCCATCCGAGTTCGTGGAACGCGTCCGCATCGATCAAGCCAGACGCGCCCTGCTCGAGACAGAGGCACAGATCGAAAGTGTCGCGATCCGGTGCGGATTTGGATCCCTTCGCCGCATGGATCGCGCGTTCTCAAGAGCGATTTCCGCAACACCGACAGAATTCCGTGCCCGTTTCAAGCCGCCGGGAGCGACCGCATGACCACGTTCAACATTGGCTTCGTGATCTTCCCCAATCTCACACAGCTCGACTTCACCGGTCCCTTGGAAGTGCTCCATCGGCTGCCCGAATCGAAAATCCACATCGTTGCAAAATCGCTTGATCCAGTTCCGAGCGATTGCGGCCTGAGCTTATTGCCAACCACGACATTCAAGGACTGCTGTCAGTTGGATCTTATCTGCGTTCCAGGCGGCGGTGGTGTCGTCGGCATCATGACCGATCGTGAGACAGTTGATTTCGTAAGCAAGCAGGCGGCCGGCGCTCGATACATCACCTCGGTCTGCACCGGCGCGTTTGTGCTTGGGGTAGCCGGACTACTCAAGGGGCGTCGAGCGACGACGCACTGGGCCTACACCGGTCTGCTGGCGCTGGTCGGTGCCACTTTTGAGAAAGCACGCATCGTGAAAGATGGGAACGTGGTCACTGCTGGTGGCGTAGCGTCAGGCATTGACTTCGCACTCCACATCGCCGGCGAGATCGTTGGCGAAGAAACTGCCCAAGCGATCCAGCTCAGTATTGAATATGATCCCGCACCTCCGTTCACGTCGGGACACCCGGATCGGGCCTCCGCATCGGTCACCGCGCTCGTTGCCCCTCGATACACAAAAAGGTGCGAGGCTTATCGCGCGGTTCTGCAGCCATGAGGTCTGAAGCAGCACTTTTTCGAATGGGGGGCACACCTCACGCTTGCGTTCCGCTGGGTCTGAATTAAGGGTCGAAACGCGATGAACGAATACCGCTGCTCGGCACAGGATCGTTGGCGACAAATTGAGTTGGGTAGTCGTGCAAAACTTCGAAAAGGAGCAAGAAGCCATGGAAAACATCGATCGCCGGACCGTATTCGCCGCTGGTCTTGCAGCGGCGTCGCTTATGTCGAACACCAGTGCTTCCGCGCAGCAGGCTGCCGGGGGCTCTGCAGAAGCGAGGCTGCGTGAATTGGGGATCGAGCTACCGAAGGTCCCAGCACCCGTCGCAAACTATGTGCCGGCGGCGCGGTTGGGGAATGTGATCTTCCTGGCAGGAACAGGGCCGATCAAGCCGGATGGTAAGTTAGCAACCGGGAAGGTCGGAATTGATGTCACCCTTGACGAAGCCAACCAGCACGCAAGGCTCGTCGGTTTGGTACTCCTCGCGGTGATGCGGCAAGAACTAGGGAGCCTCGACAAGGTCGTTCGTGTCGGGCGCGTGTTCGGGATGGTGAATGCCGCACCGAACTTTACCGATCACCCGAAGGTCATCAACGGCTGTTCGGACCTTTTTGTCGAAGTTTTCGGCGACCGTGGGCGGCACGCTCGCTGTGCAGTCGGAATGGCTTCATTGCCCTTCAATATCAGCGTTGAAATTGAGGCGGTTGTCGAAGTTGCGTGAATTACGCCGCTCTTGTAAGTCCAGAATGTCGGGTCAACAGCTCAAGTCAGTGGCGCCCAGTTAAGCTGGTCGCTATAGGTCCGTTGCTGTCACTTTTCGGACATGTCGCGATGTCCGACTTGAGTCCGGAGTGCAAACTAAAGCTGACGTCCTCCGACTAATCTGAACAAATGGGTTCACGCCCCGATCTCGCTTTCCGCCGCGTGCCTGACTATATAATCCACTGTTCGAATCGCGATTCGAATTCAACACTTCGAAAATTCAAAGTTTGGGATTTTTTGAGATGGCGCGTGCGCCGGTTCTGGCGGCGGGAGGCATTGTGCTGCGGCAGGCGAAACCGCCGCGGATCGCGGTGGTGCGCCTGCGCAAGCGCAATGAATGGGTTTTGCCCAAGGGCAAACTCGATGCCGGCGAAACGCCGCGCGATGCGGCCGAGCGCGAGGTGCTGGAAGAAACCGGGCACGATGTCTCGGTGCATGAATTCTTGGGCACCCTGGTCTACGAGGCCGGCGGCCGCTCCAAGATCGTTCACTATTGGCGCATGGAAGCCGATGGCGAACAGGTCCATGAACTCATGGGTGACGTAAGGTCGGTCGATTGGCTGCCGCTTTCCGACGCGGTCGAGCGGCTGTCGCGCGGCTATGAGCGCGCGTTTCTCGAATTGGTCGGCCCGATCGCGCTGCAGGCAGCCTCGCTTGCCGACAAGGCAAAGCGAAGCCGGCCCAAGCCGCCTGCGCCGGAAAAACGCAGGGTTCGCCGGCCGCCTGCGCCAGCGCCTCGACCCTCGATCGGCGAGCCGGCGCCGGCTCTGCTGCAACCGGCGCTCGTGCTCGCGATGGCGGAGGGGACAGATCTGCCACCTGCCGGTGACGTCGTCGAACTCGACGGCTCGGTCTGCCCGGAGGATTCCGCCATCGAGGTGTTTGCGCCGACGGTCGAGCCTCGATCGGGCGCCACCGAAGCGGCGCGAACCGCCCGCAGCCTAAATTTGATTGCGCGGATGCGGGACTGGTTGCGCCGCGTCGCGTAAGCATGACCCGCGCCTAGCGCTTTTTCTTGCCCTTTGGCGGTGGCGGCGGCCGGCGCGGCAGCACCGGCCTGCTCTGGAAGGAAGGCCGCTGCGCGCCGGGTCGCGGCTGGCCGGGCGCACCCTGTTGCGGACCGCCTTGCCGCGGCTGAACAGCGGGTTGTCCGGGTGTCGCCGGTTGCGGGGTCGGGCCAGGCCGCGGCGGCAGCGCCGCCGGTTGCTGCGGGCCGCCCGGACGCTGCTCCGATCCTTGCCGGCCAGGTTCGCCGGGTTGTTTCGGCGCTGCCGGTTGTTTCGGCGCGCCGGGTTGTTTCGGCGCACCGGGTTGCTTGGGCGTACCAGCGGGTTGTTTAGGCGCGCCAGGTTGATTCTGTCCCGGCGTTGCGTTCGGCCGCTGCGTGCCAGGCGCGGCCGGCTGGTTGCCGCGGTTGTTCAGGCCGGGATTGGCGCGGCGAAAGGCGCGCTGCTCGGTGACGACCTGCCGGCCGGTAGCCTGCGTGGCGTGGACCTGCCGCACAAAGCCCTGGTCGCGCTGCGCCTGCTGCGGCGAGATTGTCAGCGGCACCGCGGCCACGCGCGCGCCGCCGGTGCCGGGCCGGATCGCAAAGCCGCTCGCGCCTTGCGTGAGCGCGCCGAGCCGCACGCCTGAGCGATCGTTGACTTCGATCCGGCCGACCCTGCCGTCTGGATCGGGATAGAGCTTGATGTTGTTGGGGCTAGCACCTCCCTCCACCTCGACGAGGCCGGTTGTGCCGCGAATGCCGAGCGAGGCGGTTGGCGTCGTGATCGACATGTTGCCGGTCTTGGCGACGGAGGCGGCCACGAAGGCGACCGTGCCCTTGGCGATGTCGAATACCGCGGCGTTGTCCTTGCCGCCCTCGTCATAGATGTAATTGTCGATTGTGATCTTGGCATTGGCGCGAAGATTGAAGGTGGTGGAATCGTTGAAGGTGATGCCGAGCGAGGAACTCGCTGAAGTCTGCACCGTGTCGTTCATGAAAATATCGTCGCGCAGCTTGAGCGCGATCGAATCCTTGTTGCGGATGACGGTGGCAACGCCAGTGAGGGTGACGACGTTTCCAATCGGCTCATCGGCCGCCGATGCGGGTGCAGGCGCGGTAGCATCGGGCGCTGCAGGCGTTGGCGCGGGCGACGGTGCCGGCGGGGTCTGCGCCAGCCGCATCAGGCCGGAGATCGCTGCCATGTTGGCTTGCAGATTGATCGATGTCCGTTCGTCATCGATCGGCGAGGGCATCGCCGACACCCTTGCCTCGCCGCCCAGCATGACGCAGGCCAACAGCGAGAGCGCTAACGGGAGCCGATGCGATGTCACGATTGCTTCCGGGCGAGGTGAGGACAGGCAGAGAAGCCGATTTCAGCCTCGCCCGGCTGAATGGCGGATGAACGCTAGAGCATGATCCGGACCCGGAGCGCCGCGTTAGCGCAAGTTGGAGACCGGTTTTCCGAAAAGACCATGCTCAAACAAAGAGATGAGATCATGATCCGATTCAGTACAATCGAATCATGATCCGTTCATCTTCGCATCTGACGTGAAGAGCCACGACCGGAATGGCCGAAGCGTAGCGCTTGAAAAAATGGATGAGGTTAGCCGCGCTTCAGGTTGGGAGTCAGGTTAAGCGGCTTCGAAGCTTTTGCCGGAGAAGAGGTCGCCGCGGCCGTCGGAGCTGAGGCAGGCGCCGGCATCTGGAATACCGCCTTGCAACCCTCGCTCAACTGATCGTGCTTGCTGACCATGCAGGCGGTGATGCGGTCCACGTCCGGAATAAAGGCGCCGCACAGCCGCATCGCATCGCCCGTGCACATCTGCTCTTGCTGCGGCGTATAGGCATAGGAAGCCGTCGTCAGCATCCCCAGCATCAGCGTGGTGGCCACCAGCAATTTGCCGCCGCGGTTCGTTGAACCCTTAGCCATTGGAAGTACTCCCCCTTGTGGACCCCTGGTCGCGAGCCGATCCCGCGACGTCTTGCGAGAGAAGCTAGAGAGCCGGGATTTCCGGACTTTTGCGCGGGTCGACCAAAATGGTTTCGTCGGGGCGCGGATTGTTTCGTTCTCGAACTTTTAGGTGTCATTCCGGGCGCGCGAAGTGCGAACCTCAGATGTGCAATTGCACATCGGGGAATCTCGAGATTCCCCGATGCGCAATTGCGCATCTGCGGTCTGGTCCTTTCGGACCATCCCGGAATGACGAGGGGAAGCGAGGCACCGCCGTTTAGCTGATGCGCTTCCAGGTCTGGCCGCCGCAGAACAGGCCGCCAAACGCGCAACCCTGAACCTTCAGGATGTTGGTGCCCTTCATCGCGATCGTCGAGTTGTAGTTGCGGCCCGAGTCCGGATCGTGAATCTGGCCGGTCCATTTGGAGTCCGACGGCTTCATATTGATCAGGATGCGCTCGCCGGTATTCACCGCGTAACCGCAGAGGTCTTGGCCGCATTGTTCGATGCGGACATTGCCCTTGTTCTCTTCGGTGGCCCAAACGCCGAGCGGTGTGGTCGGAGCCGACGTGGGCGCGGCGGCAACCGGAGCCGGCTGCGGCGCGGGCGCTACCGCGACAGGAGCCGGGATCACGGGCGCGACCTCGTTCGTGACAGGTGCCGTCGTTGCCACTGTCGCCGGCGCGGGCGGGGCGCTGTTCACGACGGGTGCAGGAACCGGCGGCGTGGTTGTCTGCACGACCGGCGCGGGAGCCGGGTTTTGCGCAGGCGGCGTTGAATTGTTGGTCGCATCGTCGTCGTCGTTCGACTTGAAGCCCTTGAGGCCCTTGAGGTTGATGCCGGACAGGCCCTGGCCCGAAATCTTGATGCAAGACAGTTCCGTGCAATTCTTCGGCGCCTCGATGTGGATCTTTTTTCCGTCGATTTCAAAGGAAACCGAATTGCCGGCGTGGGCGGCGGTGCTCGCCATCAGCAATGCGGCGATGATGTAAAGCTTCTTCATGAGGAGTCTCCGTGGGCCGGTTGGGTGAATTCGGCCGCGACCCTATGCGCTCGGGATCAGGCCTTCTGTGACCGGCGTCACAAGACGGCGCAGACGCCGCCGAAATATAAGGGTGACTCAAATCACATTCAGATGATGCGGACACGTCTAGCTTTGCCCGGTTTTTTCGGGGGAGACTTGCATGAAACGTTTTTGCTTTTTTCTCGCATTGATGGCGCTCAGCTCATCCGCCCATGCCGGCGAATCCTATTCATTCGTCATCGCCGGGCACCGGATCCGGATCGAGGCGCCGCGGCATTGCCGCTCGGCATCGTGCGTCTCGGTATCGATCCCGGGCATCTATCATTCGAACCGCGCGCGCGATCGCGACGATGAGGTCGCCACCGCGCCGCAGGCTGCGCCTGTGCCGACAAATCCGCCCGCGCCGACTGCTGCGCCCGCTGCTCCTGCGGTGACGCGCGCAAGCCCGCCGGTTGTTCAACCCGTCGCATCGCAACCCGTGGCCGCGCAACCCGTCGCATCGGTCGCGCCGCCACCGCCAGCACCGCTACCGCCGCCCGTGCCGGTAACGGCGCCGGCGCCGCAGCTTGCTTCCACGACGGCAAGGATCGTCGTGCTTCCGCCGCCACCACCGCCGCCCGTGATGGCCGCGCCTGTCTCCACGACCCAAACGATCGCGCCGCCGCCTCCGCCCAAGGTTGAGCCGGCGAAGACAACCGAGCCGCCGCCGGCCGTGGTGCCAAAGCCGATTCCTGTCCCTGTCCCTGTCCCTCGTCCCCGTGCCGGTGCCGCCAATCGCCAAGATCTCGCAGCAGACCGAAGACGCGCCCGCCGACACGCCGCTCGGCGACTGGCAAACCGAAGGCAACAAGGGAACGGTTCGCATCGAGCGCTGCGGCGAGGCGATGTGCGGCTACCTCATCAATCTCACCGCGGATACCAGGGGCGACACCATCCTGATCAACATGAAGCCCAGATCAGGCACCAAGTCGGGTATCAAGTCGGATGCGGCGTGGTCGGGCAATATCTATAGCCGTTCGAGCGGCCACACTTACTATTCGACCATGACGATGAGGGGAGTGAACACGCTTCGGGTCGAAGCCTGCGCGCTCGGCCGTTTCTTCTGCTCCGGCAATGATTGGACGCGGATCGACAACGCCTCGAAGCTGGTCACTTCCCGCGAGACATCGTCGCGGCCGCCGTCATAGCGACGAAAAAACGCCCGGCGGCCAGATCAGCCGCCGGGCGTCTTCCTGGGAGATCGATGTGCCGGCCTCTCAGATCATGCCGAGCACAATGGCGCCAACAAACGCGAAGGCCACATACGCGGTAAGGACGCTCAGCTTGCCGACGAAAGTCATGGGAATGCTCCCTTGGTTAACGTCGCTGCCCGCACTAACCCGGAAGTTAGCAAAGCGTTCCCCGCCAAAAAAGTCAGCGCTACTGTCCATCCGACTTATCCCCACCGTGCTGCACCGCCGATGCGGTGGTTAAAGAGTCGTGAAATCAACGCATTGAAAAGTCCTTAAATAAATCGCGTCAACGTGGGCGGATGACGCGCGGAGTTCGTTGGTATGTTGTCGGCTCCTTCGTCCTTGTCTCGTTGGCGGGTTGCGGCCGCGGATTCTTCTCCGCGGAGCGTGAGCCTTGGCGGGCCGAGGCCGAGATCGCGTGCCTGAAATCAGGTGCGGTCAAGGAAAGCGCCGAAATCGTCCGCATCGATCCGATCTCGGGTCCAGGCATGTGCGGGGCCGATTATCCGCTCAAGGTCACAGCGCTTGGCGAGAGTGTTGGATCATACGGTTTTGCCGACGAGGATTTGTCGCCGCCGGGGCTGATCGGCAATCAGCCGCCCTGGCCGATCCAGCAGCCGCGTCCGGCCTATCCGCAAGCTTCGACCTATCCGGAGACTGCGGTGCGCGATCCCGGTTATGCAGTTCGGCCGAACGGGCCGATCTCGTTGACGGCGCCCGGCGTTCCGCCCGACGAAGACGAGATCAACCTGCCGCCCGAGGGCACGCCGCGAATAAGTCCGGTCGGTCGGGGGCCCTATCCGCCGGCCGGCGCACAAAACTATCCGCCGCAGCGGTTGGGGCCGGCGCAGGGCAATCCCGTCGCCGCCGTCGGCCCGGTCGCGGTAAAACCCGTCGCCACGCTCGCTTGCCCGATCGTCTCGGCGCTCGACCGCTGGTTTGCCGATTCCGTGCAGCCGGCAGCTCAGCGCTGGTTCGGCGCGCGGGTGGTCGAGATCAAGCAGATCTCCGCCTATTCCTGCCGCGGCATGAACGGCAATGCGAGCGCGCATATTTCCGAGCACGCCTTCGGCAACGCACTCGACATCGCAGCCTTCACGCTCGCCGACGGCCGCCGCATCACCGTGAAAGACGGCTGGAAGGGCATGCCGGAAGAGCAGGGGTTTTTGCGCGATGTCCAGGCCGCCGCCTGCCAGCAGTTCACGACCGTGCTGGCGCCGGGCTCCAACGTCTATCACTACGATCACATCCACGTCGACCTGATGCGCCGCGCCACGCGCCGCGTCATCTGCGAACCGTCAGCAATCTCGGGCGAAGAGATCGCGGCGCGGGCAGGGGCGCGCAACCCCTATGCCTCCTCGCGCGATCCGTATGTGACGGGATCGCTCGGCGCCAAGAAGACCGCGTCGCGGCCGCGCAAGACCGACAGGATCAACGAAGAAGACGAATTCGAAGACGATTAGGCAGGTTGAACTCGTGGCCATCCTTCGAGACGCGCGCAAGAGCGCGCTCCTCAGGATGAGGTCGGAGGATGAGGTGTTGGACCCTCATGGTGAGGAGCGCGGCAGCGCCGCGCGTCTCGAACCACGAGGCCGTTATCCCGCCAACTGCTCCAACACATCGCGCACGAGGCCGCGCAAGAGATCGAGCTTGTATCCGGTCATCGGCAGCGGCTTTGCGCCCGTTGTCGCCGCGTTTGCGGCGTCGGCGATGGCTGCTGATGTCGCGGGCTTGCCCCGAAGCGCTGTTTCCGAGGCCGAGAGGCGAAGCGGCACCGGCGCGATGCCGCCGGCTGCGAGGCGAACGAACTCAAACACGCCGTCCGTTACCACCGCACGGGCGCAGATTTCGACCAGCGGCCACTCCGCATAGCTGCGGCTGATCGCGCGCTGATACGCCGCGCGTTCGCCGCGCAGCGGGGTTTTCAGCGCGATGCTTTTGATCATTTCGCCCGGCTGCAACAGATGATCGGCATCGCCGTTCTTCCCGTCACCGAGGAGATCGGCGATTGAGAGATCGCCGCGGCGGTCGGTGACAATGCGCGCGTCATAGGCCGATAGCGCCGCGGCCATGGTGGAGGGATGCGGCGCCACGCAGGGGCCGAGATCGAAGGCGATGCCATAGAGATGATTGCCGGAGCGAGCCGGGCAGTCGCTGCCGCCTTTCTTCAGGCAATCGATATGCGGGTTGCGAAAATACCAGCAGCGCGAGCGCTGCGCGAGGTTACCTCCGATGGTGGCTAAATGCCGGATCTGCGGCGTGGCGAGGCCTAACGCGGCCGCCGCGAGGCCGGGATAGGCTTCCGCGATGCGCGCATCGCCCGCGATCGCTGCCATCGTCGTGAACGCGCCGATCACAGCCGCGCCGTCCGCGCCCCAGTCGATCCCGCGATCGCCCGTCGCAACAATATCGATCAGCGGACCCTTTGAGACGCCGCTGCGCCGCCGTTCGGAAAGATCGGTGCCTGCCGCGCGGAATTCCGGCGCCAGTGTCATCGTTGCCGTGCTCATGCCGCGTCCCTCCCTTTAAGCGCGGCGACAATGCGGTCAGGCCGGATCGGAATTTCTGTCAGCCTGACACCGATCGCGTTGCGGATCGCGTTGGCAATCGCCGGCGACGTCGGCACGGTTGCGACCTCGCCGATGCCGACGCTGCCGCCGAGCACGTGGTCGAAACCGCCTTCGTCAAAATGCACATCGATCAGCGGGGTGTCGGCGATACCGGGGATGCGGTAGTCCTCCATGCCCGCCGTCAAGATGTCGCCGGTGCGCGGATCAACCTCGCGCGTCTCATAGAGCGCGTAACCAATGCCCTGAATGACCGAGCCCGCCGCCTGGCTACGGGCAAGCGCGGGTGCGGCGATCTTGCCGACCGCAATGCCGGTCGCAACATTCAACACGCGGACATGCCCGAGCCAGGTATCGACTTCGACCTCGATCACCTGCACCGAGCTTGGGACCCCGGCGCCAACCACGATATTGGCGACCCGCCGCATCACCCAGCCGAAGATCGTTCCCATCAAACCCGCCTCCTTTAGCGCCGAACGGATTCCGGGAAGTGTCGGCTTGGCGTCCTCGGGCCGCACCGCCGATGCCGCAAGATCGGGGGAAGCCGCGATCAATTCGCGCCAGGGTGCATTGGAGCCCGGCGTCGGCGGCCGCTTCGAGTTCCGGACGATCGCGGTCTTGAGCTTTTGAACCGCAAGCAGGGTCGGCGGGACCACCGAGGCGGTGGTCCGGCTGCCGGTCGAAGGCGGCCCCTCCGGCAGGCTGGAATTGCCGATCCGGACCTCGATGTCGTGCGGTTCAAGTCCGAATTCACGCGCAACCGTATTGGCGATCACGCTGCGCGAACCGGTCCCGATATCCTGGATCGCGGCGCTGGCAATCAGGCGTCCGCCCTTGACCGCAAGTTCGACCTTTGAGCCCGGCTGCCAGAGATAGAGCCAGTAGCCGGCAGCGACGCCAACCCCACGGCGGTAGCGTCCGCTTTGCGCCGACGGCGTCTTCCTGTTGCGCCAGAGCTCCAGCCCGGATGCCCAATCATAGAGCCGCTGCCGGCTCGGATTGGGATCCCAGCGTTTGCGCAAGACAATCGGGTCGGTCTTCATGCGCAGCGCGGCCTCGTCGATCGCCTGTTCCAGCGCGAACGCCATCGGCGGGCCGCCGGGAGCGCGGAAGGCGCAGCCAGGCGGCAGATTGCTGACGACGTCGTAATCGGAGAGTTCCTTTGACTGCGCTGGATAGATCAGGCGCGCGAGCCCCGCGATGGTCGAGTTCACGGCGGCGCCGGTGTCGGCATAGGCGGTGAGCGACAAGGCTTTGAGCTCGCCTTGCGCGGACGGCAACAGCGCGATCTTCAACTCAGCGGCCGGCCGATAGCCGGTGACGGAAAGTTCTTCGTGCCGGTCGTAGGCTATCCTGACCGGCGCCTTGGCCGCGCGCGCCAGTTCAATCGCCGCTATTGTCTCCATGCCCAGGTTTCCCTTGGAGCCAAATCCGCCACCGACGTGATCGGCAATGATGCGGACCTTGTCGTGATCGAGCTTGTAGCGCTTGGCGATTTTTTCGCTGAGTTCAAACACGCCCTGCGTCGAGATGTGCACCGTTAGCCGATCGCCGTCGAAACGGGCGACGGTGGCATGCGGCTCCAGGCAGGCATGCTGTTGCGCGCCGGTCCGGAAAGTCGCCTCGACCAGCAGCGGATCGGGTGCCTGCCGCGCGGCATCGAGAAGGTTTCGCGTCTTCTTTGCCTTCTGCGAGAAGACCGAGGACGGCCCGCGGAGGTTGCCTTTCCAGGGCGCCGGCGCGCCGGCGCCCTCCGAGACGTTGCCAGCTTTCTTCCGGTTCGATTTTTCAAACACGACGGGAGCATTGTTCTGGCGCGCGGCGTCCAGTCCGATCACGGCCGGCAGGGCTTCGCTCGTAAGCTTGATGGCGGCGATCGCCGCCATCGCAGTGGTTCGATCTTTTGCGGCCACGGCCGCGATCGGCTCGCCGATATAGCGGACCATGCGGTCGTCGCCGAGCAAGGAGATCGCGGCGGCCACTCCCGGCCAGCTGCGTGCCTGAGCGAGGTCAATGTCGACGATGCGGGCATGCGCCGCCGGCGAGCGCAGGATGACGCCTTCGAGCTGTCCGTCATGACGGATATCGACGGTGTATTTTGCCGCCCCCGTCACTTTGTCGCGCGCCTCGACGCGGGGCGAAGCGAAGATGTCGCCGTCAAAGCGGCCGGCGCAGGCATCGGTCACGGCGCGAAAAATTCCCTCATAGGCGCCGCAGCGGCAGAGATGCCCTGACAGGGCTGCGGCGATTTCCTCCCGTGACGGCGCAGCGGTGCCCTTGGCCGCGCGCCAGCGGTCATGAAAGGCGGTTGCCTCCACGACAAATCCGGGCGTGCAGAAGCCGCATTGCAGCGCATCGTGCGCCATGAAGGCTTTCTGGATCGGATGCAAATCCTTACCGGCAATGCCTTCGACCGTCGTCACCGCTTTGCCGCTGGCGGCTTGCGCCGGCAACAGGCAGCTCACCACCGGCACGCCGTCGAGTAGCACGGTGCAGGCGCCGCAGACACCTGAGCCGCACACGAACTTGGTTCCGGTCAGGCCGAGCCCGTCGCGCACGACATCGATGAGCAGCGCATCGGGGTCGTCCGGAAGCGTCTCTGCGCGGCCGTTGATCGTCATGGTGCTCATTTCCGATCTCCAGGTTTTTTGCGGGAGGGTTTTTTCGCGATTATCGTCTTCACCGTGCGCGGTGACGGACCGATGGCGCCTGCGATCAGCGTGCGCAGCATCGTTTCGAGATCCTTCAGGAAGGCATCGAGCGGCTGCAGCTTCGGGTAGGCCGATTTGGTTCCGTTGACGGCCATCTCGACGCATCGCCAGAGCTCGCCCGCGGGCATCCGCAAGCCGAGCTTTTGTTTGCGGATGACGCGCTCGATCGTGGCCGTGCCCTGCGCGGCATAGAGAGAAGCATATTTCTGATAGAGGTCGCGGCTCTGCCCGAGATGTTCCGAAAACAGCTCTTCGACATGGGGCGAGCCATCGAGCGACGCGACCAGGTAAGTCAGCCTTGCCGTGATTTGCGCCACCAGGATATCGGCGAGGCTGCCGCCCGCCTTCTCGGTGGCGTCCGCGGCCGCGCCCTCGACGGCCAGCGCGCTTTGATAGACCCGCTCGACGACGGCGCGGAACAGCGCTTCCTTGGAATTGAAATGATGATACAGCGCCTGCCGCGTCAGTCCGGCCGCCTCCGCCGCCTGCTCGATCGACGAGCGGCGAAAGCCATGGCGGCGGAACACCAGCATCGCGGCGTCAAGAATGCGGTCGCGCGGGGTCAGCGGAGCCATTTTGACGTATTTGACAATTCTGGATGAAATGTCAAATCACGAAGGCGCCATCGAACATACGTAGCCCGGATGGAGCAAAGCGCAATCCAGGAGCATGATGTCGACGAGACGCCCCGGATTTCGCGGAGCCTGTCATCGGGCGCGCATTCGCGCGACCCGTTGGCTCCATCCGGGCTACGACACTAAAATAGAGCTGCATATTATTACTTCGCTTGTCGCACTTCGGTCGGGTTCGTCGTCTCACGTAAACGCGTGCCTCGTCGCCGCCAGCCAGGCATTACCGGCAGTCTTGAGCGCGGTGCGATCGTCGTCGTATTGAGAGAGAGTGATGGGTAGACCTTATTGGTTGCGAACACGGCAGTATATGAAACCGCTATTCGTCATTTTGCTCTCACTGGTTCCGCTTTTTTGCGGCCTGGCCGCGGCAGAAGCGTCGCCCGCCGAGATGATTTCGGAATTCCGCCTGAAGCACGGCGAACGACATGTCACCGCGGACGCTATTCTCAACCGGATTGCGCTGGAACAGGCCAAGGCGATGGCGGCGAAAGATACGCTCGACCACGACGTGCTTGGATCTTTCAGTTCACGGATTGCACCAGCGAGACCGGGGCGGGCTGCGGAAAATATTGCGTTTGGCTATGACAATTTCGAAAAAACGCTCGCGCAATGGATTGCGTCAACGGGTCATCGGAAAAATCTCCTGCTTCACAACGCGTCCCGCGTCGGCGTCGCCAGCGTAACCAGCGCCGTCTCTCATCGAACATATTGGGCAATGGAGATTGCGGGGGATTATGAGCGGCTGCCGACAGTCGCAAGCAAGAGAACGCCGCCTGCGACAAAACGAAAATCGCCTGCACAATCTTGCCGCATGAGAATTCTTGGTATCTGCTTGTGACCCATCGCGGCGGCGGGAGACGCATCAAGAACTGCCGGCGCCAACGGTTGGCGAAGTTTTCCTCGCGCTGTAGTGAGAGGATCGTTCACAAGCAATCGTCGGGCAAAATGCCCATTGTGCGCCCGACAACGGAATTCGTCGATCGAAGATCATGGAGCGTTGGGACGTGCTGTCCGCTATTTGCTCGAAAGCGGACCAAGATCGCAACGCAACGAGCTTCTGTTAAGTGCCGATACTGTTGCAAAAGTCGTTTTGCACAGGTGGTCAAAAATTCTGCGGACTGTAGGCGCGGTTTTCGTGTAGAGATCTGAGGGACCTCATCGCCTCACGCAAAACGCATGGGCGACTTCGGTAGCGCGAGTGAGGTTATTCGAATCGTCGACCGGTTCGCGTTTTAAGGTTTCACTAAAAATTCGGACTGATGCAAGTTTCGACTTTTGCAACAGTATCTGCCAAACCCGGACTCATGCACCGCCGCAAACAGCATCTTCATTCGATAACCTCGTCAGCACGCGCGAGCAGCGTCGGGGGAACGTCGAGGCCAAGCAAATGTGCAGTCTTCAGGTTGATAATAAATTCGAACTTGGTCGATTGCAAAACAGGAAGCTCGGCGGGCTTAGCACCTTTGAGGATGGTGCCTGAGTAGATGCCAACCTGGCGAAACATGTCGGCAAGGCTGGTTCCATAACTGATCAGCAGGCCGGCTGCGGCCATCTCGCTCGAAAAACTGCTGGCGGGGAGCCGGTCGCGCGCCGCGAGCGCGGCAAACTGCGTGCCCCGGCTCGAAAAAAAAGCGTCAGGGGCGACGAAAAGGGCGTGCGCTCGCGCATCAGCAATGGCGGCAAAGGCCGTATCGATCTCAGCGGGCGTGCTGGCACTAAAGAAAAGCAGTTCCAGGCCAAGCCCGGGAGCGACCTCCCTAAGGGCTTTAGAAGTCGCCTCGGTGGTTGCAGCATTGGCGGGATTGACCAGCACGGCAAAGCGAACGGCCTTGGGCAGCATCTCATGCATCAGTCCAAGCCGCTTGGCGTCGATCTCGCTAGCGAAGAAATTGATGCCCGTCGCGTTGGTGCGTGGCTGTGCAAGGCTTTTTACCAAGCCCAGCGCTACCGGATCTTCAGCCACACCGAACACAGTCGGGATCGTTTCGGTCGCAGCTTTGGCAGCGAGTGAGCCGGGACTGTTGCCCGGCGTGGCGATCACCGCGACACTGCGCCGGACAGCATCGCTGACTATCGTGGATATCTCGTCGTAATGGCCGCCCAGCCAATGGTACTCGACAACGACATCCGTACCTTCAGCGAAACCCGCCTGCCTCAGGCCCTTGCGGAATTCGGCAGCCAAGCTGGCGCTGCTCTCAGCGCTTCTGGCATTGATGAGGGTAACCACCGGCAGCACCGACGATTGCGCAAGCACCAAGAACGGCCGTGCCGACACCGCCCCGCCTAGAAGCGATATAAAGGCGCGCCGCCGCATGTGCCCCCTTAAAAAGGCTCTGTGCTATCCCCAAAGCTTAGCATTTTGCAGCTGGGCCACGACGAAAATTGAGCGTGATCCAGGGGGCGGGGGCGAAGAGACTTCTTTCCTGGTCCCCACACCTATGTGACAAGTTTTTGAAAAAGTTGTTCGCCGAAAGCTAAAAAATTCTGAGAGATCATCCTGTCTCGAAATTGTTCGCTGAACTAGGGTGTGTTCGACAGCATGGCGCTTTAGCTGCACCATTCGCTATGAGTCGGTAGAATCGGTTCCGCCGTTCGTGACGCGAAAGTCTTCGAGTTCGCTGCGTTCGGCGAATAATTACCGAAGGGAGGGGACTATGACCACCAAACATCTTCGTATTGCGGCCATCATCGCGGTTCTGTTGCAGTTTGGCGCCGGAGGATTGGCGAGCGGAGCGTCGCCAGGCAAGGGCGTCGAGATCGGCACGACGTTTCCCGACCACTTCCCGGTGATCGGGAACTTCTATCTCGGCAAGCCGGTGATTGGCTTTGGCTCCGGCATCGGCCGTGTCGAGCACGTCCCAGTGATCTTCCTCCACGGCAACAACGACAGTCCGTTCGCGACCGCCTGCAACCCCTTTGGGCGCATCCAAGCCTTCGCGCAATTCTTCCTCGATCACGGCTACCACCCGAGCGAGCTCTGGGGGCTGGGTTATCAAGGCGATCAGTGCGACCTGGCGCAGGACAATACCCATCGCTCAGGCATCTCGCACACGACTGCTGCGGTTGTGCCGATCCTGCGCCAATTCGTGCAGGCGGTTCTCGACTTCACTGGCGCCAAGCGCGTCGACATCGTCGCCCACAGTCTCGGCGTCACCGTGGCGCGGGAATGGATGCTGCAGGACAATGCCTATCGCAAGGTGCGGGCGCTCGTCGCCATCGACGGACCCAATCACGGCATCATTGACTGCTCGCCCAGCCCGGCCAACTTCTACCAGCTGCCGAGCGGCGGCGGCTTCACGCCGAGCAGCGCGGTTTGCGACGAGTACGGTTCCGACCACACTCAGTTGCTCACGGTACTGAACGCCGCGGGGGAGACGCCGGGTCCCACTCGTTACCTGGTCATCCGCAACAAGCCGGGAACACCCGACTTCGTCTACAACAGCCTGGCGGATGGTGTTCTCCCAGGCGTTCCCGCCGAGGATCGCGACGGCAACCCGCATGATTTCACCGCCAGCGCCGGTCTTGCCGGCGCTGAGACAATCGACCTTGTCGCCCAGGGGCAATTCGACACGGTCCTCTCCACCGCCCATCTCGGGATCCTGAACTCTCCCGACACGCGCAACGCGGCACTGCGGTTCTTGAGCTCGTTACGAGGACGGGCCGATCAGGAGGGCGAAGATTAGAGCAAGGTCCTCGCGCGCTCGTGAATCAATTTATGAACAGGCGGCCTAGCTAGCCGGAGCAGATTAACGATGACCTCGGGCGATTCGCGCCGCGAGAATGCGAAGCTGCGTGTGGCTGTTTGAAAATTGAATTGAACTACTTCCGTCATCCCGGACAAGCGAGCGGAAGCGAGCGCCGATCCGGGACCCATAACCACGAATGCCGTGTTGTGTGTAGCTGGTGCCCCAGCTCGATCTACAACAGGCATCGGTGGTTATGGGTCCCCGCCTTCGCGAGGACGACGAGTTGAGAGAAACGCCGGCCGTCTACCTAACTCCGCCTTCACCGCATACGCCGCGCGGAACATCCGCGTTGCGCTTTGGACCACTTGCGTGATGCGCTCGTGCGAGGGCGGGGGGGCGGCCTGGAAAACAAAGGGGAGGAACAGCGAGGCTTGGCACATCAACATGAATTGCGACGCCGCGTGCTGGCAATCATCGATCGCAAGCTCGTTCACCTTCACGCGCGCCTCGAGATAGGCGGCGAGGCGGTCGATGGTTTTTTCCAGCACGGCTGCGTAATAGCGGCGGCCGACATCCGGCATCCGCTCGGCAATCGCCATCACGGTGCGGATCGCCGATCCGCCGCCGGGACGGCACAGCATCGCGATATAGGTCTCGCCGAATTCCGAAAGCGTGGTGGCGGCGTCGCGCTCGGGGCTCAAATTGAAGGAGACCTGGCTCTTCTCCAGCGCTTCTTCCTCGACAATGGCCTCGAACAGCCGGCTCTTGTCGGCGAAATAGACGTACAGCGTGCCCTTGGAGACGCCGGCGGAGCGGGCAATCTCGCCCATGCTGGCGCCGTCAAAGCCCAGGTTCATGAAGACCTTACGGGCGCCGTCGAGGATCTGGCGGCGTTTGGATAAATCCTCGTCGCCGACCAGATGAAGGGCAGTGCGGTCACCTGCAACCATTGGTTTAGCTTCTCTTTAAAAATTTCGATTTTGGAAAGGGATTGCGAGGGACCCTAGTCTAGGATCAACGCGATAATATCTTGACCGAACCGTTCGGTCAATGTTAATTTGTAATCAGGCTGACGTTAAGGACCCGATCGGTTCTTGGCGTAGGCTGCTTTGTAATTGAGGAGGCCGTAAATGGCCGTAGCGAGAGACCAGGCCGCGCGTATTCTTCGCTCGGAGCCGGAGACGGCAGACGGCGCAGCGGCGCGCGAGGATTCGGCTGCTCTCGCCGAAACGCTTCGCAGCCACGTCGCCGAAGAGACCAAGCGCCGTCCCGAGACGCCGGCCGCGCCGGCTGTCGACAAGCCTGCCGCTCCCGCAAATTCCGCCGCGCCAAAATCTTCCAACCGCAAGAAGCTCGTCTTGATGGGCGTAGGTTTGCTGCTCGCGCTCGCGGTGACTAGCTATGGCGCATATTATCTTCTGGTCGGACGGTTTTACATCTCGACCGACGACGCCTATGTGCGCGCCAACAACACCATGCTGGGCGCGCGGGTTTCCGGCCACATTGCCGCGATCCTTCCAGGCGACAATTCGGTGGTCCATGCCGGCGAGGTGATCTTCCGGATCGACGACGGCGATTATCGGATCGCGGTCGATGCCGCCCGCACCAGGATTGCGAACTCAACAGGCCACCATCGAGCGTATCGGCCGCCAGGTCTACGCGCAGGAAAGCGCGGTCGAACAGGCGCAGGCGAATCTCGTCTCGGCCGAAGCCGGCCTGAAGCGGGCCGGGCTCGATTACGACCGCCAGCAGGCGCTGAGCAACAAGGGATTTGCTTCGCATGCGACCTACGAACAGTCCGAAGCCGCGCGCGACCAGGGCGTGGCGGGCGTGAAAGCAGCGCAGGCCGCTTTTGACGCCGCGCGCTCCAATGTCGAAGTGACAAAAGCGCAGCAGGCGGAAGCCAAGGCGCAGCTTGCGGAATTGCAGACCTCGCTTGCGAAGGCCGAGCGCGACCTCGATTTCACCTCGGTGCGCGCGCCGGTCGACGGCACCTTCTCCAACCGTCTGGTCAATGTCGGCGACTACGTCACCACAGGCCAACGGCTCGGCAATGTCGTGCCGCTCGACGACGTCTTCATCGACGCCAATTACAAGGAGACGCAGCTGAAGCGGATCCGCCCCGGCCAGCCGGCGACGATCTCGGTCGACGCCTACGGCCATCGCAAATTCGCTGGGCTGGTCGAGAGCATCTCGCCCGCGGCAGGCTCGGTGTTCACGCTGCTGCCGCCGGATAACGCCACCGGCAATTTCACCAAGATCGTGCAGCGGCTTCCGGTTCGCATCCGCGTCCCGAAATCGGTGGCGCGGCAGAACCTGTTGCGCGCCGGCATGTCGGTCTACGCCACCGTCGATACCAGCGAGGGCGCCAAGGATGCCGACAGCGACGCCGATCTCAACTCGTCGGTCATGACCCACCCGCAATAGGTTTGCGGGCGCCTCCGACCGGCGCGTTCGACGAGCGCATATGTGAGCTGAAGAGATCATGGCCGACGCCACCACCGCAACGCCTGGGATGATGGTTGCACCCTCCGAGCGGATCGCGCCGCGGCGGGTGTTTGCGTTCCTGATCATGGTGTTCGGGATGTTCATGTCGATCCTGGACATCCAGATCGTCTCGGCTTCCCTCACCGATATCCAGGCAGGCCTCTCGGCAAGCTCGACCGAAGTCTCCTGGGTGCAAACCGCCTATCTGATCGCGGAAGTGATCGCGATTCCGCTGTCGGGATTCTTGTCGCGCGCGCTCGGCACGCGGATTCTGTTTGCGATTTCCGCGTTCGGCTTCACGGTCTCGAGTTTTCTGTGCGGCTTCGCCTCATCGATCGAGGAGATGATCCTGTGGCGCGCGCTGCAGGGCTTTCTCGGCGCCGGCATGATCCCGACCGTGTTCGCCTCCGCCTACACGGTATTTCCGCGCTCGAAATTCCACATCGTCGCCCCGATCATTGGCCTGGTCGCGACCTTGGCGCCGACCATTGGACCGACCGTCGGCGGCATCATCACCGATGCGATGTCGTGGCACTGGCTGTTCTTCATCAACGTCGTGCCCGGCATCGGCATCACCATCGGCGTGCTGGCGCTGGTCGACTTCGATTCTCCGAACTTGGCGCTGCTCGATCGTTTCGACTGGTGGGGCCTCCTGTTCATGGGCGGCTTTCTGGGCGCGCTCGAATATGTGCTGGAGGAAGGCCCGCAATATGAATGGCTGCAGGACACTTCGGTCGCAGTTTGCGCCTGGATCGGCGGCATTTCGGCAATCGCCTTCTTCTGGCGTGTGCTGACGGCGGAAGAGCCCATCGTCAACATCAGGACCTTCAGCGACCGCAATTTTGCGATCGGCTGCCTGCTGCAGTTCTGCATCGGCGTCGGCCTTTACGGACTGACCTACATGTATCCCCGCTATCTCTCCGAAGTGCGCGGCTACAGCGCGCTGATGATCGGCGAGACCATGTTCGTCTCCGGTGTCACCATGTTCCTGATGGCGCCGATCGTCAGCCGCCTGATGTTGAAGGTCGATCTGCGCTACATCATCGCGGCCGGCCTGATCATCTTTGGCCTCGGGTCATGGCAGATGACGTGGATCACCCGCGATTATGATTTCTACGAATTGCTGATGCCGCAGATCCTGCGCGGCATCGGCATGATGTTCGCGATGATCCCGACCAACAATATCGCGCTCGGCACGCTCGCGCCGGAGCGGGTCAAGAACGCCTCCGGCCTGTTCAACCTGATGCGCAATCTTGGCGGCGCGGTCGGGCTTGCGATCATCAATCAGGTGCTCAATGAGCGCACCGATCTGCACATCACCCGATTGCAGGAGCGCGTCACCTGGGGCAATGCGACTGCGACCGAGACGCTCAACATGTTCACCCAGCGCCTGCAGGGCATGGGCGATGCGGCGCTGATGGCGATGAAGCAGTTGTCGCAGATCGTGCATCGCCAGGCGGTGGTGATGGGTTATGGCGACGCCTTCTTCATGCTGACGCTGTTCTATTTCGGCCTCAGCATTGTGGTGTTGCTGTTGAAGAAGCCGCCCCCGGCATCAACCGAACCGGCGCATTAGCCTTTCTTTTGACGCGTTTTCTTCACGCGAACCGGTACCCACTTCGCTCGAAAACGCTAAGCTGGTTGCCAAATCACGCTGGTTCACTTATAACGAACGCGTCGTCGCTCGAACCGGGGAGATTTGCATGATTTCGATGTATGCGCAGATCGTACGCCCGCGTCCGATGCCCATGCTGGACGCCTGTTTCGCCCTTTGAGGGCGTTTTCCGACAGCATCGATCGGGTCTGACGCCCCGATTCCCAAACTTCCAATCAGATCCCTGATTTTCAACGACGCTTGCGTTCGGCCCGATGCCGTCCGCGCGTCGATTCAAAATGGAGCCGGCATGTGCAATCGCTGCCGGATGACGCCATGACCGTTCGAAACAACAAAAAAGCGGCGATACGCGTAGTGTTGCCCTTCGTATTCCGCCACTGGCTCGGCCAGCCCCTCGGTGCTGCCATCGTCGCCGGCGGCCTGTTGGGCGCAACCGTCGCCGACCTGTTCATGCCGGTGTTCTCGGGCCATCTCGTCGATGCGATGACCTCGGGTGTGTCGGATGTTGCCGCGCGCCACGCCGCGTTCACGGCTTTCGCCGCGATCGTGGCGCTGGGGTTTGCCTCGGCGACGCTCCGCGTGGTCGGGCTGCATGCGATCGTGCCGTTCACGCTGAAGATCATGTCCGACGTGGCGCGCGACGCTTTCGTGCGGGTGCAACGGTTCTCGACCGACTGGCACGCCAACAGCTTTGCCGGCTCGACGGTGCGCAAGATCGCCCGCGGCATGTGGGCGCTCGACTTGCTCAATGACACGATCCTGATGGCGCTGTTGCCGTCGCTGGTCGTGTTGTTCGGCTCGATGATCCTGCTCGGGTCGTATTGGCCATCGCTCGGCCTCGTGGTTGCCGCCGGTGCTGCGGTCTATGTCCCGATGATCATATGGCTGTCGACGGACTACATCGCGCCCGCCGCGCGGGTCTCCAATGCCTGGGACACCAAGGTCGGCGGCACGCTGGCCGACGCCCTGACCTGCAACGCGGTGGTGAAGTCGTTCGGCGCGGAAGCGCGCGAGGATGCGCGGTTTGAGCGCGTCATCAATCGCTGGCGCGCCCGGGTGCGGCGGACCTGGCTGCGCTCCATTCACACCGCGACCGCGCAGTTCGTGGTGCTGCTAGCCTTGCGCGCTTCCGTGATCGGCGGATCATTGCTGCTGTGGATCGCAGGCCGCGCCACGCCGGGCGAGGTCACCTATGTGCTGACCAGCTACTACATCATCCACGCCTATTTGCGGGATGTCGGCATGCACGTCAACAATCTGCAGCGCTCGGTCAACGACATGGAGGAACTGGTCGCGATCCATGACGAGCCGATCGGCATTACCGATGCGCCCGGCGCAAAACCGATCGACATCGAGGGCGGACGCATCGTGTTCGAGGACGTGACGTTCCATTACGGCGGCCATCGCGCGCCATTATACGACGGCCTCTCGGTGGACATCCGCGCCGGCGAACGGGTCGGCCTGGTCGGCCGCTCCGGCTCCGGCAAGACCACCTTTGTCAAGCTGGTGCAGCGGCTCCATGACGTGTCGGGCGGGCGCGTCCTGATCGACGATCAGGACATCGCCAAGGCGACGCAGCATTCGCTGCGCAGCCAGATCGCGATCGTGCAGCAGGACCCGATCCTGTTTCACCGAACGCTTTCCGAAAACATCGCCTATGGCCGGCCGGGCGCCAGCATGGCGGCGATCGAGCAGGCCGCGCGGCTCGCCAACGCGCATGAGTTCATCCTGCATCTTCCGAAAGGTTACGGCACGCTGGTCGGTGAGCGCGGCGTGAAACTTTCCGGCGGCGAGCGGCAGCGCGTGGCGCTGGCGCGCGCGTTTCTGGCGGACGCCCCGGTGCTGATCCTGGACGAGGCGACCTCGAGCCTCGATTCGGAATCGGAGGCGCTGATTCAACAGGCGATGGAGCGGCTGATGAAGGGGCGCACGTCGATCGTGATAGCGCACCGGCTGTCGACGGTGCGCAGCCTCGACCGCATCCTGGTGTTCGATCGCGGCGAGATCGTCGAGCTGGGCACTCACGCCGCGCTCGCGGCGCGCGCCGGCGGCATCTATCGCGCCCTGTTCGAGCGGCAGGTGACGGAATTCACCCGCGTTTCGGCGGCGGAATGATGCTCGGCGCGCCGCGGTCAGGGATTGCGGCGCGCCGACACCCTGAGCTAGACACGCGTGAGTAAACTTGAGGTACGTAAAGGACCGGGATGACCGAAGCCGCGGGACGAACAACCGGCACCTCCTGGCTTTCGGCGATCTGGTCCGCCCGGCACGATCCGGTCGTGCGGATGCGCAATGTCGATTTGTGCGCGATGCTGATCGCGATCCTGTTGCCGTGGTCGACGACCGGCGTCAGCATCGCGGTGGTGCTGTGGCTGATCGCGCTGGTTCCGACCATCGAGCCGCGGCGGCTGCTGCAATCCGTGAAGCGCCCGGTCGCTTTCCTGCCGATCGCCTTGGTCGCGCTCGCGCTTTTGGGGACACTATGGTCGGAGGCGCCCTGGGGAGTGCGCCTGCACGGCATCAGCCCCACCGCGAAACTTCTGGTGCTGCCGCTGTTGCTCTATCATTTCGAGCGCTCCTCGCGCGGCGCATGGGTCTTCATCGCCTTTCTCGCATCTTGTACGCTGCTGGCCGTTGTGTCCTCTATCGTCGCGCTCGATCCACTTCTTTCGGCAAAACTCTACTTTTCGCGCGGACCCTATCGTCCGATCAGCGGAATCTTCGTCAAGGATTACATCGACCAGGGTCAGGAATTCTCGCTGTGCGCAGTGGCGCTCGCCTATCCGATCGTGGCTTTGCTGCGCGAACACAAAACGAGACAGGCACTGCTGCTCGCGGCGGTCGGCTTGGGCCTCGTCGCCAACATGGTGTTCGTCGTGGTGTCGCGCACGGCGCTGGTGACGATGCCGATCATGCTCGCGGTGTTCGCGCTGATGCATCTGCGCCCGAGGTTTGCGGTCGCAACCCTGTGCGCGGTTGCGCTGCTGGCAGCAGCGGCATGGTATGCTTCGCCGCATTTGCGCACGACCGTCGACAAGTTCTTTACCGACTACGAATACACCGCGACCCAGAACGTCGAGAGCGGCATCGGCTCGCGGCTGGAATACTGGAAGAAATCCCTGCGGTTTTTCGTCGCCGCTCCCGTGATCGGACACGGCACCGGCGCCACGCGGGGCCTGTTCGAGCAGGCTGCGGCAGGCCAAGTCGGCGCCCGCGCGCAAGTAGTCAGCAATCCGCACAATCAGACCTTGAACGTCGCGGTGCAGTGGGGTGCGGTCGGCATCGCGGTGCTCTATGCGATGTGGTTGTTGCACCTCTCGCTGTTCCGCGGAGAGGATCTCGCCAACTGGATCGGGTTACTGGTGGTGGTGCAGAATATCTTCACCTCATTGTTCAATTCGCATTTGTTCGATTTTCACGAGGGGTGGATGTATGTGCTCGGCGTCGGCGTCGCCGGCGGCATGGCGCTGGCGCAGCGCGTCGACTCGCAACGAAAGGCTTGATCCAGTCGAATCCTATCCTGTCGGATCATGATCTAATGGAGGCCGCTCCAGACCAGGCCGACACCGGAAAGAAATAACAAGACCAGCACGACGTCGCGAAAATTCTTATCGCTCAATCCATGATAGACCCGCGCGCCGAGCGAAGCGCCGATGATCGTGCCGGGCAACGCCAAGAGCGCAAGCCAGATGACTTGCCGATCGACCAGGTCGGACGCCAGCTGCAGGCCAAGTGCTGCGACAAGCACCGTCCAGTTGAAGATCTGGAAGATGCCGCGCCGCTCGTCCTTGCCCCAACCCCTGACACTCGCCCACAGGATCGGAAGCGGACCCGACAAGCCCGCCAGCCCGCCGAGGATGCCGCCGGCAAAGCCGATGGCGCCATCCGCAAGTCTGCCACCGAAGCGGAACGCCGTCGGCGTGCGCTGGAAATAGAGCGCGAGCGGAAACACCAGCAAAAACACGCCGACAGTCAGTTTGAAATTTTGCGGATCGGCATGGGCGATCAGTATCGTGCCCAACGGCACGCCAGCGAGGCCGCCGATCAGGAACGGCCAGACCAGCTTCAGGTTGAAGGTGCGCCACATCGACGGCAGCGTCGAACTTTGCGCGACGACCGAGCAGATCAGCACCAGTTGCACCGCGACCGAAGGCGGCATCAGATAGAGCCAGATTCCGAGCGTCATCAGCGCGGTGCCGAATCCCGCAAGGCCGGACACGAATCCGCCGGCGAGTGCGCCGGCGAACAGCAAAGCAAAACCCCCCGCGTTCATTATCGTCTGATGTTCTTTGTCATGGCGCGACGTTTACACGACGCGCGGGGCGCGTACTATTGAATTAAGCGCGCAACGACAATTTCCGGGAAACGTCCCAATAAGTTCACGATCTTCGTCTTACTGGAATTTGCGCGCGATCAAATGGTCGAGCGACAGCAAGCCGGGGCCGCGCGCGATCACGACAAGAAAACAAGTGGCCCACACCCCATGGGTCGGCCAGGCGCCGGGATAGACGAAAATCTCGATCACCGACGTCATGAACAGCAGGGCCAAGGCGGAAAACCGCGTCGCGAGCCCGATCGCCAGCAGGATCGGAAAGAAGTGCTCGGAAAAGGCCGACACGTAAGCGGCCGCCGTGGGATCGATCAGTGGAAGCTGATATTCATTCTGGAACAGTGCGATGGCGCTGGCCTTGAGGTGGAAGCCAGCGACCTTGGTCTGACCGGACTGCCAGAACACCGCGGCCGGAAAGATCCGAGCTGCAAGCGCGATGAACCAATAGGGGATGCCATCCAGCGTGGCGATCGCCCGTTGAACGATCCGTGCAGGAACGGATCTGGCATGCGCGACCGCGGGCGACATATCGGTCATGGTTGCCGGCCGTTCTTCGGCTGCGGAAGAACGATGTCCAGCACGAGGCCCGAGCCGATCAGTCCCGCGAGGTTGGCGGTGAGGTCGAAATCCGGGTCGTCCGCAAACGCGGCTTCGGCCGCCTCGCCGAGCCGCCGGCCCGCGGCGAGCGCGAGCAGGAATGCTGCGCCACCCGGCGGCAGCGTGCGGACTTGCACGTCAAGGCAGGGGCGAGCGACCAGCGCGTCCTCGCCGCGCCAATCCGCAATCGGCGCAAGCGCCTGCTCTGCGCTGTTCATCGCCCAGATCGTGACGATCGGATGGGGCGAGCGAACGATCTCGGCCGAGGGGTGCATGTCGATGCATATATCTGCGATGGTCCGGCTATCGAGCGCCGCAAAGCGGTCAGCATCGATGGGCGTGGCGTCGGCCGCATGATAGGCGCGTGTCCGCGCCGCTTCGAGCCGCGCCACGTCTGCAAGATAGGGAAGTTCGCGCGCCGGTTCGAACGCGGCGATGAAGGCGGGAAAGTTCATCGCCATAGGCTGCGAGCAGCGGCGAGCGCGGCGGCTGCTCCGTCACGAAGACCCGCGCCATCGCGGCGAAGAACTCTTCGCCCACGATTTTCTCGACCGCGGGAAAGCGGCTCTTGAGCGCTTTCGCCAAGCCTACCATCACGTTGTTGCGGTAGACGGCAAAGCGCCGCACGGGAACGGCCGTGTTGTGGGCGTTGACGCCACGCGGAATCGGCCGATCGGCGTTCAACAGCGCATCCGCAAACGATGTCTCGAATGATGCGGGCATGGCTCCTCTCATGCGGCCGACGCGCGTGACGCGCCAGAAAGGATTTCTCGTGCCGCGACCGCTTCGGCGCGCAGCGTCGGCCAATCGGGAACCTCATTGTCCCACTCGATCAGGGTCGCAATCGCTCCGGTGCGGGCGACGACATGCGCGTAGAGCGCCCAGACCGCTTCCGAAATCGGTGATCCGTGGGCATCGATCAGCAGCGGGGCGCCGGTATCGTCGGTTTCCTCGTGATGTCCGCCGAGGTGAATTTCCTTCACCCGATCGAGCGGAAACGAATCCAGATAGGGCTGAGGCTGCGTGCCGTGGTTTCTTGCCGAAACGAAGACGTTGTTGACGTCGAGCAACAATCCGCATCCGGTCCGCTTCGATACTTCGTCGAGGAAATCAACCTCCGGGATCGTGCTTTCGGAAAAGCGAATGTAGGTGGATGGATTTTCGAGCAGCATCTGGCGTCCGAGCACCGTCTGTACCTCTTCGACATGCTCGACGACCCGCGCCAGCGTCTGTTGCGTATAGGGCAACGGCAGAAGGTCGTTGAAGTAGATGGCATCGTGAGACGACCAGGCGAGATGTTCAGAGAAACTCTGCGGCGCGTAGCGATCGCACAGCGTTCTAAGCCGCGTGAGATGGTCTTGATCGAGCGGCCGCATCGAGCCAATCGACAGCCCGACGCCATGCACCGACAACGCATAGCGTTCGCGCAATGCGCCGAGCTGCGCGTGCGGCGGCCCGCCGGCGCCCATATAGTTCTCAGCGTGTACTTCGAAGAATCCGACTGGCTGCGGAGCGGCGAGAATGTCGCGAAAATGCGCCGGCTTGAAGCCGACGCCGGTACGCGCGGGTAGATGAGAGGCTCGCAACATCAGAAGGTTCCGGCTGTACGCGTTGCCGAAGAAAGTCGAGGCGCACGCGGGAATCGCGCGCGCCTCGTTCTGGCCTTAGGACTTGATCGGCTCGAGCGAGCCCGTGCCCTTCGGTGTCTTGATGGTCGCGCAAGTTCCCTTCGCCACATACTTCCAGGCGTTGCCCTGGTAGTCGGCGGCCGCGGTGCCGGCGCAGGTGGTGCCGGCGCCGGCCGCGCAGTCATTGTCGCCCTTCATTGCGATGCCGTAGCATTTGTCCATGGTGGGCTGCGGCGGCTTCGGCGCCGCGAATGCCGGGGCGGCGATCATGGTGAGGGCGGCGGCGAAGGAGCCGGCGATGGTGGCGTTGGCGAAGACGTTCTTGGAGTTCATGGGAGCGATCCTTTCCGGGGACATATCGGGTCAGACGGCATGACAAGGGCTTGCACCATCGGCGTGCCGGAGTAGCCGGCGGCAACAGGGTTCAAGACGACCCAACCATTGGGCTTTACGCCCGCAACGCTGTTGGACTTACCGCCCACCTCGTCACGATCCCGTGATCGCTACCGGGTCCTACTTCGCCTTCATGGCGTTGGTCGCTTCCCAATCCTCTCCAGGCGGCGACTTGAGATATTCGCTGCACCGTTCGAGCATCATGCGCGCGGGTTGATCGGATGCCCTTGCATCCAAGACCTGCTGAAAGAAGCTTGTGGCAGCCGCGAAATCGCGGCTGCGATAGGCGGCAAGGCCGCATTCATAGAGCACCACCCAGGCGGGAGGCGCGGCTCCGCCTTCGGCGACGTCAAGCAATTCGTAGATGGCAATTCCTCCCGTCGCGCCCATAGACCATCAGCCGGTCGAGTTCGCGCACTTGAATGCGATCGCCGGCGAGGCGGCGCGTTTCCTCTCCGATGATGATTTCGGTGCCATATTCCTTGTTGGCGCCTTCAAGCCGGCTAGCGACATTCACGGCGTCGCCGATCACTGTGTAGTTGAGCCGGAATTCCGATCCGATATTGCCGACCAGCATGTCGCCGGAATTGACGCCGATGCGCACTCTGAGCGGCCGGCCGCTGTCATCGGTCAGTCCGGATGCCCGAAGGGCGCGCTGGCAGGCGAGCGCCGCCCGGCAGGCGTCGACCGCGTGATCGGCGTTCGCCGCAGGCGCGCCCCAGAACGCCATCACCGCGTCGCCGATGAATTTATCGATCGTGCCGCCGTGGCCGCTGACCTCGCGCGACATGGTGTCGAGATAGCTGGAAAGCAGCGGGATGATCTGATCGCCGAGCCGTTCAGACAGCCCGGTAAAGCCGGCAATATCCGCGAACAAGACCGTCAGGTTCCGGATCGAGCCGCCGGGGCTCGGTTCGATGCCCTCGCTGACCAGCGTCTTCACGAGATCCGAGGGTATATATTTCCGAAACGCGGCAAGCCCGCCGGCCATGTCGGCGATGGCGTTCGACAGATTTTCAATTTCGATCAGGCGCGAGGCATGCCGCCGCACCTTTTCGAGATCGAAGCGTGCGACGTGCTTGAGCTCATCGACGACCATGATCAGCGGCGTGGCGATGACGCGTCGGGCAAGCCACGCCGAAACAATGCCGGCGGCAACAATCAGGATCGCCAGCCCAATCAGCAATTGTCGTATCGTCCTTTCGATCGGACCGAGAAACTCCGCTTCCGGAATGACGGTCGCGAGCGTCCATCCGGGAAAGGTGAGCGGCGTCAAACTCACCGCATAGGCATTTCCGGCGGCGACCAGCCTCACTTGGCTCGCGATCTTCTTGTCGCTGTCGTAAGAGCTGCCGGCCTGTTTCATCGCGCCTTGTGCGATCGGCAACAACGGCTGATCCGACCGCTGCATGTTGACTTCGTCGGCATCCGGATCCGGCGCGGCGATGGTGCTCCCATCGCGCCCCAGAATGAACGCCGCGCCGGATTTTCCGACCGAGAGGTTTGAGAGAAACTGGGCGAACCGCGTGTATTCGATGATGACCGCGAGAACGCCCTGGCGTTTCTCGTACACGTCGATCGGACCGGCATAGGCAATCGACGGACGCGACCCCACCGGATGAACCGATACGTTGAACCAGCGCGGTTCGTCGGCTTGTATTCCGCTCGCGGTACCATTCCTGATCGGTGACGACGTAGTCGGTGTTTTCGAATCGGCGTTTCTCGAACTGGATGTCCCCGACCACCACGCCATATTGGTCGACGCGCCGCTTGATCGACACCGTCGACGGGCGCGATTTCCATCATTTCCAGTCCGAGATCGCCGAGCTTGTGCGCGGCAAAGAATGTTCCGTCCGGCCAGCCGAACGCGACCCACGATATGTTCGGCTGCGCCTGCAGCTGCGACAGAAAGACGAACTCGCGCTTGTCCGCTTCGCGGGTCTCGAGGACGTGCTGAACAAACAGCGTCCGGATCGCGGTATGCGCGGCGCGCGCTTCGGTGGTGATGGTGGTCGAGTTCCTTTTCGACCGTGGAATCGATCTGACCGTTGATGGTGTCGGCAAGCGCGTGGCTGTTCGCTTCCGCTGTCCGCCACCACAGAATGTGGACGCCGATCGCGCTCACCATGATCGATGCGAGGACGAGACCGGAAATCGCCAGGCGAATGCCAATCCGCATGATCGGTGGAGCCTCCCATCGCATTTATCGAAAAAAGTGAAGTGGACGCAAAGCAAAAGTCTTTACGTCCGGCTGACATGGCGAGGGGTCCGGCGTGTTGCGCCGAACCCCTCATTTGTAGAACATCAGCCGGCCTGTAAGCCGGGTTCTGTAGGGTACCACTTGCTTGCGCAGGTGGTACGTGACGACCATTCCTCTGGGGCGATGTTTGCACATTGCCTCGAGCAACCTACCCGGACGGCGAGAGCCTGACATCGCTCCCGCGGCGTTATCGCTTTCGCGAACAGCCCGCGTTGCCGTCCCTATTCGGTCTTGCTCCCGGTGTGGTTTGCCATGCCGTTTCCGTTGCCGGACCCGCGGTGCGCTCTTACCGCACCTTTTCACCCTTGCCCTCCGGAGCCCGCAAGGGCGGAGGAGGGCGGTTCGTTCTCTGTGGCACTATCCCTGGGGTCGCCCCCGCCGGACGTTATCCGGCACCGTATGTCGATGGAGCCCGGACTTTCCTCTCCAGCCACCTTTCGGTGATCGCCGGAGCGGCCGTCCGGCCGACTGACGTCCTTGTGATGGGGGCTTAAGGCCGTCGCGTCAAGGAGATAACGCCCGCACCAGTCGCCTGAAATAAATTATCCTGAAGATGTCGTTTGGTGGCCAACCCGTTCGACTGGATGTCGGCGATCCAGCCGATCAAGAGGAGAAACGCGATGCAGTATTTGCTGATGATCTATCGGAACGAAGCCGAATTGAGCAAGATGAACCCGGCCGACCGCCAGAAGGTGACGGCGGAATATGGTGCGTTTACCCAATCCATCATCCAGAGCGGCCATTTCAAGGCCGGTGACGGGCTGCAGCCGTCGACGACGGCGACCACCGTGCGCGTCCGCGACGGCAAGACGCTGACCACCGACGGTCCGTTCGCGGAGACGCGTGAACAACTCGGCGGCTATTACCTGGTCGAGGCCAAGGATCTCGATGCAGCGCTAGCCATCGCCGCGCGGATTCCCGGCGCCCGGGATGGTTCGATCGAGGTCCGGCCGATCATGATTTACAAGTAGACGGTCATTCCGGCACGCGTCTTCGCGTGAATCTGGAATCTCGAAGTTCCGGGTTCGACGCTTTCGCGTCGCCCCCGGAACGACAATGAGAGAATGGCGCGTTGCATGACCCCGGTTGAAATCGACAAGATATTCCGTGACGAGGCGGGGCGGGCGATGGCGACGCTGATCCGCCTCGTCGGCGATTTCGATCTGGCGCAGGATTCGTTGCAGGACGCATTTGCGGTGGCGCTGGAGCGTTGGCCCCACGAAGATGCGCCATCCAATCCGCGCGCCTGGCTGGTCAACGTCGGACGCAACAAGGCGATCGACCGCGTGCGCCGGCAGATCGCGTTTCGCGGCAAACAAGACCAGTTGACGCACGAGATCGAACTCAACGCCTCTGGCCCGGATGAGGCGCATGAGTCCGCGACATTCGACGACGACATGCTGCGGCTGATTTTTACCTGTTGCCATCCGGCGTTCGCCGCCGAGGTTCAGGTGGCCTTGACGTTACGTACGGTCTGCGGACTGACCACGGCGCAGGTCGCGCGAGCCTTCCTGGTCAGCGAGGAGGCGATGGCGCAACGGCTGTTGCGCGCCAAGCAGAAAATCCGTCTCGCCGGGATCCCCTACGAGGTACCGGAACGCGAGGCGCTGGAGCCGCGGCTCAACGGCGTGCTGGCGGTGATCTATCTCGTCTTCACCGAAGGCTATGTCGCAACCTCGGGCGACGGATTGATGCGTCCGGACCTGGCGCGCGAGGCGATCCGGCTTGGCCGCCTGCTCAATGTCCTGGTGCCAGGGCGCGGCGAGATCAAGGGACTATTGGCGCTCATGCTGCTGCATGACGCGCGGCGTGCCGGGCGCGAAACGCCGGCCGGCGATATCGTGCTTCTGGAAGAGCAGGATCGCTCGCTTTGGGATTTTCACCAGATCGCCGAAGGGCTGCAGCTGGTGGAAGAAGCGCTGCGGATGCTGGGCCGGCCGCAATCCTACGCGGTGCAGGCCGCGATCGCAGCGCTTCATGCCCGCGCGCCCAACTTCGAGGATACCGACTGGCGACAAATCGCAGGGCTTTACGAGGTGCTGATGCGGATCAGCCCGTCGCCGGTGATCGAGCTCAACCACGCCGCCGCGGTCTCGATGGTCGACGGGCCGGCGCGGGCGCTCGACCTGATCGATGCGATCGAGGCCCGCGGCGGGCTCGGCGGCTATGAATTGATGCCAGCGGTGCGTGCCGATCTGTTGCGCCGGCTCGGCAAACGCGACGCCGCGCGCGCCGCTTATGTGGCCGCGATGGAAGCGACGCAGCTCGAGCCGCTGCGGCGGCTCTATGCACGGCGGCTCGCGGAGTTGAGTGCCGAGAATTGAGGGAAGAGCACGACTACCGAGTCGCGATCGCCGAGGCTTCGGCCGGGAGACTGGCGAGCAGCTGGTGCAGCGTGGTCAGCGTCGAGTGATCGGCGACGCCGTCGACGCGGGCGGGACGGAAATGACGCTGGAAGGCGGTCACCACTTCCATGGTCGGCCCATCATATTTGCCGGTGACCGGCACGCCATAGCCATATCTTGCAAGCGCCCGCTGCATGCCCTCGACGTTCTCGTTGATGGTGCCCAGTTTGAGGCTCTCGCCGCGCACTATCGGTGCCGGCTGCACCCAGTGGCCGACGCCGGAATTGGCCAGCGAGTGCCACGGAAACTTTTCGCCGGGGTCCTTCTTGCGCGCCGGCGCGACATCGGAATGCGCCAGCACGCGGTGCGCCGGTACCTCACGGCGGAGCGTGATGCCGCGGCATAGCGCGATCACGGCGGCGATCTGGCGCAGCGGAAATTCCGGATAACCCCAATCATGGCCGCGGTTGACGATCTCGATGCCGATCGAGCAGGAATTGATGTCATCTTCGCTGCCCCAGGACGACACGCCGGCATGCCAGGCTCGCTTGGCTTCCGGCACGCATTGTACGATGCGGCCGTCTTCCAGCACGATGTAATGGGCGGAGACGTCGGTGCCTACGGTGCAGAGCTGGGTGATCGCGCTCTCCACATCCGGCATGCCGGTATAGTGCAGCACGATCATGTCGGGCTGGCGGCCCTTGGCGCGGTCGCCGTAATTGGCCGACGGGATGACGTCGGATGCGATCGAGGTATCGGGAGTAAAAGTCCGCATGCTTGCGTTGGCCCTGGGAAGCGGGAGGGCACGTTGACGCTTCGAATCAATACCATCAGACGCGAACGAACCGAATGCCATAGAATAACCCAAACCGGGCAAGAGAGCGGCAACAACTCAACTAAAGGCCGAGCCGTTCACTATTCCTTTACGATTTCCTTCCGCGCAATCCGGCAAGGTAGTGTCGCGTCGCATTTTGGCGGAGTGTGTGTGGAAAGCCTCACCGCGAGCGGAGAGATAGGGGACAGATCGAAAGCTGTTCAAACCGGCTCCAGACCTTCAACGCTTTCTTAACGCTAACTGCCGTTACTAAGTGGTGAAGTGCCGAACCGGTTCACGCTCGAAATCCCATGGCAGCCCAGCAAATTCCGCGCGGAAAACAGGGTTCGCGGCCTGGGGCGCGCGGGATCGGCGATCGCATGGCTCAGCGGTTTTTCGTCCCGGGAAGCCCGGCGAGAGGCATGAATTCGAGGCGCCATGGGCCCGTTCGCGTCCAGTTTTTGCTTTTTGCGCCGGTCCCGCCCCGGGGCCGGCGCATGAGCCCGGCTGGTTCACGCCATATCCCCGTTCTCGGCCGCGAGGCAGTCGAGTGGCTCGCCGTCAAAAGCGGCGGCACTTACCTCGATGCGACCTTCGGCGCAGGCGGCTATAGCCGCGCGATCCTCGACGTCCCTGGAACCCGCGTCCTCGGGATCGACCGCGACCGGAGCGCCATTGCCGGCGGCTTCGATCTGGTCGACCGCTCCGACGGCCGGTTGACCCTGGTCGAGGACCGCTTCTCGCGGCTGGACGATATCTGCGCCGCGCAGGGAATTTCCGCGGCCGACGGCGTCGTGATGGACGTCGGCGTATCCTCGATGCAGCTCGACGACGCGCCCCGCGGCTTCTCGTTTCGCCTCGATGGTCCGCTCAACATGCGGATGGGACAGGGAGGTCCGACCGCGGCCGACGTGATCGCGAAGGCGTCCGAGGCCGATCTCGCCGACATCATCTATATCTTCGGCGAAGAGCGCCGTTCCCGCGGCGTGGCTCGCGCGATCATAGCAGCCCGCAAGGAGGCGCCGATCACGACCACGCGCGCGCTCGCCGATATCGTCGGCAAGGTCGTGCGCGGAAAGCCCGGCGAGATCCACCCCGCCACGCGCACGTTTCAGGCGTTGCGCATCTTCGTCAACCAGGAGCTCGACGAATTGCATCTGGCGTTGTCGGCCGCCGAGCGCGTGCTCAAGCCCGGCGGCCGGCTGGTCGTGGTGTCGTTTCATTCGCTGGAAGACCGCATCGTCAAGAACTTCCTTGCCGACCGCGGCAAGGCCGCCGGCGGATCGCGGCATCTGCCCGAGCTCGCGCAGGCAGCACCGAGCTTTCACATCTTGACCAGGCGCCCGGTGACACCTGACGAAGAGGAAATCTCCGCCAACCCGCGCGCGCGGTCGGCAAAGCTGCGCGCCGCCGAACGCACCGATGCACTCGCGCATGAAGCTGACGCGTTGCCTTCGTGGCCAAAGCTCTCCGACGTGGTGAGGGGAGGCTGACCATGCGGATCATCCATCTCCTCGTGATCGGCGCGCTGTTGTTTGCAGCGAGCTATGTCTACCGCATCAAGATGGATTCCACCGCGCGCGTCGAGCGCGTGCTGCGGCTGCAGGCGGAAATTCGCGAGCAGCGCGATGCCATTGCGGTGCTTCGTTCAGAATGGGCCAGGCTCGACGCGCCGCTGCGGCTGCAAGGCCTCGCCGAGCGTCATCTGCCGTTAAAGCCGGTCAGCGCGACGCAATATGATGCGCTAAAAAACCTGCCGGAGCGTCCGTCGAGCCTTGTCCGGCCGGGCGAGCCTGATCCGATCGGCGCGATGATCTCAATCGTCGATGGCAAGGCTGATGCGCCTTCCATCACCGGATCGGTGCCGACGCCGGAGGCCGGGCGATGACCGGCACCGCACAAGCCAAGACCAGGGAACCATGGCGCCAGCGGCTGGTCCGCAGCCTGCTTTATGGGCGCAATGTCGACCGCGCGGTCAAGGCGCGCGCCCGCGTCGGATTTGCGATGGTCGCCTTTGCGGCGATCTATGCGATCATCGGCGGGCGGCTTGTGATGTTCGCGGTCGGCGCCGACGGCCACGGCGCGCGCCGCATGGCCTCACAGGATGCGATCGCGACCGCGCGGCCCGACATCGTCGATCGCAACGGCGAGGTGCTCGCGAGCGACGTCAAGGCGCCGAGCCTGTTCGGCGAGCCGCGCCGCATCATCGACAAGGACGAGGCGATCGAGCTATTGACCGCGACGCTGCCGGATCTCGACACCGGCGAAGTGCGCGATCGCCTGTCGTCGAAAAAAGGCTTCGTCTGGCTGAAGCGCGAAATCACGCCGCAGCAGCAACTGGAAATTCACCGCCTCGGCATTCCCGGCATCGGTTTCCTGCGCGAGAACAAGCGCGTCTATCCGACCGGCAACGAAGTCGCGCACCTGATCGGCCTCGTCAATGTCGACAACCAGGGCATCGCCGGCATGGAGAAGTGGGTTGACAACAATCATCTTGCTGCCCTGCATCGCGCCGGCTTTGCCATTGATCACGAACAGGAACCGATCGAATTGTCGGTCGATTTGCGCGTCGAGCATGCGCTGCGCGACGAACTTTTGAAGGCCAAAGAAAAATTCCAGGCCAGGGCTGCGTCCGGCCTCGTCTCCAACGTCAAGACCGGCGAGATCGTGGCGATGGTCTCGGTTCCGGATTTCGATCCCAACTCGCCGAAGGAGGCGCACGACCCCGAGCGCATCAACCGGCTGACCACCGGCGTCTACGAGATGGGTTCGACCTTCAAGGCGTTCACGCTCGCCATGGCGCTCGACTCCGGCAAGTACGACCTCAACTCGTTGTGGGACGCGCGCGGGCCGCTGCACTACGGCAAGTTCGCGATTCATGACGACGAGCCGAAGGGCCGCTTCCTCAATATGAGGGAGGTCTTCACCTTTTCGTCGAACGTCGGCGCCGCCAGGATCGCGCTGTCGCAGGGCGTCGAGGCGCACAAGGCATTTTTGCGCAAGATGGGTCAGCTCGAACGGCTGCGCACCGAACTGCCCGAAAGCGCCTCTCCGATCGTGCCGCATCGCTGGGCCGAGCTGAACACCGTCACCATCGCCTTTGGCCACGGCATCGCGGTCGCGCCGCTCCAGGCGGTGATGGGCATCGACGCGCTGGTCAATGGCGGCTATCTGATTCCGCCGACCTTTCTCAAACGCAGCGAGCAGGAAGCGATGGCGCTGGCCAAGCGCGTGATCAAGCCCGAGACGTCGGAGAAAATGCGCTTCCTGATGCGGCTCAATGCCGAGATCGGCACCGCCAGAAAAGCCGACGTGAAGGGCTACTATATCGGCGGCAAGACCGGCACGGCCGAAAAGGTCATCAACGGCCGCTACGCCAAGAAGCGCGTGCTGACCGCCTTCACCGCGATCCTGCCGGCCGACAATCCCCGCTACCAGCTTCTGGTCATGCTGGACGAGCCGCAGTCGCTGAAGGAAACCTTTGGTTTCATCACCTCGGGGTGGAACGCGGTGCCGACCGGCGGCAATGTGATCGCCCGCATTGCGCCGCTTCTGGGCATCGAGCCGCGCTTCGATCTGCCGCCGTCCGACCGCCTTATTCTTGCGGCATCGAAGACAACCCAGTAAGCCATATAGGCTATACGGGCCGTGTCGATTCTGGCCCGCCGGACTAACGAGATCATGAAACTTCGCGACCTCTTTGGCGATGACGCGACAATCAGCCCGCGCGCGGCAGCGGTCGAGGTCAAGGGGCTTGCGGTGGACAGCCGCGTGGTGAAGCCGGGCGATCTGTTCTTTGCGCTCGCGGGTACCAAGACCGATGGCGCGCGCTTCATCGATGCTGCGATTGCAGCGGGCGCAGTTGCGGTCGCGGGCGATCATGCGCCGCAAGACGATGGCCGCGTGCCGTTCGTCAACACGCCCAATCCGCGCCGCGCGCTCGCGCTGGCGGCGGCGAAATTTTATCCGCGGCAGCCGGCAACGATCGCGGCGGTGACCGGCACCAGCGGCAAGACTTCCGTGGCCGCGTTTACGCGCCAGATCTGGCTTCGGCTCGGGCATGCCTCCGCAAGCATCGGCACCATTGGCCTAGTGTCGGAAAAGCGCACCGTCTACGGCTCGTTGACGACGCCGGATCCGATCGCGCTGCATCGCCAGCTTGACGAGATCGCGCGCGACGGCGTCACGCATCTGGCGTTCGAGGCTTCCTCGCACGGGCTCGACCAATTCAGGCTCGACGGCGTGCGCATCGCTGCCGGCGGGTTCACCAATCTGTCGCGCGATCACATGGATTACCATCCGGATGTCGCGCATTACCTTGCGGCCAAGCTGCAGGCTGTTCCGCGATCTCGTCATGGCCGGCGGCGCGCGCCGTGATCTCGGCCGATCATGAGCATTCGCAAGCCGTGATCGACGCGGCGCGGGCGCGCGGCTTGCGGATCGTCACGGTCGGCAGCAAAGCTGACGGCGCCGGCGAGGGCATTCGCCTGGCCGAAGCCGCCATCGATGGCTTTGCGCAAAAACTCAAGCTCGAGCATCGCGGCCACAAGGTCTCGATCCGGTTGCCGCTGGTCGGCGAATTCCAGATCGAGAACGCGTTGGTGGCCGCAGGCCTTGCGATCGGCATCGGCAGTGATGCCGAGCGAAGTATTCGCAAGCCTCGAGCATCTTGAAGGCGCCAAGGGCCGCCTCGAGCGCGTCGGCGAGCGCAATGGCGCGCCGATCTTCGTCGACTACGCGCACAAGCCTGATGCATTGGCAAAAGCCTTGCAGGCGCTGCGGCCTTACGCCAGTCGCAGGCTCGTCGTGGTGTTCGGCGCCGGCGGCGACCGCGATGCGGGAAAACGTCCCTTGATGGGTGCGATCGCGTCGGAACATGCCGATCATGTCATCATCACCGACGACAATCCGCGCAGCGAAAATCCAGATGCGATCCGCGCCGCGATCCTGAGCGCCGCCAAGAGCGCCACCGACATCGGCGACCGCGCGGCTGCGATCCGCTCGGCGATCGATGAGCTGGAGCCGGGTGATGCGCTGCTGATCGCCGGCAAGGGCCATGAGACCGGGCAGATCGTCGGCGACCGCACCTTGCCGTTCAGCGATCACGATGCGGTCGCTGCAGCACTTGCGCCGAGGGTCGCATGAACGCGCAGCCGTTGTGGACCATCGCAAGGTGGCTCGGGCGTTGAGCTTGTCCGGACAATTCCCCGAAACGCCCATCGACTTCGTCACCCAGGACAGCCGGCTGGCGAAGCCGGGAAGCCTGTTCGCGGCGTTGAGCGGAACGCCGAGCGGCGGTTTCATTTCGAGTTTTGCGAGCAGCCGCGACGGATGGGAGTTCGCAGCCAACGCGCAAGCCGCCGGTGCGGTGGCGATGATCGTTCCGCACACCATCGACAGCGTGAGCGTGCCGCAATTGGTCGTAAACGATACGCTGCTCGATGGATTGTGGGCGCTGGCGCGCGCGGCGCGGGCGCGATTCAAAGGTCCGGTTATTGGACTTACCGGCAGCGCCGGCAAAACCAGCACCAAGGAGTTCATCGCTGCCTATCCGGATGCCCATGCGAGCCCAAGCAGTTTTAACAATTTCTGGGGCGTGCCGCTGACGCTGTGCAACGCCAGCCCGCGACGCAAGCGCGTGGGTGGTCGAAATGGGCATGAACCAGGTCGGCGAAATCGCGCGATTGAGCGACTTGACACGGCCGACGGTCGCGCTGGTCGTCAATGTGCAGCCGGTGCATCTGGAGAAGCTCGGCAGCCTCGAAGCGATCCGGCATGAGAAAGTCAGCATTGCACAGGGCCTGCCTGACAACGGCGTGCTGGTGTTGCCGGCGGGCATCGAGGCGCCGGAATGGAACGGCAAGATCATCCGCTTCGGCGACGCCGCCGAGGTGCGGGAGCTGAAACATACGGCGCGCGGCGAAAGCTGGGACTGTCCAGGCTGAGGTGAGCGGCAGGAAGATTGAGTTCAGCCTGACGCCCGGCGCGCCACACCGGCTTGCAGAATGCATTGGCGGCGCTGGCTGCGGTTCACGCCGCGGGTCTGGATGAAGCGGCGCTGGCCAAAAAACTCGGCCATGTCGGTATCATGACCGGGCGCGGCGTCGAGCAGGCCGCCGGCGGCGCGATCCTGATCGACGACAGTTTTAACGGCAATCCGGCCAGCATGGTCGCGGCGCTGGACAGCCTGAAGGCGCGGCCGATCAGCGGCGGGCGGCGCATCGCGATCCTGGGCGACATGCTGGAACTTGGCGCCGAGGCGCCGGCCTATCACGAAGAGCTGGCCAAACATCTGTCCGGGATCGACGGCGTCTACTGTGTCGGTCCGTTGATGCGGCATCTCTACGACCTGCTGCCGGCGGACCAAGGCCTCGGCTGGCACGAAGACCCGGTGACGCTAGAACCGCAAGCGATCGCCAGCTTGCTGCAAAGCGGCGACGTCGTGGTGGTCAAGGGCAGCAAAAAAATGTTCTGGGTCAACAAGTTTGTGCCGCGGCTTGCTGGCCGCCTTGCAGGCAGGGGGCTAAATCGGCCGATATCTCACGGCTTTGCGGGCTTCCCACGGGCAAGCGGGCCTTGTATGCCGTGAGAGCCGACCGCGCAGACGGTTTTTCGCGATTCGCGCCGGCAACATGATTGCGGTCGCCTTGATCATGGACGTCTTGATAATTGAGGTCTTGATAATTGAGGTCTTGATAATAGAAGTCTTGGGATCGCCAAGTTCGAAGATGAAAACAATGCGCTGCCAAAAGCGCTCCGGACAACGCCGCGGGTTGAAACTGCGGTACAGGGCATATTGAATGTTTTACTGGCTGATCGAGCTTTCCAATACCGTTCCCGGTTTCGGTGCGTTCCGCTCGCTGCTCAACGTTTTCCGTTACATCACCTTCCGCACCGGCGGGGCGGTGGTCGACCGGAGCCCTGTTCGTTTTCCTGTTCGGCCCCTGGATCATCGATCACTTGCGGCTGCGCCAGGGCAAGGGCCAGCCGATCCGCAGCCGACGGTCCGCAATCGCATATCATCTCCAAGAAAGGCACGCCGACCATGGGCGGGCTGATGATCCTCTCCGGCCTCGTGGTGTCGACCGCTGCTGTGGGCCAATCCGCTCAACCCCTATGTCTGGATCGTGCTCGCGGTCACGCTCGGCTTCGGCTTCGTCGGCTTCTATGACGATTATCTGAAGGTGACCAAGCAGAGCCACAGCGGCTTCGCCGGCCGCTCCGGCTGGCGATCGAGGCGCTGATCGCGCTTGCGCGCCTGCTATGCGCTGGTCCAGCTCGGACGCGATCGCGTCCTCGACCTCGCTCGCGATCCCGTTCTTCAAGGACGTGATGCTGAATTTCGGCTGGTTCTTCGTGATCTTCGGCGCCTTCGTCATCGTCGGCGCCGGCAACGCGGTCAATTTGACCGACGGCCTCGACGGGCTTGCCATCGTGCCGGTGATGATCGCGGCCGCCAGTTTCGGCCTGATCGCCTATCTCGTCGGCAACGCGGTGTTCTCCGACTATCTGCAGATCAACTACGTCGCCGGCACCGGCGAACTCGCGGTGCTCTGCGGCGCGGTGCTCGGCGCCGGCCTCGGATTCCTCTGGTTCAACGCGCCGCCGGCCTCGATCTTCATGGGCGACACCGGCTCGCTCGCGCTCGGCGGCATGCTCGGCTCGATCGCGGTCGCGGTCAAGCACGAGATCGTGCTGGCGGTGATCGGCGGGCTGTTCGTGCTGGAAGCGGTTTCGGTGATCGTGCAGGTGGTGTCGTTCAAGCTGACCGGCAAGCGCGTGTTCCGGATGGCGCCGATGCATCATCATTTCGAGCAGCTGGGCTGGACCGAGCCGCAGATCGTGATCCGGTTCTGGATCATCTCGGTGATGCTGGCGCTGGCCGGCCTCTCCACGCTGAAGCTGCGGTGACGGTTGCGCCATCATGATCCCCGTCACCTCCTTCGCGGGCAAGACAGTCGCGGTGTTCGGCCTCGGCGGCTCGGGGCTCGCAAGCTGCCACGCTCTAAAGGCCGGCGGCGCCGAAGGTGATCGCGGGCGACGACAGTAGCCGACAATGTCGCCAAGGCAGCCCAGGCCGGCTTCATCACGGCGGATCTGCGCACGGTGTCCTGGGCGAATTTCGCCGCGCTGATCTTGACGCCCGGCGCGCCGCTGACCCATCCGAGCGCCGCACTGGAGCGTCTTGATGGCGCGGCAGGCCGGCGTCGAGGTGATCGGCGACATCGAATTGTTCTGCCGCGAGCGGCGGCGGCACGCACCGGACGCGCCGTTCGTCGCGATCACCGGCACCAACGGCAAATCGACCACCACGGCGCTGATCGCGCATCTGATGCGCTTCGCCGGCTACGACACCCAGATGGGCGGCAATATCGGCACCGCGATCCTGTCACTGGAGCCGCCGCGGATGGGACGGGTGCACGTCATCGAGATGTCGTCCTACCAGATCGATCTTACGCCCTCGCTCGATCCGACGCGTCGGGCATCCTGCTCAACATCAGCGAAGATCACATCGATCGCCACGGCACGCTTGAACATTACGCCGCGGTGAAGGAGCGGCTGGTCGCCGGCGTGCAGGCGCAGGGCACCGCGATCGTCGGCGTCGATGACACCTTTAGCCGCAACATCGCCGACCGCATCGATCGGTCCGGCAAGCGCGTGGTCCGCATCTCCGTGAGGAATCCGCTTCCAGACGGCATCTATGTCGAGCACGAAACCATCGTGCGCGCTTCCGGTGGCGCGCGCAGCGATATCGCGAGACTTGGCGGCATCGGTTCGCTGCGCGGCCTGCACAATGCGCAGAACGCGGCGTGCGCTGCGGCCTCGGCGCTTGCGATGGGCGTCAGCGGCGATACCTTACAAAACGGCCTGCGCAGCTTTCCTGGGTTGGCGCACCGCATGGAGCAGGTCGGCCGACGCGGCAACGTGCTGTTCGTCAACAACTCCAAGGGCACCAACGCCGATGCGGCGGCGCATGCGCTGTCGTCGTTTTCCGACATCTTCTGGATCGCCGGCGGCAAATCGAAGGCCGGCGGCATCACGAGCCTTGCCGAATATTTCCCGCGCATCCGCAAGGCCTATCTAATCGGCGAAGCCGCGCAAGAATTTTCCGGCACGCTCGGCGAGCGCGTGGCGCACGAGATGTCGGAAACCCTCGACGTCGCGGTGGCGAGCGCCGCGCGCGATGCGCAAGCCTCAGGATTGGCTGATGCCGTGGTGCTGCTGTCGCCGGCCTGCGCGTCGTTCGACCAGATACCGCAATTTCGAAATCCGCGGCGCCAAATTCCGCGACCTCGTCACCGCGCTGCCGGGCGTCAAGCCGGTGGTGTGACCTCATTCGCCGTCGCCATCGGCCGCATTCACAACTGTCATCATCCGCAAAAGCGGATGATCCAGTATTCCAGAGACGCCAACGATAGAACGGTGAAGCCGCGGCGTACTGGATACCCCGCCTGCACGGGGTATGACGGCGTTATTGTGACGCGACCGCGTTCCTCACTTCAAAACATGTTCAATTCATTAACCCTCTGGCAACCATCATGGGCGACCAATGGGGCAAACCCCTGCCTGTTGGGAACCGCCATGCTCTCCCGCGAAGAACGCAACCCGCTTTCCCAATGGTGGTGGACCGTGGACAAGCCGCTGCTCGGGGCGATCCTCGCCCTGATGCTGGCGGGGATCATTCTTTCGCTGGCGGCGAGCCCGCCGGTGGCGACCAGGATCGGGCTTGACCCGTTTCATTTCTTCAACCGCCATGTGCTGTTCCTGCTGCCCTCCTTCATCGTGCTGGTCGGCGTGTCTTTTATGTCGCCGCGCCAGATCCGGCGCAGCGCGCTGATCGTGTTCGCGATCTCGATCGCGCTGATCGTGGCGACGCTGTTGATCGGACCCGAGGTCAAGGGCTCGCGGCGCTGGATCACGCTGATCGGCGTCAACATCCAGGCCTCCGAATCGGCAAAACCTGCTTTCGTGGTGATGGCGGCGTGGCTGTTTGCCGAATCCACCAAACGCCCGGAGATGCCGGCGACCTCGATGGCGCTGGTGCTCTTGATGATGCTGGTGTCGCTCTTGGTGATGGAGCCGGATTTCGGCCAGACCATGCTGATCCTGATGGTGTGGGGCGCGCTGTTTTTCATCGCCGGCATGCGCATGATCTGGGTCGCGGGGCTTGCAGGCGCCGCGACCGCCGGGCTGTTCGGTGCTTATCTGTTGGTGCCGCACGTCGCCGGACGCATCAAGCGCTTCATTAATCCGGCCTCCGGCGATACCTTCCAGGTCGACACCGCGATGGAAGCGTTCTGGAACGGCGGCTGGTTCGGGCTTGGACCCGGCGAGGGCATCGCAAAACGCAGCCTGCCGGACAGCCATACCGACTTCGTGTTCGCGGTCGCCGCGGAAGAATTCGGCATCATGCTTTGCCTGGCGCTGGTCGCGCTGTTTGCCTTCATCGTGATCCGCACGCTGTCGCGCGCCTATGCCACCGAAGACATGTTCGCGCGCTTTGCCGCATCGGGCCTTGCGATCCTGTTCGGCGTGCAGGCCGCGATCAACATGTCAGTCAATCTGCAACTGATACCGGCCAAGGGCATGACATTGCCTTTCATCTCCTATGGCGGCTCCTCGATCGTCTCGCTCGCTTACGGCGTCGGCATGATGCTGGCGCTGACGCGGCTGCGCCCGCGCACCGAAGTCCTGTCGATGAGCGACGCCAGCGGATCGCGCGGCTACGCCTGAGACGCGCTAGGGCGGGTGACGGACGCAGCGCCGTCGGCTATTGAAAAGCCATGACCACTGAGCCCTTGATTCTGCTGGCCGCGGGCGGCACCGGCGGCCATCTGTTTCCCGCCGAAGCGCTGGGCGTCGAACTGATCAAGCGCGGCTTGCGCGTCCGTCTTGCTACCGACGCGCGCGCGCTGCGCTACAGCGGATTGTTCTCCAAAGACATGATCGATGTGGTGCCGAGCGAGACCGTGCGCGGCCGCTCGCCATGGTCGCTCGCCCGCACCGGTCTCATGCTTGGCTATGGCACCGTCGTTGCCTTAAACCTGATCCGTCGCCTGAAACCTGCGGCCGTGGTCGGCTTCGGCGGCTATCCGACCTTGCCGCCTCTGATAGCGGCGCGATTGCTCGGCGTGCCCGGTATCATCCACGATGCCAATGCCGTGCTCGGCCGCGCCAACCGCTTTCTGTCGCGCCATGTCAGTGCGATTGCGACCTCGCTGCCCGGCGTGCTGGACCGCGATCCGGCGCTGGCGGGGAAAACGACCACCGTCGGCACACCGATGCGCCCGGCGATTCTGGAGGCTGCCGCGGTGAATTATATGCCGCCGGAAACCACGGCGCCGTTTCGGCTGCTGGTGGTCGGCGGCAGCCAAGGCGCGCGCGTGATGAGCGATATCGTGCCCGGCGCGATCGAGCGGCTGGAACCTGCGCTATGGCGGCGGCTGATCCTCACCCAGCAGGTGCGCGAGGAAGACATGACGCGCGTCCGCGCGGTCTATGACCGGCTCAAGATCAACGCCGAGCTCGCGCCGTTCTTCACCGACCTGCCGGCGCGGCTTTCGTCGAACCATCTGATCGTTTCGCGCTCCGGCGCCGGCACGGTGGCTGAGCTTGCCGCGATCGGCCGCCCCTCGATCCTGGTGCCGCTGCCGGGCTCGATCGACCAGGATCAGTTCGCCAATGCCGGCGTGCTTTCGAAGGCAAGCGGCGCGTTGCGGATCGCGCAGGCTGATTTTACCTCCGACCGGCTGGCGGCCGAGATCTCCGCGCTCGCCGCCGAGCCCGCGCAGCTTGCCGCGATGGCGGCGGGCGCCCGCACCGTCGGCCGGCTCGATGCCGCCGAGCGGCTGGCCGATCTGGTCGTGAAAGTCGCCGGAATCTAGGCGATTCCTTGCAAAATTGCCCTTGTCACGGCGTGCCGAAGCAAGGCATCCAATACACACCATGACAGGAACAGCTTCATGAGACTGCCGCGCGAGATCGGACCCATCCACTTCGTCGGCATCGGCGGCATCGGCATGAGCGGCATCGCCGAGGTGCTGTGCAATCTCGGCTACACCGTGCAGGGCTCGGACGCCTCCGAGAGCGGCAATGTCGCGCGGCTGCGCGACAAGGGCATCATCGTCTCGATAGGCCACAAGGCCGAGAACGTCGCCGGCGCCGACGTCGTCGTGGTGTCGACGGCGATCAAGCGCGACAATCCGGAACTGATGGCGGCGCGCGCGCAGCGCATCCCGGTGGTGCGCCGCGCCGAGATGCTGGCGGAATTGATGCGGCTGAAAAGCTGCGTCGCGATTTCGGGCACCCACGGCAAGACCACCACGACCTCGATGGTCGCGGCGCTGCTCGACGCCGGCGATCTCGATCCCACCGTGATCAACGGCGGCATCATCAACGCCTACGGCACCAATGCGCGGTTGGGCGCCGGCGACTGGATGGTGGTCGAGGCCGACGAGAGCGACGGCACCTTCCTGAAGCTGCCCGCGGATGTGGCCATCGTCACCAATGTCGATCCCGAGCATCTCGATCACTTCAAGACGTTCGAGGCGGTGCAGGAAGCCTTCCGCAGCTTTGTCGAGAACGTGCCGTTCTATGGCTTTGCCGTGATGTGCATCGATCATCCCGTGGTGCAGTCGATCGTCGGCAAGATCGAGGATCGCCGCATCCTCACCTATGGCGAAAACCCGCAGGCCGACGCGCGCCTGGGCGATCTGGTGCCGATGGGCAGCGGTTCCAGCTTCAAGGTCACCTTCCGCGATCGCAAGACCGATGCGGCGCACGAGATCGCCGGTCTGACGCTGCCGATGGCCGGACGGCACAATGCGCTCAATGCCACCGCCGCGATCGCGGTCGCGCATGAGCTTGGACTTTCCGACGAAGCGATCCGCAAGGCGATCGCGGGCTTCGGCGGCGTCAAGCGGCGCTTCACCAAGACCGGCGAGTGGAACGGCGTCACCGTGATCGACGATTACGGCCATCACCCCGTCGAGATCGCGGCGGTGCTCAAAGCGGCGCGGGAATCGACCAACGGCAAGATCATCGCCGTGGTGCAGCCGCATCGCTTTACCCGGCTGCAATCGCTGTTCGAGGAATTCTGCACCTGTTTCAACGACGCTGACGCCGTCGTGGTAGCCGAAGTCTATCCGGCCGGCGAAGCGCCGATCCCGGGGATTGATCGCGATCATTTCGTGCTGGGCTTGCGCGCGCATGGCCATCGCGAGGTGATCCCGCTGCCAAAATCGTCCGATCTCGCAGGCGTGATCAAGGACCTCGCCGGCCGCGGCGATCTGGTGGTTTGCTTGGGCGCCGGCAACATCACGCAATGGGCCTACGCGCTGCCCGGCGAATTGAAGGCGCTGGGATGAGCGTGGCCGCCTTCCCCGACATCACGCCCGACCTCAAAGCCGCGATGCCGCAACTGCGCGGGCGGCTATTGGCAAACCAGTCGCTGGCGGAGCTGACCTGGTTTCGGGTCGGCGGCCCCGCGCAGGCTTTGTTCACGCCTGCTGACGAGGACGATCTCGCGTATTTTCTAAGACACCTCTCGCGCGAATTGCCGGTCTACGTGGTCGGCGTCGGCTCCAACCTGATCGTGCGCGACGGCGGCATGCCGGGCGTGGTGATCCGCCTGGCGCCGCGCGCGTTCGGCGACACCAGCGCTAAAGGCGACATCGTAGCCGCCGGCGCTGCCGCGCTCGACAAGCGCGTCGCCGAGACCGCAGCAGCCGCCAATATCGGCGGCATGGAATTCTTGTTCGGCATTCCCGGCACCATCGGCGGCGCGCTGCGCATGAATGCCGGCGCCAATGGCGTCGAGACCAAGGACGTGCTTGTCGACGCGACCGGGATCGGCTGCGACGGCACGAAGCATCAATTCCAGAATGCCGACATGAAGTTCGTCTACCGCAACTCTGGCGTCGATCCGTCCGTCATCTTCACCTCGGCGCGCTTTCGCGGGTTGATGGCCGCGCCGGAAGCGATCCGCAAGCGGATGGAGGAGGTGCAGAGCCACCGCGAGAATGCGCAGCCGATCCGCGAAAAGACCGGCGGCTCGACCTTCAAGAACCCGCCGGGCAACAGCGCCTGGAAGCTGATCGATGCGGCCGGTTGCCGGGGCTTGCGCGTCGGGGGCGCGCAAGTTTCGGAAATGCACTGCAATTTCCTGATCAACACCGGTAACGCCACCGGCCACGATATTGAAACGCTGGGCGAGACCGTGCGTGCGCGGGTGAAGGAAAATTCCGGAATTGAGCTACACTGGGAAATCAAGCGGATTGGGATCGAACTCACGTGACGCGGACTACCATTCTTTTCGGAGGCACCAACACCGAACGCCTGGTGTCGGTGGCATCCGCTCAGGCCCTGCATCAGGCCTTGCCCGAGGCCGACCTGTGGTTCTGGGACATTGCCGACACCGTGCATGACGTGCGCTCCGAACTTCTGCTCAACCATGCGCGGCCGTTCGAGGATGAATTCAAGCCCGGCAACCGTGGCGTTGCGCTGGAAGCGGCGCTGGATCAGGCCAAGGCCGAGGATCGCTTGCTGGTGATGGGCCTGCATGGCGGCCGGGCGGAGAATGGCGAGCTTCAGGCGATGTGCGAGATGCGCGGCATCCCGTTCACCGGATCCGGCTCGGCCGCGTCGCATCTCGCCTTCGACAAGATCGCCGCCAAGCGCTTTGCCGCGCTGGCCGGGGTGAAAGCGCCAAAGGGCATCGCGCTCGAACAGCTCGATGCGGCTTTCGCGGAATACGGCAAGCTGATCGCCAAGCCGGTGCGGGATGGATCGAGCTACGGCTTGATATTCGTCAATTCGTCGCAGGATCTTGCCGCCGTTCGCCTCGCCGCCAAGCGGGAAGACTATCTGATCGAGCCGTTCATCGCGGGCGTGGAGGGGACGTGTGCCGTGCTTGAGCAGTCGGACGGCGCCGTGTTCGCGCTGCCGCCGATCGAGATCGTGCCGGCGGACGGCGGTTTCGACTACGTCGCCAAATATCTCGCCAAATCGACCCAGGAGATTTGTCCCGGCCGCTTTACCCCCGAAGTCACCGCCGAGATCAAGGATCAGGCGCTCCGGGCGCACAAGGCACTGTCGTGCACCGGCTATTCGCGTTCCGACTTCATCGTTTCGGACAAAGGGCCTATCTATTTGGAAACAAACACTTTACCTGGCCTGACCAAAGCTTCGCTTTACCCCAAGGCGCTCAACGCGCAGGGCATCGGATTCGCCGATTTCCTGCACGACCAAATCAAGCTCGCGGCGCAGCGCGCGCAGAAATAGGGCGGGTCGGGCGGCCGGATTTGAGGAATTGAGGCCTCGAATAGGTAAAATTATTAACATTTTGCGGCAAAGTACTCACAGGGTGGGGCAAAACGCGCCATCACCCGACCGGTTTTACACTTTGTTTACCAGGAAGTCAGAAGGTTAACGCTGGCGGCGCATGTGGCGCTTGGCTGCCGGGGCGTGAGCTGTTGCGGATTTCCGCTTCGACGACCGCATCGAGGGAACTCAAGACCCAGCCCGGCAGACCGAGATGTCATTTGTGCCAGAACTCGCAAGCGTTTGCGGGCAACATGTGACGAGCTCGTGCAATGGATGGTGCAGGACGCCTCGCTCGATCGGCAAGATCGCTCGGGCCCGAGGCTGATCCGAAAGCGACTGACCTGAAAGCGGCCGCTATTGGCGCGGTCGTGCTGCTGCGTGAGCGGTTTTCCCGGCGCCGTCCGCCCGCCAAGCCGACGCTCGACCGCGAGCCCCCTGATCGCTGGATTGCCCTAGTCGAGCGTTATTGGCCGCGCCGCTCCGGCATCGCCGCGACCGTGCTGATCCTGCTCGGCAGTTTAAGCTTAGGCCTCGTGAAGGGCGGTCACGTCGAGGAATTCACCACGGCGCTGAGCGATACGCGCAATGCCATCGCCAATTCCGCAGGCTTCCGAATCACCTCCGTTGCGATCAGCGGCCGCAAGCAATTGAGCCAGGACGAGGTGCTGGCGACCGGCGGCGTCAATGGCCGCTCGTCGCTGTTGTTTCTCGATGCCTCAACCTTGCGCGCCCGGCTGAAAGCCAATCCCTGGATCGCCGAGGCCACGGTCTTGAAGTTCTATCCCGGCCAGCTCCAGATCGACATTGTCGAACGCTCTGCATTCGCGCTGTGGCAGCGGGACGGCAGGATCTCGGTGATCTCCGATGACGGCGCTGTGCTCGAGCCCTATCTGTCGCGGCGCTTTGTCTCGCTGCCGCTGGTGGTGGGCAAGGGCGCCGAAACCCGCGCGCGCGATTTCCTGGCGCTGCTGGCGCGTTATCCGCAGGTCAATTCCGTCACCAAGGCTGCGATCTTTGTCGGCGAGCGGCGCTGGAACCTGCGGCTCAAGGACGGTCTCGATATCCGCCTGCCGGAAAACGATGTCGGCAATGCGCTTGCCGAATTGAGCCGGCTCGACAAGGAAGACAAGCTGTTCTCGCGCGACATCGTCGCGGTCGACATGCGTCTGCCGGACCGGCTGACGGTGCAATTGTCCGACGATGCGGCAAAGGCACGCGAAGAGCTGTTCAAGGACAAGAAGCCCAAGAAAAAGGCCGGTGAAGCATGACCGGCCTTGATCGCAACCAGACGCCGAAGACGCGCCCGATGGCGAAGCGCACGGCGCTCGCCGCTTCCCTCGATATCGGCACCAGCAAGATTGCCTGCATGATCGCGCGGCTAAAACCGTGTCCGCCGAGCGGTGCGCTGCGCGGCCGCAGCCACGCCGTCGAGCTGATCGGCTACAGCCAGATCCAGTCGCGCGGCGTCAAGGCCGGCGCGGTCGTCGACCTCGCCGAATGCGAGCAGGTGGTTCGGCAAGCGGTGGCCGAGGCCGAACGCATGGCCAAGGTGCGGGTCGAATCGGTGCTGCTTTCGGTTTCGGGCGGCAGGCTTCAGGGCCAGTTGATCGAGGCCGCCGCCGACATTCGCGGCGGCGCGGTCACACCCGCCGACGTCACCCGCGTCACCTCGACCGGGATGCGCCACGCCACCGGCGAGGGCCGCACCGTGCTGCACGCGCTTCCGGTCAGCTACGCGCTGGACGGGGTCAAGGGCATTCGCGACCCCCGCGGCATGGTGGCGCGGCAATTCGGCGTCGACATGAACGTCGTCACTTTGGACGCCACCGTCGCCAGGAACCTGATGCTGGTGGTCGAGCGCTGCCACCTCAACGTCGAAGCCATGGCGGCCAGCCCCTATGTCGCCGGCCTGTCGGTCCTGACCGACGACGAGGCCGATCTCGGCGCCGCCGTGATCGAGATGGGCGCCGGCACCACCACGATCGCGACCTATTCCGCCGGCCGCTTTGTCCATGCTGGCGGCTTTGCCGTCGGCGGCCACCACATCACCATGGATCTTGCCCGGGGCTTGAGCGCATGCATTGCGGATGCCGAGCGAATCAAGACGTTATATGGCACCGTGCTGACCGGCGGGTCCGACGCGCGTGAGTTGATGTCCGTGCCGTCCGCCGGCGACGACCGCGAGCGGGAAGTTCCCCAAATTGTATCCCGCGCGACGATTGCCAACATTGTGCGGCATCGCGCCGAGGAGATTTTTGAGATGGTTAGGGACCGGCTTGCGGATTCTCCTTTTGCGGCGGAGCCAAAGGCGCGGGTGGTGCTCAGCGGCGGCGCCTCGCAGCTGTCAGGACTGGTCGAGCTGGCGACCCAGGTGCTGGGCCGGCCGGTGCGGATCGGCCGTCCGCTCGGCTTCGGCCGGCTGCCCAATGAGGCGAAGAGCGCCTCCTTCGCAGTCCCCACGGGTCTCTTGGTCTACCCCCAATACGCTCATCTTGAACATGTCGAACCGCGCCATACGCGGCAGCTCAGGACAGGGACTGACGGCTATCTCGGAAAGGTCGGACGATGGCTACGCGAGGGCTTCTGATGATCATTTTCCGCACCTTCCGACTTCCACCAAAGCCCGCGGCCGCCGGCCGGGGCGAACCAACGCGCGCGTAATCGAGAGGCAACCATGGCACTCAACATCACTCCCCCCGACATCAGCGAGCTGAAACCGCGGATCACCGTCTTCGGCGTCGGTGGAGCAGGCGGCAATGCTGTCAACAACATGATCACCGCCGGATTGCAGGGGGTCGATTTCGTCGTTGCCAACACCGATGCCCAGGCGCTGACGATGTCGAAAGCGCAGCGTATCATCCAGATGGGCACCCAGGTCACCCAGGGCCTCGGGGCAGGTTCGCAGCCCGATGTCGGCTCCGCTGCAGCCCAGGAAGTGATCGATGAGATCCGCGACCATCTCTCCGGCGCCAACATGGTGTTCGTCACCGCCGGCATGGGCGGCGGCACCGGCACCGGCGCCGCACCCGTGATTGCCAAGACCGCGCGCGAACTCGGCATCTTAACGGTCGGCGTGGTGACAAAGCCGTTCCACTTCGAAGGCCAGCGCCGCATGCGCACCGCGGAGGCCGGCATCGCCGAACTGCACAAAGTGGTCGATACGCTTCTGATCATCCCGAACCAGAACCTGTTCCGGGTCGCCAATGAAAAGACCACATTTGCCGACGCTTTTGCCATGGCCGACCAGGTCCTGTATTCCGGCGTTGCCTGCATCACCGACCTGATGGTCAAGGAAGGCCTGATCAATCTCGACTTCGCCGACGTCCGCGCCGTGATGCGCGAGATGGGCAAGGCGATGATGGGCACCGGCGAGGCTTCCGGCGAGAAGCGCGCTCTGACCGCGGCGGAAGCGGCGATCGCCAATCCGCTGATCGACGACTCATCGATGAAGGGCGCCCGCGGCCTTCTGATCTCGATCACCGGCGGCAAGGATTTGACGCTGTTCGAGGTCGACGAAGCCGCGACAAGGATTCGCGAAGAGGTCGACCAGGACGCCAACATCATCGTCGGCGCGACCTTCGACGAGACCCTCGATGGCATTATCCGCGTCTCGGTCGTGGCCACCGGCATCGAACAGGCGCAGATCGCGCGCAACTCCCCGCAGTCGCAGGCCCCCGCCGGCAACGCCGCACCGGAAAACCGTCTGGCCGATCTGACCGCGCGTCTGCGCGCCGACAACGCGCGGCTTGCCGAACGCACCCAGAAGCTGGAGACCTACGCGCCCGCCGCGGCACCGCAGCGCTCGTCCAACAATGTCGAGCGCGCGGCGCTGGCGGCCATCGCCGCCGCAGTCGCGCCCGAAGCGCCGGCCGCAGCCGCGCCGGTGCAGCCCGGCTCCTATGGCGACGTCACCGTGCGCCCGATCGCGCAGAAGCCCACGCTGTTCCCGGATCATCATGTCGCGCCGGCAGCGTCCGATGAGCCGATGACGCCCGAGACGTTCATTCCGCAGGCGGCCGAGCGGCCGCCGGCTCGCTCGCCGAGGATGCCGAAGTTCGAGGAACTGCCGATGCCGGCGCAGGCCGAAATCCGCCACGCCCGCGGCGAGGTCGAGGACGACCATCCGCAAAAGAGCCGGATGTCGCTGCTGCAGCGGCTTGCCAATGTCGGCCTCGGCCGTCGCGACGACGAAAGCGAGCCGCCAATCGCGGCCCGCAGTTCCGGCCCCGCCATGCCGCCGATGCCGAAGCAGCCAAGGCGCACCGTCGGCGAGCAAATCGCGGTTAACGAGCCGGTATCCGAGTATGCGAAACGTCCCGCGCCGCAAGGTTTGGACGCCCATGGCCGCCCGGCAGCTGTTGCGCCGGCGCCACAGGGAGACGACCATCTTGATATCCCCGCCTTCCTGCGCCGCCAGGCGACGTGAAGTTTGTTACAATTCTGACGACGGAAAAGGTCCCGGTTTCATCCAAACCGGGACCTTTGCTTTTGCCGCGGACCCCTCGCAGGCCGTTCGTTAAGCTACTGATTTTAAACCATTAATTATTCACTTCGTGATCAGATGCCAGCGCCGGAGGTCTCGCCAGACGAGCCGCAATTTGGTTAAGCTTGGGCGCGAATACGGCAGAGATAGGGTAACAATCGGTAAAAAAGCGTGAGTTGGCGCTCTTTGGGGCTGTGACTATGGTCCGCCCCGACTTGGGGATGCTTAGAGCACGAATCGGCGCACGGTAACGGGTCGGTCTGGTGATCTGAGTTGAGTCGTAGCGGGCGGGTTTACGCATGAAATTTAGCCGGCAAACAACGCTTCGGTCGCAAGCAACCGTGACGGGCGTCGGCGTTCATTCCGGATTACCGGTCAGTTTGACCGTTGGACCTGCACCTATCGATGCAGGTTTTGTTTTTGTCCGCACCGGGCTTGATGGCGCCGACCGAGAGGTTCAGGCCACCGCCCAATCGGTGATCGCAACCGAATTTGCAACCGTGTTGGGCGACCGCGAAGGTCCGCTGGTTTCCACGGCCGAACATGTACTTGCTGCGCTGCGGGGCATGGGCGTCGATAACGCCACCATCGAGGTCGATGGCCCGGAAGTTCCGATCATGGACGGCAGTGCCGCCGCCTTCGTGGCCGCGATCGATCAGGCAGGCGTGGTCGGCCAGTCCGCGCCGCGCCGTTTCATCGAGGTGCTGAGGCCGGTGCAGGTCGCAATGGGCGATTGCTTCGGCGAATTGCGCCCGCATGCGGCCGGGTTCCGCGCCGAGGTCGAGATCGACTTCGCCAACCCCGTGATCGGCCGACAGAAATATTCCCTCGATCTTAGCCCGGAACGCTTCCGCCGCGAGATCTGCCGCGCCCGCACCTTCGGCTGCATGAACGACGTGGCGCGGCTCTGGAGCGCCGGTTTCGCGCTGGGAGCCTCCTTCGAGAATTCGGTGGTGTTCGACGAAACCCGCCTGCTCAATAGCGAAGGGCTGCGCTACAGCGACGAATGCGCCCGCCACAAGGTTTTGGACGTGGTCGGTGATCTCGCGCTCGCAGGCCTGCCGCTGCTCGGCGCCTACCGCTCTGTCCGCGGCGGCCACAAGCTCAACCATGCGGTGCTGACGGCTCTGATGGCCGACCGCAGCGCTTGGCGAATCGTCGAAGCCGCCGAAGCGCGCCGTTCGCGTGCTTACGCCGAAGCCGGCCTCGGAATGGCGGGCGGCCTGATCGCCCCGGCCTACGGTCCCGACGTTTCCTGACCCTGTCCACCAGAAGGTCACAAGCGCCCCTTTGGGGCGCTTTTTGCGTGGGATCAGGCCATCCTGACCGGTGATTCGCCGCAGTGACCATGACCAGAGCATGATCCGGAAAAGTGGACACCGGCTTTCCGAAAAGATCATGCTCAAACAAAAAGATAGAGCGGGATGACGATTCGAAGAAAAGTCATCCTGCTCTGGGGCCGATGGCGCGGGACCGCCTTAATCCGGGCGAAATGCCTGCCTATGCGGTTGGTTAACGGTAGCTTTTCGGGTACACAGGCCTTGGTTGCATGGCAGGCGCCATAGGCACGGCAATGATTGCGTCCATGACGGCATTCATGGCGCGGGCCAATACCGCATCAGCGTCAGGCTTCAAGATTGGCGTCAGGTCTTAGATTCATGTCGGCACAGCCTATGATGCGCAAACTACGCAGGGTTTCGGCTGGCACGGCCGCCCGGCGGCTGCGGCTCGTTTCCTCGCTGATTGCGCTTGCCGTCCCCTTGAGCGGCTGCGGCACCGGCGCCTTGTGGGACAAGTTCTTCGCCAAGGACGACACCTTCATCGAAGAGCCGGCGGACAAGCTCTACAACGAGGGCTTGTACCTGATGAATCAGCGCAAGGACCCGAAGGCGGCCTCAAAGAAATTCGAGGAAGTCGATCGGCAGCATCCTTATTCCGACTGGGCCCGTAAATCGCTGTTGATGTCGGCCTATGCCTATTACAACGCCGGCGACTTCGACAATTGCATCGGCTCGGCGACGCGCTACGTGACCTTGCACCCGGGAAGCCCGGACGCGGCCTACGCGCAATATCTGATCGCCGCCTCGCATTACGACCAGATTCCCGACGTCACCCGCGACCAGGGACGAACTGAGAAGGCGATCGCCGCCCTCGAAGAGGTGGTGCGCAAATATCCAACCTCGGAATACGCCGTCAGCGCCAAGGCCAAGCTCGAAGGCGCGCGCGACCAGCTTGCCGGCCGCGAGATGACGATCGGCCGCTATTACATGGAGAAGCGCGACTACACCGCAGCCATCAACCGCTTCAAGGCCGTGGTGACGCAGTATCAGACTACGCGGCATGTCGAGGAAGCGCTGGCGCGGCTGACCGAAGCCTATATGGCGATCGGCATCGTCGGCGAAGCCCAAACGGCGGCCGCCGTGCTCGGGCACAACTTTCCCGACAGCCGCTGGTACAAGGACGCTTACAATCTCGTGAAGTCCGGCGGGGTCGAGCCGAGCGAGAATCCGGGTTCCTACATCTCCAAAGCCTTCAAGAAGCTGGGTCTCGGGTAGCCTTCCGAAGGCTAGCCTTGCGAATCCGATATTTGCTAAACTTTGAAGGCGCCCGCTTGGGCGAATGGATTCGTACGATCCACCACACCAGGATTGATCTCGCATGCTGGCGCGTCTGTCGATCCGTGACATCGTCCTGATCGAACGGCTCGATATCGAATTTTCCCGTGGGCTGGCGGTCTTGACCGGAGAAACCGGCGCGGGAAAATCCATCCTGCTCGACGCCTTTGCGCTCGCGCTCGGCGGCCGCGGCGATGCGGGCCTCGTTCGTCATGGCGCGGAGCAGGGGCAGGTCACCGCGGTATTCGACGTGCCGAAGGGCCATCCGGCCACCACCATCCTTTCCGACAACGGGCTCGAGGACAATGGCGAGATGATCCTGCGCCGCGTGCAGCTCGCCGACGGCCGCACCCGCGCCTTCATCAACGATCAGGCGATCAGCGTGCAGACCCTGAAAGCCGTCGGCTCGGCGCTGGTGGAAATTCACGGCCAGCATGACGAGCGCGCGTTGGTCGACGCCTCGACCCATCGGCGCTTGCTCGATGCCTTCGCGGGGCGCGAGAAGGATGTCGCGGCGCTGGAGCAATTGTGGGACGCAAGGCGGGCCGCCAACGCCGCGCTCGAACAACACCGCACCGGCATGGAACGCGCCGCGCGCGAGGCGGACTATTTGCGCCATGCTTCCGAGGAATTGAAAACGCTGGCGCCGAAGGACGGCGAGGAAACCGTACTCGCCGAACGGCGCACCACCATGATGCAGGGCGAGAAGATAGCGGCGGATCTGCGCGAGGCGCGGGAAGCGGTTGGCGGCGATCATTCGCCGGTGCCGGCGTTGTCCGCGGCAGTGCGGCGTCTGGAGCGGCGGGCCGCCAATTCGCCGGCCCTGGTCGAGCCGGCGGTGAAGGCGATCGATGCGGCGATCAACGCGCTGGAGGAGGCCGATCAGCATCTTTCCGCGGCACTGGTCGCGGCCGATTTCGATCCCGCGGAGCTCGAACGGATCGAGGAGCGGCTGTTCGCGCTGCGCGCGGCCTCGCGCAAATATTCGACGCCGGTCGATGGGCTCGCAGCCCTCGCGGCGAAATATGCCGCCGATGTGGCGCTGATCGACGCCGGCGCCGATCAATTGAAAAAACTGGAAGCGGCGGCCGCTGAGGTCGACAAGCGCTATGGCGCCGCTGCCGCCAAACTTGTCGGCGGCGCGCGGCAAAGTCTGCGGAAAAACTCAACAAGGCGGTCAACGCCGAACTGACGCCACTGAAGCTCGAACGCGCGACGTTCACGACGCAGATCGAATCCGATCCGCAGTCGCCGGGTCCGCAGGGTTTCGACCGGGTCGAGTTCTGGGTCCAGACCAATCCCGGCACGCGGCCGGGACCGTTGATGAAGGTCGCTTCCGGCGGCGAGCTGTCGCGCTTTCTGCTGGCGCTCAAGGTCGTGCTGTCCGATCGCGGCTCGGCGCCCACTTTGGTGTTCGACGAAATCGACACCGGGGTCGGCGGCGCGGTGGCGGACGCGATCGGCGCCCGGCTGTCGCGGCTCGCCGGCAAGGTGCAGGTGATGGCGGTGACGCACGCGCCGCAGGTCGCCGCGAGGGCCGACCAGCATTTGCTGATTTCCAAGGATGCGCTCGACAAGGGCAAGCGCGTCGCCACCCGCGTCAACGCGCTCGCCGCCGATCACCGCCGCGAGGAGATCGCCCGCATGCTGGCCGGCGCCGAGATCACCGCCGAGGCGCGCGCAGCAGCGGAACGCCTCTTGCGCGCGGCGACGGCGTAACGACGGCCTTTTCGACCATGGCTGCGAAAGCAAACAAAAAGCTGACCGACATCGCCGACCTCACCAAGGCGCAGGCCAAGGTCGAGCTGACGCGGCTGGCGCTTGAGCTCGAGGGACACGACAAGCGCTATTACCAGGACGACGCGCCAAGCGTCAGCGACGCCGAATATGACGCGCTGCGCCAGCGCTTCAACGCCATCGAGGCCCGCTTTCCGGAATTCGTCACTTCGGCCTCGCCGTCGCAGAAGGTCGGCGCGGCGCCGTCCGGGCGTTTCAAAAAGGTCCGCCATGCGGTGCCGATGCTGTCGCTCGACAACGCCTTTGCCGAGGAGGATGTGCTCGACTTCGTCGGCCGTATCCGCCGCTTCCTCAAGCTTGGCGACGACGAGCGGATCGATTTCTCCGCCGAGCCGAAGATCGACGGGTTGTCGATGTCGCTGCGCTACGAGGGCGGCGAACTCGTCACCGCCGCCACCCGCGGCGACGGCGCCGAGGGCGAGGACGTCACCGCCAATATTCGCACGCTGAAGGATGTGCCGCAGAAACTGAAGGGCCGCAACGTGCCTGACGTCTGCGAGGTGCGCGGCGAAGTCTACATGACCAAGAAGGCGTTTCTCGCGCTGAACGAGCGGCAGAAGGCGGCCGGCGACACCATCTTCGCCAATCCGCGCAATTCGGCGGCCGGCTCGTTGCGCCAGAAAGATCCGTCGATCACCGCCTCGCGTCCGCTCGGCTTCTTCGCCTATGCCTGGGGCGAGATGAGCGCGATGCCGGAAGACACGCAGTCCGGCATGATCAAATGGTTCGAGCGCTGCGGTTTCACGACCAATCCGCTGACGAAACTCTGTCATTCGGTCGAGCAGTTGATCGCCTTCCACCGCAGAGATCGAGGAGCAGCGCGCCGAGCTCGACTACGATATCGACGGCGTCGTCTACAAGGTCGACCGCCTCGACTGGCAGGAGCGGCTCGGCTTCGTGTCGCGCACGCCGCGCTGGGCGATCGCGCATAAATTCCCGGCCGAGCGCGCCATGACCGTGCTGCGCGATATCGAGATCCAGGTCGGGCGCACCGGCTCGTTCACGCCGGTCGGCAAGCTCGAGCCGGTCGGCGTCGGCGGCGTCATCGTGCAGAACGTCACGCTGCACAACGAGGACTACATCAAGGGCATCGGCGGCGACGGCGAGCAGTTGCGCGACGGCCGCGACATCCGGATCGGCGACACCGTCGTCGTGCAGCGCGCCGGCGACGTGATTCCGCAGATCGTCGACGTCATCATCGACAAGCGGCCGAAGAACGCCAAGCCGTTTCATTTTCCGAAGAAGTGCCCGTGCCCGCTGCACACCGACGTGGTGCGCGAGGAGACCGCGACCGGCGAGGAGGGCGCGCGCGCCCGCTGCACCGGCGAGTTCGCCTGTCCGTACCAGAAGATCGAGCACCTGAAACTGTTCGCCTCGCGCCGCGCCTTCGATATCGACGGTCTCGGCGAGAAGCAGATCGAATTCTTTTTCGAGAAGGGCTGGGTGAAGGAGCCCGCCGATATCTTCACGCTGCCGAAGCGCAACACCAAGCTCAAGCTCGAGGAGATCGAAGGCTACGGCGAAACGTCGGTGCGCAATCTGTTTGCGGCGATCGAGGAGCGGCGGCGGATTTCGCTGGAGCGTTTTATCTTCGCGCTCGGCATGCGCCAGGTCGGCGAGACCACGGCGCTGGCGCTGGCGCGCGGCTATGGTTCCTGGAAGGCGTTTCACGACGCCTGCCTCAAGGTCGTCCACGGCGACGAGGAGGCGATCGCCGAGATGGATGCGCTCGACCAGATCGGCGACACCGTGATCACGAGCGTCGCCGCCTATTTCGGCGAGAGCCATAATCGCGGCATCGTCGAGCGGCTGACCAAGGAAGTCACCATCCTCGATGCCGAGAGGCCGAAGAGCAATTCGGCCGTCGCCGGCAAGACCGTCGTCTTCACCGGTTCGCTGGAGAAGATGACGCGCGACGAGGCCAAGGCCACCGCCGAGCGGCTCGGCGCCAAGGCGGCCGGCTCGGTGTCGAAGAAGACCGATTACGTGGTCGCCGGTCCCGGCGCCGGCTCGAAGCTCGCGGAGGCCAAGAAGCACGGCGTGCAGGTGCTGACCGAAGACGAGTGGCTGAAGCTGATCGGGGAGTGAGGGTCGGGCTCCTTTTTCCGTCACAGCATCCCCGACTCTTCCTCCTCCGCCTGTTCGATCAGTTCCTCGCTGACGACGACCGTGCGGCGCGGCACCAGGAAGATCATGGTCGAGGCGCAGGCGACGGATAGCGCGAAGATCGCCGCTGTTGAGCGGCAGCGTGCGTGGTAAAATGACCGCCGAGATAGGCGCCGAATTGCGAGACCAGCGAGCCGATCCCCATCTGCAGAAATCCCATCGCGCCCGACGCGGTGCCGGCGGCTTCGGGGCGGACGCTGATGGCGCCGGCCGCCGAGTTCGACATCACAAAGGCGTTGGCGAACATCACGAGCATCTGGGTGCCGAACAGCCATGACGGCGCCTGGTTGAGGCCGGTGATGCCCCATGCAAGGTTCAACAGGCTGCCGGCGAGTTGCAGCGCGAGCCCGAACCAGATCAGTTTCTCCAGCGAATGCCGCGGCGCGAAGCGCACGCAGAACAGATTGCCGATCAGATAGGCGAATCCCGTGGTCGCAAACCACGCGCCGTATTCGGCGCTGGTGCGGCCCATCTGCAGTGACCACGATATAGGGCCCACCGCCGGCGAAGGCGAAGATGATCTGCGAGGCCAGCACCTGGCACAGCATGTAGCCGATGAAGGCGCGGCTGGTGACCAGGCTGCCGACATCGCCGCGAAAGCCGCCGGCCTCGACGCGGTCGCGGCGCGTCTCCGGCAGCGCCAGCGCGATGATCACGGCGACGACGAGCGAGGCTGCGGTGATGACGATAGAAGATCGCGCGCCAGCCGAACGCGGTCTCCAGCAGGCCGCCGGTCAGCGGGCTCAGCATCTGCGCGATCATCATCACCGCGATGACGAGGCTGATCATGGCGCCGATGCGCTCGCGGCTGTAGAGATCGCGGATGATGGCGCGGCTCACCACCATGCCGGTGGCGCCGCCCAGCGCCTGCAGGAAGCGCGCCGCGATCAGTTGCGGCAGGGTCTCGGCGAAGATGCAGCCGACGCTTGCCACCACCATCAGGCCGAGGCCCGCCAGCAGCACCGGGCGGCGGCCGAACCGGTCCGACAGCGGGCCCATGATGATCTGCGAGCAGGCGATGCCGACCATGTAGAGCGACACCGTCATCTGCGCGATCGAGATGTCGCGTCCGAAAGTGGTGGCCAGCATCGGCAGCGCCGGCACCAGCATATAGAGCGAGATCGGCGCGACGCCGGTCATCGCGACCAGCATCAGCAGCATGATCCGCGATGTCGCGATGTCGTTATGGGTCGCGGCGGTCGGGCGGCTTGCCCATCACTCCGTGCATGCTGATCCGATCCGATTGTTCGAATCGGACTGTAGCGTGATCGCTCCGCGCGAATACGGCCGTTTCGGAATGCGGCTATTCCGATTTTCGGGACGGCTATTTAATCAGCACGCTACGCACAAAAGATGTCATCATCCGCGAAAGCGGATGATCCAGTATTCCAGAGAAATCTGTTTTGGATCGAGAGGCCGCGGCGTACTGGATCCCCCGCTTTCGCGGGGGATGACAATCATGGGTGTAGCGGCGCCGTCGCCGCGTCGAGCCACGCCTTGGTGGCCTCGTCGAGATGCGGGCGGACCTCGTGGCGCACCCGGGCGTGGTAAGTCGTTGAGCCAGTCAGTTCGTCCTGGCTCAGCATGCTTCAGGTCGATCAAGCGGCGGTCGATCGGCGCCAGCGTCAGCGTCTCGAAGGCGTTCATCGGCTTCTCGGCGCCGGCGATGTCGGTGCCGACCACCAGTTCCAGATTCTCGATCCGGATGCCGAAGGCGTCGGTCTTGTAGTAGCCGGGCTCGTTGGACAGGATCATGCCGCGCCGGAGCGGCGTGGTGCCGAGCTTGGAAATTCGCGCCGGGCCTTCATGCACCGACAGATAGCTGCCGACGCCGTGGCCGGTGCCGTGTTCGAAATCGATGCCGGCCTGCCACAGGAATTGCCGCGCCAGCGTGTCGATCTGCGCGCCGGTGGTGCCGTCGGGAAATACCGCGCGCGCGATCGCGATATGGCCGCGCAGCACGCGGGTGAAGCGGTCGCGCATTTCTGCCGTCGGCGTCGCCGATCGCGATGGTGCGGGTGACGTCGGTGGTGCCGTCTTCATATTGCGCGCCGGAATCGATCAGCAGGAGATCGCCGGGCGCAATCCGCCGGTTGGTCTTGCGGGTGACGCGGTAATGCACGATGGCGCCGTTCGGCCCGGTGCCGGCGATGGTCGGGAACGAGACGTCCTTCAGCGCGCCGGTGTCGCGGCGGAAGGTCTCCAGCGCCTCGACGGCGTCGATCTCGGTCAGCGCGCCCGGACGGCGCTTCGCGGTCGATCCAGGCGAGGAACCGCGCCAGCGCCACCGCGTCGCGCCGATGCGCGGTCCGGGTGCCTTCGATCTCGGTCGCGTTCTTGACGGCCTTGAGCAGGCTGACCGGGATCGTTGCCGCGCACCGGCTTGCCGCCGGCGCGCCGATCAGGCGGCTCAGCGCGTCGGCGGCGGTGGCGTTGTCGAGCGCGATCGAGGCGCCGCGTTGCGCCAGTTCGGTCAGGCTCGGCGTCAGCGCGTCCGGCTCCGCGACATCGGCGGATTGTTCGAGATGGTCGCGGGCGCTGTTGGACAGCTTGCGGTGATCGATGAACACGGTGGGACGGCCGTCCTTCGGCACCAGCGCATAGGACAGCGGCAGCGGCGTATGCGAGACGTCGGCGCCGCGGATGTTGAAGGTCCAGGCCACCGCATGCGAATCCGACAGCACCAGCGCATCGACGCCGAGCTTGGCGATCTCTAGCCGGATCCGCCTGAGCTTGTCGGTTTCGGCTTCGCCGGAAAATTGCGTGCCGTGAACGGCGACCGGGCCGAGCGGCGGCGGCGGGCGCTCGGTCCACACCGAATCCAGCGGATTGCTGTCGACCGCGATCAGTTCCGCGCCGGCCTTGGCGCAGGCCGCGGCCAGCCGTTCGGCTGCCGCCGAGGTATGCAGCCAGGGATCGAATCCGAGGCGGTCGCCGGCGGCGAGATGCTTCGCCAGCCAGCTTTCCGGGCGGCGGATCGACCAGCGGCTCGACGCTCCAGGCCTTGGTATCGACCTGCTTGGCCGGCCTGCAGCGTATAGCGGCCATCGACGAACACCGCGGCCTGCCTGCGTCAGCACGATGGCCAGGCCGGCCGATCCGGTAAAGCCGGTCAGCCAGGCCAGCCGCTCTTCCGACGGCGCGACATATTCGTTTTGCTGCTGATCGGCGCGGGGAATCACGAATCCGGTCAGCTTCCGCCGCGCCAGTTCCTCGCGAAAGGCCGACAGCCGCGCGGTCAGCGCCACGCCGCTTTCGGGTTCCTCGAATGTCTGGAAATGGGCTTCGAACATCGTGCTGCCTACCTTAGGATTCGCGAGGAGAAGTCCGCAATGCGACGCAAATTGCTTCCAATTTGGCATAAATTATGCTTGAATTGCTGCACCTGCATTAGACGGGATGGAACGGTTTGCTGTCACAGAGCAGTTCGTCGAACGAGATCCGGAGGAAATTCCAGGAGTGTTTCAACTCAACGACGAGGGGATACACAATGCCTGCCTTTACGTTTGAGAAGATCTCGCCGCCGGTTCGCCGCGGCGCCGCTGTCCGTCCTGATCGTCAAAAAAGCAGCGCGGCGTCATCGTCCAGATCCTGGATCGTTTCGTCGAGGCGCGCGTCAAGCGGACGCTGCGCGGGGAAAAGAGCGTCGATCGCCCGCCGCGAACAGCCGAAGCCGCAGCGATTAATAGTCGATTCTCATCCCGCGTTGCGCATCAACAGGCTGCTCCAGCCTTCGATCTGGAGGTGCCGTTACCAGCACCAGCCCGCGCGCGCGATAGGCGGCGATCACGCCTTGCGCCTGATGCGGCAGCAGCCCCGACAGGATCACCAGCGCCGATGGCGCCAGATGCCGCGGCCATCGGCGTCGCCATCTGCCGCAGCGGATTGGCGAGAATATTCGCCAGCACCAGATCGAACGGGCCGCGTGCTGGCGAATTGCGGCGCCGAAAATCCGGTCGCGCTGGATCGATCTGCACCAGATTGCCGGTCCCGTTGAGCCGAGCGTTGTCGCGCGCGACCCGCACCGAGAGCGGATCGATGTCGCTCGCCAGCACCTGGCCGATGCAGCGCCTTCGCCGCCGCGATCGCGAGCACGCCGGTGCCGGTGCCGAGATCGAGCACGCGCCGGGGACGGCAGCGCCTTCAGCACATGATCGAGCAGCAGCAGGCAGCCGCGCGTGGTGCCGTGATGGCCGGTGCCGAACGCCAGCGCCGCCTCGATCTCGATGCCGAGCTTGTTGGGCGGCACCCGCGCGCGGTCATGCTGGCCGTGCACGATGAAGCGCCCGGCGCGGCACCGGCGACCAGTTCCTCGAGCGTGGCCTTGACCCAGTCCTTGGCCTCGACGGTGTCGAACGCGATGCCCTGCGCGACCTCGTCGCCGGCGGCGATGCCGACCAGTTCGCGGATCGAGCGTCTGATCGGGCGGCTCGGCAAAATGCATCGTGATGTCCCAGCGCCCGTCCGGCCGCTCGAACGCGGCGATCGCGGCCTGGCCCTCGAAAAAGCTCTCGGTCAGCAGATCGACCACGCGCTTTCGCGGTCTGCTCGTTGCCGATCGCAAAGCTGGCGCGGTGGGTCGCGGGGGTGAGGGCGCTCATCAAAAATGCAACGCGCGGCTAGCGCGGCTCGAACTTGTAGCGGAAGGTGCAGCAGGGCCCACCCTGCATGAGGGTCTGAGCGCGGTCGAGGCTGACCTCGCCGCCGGCCGCTTCGGCAATGTCGACGTCGCCGTCGCAGACCAAGAGCGCGCCCAGTTCAGGTTCGCCGAGCGCTCGAAAGAACTCGGCGAAACGGCAGCTCGTCACGTCGATATGCAAGGCTTCCTCGTCCTTGCGCAGGATGTCGAAGGTGACTTCGCATTGGGTGACGTCATTGTACGCACCCTGCATCGCCGCCCATTTGCGTCGCGGGCTGCCTTCGATGCCGCTGCCAACAGCAGCAAACAGCTGCCTCGACCAGTCGCGTAGCGCATCCTTGACGATGGCGTCGGCCTTTTCCTTGCCGAGCTCAGCCCGCAACGCGCGCATCACCGGAACCAGCACCTGCGCCTGGATGCGGGTCTTGTCCAGCATCGAGATGTTCGGGTCCACCAGATATTCGTCGAGCACGCCCATGGAGAAATCCTTAGATGCTTGATCGGCCTATCAATAGTCGATTATTCCGGTAGTGTCTCGTTAGCGGCAAGCTTCGCGAGGAGGGGGAATGGCCAAGTGCTCAAGATGGATTGCCGGCCTTTTGGTTTTTGGCATGGTCGTCACAGTCGCTGGCGCCGGCATGGCGGATACCGGGTTGAGCGGCCCAGCGCGTAACAACTTCGTGGAATCGTCGTTTCAAACGTGCTTCCGGGAAGCAACGGGCGCTCCTGCAAACAAAGCAATCGAGGTCGCCGTTCTCGCTCAATATTGCGTTTGCTATTCCGATCAAATGGCTGACAAGCTTGCCAACGACGATCTGAAATCGCTGGACGCAGCGGTGGCAACGGACAACGCGGCGCTTAAAGCAAAAATGGACCCGCTTATGAAAACGGCTTCCGAGACCTGCATCGCAAAACTTCGCAAGTGAGACAGGGACGCCGGCAAAACCTCAAACTGAGACATTACCTCGTTATCGGTAGTGTCTCAGTTTGAAATTTCGGCATTTGCTTCTTGCAGTGTTCGCGAACGCCCGAGGCTCGTGCGGTATTAGTCTCCGCCGAAGTTGTCGTCCTTAGACCAATCGCGCCATTCCGGATGAAAATAACTGATGCAATAGCAGATGATATAAAGTGGTACGATAATGACCGAGCTGATGGTCAAGTCGCTCATAAATTTTCTGGGAAAGAAGAAGTCGCCTAGGTCGAAATATCGGATGATAGCGAGACATCCCAAGCAAAGTCCGTAGGTGATCACCAGTGTGACTAAACCGGGAGGGATACGATCTCTGAATGAGACTGGTGCCGACATGCCCTCAAATATACCGGGCAGCAGTGATTACGATAAGAGGAGAAGTACGCCCATCCGGTTAGATTTCAAGAAACGGGATGCAGTTGAGATTTCAAACTGAGACATTACCCCGTTATCCGTTATCCACAGCGATATTCGCTCGCTGGGCGCCAGTACTGCACAGGCTACTGTGTTGAATCCCGGAGGTTTTCCACAGCCGTTCCACTGCGCGCCGTCGTCGCCCAGCGTCCGATTGGTTCAAATTTTAAGCACAATCGCTTCCAGTTTCCGGAAGATTTGCAGGTTCCGTATTGAAGCAACCTTAGGTTCCGTTCCGTAGACATACGGGGCTGAGCAAATTCAGCGGAATTTCCCCGGAGGCGAAGTTGAAGCATCACATTTCGAGATTTCTGTCCGATGAATCGGGCGCGACCGCGATCGAATATGGTCTGATCGCGGCGGGCATCGCGCTCGCGATCATTGCCGTGGTGAACGGCCTGGGTTCGAACCTCAACACCCAGTTCACGTCGATCAATACCTCGCTGAAATAGGCGCTTCCTTCCCGAAGCAACCGCATTCGACAAGAAACCCGCGTGGAAAACCCTCACGCGGGCAGGTCAATTTGCCTTGGGCAGCGCTTGGAGGCACGGCGCGGAGGCGGCCTCGATGATCGGTTGCATCTTGCTGACCCTCGCTGATCGCTCCATGGCCGCCAAGGTCTTCAGATCGTCATCCGACAGCCGGTCGGCCATGCCGTTGGCATAGCAATGGCAATATTGGTCGACCACAGCCGGCGAGAATGCCTTGCTCGCGGGGTCGGCATTCTGCGCCTGAAGGCAAGCCTGGGCCGTGAAATCGACAAATTTGCTGCGCGCCGACGCATCAAGGCCGGCGTCGCCACGGCCAAACAGCGCGTCGCTGTAATATGACACGAAGAAAGCCACGACGAGCGCCACAGGCACCGCGCCCCATTTCAGGACCTTCTCGATTGTCCGCGCATCCATCCCCAATCGATCCCCGGGTTCTCCACAACCTTATCCACCGGCTCCAAACAGCGCCCGGTGATCCCGCAAGATCACGCGCGCGGCGTTGTGGCCGGGGGCGCCGGTGACGCCGCCGCCGGGATGCGCGCCGCTGCCGCAATGGTAGAGGCCCTTGAGCGGCCCGCGATAATCGGCGTGGCCGAGCATCGGCCGCGCCGAGAACAACTGGTTCAGCGTCAGCGCGCCGTGGAAGATATCGCCGCCGAGCAGGCCGAACTGGCGCTCCAGATCGAGCGGCGACAGGATCTGCCGGCCGATCACGCTTGCCGCAAAACCCGGCGCGTAGTTGTCCACCGTCGCGATCATGAGATCGGCGACCTCGTCGCGATGGTCGTCCCACGATTGGCCGTCGGGCAATTGCGGCGCGACGTGCTGGCAGAACAGGCTGGCGACATGCTGGCCCGGCGGGCACAGCGTGTCGTCCAGCGTCGAGGGGATCAGCACCTCGACCACCGGCTCGCGGCTCCAGCCGTGGTCGCGGGCGTCCTGCCAGGCGCGATCCATGTAGCCGAGGCTCGGCGCGAGGATGATGCCGGCGGTGAGATGATCGCCGGCGCCGGGCAGCGCCGTGAACGAGGGCAGGGCGTCGAGCGCGACATTCATCCGGAAGGTGCCGGAGCCGTTGCGCCAGTTCCGGATGCGGGCGAGAAATTCTGGCGGCAGCGCGTCCGGCCGGCACCAGCCGCGTATACAGCAGTTTCGGGTTGACGCTGGAGGCGACATATTTGGCGCGAACGGTTTCGCCATTGTCGAGGATGACGCCGACCGCGCGGTCGCGCTCGACGATCACCTCGCGCACGCCGGCCTCGAGTCTCGATCTCGACGCCATGGCCGCGCGCGGCGCGCGCCATCGCCTGCGTGATCGCGCCCATGCCGCCGATGGCGTGGCCCCAGACGCCCTTCTTGCCGTTCACCTCGCCGAACGCATGATGCAGCATCACATAGGCCGAGCCCGCGGCGTAGGGGCTGGCGTAATTGCCGACGATGGCGTCGAATCCGAACAGCGCCTTGACCAGGTCGCTCTCGAAGCGATCGTCCAGCATCTCGCCGGCCGAGCGCGTGAACAGATCGAGCAGGCTGCGCTGCTGCTCCAGCGAAAGCTCGCGCAGGATGTTGGCGGTGCCGAGCGCGTTGAAGGCTTCGCGGATCGCGCCGGCGCCAAATCCCTCGACGAGGTTCGGCGGCGCGCGCAGCACGAATTGCCGCAGCACGTCGGCGATCGCTTCGAGCTCGCGCGTGAACGGCATCGATCGCGGTCGGCGTCGCGCTCGCTGAGCTTCGCCACCGATGCATGGGTGCGGCCTTCGCCGGTCAGCAGATAGCTGCCGTCGGGCGCGGGCAGGAAATTCTGCGCGCGGCGCTCGACGATCCGCAGGCCGTGCTCGCGCAAGTTTCAGGTCCGCCATGATCTGCGGGTTGAGCAGGCTGACGGTGTAGGCCGCGACCGAATTGCGAAAGCCGGGATGAAATTCCTCCGTCACCGCGGCGCCGCCGACCACCTTGCGGCGCTCGACCACCTTCACGCGCAGGCCCGGCCATCGCGAGATAGGCCGCGCAGGTGAGGCCGTTATGCCCGGCGCCGATGATGACGACGTCTGTCTCGGTCATGCTCAGGTTCAAGAACTGTTGATCGTCATTGCCGGGCTTCTGTAGCGAAGACCCGGACGTTCCGCCCAGCGATTTCAAGGCCTGATCGCTGCATTGCCCGCACTGTCGGCCATATGCTCGTTCCGATTGCCCGCCGTCCGGCGTCCGCCGCGCAATATGCCGCCGCTTGCTTGACGCGTTTCCGTTGCCACGCGCCGCCGGTGCCGCGACGTTCCGCTCGAAAACGCTTTGCCGGAGCTTTCATGCATTCACCCGATCCGTCCGCCGTCACCGGACCAGCCGTCCGCTGTCGCGAAACCGGCTGGTGCTGATCGTCTACACCGCGGCGATCTTTGTCAGCGCGCTGCTGCTGTTCTCGGTGCAGCCGCTGTTCACCAAGATGGTGCTGCCGCGGCTCGGCGGTTCGCCGGCGGTGTGGTCGGTGGCGATGGTGTTCTTCCAGTCGCTGCTGCTCGCCGGCTATGCCTATGCGCATTTTCTGATGCGGATCCGCAACCGCACAATTCCGGTCGCGGTGCATCTGGTGCTGCTGGTGCTCGCGCTTGCTGACGCTGCCGCTGTCGATCGCGAGCGGCTGGGGCGAGCCGCCGACATTCGGGCTATGCATTCTGGCTGCTCGGCCTGTTCGCGGTCTCGATCGGGCTGCCGTTCTTCGCGCTCGCCGCCAACAACCCGCTGCTGCAGGCCTGGTTCGTCCGCACCGGCCATCCCGACGGGCCCGATCCCTACTTCCTCTACGCCTCCTCGAATATCGGCAGTTTCCTGGCGCTGTTGTCCTATCCGGTGCTGCTGGAGCCGATGTTCACGCTGCGCACGCAGAACCTGATCTGGACCGGCGGCTATGGATTACTGATCGTGCTGATCGCGGCCTGCGGCGCGTTGCTGCTGCGCTCGCCGGCTCTCGGCGTGGTCGATGCGCAGGTCGAGGAAACCGATGCGCCGCCGCCTTCCTGGATGCTGCGCGCGCGCTGGATCTTCCTCGCCGCGGTGCCGTCGGGCCTCCTGATCGCGGTGACCGCGCATATCTCGACCGACGTCGCCGCGGCGCCGCTGTTGTGGGTGCTGCCGCTGTCGCTCTATCTGTTGACCTGGGTGCTGGTGTTCCAGTCGCGGCCGCTGTTGCCGCATCAATGGATGCTGCTGGCCCAGCCGCTGGCGATCGCGGGCGTGGTCATGCTTGCTGGCGGTCGGCGGCGAGCAGAACCTGCTGCTGACGCTCGGCGGACATCTCGCTCTGTTTCTTCGTCATCGCGATGGCCTGTCATGGCGAGCTGGCGCGCACGCGGCCGGCCGGCGAAATATCTCACCGGCTTCTATGTCGCGCTGTCGTTCGGCGGCATGGTCGGCGGCCTGTTCGCAGGATTGATCGCGCCGTACGCCTTCTCCTGGGTCGCGGAATACCCGATCCTGCTGGCGCTGGCGGCGCTGTGCCGGCCGCTCGGCGGCATGAGCGGCTGCCGCGCTGGAGCCGCTGGTACTGGCCGTTCCTCGCCGTGCTCGCGGTAGCGTTGATCGCGCCTGTCCTATTCCGACCGGCACGGCCACGTCGTGGCTGCAGGATCATCGGGTCTGGGTCGATCGGCTCGGTCGGCGTGCTCGCAGGCCTTTTGGCGCTGGCACTGAACGCCAGCCGCTGGAAGATCCTTGCGACCGTCGTGGTGGCGCTGGTGGCTGATCCGGGTCTATCCGGCGGACGACGGCCGCGTCGTCACCGTGCGCAGCTTTTTCGGCGTGCACAAGATCGTCGTAACGCCGCACGGGCAGTATCACGTGCTGATGCACGGCACCACGATCCACGGCGCCCAGAAATTCGAGAACGATGACGGCACCCCGGTCACGGGCAGGCCCGAGCCGATCACCTATTACCACAAGGATGGCGGCATCGGGCAGGCGATCACGGCGGTCCGCGAGCGCAAGGGCGCGCCGCTGCGCGTGGCGGTGATCGGCGTCGGCTCGGGCACGCTGACTTGCGCCTCCGAGCCGGGCGAGACCTGGAAATTCTTCGAGATCGACCAGACCATGGTCGATACCGCGCGCGATCCGAAATATTTCAGCTACATCCAGAATTGCGAGCCGGACCTGAAGCCGGTGATTGGCGATGCCCGGCTGACCTTCGCGAAGGAGCCCGACGGTGTCTATGATTTGATCATCGTCGACGCCTATTCGTCGGATGCGATCCCGATTCATCTCGCGACCGAGGAGGCGATGGAGATCTACAAGGACAAGCTGGCGCCGCAGGGGGCGGTGGTGATGCACGTCTCCAACCGGCATCTCGAACTCGCGAGCGTCATCGTCGGCATCGCGGATGCCAACGACCTCAAGAGCTGGGTCTATAGCGAGGATACCGGGCGCGACGATGAATATATTTTCGCGACCTCGGTCGTGGTCTCGGCGCGCGAGGAGGCCGATGTCGGCAAACTGGCGTCCTCGGAGGAGTGGGAGGAGACCGAGCCGACCGAGAACCAGCGGGTCTGGACCGACGACTATTCCAACGTGCTCGGCGCGGTGTAGCGGCGGCTGCACGACGGCGAGCAGTAGGGGCCGCGAGATGCCGGGATGGCGCGTTGTCATCGGGATGGTGGTGGCGGTGATGGTTGGACCAACAACCGGCGCCAGGGACGTCAAGGTCCCGAGCCGCGATAAGATCGCGCGGCGCTTGGTGCGGCAGGACGCGCCCGACGCGGCCGAGTTGGAACGCGGCGAATTATCGGACCATTTGAGCTCCCGGCGAGCCAAGCCGGCATTGCCGTCGGATCGGTTTGACCATGGGCGGGCGACATGCTCAAAGCCTGACCGATGCTGTTCAATGACTATCCCTTCCTGCTGGTCTTCCTGCCGGCAGCGATCCTTATTTACCGCCTCGTCGATCCCTATCCGCAGTTGCGGATCTTGACGCTGGTGATGCTTTCGTTCGCGTTCTACGCCTACGGCAATCCGCCGTTCGTCCTGCTTCTGGTGTCGTCGATCCTGATCAACTGGCTGGCCGCGCTGGCCTACGCCAGGACCAAAATGGCGGCAATCATCACTGCCGCAATCGTCGCGGATCTGGCGGTGCTTGGCGTATTCAAATATTCGAATTTTCTCACCTACAATCTCGGTCTCGTGCTGGGCCGTTCGTTGCCGCATTTCGACATCGTGCTGCCGCTCGGCATCTCGTTCTTCACCTTCCACCACATCATGTATCTGGTCGATCTGCGGCGCGGCAAGGCGCCGCTCTATCCGCTGCCGCGCTACGCGCTCTACATCTCGTTTTTTCCGCAGGCGATCGCAGGACCGCTGGTGCGCTGGTCGGAGGTGATGGAACAGTTCGGCCGAAAGGTCTATTCGCCGGGGTGGCAGCGCGAGTTCTATGTGGGCCTCGCCTTCATCGCCACCGGCCTGTTCGAAAAAATCTTCCTTGGCGACAAACTCGCTAGCGTCATCGATCCGGTCTATGCGCAAGCCGCTGGCGGTCCAGTGACCAATGGCGATGCCTGGCTGGCGCTGAGCTTCAACATCCAGATCCTGTACGACTTCGCCGGCTATTCCGACATTGCCATCGGGCTTGGCCTGTTGTTCGGCATCAGGCTGCCGTTCAACTTCAATGCGCCGTTTCGTTCGACCGACATTCAGGATTTCTGGCAGCGCTGGCACATCACCCTGATGAAGTTCCTGCGCGAATATCTGTTCTTCCCGCTCGTCAACAAGCGCATGGTGCCGCGGCGCTGGCTGCCGGTGCAGTATTTCGGCGCCATGATCCTGACCATGGCGCTGTGCGGCCTGTGGCACGGCGCGAGCTGGACCTTCGTGCTGTGGGGCACGCTCCACGGCATTGCGCTGGTGATTTGCGCATTGTGGCGCCGCTATAGTCCGAGACTGCCGTCCTTGCTCGGCTGGGCGCTGACCGTCACCTTCGCGCTCTTGACCGGCGTGATTTTTCGCGCCGGCTCGCTTGATGCCGCCTTCAATATCTACCAGGGCCTTGCCGTTCCGCCTGATCTGGCGCAGGGGCGGCATCTGTTGCCGGTCGTGATCATCGTGCTGATGGCGTTCGTGCTGCCGGCAAGCCAGGATGTCATCGCGCTATCGACGGGCCGGCCAAGGCCCTGGCTTGCCGCCCTGATCGGCCTCGGCCTGTTGGCCATCCTGGTCTCGCTTGGAGAAGGGAATGTCACTGGATTTGCCTATTTCAGATTCTGATGCTTCGCCCGAATGGACCCGCTGCCTGGTGGCCTGCGTCGGCACGCTCGCCCTGGGCGCGTTGCTGTTGTTCGCCTTCATGATCGCGGTCGATCCCTATGACAGCGGCAAGTTCGGCCTGCTCGGCATTGCCGGCGTCAACGACCGCAACACCCACACTTCGGTGGCAAGCTTTGCGCGCGATGCCAATTTCAACTCGGCCGTTATCGGCAATTCGACGGCACTGATGCTCGATCCGGTCGAGCTGTCGCGAGCGACCGGCCTGCGCTTCGTGCAGCTCGCGGTGACTGGCGCCAGTCCGCGCGAGGAATTCGCCGTGCTTGATTTCTTCCTGCGGCATCATCCGCGTGTCGGCGCGCTGGTGTTCGTCACCGATCCGTCCTGGTGCGCTCACGATTCCGCGGAGCCATGGAAGGCGTTTCCCTATTGGCTCTACGACAATAGTTCGCTCGCCTATGCGGGCCGGCTGTTCTCCTGGCCGGCGATCGAGCACGCCTTCCAGCGGCTCTCAATCGGTCTCGGCTTGCGCCGGCGCATGGACCCAACGGGCTCCTTCAACCCTGACGACGTCTGGCCGGCCGGCGAGTTCCACGAAATCAACCGGCCCAAGGATCCGCCGCCGACGGCCACGGTGGCCGGCCGGGACAGCTTTCCCGAACTGTCGCAGCTCGGCGAGATGATCAAGAAGCTTCCGGACAATGTTGCCGTGGTCCTCACCGTGCCTCCGACCCTTGCCACGACGGTCGCGCAAGGCGGCACTGTCGCGGCGGCGGAAAGGGAGGCGTGCAATGCGGCCCTGAGCCGCCTGGTGGCCGGCCGGCCCCATAGCAACTTCATCAATTATCGCGTTGATAATGCCATGACCCGTGACCGCGCGAATTTTGTGGACTTCATTCACTATCGCCCGAATGTGGCAGCGAAGATGTCGGAGGGGATCGCCGCCAGCATCAAGCTCGGCAACGCCGCCAAAATCGAGTTTTGAGTTCGACTTCCGATCAATCGGCGCCGGCGCCGAGATCGTCAAAATGCCGTTCGAGCCAGAGTTTCCGCGTGAGACTGCGCTGGATCTTGCCGCTGGTCGTCTTCGGCAACCCGCCCGGCAGGATCAGCACGATATGACGCGCGAACAATTCATGCTGATCGGAGACCGCCTCGCGGATCAGCCCCTTCATCTCGGCCGCATCGATCCGGTTGCGCTCGGTGCGCTCGACCTCCTGGACGACGACCAGCATCTCGTCGTCATGTTCGTCCAATACCGAGAACGCCGCGCCGCAATTCTGGCGCAGGGCCGGGTGCTGGGTTTGCACCGTGCGCTCGATGTCCTGCGGATAATGGTTGATGCCGCGGATGATGATGAGGTCCTTGATCCGGCCGGTGATGAACAGTTCGCCGGTTTCGTCGAGAAAGCCGAGGTCGCCGGTGCGTAACCAGATCGCCCCATCATCCGCGCCTGCAATTTGCGCGTTCAAACCGGTTTTCGTGGCCTCCGGGTTTCTCCAGTAGAAGCGGCCGACATTCGGCCCATTCACCCAGACCTCGCCGACCAGGCCGGCAGGCAGCGGCCTGCGGCTGTCCGGTTCGACAATCGCGATCTGTTCGCCGGCCAGCGCGCGGCCGCAGCCGACCAGCATCTGAACGTCGGCCTCATCGGCGGCCGGAACGACCTTGTGTGCCTGGAGCGCGGACCGGCTGACCGTCCGCGTGAGGTGACCGGCACCCCGGTTGCCGCCGGAGATCAATAGCGTCGCCTCTGCCATGCCATAGGCCGGAAACACGGCGTCCGGATCAAAGCCGTGCCCGGCAAAGGTTTCGATAAACCTCTTGATGGTTTCGGCATGCACCGGCTCGGCGCCGTTCAGGGCGACTTTCCAGGAGGACAGATCAATGCCCTCCATTTGCTCGGCGCGGTACCGGCTCACGCAGAGGTCGAAGCCGAAATTGGGGCTGCAGCCGACTTCGGCGCGGTAGTGGCTGATCGCGCGCAGCCAGGCCAGCGGCCGCTGCATGAATGCGTTCGGCGCCATCAGAACGCAGAGGGCGCCGACATAGAGCGCCTCCAATGCATTCAGGATCAATCCCATGTCGTGATACAGCGGCACCCAGTTGACGTAAGTCGAGTGCTTGGTGTTGCCGAGCGCCAGGCGGATCATCTCCAAATTCGCCAGCAGATTGGCGTGGCTGACCGCGACGCCCTTGGGCTCGGAGGTCGAACCTGAGGTGTACTGGAGAAAGGCGACGTGTTGCGGATCGGGGCTTGGCAGATCGGATATTGGCAGATCGTTAGCGGGCTCTGCCAGATCAACCGAGAGCCATTGCACCCGATCGCGCGAAAATCGTTCCTGCAAGTCCTGGCGCACGGCGAAAGCGGGGCTGGTGAGCGCGATCACCGGCTCGCAATTGGCCATGATTGCTGCGCTGGAATCCCGCGCGCTGTTTCGCCGCGGCACCATCATCGGGACCGCGATCACACCAGCGATCAGGCAGCCGAAGAACGCGACCAGGAATTCCAGCCCGGGCGGGAACACCAGGATGGCCCGATCTCCCGGGCGCGACAATGTTGCGAGCCGCGCCGCCAACGCCTGGGCTGCATCGTGCAGCCGACCAAAGGTCAGCACCGCTTCTTCAGCGCCGCGATCGGAAAGGAAGACATAGGCGCGTTCATCGGGCTGGGTTTTCGCCCGCTCCGCGAGCAGCGCCACCAGCGTGGAAAAAGTCGCCATTTCAGCTGCAAAGGTTGGCGGCCGCAAATCTAGGCGGCAGAACGCGTCGCACGTTTTTCGGCAAGGTAACCCGACAGCTCGTCGACCGTCGGATAATCGTAGAAGTCATCCATGGAGAGTTCCAGGTCAAGCTTTTCCTCAAGCTCCATCATGACGTAGACGACCATCGCTGAATCCAGCCCGAGCCGGTTGAACTTAGTGCCGGTATCGATGCGGTCCTTTGGAATTCGCAGCACATTAGCCAACGAGGCCACACAGAATTCCGAGATTTCCTGGCGCGTCATGTCCGGTTCCAATGAATTTTCCGGCCGACAATACGGGTGCTCGGCTTATTGTCAATTTCACTTGGCCGGTATGATGGGGCCGAAATCGGCTATTTATCGGCGCCCGGAAAAAGCCCGTCAAAGTTCCGCGCATCACGGGTACCAGGCGAGGATCGCCTTGAGCAGGGCATTTTCGATCACCGGCAGAACCACGATTTGGCTCATGCCGGAGGCGCAAGCGAGCGACGCAACCACCAATTCATCGTGCTTGAGATTTTCGTTGATGGCCGGCATGCCGGTTGCCCAGGCGCCTCCGATGCATCCTTCGCCCTTTCTTATCGTCGTCGAGGCATGGAGTGCGTCGAGATCGGTATTCTTGCTGCAATCGCCTGATCGGAACACCAGCGCGTTTCGCGATTCATTGGGCGTCCAGATCTCGAACCGTTGCGCGATCGGTGTCGCCTGCGCCGACAACATCGTCATCACCCAGGTCTGATCAGAGGCGTGACCAGAAGACGTCTTGCAGGGAATCCCGACACCGCAGCTAATCCCGATCTCGGAGGTTTCTTCTCGTCGCAAGAACCCCTTTGCGTTCTCTAGATCCATGATCAGCGGCATGCCGGCCTTCCAGGTTCGGCCGGGCAAGCCGAAACCGCGCGGAAACCTGGTGTGCCTTGAATTGAATTCGAAGCTGTCGGCGGTTCCGTAGTAACCGTCGACAAGCGACAGTTCGTGAGACAATTCCGGATCATTGTGCCAGAGTTCGATGGCGCCGACGTGTTTTTCGTCACCGCCGCAAAACAGCACCATCACCGCGGTGAGGAATTCGCCGGCAAAGACCGGAAAGGCGACGCCGCAGGTCAGGCCAACCTCTTTGGCCTCGTCGGAGCGCTTCAGGAAGGAAATCGGCGAACTTGGTCAGGATGATCGGGTGGCCGGCTGCCCAGGCCTTGCCCGGCAACCCCTCGTCATACGCGAACAAGGCATTTTCGCTGAGCGCACGAAATTCCGAAAATTCCGCACCGCAGAGGCTGCCTCCGAATTCCAGCCGCGTCCCGGTTCGGTCGGGCACCCACAACTCGACAACTCGGATGAAGGTCTTCATCGGAACGTCCTCAAATCGCCGCGGGCCAAGCATCGGCGATTTTGGGGCCGGGAGGGCGCGCAAATTGCAGGCAGCAAGCGCTCAAAGATCGAGCGGAGCCGGTCGCGAGCGGCAGCTCAAGCCTGCCGTTCGGACAGCCGTGCGCGGATGAAGGCTTTTGCCGCGTCCCATGCGGAATCGCTTCCGAAACTTCGACGGGGGATCACCACTGCTGTTGATTGCCCGATCCAGATCGCGCGCTTAAAGAGCCGGCGCTCTAGTTCTGATAGTAGTAGCCGCGCGGCGGCTGATATTGCCGCTGCTGGTAATAGCCCGGCGGCGGTGCGTAGCTCGGGTTGTTGTAATACTGATTTTGCGGTTGCGGATAGGCTTGCGCGTCGTAGACACTCCGGCGCGGCGCGGGATAGCGCTGGTCGGTCACGGTCCCATCGGCCGGATAGATATATCCGTCGTCGAGTTGAGCCTGCGGCGCTTGGGCCTGCGGCGCCTGGGCCTGCGGCGCGACGCGGCGGCCGGGCAGCAATTGCGGTTGCGGCGTCAGCTGGACGGGCTCGCCCACGGAGCTGTATTGCGGCTCGTCCTGGTATTGCTGATCATATGGCTGGGTCGGGTCGCGGCGTGCGACGGCGGTGCGCGGACGCGGGTTGCGCGCCAGCGCGATCTGGGAGGAGCCTGTCAGTGTCACCGTGGTGTTGAGCACGCCCTGTTCCTGCACCAGCGCATACAGCGTCGAGGCGTTGGCCCGCGATAGCCGCACGCAGCCATGCGAAGCGGGGGTGCCGAGTCTGCCTTCGGAATCGGTGCCGTGGATCGCATGGCCGATCTTGGTGAAGAAGATCGAATGCGGCATCGGCGCGTCATCGAATTCCTTCGAGTAGTGGTCTTCCTCCATGCGGAAGGTGCGAAAGCTGCCGTTCGGCGTCTCGCGGGAAGGAATGCCGGTCGATACCGGCCAGTGGTAACGCGCGACGCCGTCGACCGCCACCGTCATCATCTGCACATTCTTGTCGATGGTAATCGCGACAGTCGCCTGAGCGGCGGTGCTGGCGCACAACATCAGACCAGCGAAAGCAACGAGGAAGGAACGCATTTTACTTTGGCCTCCAGCCCTTGACCAGCAAGCCTTGACGACCAAGCCTTGCATACGACGCCGCCGTTCTCCGTCCCCCGGCATCTACTATGCCCGGAAACCGGCTCTTGTTCCAGCGGCGCATCGGCAACGTTAATGTGCGCCGAGGTGCAATCAAGGCGGCGCAAGCCGCAAATCCGGCCGAGAGTGCTGACTTTTTCGCGAGCGAAGGCCACTTCAACTCCAGATCGTCACGGCAGCGCAACCTTTTGGCCGCACCAGCGTTTCAGATTTCCGCCCGTCCCCGCCGACCCTTAAGGAATCAAGATGAACAAGACCGGGATCAAGACCGCAGCCCTTTTTGCGGGTTTACCGTTGCGACCGGCTCTTGCCGCTGTCGCCATCGCCTTGGCGTGGCTTGCCATCCCCCATGCGGGCCATGCCCAGGGCATCGTGCGCGGTGCGCAAGAGGGTTCTTACGAGGGTAACCGGATCGCCGGTCCGGTGGGCGGCGTGGTCGGCGGTGCCGTTGGTGCCGGCGTCGGCGGCGCGATGGGCGCCGTTCACGGTGTGCTCGGCATTCCCTACGGACATCGTTATCGCTGCCACGGCTATCGCGACGGCTACGGTCGCTTCCACTGCTACCGCTAATTGTGCCGTCATAACGCGCTTTCGCGCGTCAATTCTTCAGCCGATAGCCGGTCTTGAAGATCCACCACACCACGATCATGCAGGCGACCAGAAACGCGGTCGTCATGCCGAGGCTCAAGGCGACGCTGACGTCGGCGATCTCGTAAAAGCTCCAGCGGAAGCCGGAGATCAGATAGACCACGGGATTGAGCAGTGTGATGGTGCGCCAGCCCGACGGCAGCATGTTGACCGAATAGAAGCTGCCGCCGAGGAAGGTCAGCGGCGTCACCACCAACATCGGGATCATCTGCAGCTTCTCGAAGCCGTCGGCCCAGATGCCGATGATGAAGCCGAACAGGCTGAAGGTGACGGCGGTCAGAACCAGGAAGGTCAGCATCCACCAGGGGTGATGGATCTGCAGCGGCACGAACAACCCGGCGGTCGAAAAGGATGATCAGGCCGAGCACGATCGATTTGGTCGCAGCTGCCCCGACATAGCCGAGCACGATCTCGAAATAGGAAATCGGCGCCGACAGGATCTCATAGATGGTGCCGACGAATTTCGGAAAGTAGATGCCGAACGAGGCATTGGCGATGCTCTGTGTCAGCACCGACAGCATCACCAGTCCGGGCACGATGAAGGTGCCGTAGCTGACGCCCTCGACCGAGGTGATGCGCGAGCCGATCGCCGCACCGAACACCACGAAATACAGCGAGGTCGAAACCACCGGCGAGATGATGCTTTGCAGCAGCGTGCGCCAGGTCCGCGCCATTTCGAACAGATAGATCGCGCGGATCGCCCGGAAATTCATGAGTTGTGCTCCGCCGCCGACGTGCGCACCAGGCTGACGAAGATGTCCTCCAGCGACGACTGGGTGGTGTCGAGGTCGGAGAAACGGATACCGGCATTACGCAGGTCGCTGAGCAGGCTGGTGATGCCGGTGCGCTCGCCCTTGGTGTCGTAGTCGTAGGTCAGTTCGCAGCCGCCGTCCGATAGTTCAAGCTTGTAGGGCGCGAGCGCGGGCGGGACCGCCTCGATCCTGCTTGGCAGATGCAGCTTCAGGCGCTTCTTGCCGAGCTTCTCCATCAGCTTGGATTTATCCTCGACCAGGACGATCTCGCCCTTGTTGATGACGCCGATGCGGTCGGCCATCTCTTCGGCCTCTTCGATGTAGTGCGTGGTCAGGATGATGGTGACGCCGGACGCCTGAAGCTGCCGCACCACCTCCCACATGCCCTTGCGCAATTCGACGTCGACGCCGGCGGTCGGTTCGTCCAGGAACAGGATCTGCGGCTCGTGCGACAGCGCCTTGGCGATCATCACGCGCCGCTTCATGCCACCGGACAGCGTGATGATCTTGTTGTCCTTCTTGTCCCACAGCGACAGGTCTTTCAGCACCTTCTCGATATAAGCGGGATTCTTCGGCTTGCCCCACAGGCCGCGGCTGAAGCTCGTGGTGGACCACACCGACTCGAACGCGTCGGTGTGCAGCTCCTGCGGCACCAGACCAATCTGCGCGCGCGCCGCGCGATAGTCGCCGTTGATGTCATGGCCGTCGACGGTGACGCGGCCCTCGCTCAGATTGGCGATGCCGCAGATGATGCTGATCAGCGTGGTCTTGCCGGCGCCGTTCGGACCGAGCAGCGCGAAGATCTCACCGCGCTTGATATCGAGATTGATGTTGTTCAGCGCCTTGAAGCCGGAACCATAGGTCTTCGACAAATTGGCGACGGAGATGATGGAGGACATGGCACGAGGGTCTGGGAGGAAGGCCCTGGAGGCGGCGCGTCGGCACGCCAAGGGGGCGGGAGTAGAGCACTCTGAGATAGGGGTTCTGGGCCGATATTCAATTGCCGCGAGTGGCGTATTTGCGACCGGCGCCGGTGCGAGGTCCGGCGCATCTGCGTCGCGCCGAATCGCGCGGTTACTCTCATGCATCTCGCAGCGGCGAGCGCAAACCGCATAGGCGACCGCGTTCCTGTCATGGCCTTCTGTCCACAAAATGTTTGGATGTGCCATCTTTGCAACAAGCGAAGATTCAATCGCTTTCACAAGGAAATAGTCGCGAGCGGCAAGTACGAAGGCGTTCAGGCTACACTGGTGGCCTCGCGCAGGCGGTGACATCGGCCGTCATGTTCCATAGTGTTTTAGCTTTCCATAGTTGTTTTGGCTGGGACTACCGGGGTGCGAGGATGGGGATCGGGGCAAAGTATTGATCAAGGTATTGATGAAGTCGAGAAAGACCGCTGTGCCAGCGTTCGCGGTCGAGCATTCAGTCTGATCGTCTAATCCTCCAATGCGTCAGTTGCGTCGGCTTTTGCGGCAACCATGAGGTTGCGCGCGAACCGCCGCTTGTCGGGGTCGTGACGCCGTGTCGCGCGGCGCACGCAGAGAGGCGAGGAGGCTGTGATGTCAGCAATATCGTCAACCCGTGCCGGTTTGATCCGGCTCGCATGCGCCATTGCGGGATTTGCGCTCCTGTTTGCCGGAGCGGCACAAGCGAAACCAGTCGAATATGTCAAGGTCTGCAGCCTGTACGGCGCCGGCTTCTATTACATTCCTGGCACCGACACCTGCATCAAGATCGGCGGCTATCTTCGGGTCGACACGACGGATGTCGGGACCGGCACGGTCTGCGGCGGTAGCTACTTTACTCCGGGCAGGACTTGCGCTGGTCGCGATCTGACGACAGTCGATGTGAGACAATGCACCGCCTACGGTGTGCTGCGGTCCTATTACGTTCCACAGGGCAGCAACTGCACGCCTAACAGTGGCACCGGCGGCAAACTGTCTTGGGCCTGGGGCGGGTTCGAAGGCGAATTCGGCGCCAGCCACGACAATTTCGATACGATCTATCAACTCACCTTCGACAGCTTCGATCCCCTCCACCCTGACAGGTCCGCCAGCGCGCAAAACGTCAACGCGCGCTTCGGCCTGACCGGGGGCGCTGATTGGATCGTTGGAGCCGGCATCACACATCAATGGTTTATTGGATTGCAGGCCAGCGTCGATTACGAAACCGGCAATTTCGGTACCATTCAGGGTATTCCCGGCTCTCAGCTCTTCACGCCGCTTGGTCCCGGCTCGGATTCGATCAAGCTAAGTCGACCGTGGGAATTCTCGATTGGCCCTCGTGTCGGTATGATCTTTGAAAACTTCAATCTTTATGGGACGGGCGGCGTCGCGTTCGGAGGCTTCAACACCAAGGTCAACTGCGGAACGGGCCTGTGCGCGCAAAACGGCATTCCGCTGGCCGAGACGTCTAGTTCGACGGTGCGCGTCGGTGGCTACGGCGGCATCGGCTTCACGACCGGTGTAGGCACCAGCACATGGGGCGACGGCAATTGGCGCTGGGGCGGGAGCTCCGCTATACCGATTACGGATCGTGGACCGCCACCACGGGCAATCCCCTGACCTATCAGGGGAGCTTCAACGTGAAGGCCAACGAGGTGAGTGCGATGCTCCGCATCATGCATCGAAGCTACTTGCCCTGATTGCCATGCCTGAATGCAAGCGGGGGTTCGGGCGAGGTTTTTCGACCCGGGATGGGGCCGTCATCAAGGACGGCTACACGTAGTCACCTGAAATAGTGGATGACGATGTGCAGGTCGGCTTGCGACGGCGCCGTCCCGTTCAGGCTCGCATCGATGACCCGTCGACAGGCTTCGACGGTGACATCGTCGCCGAGATCGTTGGCGGCCTCGAGTACGTTCCAGGCCGTATCGAGCGACTTGTCCGGCGTCGGCTCATCGGAAACGGCGCCGGTGCAATCCTGTGCGACCGCGCCGAATGAAAATGCGTTCATAGTGATACCCCGCCCATTTTATGTCGGTCATCTCTGTGCAAGACGCGCGGGCTCGCGCGCCACGTCGGAGCCAGCAGCCGCAGCGTTCTTGCGGGACTGATAAAATTCCAGAATGCTTCGGGACGTCTTGACGTTGAGATGGCTGTATTCGTTTTCCAGGTCCTTCAGGTCGTTCGCGGTGATGCGGTGATCCTTGGCGCCGAGAAACAGCAGCGCCATGGTCGTGTCCCAGGCAAAGTCGAGCGCTTTGGCGAGAATCAGCAGCGTCTCCCTGTTGCGGTCCAGCAGGGCCCGTTCGATCACGTCGCTCGGCAGTGAGCACAACAACGACAGTCCGATCGTGACCTCTTCGATCTTGTGGGCCCGCGCGTAGCCGGAGATGCTGTTCTCGTTCAAATTGCCTTGCCGGTGCTGCGTGGTCACGACCTTCTTGGCGACGAAATAACCTCTCGATACCGGGCCGAGCTTGGACTGCAGCGCGCCCGCGACATCGGTCACCGACGACTGGATCTGATCGACCATGTCGGGACGCTCGTATTTGAGCCGCTTTTGCACGTTTTCCGACGCCTTGGCGATCAGTTGCTGGAAAACCTGCCTCGGGATGTCCTTACGCAGGCCGAGCTGCTCGGCGAGAATGGAATCGCCTTCGGCCCGCTTGACCATGTGCAGAAAGCCGAAGTCCGAGAAACGCGCGCCGTTGTTGGTGACGACCGAGTTGACGACTTCCTTGTTGCCGCGGGTCACCAGCACGTCGGTGATCTGTTCGTCGATCGATTTTCGTTTCGAGATCGCGAGCAGATGGGTCTGGCTCTTGAGACAGGCATTGGCGACCAGGGCATAGGGCTCGAGCCGCTCGGAATCGCGCAGTAGTGGGCCCGCGACTTCGATCTCGTCGTCAAACGCAAGCTTGTGGATGATGTTGACCGGAGCGCGGTCGAACTCGGCCAGCCGCTTTGCGAGCTCGGTGCGTGCCGCGACTTCAATCTCATCCGTGAGCCGCCCGATCACTTCGCCGAAGGTCCAGATCTCGTCGTCGCTGTAACGGCCGGCGATCATGAGATCGGTCGTATGCCACAACGCCCGCAGGCGGCTTGAAGCCGTTCCACGCGAAATCGCGTCGTCGATGTCCCTTAGAAACAACTTTGTCTCGCTCATTCTCGCAAACCTTAATGCGCAACCGGCGATATTTGCTTGTGAGCATACCCCTCAGACGCGAGTTTTCGGTAAAAGTGGCGAAGAAGTATTGCTTCTAAAAATTCGTTAAAATACCGATGAGTTTAGTCGTTTGCCGTTGTTGTCTCGCGCCCGCAATGCTGTCGCTGGCGTAACAGGCGGCACTTCGCCTGACCGCCTTCAAATTGATCACGGAGCCAATTCGGCTGCCAATCCGGCAGCTTATCCCGCCCCGCCACCCGCCGCGGGAATCGGGTGGCGCATCGGATTGCCTTATCGGACAACAGACCTGACGCAGCTTGCGATGATGCTCCGCTCGGCGTTCGCGGGCCACGGCGTCCGCTGGCAACGAACCCGAATGGCGACCGACATGCAAATTGTTAACCGCAGCATGAATGGAGGCGAGTGGCTCGCGCTGGTGCTGCTATCGGTGCTGTGGGGCGGCTCGTTCTTCTTTGCCGGCGTGCTGATCAAGACGTAACCGCCTTTCACGATCGTGTTGCTGCGCGTTGGCCTGGCCGCGCTGATCCTCAATGCGCTGGTGAGAGCCATCGGCATGCGAATGCCCGGCGATAGGCCTGCATGGCTCGCGTTCTTCGGAATGGGCCTGCTCAACAACGCGGTCCCGTTCTGTCTCGTGGTCTGGGGCCAGAGCCAGATCGCCTCGGGCCTTGCAGCCATCCTCAATGCAACGACGCCGATATCGACGGTCATCGTCGCTTATGTGCTGACCGATGACGAGAAAATCTCCGGCAACCGTCTTGTCGGCGCCGCGATCGGATTTGTCGGCGTGGTGGTATTGATCGGACCGGACTCGTTGAAAGGGTTGGGAGCGAGCGTGTTGGCGCAAGTCGCGGTTCTGACCGCGGCGGTGTTCTACGCTTTCGCTGCCGTCTATGGCCGCCGTTTCAAAGCCATGGGCATCGACCCGATACTGACGGCGACCGGTCAGATCACCGCTTCGGCGGTCATGCTTTTTCCGATTGTGATGCTGGTCGATCATCCCTGGACGCTGCCGATGCCGGCGGCGCCGGCCTGGGCAGCCATCATCGGCAGCGCAACGCTCTCGACCGCGCTCGGCTACGTGTTGTATTTCCGCATTCTTTCGACGGCGGGCGCCACCAATCTTTTGCTTGTCACTTTCCTGATCCCCGTGAGCGCGATCATCATGGGCACATTCGGGCTGGGAGAACGCCTCGACGTCAGGCATTTCACCGGCCTTGCCCTGATCGGCGCTGGGCTCGCCGCGATCGACGGCAGGGTTTTGGCGCGAATGCGCGTCGCCGCACAGCATCTTTCATGATGCTGACTTCGGTCGGCGGCCGCGCCACCGAACGATCGCCTACCGTTTCTTCTTGGCCGATTTTTTCGCAGGCGATGGCGAGGTTGCTGCCGTCGAAGGCTGCTCGCTCTGCTCAGCCATTTTCGTAACCGTCATGATCTGGATCTGCTGGTTGACGAGAGCGGTGGGATGCGCGGCGTCCAGCAATTGCTCCTCGCCGAGCCCCACCGACTGCACGCGCTTCGATGAGATCTTGAACGTGTTGACGAGGACGTCGCGGATCGCATCGGCCCTTCTCTGGCTGAGCAGCGCGTTGTTCTCGCGCTTTCCATTCGCCTCGATATGACCGATGATCAGAAAACCATATGGCAGCATGCTCGACTGCACCAGCGCATCGGCGATGCGCCCCAGCGTCTCATAGGAATCCGGCAGGACGATCGGCGTGTCGGGGTCGAACTGGATATTGACGTTGAAGGTCGGCAGCTTGGTGAGTTCGGGCGCGATCGGCGGGCGCTTTTGCGGCGGGGGCTCAGTTCTCGATCTGGATTGCGAGCGCTTGAGCACCTGCTCACGCAACGCCGCGATGTCGAGATCCGGCGCCGCGTCAAGCCCGGTCAGCTGCTTGACGATATCATCCCGGCTGACGGCGCTTTCGGCGCGCAACGGATGCGCCAGCGCTGCGAACAGCAACAAGGCCGCCGCCAACAGGCCAATGTCGCGCCGCCCTGAGGCCGGAAGCCTTGAGTTTACCGGCCGCATTAACGGTACCCCGCGTCGTCCATGGCCTGGAGACAGTTCCGGCTCACGCCGTGCGCCGTCGTCAGGCATGGGACCGATTTGCTGGTTTCCTTGGTCGAGCCCGCGCATAGTTTGACGATCTCGCGCGCGCACGCATTGGCAACGGCTGTTCGCGCCGCCACCCGTTTCTGGATCGCGTCGAGGCTGCGGAGATAGTCGACCTTGCATTGCGGCGACAACGCATCCTGATTGCGGGAAAGACACTCCTTCAGGCGATTGGCGTCGAAATTGACGCCGCGGCAATTGGCGGTGATCTCCGTAGCACAGCTTTTGGCCAATAACGCCGCGGCATCGCCAAAGCTTATCGTCTCCGCAGCCGCCAGCGACGGCGCGGCGAGCGCAATGACAAAAAGGAAAGACCCTCCCCGGACCATGGGGTTATCTGAGCCGATCAGATCGCCGATGGTCAAGGCCCACGAAGGGCAGAATGCCCTTGTGTCACACGCGCTCCACAAAACTGTCGAGCATCGTTTTCTCCGCTACCCTGTCCGGGTGACCAGGAGATCGCCGGGGTCCTTGGTGGTCTCGAAGCGGGAAATAACATCGGCGGGCAGCATCGCCGCTTTCGCCGAAGCTCTGAAAATCGCGGCCGCGGTGATCTGTTTCGCGAGCCGCGTGTACTCGGACCAGACCAGATAGAGCATCAGGGGTGGCCGCTCCCCCCTTGCCAGCATCTGGGCGCAGCGCTCAATGGCGCCTTCCGTGAGCCACCACCGCTCCGCAAGCTCGATCAGCTTTCTGAAGTTCCGGATGGTGCCGGTTTGCTGGGCCGGAGGAACGCCGGCCAGTTGCGCGCAATGGGTCAGCCAGTTGAGGCCGGCGACAATGGCAATGGCAAAATTGGCGCTCGTGGTGCCCGTGAAGTCGATGACGGTATTTTCGTGGGGGCGTTGAAGAAGGTAGGCCTCGATCATTTCGCTCTGCCGGGCAGGTCCGATCAAGAGCTCAAACTGGGCCCCGGGCACCGACATCACATACTGCATCGCCTCCAGCCTGGTGTGATCCCAGACCAATGCCACGTCACTATCGGCATCCGAGTGCGATCGTTTGCAGGCCGGACGGATCAGTCGGCCCTGATCGATGTCGGCGAGGTATTGGGGAACGCGCCTGGCGAGGTCTTTAAGCAGGACATCAGGCTGGAGGAAACCTGCCAGCGGCCGGTTCGGCGCCGGCGTCTCGGACGCTTGTTTTCGTGAATGTAGCCAACCAAACAAGTCTGCTGTTCCCATGACGGGTCCAAGCAGATGTTAGACCCGCTCCACGAAACTATCGACCACCTTTTTCTCGCCGGCCTTCTCGAAGGCGATGGTGAGCTTGTTGCCGTCGATCTTCACCACATGGCCGTAGCCGAATTTCTGGTGGAACACGCGGTCGTCGAGCGAGAATTCCGAAACGGTGCCGGTGGATTTCGCGACCAGTTCGCCTTCGATGGTCATCGGCGCGCGCTTGTTGCGCGAGGAAGGCATCGCTGCGCGCGCCTGAGGCATCGCTGCGCGCGCCTGAGAACGGCGACTGGCTTTCGTTGAAGCCGCCGCCGTGCCTGCCCGCTGCGTCCGCCCTGGCCGCGCGCGCGGTTGGCCTGGGCGCGCTGCCAGCCCGGCGTCGTATAGCTGGAGCCGAAGGATTCCACATTGTCGAAGCGCGAGGGGCCGTAGCCGCTAGCCGCCCCAGCCCGAGCCGCCCTTGGATTCGGTGATCTCGACATTGTGCGCCGGCAGTTCGTCGAGGAAGCGCGACGGGATCGTGGTCGACCAGGTGCCGTGAATCCGCCGGTTGGTGGCGAAATAGAGTTTGGCGCGGCGGCGGGCGCGCGTCAGCCCGACATGGGCCAGGCGGCGTTCTTCCTCGAGCCCGGCGCGGCCCTGTTCGTCGAGCGTGCGCTGGCTCGGAAACAGGCCTTCCTCCCAGCCCGGCAGGAACACATTGTCGAATTCCAGCCCCTTGGCCGAATGCAGCGTCATCAGCGACACCGCGTCGTCCTCGGCGCCGCCGTCGCGGTCCATCACCAGCGAGATGTGTTCGAGGAAGCCTTGCAGGTTCTCGAATTCCTCCATCGAGCGCACCAGCTCCTTGAGGTTCTCGAGCCGGCCGGCGGCGTCGGCGGAACGGTCCTTCTGCCACATCTCGGTGTAGCCGCTTTCGTCGAGCACGATTTCGGCCAATTCGGTATGCGAGGTCACCTCGCGCTGCGCGCGCCAGCGGTCGAAACTGCAGGATGAGATCGCGCAAGCTGCCGCGCGCCTTCGGCTTCAGCTCGTCGGTCTCGACCACGGCGCGGGCGGCCTCGAACAGCGGAATGCGGCGCTTGCGGGCGTGGTCGTGCAGCATCTGCACGGTGGCGTCGCCGAGGCCGCGCTTCGGCACGTTGACGATGCGCTCGAAGGCGAGATCGTCGGCCGGCGAGTTGATCACGCGCAAATAGGCCAGCGCGTCGCGGATTTCGGCGCGCTCGTAGAATCGCGGACCGCCGATCACGCGATAGGGCAGGCCGAGCGTGACAAAACGATCTTCGAATTCGCGCATCTGGAACGAGGCCCGCACCAGGATCGCGACCTCGTTGAGCTTGTCGCCGGCGCGCTGCAGCTCCTCGATCTCCTCGCCGATGGCGCGGGCTTCCTCTTCGGAGTCCCAGGCGCCGGTGACGGTGACCTTTTCGCCGTCGACGTCCTCGGTGCGCAGCGTCTTGCCGAGCCGGCCCTCATTGTGCGCGATCAGATGCGAGGCGGCGGCGAGGATATGGCCGGTGGAGCGGTAGTTGCGCTCCAGCCGGATCACCTTGGCGCCGGGAAAGTCGTGGTCGAAGCGCAGGATGTTGTCGACCTCCGCGCCGCGCCAGCCATAGATCGACTGGTCGTCGTCGCCGACGCAGCAGATGTTTTTGGGGGGCGCTTGCGCCGCCGGGGGAGGGGCGATGTTTCCGCCGTCATTCCGGGGCGCACCGGCAGGTGCGAACCCGGAATCTCGAGGTGAGTCCTCTTCATCTCGAGATTCCGGGTTCGGGCCTTCGGCCCGCCCCGGAATGACGGCGGAAACGAGCGGTGCCCGGCTTCGACGGCGCCTGCGCCAACAGCCGCAGCCACAGATATTGCGCGACGTTGGTGTCCTGATATTCGTCGACCAGGATGAACTTGAAGCGGTGCTGGTATTGCCGGAGCACGTCGGGATGCTCGCGGAACAGCCGGATGTTTTCCAGCAAGAGATCGCCGAAATCGGCGGCGTTGAGGATCTTCAGCCGCTCCTGGTAGCTCGCATAGAGCTTGCCGCCCTTGCCGTTGCCGAACACGGCGGCTTCGCCCGGCGGCACCTGCGACGGCGTCAGCCCGCGATTCTTCCAGCCGTCGATCAGGCCGGCCAGCATGCGCGCCGGCCAGCGCTTGTCGTCGATATTCTCCGCCGCCAGCAGCTGCTTCAACAGCCGGACCTGATCGTCGACATCGAGCACGGTGAAATTGGATTTCAACTGCACCAGTCTCGGCATGGGTGCGCAGGATGCGGCCGCCGATCGAATGAAAGGTGCCGAGCCACGGCATGCCTTCGACGGCCTGGCCCAGCATTTGGCCGAGCCGCAGCTTCATCTCGCGCGCCGCCTTGTTGGTGAAGGTCACCGACAGGATTTCGCCGGGGCGGGCGCGGCCCAGGCTCAGGATGTGGGCGATGCGCGAGGTCAGCACCCGGGTCTTGCCGGTGCCGGCGCCGGCCAGCACCAGCACCGGGCCGTCCAGCGTCTCCACCGCCTCGCGCTGCTCGGGATTGAGGCCGGCGAGATATTGCGGGCGCCGCGGCCGCGCGCGCACGCGCGGCAATGCCGCCAGCCGCGGGCTGGTGGTCGGGAACGCCGTGATGGGTCAGCTTGTTCGGCTCGGTCATTGCGAATCGTCTTGTCGCCCACGATGGCACCGCGGGGCCGTGAAGGGGAGCCTTCATAGCAGGATTAAAGGCATATAGGGCGTTGGAGACGGATTTGACAGGAGTTATCCCGGGCTCCCGCGGCCAGCGACCGCGCCATTTGTTCCCGAGCCGGCTTTTTCGCGATTTCGCCAGGCCGGAACCTTGTTCCGAGGCGGATTATTTCTGCATCGAGCGCATTCCCGAGTGCGCCGGTTCGAACGGAGATTCGTGTCATGTTGAGCTGGGTCGTTACGTTTTTGGTCATCGCACTGATCGCCGGCATTCTCGGCTTCGGCGGCATCGCCGGCGTCGATCGAAATCGCCAAGACCATCTTCTTTATCGCCGTCGTGCTGTTCCTGATCTCGGCCGTGGTCGGCCTGGCGCGCGGCGCACCGCGTCTGACGCTGCTATTTCGAGGGCATCGCGATCTTTCGGCCGATGCCCTCGGGCGCGCGACGGCGCGTGGGCGTTCGCCACGCCTGATGCGGGCGCGGATATCGGGCGGAAACGGCGCGGTCTTGCGCGCGTCCATGTCGATATGAATGGTCATGTTTTCCGAAGTGGCCGACAGCCAGCCTTCGGTGGCGTGGCGCAATTCCTCAAAGGTGTGCAGCCGCTTTTCGTCGGCGCCGACCAGCAGGATCGAGATCTGCACGGGATCGCCGAGATGAATTTCGCGCAAATAGCGCACATGGCATTCGGCGGTGAAGGTCGAGCCGTGGCGTTCCTTCATGTAGCCGGGGCCCGATCCCAAGCTGCAGCCACAATCTCGTCGATGGCGCGGTCGAACATCACGTTGTAATAGGCCATGTTGAGATGGCCGTTGTAGTCGATCCATTGCGGCTCGATCTGCATCACCGACGACAGAAACGGGGCTGAGGCAGCGGAGCTGCATCGTCGGCGGCGGCAATGGTCGTCATCATCCATTCCCGTTTGTTCGATCCTGATCTCTTGACCCCTTATATATCCTTTGCCACGGTCTCCTGAAGCCGGGAGGATATCGTGTGGGCGACGACCATCACCAATCAATCTGAAACGTCCGGAGCCGCAGGCGCTGGCGAGCACGCTGGAAGCGCTCGCCGCGCGGTTCGGCAACCGGCTGATCACCTCACAGGCGGTGCGCGACCAGCACGCCCATACCACGACCTGGCTGGCGCCGCAGCCGCCGGACGCGGTGGTGATGGCGCAGGAGACCGCCGACATCCAGGACGTGGTGCGGATTTGCGCTCAACATCGGCGTGCCCGTGATCGCGTTCGGCACCGGCACCTCGCTGGAGGGCCAGGTCAACGCGCCGGCCGGCGGCGTCTGCATCGATCTGCGCGACATGAACAGGGTGCTCGAAGTCCATGCCGACGATCTCGACTGCGTGATCCAGCCCGGCGTCACCCGCAAGGCGCTGAACGAGCATCTGCGCGACCAGGGCGTGTTCTTCCCGATCGATCCCGGCGCCGACGCGTCGCTCGGCGGCATGGCGTCGACGCGGGCGTCCGGCACCAATGCGGTGCGCTACGGCACCATGCGCGACAACGTGCTGGCGCTCAAAGTGGTGCGCGGCGACGGCGAGATCATCACGACCGGCACGCGCGCGAAGAAATCTTCGGCCGGCTACGACCTGACGCATCTGTTCGTCGGCGCCGAGGGCACGCTCGGTATCATCAGCGAACTCACCATCAAGCTGCGCGGCATTCCCGAGACCATCGCGGCTGCGGCGTGTTCGTTCGAGAGCGTGCGCGGCGCCTGCCAGGCCACGATCCTGGCGATCCAGACCGGCATTCCGGTCGCGCGCATCGAACTGCTCAATGCCGAGCAGGTGCGGGCCTGCAATGCCTATTCGAAATTGTCGCTGCCGGAGACGCCGCTGCTTGCTGCTGGAATTCCACGGCAGCGAGAACGAGGTCGCCGAGCAATCGAAGAATTTCGGCGAGATCGCCAAGGAATGCGGCGGCGGCGAGTTTCACCTGGACCACGCGGCCCGAGGATCGCACCAGACTCTGGCAGGCGCGGCACGACGCCTATTGGGCGGTGAAGGCGCTGCGGCCCGGCGCCGGCGTGGTGGCGACCGATGTCTGCGTGCCGATCTCGCGGCTGGCCGATTGCGTCACCGAGACCGAAGCGGATCTGAAGCGGCTCAATCTGCTGTCGCCGATCGTCGGCCATGTCGGCGACGGCAATTTCCACTGCTCGCTGGTGTGCGACGTCGACGACGCGCGACGAGATGGCGCGCGGCGAGGATTTCATGCATCGGCTGGTCGAACGCGCGCAGTCGATGGGCGGCACCTGCACCGGCGAGCATGGCATCGGGCAGGGCAAGCAGAAATATCTCAAGGCCGAGCTCGGCGCCGGAGGCGATCGACGCCATGCGCGCGATGAAGCAGGCGCTCGATCCGCAGAATATCTTCAATCCCGGAAAGATCTTGCCGGCGGCTTAGGCCGACATGGAACCTTTGCCGCACCTTTGCGTCTTCTCCGATGGTGCCAATTCGAGAGCGAGCAGGGTGAGGGCGCCATGTCAAAGCGAATTGTCAGGATTGCCATTGTTGCTCTGGCGGCAGTCCTTTCGAGCGCGGCGCTAGGCCGCGGCGGTGGCGGACATGGAGGTGGTGGCCATGGCGGGGGCCACGGCCATGGCGGCGGTGGCCATTTTCATGGCGGCGGTCATTTCCATGGCGGAGGCCACCACGGTTTTCGCGTGGCGCATTTCAGCGGTGGGCGCCACTTCGGCGGCAGGTCCGCGGTTTTCCATTCGGCTTCGATCCGAGGCGCCCGTGGGCGCGTGCTGGGCAATCCCGCGGCGCGTGCGCAAATTGCCGCCGGCGCCGCACTGGCAGGTTGGCATGGCCGCGGTGCAGGCGGGTGGTGGCAGCACGGTAACGGCGGATACGGATGGGTCGGCCCGGTGTTCTGGCCGTTCGCCTATTACGACATCTACGACTATGCGATGTGGGGCCATGGATATGGCGCCCCGTTCTGGGGCTACGGCTACCCTGATATCTACGCCGGCATATTTGCACCCTACGGCTACGGCGACCTGACGGGTTATTTCTATTCGCCGCGCCGCTCGTCCGGTCGCCGCAGTGCGCCTGATCAGTTGGCGCAAATCTGCGCTGATGACGGCCGCGACATTGCCGGCCTTCCGATCGATCAAATTGCGCAAGTGGTCGAGCCGACCGAATCGCAGCGCGCCGCGCTTGACGATCTCGCCAACGCCTCGATCTCCGCCGCCCAGAAGATTCGCACCGCCTGTCCGACACAGATGATCCTCACCGCGCCGGGCAGGCTCGCCGCCATGCAAGCGCGTATCGAGGCGATGATATCGGCGGTGGCAATGGTGCAGCCGCCGCTGGAGAAATTCTATGGTCTGCTCAACGATGAGCAGAAGGCTCGGTTTAATGGTGTCGCCGAGGATCAGCGCAAGCTATCCGCCGCGAACAAAGCCAAGGGGTCGTTGGTCGAGAGCTGCGGCGCTGCGCCACCTGCCGTACTGCAATGGCCGGCTGCGGAGATCGAGGCCCGATTGCACCCAACGGACACGCAACGTGCGGGCCTCGAGACGCTCCAGGACGCCAGCACCAAGGCCGCCGACATGCTGAAGGGCTCGTGCCCGGCAGACGATGCAATGACGCCGCCCGCGCGGCTCGCTGTGGCCTCCAAAAGGCTCGATACCATGCTGCAAGCGGTCAAGCTGGTACACGCGGCCCTTGAAGATTTCTACGCGACACTGAGCGATGAACAAAAGGCCCAATTCGAGGCGATCGGGCCAAGGCGAACGTCAGAGCTGGTTCAGCCCGCGGGAACAGTTCCGTAATTGATTTTATGCGCCCGTCGGTTGCACCGGCGGCACAAGCCGGCAGCCCACGAAAAAAAGCCGCTCGCCGATGCCGCTGCTGCGCTCTATGCTTGTAGCCATTGCGGGGCAGGGCGATGCGGTGGTTTGGCAAGAGCGAGCACAAGGAAATCTGGGAGGAAGAGATCCAGTGGCCGCTTGGCGACATCGAGGCGGCCGACAAGATCCGCAACATCTGCCGGTCGGCCAGCGATAGTGCCGAAAGGATCGGCGGTTTTCCAGGCCGGGTCGACGGCAAGAACAAGGCCGACAGCAAGCAAAGCCAGCGCGACACCGAACGCTACGAGCGTGCCGCCAAGACCGCGATGGAAATCGCCATGAAGATTTCGGACGATTTGATGCGCGATTCCGCTGTCGGCGAGATCGTCGACCTGTGCGTCCGGGCCAATGACGTGAGGACGGCGCGGATCCTGTTTCGCGCGATCCAGGCGCAATCGATCAGGGAGGACGTGCTGAACGAGCACCCGGTGTTGCGGGAGTGAACCGTTTGTGCGTGAGGCTCGGTCCCGAAAATACTCACGGAGTTAACGGCAACAGCGCACTCCGCAGTGTCGCGCTCGAAATTCCCATCAGTCCCGTGAAAGGGTTATCCAGCTCCAGGACCAGGAAAATCGCGCCGGCAAATGACAGCGCGCAGATAAACAAAGAGGCCATCACGACCAGATTGGCTCGCGCAAACAAAGTGAAGCTCACAAAAATCGTGCTGAGCCAGAACACCAGAATGATCAAAAATGGAAGGGGAATTGAGCCGCCGGTCTGCGTGAACAATTGTAGTCGGGTCTGCGCGCCTTCCGTGAAGGCGGCAATAGCCCGAGATTGCAGCGAACGCTGGGCATCATTGCTCGGTGAGAGGCGCTCAAGCTCGTTTTCGAATGCCGCCGCCGCGGCTGTCGTTTGGAAACGAACGGGCTTGCCGGCGGCAATCTCTTCCTCATGCCAGATGCGATTGGCCAGCGGCGGAATGCTCTGGCGCAGAAGACCTCGGACAGGGATTGCTTCCGGGCCATATTGCGCAAGCAGACCGTCCAGAACGATGACGCTGGCGGTCATTTGCCTGACCTGATTGGTCTTCTGATCGAATGAACTCTTGGCCGAGGCGATCAGCAGACCCAGCACGAGGGCGGCTAGCGTGCCGATCAGGCCCGTTGCCATTTTTACGACATCCCTGGAGTCCGGATGCAGATGGTGCTCGGACAACAACGGTCGAACGACCGCGCCGAGCAGGGCGCCGCCAAATATCACCGCGAACACCAGGAGCGAGATCAGCAGATATTTCATGGCCGGCGTCTCTCCGCTGCTTTGACCGCCGTGCGTCGCTCAGGCCGCAGAGACGATCGCCGGTCGCTTCGCCAGCATCGTTCGTCGATCGTGAATCAGGCTCTCCAGCCGGTGGGCGGCGACATTCAACGTCGCGTCATCCACCGCGGTCTCGTCGCCACTTGCGGATTTGGCGCGCTGCGCTCTGAGAATGTCGTCGATTTCTTCTTCGATTTCCGACAGCTCCGCCTCGGTGCCGACATTCCGAATCCGCCGGGCCAGGGCATAGAGAGAATCCAGGGGACCCAGTTTGGTCACGGGCTCGCCGAGCCCGAGAAATTTCCAGACCGCGGCAAGCACGGTGGCAGCGCCGCCCAGCACCATCGGCGTGATGTAGATCCAGTTGCCGTATTCATCCATGAAGCTCTGCTGGGTGCCGTTGTAGAAGGCTGCCGCGCCGGGATGCAGAGCAAGGTAGGCGTCGGGATCGGTGCTGGGCGCGGTGATCTGTGCGAAAATCGGCTGCTCGACCATAAGCTCCCTGCGTACTCTCATGATCGTCTGCGTCAGCGTAGCGATCAAATCGGAGCTGAGCTTTTTGTTCGCAACAAGATAGAGAGAGGCTCTCAAGGTCGTCAGATCATCTTCCGGAACCGGCGGAGCTCCCCGCAGCGTGCCTTTGGGTACATCAAAACTTTCATAGGCACGTTCGGTCTGCGCGATTGCCGCGGCGGAGTCGATCGGGATCAGTACCGGCAACGCCTTGGGTCCCTGCTGAAGGAAGCCCTTCACGAGCGAAAGGTACTTTTCAGCCAACGGGATCACGACAAGCAGCGCGCTGACCTCTTTGGACTGGATCGCGCGCCGCGCATCCGGCAAGGCGATGTCCTTGAACACTTTGTCGCGATCGAGCCCATATTCCTTGCTCAGCACATCGACAACTTTGGTGTTGGTCTCCCCGCCAATTACGCCGACACGGCGGCCCTTCAATTTATCCATACCGTCGATGGTCGAACCCGGCGGTGCGATGACCAGTACGACGACATGGCTGACGACGACGACAGCCCGCGCTTGTGACAGGTCGCCGACATCGCCGCGAACCACCGCCAGGTCGGCATTGCCCGCCGCAAACGCCTTGGCGGCTTCAACTGCTGTGCCGCTGTCGATCACCTTGAGCCGTACCGGCGCGTTGGTCGCAACCAGCCGGCTGGCAATGGCCGACATGGCGTTGGCGGCCTCGCCGTCGATCGAGCCCACCGCCACGCTCAGCGTGACCGGATGCGTGTAGTAGCGATAGGCAAAGAGGCTTGCACCCGACGCAACCGCAAGCGCACCAAGGACCAGGAAAAAGCGTAGCCAGAGCGGCAAGTTCAGCGAACCCATGCTCGTCACTCCCTTGCGCGCCGACCGATCGCTGCCGCCGCGTGTGTTGGCACGTCAGGCACCTTGACGTTCGCCTCTCCCAAAATTCTGCATCCGATACGATGCGGGAGCAAGCGCGATCATCATCGCGATCGCCAAAGACGCGTCGCCGGGCGGCTGCGTGCCGCATCGAGGAGGGCAAAAAGGCCGAGAAACTTCCTTTAGAGCATGATCCGGAAAAGTGGGCACCGGTTTTCCCTCGCGACAAACGCGAAGCGTTTGCGCGGAGATCATGCTCAAACAAAAGATAGAGCGGGATGACAATTCGAAGAAAAGTCATCCCGCTCTAGCCGCCAGCTTGCGGACGGCTTCGTCCACGCTCAGGAAGACGTGGTCCTTTGGCAGCGCATCGCAAAGCCTGAACCGCTCGAACGCGCCTTGCGCGCGCACCAACTCTAGTCGCGCCACCGCAACCGTGACGCCTTGCTTGTGACACGCCTTGAACAGTTCAAGCAGGGTCTGCGCGGCGGTGAAGTCGATTTCCACCATGCCGCCGGCTTCCAGCACCAGCAGCTCGGGTTTCGAAGCCTGCAGGATATTCTCCAGGTCGGTGCGGAAGCCTGGCGCGTTGAGAAATGAAAGCGGCGCTTGCAGCCCAACGACCGCTACGCCCGGAACATGTTCGCCCCTGATGTTCGGATTGGCCGGCCACCAGATTGTCGTGCCCGGCACCCGCTCGAACACGGCGAGCCGCGCGCGGGTGACGCTCCAGATGCCGTGCAACAGCGAGAGCGTGATCGCGAGGCCCGCACCCTGTTGGATCGGCAGCACGATGATCAGAGCGGCTGTGGCGAGGATCAGCAGGAATTCGCTCTTCGACTGTTGCCAGATCGTGGCGATCTGGCGCACGCGGATGATCCGCAGGGCCACGAACAGCAGGACGCCGCCCAGCGCGGCATCGGGAATGTTGCGGAGCAACGAAGTGCCGAACGCCAATAGCGCCAGCACGATGATGGCGGCGGAAAGCCCGGAGAGTTGCGACCGTCCGCCGGTCTCCACCACGATGCCGGTCCGTGGCGGGCTGGCGTCGACCGGAAATGCGCCGAACAGGCCTGCCAGGATGTTGCCGGCGCCGGCGCCGAGAAAATCGCGGTCGACGTCGGCGGGCTGATCGGGATCGGAAGGGAACGACCGCGTGGTGGCGGCCGTCTGCACCATGATGACGACGACGATCACAAAGGCGAGCGGCACCAGCCGCGCCCAGCGCTCGGGCGAGACTTCCGGAAAGGTCAGCGCCGGCAGCGCCGCCGGAACCGTCCCGACGACGCGGACACCCTTGCTCTCGAGGCCAGCCCAGATCACGGCCAAGGTAGCTGCGACCAGCCCGATCAGCGCACCCGGGATCTTGGCGTTGATCGCCTCGCAAGCGAACACCACCGCTAGTACGCCGAAGCCGATGCAGACGGTAAAGATGTTGGCTTTCGAGAGCTGTTGCGCAAGCACGCCGATGCGCTCGAGCGTCGATCCCTCCGGCGCCGGCAGTCCGAGCACCCCCGGCATTTGCGAAACCAGGATGTGCACGGAGATGCCGGCGAGGAAGCCGACCGTCACCGGGATCGACAGCAAATTGGCGATGCCGCCAAGGCGGAAGATGCCGCTTGCCATCAGCATCACGCCCACCATCAAGCCGAGCGCGATCGCGAGCGCCTGATAGTCGGGCGAACCGGCCGCCGCCAGCAGCGCGAGCCCGCCTGCAAAAATCGGCGTGATGGTCGAAATCGGCGCCGCACGACAGGAAGCGGTTGGCTCCGAGCATGGCAAAGCCCAGCGATCCCGCCATGAAGGCGAAAAAGCCGATCTGCGGGGAGAAGCCGCCGAGACGGGCGGTCGCCATCTGCTCGGGGATGGCGATGGCGGCAAGCGTGAGGCCTGCGATCAGGTCGCCCGGCAAAAAGCTCACCCGGTAGGCGGCGAGCGAACGGAACAGCGGCCAGGAGGAATCAGGCTTTTCGGAGTTGGCCTTTTCGGAGATCGTTTGCGCCATCAGTCCTCGGCCTCCCGGCAATCATTATTGGACGCAAGACTACAGCATTTCCGAAGGCCTAGAGCATGATCCGGAAAAGTGGACACCGGTTTTCCGAAAAGATCATGCTCAAACAGAAAGTTAGAGCGGGGTGACGATTCGAAGAAGAGTCATCCCGCGCTAGCTCAGGCCGCGATCCCAGGGCGGCTCCAGCGCGAAACGCGTCGCGATGAAGTCGATGAAGGCGCGCACCTTGGCGGGCGGATGGCGGTCCGGCAAATAGACGGCATGGACGGCGAGGCGCTCGTTGGTCGGTTGATCCAGCGAAAGCGCGGTCAGGCGGCCGGCGCGCAGATCATCGGCAACGATGAAGGTCGGCTGATAGATGATGCCTTGTCCGGCCACAGCCGCGGCCAGCAGCGCGTCGCCATTATTGGCGCGCAGGTCGCCCACAATGGGAACGCTGATTTCGGCCCGCTTGCCGAAACTCCAGCGATGCGGTCCTGATAGCGCCAGCGTGTAGCCGAGACAATTATGATCGGCCAACTCTGCCACCGTGCGCGGCGTGCCCCGCGCCTTCAGATAAGACGGCGCCGCGCATGTCGCCATCCGGCACGGCGCGAGCCGCCGCGCAACCAGGCTTAAATCGGCGAGAGCGCCGATGCGGATCGCCATGTCCCAGCCCTCTTCGGCAAGATCGACGTGGCGGTCGTTGAGGCCGAGCTCGACGGTGACGCGCGGACAGCGTTGCGCGAATTCCGGAAGCAGGGAGGCGATCTGCCGCGTGCCGAACACAACCGGCACATTGAGCCGCAACAGCCCGCGCGGCTCGACCCGGTCGGCCGCGACCGCGTCATTGGCGGCTTCAATGTCGGCCAGGATGCGCTCGGAGGCTTCGAGATAGCTGCGCCCGGCCTCGGTGATCGAAAGCTTCCGTGTGGTGCGGTGGAACAGTTTTGCGCCCAGCCGCGCCTCCAGTGCCGCAAGGTGCTTCGTGACCATGGTCTGCGACATGCCCATGGTCCGCGCCGCCGCCGAAAGGCTGCCGGCGGCCGCGACCCTGGCGAAAACCTCAAGGCCGGTCAGGCGGTCCAGCATGGACGATCTCACTCCTTGGGTGTGAGCTGTTTTTCCAAAATACCAGATTATCTAATCAGAGAGAATAGACCATATGCGCTGAAACCCAATCAGGAGACAGCAATGATCGATTCCCGAACCGCGCCCTATGCCGCGCTATTGCTCCGCGTCAGCCTGGGCGCGCTGTTCCTCGCGCACGCAGGTTTGAAATTCTTCGTCTTCACGCCGGCAGGCACTGCGAAATTCTTTGCCAGCGTCGGAATGCCTGCCGAACTCGCCTACCTCGTGATCCCAGCGGAAGTTCTCGCGGGCGTCGCGCTGATCCTTGGGGTCTGGACTCGCGCCGTGGCGCTCGCGGCAACGCCGATCCTGCTCGGCGCCATCTTTACCGTGCATGGTGCGGCCGGATTCTTCTTCACCAATCCGCATGGAGGCTGGGAATACCCGGCGTTCTGGACCGTCGCGCTGCTCGTGCAGGCCCTGCTTGGCGACGGCGCCTACGCGCTCGGCGCATCATTCACCGATGCCTTCGGCGGCGGACGGCTCAGCGGCGCGCACTAAGCATTCGCGCGACCCGTTGGTTCAACCCATCCTGCGGACTGCGGCTGATAACGCGACTGATTTGCCCGGACGGGCAGTTTTGCGAAATTGGTGTCCAGCCCTGCAACGAAAAATATTTTGCGTGTGCCGTCGGGCAAATCAGCGGCACTGACTCCGGCCGTCTCGCCTCGATAAGGGACGTACGCGTCGTCACGAACGTTGAGGTGAGATGCGGTGGACGCGAAAGTGCTGCGCGACGAGCGGCATTATCGCGGACGGCAAAACCGTGTGGTCCTGACGCGCCGACGCTGGCGTCAAGTTCGCGGAGTTATCCGCAAGCGACGGTGGCAAAAGAGCCCGGTCACCGGGGAGAGCACGGGATAAGCCGTTAAAACCATTGCGCAGGAAACGCCGGACTGTTCGGCAAACCTGTGGTGACTACGCTCGTGTGCTTCCATCATTTCGCACGCGAGGCTGCGGGTGCAACGGGCACCCGGCGTTTCCTGCGCCCTTATTTCCGAGGGACGATTGTTTTGCACAACTCGGGCGCGATCCGCGCGCGCCGAGAATGCTGGCTTGCCCGGTACAAGAGCCCGTCGCGCAAGCCTCGCAAGTGCGGCCTCGACGCAGATGAAGATTCAGAGCTGGTGTGAAAACGCGCAGGGCTGTTCACTCTGGACAAGCCGTTCGCATCAGGCTCAAACTCGAGCTGCCAATAAAATTCGGCCCACGCCGAAGCAAAAATGCGAACCGATGCCCGTCACAAAAATCGGCGCCGCAAAAGGAAACGAACGGGAGCATCACAGTGCTTACTTCGGCGGCTGAACCGCTACTCGGCATCACGGCGCTGGAATCCGGCTACGGCAAGATCCGCGTGCTGCATGGCATCGATTTCAAGATCGCGTCCGGCGAGGTGGTGGCGCTGCTCGGTCCGAACGGCGCCGGCAAAACCACCCTGTTGCGCGCGTTGTCGGGGTTGTTGCCGGTCACGGCCGGACAAGCGCGCTTCGACGGCCGCGATATCACCAACATCACGCCGCGCGAGGCGGCGCGCGCCGGGCTGGTGCACGTGATCGAGGGACATCGGGTGTTCACGCAGATTTCCGTCTTCGATAATCTTCTCTTGGCGGGCTATGACCTGGCGCGCGGCGAACGTGCTGCGCGCGTCGAGGAAGCCCTGTCGTATTTTCCCGAGATTGCCGAGAAGCGCGACGAGCGCGGCGGCGCGCTTTCGGGCGGACAACAGCAGATGCTGACGGTGGCGCAGGGACTGGTGCGGCGGCCGCGGCTGTTGATGCTCGACGAGCCGTCGGCGGGCCTGTCCCCGGTGCTGGTCGATCGCGTGCTCAATGTCATGGGCCGGTTGAAGAAACAGGGCACCGCGGTGCTGCTGGTCGAGCAGTTGCTGGAAAAGGCGCTTGCCGCGGCCGACCGCGTCTACGCGCTGGTGCAAGGCAAGATCGTGCTGGAAGCGCCGACCGGCGAGAGCGATCTGCCGAAGCGGCTGGAGCGCGCCTATTTCGGCCATGAAAGCCACGCGCTGGACGGCCAGCCCGCGGCATCCTGAAAAGGTACAACCCTTGAAAATCCTGCTGACCCCGACGCCCGATTTCCGGGCTCAATATTACGGCGAGCGGAGCCTTAAAGGCCTGCAAGCGCTCGGCGAGGTCAAGCTGCATGAAGGCAGCCAAGCGCTCGATGCCAAAGGCCTGATCGAGGCCGCGTCCGACGTCGACATCATCGTCGCCGACCGGGTGACGGAAGGCCGCGGCGAGATCTTTCCGAAACTTCCAAAGCTGCGCGCATTCGTTCGCTGCGCGGTCGACATCCGCAATATCGATGTGGCGGCGGCTTCCGCTGTGGGCGTGCTGGTGACGCGGGCGAGCCCCGGCTTTGTCCAGTCGGTCGCCGAGCTCGCGCTCGGATTCATGGTCGATCTGTCGCGCGGGGTTTCGCGCGCCACGGTCGACTATCATGCCGGGCAAAAGCCCGAAGTGGTGATGGGGCGGCAGCTCGCCGGCAGCAGCGTCGGCATCATCGGCTATGGCAGCATCGGGCGTTACCTTGCAATTGTTGCGAAGGTGCTGGGCATGGAGGTGCTGGTCGCCGATCCCTTCGTCAGCATCAGCGATGGCGACATCAAGCATTTGCCGCTCGATGAACTCTTGGGCCGCGCCGACTTTGTGGTTTGCCTTGCGATCGCCAACGAGCAGACCGAAAACCTGATCGGGCAGGCGGCGCTGGCGCGGATGCAGAAGCATGCCTTCTTCATCAATCTGTCGCGCGGCAATCTGGTCGATGAGAGGGTGCTAGCGGCGGCATTGCGCGACAAGCGTATCGCCGGCGCAGCGCTGGATGTCGGCCGCGCGCCGGATCAGATGCCGACGCCGGAACTGGCAAAACTTCCCAACGTGATCGCGACGCCGCATATCGGCGGATTGACGCCGCAGGCGATCGAGCACCAATCCTCCGAAACCGTCCGGCAGGTCGCCGCGATCATCAAGGGCGAAGCCCCGGCCGGCGCCGTCAATGCCGAGCGCTGGACGCGCCGCCCATGACTGGCGCAACAGGTACCAAAAGCACGCGGCTTCCGTTCTTCTACGGCTGGCTGATCGTCGCGGTGACGTTCGTCACCATGGCCATTGGCGTCAACGCCCGCACCGCGTTTTCGCTGTTCTTCCCGCCGATCCTTTCCGAATTCGGCTGGGAGCGCGGCGTCACCGCCGGCGCCTTCTCGTTCGGCTTCGTGGTGTCGGGCATCGTCAGCCCGCTGATCGGCCGGCTGATGGATCGCGCCGGCCCGCGTGCAGTGATGGAGCTTGGCGTCGCGCTGATGGGAGGGGGCTTGTTGCTGGCGCCGCTGACGACGCAGCCGTGGCATCTGTACCTGACCATCGGCGTCATGGTCGGCGCCGGGAGCGTCTGTCTCGGCTATTCCGGTCAATCGCTGTTCGTGCCGAACTGGTTCATCCGCCGCCGCGGCCTGGCGATGGGAATTGCGTTTGCCGGCGTCGGCATAGGCTCCGTCAGCCTGCTGCCCTGGGTGCAGCACATGATCGAGCAGACCGGCTGGCGCACGGCGTGCACCGCGATGGGACTTCTGGTTCTCATCGCGCTTGCGCCGATCAATCTTCTGTTGCGCAAGCGCCCCGAGGATATCGGGCTCGAACCCGACGGCGACGCCGCGCCCTCGGTGACGTCGGCAAAGCCTGCCTCGAACATCGTTGATCCGGTCTGGGCCGGCACCGACTGGACGCTGCCGCGCGCGCTTCGCACGGCGCGGTTCTGGTGGATCGCGCTCGGTTATTTCTGCGGCCTGTACATCTGGTACGCGGTGCAGGTGCACCAGACCAAGTTTCTGCTCGACATCGGCTTCAGTGCGAATGTCGGGGTCTGGGCGTTGGGCGTCGTCAGCCTGCTCGGTATTCCCGGCCAGATCCTGCTCGGGCACGTCTCCGACCGGGTCGGCCGCGAATGGATCTGGGCGGCAAGCTGCTTCGGCTTTGCAATCTGCTTCGCGGCGCTGATCGCGCTGAAATACGCACCGGTGCTGCCGCTGGTTTATCTCATGGTCTTCACGCAAGGGGCGCTCGGCTACGGCCTGACCTCGATCATGGGCGCGGTGGTGCTCGAGATATTTCAGGGCAAGCACTATGGCAGCATTTTCGGCACCATCATGCTGGTTGCGCTTGCCGGCGGCGCGGCAGGCCCGTGGGTCACCGGCCTTCTGTACGATCTAATGGGGAGTTATACGCTTGCCTTTGCGATCGGAATAGCAGTGAGCCTGTTGTCGGCGATTGCGATCTGGCAGGCCGGACCCGGAAAAATCCGCGCCGTGGCCGGCCGGTTGCACCGGCTGCAAGGCGCGACCGGCTGATGAAAACTCTCGTCAAGCCTAAGCAATTCCGATCGCTCGTTGCAGGTCAGCGATGGCGCGCAGAAAACTATCGGCCGGCGTGGTCTCCGGATCGATCAGGCGGTGCAGACGGAAGCCGTCCTCCAGCGCCAGCACGATCGAGCCGGTCCATGCCGGGTTCAGCGCGCCGTTCTTGCCGCTGTTCTTCAACGTGGTCTCGACGATATCGGCGATCAGCTTGCGCCTGGCGCGCAGGCGCTTGGCGAGCTCGGGCCGGCGTTTTTCGGCGCGCGCGACATAAAGGATCATCTCCATGTGCAGCAGCGGGGAACGGCCGAGCGGATCCTGCCGGGTGCGGTCCATGGCCTTCAGCGCATCGATGAAATCCGCAAGGTTCTTGTGCACGGCGAGGAGGTCGAGATTGCGGCGAATGGATTGCTCGACGTGATCCTCGAGCATGGCGATGATCAACTCGTCCTTGCTCTTGAAATTCGAATAGAATGCCCCGCGCGAGAAGCCGGCCGCGGCCGCAATGGTCTCGATGCTGGCGCCGCCGATGCCCTGTTCCTCGAACACCCGCGCCGCCGCCTCGTACAGCTTTTCGCGGGTCACGTCCCGGGTTGGTCTGGTTCGAACTCTTGACATCCGCCGGTTTTAGGTCAGAATACAACTCGATACAATAGTGTATCGAATTTCAGGCGTCCGGATCAGGCGTTCCAGTGCGGCAACCAGGTGAGGCCCCTATGAACGAGCATGTTCAGACTGCGACAAGCGCACCGCTGTTCAACCCCTTGGCGCCGGAGTTCATTCGCGATCCCTATCCGGTCTACGCGCGGCTGCGCACCAACGATCCCATGCATCTCACGCAGTTCGGCACGTTCCTCGCGAGTCGCCATGCGGAGGCAAGTCTCGTGATGCGCGACAAGCGCTTCGGCAAGGATTTTATCGACCGCTCGATCCGCCGCTACGGGCCGAAGATCATGGAAGAGCCGGTGTTTCGCAGCATGAGCCACTGGATGCTGCAGCAGGATCCGCCGGACCACACCCGCCTGCGCGGCCTGGTGGTCAAGGCGTTCACCGCGCGGCGGGTCGAGGACATGCGGCCGCGCATCCAGACGATCGTCGACCAGACGCTGGACCGTATTGCCCCGCAGGGACACATGGACCTGATCGAGGATTTCGCGTTCCGCCTGCCGGTGACGATCATTTGCGACATGCTCGGAATTCCCGAAGATCATCGCGAGGTGTTTTACGCGAGCTCGCGCGACGGCGGCCGCCTGCTCGACCCGGTGCCGCTGACGCCGGAGGAGATCAAGAAGGGCAACGCCGGCAATGCGATGGCACAAATGTACTTCCAGCAGCTGTTCGAGTTGCGGCGGAAGAATCCGGGCGATGACCTGACGACGCAATTGGTGCAGGCGGAGGAGGACGGCAGCAAGCTCTCGAACGAGGAGCTGACCGCCAACATCATCCTCTTGTTCGGCGCCGGCCATGAGACGACCGTCAATCTGATCGGCAACGGCCTGTTGGCATTGCACCGCAATCCTGATCAGCTCGCGCTGCTGAAAGCCAATCCGTCCCTGATCACCAATGCGATCGAGGAATTTTTGCGCTACGATTCCTCGGTGCAGATGACCGGACGGGTTGCGCTGGAAGACATCGACGATCTCGGCGGCAAGAAAATCCCGAAAGGCGAGGGCGTGCTGTGCCTGCTGGGCTCAGCCAATCACGACCCGGCGGTCTATCCCGATCGGCCGGACCGCCTCGATATCACCCGTCCCAATGTGAAGCCGCTGTCCTTTGGCGGCGGTATCCATTTCTGCCTCGGCGCCCAGCTCGCGCGCATCGAGGCGGAGATCGCGATTTCGACCCTGTTGCGCCGGTTGCCAGACCTGCGGCTCGATGACGCGGACAATCCGGAATGGCGGCCGACCTTTGTGCTGCGCGGCCTGAAGCGGCTGCCGGCAAGCTGGTGAGCCGCCGATCGAGGGCGGTCACATAGCATTGCTGTGACTTCGCCATAGTTGTCTCTATATTCGGCCTGGTTTCGGCGCGGCGGCGGGTGGGCCGCGGGCGGCCCTTAAAGGGTAGGGCCCGAAGCTTGCTTGCCCGAGAGGAGACCCGGTGCAGACAACGCTGCTCGGATTGGCGATTGCCTTCATCATTGCGCTGGTTGCCGCGCTGATCGGGCCGCATTTCATCGACTGGAATCAGTTCCGGCCGCAGTTCGAGGCAGAGGCAACCCAAGTGATCGGCGCGCCGGTGCACGTAGCTGGCGCGCTCGATGCGCGGCTGTTGCCGACCCCGTCGCTTCGGCTGCGCTCGGTGATGGTCGGCGGCGTCAACGATCTCGGCAAGGTTCACGCCGACAAGCTCGATGTCGAGTTCAGCCTCGGCGATTTGATGCGCGGCCAATGGCGCGCCAACGAGCTCACGATCGACGGCCTGGCGGTCGATCTCGGCCTCAATCCGAAAGGGCAGATCGATCTGCCGGCGACCAGCGGGACGTTCAATCTGGGATCGCTGTCGATCGACCGCTTGAACCTCACCGGCCGCATCGCGCTGCACGACGCCGTAAGCCACGGGACGCTGGAGTTCAACGACGTCGCCTTCTCAGGCGATGTGCGCTCGCTCGCCGGGTCGGTGCGGGGCGACGGCAATTTTTCGATCTCCGGCACGCGCTATCCGTTCCGCGTCTCTTCCGGACAAACTCAAGACGGCAGCGGCACGCGCGTTCATCTCAATGTCGATCCCGCCGAGCGGGCGCTGTTGGTCGATCTCGAGGGCGTGCTCAGCTTCGAGTTCCCGCGCCCCGCGCTTCGAAGGCGCGCTCATGCTCGCCGCGCCGGCGACGGCCAAGGCCAGGGAGACTAAGGGTAGCGACACGTCACCGGCGCCCTGGAAAATATCGGCCAAGGTCAAGGCCGATCCGGCCGGAGCAAAGCTCGAGCAGGTTGAGACCAGCTATGGTGCCGAAGAGAATGCGCTCAAAGCCACGGGCATCGCCGACATCCGCTTCGGCGCCTCGCCGCTGCTGCGAGCTTCGCTGTCGGCACGGAACCTCGATGCCGACCGGCTGGTCGCCAAGGACAATGGCGCCGTCGCGCCGGCCCGGCTATTGTCGGCGCTGCGCGCGTTCATGGCTGCAATTCCCGGCTCGCCCATTCCGGCGCAGGTCGCCTTCAGCGCCGAACAGATCATGCTGGGCGGGCGGCCGTTGCAGAATCTGGAAGCCGATCTCTCCGGCGATGCGAAATCGTGGACGATCCGCCGGCTGGATGTTCGCGCGCCGGGCACCACGCACGTCGTGTTGAATGGCGGCACGCCGTCTGGTCCGACCGGCGGCTTCGCCGGCGCGCTCGACGTGGATTTCCTCCGATCCGGATACGCTCGTGGCATGGTTGCAGGGCCGCAGCGAGATCACTTATCGCAGCCAGAAGCCGTTGCGGCTGCGCGGTGACGTCAGCGTCAACGCCGATCGTATCGCCGTCGAAAGATTGAAGGCCGAGATCGATGGCGGCGCCGTCGAAGGACGCCTTGCCGTCTCACATCAGCCGCCAGGCGGATCGCGCTTCGAAGCCACTTTAAAGGCGGAACGTCTCGATCTCGATACCGCCGCAGCATTTGCAAGGTCGCTGGCGGGGCCGCAAGGAGAGTGGCCGGACCAGGCGCGAGTTTCGCTGGATGTCGGCCGCGCGACATCGGCCGGCCGGGAGCTGCGCACCTTCTTCGCGAATTTCGGCTATGACCCGAAGACGTTTTCGCTGGATCAACTGAAGTTCGGCGACGCCGACGGCGTGACGATGGAAGGCTCAGGCAGTTTCGACCGCGCCAACTCGACCGGCAAACTTGCGGCCAGTTCGAGCGCGGCCTCGCTCAAGCAGATCACCGCCTTGATCCAGCCGCTCGCGCCGGCGCTGGTGTCGCGGATCGATGCGATGGGGGCAACTCCGGGGCCGGCGCGGCTCAAGTTGACGCTCGACGTCGCCAAGAACGCCGAACACGCCGATCGCGCCAACGCGCGCGCGACGATCGACCTCGATTCGCCCTTGCTCAAGGGCGTCACCACCATCACCGCAAAGCCTGAAGTGGCGGCGATGCGTGGCATCGATCTGGAAAAACTCCGCCGCAGCGAAGTCGGCATCGAAACAAAGCTGTCGTCGGAGCGGGGCAGCGCGCTTGTTGCCCTCTTGGGGCTGGACCGCGCCATCGCCGCGGGCGAAGGCCCGGCCCAGTTCGAGGGATCGGTAAGCGGCGTGTGGCACGCGCCGTTGCGGCTGAAGGCGAAGCTTTGGGGAGCGGGCCTCGACGCAGATGCCGAAGGGACCGCCGATCCCTGGGCGGAGCAGGCCAAGGCCAGCGTCAATCTGCGGGTACGAAGCGTCGATATTGGGCCGCTGATCGATCTCAAGCCATCCGGCACACCGGCGCAAAACATCCGCCTGTCCTCGCGCCTTTCGCTTCTCGGCAACAAGCTGACCTTCGACGATCTCGACAGCATTGTCGGCGATTTGCGGCTGCGTGGGCGTCTGGCGCTCGCAACGGGTGATGCGAAAAACATCGAGGGCGAAATCGGGCTCGATCAGCTCACGCTCGCGCCGGCCTTTGCGCTTGCCCTCGGCGCCGCGGGCCACGACCCCGCGGAGCCGTTCGGAACCGGGCTCCTGAAAGGCTGGCATGGCCGCGTCGCATTTCAGGCCTTGCGCGGCGTGCTGCCCGACGGCATCGAATTGCGCCCCGTCAGCGGCATCATCAGGACCGACGGCCAATCGCTGACCCTCGATGATATCAAGGGTGGGATCGGCGGCAGTACTGCGACCGCCAATATCGACGCCACGCCGTCGGCGGACGGCATTGCGCTCAATGCGCGGCTCGAGTTCTCCGGCGTCGATGGCGCGGCGCTGCATTATCGCGGCCTCAAAATGCCGTCGGGGCGCACATCGATGCAGATGACGCTGGCAAGCCAGGGCCGCAGCGTTTCGGCGCTGACGGGCGCGCTGTCCGGAAGCGGCACTGTGACGCTGGAAGCGGCCGGCATTGCCGGGCTCGATCCGCGCGCCTTCGACGCCGCGATCCGCGCCAGCGACGGCGGCCAGGCGACCGACGACGCCAGGCTCAAGCAGATCGTCGAGCCGGTATTATCCGCAGGCAGCCTGCCCGTCGCCTCGGCACAGATCCCGTTCACCATCAGGGACGGGCGGCTTCGCATCGGCGCCACCACGCTCGAAGCGCAAGGCGCCCGCGCCATCGTATCGGGCGGCTACGATATTCCCGCCGACCAGGCCGACGTCCGCGCCAGCCTTGCTTCGACGGCAGTGGGTTCAACAACTAGCCGCCCGGAGATTTAAATCTTCGCGGCGGGTCCGCCTGGTGCGCTCAATCGCAGCATCGACGTCGGCGCGCTGTCGTCATGGCTCGCGGTGAGGTCGATCGATCGCGAAACCCGCAGGCTAGATGCGATCGAACGCGGCGAACCGCCGCCACCAACCCCGGCGTCGATCCCGCCGTCCACCGCTGCGCTGCCGGATGCGACGGCGCCCGACGTCGCGTTGCCCGGCCGCGATCCGCGCCGCGTTCAACCGAGGCCGAAAGCCGTTGTTCCGCGTCTGCCAGCGGCACCACCGGCACCCAATCCGCCGGTCGTGAGCCAGCAAGCCACGCCGTTGCCTCCGCCGATCGAGGTGCGGCCGGCGCCCGCGCCGCCACCCCCGAGGCCGAAACCGCGCCCGCCTTTGGTGATCTCGCCGCCGCCGAACTGATCGCGTTACGAACTCAGGTTCGGCGCCGGCACACCGCGCTGAAACATAAGCAGATCGAGCGATGGCGGCTCTTGTCCCGTCAGAATTGAGCAGCAGGCGTGGGCCTGGCCGCGATGATGGGTCTGATGGTTGAACAGATGCAGCAATATGTCTTCGAGCGGCTGCTGATACGGTTTGCCTGAGGTCGTCTGATACGACACGGTTTTGCCAAGGCCCGCCTCGGTGTAGCCGCTGACAACCTTGATCAGTCGCGCGTCCTCGGCCATGCGGGCGCGCACGAGGTCCTTGCGATCCTCGAACAGGATGGCGTTGAGGCGGTCCGGATGCTCACCTTCGCCGGTCAATCGCTTCAGCCAGATGCGATCGGTGAGCAATAGGTGGTTCAGCGTGCCGTGCAGGCTGCCGAAGAACACCCCGGTCGGGCGCCGGTACAATTCCTCCGGCATCTCCAGCGCCGCGGCATAGAGCCGGCGGTTGGCCCAATGGTTGTAATCGGCGAGTTGCCGGAAATTCTTGATGCCCATGTGGTCCGTCCTTGCATCCGCGCTTTCGGTGGTGCGGCCGATGTTACCTTGATCCCGGGTTCTGATTGGTGAGATTATCTCACCGATGAGGAAATGATGATCAGCCCGGCACAGCCTTCGGCCCGCGCGCTCATGGCGCTGTCATTGCTCGCAAGCCTCGGCAGCCTGCAAGAGGCCGCCGATCGATTGGGGGTGACGCGGTCGGCGCTGTCGCACCGGATTGCCGAGTTGGAGAAGAGCCTTGGGATCGCATTGGTGCGCAAGGCCGGGCGCCGACTCGAACTCACCGAAGACGGCGAGCGGCTGCTCGCCAACATGGGCGACGCGCTCGAGCGCATCGAAGACGCAATAAAGCCGTTCCAGCGCGACCGCGGACAGATCCGGCTCTCGACAGTCGCAACCTTCGCCTCGCACTGGCTGATTCCGCGGGTGGCGGAATTTCAGACCCGGCATCCGCGGATCGAGGTGGCGATTTTCACCACCACGCGGGCGGTCGATCTCGGCCGTGAAGATATCGACTGCGCGATCCGCCATGGCCGCGGCGCCTGGAGGGGGCTGGTCTCGACGTTGTTGTTTGAGGAAACGCTGATGCCGATCGCGGCAATTTCCGTTGCCGATCGCCTCACGGCGAACCCGAGCTGGCAAGGGGTTCCGCTGATCCGGGCGAAGTCGCGCTTCATGGACTGGTCGAAATGGCAAAAGTGTGATCGCCGCTTTCCGAAACGGCCGGCGAAATGGCTGACGGTGGAGACGCGCGCACAAGCGCTGGACGCAGCGCTCGCCGGCGCCGGCATTGCGCTGATGGATATGGCCTACATCGTCCCGCACGTGGCGGTGTGCAATGTGAAGACTTTGGCCGACCGGCCGCTGCAACTTCCGACCGGCTACTATTTCGTTCATGCCGACAACGCGAGGAACATCCACCTGCTGGCGCTGTTTCGCGATTGGGTGGTTGAAGCGGCGCGGCCGTTTCGGACGGCTGACCGATAAAGTTCAGCCCGCGCCGAGCGCGACCGCGACGTTGTAGGTCGCAAAGCTCGCGGCATAGGCAAGCGCCAGCATATAGCCGAAGGTGACCGCCATCCATTTCCAGCTTCCGGTCTCGCGGCGGATCACCGCGAGCGTGGAGGCGCATTGCGGCGCGAAGATGTACCAGGCGAGCAGCGACAGCGCGGTGGCGAGGCTCCATTTGGTCGCCAGCACCTCTCCGATCTGGGCGGCGGCTTCCTTGCCGCCTTCGATCGCATAGACCGTGCCCAGCGCCGCGACCGCGACTTCGCGCGCCGCCATGCCCGGGATCAGCGCCACCGCGATCTGCCAGTTGAAGCCGAGCGGCGACAACAGCGGGCGCGATCGCTTTGCCGATCATGGCGGCGAGGCTGTAATTGATCGCCGGATCCGTGGCGCCAGCCGGCGGTGTCGGGAACGACGCCAAAAACCAGATCAGCACCATCATCGAGAAGATCGTGGTGCCGGCGCGCTGCAGGAACATTTTCGCCCGCGTGTAGATGCCGATCGCGATGCTGCGCAGCCGCGGCATCTTGTAGTCGGGCAATTCCAGCATGAACGGCGCCGGTGCGTAGTCACGCAGCATGAAGAACTTGATCAGGAACGATACGCCGAGCGCACTGACGATGCCGGCGGCATAGAGGCCGAACATCACCAGTCCCTGCAGATTGACCCAGCCCCAGATCAGCTTTGCCGGAATGAAGGCAGAGATGATCAGCGTGTAGACGGGAATCCGTGCCGAGCAGGTCATCAGCGGCGCGATCAGGATCGTGGTCAGCCGGTCGCGGCGATTGTCGATCACCCGTGTCGCCATGATGCCGGGGATCGCGCAGGCGAAACTCGAGAGCAGCGGAATGAAGGCGCGGCCGTGCAGGCCGGCGCCGCCCATGATGCGGTCCATCAGGAACGCCGCGCGCGCCATGTAGCCGAAATCTTCGAGCAGCAGGATGAACAGGAAGATGATGATGATCTGCGGCAGGAACACGATGACGCTGCCGACGCCGGAGATCACCCCGTTCTGCAGGAAGCTTTGCAACAGCCCCGCGGGCAGTGTGTCGTGAACAAATTGTCCGGCTGCCTCGAACGCCGACGACAACAGCTCCATCAGCGGCTGCGCCCAGGCGAACACCGCCTGGAACATCACGAACAGCAGCAGCATCAGGATTGCAAGGCCCGCCACCGGGTGCAGCACGATGGCGTCGATCCGTGCCGTCCAGGTGTCGGGCCGCGCCGGCAGGCTGACGGTGGTTGCGATAATGCGATCGGCCTCGCGCTGGGTGGCGCGCAACTGCGCGACCGTCAGCGGTTCCCAGAGATTTTGCCGGTGCGGCGATGGCGTCTGCGCCAGGATATCATCGGTGAGGCGCAACAGATCGGCGGTGCCGCCCTTGCGCACGGCGATCGAGGTGACGACGGGAATGCCGAGCGCCTCCGACAGCTGCGGCACGTCGACGGTAACGCCGCGCCGGGTCGCGATATCGAACATGTTGAGCACCAGCGCCAGCGGACGGCCGGTGCTTTTCAATTCGAGCACGAGGCGGATGGTCAACCTGAGATTGGTGGAATCGGCAACACACAGCACGAGGTCGGGCAATGCCTCGCCCTTGGTGCGCCCGAGCACGACGTCTCGCGTAATCTCTTCGTCCGGGCTGCGGCCGCGCAGCGAATAGGTGCCTGGCAGGTCGACCACCGACAGCTGGCGTCCGCTTGGCGTGACGAACGATCCTTGCTTGCGCTCGACGGTGACGCCCGGATAGTTCGCGACCTTTTGCCGGCTGCCGGTGAGCGCATTGAACAGCGCGGTCTTGCCGCTGTTCGGCGTGCCCACGAGCGCCAGATGTATCAGCGAAGATTCCATGGTTTCAAGGTCCGGGGCTTCAAGGTCCGGTCGCGTCAGGCGACGATGACCGCCATTGCCTCACGCCGGCGCACGGCGATCGTGACGTTCTCGACGCGCACCGCGATCGGATCGCGCCCGACCACGCCCTCGTGCAGCACCTCGACCCTTGCGCCCTCCACGAAGCCGAGTTCGATCAGGCGGCTTTCAAGCTCAGTGTCGGGCAGCGCCGAACCCGTGCTGCCGGCATTGAGGTGTTAAATCACGCCGGAAAAGCCGCGGCTGGCGAGGCCCAGCGGCATTTGCGGCCGCGTATAGTTGTTTTCAGTCATAACCTGTATTTTCAATCGCGGAGCAGCCGGTCAAGCGCGGCCGACACAATGATGCTTTACCTTAGAGCGATTATAAACACGGCTTCGTGCATCTCGCGCCGGCAGTCGAAAATCGCCCAAGGAAATCGCCCAACGAAATCGCCCAACGAAATCGTCAAGGGGGAATGCCGGCGTCAAAGCGGGGTTTTCACCTGCGGCTGGTGAAATTCGCTCATTCGGCAAACCAGGAGGCACGCATGATCAAATCAGCGATCAAGGTGGTGACACTGACGGTTTTTTTCATGGCGCTGATCGCAGCGCCCCCGGTTGTTCCGGTATTTGCCGCCGGCGGCGGCGGTGGTGGCGGAGGGCCTCCTGGAGAAGACATCATGCGCCCCTCTCCCCCATCGGCAGCACCGGATAGCAAAGCTAGCCACACCAACCGCAGAGCCAAGCAGAAGCAGCCCAGCAAACAGTCGCTGTTCGACAATCCCGTCTTTGCGCGGGGGTATCGCGCCGCCTATGCGACGATCTACGACCGCAACGACTATAGCGCGGCGATCGAGCAACTGAAGGCGCTCGGCCACGACGATTACGCCAATGTCGCCAACCTGATCGGCTATTCCTATCGCAAGCTTGGCGACTACAGGCTCTCACAAGTCTGGTACGAGCGCGCGCTGAAGTCGGATCCGAATCACGTGCTGACCTGGCAGTATTACGGTCTGTGGCAGATCGAGCAGGGCAACCGCGAGCAGGCGCTATATCACTTAAGCCGGATTGCTGCCATTTGCGGGACCGATTGCGAACATTATCGCTCGCTGGCCGCGGCCCTCGAACAGCCGCCCGGCACTGGGCTTGTCTACTGAGCCCGGCATCGATCGCAGTGATGCCACGGGCGCGTCTATTTCTAGACGCGCCCGTGCGTTTTTTGCGAACCCGAAACGTCTAGCTCTGTGGCTTGGAATCCGGCGCGGCCGATGAATTGGCGCGGCTCTTGAAATAATCCAACACGAACAAACGAATCGCCGAAGACAGATTGCCCTGCTGGCGATTGCTGTCGATCTCGCCCACCAGTTCGGACAACGTCATGTTGCGTAGTCCGGAGATTTCCTTCATGCCGTTCCAGAATGCCTCTTCGAGGCTGACGCTGGTTTTGTGACCTGCAACGACAATCGAACGCTTCACGACCGGCGATTTCATGATGCGTCCTCGCCGTCGATCCGGTGCTGATCGAGCAAGTCGCTGCGCGCGCTTGGCGCGCTCTGCATCATGGATGCGTTCGGATTTGGTGCGACCGAACCGCGCGCGGTTGGCGTCGGCCTGTTTCGCCGACTGCTCGCGCTCGCTGCGCTTCTTGAATCGCTTCAGGTTGACCACATCCCCCACGCCTGCCTCCGTCATCCAGCGGCGGTGAGGTGCGACAACACATCACGATAATAGGAGTGGCCGCGCTGCGCGGCGGCAAATCCGATCGTCATCCAGAAGTCCCCGTTTAATCGCTCTCTGATAACATCAAAAAATATATTTCGCTCTGCGGAAACAAATTATTTTGTGAACTACCATGCATCGGCGTGCCGGTGGTAGATCATCGGTATCAGTCTTTGGGTGTTATGGTCGATAATCATATCACCCGTACTTCTACGGAGGCAGCGGCCCCATTGTTCATCCAGGGTGTGTCATTTTGCCGGGCTGCACCAGACGATCGAATTCGGCAGCCGAGACAAACCCAAGCCGCACAGCCTCTTCTTTCAACGTTGTGCCGCGGGCGTGTGCGGTTTTGGCGACTTTCGCGGCGTTGTCGTAGCCGATTTTTGGCGCGAGTGCGGTCACCAGCATTAGCGAGCGTTGCATCAGATCGTGAATGCGCTTTTCGTCGGCGCGTATGCCGTCAACGCAATGCTCGGTAAACGAGCGTGCGACATCCGAAAGCAATTGAATGGAATGCATCATACAATATGCCAGTAGCGGCTTGTAGACGTTCAGCTCGAAATGCCCCTGGCTGCCGGCAACCGTGATCGCGGTGTGATTGCCGAACACCTGGCAGCAAACCATGGTCATGGCTTCGCATTGCGTCGGATTGACCTTGCCCGGCATGATCGAGGAGCCGGGTTCGTTTTCCGGCAGGATCAATTCGCCGAGGCCGGAACGCGGACCCGAGCCAAGGAAGCGGATGTCGTTGGCGATCTTGAACAGGCCGGTGGCGACCGAATTGATGGCGCCGTGCACGAACACGTAGGCGTCGTTGGACGCCAGCGCCTCGAATTTGTTGGCGGCGCTGGTGAACGGCAGTTTGGTGATTTTCGCGACGTGCCTGGCGAACAGTTTTGCGAATCTCGGTTTCGAATTGAGCCCGGTCCCGACCGCGGTGCCGCCTTGCGCCAGCGGAAACAGATCCTTCACCGCCACCCGCAGCCGCGCGATGCCGCTTTCGACCTGCGCGGCATAGCCGGAAAATTCCTGACCGAGCGTCAGCGGCGTCGCGTCCTGGGTGTGGGTGCGGCCGATCTTGACGATGTTGGCGAACGCCTTTTCCTTTTTGCGCAGCGCGCGATGCAGTTCGCTCGAGCGCCGGAATGAGATTGGCGATGATGCCTTGCGCCGCGGCGATATGCATCGCGGTCGGAAACGAGTCGTTCGACGACTGGCTCATATTGACGTGATCGTTGGGATGCACCGGCTTCTTGGCGCCGAGTTCGCCGCCCAGCAGTTCGTTGGCGCGGTTGGCGATCACCTCGTTGAGGTTCATGTTGGTCTGGGTGCCGGAGCCGGTCTGCCACACCACCAGCGGAAAATGATCGTCGAGCTTGCCGTCGATCACCTCGCGCGCGGCGCGGGTGATGGCGCCGGCGCGGCGCTGCGTCGATCAGCCCCAGCTCGCGATTGGTCTCCGCCGCGGCGAGCTTGACGATGCCGAGCGCGTGGATGATCTCGATCGGCATCCGGTCCTGGCCGATGCGGAAATTCTGCCTGCGAGCGTTCGGTCTGCGCGCCCCAATAGCGGTCGGCGGGAACCTCGATCGGACCGAAGCTGTCGGTCTCGGTGCGGGTATTGTTGTCGCGATGGTGGTGCTGATCGAGCCATGTTGGTCGTCCGTTGCGCCGCGAACTTGCACATGATCCGCAAAGATCATGCTCAGGCAGAGCTGAGATCAATCTGATCAGATCACGATCCGGGGGAACGTGCATCCTACAGCGTCGCGGACTTTCTCGCGCGCGATTATTTCTTGCGGAAACGATCGAGCCGCACGACTTCGGCGCCCTCGGCCGGCTTCTCCGGCTCGTCCTTGTCCTCGGCGCCGGCGCGGTCTGGGCCGAAGCGGCCGGCGCTGCGGCGGAGGGTCGGCCGAAGCAGTTCGTCGGCCGGTGTCTCGGCCGCGGCGTCGGTCGGCTTCGAACTGCAAGCCGAACTGCACCGACGGATCGAAGAAGCTCTTGATCGAATCGAACGGCACCACCAGGCGCTCCGGAATGCCGCCGAACGACAGGCCGACCTCGAAGCGATCCTCGGTCACCACCAGATCCCAGAACTGGTGCTGCAGGATGATCGTCATTTCCTCTGGATATTGCGCGAGCAGCCGCGGCGAAAGCTTCACGCCCTCGGCGGTGGACAGAAAGGTGATGAAGAAATGATGCTCGCCCGGCAGTCCGTGCTCGGCGGCGTCGGTCAGCACGCGGCGCAGCACCCCGCGCAGCGCGTCGCGCGCCAGCACATCGTATCGGATATGATCGGTCGCCATAATCGTCCTGTCGTCCTGAGTTCAAATGCGGCCGGCACATCCGGCTGCGATGCCGAAGGCCCGACTCGCCTGTTCACGCATATCTACTCCGGCGAGCGGCGAGGTCAGCAGCCATCGGCCGGTGCGAAATTGCGCCGCAAGACGCCCGGCGGTACATGCGAAATGAAGTGGAGGCTTCTGTTGCCAGGTGCCTCCGAACCCCGCCTAACGGAGCTTAACCCGCTAGGACTTCAGATTGGTCTTTCAAACTGCGTTACGCAGCCTGAGCAACCGGAGCATAGTTGTCGTTTGCAACTATTGCATAGCCCGATAACGGCGGAACCATACCGGGAAAAAACACGCCCTTTACGCCCTCGTCGATCCTGTTTCGCCCCCGCCGAAACCCGCGATTGCGGCTGAGTTCGGGCTTTGGTGGAGGCGCCGGGTGCTGCCCCCGGGTCCGAATGGTTTATTGCGACGGCAATTTATTTCCATAGCCGGCAAGCCGGCGGCCTCAATATAAGGGGCAAAAGTTGAGAAAGACAGTGCCCGTACGGCCGCTCTTCAAGCGCATATCCGGCGATGGAACACGCCGAATTGCCTTGGCCTCGGCGTGGCCGTCGTTCTAAATCTCGAACATGTCCCCGGATTCGCCGCCGGCTGCCGTCCCGCGCCGGATCTTACTCCGTCGACCAATCCCGCTCCACCCACCGCCTGGCCTGGTCGAGCTGTTCGTGGCGTTCGCCAAGATGTCGCTCGCCGGCTTTGGCGGCGTGCTTGTCTGGGCGCGGCGCGGCATCGTCGACCAGCACCGCTGGATGACGCGCGGACGAGTTCAACGAGACCTACGCGCTGTGCCATTTCCTGCCCGGTCCGAACATCGTCAATTTCTCGATGGTGTTCGGTTCGCGCATTCGCGGCATCGCCGGGGGATCGCTGCCTTTGCCGGATTGCTTGCTCCGCCAACCGCCATCGATGACGATCCTGGCGGCGCTCTACGCGCGTTATGGCGAAATCGACACGCTGCGACGCATTCTGGCCGGGGTTTCCTGTGCCGCCGTCGGGCTCGCTGATTGCCACGGTGTTCCGCATGATGATGCCGCTGATCAAGCGGCGCGACGTGATCGGCCTCATCCTTTTGGTTGCCGTGCTTGTCGCGATCGGAGTGGCGCGGCTGCCCTTGCAGGCAGTGCTGCTGGTGGCGATCCCGATCAGCCTCGCCGTCACCTCCTACATGCGACGGCGGGTCTCGGCATGAATCCCAACGGCAATCCGATTTGGACGCTGATCTGGACTTTCGGCCTGATGTCGCTGTTTGCGGTTGGCGGCGCCAATGCCGCGATTCCCGGAAATGCACCGTATCGCAGTCGACGTACAGCATTGGATGACTGACAAGCAATTCGCCGACGTCTTCGCGATTTCCCAGCTGACGCCGGGGCCGAATGTGCTGATCGTGACCCTGATCGGCTATGCTGTTGCCGGCGTTGCGGGCGCGCTGGCCGCAACGCTTGCGATGTGCGTTCCGACCGCCGTCCTTGCCTATTATGTGAGCGGGCTGCTCGGCCGGTCGAGCCATTCACGCTGGCCCGGCCATTATCCAGGCTGCGTTGGTTCCGCTCTCGATCGGGCTGATGGCGCGCCAGCGGCCTGATTTTGGCGCAGACCACCGATCGCAGCGTGGTCGCTGTCCTGATGACGGGCGCTACGGCGATCCTGACCTTCACCACACGGCTCAATCCTTTCTGGTTATTGCTGGCCGGGGGGCTTTTGGGTTTTGCTGGCGTTATCTGACGAAAATCGCTAGGCAGGGACCGAGGAGCGGGGACAACGCTGTCCGAACAGAATGGGCGGAAAGCCCGTTGTTGGGGGGAGAGATCGATGAGTGATACGCCGAGCCACGGCGCCGGGCAAATCCATCATGCCGAAATGGATCACGCGGCCCGCAGGATTTTGTCGGCGGCCTGGTGCTGATGGCGGTCGCGTTGTTCGCCCTGTGGGCGTCGAGCGATCTTGCAGGGCATGCACGGATTTTCGTTCGGAGCCGGAACCGCGCCGCGGATGTTTGCGGTTCTGCTGCTGGGACTGGGCGCCGCGGTCGCTGCTCGTCGGCATTGTGCAGGACGGTCCGCATGTCGCGACCTATGCCTGGCGCGGTCCGCTGTTCGTCTCGCTGGCCATTGTTTTCTTCGCGGTTGCGATCCGTCCGCTGGGCCTCGTGATCTCGGGCCTTGCCAGTTTCCTGATCTCCGCGCTCGGCACGCCGGAGACCCGCTGGATCGAGACCATCATTGTCGGCGTTTGCCTGACGATCGGATGCGCCCTGCTGTTTCCCTATGTGTTGGGGCTGCCGATGCCGCTCTTCCCGCGTTTCCTGGTGCAGTGAGGGCGCGATGGTCGATCTTTTTCACAATCTCGCGCTCGGCTTCGGCGTCGCGGTCAGCCCGATGAACCTGCTGCTGTGCCTGATCGGCGCGCTGGTCGGCACGCTGGTCGGCGTGTTGCCGGGCATCGGCACCATCGCCACCGTCGCGATGCTGCTGCCGATCACCTTCGGCCTGCCGCCGGTCGGCGCGCTGATCATGCTCGCCGGCATCTATTACGGCGCGCAATATGGCGGCTCGACCACGTCGATCCTGGTCAACATTCCCGGCGAGGCGACCTCGGTGGTGACGACGCTCGACGGCTTCCAGATGGCCAAGCAGGGCCGCGCCGGTCCGGCGCTTGCGATCGCCGCGATCGGCTCGTTCTTCGCCGGCTGCGTCGCCACCGTGCTGATCGCGGTGCTCGGCGCGCCCTTGACAAAACTCGCGCTGGCGTTCGGGCCGGCCGAATATTTCTCGCTGATGGTGCTCGGCCTGATCTTCGCGGTGGTGCTGGCCAAGGGCTCGATGCTCAAGGCGATCGCGATGATCGTGTTCGGGCTGCTGCTGTCGATGGTCGGCTCCGACATCGAGACCGGCGCCTCGCGCATGGCCTTCGACGTTCCCGAACTGGCCGACGGCCTCGGCTTTGCCACGGTGGCGATGGGCGTGTTCGGTTTCGCGGAGATCATCCGCAACCTCGACGCCGGCGCCGAGATGGATCGCGAGCTGGTGCAGCAGAAGATCACCGGGCTGATGCCGACCAGAAAGGATTTGAAGGACTCGTTCCCTGCCATCGTCCGCGGCACCGATCCTCGGCTCGATCCTCGGCATTCTGCCGGGCGGCGGCGCGGTGATCGCTTCGTTCGCGGCCTATACGTTCGAGAAGAAGATCGCGAAGGATCCGTCGCGGTTCGGCCGCGGCGCGATCGAAGGCGTGGCGGCGCCGGAAAGCGCCAACAACGCCGCGGCGCAGACCTCGTTCATCCCGCTGCTCACGCTCGGCATTCCGCCCAACGCGGTGATGGCGCTGATGGTCGGCGCCATGACCATCCACGGCATCGTGCCGGGCCCGCAGGTGATGCAGAAGCAGCCCGATCTGTTCTGGGGCATGATCGCCTCGATGTGGATCGGCAATCTGATGCTGATCGTCATCAACCTGCCGCTGGTCGGCATCTGGGTGCGGCTGCTGCGCGTGCCGTATCGGCTGATGTTCCCGTCGATCGTGGTGTTCTGCGCGATCGGCATCTACTCCATCAACAACGCGCCGTTCGACGTCGTCCTCGCCGGCGCGTTCGGCCTGCTCGGCTACTGGCTGATCAAGCACGATTTCGAGCCGGCGCCGCTGCTGCTCGGCTTCGTGCTCGGGCCGCTGATGGAGGAAAACCTGCGCCGCGCGCTGCTGATCTCGCGCGGCGACTGGTCGGTGTTCGTCACCCGTCCGCTGTCGGCGGTGCTGATGGCCGCCGCCGCGGGGCTGCTGGTGCTGGCGGTGCTGCCGACGCTTGCGCAAGAAGCGCGACGAGGTGTTCGTGGAATCCGAGGGCTGACCGGGCCAGGGCTGAGGTCAGGACTGAAGATCAAGGCTGAAAACCAAGCCAAAACAAAGGGCGGGACGCAAGTTCCGCCCTTGCCGTTTATAGGCAAAATAGACACTTTTCCTTGTATAATCGCGAGCGAACGCCGAATCGCCGCTGTCGATCAGCGGGGGCGGCCGCTAAGTTCGCCTTCCCAGACAAGGCCTCGAAGCACACGATGAATCAGTACCACGACCTGCTCGAACGGATTCTCTCGGACGGCGCGGAGAAGCATGACCGCACCGGCACCGGGACGCTGTCGATCTTCGGCCATCAGATGCGCTTCAATCTGGCCACAGGCTTTCCGATGCTGACCACCAAGCGATTGCCGCTCAAGGCGATCGTGCACGAGCTGCTGTGGTTCCTCAAAGGCGATACCAACATCAAATATCTCCGGGATAACGGCGTCACCATCTGGGACGAATGGGCCGACGCCAATGGCGACCTCGGGCCGGTCTACGGATCGCAATGGCGCTCCTGGCCTGCGCCGGACGGCCGTCACATCGACCAGATCGCCAACGTGATCGAGATGATCAAGCGCAATCCGGATTCGCGCCGCCTGATCGTCAGCGCCTGGAATCCGGCCGATGTCGACAAGATGGCGCTGCCGCCGTGCCACTGCCTGTTCCAGTTCTATGTCGCCAACGGCAGATTGTCGTGCCAGCTCTATCAGCGCTCGGCCGACGTGTTCCTGGGCGTGCCCTTCAACATCGCTTCCTATGCGCTACTGACGATGATGGTCGCCCAAGTGACCGGCCTCAAGCCCGGTGATTTCGTGCACTCGCTCGGCGATGCCCATCTCTATTCCAACCACCTCGAGCAGGCGCGGCTGCAGCTGACGCGCCCGACGCGTACCTTGCCGGTGATGAAGATCAATCCCGACGTGAAGGACATCTTCGCCTTCCGCTATGAGGATTTCGTGCTCGAAGGCTACGATCCGCACCCGCACATCAAGGCTGAAGTAGCGGTGTGAGCGAAATGTCGCTTGCGATCCGCCGCGCGCGGCCCGATGAGGCAGGGCTTGTCCTGTCCCTGATCCGCGAACTCGCCGCCTACGAGAAACTGCTCCACGAGGTCGAGGCCACCGAAGCCAGCATCGGCGCGGCGCTATTTAACGACAATCCGCGTCTGTTCTGCGAGATCGCCGAGTGGAACGGCGAAGTGGCCGGCTTCGCGGTCTGGTTCGTCAATTTCTCGACCTTCTCCGGCCGCTCCGGCATCTATCTGGAAGACCTGTTCGTGCGCCCTGCGCTGCGCGGCAAGGGCATCGGCAAGGCGTTGCTGGCCGATCTCGCCCGTGAATGCCTCGCGAACGGCTGGTCGCGTTTGCAGTGGTCGGTGCTCGACTGGAATACGCCCTCGATCGATTTCTACAAATCGCTCGGCGCGGTCTTGATGGACGAGTGGACGGTGTGCCGGATCAATGGTGCCGCGCTCACCGCGCTGGCGGAGGGTGCGCGCTGATGGAGGTCGTGCTTATCGTCGCGGTCGCCGACAACGGCGTGATCGGCACCGACGGCGCGATCCCGTGGCGGCTGAAATCCGACATGCAGCGCTTGAAGGCGATGACAACCGGAAGGCCGGTCGTGATGGGCCGCAAGACCTTCATGTCGCTGCGCCGGCCGCTTCCCGGCCGCACCAATATCGTTCTCACGCGCGATCGCCACTTTCGCGCCGGCGGAGCGGTGGTGACGAACTCGTTTTCGGACGCCCGCGCGGTGGCGCTCGGTGACGCGCTGCGGCGTTCCGTCAGTGAGATTGCCGTGATCGGTGGCGCGGAGATCTACGCGCAGTGGGTTGACGTCGCCGACCGCCTCGAAGTCACCGAAGTCCACGCCCGGCCCGAAGGCGATACGTATTTCCCCGCGATCGATCCGGCGAAATGGCAAGAGCTGGCGCGCGTCCAAAATCCGGCCGGGCCCGACGACAGCGCGCCATTTTCCTATGTGACATATCGCCTGCGGCAGCAACATTAACTGCATTATCTAATGTTTACATTGACAAAACCCGGCTCAGGCTTAGCTGCTTTCAGACCTAAGCTTGCGTTGTAAGGGCCGGAGCCGTCCCCTATAAAGCCTGCCGATATTGCGGGACTGGGGCCTTTTGGCCTTGAGGGCCCGCGGAGGAGAGTATCAATGCCGTGGAAGAATCAGGGCGGTGGCCCGTGGGGCTCGGGTCCGAAAGGGCCGTGGGGCTCCGGCCCGCAACCGGTCGGGCCGAGACCGCCCGATCTCGAAGACCTTCTGCGGCGCGGTCAGGACCGGCTGCAGCAGCTTCTGCCCGGCGGCTATTTCAGTGGCCTCGGCATCGGCCTGATCCTGGCGGCGCGGTGGCGATCTGGGGACTGTCGGGATTTTTCCGGGTCCAGTCCGAAGAACTCGGCGTCGTGCTGCGCTTCGGCAAGCATGTGCGCACCGTGCAGCCCGGCTTGAACTATCATCTGCCGTATCCGATCGAGACCGTGCTGCTGCCGAAGGCGCTGCGCGTCTCCACCATCTCCATCGGCATGACGCTGATCGACGATCCGGCGCGGCGCGGCCGCACCATGCGCGACGTGCCGGAGGAAAGCCTGATGCTGACCGGCGACGAAAACATCGTCGACGTCGATTTCACCGTGCTGTGGCGAATCAAGCCGGATGGCGTCGGCGACTATCTCTTCAATATCCAGAACCCCGAAGGCACCGTGAAGGCGGTCGCCGAAAGCGCGATGCGCGAGGCCGTTGGCAAAGCCAACATCCAGCCGATCCTGACCGGCGCCCGGACCACCACAGAGGCCAACGTACAAGAGTTGATGCAGAAGACGCTGGACAGTTACGGCTCCGGCATCCTGGTGACGCAGGTGCAGATGCAGAAGGTCGATCCGCCGGCGCAGGTGATCGACTCGTTCCGCGACGTGCAGGCGGCGCGCGCCGATCTCGAGCGGTTGCAGAACGAGGCGCAGACCTATGCCAACCGCGTCGTGCCCGATGCCAAGGGGCGCGCGGCGCAGATCCTCCAGGTCGCCGAAGGTTACAAGCAGCAGGCGGT
>CAVQNB010000032.1:0-91144 GCA_963713785.1 uncultured Alphaproteobacteria bacterium
AAGCGTGAGAGACTCTGTGTGAAGGGGCGCTACTGCTCTCAAACGATCCGATCCGTAGGAGACGCCATACGGATTGTCAGCATTCGGACCTAGAGCAAAAAATCCAGTTCCCTCGAAACGGAAAGAATCCGGAGCCAATACCATCAGGTAAAATGGTTGAACGGCGTTAACCTCCAAATTCCTAACCGACCAATTCACCTGGACGGGGGGATCCGACAACATTTGATTGGCTGGGAACGTCAACAGTTAACGTCTGGTTTCTGCCGACTTTTTTTGATCACATCGGTGCATGGACCGGAAATCCTTTTCGGCGACGATAGATCAAGCCAATGCAATAGTGGTTTGGCTGACTTAAGCTTGTCATCGATCAATATAGCTCTTTGCAGATCGCTGCGCGCATCACTGTACCTACTTAGTGTTTGAAATATCCTGCCACGGAGCTCAAGCGTTGCTGCGTTGTCAGGCTCAACGTCAAGCGCCCCATTTGCATCGGACAGAGCCTCCAATGCCTTGCCCAAATTGTAATAAGCCTTTGAATCGCAGCTCGAACCCCAGCGCGACTCCCGGAGCGATCCTGATAGCTTCGTCGAAATCCGAGATTGCTTTGTTCGCCTCGTCGTTTTCCAGTCGAGCTCGGCCCCTCTTGATATATGCGGTTGGATTCCTCGGGTTCAATTTAATGGCCTGGTCGTAGTCGGAGAATGCCTTATCGGAATTGCCATGCTTCAGATAGGCTCCGGCGCGATCAAGATAGGTTTCAGCGAGATTTGAGGAGAGTGCGAGGGCGCGACTAAAGCTGCTTATCGCTTGTGCTGAATTTTCTACCGAATCGTCCTTATCGCGACTGGCAAGCCCCTTTAGACGCCAAGCAGTGCCTAACTTCGAATTTAGATTTAGTGCGGCATTTGCGTCGGCCAGTGCCCGATCAGGGGCCTTGCTCTTAAGATAAGCCATTCCACGGGCAACGAAGGCCCAGGGCACTTTCGAATTCGATTTGATGAATTCGGTGCAAGCTGCAATTGAAAGATCGCGGTCGTCAGTTTGTTCGCAGTCTTTCCGAAGATCGGCCTGAACGGGGGTCGAGAATGCCAACGCTAAGAAAAAAACGACAATCGCGCGCAACATGTCCACACCCGTTGCTGTCACAGATTACAATCAGCATCGGCTCGATAAGATCGCAAATTCTTAGGTTCCTGCTTCATGTGCACCCGGGCCGTCGGGCCATCTTGTCAGTTTAACACAACAAGGGGCATACTGTAAGGTAGTGATATGGGATCGACCCAACCTAAACGGAAATCCAGACAATGAAAAGAGCTGTGCGCCTATTCCTGTATGCGATCGTCTTCGTTGGGCTAGCCGCATTTCCTCAGTTTTCGAGGGCAGCAGATCGCAGAAATGGGCGGGTCGTGGGTTCTTCTCAAGACCGATCAAATCGACCCAAAGCTAGACGAACAGGTCATAAAGATTCAGACGGTTCTGCGAGGGTCTACGCGATAAAATTGGTTCTACCGGTCGGGCAGTTGGACGCCACTCGAGTGGTTATCTTCTACGGAAACGGTCAGCAACACTATGAAAACCGCGCGATAACACTGAAAGCTGGTCAATCAACTAATCCTATAGGCGAGCGAACTGACAGTTTGATTGTCGAAGCTATCTCACTCTTCCATCCAAAAAGCAGTTCGAGCCGCGCCACTACCGTCCAGATCTGGGGAGAGATCTTCCTGCAGGGTCCTAGTCCTCCGAACACCGCGACCAGTACGGACCTCAGACCTCGCGGAGAGGCCTCGCCACCAATCCTTACCAAAGACTACCGTGAAATAGGAGTCCTCTTTGGCACGACGCGTCTACGAGAACCCGATCGCACAAAGGCCAAGAGGCAGATTGCTACGTTCAGCGGCGAGGAAGGAAAAGGCCTTACGCTTGGACGCGCGATTGTGACAGTACCGATTGAAAGGGAAATTGGCTCGATTCCCCGCCCTGATATTGATTTGATATTTACAAGTATTTCTCTCCGCAGTGAGGATCCGAAACGAGATTTTACTATTGCCGCAGTGGACGCGCTCGAACACGATGCGTTTGTCGAATACATGAAGAAGCAAGTTGAAATTTCGAAGACATTTAGCCATCAGGCATTTCTGTTCATTCACGGGTTTAACGTAAGCTTCGAGGATGCGTTATTCCGTACCGCCCAGATTGCGCAAGACATTGGATTCGATGGTCCAATCGTTAGCTATAGCTGGCCGTCGCGCGGAGCGATGCTGGACTACAAGCATGATGTCGACACAGCTAAATCATCTCGCGACGGATTGTTGCAACTTCTGTCCATCATTGCTGAGGAAACGGGAGTTGAGAAAGTAAATGTGATTGCGCACAGCATGGGCAACGATCCATTGCTGGAGGTTTTGAGCAGCCAAGGTGCAATCATTGGCGCAGGAGGTAAGACACCAAACCTAAAGTTAAATGAAATTCTGTTAGCGGCACCCGATGTGGGCAGAAGAAGCTTTGAACAACTCACCGCCAAATTTGTTGGCTTACCTCATGCCGGCGTGACATTATATGCGTCGGCTAATGATAAAGCGATGGTCGCCGCGAAAAGGATTTCTGACGGCATAATACGTGCGGGCGATGTCCCTGCTCGAATAGGGCCTGAAATCGTCGCGGGAGTAGACACCATTGATGTAAGTGATGCGAGCACGGAATTTTTTGGTCTTAACCACAGTGCATTCGCTGAACGTGCACATTTGGTTGAAGATATCCGGCTTCTGTTTGCACAGGGCACTCATCCGCCTGACGCCCGAATTGCGATCTTCAAGTCTACGGGCGTTTCACCCAAGCAGTATTGGCGCTACTTAAAGAACTAGATATTGGTGGTCTCATTCGAACTTAATCGATTGATACCTGTTTCTCTGCAAAATACTTTAGAGCTCCGGGATGATACGGAATCACGGATCTTTTCCTGGACTGAGCTTGTAGCTTGAGTTCGGTGGCCTCTTTGCGGACTGATGCCAACTCGCTCGAATTTTCAAAAAGAGCCTTTGTAACTTCATAAACTCGTTCGACCGGCATATCGGATCTTGCGAGCAGGATATTCCAGATGGCGATGTCTCCAAGTTCTTGGTTGAAGCCCTTATACACTCCGCTAGGAATAACTTCACTTGCATAAATAAACCCGTACTTCTTGTTCATTTTGGCAGCAAAACCCGAAACGTCGATCAACTTAATCTTTATACTGTCGTCATCCAAATAACTGTTGATTTCCGGACAAGCCATCGCTCCTAGGCAGAAAAAAGCGTCTAGCCCACCATTCAAATGGGCGACCATGCTGTCCTCGACGCCGAAACTCTCTCGTTGGATGCTCGCGTCCTTATCGAGCTCAGCTGATTCAAGCAACCGTTTAGCTAACCTTTCTGTCTCACTATTCTTCGGCCCCAACGAGATGTGCTTACCCTTCAGATCAGACACCGACATGATGGAAGAGTCTCTGGAAAGATACCAGTTGAAAGTGCCTTGCATAAATTACCGCAACAGACTGAAGTGAAACCGTGTCTGGCTGTTTTTGCTGAACCTCGATCACGGCGTCCAACGCCGAGAACGCAATATCGGCTCGTCCGGATAGTAGGAGTTGAAGGCTCTCGGAAGAATTGGCCGTGACCAGGACCTTCGCAGCGTGCGTAATAGACTTGTTAAAGAGGTAGGTCAGACCGCTTCCTAGAGGGTAAAAAGCACTGTCAGTTGGCCCAGCCGCAATTCGCAAATCGCCTAACTGCTGCGAAAAGGCCAATGTTACCTTAAAGGCCAAGAATAACGACAGGTATACGATCTGTATGACGCGCACGAACACGTAAACCTCGACTTTTCGTCTCGATGGAGCCGATCAACTGCTTACGCAGTTTACTAGAGAAAGCCACTGGCAAAGTCGCGTTCTGAGAAACGACCAACGCTGAACGCGCAAAACGCGAGGAACTTCGCTCTCTCAGTGGCCAACCCACGCAACTGAGGGCGCTAACCGACGGAAGTGTCGACACAATTCGGCCTCTGGTATTTTCTACTGTAATATCAGAGACTTACTGGCGGAGAGGGAGGGATTCGAACCCCCGATAGGCTTGCACCTATGCCGCATTTCGAGTGCGGTGCATTCGACCACTCTGCCACCTCTCCTAGGCGCCAAATCAGGGGTTAGCCCCGTGGTTGGGGCGGTGTTCTAGGCGAGGACGAGTGGTGAGACAAGGCGCGGACCGAGGATTTCCGGCAAGATAGGCGTCACAAAAACAACAGACAAAAAAGGAACAGCGATGGAGCACCTGACCATCCGCGCCAATGGCGCTGCATTGCACGTCACCAAGACCGGGACCGGCAAGTCTTTATTGTTGCCGCACGGCCGGCCAGAATTTTCCCTGACCTGGGAACCGGTGATGGCGCGGCTCGGGAATCGATTCACGCTGTTCGCGCCCGATTTGCGCGGATTTCGGATTGTTCTTTTTCGACTTCGTCTGTCCCGGCATCGGCGCGCGCATGGCCGAGCCCGACCGGCTCAACAATATCTGGTACCAATCCTTCAACCAGTTGGAGATCGCCCCTCGCCTTGTCGGCGCGACGCGCGACAGCTGCCGCCTTTATATCGGGCATTCCCGAACGCTCGGCATCCAGAATAAACTGCAAGGCTGCGCCCAGACCCGTGTCGGAGGCTTTCAACGCCGCATGCGCCCGCTCGTAAGGCGGCGTGACGTCGTCCAGCACGAAGATATCGGCGGCTGCTTCCTGGTTCCCGTCACATAGTTCCGCCGCGAATTCCCTGGCGATCGCCGTCTCGACCAGGACGATAGAGGCCTGAACCTGCTCGATCAGGGATTTGAGGTTGGTGACGACCGAACCTTGCTTGTCGTCCTTGCCTTCGGCGAGGGCCGAAGTGCCGACGGTTGCGTTCTGCATGACTGCTCTCCTGTTAGCGTTGTAGAACTTGCCTTGCTACTTGTGCGTTAAGTCGCGGTCCCGTACAAATACGGGCACGTCGAATTCTGTTCGACGGCTGTGCGTCATCTGCGATGTACATGGACGATGCTACATGGCCGAGAATGCAAGTTCCCGCGGCGAGATATTCGTCGTTGACGATGACGCCGCGGTCCGTGAAACCCTGTCGCTCGTCCTGACGGCAGGTGGTTATCAGGTGATCTGCTTCGCCGACGGAGCGGCGTTGCTGGCAGTCGCGAGAAGCAGGACCCCCGCCTGCATCCTGCTCGACGTGCATATCCCCGGCAAATCCGGCCTCGATATCCTCAGAGAGCTGCACGGCGAGGATTATCCGGCGCCGATCTTCATCATTTCCGGCCAGGGCGATATCGCGATGGCGGTGAGCGCCATCAAGAACGGCGCGCTCGATTTTATCGAGAAGCCGTTTCGCGGCAGCGAAATCGTCGAGCGGCTGAACGATGCGATCGGGGCCTACCAGCGCCGGCAGGCGGAGAATGCTGTGCCCGAGATCGGCTCGCTGCATTTCCCGGGCCGCGAACCGTTGACGCGGCGCGAACGCGAGGTTTTGGAGCAGTTCACCGCGGGTGCGTCGAACAAGGAGGCCGGCCGCACGCTCGGAATAAGCCCGCGCACCATCGAAGATCATCGCGCGAACATCATGAAGAAGCTCGGTGCCAGGAACGCGGCCGACCTGATCCGGATCGTGATGACCGCGCAGCGCGCGTCCTGAAAGCCTCCGCAAGCCGCGGTTGTTGTCGAAGGCTTGCGTTGTCAGCCCGCGAAGCGCTGCGAGGGCGACAGCCTTGCGGCCGCGAGGCAGCCGCTCACGGCCGACAGCAATTCGGCCGGCCCGAACGGTTTTTGCAGGCTCAAGATCGCCCCAAGCTTGGTCGCCATTTTCAGAAAGTCCGGCGCGGTGGCCGAATCCCAGGAGACGGGACGGCCGGAGATCACCAGAATCGGAATCAGCGGCTGACGCTGGTGGATGAGCTTCATGGTCTCGAGCCCGTCCATTCCCGGCATGAAGATATCGAGAATGAGCAGGTCGAAACTTCCGGCTTCGAAGGTCGCGAGCCCTGTGCTGCCGTCGTCGGCGACCACAACGGCGTGACCGGCCCGCTCCAGCACGATCCTGATGGTCGCCTGTACCGCGGGGTCGTCGTCCACGATCAGGATGTTCGCCACAGCCAGTTTCTCCGAGTGCGCAAATCACGGTCAACGGCAGGTTGTACCCGTTTCGCCGAATTCTCGCGTTCGCGCAAGCGTGTCCCACCGCGCGCCGGCTTTGCGTGCGCAGCGAAAGTGCCCGAAGCCCGTCCTTATCTTTATATTGGCGGGCAGACAGCCAAAACGACGGGAACCGGGCCGGATTCGCCATTATTTACGGCGTTTCCCGGCCTGCCAGCGCTGCGGCGTGATCGGCCGCGTCAGCCGATCGGCTGGCTCCGCACTTGCCGGGCGCCGACCGGCTGTGAGATGACCGCTGATGACTTCGAACAGGTTTTGCACAATGACAAATAAAATCAGCAAGAAAAGCCCGGAAACGCTTCGCAGCGCGCGCTGGTTCGCGCCCGACGATCTGCGCGCCTTCGGCCATCGCTCGCGCGCCATGCAGATGGGCTACGCGCCGGAGGAGTGGAAGGACCGCCCGGTGATCGCGATCCTCAATACCTGGTCGGACGCGCAGCCCTGCCACATGCATTTCAAGATCGCGGGTCGACGACGTCAAGCGCGGCATCCTGATGGCCGGCGGCTTCCCGATGGAACTGCCGGCGCTGTCGCTGTCGGAATCCTTCCTGAAGCCGACCACCATGCTCTACCGCAATCTGCTGGCGATGGACGCCGAGGAACTGCTGCGCGGCCATCCCGTCGACGGCGTGGTGCTGATGGGCGGCTGCGACAAGACCACGCCGGCGCTGCTGCTGGGCGCCACCAGCATGAATTTGCCGGCGATCTATCTGCCCGCCGGTCCGATGCTGCGCGGCAACTGGAAGGGCAAGACGCTGGGCTCGGGCTCCGACGCCTGGAAATACTGGGACGAGCGGCGCGCCGGGAAAATCTCCGACAAGGACTGGGTCGATGTCGAGGCCGGCATCGCGCGCAGCTACGGCACCTGCATGACCATGGGCACCGCCTCGACCATGACCGCGATCGCCGAGTCGATCGGCATGACGCTGCCGGGCGCCTCCTCGATCCCGGCCGCCGACGCCGGCCACATCCGCATGGCTTCGGAATGCGGCCGCCGCATCGTCGAGATGGTCTGGGAGGATCTGACGCCGAAGAAGATCCAGACCCGCAAGGCCTTCGAGAACGCGATCACGGTGGCGATGGCGATGGGCTGCTCGACCAATGCGATCATTCATCTGATCGCGCAGGCGCGCCGCGCCGGCCAGGACATCGGGCTCGACGATTTCGAGAACGCGAGCCGCAAGGTGCCGGTGATCGCCAATGTGCGGCCGAGCGGCGACAAATATCTGATGGAGGATTTTTTCTATGCCGGCGGCTTGCCCGGCCTGATGAGCCGGATCAGCGAGCATCTGCATCTCGATGTCATGACCGTGACCGGCAAGACGCTCGGCGAGAACATCGCGCGCGCCGAAGTCTATAATGACGACGTGATCCGCACGGTCGACAATCCGATCTATGCCGAGGGCGCGCTCGCGGTGCTCAAGGGCAATCTCGCGCCCGACGGCTGCGTGATCAAACCCTCCGCCTGCGAGCCGCGCTTCCTCAAGCATACCGGCCCGGCGCTGGTGTTCGACGATTATCCCTCGATGAAAAAGGCGATCGACGATCCCGATCTCGACGTCACGGCCGATCATGTGCTGATCCTGCGCAATGCCGGGCCGCAGGGCGGGCCGGGCATGCCGGAATGGGGCATGCTGCCGATCCCGACCAAACTCGTGAAGCAGGGCGTGCGCGACATGGTGCGGCTGTCGGATGCGCGCATGAGCGGCACCAGCTACGGCGCCTGCATCCTGCACGTCTCGCCGGAATCCTATATCGGCGGACCGCTGGCGCTGGTGCAGAACGGCGACAGCATCACGCTCGACGTCGCCGCGCGCACGCATCAATCTCGATGTCCCCGAAGCCGAACTGGCAAAACGCCGCGCCGCGATGGAAGCCGCCGCGACGCGCTTCGAGCGCGGCTATGGCTGGATGTTCTCACGCCACATCAAGCAGGCCAATGAAGGCTGCGATTTCGATTTCCTCGAGACCGGCTTTGGCGCGCCGGTCGGCGAGCCGTCGATTTATTAGCACACCGTCATTCCGGGATGGTCCGAAGGACCAGCCGCGGAATCTCGAGATTCCGGGTTCGTGCTTCGCACGCCCCGGAATGACATGGGGATAGGAAACCATGACAAAACTCAGCGACGCCACCCGCAACAAGCTCAAGACCGTCTCCACCGCAACGGTCGCGACCGCGCTCTACAAGCGCGGCTTCCGGATCCAGTGCATTCAGGATGTGCATCCGCTCAGTCCCGACCAGCCGACGCTGGTCGGCGAGGCCTTTACGCTGCGCTACATGCCGGCGCGGGAGGATCTCAACAAGCTCGAGGTGTTTCGCGACCGCTCCCATCCGCAGCGCAAGGCGATCGAGGATTGCCCGCCCGGCGCGGTGCTGGTGATGGACAGCCGCAAGGATGCCCGCGCGGCGTCCGCCGGCGCCATCCTGGTGACGCGGCTGATGCAGCGCGGCGTCGCCGGCGTCGTCACCGATGGCGGCTTTCGCGATTCCGCCGAGATCGCAAAACTCGGCTTTCCCGCCTTTCACCACCGGCCGAGCGCGCCGACCAATCTGACTCTGCATCAGGCGATCGAGATCAACGTGCCCGATCGGCTGCGGCGATGCGCCGGTGTTTCCCGGCGACGTCATCCTCGGCGACAGCGACGGCGTGATCGTGATCCCCGCGCATCTCGCCGACGAGATCGCCAACGAGGCCTTCGAGATGACCGCGTTCGAGGATTTCGTCACCGAGGAGGTCGGCCAGCGGCCGCGGCATTTTCGGGCTTTATCCTGCGACCGACGAGCAGACGCTGACCGATTTTGCGGCGTGGCGGAAGAAGATGGGGCGGTAGCGGCGTGCAGCACTTGTAGCCCGGATGGAGCGCAGCGCAGTCCGGGGATTGGCCCCGGATTTCGCTTCGCTCTATCCGGGCTACGAGATTGCTTCCGCCATCCCCACCGCCCACAGCGCGAACGCATAGGCGATCGCGACTTCGTCGAGCCGGTTGAAGCGGCCCGAGGCGCCGCCATGGCCGGCGCCCATATTGGTGCGCAACAGCACCGGGCCGCCGCCGGTCATGGTGGCGCGCAGCCGCGCGATCCATTTCGCCGGCTCCCAATAGGTGACGCGCGGATCGGTCAGGCCGCCCATCGCCAGGATCGCCGGATAATCCTTCGCCGCGACATTGTCGTAGGGCGAGTAGGACAGAATGGTCTTGAAATCCGTCGTCGCTCTCGATCGGGTTGCCCCATTCCGGCCATTCCGGCGGCGTCAGCGGCAGGGTGTCGTCGAGCATGGTGTTGAGCACGTCGACGAACGGCACTTCGGCGACGATGCCGGCGAACAATTCGCCGGCGCGGTTGGCGACCGCGCCCATCAGCATGCCGCCGGCGCTGCCGCCATGGCCGACGATGCGCTTTGCGCTGGTGTATTTGGCCTCGATCAGCGCGCGCGCGCAGGCGGCGAAATCGTCAAAGCTGTTGGTCTTCTTCTCGCGCTTGCCGTCGAGATACCAGCCCCAGCCCTTGTCGGCGCCGCCGCGGATATGCGCGATGGCATAGACAAAGCCGCGATCGACCAGCGACAGCCGGTTGGCGGAAAACGACGCCGGCATCGCCATGCCGTAGGAGCCGTAGCCGTACAGCAACAGCGGCGCGCTGCCGTCGCGCGCAAGATCGCGGCGGTGCAGGATCGACACCGGCACCTCGCGCGCCGTCATGCGAGGTCGCCATGATGCGGGTGGTGACGTAGTCGGCGGGATTGTGGCCGGACGGAATTTCCTGACGCTTGCGCAAGATGCGCGTGCGGCTTGCCATGTCGTAGTCGTAGACTTCCGACGGCGTCGTCATCGACGAATAGGAAAAGCGCAGATTGGTGGTGTCGAATTCGTAGCCGCCCATGGTGTCGAGCGAATAGGCCGCCTCGTCGAAGGCGATGGCGTGCTCTTCGCCCGTCTTCGAGATCGCGGATGATGATCGCGGGCAGCGCATTGGCGCGCTCCAGCCGCACCAGATGGCCGGAATAGAGTTCGATGATCGATGATATAGACGCCCTCGCGATACGGGATCAGGTCGCGCCAGTTCGCGCGCTCGGGCGAGGCGAGCGGCGCGGTGACGATCTTGAAGTCGATCGCGCCGTCGGCGTTGGTGAGGATGAACAGTTCGTCGCCGCGGTCGGCGACCGAATATTGCACGCCGTCCTCGCGCGCCGCGACCAGCCGCGGCGGCGCGTCGGGATTGGCCAGATCGATCAGCCGCTGCTCGGAGGTTTCGTGGTCGCCGCCGGCGATCACGCAGAACCGGCCGCTGGTGCTTTCATGGATATGGGTGAACCAGCCGGGATCCGTTTCCTCGTAGATCAGGACGTCGTCGGCCTGCGAGCGTGCCGAGGCGATGGCGCCAGACCTGCATCGGGCGGTGGTTGTCGTCGAGCTTGACGTAGAAGAAGCTTTTGCAGTCCGCGCTCCACACCACGCCGCCGTCGGTCTCCTCGACCAGATCGTCCAGATCGTGCCAGCTCGCCCAGTCGCGCACGCGGATCGAGAAATATTCCGAGCCCTTGATGTCGGCGCTCCAGGCTTCGCAGCCGGTGGTCGGGCGAATGCCGGCGCCGCCGAACTTGAAATACTCATGCGCTCGGCCGCAAGCTCATCGCCGTCGAGCACGATCTCGGTCTCGCCGCCGTCGCGCGGCATGCGGCCGAACAGTTCGTGCTGGCCGCCCTCGCGGAATTTGCGGAAATAGGCAAAGGCGCCGTCCGGCGACGGCACGCTGGAATCGTCTTCCTTGATGCGGCCGCGCATTTCCGCGACCAGCGTCTTCTGCAAGGCGGCGGTGTGGCCGAGCAGGCTTTCGGTGTAGTCGTTCTCGGCTTCGAGATATTTGCGGATATCCGCGTCGAGGATCGAAGGGTCGCGCAGCACCTCCTGCCAGTTGGCGTCCTTCAGCCAGGCATAATCGTCGGTGACGGTGATGCCGTGGGTGGTGAAGGAATGCGGCCGGCGCGGCGCCATCGGCGCCAAAGCCTGTTTTTGCAGCGGTTTTGTCACTAGTTCCTCGTTCGGAGCGGATGTCGGCCCCGGAGATATGGGCTTAAAGCCGTGGATTTCCAGCAGCGGGTTGGCGCATGACGGGTTTTGATTGAATCGATCAGCGCACCGTTTGGCTAGCTGTCCCTTGGGGACCGCGACGACTTCCGAATCTGGACCCAAAGCGGACATTAAAAGCGCGTGGTGGCGAGCCGCAGGGAGTTCCTGTCGCTAACCTCCATCTGGTTCTGGACCGATGTCATCGCGCCAATCAATGTCATGCCTCTGCGTTTCGGAGAGATGCATCGTATTGCCTTGTTCTCGCGTCAAAGCTACGCCTTTCATCGCTGCTCCCTCAAAGTTGCAGCCGACTAAAGACGATCGGCGCAAATCTGAGCCATCCAGATTAGTGTTCACAAACATGACTCGTTTGAATAGCGATGACCGCATGTCGGAACGTGCCAGATCGGCGCCTGTAAAGTCGGTTTCCAGGAAGTCGTTCCAACACAGATTTAACTCATGGAGGTCGGTATTCCGGATGAAACTCGATTGATCTCCGAGCGCCCGAAGAACGTTCGAGGCAGAGATAAGTCGGATAGATCGAGAGCATCGGAGAGGCGTGTTCTGAATACGTTGAATCCAAGGGGTTCTTTGTCGTCGTACTGAGGCAACCGCTCCGGCATGGGCGCGTGGTCGTCGTGAGCCAACAGGCCAAGTTCACGCAACCGCGTGCATGACAAATCGTACGAAGACGAGCAGCCATCGATCAGCCTCATCGTTGTTCTGAGCAGCTGTAGAGTGGGCAAAGGCGCTCTTGCGCCGTGCCCACCCCTATCCGAACCGCTACCTGAAGTGGACCGTTACCTGAAGTGGTGGGCACGCTTCGCTTTGCCACCCTACGATCCACCTAGCCATTCCGCAGCCGCGTGCCGGCATTGGCGCCGAACATCGGGATCTGGTTGACGGCGAGCACCACCGCGAAGGTGATGACCAGCATCGCGATGCCCAGCACCGAGATCGCGGCGAGATCGCCGCTTTCGTTGAGATCGTAGATCAGCACCGAGATCACCTTGGTCTGCGAGGTGAACAGCACGATCGCCGCCGACAGTTCGCGCATCACGCCGATGAAGATGAAGCACCAGGTCGCGATCACGCCGGTGCGCAGCAGCGGCGCGGTGATCTGGCAGCAGCGACTGCAGCCGCGTCGCGCCGAGAATGCGGCTGGCGTCCTCGAGTTCGGGATGGATGGTGGCGAACGCCGCCTGCAATTGCTGATAGGCCGACGGCAGATTGATGGTCAGGAACGCGATCAGCAGGATCCACAGCGTGCCGTAGAGCACGAAGGGCGGCCGCGTGTAGCTCAGGAACAGTCCGACGCCGAGCACGATGCCGGGAACCGCGACCGGCGCGGTGGCGAGAAAGCCGAGCACGCGCGAGCCCGCGATCACCTGGCGCGTGGTGACATAGGCGATCACCAGCGCCAGGATGGTGCCGATGGTCGCGGTCGCGGTGCCCAGGATCACGGTGTTCTTCAGCGCGAGCTGGGTCGACGACAGTTCGGTGAACACGAACACGATGTTGTGCAGCGTGAAGGTCGACGGCGTCACCAGCGTGGTCGCGTTCGGCGAGAACGCCGCGTTGAGCAGCGCGAGATACGGCAGGAACACCGGATTGAGCAGCACCACGCAGGCAGAACGCCAGCGCCACCCAGCGCCATCTGCTTCATCTCGACCCGGCGCGGCGCGCCATATTTGCCGCCGACCACCGAATAGCCGCGGCGGCCGAGGATGAATTTCTGCGCCTGCAGCAGCAGGATGGTCAGCAGCAGCAGCGGCACCGCGGCGGCGGCGGCGAGTTCGAGCTTCGGCGGATACTGGAACAGGCTCCAGATCTTCGTGGTCATGGTGTGGAAGCCGGCCGGCAGCGCCAGGATCGCCGGCGAGCCGAACAGCGTCATGGCCTGCAGGAACGCGATCAGCGCGCCGGCGACCAGCGCCGGCAGCGCCAGCGGAATCGTGACGCGCCGCGCCGTGGTCCAGGCCTTGCCGCCGAGAATGGCGGAGGCGTCCTCGAGTTCGCCGGGCATGTTGTCGAGCGCGTTGGCGACCAGCACGAACACGAAGGGAAAGGTGTAGCAGGAGATCACGAAGATGATTCCGGTCATCGAATAGATGTTGAACAGATGCTCGTCGGCCTCGGCGCCGGTCACGACGCGAAAGAGCTGGTTGAGCAGTCCGCTGTTGGGCGCCGCCAGCAGTTCCCAGGCGACCGCGCCGAGAAACGGCGGCGTCACGAACGAGGCCGTCACCAGCGCGCGGATGAACTGCCGCCCCGGCATGTCGGTGCGCGACACCAGCCATCCCATCGGCGCCGCGACGACGCAGCAGATCGCGGCCGAGGTGGTCGCGATGATCGCGGTGGTCAGCAGCGGATCGAGGAAATCCGGATCGGTGAACAGCGTGACGAAATTCTGCAGCGTCAGATGACTGGCCTTGTCGGTGACGCTGTAGACCGCAAGCCACGACAGCGGCAGCACGATCAGCACGATCAGGCACGCCGCGAACAGCCACAGCACCGGCTTGGTCCAGTCGATGCGTGGGTTTGCGGCGGTGGTGTCGGTGGTGATCGTGGTTGATGGCGGTCATTGTTGAACTCTCTCATCCGTCATTCCGGGGCGCGGCGAGAGCGCGAGCCCGGAATCCATAGTCCGTCGGGAGTATGGATTCCGGGTCTGCGTCGCTTCGGACGCATCCCGGAATGACGGTGGTGAGTGACGGCCGAGCAACATCTCACACCCGAAACAGCTTCGCATAGCGCGTCTTGATCTCTTCCGCCATCTCCTCGACGCCGGCGGCGATCTTCCTTCATCAGCTTGATGTCGGAAATCTTGCGGCGTCCGGGCTTGCGCCTGCACCTGCGCATGCACCGAATATTGCGCGGTGAAGTCGATGAAGAATTGCTGGGTCTCGCGGGTGTGCAGCCAGGCCTGGAACAGCCGCGCGGCGTTGGGATGCGGCGCGGTCGCGAAGATGCCGGTCGGACCCGAGATCGTCGGCGTGCCCTCGGTCGGATAGACCGGCTCGACCGGCTGGCCGGCTTCCTTCAGCAGCACGACGCCATATTCGTTGCCGTCGGCCATCACCGCGCGCTCGCCGAGCGCCAGCTTCTTCGGCGGATCGGTCGACGACTGCACCTGCATGACGCGCTGCTTCGACAGCTTCTCGAAATAATCCCAGCCGAGTTCGCGCACCATCTGGAAGGTCGCGGTCATGATGGTGCCGCTATAGGCGGGATGGCCCTTGACCATCTTGCCGGCCCATTTCGGGATCGAGCAGGTCGGCAAAGCTCTTCGGCGCGTCTTCCGGCTTCACCAGATTGGTGTTGTAGGCGATCGACGACAGCCAGATCCGCGAGGTCGCGAACATGCCGTCGGGATCGCGATATGCTCGGCGGAAAATATTGCGCGACGTCCTCGGAGACGAACGGCGCCAGCCAGCCGTTCCTCTTCCAGGTGATGAAATGCGAGGCGTCGGAGCGAGTTGACCACGTCGACGGCGTGGATGTTGCTGGCAAATTCCTGGTCGATGCGCTGGAACAGCCGCTCGGAGCCGGAGCGCTCGATCTGCACCTGGATGCCGGGATATTTCGCCTCGAAGGCCTTGCCGAGCTTTTCGCCGACCGGCAGGTCCATCGCGGAATACAGCACCACCTTGCCTTCTTTTTTCGCGGCCTCGATCAGTTCCGGCGTGATCGCCTCCGGCGGCGGCGCCTCGGCGCGCGCGGGCGAGGCGAACACGGTGCCAAGCGCCAGCGCGGTCGAGCCCTTCAGGAATCGTCGCGTCGCGTGGAAAGGCCTTGTTGCCTTTTCATCGCGTCGCTCCGTGTTTGCTCTGATTATCGGCTCGAGCGCCCGGCAGCGTTCGGGCGGCAGCGTCAGCCAGACCTCGGCTGCCCTTGGCGACCGGCGTTCTCGGTCGGCGTGACGACGCGCAACGCCGTGCCGTCGGGCGTCTCGACCATGTAGTCGCGGCTGGCGCCGAGAAACACCTGGCGCGTCACGGTGGCCTTGACCGCGTTCTCGCGGCGTTGGCGGCGCCTGCGTCGAAAGCTGGATGTCGTGCTGGCGGATCGCGACCGCGGCGCTCTGGCCGGCGGTCGAGTTTCGCGCCGACCACCTGCAAGGTCGCGCCGGCAAACGCGACGTGGTTCTCGTCGCGCGCGATGCCCTTGATCACATTGCTGGCGCCGATGAAGCGCGCGACGAATTCCGATTGCGGCCGGTCGTAGATGTCTTCGGGCGTGCCGAGCTGATCGATCTTGCCGGCGTTCATCACCGCGATCAGGTCGGCGGTGGTCATCGCCTCGGACTGGTCGTGGGTGACGTAGACCGTGGTGTAGCGGTATTCGTCGTGCAGCCGGCGGATTTCGAAGCGCATCTCCTCGCGCAGATTGGCGTCGAGGTTGGACAGCGGCTCGTCGAGCAGCAGCGTCTCCGGCTCGACGATCAGCGCGCGCGCCAGCGCCACGCGCTGCTGCTGGCCGCCGGACAATTCGCCGGGATAGCGCTGCGCCAGGATTTCGAGCTTGGTGGTCGCCAGGATCGCCGTCGAGCTTTTTGCGCGATGGTGTCGCGGTCGATCTTGCGCAAGCGCAGGCCATAGACGATGTTTTCGGCGACCGTCATGTGCGGCCACAGCGCGTAGCTCTGGAAGATCATCGACATCTTGCGCTGCTCGGGCGGCAAGGTGCGCGCCGTCGAGGACACCAGCGCGGTCGCCGACATGGATTTCGCCGTCCGAGTCGGCTCGAGGAATCCGGCGATCAGCCGCAGCGTCGTGGTCTTGCCGCAGCCCGAGGGGCCGAGCAGGCAGACCAGCTGCCCGTGGTCGATCCGCAGCGAGACGTCATCGACGACCGCAAGCGATCCAAATCGCTTGGTCAGGCCGCGCAATTCAACGGACGCCAATCACATCACTCCCTGTTATCTTTGCGCGTATTCCGCTCAGAACACGCGCGGGCGCCGTTGTCGGCCGCTTATTTATCGCTGGATCAATATAAGCACGAATACGAGGTGCGCCGGAAAGGCTCGCGACGCGCTCTCAGGCGCTTACACTTTCGCCGAGCCAGTCGATCGCGGCCTCGGTGCCGCCCTTGCCGTGCGGGATGTCGAGCGCGTTGAGGCCGACCTCGATGACGCCGAGCGTGCCCAGGATCATCGGCGCGTTGACATGGCCCATATGGGCGATCCGGAACGCCTGGCCCTGCAGTTCGCCGATCCCGACGCCGAGCACCACGCCGCATTTCTCCTTGCAGTAGCGCTGCAGCGCGACCGGATCGTGACCGTTCGCCATCATCACGGTCGTGACCGTGTTCGGAGCGCTCGCCGGCTTCGGCGATGTTGAAGCCGAGCACCTGGCCCTCGGCCCAGACCGCGACCGCGCGGCGCACCGCTTCGGCGAGCAGGCGATGGCGCAGGAACACGTTTTCGAGCCCTTCCTCGAACAGCATGTCGATCGGCCTGGCGCAGCGCGAACAACAGATGCACCGGCGCGGTGCCGGCATATTTGCGGTAGTGCTCGGTGCCTTCGCGCTCGGTCCAGTCCCAATAGGGCGTGCGCAAGTCGGCCTTCTTGTGCACCTCGCGGGCGCGGTCGTTGGCGGCGACGAAGCCGAGGCCCGGCGGCGTCATCAGGCCCTTCTGCGAGCCGGACATCGCGACGTCGATGCCCCATTCGTCCATCTCGAACGGCATGCAGCCGAGCGAGGCCACCGCGTCGACCATGAACAGCGCCGGATGGCCCGCGGCCTTGATCGCCTTGCCGATCGCCTCGATGTCGTTGATAGGCGCCCGAGGCGGTATCGACCTGCACGGCCAGGATCGCCTTGATCGCGTGGTCCTTGTCCTGCGCGCAGCCGGGCTTCGACTTCGCCGGCGCGGATCGCGCGGCGCCAGTCGCCCTTCAGCACTTCGACCTCGGCGCCCATCGCGGCCGCGGCATTGCCCCAGCCGATCGCGAACCGGCCGCTTTCCAGCACCAGCACCTTGTCGCCGCGCGACAGCACGTTGCTGAGCACGGCTTCCCAGGCGCCGTGGCCGTTGGCGATGTAGATGTAGGAGTGGCCCTTGGTGGCGAACAGTTTGCGACAGATCGCGCAGCAGGCTGTCGGTCAGCTCGACCATCTGATCGGAATAGATGTCGAGCGCCGGACGATGCATCGCCCGCAGCACTTCGTCGGGCATGGTGGTGGGCCCGGGGATCGCCAGGAATTCCCGGCCCGCGCGAACGACCATTGTTGTTGTTCCTTGTGGATTGCTTGAGGGAAGGGATGCCGGGGAATGGCGGGAAATTCAAGATCTTCTCGTTGGTGCAACGAGTACGTAAAGAGAACTTTTGAGCGAAAATCAAGCACAGCCAGCCTTACGGCTGCTTCAAGGCGGCGGCAAAGAATCGGGTGAGATCGTCGCGCGCCTGCTCACGCGCTTGCGGATCGGACCGCACATGAACGATCCCGCCTTGGCGCCGATTGGCACCCGGGTCGTTGAATTCGCGAGCGCCGTCGAACACGTCGAATTCATGCGTCGCGCCGGGAAAGGCACGCAACGACAGGTGCGCGGCGTCCCCCGGCGCGAGCTCGCGCAAGAGGGCCTCGCAGGGGGCTTGGCCACCATCGTAGTCATCCGCGTTACCAACGAAGATCTTGATCGGGGCATCGACGAGGTCAGCGAACTCGGCACCTGGCACATGGTTATAGAGCCAGCAGATCGGATAGAACGCCACTGCCGCCTTGAAGTGTACGCCTTGGCCTAGCAGGGCATCGCTGTTGCGGTGGGTCATCATCAGCATGGTCTCCCTGCCGCCCATCGAGCTGCCCATCAGCCCGATGCGCGAGGCGTCGATGTCTGCTCGCTCACTGAGCAGATGGTAGGCGCCGGCGACATCGGGAAGCATATCGCCCATCCCGCCGCGGCTGGAGGCCACGCCGGCGAGACCGCGGCCACCCCATTGATCGATCTCCAGCGTCGCGATGCCGGCGCGATTGAGGGCCGCCGCGTAATAGACGCCGCGGTAGCTGAGACCGGACGTTCCATGCAGCAGGATAACAGCGGGAAGCTTGCCGGTCGCTCCAAGCGGTACCTGAAATCGGCTTCCGATCATGATCTTCTTGCCGTTCCAATCGACCGGGTAGGCCAGATAATCGATGCGAAGGCGCGGCGTGTCCTCCCATGCATAAGCTGCCGGCACGGTCGCGAGCGCCAGCAGCGCAGGCAGAAACGCCTTGCCTGCGCGAAGCGACAACCCAATCGTTGCAATCAGCCTCAGCACGTGCATTTTGCGATGCCTGAGATTTCACCGATCGCCCGAGAGTTTGACCTTGATCGACGACAAATCAAGATTCAAAACTTGGCGCGATCGTTTTGTGATGGTTGAGTTCGTGCCGGCGTGGCGGACTTCGGTCAAAGGATACGGACGGCCGGCTAATTTCTAAGCGTATTGGCGACCGCTTGCCAGATTTGATCCTTCATCTCGGTCGCGGGCGGGCTCGGGATGATGGTGGCGGGGCCAGTTCGCTTGTGGCAGTCCTCGACCAGGCGCAGCATCCACACTTCGCCGTCGGTGTAATAGAGATCGCCGCCGCCATTGCGGCCGGCCAGGGTCGGACCGACGCCGGTGACCTGATATTTGGCGTCGACCATGCCGGCGGCTTCGAGATCGTCGGTAAGCGTCTTGCGTTCGGCGTCGATATCGGCATCGATATGGTGGGTGATGGCGCCGGTATAATGGCTGACGCCGACGCCGCGATCGAACGCGGCATCGCCGAGCCAGACCGGCCGCTGCTCCTCGCCCTTGTCGAGCACCTTCCAGAACCGCACATGGTGGCGGCGATCGGCGCTTTTGCCTTCCGGCTTTTCGAATGCGAGATCCTCGCGCCGGTCGAGATAATAAAGAGGGCTGACAGGCGCGTCCTGGTAGGGACGATCCAGCAACACGCTGCCGGCGATTTCGATCGAGGACTTGAACGTGACGGGATCGGCGGGAAACCAGCCGGCGGCGTTCATCGCGCACAGCACGTCCTTTTCGTTGCCGATCAGCCCGACATTGATCGGATCGCCGGGAATGCCCTGCGCGGTGCGCGTCACCATCGGCAGGTTGGCGAGCCCCTTCTGGTGCTCGTGATGGGTCCAGATCGCCGGCAGCACGAGATAGGCCAGCGCGGCATAGGCTAAGGCCACGGACAATAGCGCGAGCAGCACGCGCTCGAGCCGCGTGTATTGTGCCGCGCGGGAGTGCACATCGACGGGATGATCAGCCACGACGCCGCGTCCTCACCAATCCATTTGCCAAACTAGCACATGGAAACGAGTTTTATCGTTTTGTCTCGCGGCAGCCGGCGGCTTCGGCCTCTTCGACCGAGCAGAACCAGCGCGTGCCTTTGCTGATATTCATCTTGATCTGCGCGTACCAGCGGCTGGTCGGCTTGTGATAGATGCATTCGCCCGAGCTGTTGACGTTGCCCTTGATGGTGCAGTCGGGCGAGGGCGCGACTGGTCCCGATGCCGACGCCAGCAGGATCGCATGCGCATTGGCGGGCGGCTTGGCGGCGCCCAGGATCGTGGTCTTCTTGTTGCGGACGCGCCAGTCCCACGGCGCGATGAAGGCGCCCTGCCACATCCCGGCCTTGGCCTCGCGCGCGGCAGCTTCGTCGGCATCGTAATCATGCGAGAAGCGCACATAGGACAGCGCCCAGCCGTTTTGCACCATCCATTTCTGGATGTCCTCGCCGTCGACCTCGCAGCGCGCCACCATGCGGCCGCGGCGGTCGGTCGGCCCGACATGGCAGGTCCAGCTCTTGTTGTCGACATGCTTGATGAGCTCGTCGCGCGCGGCGACGCCGCAGGTCCAGCGCTCGCCCTTGGTGTTGAGGCAGAGCTGATCGACCGACGGCGCGTCGATGCCGCCGAGGCGAATGCGGCTGTTGCCGATCTGGATCTGGTCGCCCTCGCGGATTTTTGGCACGCCGGTGATGTCGGCGGCCCGCGCGATCGACGGCGCTAGCAGGATCGAGGCGGCGACAAGGCAGGTCGAGAATTTCATCGGCGGTCCCGGCGGGGCAATGGGGTCATTATATCAGTGCGCGATCCTCGCAGTGCCTTCAACTTTGCGCTACCGGGGCGCGCGCGAATAACGAGTGGCGAATGGTGGTCGAGCAAGGCCCGCTCTCTTCTTCTCCCTATTCGCTACTCCCTATTCGCCATTCGTCCCCTCACGCCCCGCATCATCGCCTTGCGCGCCAGCGCCAGCCCCATCAGCACGAAGGCCGAGGTGACCTCGGGGCCGCCGACGAGAATCCGCGTCGGGGTCTTCATCTTGTTCCACTCATAGGCCCGGAACGGCCCATGGCGGCCGCCCTCGCCGAGATGGCCGATGATGCAATGCAGCGCCGGGATGAAGATCGCGACATCGGCGCCGAGATGGCCGAGCGCGATCAGCGCCAGCGCCGCGTCGAACGCGTTCATCTCGCCGGCGATCAATTCGCCCTGCACATAGGCCGAGCACCCGGCCGCGGATGAAGTCGAACGCGCCGTCGGGATCGATCGCGCGCTGCGCGGCCAGCGGCAGCGCGATGAACGCCGCGTAGCAGCGGCCGAAATAGGCGCAGTAAAGCTCCGGCAGATAATAGATGTGCGAGCGCGGATTGGTGAACGCGCCGCTTTCCGCCAGCCGCCTCTGGAAGCCGATGATGCGCTGGACGGTCTCCAGCCGCTGCGGCGTCTCCAGAATCTTCCAGCGCGCCAGATTGCGGAAGGACTGACTTCGAGAATGTCGAGATTGAGCGTCGGATCGAGATCGTTGCCGATAGGGCCGTTCGCCCCCGAGATTGTCGATCCAGGTGACGACGCCGCCTTCGTAATCGATATTGTCGTTGAGCGGCACCGTGACGCGCTTGGCTCGTTGGCGCCGCTCGCGCACCTGGTAGCCGGCGTAGAAATCCAGCAGCGGCTGGTCGAGGATCGGATCGGTCGAGCCGGCTTGGGTCGCCGCCGAGAACGCGCAGGCGGTGGTGTCGCAGTCCGGCACATAGACGCCAAAGCCGAGGTCCTGCTTGATCTGGGCGAAAAACCGCGAAAAGCGCGGATGCGGCAGCGGCGCCAGCGCGGTGATGACGCTGACGGTCGAGCCGTCATGCGCGCGCACCTCTTCGCGGCTGGTGGTGAGGCAGAACTCGACCATCTCCGCGATCGCGCGGCGCGCGGCGGTGGTCTCGTCCGACGAGGCCAGCCCGGTCTCGACGAAAGCGCAGCAGCGCCTCGGTGAAGAACGCGTCGTAATAGGCCGAGCGATGGCGGATCTGCATCGGCTGCCACATCGGCTCGGCAATGCCGCGCCAGGGCGGGTTGATCAGGGCGCGCGCCGGCGAGCGCGCGATGAAGATCCGCGCCAGGTTGAACAGTAGCGTCGAGTTCTTGTAGCCGCGCGAATTGAGGCCCGTCAGCGCCATCAGGAATTCGCGGCCGCGCATGTCGGCGTCGCCGATCAGGTTGAAGGCGGCATAGGTCGGGATGAAGCCGCGTTTTGCGAGAACGACCCGCAAGAGATGCGCGCCGCAGGTGCGGATCGCGCTTTCGATCTGAGCGAGGCCGGGAGCAGTGCGGCACGTCGCCAGGGCGCGGGCTTCGGATTGGGATGGTCGAGCTCGATGGTGTCGAGCAGGTCGGCGACCGGCTGGCCGATCGCGTCCCAGTCCGGCGAGTCGATCGTCGCGCGCCCGTGTCAGCGGCCTCGCGCAGCGCCTGCAGGCGCGATCCGTCGGCGAGTTCCGGCAGCCCGGTGCGGCGCAGCAGCGCCCGCAGCGGCGGGTTGCCGAGCGCCGTCCGGTAGAATTTGCCAAGGTGCGGATCGCCGCCGCGGTGATGCAGCAACAGCGGATCGCAGACGTCGTAGAGCGACGGACCATCCTTCCCGACGGTCAGCGCGCGATAGGCGGCGCCGGCGATATACTGAAAAGTCATGGGTGAACTTTCCGCGTGACGCCGTCGCACGTTTTCCGGGCAGCGGCGCGCGGCTGCCTTCCGAAGGCTTGCATGTGCACGAAAGGCTACACGGCCCGGTGGGAAATACAAATGTGTGATGAAGCTCACAGCGGCAGCCACCGGTTTCGCCGCATTGTCAAGCCGCTGATCCGGGCCCGATCTGGCCGCCATAAACGACATTTGAAGGCATGATTAATCAATTTTTTCAATGTGTTACCCGGTATGCACGCATATGTGTTGCTGGAACCCGAGAAGGAGGTTAAGGGTTTGTTTGTTGCGGTGCCGCAAATTAATCGCAATTCGAACGGCACACCCGCCGACCATCCCTCAAACCGAGCAACCCAAAGCCGCGACTAAGGCAGCGACTAATTCCAGCCGCGTCTTTGGCAGTGACCAGGAATGTACAGTGATGAACGTTAGGCAGATCCCAATCTCCCGTCGCTCGATTGCCATTGCCGCCGCACTGGTCGGGACGGTGTCGCTGGCGATCGGCGCCCATGCCGCGCTGAACCTGCGGGCGCTGGATGCTGCCAAGGCGGTCTCGACCGAGCAGTCTAGCGATATCGCCCGCGTCTCGCGCATCGCGCTGGTAATCGGCAACGGTCATTATCCCGATGCAAGCGAGCCCCTGGCCCAGCCGATCAACGATGCCCGCGCGCTGACCTCGGCGCTGCGCCGCGACGGCTTTGACGTCGATGTCGTGGAAGACGCCAGCAAGGACGACATGGCCCGCGCCATCGACCGGCTGAAATCCAAGATCAAGCGCGACTCGGTGGTGATGCTGTTCTTCGGCGGCTATGGCGTGCAGGCCGGCCGCGAGAGCTACATGATCCCGGTCGATGCCGCGATCTGGAAGGAATCCGATGTCCGCCGCGAAGGACTTTCGATCGAATCCGTGCTGCGAGGCGATGAAGGAGCGCGGCGCGCGTGCAAAACTGGTCGTCGTCGACGCCTCGCGCCGCAATCCCTATGAGCGGCGCTGCCGCACCTTCTCGCATGGTCTGGCGCCGATCAACGCGCCGGACAACGCGCTGGTCCTGACCTCGGCGACGCCGGGCAAGGTCGCCGACGATTCGGCAAGGGCGAGCACAGCGTGCTGGTGTCGGAACTGCTCAACAATCTGACCGCGCAGGCCGGCGGCGCCGAAGCCGTCTTCAACAAGACCCGCGTCGCCATCTCCCGCGCCTCCGACGGCGAGCAGGTGCCGTCAGTATCCTCGTCGCTGCTGGAAGACGTCCGCTTCGGCACCAAGCGCGGGGGGCAAGGCGCATCGCGCAGCTGCCCACCTTCCCCGAAATTGGGCATGAGTGGTGGGCACGCAACGCTTGCCGCACTCTGAGGTCTGGTCCTTGGCCGGGACCATGCCCGGAATGATCGCAGCCTCTACTTCGCTCCGCGCTCGCCGTAACCGGCCGCACCGGATCGCCTTCGCGCAGGAGTGAGCCGGCGCGCGCCACCACGATATCGCCTTCCACAAGCCCCTCGCGGATTTCGACCTGGCCGCCGGACATCAGCCCGACCTCGACCCGCTTGGTCTCGACCCGCGAGCGCCGCACCACCTGGACCACGGTGCCGCCGGTGCCATAGAGCACCGCGGTCAGCGGCACCGCGACGTCGCAGCTCTGCCCGGTCTTGATCAGCGCGCGGCCCGACGAATTCACCAACAGGCGGCGGTTGGTGGTGATGGCGATAATGGCCTGGCCGAGCTGGCTATCGGGCTGGATGGTCGGCGAGATCCGGCGCACCCTGCCGTCGACGGTCGCCGGCGCCGGCGATCATGATGCCGGCCGGCTGATTGACCGCGAGCTTCAACGACATCCTGGGTCGGCACCAGGCCGACCATGTCGAATTCGCCGCGGTTGACGATGGAGAACAGCGCTTCGCCCTTGCCCGAGGCCGTCGCGCCGACCACCGCGGTGGAGGAGGAAATCAGGCCCGCGATCGGCGCCTGCACCAGCGCAGTGCCGCCGCCATCGGGAAGGTTGAGCCGGGCCAGCGTCTGACCGGCGGTGACGGTATCGCCGGCATCGGCCAGCACTTCGGCGACCTTCATCCCCTGGCGTTCCGGCCGCACCGCGGTCTCCTCGCGGGCCAGCACCAGCCCGGAAATCTCGACAATGTTGGAGAAGCAGGATTTCGCCGCCGTCAGCACCGTCACCGCCGCGCCCTTGGGCGCATCCGGGTCGGGGTTGTCGGCGGCGACGGCGAGGTGGGACGAAGCACACAATAACCCGGCCGCGAGCGGGGCCATAAGCCAGCGAGAAACGTCGCGCGCGAAGGGGTTCATCGGCATTCCGTTGCGGTTTTCCGCACCTTCGATATCAGAAGGCCGGCTCACCCGCCAATAGCCCATAGGTTAAAGCCATCGGACCGGCCGGCGGAGCCGGAGCGGGCTACTTCTGCGCCTGCCCCAGCTCCCTGGTTCGTTCCGGCGCGGTCGCCTCAAGCGGAGAGGCCAACGACACCCCGGCGAGATCGTCGGCGCGCGCGATATGGCTGGCAATCTCCGGATTGATCAGCTTGGCATGCGTGAACGGCATCATGTGCCCCGCGGCCGGCAAATGCCGCGCGTCGACGCCCGGGATCAGCGAGGCCAGCCGCTCGGCGATCCGCTGGGTGAGGTATGGCGACAGCCCGCCGGAAAGCAGCAGCGTCGGCACGCCGATGCCTGAAGCGGCGGTTCCGACATTCTGCTCGGCGAAGGCTGCGGCGAGATCAAAGGCGAGCTTGTCGGCGTGCTCGATCAGCCGCAGCCGCGCCTCCGGGGTTAGTTTCTCGGCAGGCGCCGACCCGTTCCAGAACGACATGAACTTGTCGATCGCCTCCATCGCCAGCCCCTTCCAGAGGTCGGCTTGAATGCCGCGCGCCAATTCGTCGAACCGCCGGTAGAGCCGGTGGTCCGACCCGCTCCCGGCAAGCAGGGTCGGCAACACCGGCTCGATCAGGGTCAGGCTGCGTATGTGCCTTGCGAACGACGATTGGGTCGCGAGCTTGAAGGCGATGGCTCCGCCATAGGAGTGTCCGATCAGGTGAAACGGACCCTCGGCTTCCCGGAGCTGCTCGCCCAGCATGGCGATTTCCCCGGCCAAATTCGTCGGCCGAAGGATCCAGGTTCGGCTGTCGCCATATCCCGATATGTCCGGCGCGATCAGGCGAGTGTTGCTGCCGAGCTCTTCGGCGAGCCGCGCCCATTGCCGGCCCGAGGCGAGCGAGCAATGCAGGGCAATGACGCAGCGCTTGGCGCCCTTGGGCGTGCCAATATGATGAATTCTTGTTCATTGAACCGCCCCCGGCTGTGTTTCGGCGTCGGAGGAGCGGGCCGTCTTGCGCGCCCTTGTGCGCCAGGGAATCAGCATCGAGACGCGCTGGCGGTAGCGGCGATAGTCGTCGCCGAACATCTCGACGAGATCACGCTCCTCGAGCAGGATGCCGACCACGATGTAGGCGGTCGTCACCGCGGCGAACAGCAGATGGCCTGCGGTCATGACCGGCGCTGCCCAGAACGCGATGATGAAGCCGAGATAGATCGGATGCCGCACGAACTGATAGAGCAGCGGCGTCCTGAAACGCACCGCCGGCATCGGCCGTCCGGTCAGATTGTTGGCGACCTGATGCAATCCGAACAGCTCGAAATGGTTGATCAGGAACGTCGAGAACAGGACGATCAGCCAGCCGGTGTGCGACACGCCGACCAGGACGCTCGCAAGCGTCGGATTCTCGACCTTCCACACCACCGCCGGCATCGCCCGCCACTGCCAGCACAACAGCGCCAGCGCAGCGGTGGCGAACAGCACATAGGTCGAGCGCTCGACCGATTTCGGCACGAACTTCGTCCACCACTCCTTGAACTGGCGGCGCGCCATCACGCTGTGCTGGATCGCAAACAGTGACATCAAGAGCATGTTGATGATCACGGCTTCCGCGAGCGGTGAGGCATCGCCGCTGTCGATGGTCTTGGGCACCAGGATGTTCTCGACGAAGCAAAACGCATAGAGAAACGTCACGAAGAAAAAGGCGTAGGACAACACTCCGTAAACAAGCGCAATAACCCGGCTCATTGAAATCTCTCATCTGTTGGGGGGATGTCGAAACGCAGCATTGCTGCGATGCTTTTCGCGTGGCCGCGCAAATCAGCGTTCTGTCTGGCGATGACTGTGCCTGCCGTCACTGTCTCCTTTTGCGAAAGGCACGTACGCTAACGGGGTCGCGACCGATGAACCGAGAGTGGCCTTGTCTGGACCTAAAGACTGTGAGGGCTGCTTGATTTTGCCCTGAGACGGGCTTGATTGTTTCTTGAGGGCGATCACAGCCCGGGATCAAAAATGCAATTTGTCTTTGAAAACCATGTACTTGACACCAGCCGGCAGGAGCTGAGCTGCGGCGGGGAGGGCGTGCCGGTGGAACCGCAGGTGTTCGACCTGTTGCGCTATCTGCTGGAAAACCGCGACCGGGTCGTCAGCAAGGACGATTTGTTCGAGAATATCTGGGAAAGCCGGATCGTCTCGGAATTGACGCTGACCTCGAGGATCAACGCCGTCCGAAAGGCCGTCGGCGACTCGGGCAAGGATCAGCGCCTGGTGCGCACCATTGCGCGCCGCGGATTCCGCTTCATCGGCGACGTGCGGGTGCGCGAGGGCGAGACGAGGGCCGAGGCAAAGCTAGAGCAAATTTCGCCCCAGCCGTCCCATGACGACGCCCAGCCGAAGGTGGCGCTCGCAGCGCTGGATCGCCCGGCGATCGCGGTGCTGCCGTTCACCAACATGAGCGGGGCTGTGGAGCAGGAATATTTTTCCGACGGGATCAGCGAGGATATCATCACCGCGCTGTCCAAACTGCGCTGGTTCTACGTGATCGCGCGCAATTCCTCCTTCGTCTACAAGGCCAAATCCGTTCATCTCGGGCAGATCGGCGAAGAGCTTGGGGTCGGCTATGTCGTCGAGGGCAGCGTGCGCCGGGACGGCGATCGCGTGCGCATCACCGCGCAGTTGAACGACGTGACCACCGGCAGCCATGTTTGGGCGGAGCGTTACGACAGGAATATCGCCGACGTGTTCGCCGTTCAGGACGAGATTACGCAGGCCATCGTGACCGCGATCGAGCCGCAGCTCTATGCGGCGGAAAACTTCCGCGGCCTGCGCAAGCCGCCGGGCAGCATGGACGCCTGGGATCTCGTGATGCGCGCGCTGTCGCATTACTGGCAGGTGACAGGGCAGGACAATGTGGCGGCCCAGGCGCTCTTGGAACAGGCCATCGCGATCGACCCGAATTACGGCCAGGCGCTGGGCTTGCTTGCGGCCAGCCATGTGTTCGGTGCCCATATGGGCTGGGAGGTGAGGGCGAGCGCGCTTGTCGTCGCCGAGCGGGCGGCGCTGGCCGCGATCGGCGCCGACAGCGAGGACCCCTGGGCGCATCATGCGCTGGGCGGCGTCTACCTGATCAATCGCCGGTTCGACGATTCGCTTGCCGAATATGAGCTGGCGCTTCGGCTCCACCCCAACTTTTCGCCGGCGCGGGGATATTACGGTGTGGCGCTTTCCTATAGCGGGCGCTGGGAGGAGGGCTATCGCGCCGCGCAACATGCGCTGCGGCTCTCACCGCGCGATCCCTTTGCCGCGATCTATTGCGGCGTTGCCGCCTATTCGCAATTCGTCGGCGGAAATTACGAGGAAGCGATGCGCCTGTCGCGCGAAGGCTTGCGGCACCGCGCCGACTTTGTCGGCGCCCACCGCGTGCTGACCGCGGCGGCCGCGCTGGCGGGCCACGACGACATCGCGCGCGCGTCGCTCTCGGAATTGCGGCGCGTGCAGCCGAACATTTCGCTGGAATGGGTGGCGAACGAAATGCCGTTCAAGCACGAGAAGGATCGGGATTGCTATGTGGAGGGGTTTCGAAGGGCGGGGTTGAGGTAGGGGGGCCGAACCAGCGGCGTCTAGCTGGGATGTTCTTTTCCGTTGTTAGCCGGGGTCGAAGGTCGAGCCCTTTTGCCATTAGCTTCGCCGCACCGCCAAGCTCCTTCGATAGCCGCTCAGCTTCTTCATCAAGCACGGCAATCAATGTCTCAAACCCGATCCTCTCGCCCGTCTTGGGATGATCCCACTCCCGCTCCTTTGCGATGGTAATAAGAAGGCAACCCGCACGGCACTCATCCGCCGCCATGTATTTCTTCAGAAGCTGATTGTTGATCGTGTCGAAAAGGTTCGTCCCCGAGCGGTCGCCACCTAGCTTGAGTTCGATTGTCGCTGGCTGATTGGAGCCGGTCGATCTCAAACGTATGTCGGTTTCTTTCTCATCTGCGGTCACGGACTCTTGGTCGACGGTATAATTCTGGTTTGCTGCCTTTTTTAACTCGCGCGTTAACTCGCGTCGCATGACGTGCTCGTCGGTGATGTTGGCCCATGCCTCGCGCGGGGATACATCTTGCAGCAAGAGATCGTCGATATCTTCAAGCCGGTCCCGCATGAGTGCGAACATGGCCTCGTTTGTCGCGGGCGGCACCTCTCCACTCCTATCCAAAACGGCGAACTCGGCCTCCGTGTGCGCCACGCCATCAGCTTCCTCAGCGGCCTTCTCGTGTGCAATCGCGATAGCTCTATCCTTGAAATGGGCAAATAGCGGATCGTTCGCCAGTTCGATCTTTGCGGCCCAGCCTTCAGGACCGGTAGTCGCCATTAGCGCGCTAAGGATGGCATCCCGGCCTCTTTCAGCGTGGTCGCGCACACCGGGCGAATAATGTCCTTCGTGATGCCTGTCGTCTCCGATCCGGACATGTTGGTAGCCGAGGCGTAGAAACCGAAGCAAGAGCGAGGGCGCGAATCCTGGCGCGCGTAAATCGAAGCCTATGCCGCTGTAATCGCGGTCGAAAAGTTGCGCGAACAATTGCACGCCAGAGCCTGTGGTCGAGACGAGGCTATCCTCGAGTCCTTGCTCAAGAGTCTCAACGCCAGCGATCGGATTTAGGTGAAGGAGAGCGGAAAGCCACACATCCGCGAAGGGCGCAGCAAGATCATTTGCCAGCCTCTGCTTCGCGGTCGACTGTATGAAGCGCCGATCATCTTCGTTGCCGCTCTTCAGCAAGACTCCGACAGCGTGACGGAGGTTCTGTTTGAATTGCTGGTGGGTTGGTTTGGATTCAAGTCTTAGCTACTTCAGCGAGCCACGTCCGAATTCGGGGAACGAAAAGCGCCGCTACGATCGCGGACGCGTGACTGATATTTTGAAGGGACAACGAATACTCATTTGCGTCTAACGTCTCACGCATCGGAAGCGTCAGCTCCTCTCCAAGGACGCGATCCACGGCTTCCGGATGTTCGATGGCAAGGCCTTCGAGCCACGACGGAAAGCCGTTAAGCTCAATAGGCGCATAACGGCAAGCAAGTTCGGCTTCCTGATCGGTCAGCCGTTTCGCCCAGTTCGGGTCTTCCGCCTCAGCAGCAATGGCGGCCAGGCCAAATTGCCACTTAACCAGGAACGAATTCTTTCGGTCGTCGGGACGTTCGCTGCGAAGCGTAGGCCTATCTTTGCGCCACGCCGCCATCATTGTTTCCCGTAGCCGATCAGCTACATCTTTCCCGAACTGTGTTTCGATGAACCGCCTGTCCCAACCTGACGCTCGGCTCTCGCGGCCCGAACGCTCAACCGCGCCCCAAAGATTCCAGGCCGTGTTCTCGGCTCGATCCGTACCGAAGACCTTGCCTGGGTCTCGCACGATCTCGCGCCAGAACGTCACCCAACTTCTGTGCGCCTTGGCTGCGCACCTTTCGGCCTGCTTGGTATATTTTTCATTTTGTGCTTCCAACCGACGCCATTCCGCGGCATCCGCTTGCGGTTTCAGCCGGTTGTCGATGATCGATAGAAGGCTTGGTGCATCGGAGACAAATGGCTTGAGGCTTTCAAGCAGTTCTCGATGATCGGTCGCGGTGCGGTTGAGCAACACCATCTCAACCCACAACATCATCTCCCGACGATCCAGCGGCTCCTTCGTATCGGAGAGCCGTCTTCGAATCCAAGCCGCGTCTTTGTCGTCGTTAAGCTGGATGCCGCCATGGTGGGAAAGATCATAGACCCGGTGCCACGCGTCCTTGGACTGGTGCAAGCTGGCCAGAAGGGCATCTTCTTTCCAAAAAGCGGCTTCTCGTAGGTCGGCAGGGAGATCTGCGAGCGCATTTCTCAACGCGGTTATAGCCGGCTTTTCATTGTGCCCTTCGTTCAGAAGGCGGACGGCGAGTAGGGTCGACATAGCCCAAGGCTCAGTCCTTACGCCTTGAACACATTGTCGATGGCAGGCTGCAGCAAGCGCTGCCATGAGGTCGGGTCGTTTCGTTCTAAGGTGGGGGTATTTGTCTTGTTCCCACGTTACTCGGTCGACGAGCAAAGTCGCCAGCTCTTGCCGCAGCTGATCGAGATACTTCGGCGCAAGGTCCGCAGATTCGATCTTGCGAGGAAAGCTGTAGTTCAGGTCACCGACGGCGCGAGCATTCTCCTTCACTCGCCGAAGGATATTCAACAGGCCGGGGACCGTGAGGTTATCAGGGAACAAGTCGATTACTGCACGGCGCGCCATAGAATCGGGCCACAGAGCGACGTCGGTCTCAAGCGAAACTGCGATCGTCTCAATGCGAGCATCTTTCAGTTGCAACAGCGCATCGAGTGCGAAGCTACGCTCGTTTACCGTTCGGGCGCCATCTGTGGCGACCTTGTGGGCAAGGTCAGCGCATCCTTCTAGATTTCCAGCGCCGATAATCTGTAACAAAAGATCGCGAACCTCCGGATTCTCTATACCTTCGCGCCACAGCAGTTTCACGATCCCGCTGAGTTCCGGCGAGGCGAACCGGCGCACCTGGATGCGGGGGGTGTTCAATCCGCGCCAACCCCCACCACCGTAGCGATCGACGTAGCCTTCGAGCGCCCTGATCCGCTGAGCCGGGCGTAGAGACTGCGGATCCCCGTGATCCAGAACGACAGCTGGATCGATGGCAACGATGTCGTCAAAGACGGTATCGCGAAAAAGCGCAAGCCATGCAGCGATTGGACGCATCGAGGGTCGAATCGTTCGCGCGCCCTGCGCGGTCTCGGTGAACAGAAGCCGTTTGATAGATTTCATCGAGACGCCGCGGGCGAGCAGTGCGTCAAGGCGCTTAGCGGCAAGAAATTCCACAACGGACCGATGGTGGAAGCGAACGCGGCCATAACTCGCAAAGCCGAAAAGAGGGCGCTCCAGCAAGGTGGCTCGCTCGTCGGCACCCCAATCCGGCAAAATCTTGGAAACTTCCAGCGCCGCCTCGCTCGCGAGAATGCTGTCGGACTCGGCGCTGTGCCGCAAAGTAAGCTTTCGGGTCAACATCGCAGCCAGCGCAAGACGGCTAGCACCCTCGATCGCTTTATCCTGCGCCAGTGCCGCCCTCTCCTTTCGTTCGGTGCTCGGCTTTAATTTTGCTGCGATGTTCGTCTCGACTTGCTCGCGATGCGTACGAATTCGATGATGCTCACGCCAGTCCGAGCAAAGCTCGATCAAATCCTGTGGGCGCTCAGCGAATTCTTCGGCATCCCGTCGTCGGATATCGGCGAGAAGTGCATCTGGATCGGGAACGCGCTGGAGCACAGCAAATTCGCGCATCTGCTCAGGCGAAAGCGGCATGAGCCCTACGTTCCGCCACGCCTTGGGCCTGGAACTGTCAGGCGGCTCCTTCTTGCCTCTATCCATCACCATGTCGGCAAACGCTTCCGCGGTGGGCGCTGCCTCAGCAGGGGCCGAAACTGGCAGATGTCTCACGATCAGCTCTCGATCAACCGGAACTGGGCGGGTCGTGATAATGATGCGTGCACGTCCAAGCTGGCCAGCAAGCGCTTTGTTAAGTCGCTTCAGTGCTTGATCGAATTTGCCGAGCGTGAGCTTCAACTCGTCGATAAAGTCAAGGAAGAAGGTTGCGACCTCGGATTGAGACCGGAGCCAACCTTCAAGTCGATCTTCCTCCTCTTGGCTGAGCATTTCGCGGACCGAACTTCCGGCCAACACAGCGAGTTCCAGAAAGAAGGCAGGCTCGCCAGCATTCCAAAGTCTGCGCTGCTGCGCTTGGCATTCGTAGGTTTTTCCCGCCCCCGCCTCAGATACGATCAAAACGCGGACCGACCGTAGCAGTTCGTCCCAACCGAAACTTCCTCCCCAGCCATCTCGAACAAGTAGTGAGGCCTTCTCTATGTCAGCGACCTCGGCAGCGGAAAGATCGCGGAACGAGCGCTTTACGGAAGATGGTGGTGAAGCGTTTTCATTCATTGGCCGTGACCCGCGAGGGCCCCTTGTGATGTAAATTTCTGACAGAGCGTCCGCGCCGGCTGGATCGATTCGCGATCGAAGTAGGCTAGCAGTAACTCGCTTAAGCCATGAGGTCGTGGGCCCCGACCGGGTGTGGAGGCGCGGCGGTCGCTTCGACCCCTTCAAGATTTCGAAGTGCGATTGCGGGGAGGGGCGACGCGGTTTTTAAGCCTTCGCTGAACCTTGATGAACAGTGGCTGCCGCCGGAAAGAGCAGCGTTCAAACCCAACCCATGATATCCCACACATCGTAGTCGGGCGTTACGCCAAGGACGGTGACGCCTTCTGCCAGAAGCAACACGACGGCGAGGCCGACGCCGCACAACAACACGACGGTTGTCAGCGTTTCGACGTCAACCTCAATTCCAGATGCGCGCGAGAGAGCTCTTGCGATGGCAACCATGTGGACCTCCACGCCGGTGATAAACCAAGCCTGTCAGATTCCATGTGAGCGGCTTCACAACCGCTCAAACCAAGTTTCCGCGTTCGGGCAAGCAAATTCCGCGCCGGGCCCGTCCCGCCCGGCTTCACAAAGGCTGCGCGCAAAATCTGATTTGTTGAACCGGATCAACGCGATTCTACCTGTCCAGTCCCCCTCACCAAAAATATTTCGCTTAACCCGTCTCGGGCAAATCAGTGGCACCACTGCCGCCGTCTCGTCCCTCAGAGGGGCGGCTCGCGATCGTCACGAACGCGGGGCGGGATGCGGTGGACGCGGGTGTGTCGCAAGACGAGCGACGCTTTTGACCGCCTTCGCTGAAGCTTCGGCAGGCTCCAAGCCCGGCGAAGCCTCTTGGCGAAGACGGGAATCGCGGACGGCAAAATCGTGTGGTCCTGACGCCCCGACGCTGGCGTCAAGTTGGCGGGATGATCCCGCAAGCGACGGTGGCAAGAAAGCCCGGTCGCCGGGGAGAGCACGAAATAAGCCGTTAAAACCATTGCGCAGGGAAGGCCGGACTACTCCGGTGAACCTGTGCTGACTTGCTCGTGTGCTTTGTTTTTTTCGCACGCGAGGCTGCGGGTGCAGCGAGCACCCGGCATTCCCTGCGCCCTTTGATTCTTCTGGGCGAGAAATTCATGCACGGCTCGGGCGCGATCGCGCCGCGGGAAGGCGGAATCGCGCCACATCCTCAGCCGTCATCGCCCGCGAAAGCGGGCGATCCAGTATTCCGAGACGCCAGCGATGGAATCGAGAAGCCGCGGCGTACTGGACACCCCGCTTTCGCGGGGTATGACAGCGGTGGGTGGAGCGACGACGTTACTTAGTGGCTGTTTGAAATTTCGGAACGAGCGAAGCGCGGGCGGTACTCGCGCGCGTCTTGCGGCATTCGCATCTTGGGAGCGGGCTTTCGCGGCGGCGCTTGTGGCGGCTGCGATGGCGGCTGCGCTTGCGGCGTGTATTGTGGCGCCAGGGTCGGCGCGCTGCCGCTGTCCAGCCACCCGGCAAGGCGCGACATCAAATTCGGCTGCTCACTATGTGCTGCATTCGACACAAACGGGTCGGCGTAGCAGCGCGCGCCGGCTGATTTCGCGACCCGCGCGATGTGGTCGGTCATCCCCGGCGCGCCGGAGGTGTAGACGATGTCGTCAGCCGACAGCAGCGGCAAATGTTCGGTCGGTAGCCCCGATCGAAACGCAGTCGAAACGTTTTGCGGCTCGGTGACGACAGGCATGATCGTGACATTGGGAAACAGCGCCAGCCGACACAGCGCGCCGTGCATGTAGAACGACTGCAGCCTTCGCGCGCGGCGACCACGAAAATCAGTTCGCGCTGCGGCCGCTCCATGATCGCAGCGATCGCGATCGACCACATCGGCGCGAAACCGGTGCCGCTGGCGACAAGCAGCAGATGCGGCCGGGATGATTTGGCCGGAAGAAAGGCGCTGCCATGCGGGCCCGTCAGCCTGCACGCGATGACCGATGCGGATTGTGCGTGCCAAGCGCGGGGAGACCGCGCCGTCGGAAAATCTGTCGAATGTGGAAATGCAGCAGGCGATCGGATCGGGGCGGCCCTCCAGCGGATAGGTCGGGCTGTAGCATCGCGCCGGGAAACCCGCGAAACTGCACCTTGCAATACTGGCCGGGCAGATAGTCGAAGCGGCCTCGGCACTTCCAGGTCGACGCCGATGACATCGGGCGCCAGCCGCACCATGCGCACCACCTGCGCCGACATCGAGACCGGATCGGGAACGGGTTCGGTCGACGATCTCCAGATCGGAGACGATCCGGGCCTGGCAGGCATGGATCATGTCGTCGCCCGTCTGCGTGGCCGCCGAACACCTTGCCTTCGACCAGGCGCACCCGGCAGGTGCCGCAAATCCCGGTCCGGCAGTCATGCGGCAGTTCGACGCCGTTCATCAACGCGCCGTCGAGCAGCAGCGTCGCCGCAATTGGCGAGAAAGCGCTCGTTGTTGACGCGTCACCTTGCAGGATTTTTCCGCCATTCATTCCACCTCGAGACGGATCGGCCGGACATGGCGGGTGTGCCTGATCTGGCTGTGATCGAAGGCCGCGACCCGCATGAAGATGCCGCTCTTGCAGCGGCACGTCGTATTGGCTGTGGGTGTCGAGCCGGCGCGCCACCTCGAGCGCCCAGTGCCCGGAGGCCCAGCGCGCCGCGCATCGCACGTCGGCGCGGTCGCCGGAGAATTCGCCGGCAATGATCACGCCGGGAATGCACGGTGCCTATCGGGATCGCCGTCGAGCCTGGTCGGCCGAATACGGGATCGATTCCGCTTCGGTCATGAACCAGCGCGCGCCGTCGCTCTCGCCGAGATTCGGATCGAGCGCAATCTCGCCCATCGCAGCCTGCGATCGCGGCGAGGTCCTTTGGCAGGCGGCGCGGCGACGCGGATGCTGTCGGAGCGCCGCTCGGCGGCATTCGGCGTCGGCTGACGAAATTGTCGCGAGTAGTTCGCGCGTCCCGGATCAGGCGCAAATCCGCCCCGGTACGGCACTGAGGTTGCGCACCTGCATCGGCGTCGGATCGAGCGGCGGGCCGAAATGCGCGTCGTCCATCCACCCGGTCGGGCCGCCGCTGGTCGCCTTCCACTGCCAGACGTCGACATAGCCGCCGTCCGCCGTGAAATGCAGGCCGCGGCCGGTCATGGTGGCGGGCGCGTCGGCAATCGGATGCGGGCCGGCATGGAAGGTGCGGTCGCCGGCGAGGGTCACGTTCGGACGTGGTCAGCAGCACCGAGAACTTGTCCTCGTTGTAGTCGTGCTCGTCGCCGTTCTCGTAGCCGTTGTGCAGCACGTGCCAGCCGTCGATTTCCTTGATCAGCGGCAGTTGTTTCAGCGAGCGCGTCGGGTCTTCCCAGGTGAACAGGAAATACGCCCAGGTGCCGTCATGCACCGCGCGATCTCGACCCGCGATTCGCCCTTGCCGTCGAAATTGCCGCCCTCGTTGGTCATGACCGAGAACGGCTCGATGTTGCGCCAGACCCGATCGGAGGTGTCGCCGTCGAGGATCGGCGCATCGGCGCCGTCGATGCGGTGAATTGCAGACTGTCGACGGCGAGCCAATCGGCGGCCAGCGACGACCGAGGCGCCGGTGATCGCGATCGCCGCTGCGACGACGAAAGGGTTGGACTGGAACGTCGGATTGCGCGGTTTCGCTGCCGTCGCGCGCGTCTTGGCCCGCTGCTGGCGGCCGACTGATGCGGGGACGCGGCGCAATCGCGTGATGTCGTCGGGCGGTTCTGGCTCGGACGCCGTTCTCCGGAGTCGCGGCGGCTCGGATGCCGACCTTGCGGGTGTACGGCGGCTCAGGCGGCATTGCTGGCGGTTTCGGCCTCCGGCGCCAGCCGCGCCGACTGCTCGACCAGCAGTCGTCAGCAATTCGACGGCATCGAGCCGCGGCGGCGGCGCCGGCAGGCGCTCCGGGCGGAAGATCCGAAGCAGTTGCGACGCGCCGCCGATCGGATAGTGCGTCAGGACGTGAAGAGCCGGCGAAAGCAGATCATCACCCAGGTCGCGTACCAGTGCACCATCGCGACGTCGTGGCCGGCGTAAATGCCGAAATAGAGCAGGCCGCCGCTGACGATCAGCGCCAGCATCGCGACGAAGAAGATCCAGTTCAGAATCACGTTGATCGCGCCCAATCTGGCCTGCTTGCGGCCGACAAGCCCGCGCAGGCGGATCCGGTCGAGCATGCACGCGGCGGCTCAGCCCGGACCTTGCGAGATAGATCGTGTAGGCGAGCGACGACGGCGACCAGCACGATCGCCGCCTGCATATGCGTGCTCCACACGCCCGTGCGCGGCAGCACGAGATCGAGCGCGTTGATCCAGGTTCGATCCGGCGCTTCGGTCGCGATGCGCAATCCGGTCGACAAACGCGACGACGGAGGCGCACGACAAGCAGCCAGTGCAGGATGATGGTGCCGTAGTCGGTCTTGCGCTTTCTCACCGGCGCGCTCCCGTTTCGGGAAGGCCGCGCGCGGCATTGGCTAGACCTCTGTGGGCTTTATGTCCGCAAGCTTTATGTCTGCAGTTTTGGGACCGAGCGACATTTCGCCAGGAACTAGTGTTGTTGGTACGCAAACTATCCGTCCCCCGAATTTCTAAGGCTTCGCCGAAGCCGGCGAATTTACAGACCCTCTCTGGCTTCTGCTCCGTGCATCGATCCTTCAAACAGCCACGCCCGCTGCATCGAAAGATCCGGTCGGCCCTCCAGCGCCCCTTCTTCCCCAAGGGCGCTGGAGGTCCGTGCGCGTCCGCCGGTTAGCCCCACATGTGATGGAAATGATGCGCCATCTCGGCAAGCTGATGGTGCGCCAAAGAAGGATCAACCGCCGCTGCGACCTGGTCGTCGGCACCCGCCGCCGGAGCCGCCGCTGGGTTCGCCGGCGCTGCAGGCGGGCAAGCGGCCACCTGGGCTGCCGGCGCCGCCGGTGTCAGCAGCGTGGCCGGCGCCGGAGGCAGCGGACCGGTTGCGGTCGAGAGCGCAGCCGCAATGGTGGTGCCGTCGGCATTATAGGTGCCGCCGTTGAGCGGGACATTGTTGCCGGAGACGTCCGCCGCATTGGCATGGAAGCCCTCTGCCGCCGCCGTGACCAGTGCGGCGTTGTGAGTCTGGAGGCCGTTGATCATCGCGGTGACATCGGCGCCCACCGTCGAGTTCGGCCCGAGCAACTCGTTGTCGAACCGTGCCTCGAAGATGCCGCCTTGCGCCGCGTCGAAGTTCTGGATGTTGTGCTCCCAGCCCTGGAGGGTGTGAATGAAGGCCTTGATCTGCTGCGGGGTGCCGTTGGAGACCAGTTGTTCGGCCTGGGCGCCGAGCGTGTTGCCGGAAGCAATGAAGTCGGCCCAGAAGTTGGTCTGGTCGGCGTTGTCCTGATACTTGACCGGCACCACGTCGGTTGCCGGCGCCGGCACCCATCCGGTAACGCCGTTGGCGGACGCCATGTTGGCGAGGTTGGGATCACCGGCAACGATGTCGGTGATGTCGAGGAGATTGTCGTTGGTCGCCCGCGCGGCATCGGGATTGAAGCCGTATTGGTGGTCGAAGTTGGTCAGCTGGAGATTGATCTGATTGACGATGGTGGCGGCATGGATGCCGGTCGCGCCCTGGAACAGTTCCGGGTGGTCCTGCATCAGCGTCTGCAGGCCATCGTGCACGGTCTGCAGATCGGCCTGGATCGCCGGCAGATTGTTGGCGTTGATGCCGCCAAGCGATTTGGACTGGGCGTCGTCGAAGATCGCGCCCAGTTCGGCGAAGGTGGCGTGCGGCGTATTGGCATTCAGCGGCGTCGCCAGTTCAGGCGGCGCGAAGTTGAACCCGGGATTGCCGTCCTTGATGCTGAGCGCCTGGAGAACCGGATCGTTCTCGATGGTATTGATGATGTCCAGATGCGCGGTGCGCAAAGCGGCTTCGGCATTGGCATCATTATTGACCGCGCCCTGCACCGAGCCTAGCGCGGTGGTCAGATCGCCCAGCACCTTGTTGACATCGGTGAGCTGGACGCCGGTAAAATCATTGGCCGCGACATCCGCGGTCAACCCGGTCTGAACCAGCTGGAGGTCAGCGGTGTACCGGCCGTCGGTGCCGTTGCCCTGGTTGCCGACCGCGACATTGTTGTGCCAGAGCCCGCCTTCGAGGATACGGGTCGCGTCGTTGAACATGTTTGCGAAATAGAGATCGCCGGGGTTCGAGTCCGCCCGCGGCCGGAGGAGGTGTTCCTCCGCTAGGGGGCGTTCCGCCGGGGCCCGCCGGTGCCACGGCGGTCGCTTGCGCCGCCGCCACCACAGCGGAATAGCTTCCGCCGTCCGCCATGAGGTTGTTGCCCGCCACGTCCGCAGAGTTCGCCGCAAGCTGTTCTACCGCGGCGTTGACCTCTCCGGCATTTTTCGTCTGCAAGCCGTCGACCAGCGCGGCCGCGGCCGTGCCCGAGGTGCCGTCGGTCCGAAATTCGTTCCAGAAGCGTGCCGACCACAGGCCGCCTTGAGCCTGATCGAACGCGTTCGAATTGGTCGCATAGGTCTGGATCTGCTGCACCAGTCCGGCAATGTCACCGGTGAAGCCGTTGTTCTCGATCGTGGTCGCCATCTGCCCGAGATGGTTGCTGTCCTGGATCCATTGCGTAATAAAGGTCGTTTGCGCCGCATTGTCGTGGAACGGCGCAGCCGGGGTGTTGAGGGCCGGAAGCGGCGTCGGGTTGAACAGCGCCTGAACGCCCGCGTCACCTTGCGCGATGTCGATGATATCGCGATGGATGTCGTTGATCGAGCGCCCGACATATTGTCCGAGATCGGTTCCTGCTGTCAGCGTGCCCGTTGTCGGAGCGTTCGCGTTCTCGACCGAGGCAATCTCTTCGTTGAGCTGATTGATAATGACGTGGGTGTGCAGGTCGGAGAGGTTGTTGATCGTGGGGTCGGCGGCGGAGAGCATCTGCTGCACGCCGATCAGGTCGGAGACGATCAGGTTGACTTGGTCCGGACCGACGCCGCCGATTTCGCGGGTCGTTGCGTCGTTGAACAGATCCGTTGCCGTCAGGCCGGCGGCTGGCGCCGCGGCAGGAGGTGCTGCAGCAGGAGGTGTTGCAGCAGGGGCTGCGGGTGCTGCTGCCGGTGGAACTGCCGCTGCGGCATCGACCGCCGGTGTCACGGCGGTGGCTTGCGCCGCCGCCACTACGGCGGAATAGCTCCCGCCATCCGCCATCAAATTATTGCCGCCAACGTCGGCAGAGTTCGCCGCGAGCTGAGCCGCGGCTGCATTGACTTCGCCGGCGTTGTGGTTCTGCAAACCGTCGACCAGCGCGGCCGCGGCCGTGCCCGAGGTGCCGTCGGTCCGAAATTCGTTCCAGAAGCGTGCCGACCATAGGCCGCCTTGAGCCTGATCGAACGCGTTCGAATTGGTCGCATAGGTCTGGATCTGCTGCACCAGTCCGGCAATGTCACCGGTGAAGCCGTTGTTCTCGATCGTGGTCGCCATCTGCCCGAGATGGTTGCTGTCCTGGATCCATTGCGTAATAAAGGTCGTTTGCGCCGCATTGTCGTGGAACGGCGCAGCCGGCGTGTTGAGGGCCGGAAGCGGCGTCGGGTTGAACAGCGCCTGAACGCCGGGGTCGCCTTGCGCGATGTCGATGATGTCGCGATGGATGTCGTTGATCGAGCGCCCGACATATTGTCCGAGATCGGTTCCTGCTGTCAGCGTGCCCGTTGTCGGAGCGTTCGCGTTCTCGACGGAAGCGATCTCCTCATTGAGCTGATTGATGATGATGTGGGTGTGCAGGTCGGAGATGTTGTTGATCGTGGGGTCGGCGGCAGTGAGCATCTGCTGCACGCCGATCAGGTCGGAGACGATCAGGTTGACTTGGTCCGGACCGACGCCGCCGATTTCGCGGGTCGTTGCGTCGTTGAACAGATCCGTTGCTGTCAGGCCGGCGGCTGGTGCCGCGGCAGGAGGTGTTGCAGCAGGAGGTGTTGCAGCGGGGGCTGCGGGGGGAGTTGCCGGTGCCGCCGGAGCTTGCGCGGCGTCGCCCGCCGGTGCCACGGCGGTCGCTTGCGCCGCCGCCACCACAGCGGAATAGCTTCCGCCGTCCGCCATGAGGTTGTTGCCCGCCACGTCCGCAGAGTTCGCCGCAAGCTGTTCTACCGCGGCGTTGACCTCTCCGGCATTTTTCGTCTGCAAGCCGTCGACCAGCGCGGCCGCGGCCGTGCCCGAGGTGCCGTCGGTCCGAAATTCGTTCCAGAAGCGTGCCGACCACAGGCCGCCTTGAGCCTGATCGAACGCGTTCGAATTGGTCGCATAGGTCTGGATCTGCTGCACCAGTCCGGCAATGTCACCGGTGAAGCCGTTGTTCTCGATCGTGGTCGCCATCTGCCCGAGATGGTTGCTGTCCTGGATCCATTGCGTAATAAAGGTCGTTTGCGCCGCATTGTCGTGGAACGGCGCAGCCGGGGTGTTGAGGGCCGGAAGCGGCGTCGGGTTGAACAGCGCCTGAACGCCCGCGTCACCTTGCGCGATGTCGATGATATCGCGATGGATGTCGTTGATCGAGCGCCCGACATATTGTCCGAGATCGGTTCCTGCTGTCAGCGTGCCCGTTGTCGGAGCGTTCGCGTTCTCGACCGAGGCAATCTCTTCGTTGAGCTGATTGATAATGACGTGGGTGTGCAGGTCGGAGAGGTTGTTGATCGTGGGGTCGGCGGCGGAGAGCATCTGCTGCACGCCGATCAGGTCGGAGACGATCAGGTTGACTTGGTCCGGACCGACGCCGCCGATTTCGCGGGTCGTTGCGTCGTTGAACAGATCCGTTGCCGTCAGGCCGGCGGCTGGCGCCGCGGCAGGAGGTGCTGCAGCAGGAGGTGTTGCAGCAGGGGCTGCGGGTGCTGCTGCCGGTGGAACTGCCGCTGCGGCATCGACCGCCGGTGTCACGGCGGTGGCTTGCGCCGCCGCCACTACGGCGGAATAGCTCCCGCCATCCGCCATCAAATTATTGCCGCCAACGTCGGCAGAGTTCGCCGCGAGCTGAGCCGCGGCTGCATTGACTTCGCCGGCGTTGTGGTTCTGCAAACCGTCGACCAGCGCGGCCGCGGCCGTGCCCGAGGTGCCGTCGGTCCGAAATTCGTTCCAGAAGCGTGCCGACCATAGGCCGCCTTGAGCCTGATCGAACGCGTTCGAATTGGTCGCGTAGGTCTGTATCTGCTGCACCAGTCCGGCAATGTCACCGGTGAAGCCGTTGTTCTCGATCGTGGTCGCCATCTGCCCGAGATGGTTGCTGTCCTGGATCCATTGCGTAATAAAGGTCGTTTGCGCTGCATTGTCGTGGAACGGTGCAGCCGGCGTGTTGCAGGGCCGGAAGCGGCGTCGGGTTGAACAGCGCCTGAACGCCGGGGTCGCCTTGCGCGATGTCGATGATGTCGCGATGGATGTCGTTGATCGAGCGCCCGACATATTGTCCGAGATCGGTTCCTGCTGTCAGCGTGCCCGTTGTCGGAGCGTTCGCGTTCTCGACGGATGCGATCTCCTCATTGAGCTGATTGATGATGATGTGGGTGTGCAGGTCGGAGATGTTGTTGATCGTGGGGTCGGCGGCGTGAGCATCTGCTGCACGCCGATCAGGTCGGAGACGATCAGGTTGACTTGGTCCGGACCGACGCCGCCGATTTCGCGGGTCGTTGCGTCGTTGAACAGATCCGTTGCTGTCAGAGCCATTTTACTCCCTCCTCTTCACCGTTGTTGGCGATACCCAAATACGCTGCCGTTGGTTCGGTTGGTTGCAGAACGGCGTGTAAGCACGAGCCCTTTCGAGGAACCTTTGCATTTCACCAGAAACGACAGACCGGTCGGCGCAACCTGTGCGCGACGTGAAAGATTGTTTAGCTTCGTGGCGTCTTTCGGCCGACACCGCGGCCAATGAGTGCAGAAGCAAGGTGATAGCCGGACGTTTCTATGACGCGCGGTCTCAGTCACCCGCGCGACCGGGCGCAAGTGTCGAGTGCATCTATCGAAATCGTCGCGGCAGGGGGTGCCCACAACGCGCTGCACAAATATTTTGCGCCGCGGTTCCACGCGATAAAGAACACGTCTTCCGACATTTCATTCCCGCAGCCGATTAAAGAAATCGAAGCCCGTCCAATTCTTGCCGGAAAATGGTCGGTATCGGCTGTCAATCAGGTTTTCGATCAGCGATGTCAGGCTCATCGGGGAGACGTAACGGGATGAGTATTGTTCAGGATCGCCCGCGGACTTCGTTTTCTGCCGCCGGTCCGCATAGTCAACCATCGTCGACGGCGAACGACGATCCGGTGGCGCATGGGCTGCGCGAGAGCGCGCGGCGAATGATCGGCATCGCCGTCTTCAGCGGCGTGATCAATATCCTGATGCTGTCCGGCTCGCTCTACATGTTGCAGGTCTATGACCGGGTGATTCCGAGCCGCAACATCGCGACCTTGTTCGGCCTCTCGCTGATGGTGCTGTTCGCCTATCTGATGCAGGGCTATTTCGACGCGCTTGCGCGCGCGCATGCTGTGCCGGGTCGCGACTCTGTTCGACGCCGGCCTGCAGGAATCGATCCATACCGCGCTCGCGACGCTGCCGCTTCGCGGCGTGCAAGCCGATGCTGATGCAGCAGCCGCTGCGCGATCTCGATACCAGATCCGCGCCTTCATGTCGAGCATGGGGCCGACGGCGTTCCTGGACATGCCCTGGATTCCGATCTTTCTCATCGCGCTGTTTCTGTTTCATCCGGCGATCGGCATGACCGCGCTGCTCGGCACCGTTGCGATCGTCGCGATGACGCTGGCTGACCGATCGTATGTCGCGCGGCGCCGCCAAGGCCGCGATGGACTCCAGCGCGCAGCGGCAGGTGCTGGCGGACGCCACGCAGCGCAACGCCGAGGTGATCCGCGCGCTCGGCATGATCGATCGATTCAGCGCGCGCTGGTCGCAGGTCAATGAGCGCTATCTGCGGGAAAATATTCGCGCCACCGACGTGTATGCCAATCTCGGATCGGGCGCGAAGGTGCTGCGCTATGTGCTGCAGTCGGGGATGCTGGGCATCGGCGCCTATCTCGTGGTCGCCGACAGGGCATCGGGCGGCATCATGATCGCCTCGTCGATCATGATGGGCCGGGCGCTGGCGCCGATCGAAGTCGCGCTCGGGACGCTGGAAGCAGCTCGTCGCCGCACGCCAGGGCATCACGCGCCTGCGCGACATCTGCAAGGTGACGGCGAAACCTGCCGGTGCCGCCGGTGGCGCTGCCGCGTCCGTGCCGCGAACTCTCGGTGCAGGATCTTGCCGTCACCGCACCCGGCACCGACAAGCCGATCGTGTCTGAACATCTCGTTTTCGCTCAAGGCAGGCACGGGACTGGCGCTGCTGGGCGCGAGCGCGTCGGGCAAGACTTCGCTGTCGAAGGCGCTGGTCGGGATCTGGCCGGCCAAGCACGGCGTCGTCCGGCTTGACGGCGCCGCGATCGACCAATGGGGCAACGAGGATCTCGGGCGCCATATCGGCTACCTGCCGCAGGATGTGGCGTTGTTCGACGGTACGGTTGCGGAAAACATCTGCCGCTTCGACGAGCACGCGACCTCCGACGCGATCCTGAAGGCGGCGCAGATCGCGGGCGTGCACGACCTCATCCTGCGCCTGCCGGAAGGATATTCGACGCGGATCGGCCAGGGCGGCATGTCGCTGTCGGCCGGCCAGCGCCAGCGAGTTGGCCTGGCGCGCGCCGTGTTCGGCGATCCGTTCCTGGTCGTGCTCGATGAGCCGAACGCCAATCTCGATGCCGACGGCGAGAACGCGCTCTGGCCGCGCCATCCAGATCCTGCGTCACAACAAGATGCATCGTCATCGTCATATCGCATCGTCCGAGCGCGCTGGCCGCCTTGAACATGGCGATGGTGCTCTATGAGGGCAAAGCGATCGCATTCGGTTCGTGCGAGGAGATCTTTGCGCGCGTTCGCGCGCGCGACCGGCCAGCGCTGCGCCGCAGCGACACCGGCCAAGCGCCGGCCGCAAGGCCGACGCAACCGGCGCGCAGCGCCATGACGCGAAGGCGGCGCGCCGTGCGCCGATGTGCCGAGGGCGTCAAGCCATGCGACGCGGACGACGACGCACCGCATTTCGATGAGGCCACGCGCAGGCGACGATCGGGGATCCCGGCCGGCGAATGGGACCGCAGGGCGCCGCCCTGATTCTCGAATTGCAGCGCCTCCGGCACGCGTTCGAGGACGAAACCTCGCACGAGCCGCGAGCTCGCAGCCGGGCCGTCGCGCCGCGCGAGCGGCATCCGCGCCGGCGGCGTCCGCGGCACCGGCACGGCCGAAGCGCAAGCCGAAAGAGCAAGATGGAGCAGGCGATCGACGTCTGCCTTCGAGCCGTTCGGCTTGCAAGGCCGCCGCTCCGGCTCCGCGCGACCGCGAACGAAGCATCGGCTGAGCCTGCCGACCAGCGCGCAGCGAACCGAGACGCCGCGCGAACGCCGCCACGCCGCCGCGCGCGGCAGAGCCGGACCGCTCGCGGCTGACGATCCGCTGCACGATCGACAGCCTGAACCGGCAAGCTCGCGGCCGCGATAGCCGGACCGACGAGCTTGCATCGGTCGATGCTGCGTCGAGAGCCCTCGCATTGGGCGCTTCCGTCCGCGCGTCGCGAAGTCCGAAAGCGAAGCCGTCGGACAGGTGATCGCAAGGTGCCGCACCGGTCTGACCACGGGCGTGCGCTTCATCCTTGGTCGCGGCGAGCCGTCGCCGAACCAGACGCGCACGGTGACAGCCTGACGTCGCGGACCGGACGGGCGTTCGAGCACGAATTGCGGACCGGGCTTCGCGATTCTCATCATCGCAGGCGTGTTGGGCGGCGGCTGGCTCGTGCTTCATGCCGCTGGCGGGCGCCGTCGTGGTGCCGGGCAATCTCGTCGTTCAATCCAACGTCAAGACCATTCAGCATCCGACCGGCGGCGTCGTCGCTGAGATCAAGGTCCACAACGGCATGCGGGTAAGCGCCGGCGATCTGCTGGTGCGGCTCGATGCCACCCAGGCGCAGGCCAGCCTTCAGATGGTGAGCAAGCAGCTCGACGAGGTGCGGGCACGGATCGCGCGGCTGATCGCCGAGCGCGACGGCCTGGCGCAGCCCGAAATTCCCGCCGAACTTGCGGCCCGCTCGGACGATGACAACGTCAAGAGCCTGCTGACGTCGGAAAAGTCGCTGTTCAAGGCGCGATCCAACGCGCGCCAAAGCCAGAAGGACCTGCTGCAAAGCCAGATCGCGCAGCTCGAGCGAGGAGATTTCGGGTCTCGATGCCCAGGTCGATTCCAAGGCGAAGCAACTGGAACTGATCGCGGGCGAACTCACCGGCGTCCAGGACCTCTACGACAAGCACCTGGTGCCGCTGACACGGCTCACGACGCTGCAGCGCGAGGCCGCGCAAATCGAAGGCGAACGCGGGCAATTGACGTCCTCGATCGCCGAGACGAAATCGAAGATCGACGAGGCCCAGCTTCAGATCGTCCGGATCGATCAGGACTTTCGCACCGATGTCGTCAAGGAACTCGGCGAGACCCAGGCCAAGGAAGCCGAACTGGTCCGAGCGCGGCGTCGCGGCGCGCGATCAGCTCGACCGGATCGAAATCCACGCGCCGACGTCAGGCGTGATCAATCAGCTTTCCGCGCACACGATCGGCGGCGTCATTCGCGCCGGCGATACCATCATGGAAATCGTGCCGGATTCGGACGATCTGCAGATCGAGGCGCGGCTGCAGCCCAACGATATCGACCAGGTGCGGACCGGCCAGAAGGCGTTCGTCCGCTTCTCGGCCTTCAATCAGCGCACGACGCCGCAGCTCAACGGCACGGTGTCCTATGTGTCGGCCGATACCAGGCCAGGTGATCAGGGCAGACGCAATGCGGTCCTATTTCACGGTCAGGGTCGTGCTGCCCGAGGAAGAACGGCGCCGGCTCGGCGGCCAGCAACTGGTTCCGGGGATGCCCGCCGAGGTCTTCATGCAGACCGGTAGCCGGACGATGATGAGCTATCTCTTCAAGCCGATCACCGATCAGATGCGGCGCGCGTTCGTCGAGCAGTAGCGCGCGTCGAACAGACTAGAATGCCGCGCTGCGGGGCAGTCCGTTCCGAGCTTCAATGCCATCAACGCTATGCAGCCGATGTGCGAGAGCCAGCGCGCGTAGCGCCCGTTCCTGGGTGATCGCGCAGGGTGATGACTTCGTCGCTGTACTTTATGATAGAAGGGCATCGTCGAATCGATTAGAGGTGGTGGCAACAAAAATGGGGTTGCCGTAGAGCCGATGAATCGAAAACAGCGCCGTTCTTCCGGCAACAAGTCCCATTTGAGTCTGGCCACGCCGACGGCAAATACGCCCGCAGCGCTTTATGAGGCCGGCCTCACCCAAATGCGAGCCGGGCGATACCTCGACGCGCAGGTCAGCTGCCAACGAGCTCTCGCGGCGGATGCCAGCCATGCAGACAGCCTGCACCTTATGGGGCTGCTTTCTCACCACACCAAACAATAAGATGCTGCCCTCGAATGGCTTGCGCACGCTATTGGGCAAGATCCTAAGCCCGAATATATTTCGAGCCTCGGGACCACGCTGCTCCAGCAAGGACGACACGAGGAAGCGCTAAAGGCATTCGACAAGGCAGCACAGCTCAGGCCGGACGATGCGGCGCTTTGGACGGGTCTTGGTGTTGCACTTGAAGAGTTGAAGCGCGCATCCGACGCCGTGTTGTGCTTTCAGCATGCCCTGAAGCTCGACCCACGTCATTTGGAGGTCGCATACCGGAGTGCTCTCCTTCTCCACCAGTTGGGGAGACTGGAAGAAGCCCTCGTTCACTTTGACCTATGCGACGAGTTGCAGCCGCACCATGTCCAGACGTTGGCCTCGCGTGCCCTTGTGTTGCGAGGCTTGAAGAGGTTCGAGGAATATCTACGCCGGCGGCCGGCGGGCGCACGTGCTCGATCCGAAGAACGCCGAAATTTGCAACAACATCGGTGATGCGCTTCTGTTGCTCGGTCGCTTCGAGGAGGCGCTGGAGTGGTTCGATCGGGCGATCAAACTTCGGCCATCCTTTAAACTCGCGCTCGAAAACAAGGCCCTGGTGCTGCGGAGGATGCACCGCTTCGATGAGGTTCTTGCGATACACGATCACATCAGGTCCATAGATCCAACCAATGCCAAAGCCGAGTTTGATTTGGCAAATGTCAATTTGTTGCTCGGAAATTTCGAAGCTGGCTGGAGGGGGCGCGAGGCGCGCTGGCGCGTTTCAGATCTTCCGATAGCCAATCGAGATGGTCCCGAGCCCGTCTGGCGGGGGGGGGGGGGGAGCATTGAGGGAAAGACCATCCTCATTTACTCGGACGAGGGGCTTGGGGACACGATTCAGTTCACGCGCTACGTGCCGATGCTGGCGGCACGCGGCGCTCGCGTCGTTCTCGTCGTTCAGGATTCACTGCATTCTCTTCTGTCGACATTGCCTGGTTTGTCGCATTGTCTCCCAAGTTCCGACGCGACGTTGCCGCCCGTGGACGTTCGTTGTTCCCTCATGAGCTTGCCGCGCGCGTTCAGATGACAGAGCCGTGCTGCTTGAGCGGACCGACATCGTCGACCTGACCACGCACCTTACCGATTTCAGCGAGACAGCTGCTCTTATGTCTTGCCTTGATCTGGTGATTACCGTGGATACCAGCATTGCTCACCTCGCCGGGACCATGGGATGTCCGACGTGGATAATGCTGGATCATACGCCCGATTTCCGCTGGCTGCTGGACCGTGACGACAACCCTTGGTATCCAACAGTGCGGCTGTTCAGGCAGACGACCGCTGGAGACTATGCAGGCGTGATCAATCGAGTGCGTGCAGAACTGCTTGCACAAGTTTCCATGTTCAGGGCGGAGCAGGGACCTCTTGCCAGAAGTGATGCTTCCGCTGATTAGGATTTCGCCATGCGCTACTTCCGCCGCCGCGCGGCTGGCGTAGCGTCGACCACGTTGTCGACCTCTTCGCGCCAGCGCAGGATCTCCATCGCCAGCACCGGATGGTTGAAGCCTTTCAGATGCAGATCGTCGAGCGGGGCGGCCTCGACCCATTGCTCGACCATGCCGTAGGCGCGCCTGGAAACCACGATCTGGTTGGCTTTCGCCTCGTCGCACAGCCGTGATGCCAGATTGGTGACGCTGCCGATCGCGGCATATTCGAGCCGTTGCTCGAATCCGATCTGGCCGAGCGTCGCATAACCGACCGCGATGCCGAGGCCGAAGCCGAGGCTGTGGCCGCGGTTGCGCCACTTCTGGGTCAACAGGCCGATGGTGTCGCGCATCTCGCACGCCATTTTGACGGCGCGCTTGGTGTGATCCGTGAACTGGATCGGCGCGTTGAACAGGATCATCACGCCGTCACCGGCATAACGGTCGAGGGTGCCTTCGTAGCGGAAAATCAATTCGCCAAGGGCTGCGTGATATTCGCGCAGCACGTTCATGGCTTCCTCGGGCTCGGTCGCCTCGGTGAAAGCGGTGAAGCCGCGCAGGTCGCAGAACACTACGGTGACTTCGCGACGGTGGCTGTCGAGCAGCGAGTCGTGTCCGTCGGAGGACGCGATTAGTTGCGCGACTTGCGGCGCCAGGAAGCGCTCCAGCCGTCTGATGCGCTCGATCTCGGCCAGTTGGGTCTCGACCCGCTCCTCGAGCGACTTGTTCCAGTTCTTGAGCTGCTCGGTCTGTGCCTCGAGCTTGCTTGCTTGCTGCTGGACGGTGGAGTGGGCCGACGCCAGTTCGCGGCCCTTGTGGTCCACTTCCGTGAACAGCCGCGCGTTGCGCATCGCCAGCACCGATTGGTGGGCGAAAGTCCGCATCAATCCGATCAGGTTCGGCGAGAATTCACCGACGGCTCTGCGCAGCACCACCAGCGATCCCAGCACGCCCTGCTGGTCGACCAGCGGCACCACCAGGACCGAATGAAAACCGGCCTCGATCGCGACGTCCCGCAACAGATGATCGGCGGCGAGGTTGAGATCGGGGATCGCGACCGGCTCGCCCTTGGTCGCGGCCTGGCCGAGCAGGCTTTCCTCCTCGTCGATCGAGAGATGCTGTCCTTCGACCGATTTGTCGATGCCGTTGGCTTCGACCAGATTGAACTGATGCCTGGCGGCGTCATAGCCATAGATCAGCACCGCATCGGCGTGGGTGATCTCCAGCGCCCGCGCCGCAACCGTCGGCAGCACGGCATTGAGATCGAGCGAGGACGCGACCGCGCGGCCGACCTCTTCCAGCACTTTCAGCTCGTTGATCGATTGCGCGAGATCGCGGGTGCGCTCTTCCACCTTGGTTTCGAGGACCGAATAGGTCTCCTTGAGCTGGCCGGCCATACTGTTGAACTGGTCGGCGAGTTCCTCCAGCTCGTCCTTGGTGTGGACGTCAATGCGATGACTGAAGTCGCCGGCGCCGAGCCGCCGCGCGCCAGTGCGCAACGCCGTGATCGGGATCAGCATCCGGCGCGCGAGCAGCGTGCCGGCAAGGATTGCAACCGCAAGCCCAAGCCCAATCAACAGCGCGACCCGCACCAGTTGGTCGCGGATCGGCGCCAGGGCCTGGGCCGTGGGCTGCTCGAAGAACACGGTCCAGCCGAGTTTCGGCACGGCGCTCGCCGCGGTCAAAACCGAATGGCCGTCGGTGTCGGTGCCCGACGCCAGCGCCTGGCCGGTCGGCGTCATCACGGAGGCGACCTGCGGCAAGGTCGAAAGGTCTGCGGCGACATCCGGTCCCTTGGTCGAAGATGCCAGCACCTGGCCGCGCGGATCGACCACATAGGCGAACGCTTGCTTGCCGACCTGCGCATCACCGAGGAAGTCGGATACGAAGCGAAGATCGATTTCGGCGACGGTGATGCCGGCGTTGAAGCCGGAATGCGCCACCGCGATCGACATAAAGGGCCGGGAATTGGTGAAATAGGCCGGCTGGTAGCTGACGCCGCGGGAAACGGTTTCGGTAAATCGGCCGTCGCGCGAGAAGTCCATGTTGCTGCCGAACGAACTCGCCGTGCGCGACAGCCGAAGCTGTTCGCGGCCCTGGCCGTTGAGCTGCGAGAGCTGGCTGACCGCGGAGACCTGGTTGAGCAGTTGCGCATAGTCCGCCCGGCGATCTTCCAGGGTCTTGACGCTGGCCCGGGTGACCCAGCTGATCTGCCGCTCAAGTTCCGCAATCGATTGCTCGATCCGCTTCGATGTCGCCTCGGCCTTTTCCGACATGGCGTCGGTGAGCGTGGTCTTGGTCGCGCGGTAGCTGATCCATGTTTCCATGGCGCCGTTGACGGCGAGCACAAACACGACGAGGCCGACCAGCGAGACGACATATTTGGCGAACAGGCCCTCGCGCAGGAACCAGATTTTATCCTTGACCCCGATCATCCAGACCCTCGGGCGTATACGCAACGAATGGCCGCGGCGGCGCTGTTTCCGGCGTCGGCCACGTCAATATGGTTATCCCGGCTGGAGCCTGTTTAGCACAGTTTGAGGGGTATCGCCGGGCGTCCACCGGCGTGGTTAGCGCTGATCCACCCCAATCTGGGGCTATTTTCGGGGCGAATTAGCGCTATTGCCGGTTGAACAATTGGCGCAGCACGTCATTCATCGGCTGGCTGTCCTGCTGGGCCTGGGACGGCGGCGGCGGATCGTTCTGGACCTGCGGCGAGGCCGCAGGCTGCTGCGGTTGCTGTTGCGGGACAAGCGATCCTGCCTGCGAGCCAGGCGGCGGGATGCTGCGGCCGCGGGTGCCGGTGCCTCCGCCACCACTCCCGCCCAGGCCCTGCTGGAACAAATTCCCCAAGGTCTCTCCGAGCTTGCCGCCGAGCGGATCGGACGGCGCCGTCCCGGAGGTCGTGCCGTTGGCCGAATTGTTGCCGGGTTGGCCACCGATCGATCCGCCGAGACCGCCTAACAATCCGCTCAAGCCGGCGCCGCCAGATCCGAACAGTCCCGCTCCCATCTCCCTGAGCTTGGCATAGGCGGCGTCGGGATTGTCGAGGATGCCCTGCATGTCCGGATAGATGCGCGGTGCGGTCCATGAGCCATCGATCATCACGGGGATGCCGAAGCCGACCGGGTCGGAGGTTCGGCCCTGGCCCTGCGTCGTCAACACGAGCTTCGGCTCGACCCGGAACGCCAGCAATTTGGTGCCGAGATCGATGGTACCGGCGCCGGTCATGCGCACCAGGGGGCCGACCAGATTGAGATCGGTGGTCTGCGCCTGGCCTCGCTCGATCCGGAACGACGCCGATAGCTGGCTGAGATCGGTGTTCTGATCCTTGCTCTCCTGCCACCCGGACAAGGTGCTCGATGTCAGCGACCGGATCATCTGGGCGATGTTGAGGTCCTTGATCGCGCCGTCCTGGAAATTGACGAACGAGGTGCCGCTCATATTCGACATGATCGCGCGCTGGCTCGGACCGTTCGAGCGCACCGCGATCTTCGCCTGCATCTTGCCGTCAATCTTGTCGAAATCGGCGAGGCTGCTTAACAGCGGCAGCGCGCGCACACCGACGAGGTCGGCGTGCATCGCGTAGGTCTGGTCGCTCTTCGATGCATCGATGATAGCTTCGCCGCTGAGCTGGCCGCCATAGGCGCCGAGATTGGAGATTGCAGCCTTCAGCACGCCGCCTGCAAGCGCAAGGTCGACCGCGGCCGGTGCGAAATGCGCTTCGCCGATATTGAGTTCGGCCGCAGAAATCCTGACCTGGGCGTCGACATAGTTCAGCCCGTTCAGATTGATCGGCATGTTGCTCCAGGCCGGTGAGGCCGGCGAGGCCTGCGCCTTCGGCGCCGATGCATCGAGCCGCTGGAAATCGAGGTCGAGTTTCACCAGCGGCTTGGAGGCGATATCGATCGAGGCCCATCCGTTGAACGCGCCGTCGCCAACCGTGCCGGTGAGCCCGTTGATCATCACGACCGAACCGTTGAGCCGGACCTCGGCCTTGCCCGACAATGGCGCTTGCAGGATGCCGGGGGCGTCAAGCGCAAAGTCGACCGGAGTGTTCTGCCGTTCGACCGGCGGGGCGGGCACCGCCGCCTTGATATCGAATTTGAGCGCCTGCTCGCCGGCGTGCGCGTTGCCGCGCAGGCTGATCTTGCGATCGGCGCCGATCGCGGCGGTAGCGTTGATGCCGTCGATGCGATTTTCGACGCGGTCGCGAAGATTGGAGAGAACCACCGCGCCGTCGGTGATGGTGATGCGGTCGATCGCAAGTCCGTCCATATCGCCCGAGAACACCGCCGGTTTGGAGGTAGCCGCATTGTCGCGGATGCGATCGCGCAACAGCGGCACGAACAGCACGGGCCGGGTGATGGTGAGTTCCGAGATTTGCGGGTGGCCCGACCACGCGCTCGACAACGTCAACTCGGCCTGCACGCTTTCGATGGTCAGCCGGTTCGAAGTGTCGCGGTCCTTCGGGTCCTTCAGCGTGATCTCGCTCAAGGTCACGTTGAGCTGTGGCCACAGGCTGATCTTGGTGCTGCCCGCGATCGCAAGCCGGTATCCGGTTGCGCGCTCGACCTGCTCCTGGATCGCCGAGCTCAGGAATCCTGACGGAATCCCGACGACCAAAAGCAGCAGGACAAGGATGACGAGGACGGCGGCGACAGTCGCGCCGGTGATTTTCAATGCTCTCATGTCGACGTTCCAACCCGGGCAAACGGCATAGAGTCCAGCTGGGGCGATGATGCGGCCGAGCCGGCACTTTGAGCTTATCCCGGAATGGGGGGATCGCTCAAAACCGTCCAAAAATAATCAGGGGGAGCTGTAAAGGTATGTGACTTATGACACACTTCCCCCCAGCGATTTCCTGTAAATGCGCATTTGGACGTTTGGGAAGGCATTGCCATGAGCAAACAGGCCGAATTTGCGGTCATCTTGAAGATGAATCCGATGTTTGCGGACTTGGGGTCCGACGAACTGCAACGGATCTCCAATCTTTGCCACACCCAGCATTTGGGGCTCGGCGAAGTCTTGTTCCAGAAAGGCGATGCGGGCGACGCCCTGTTCGGGGTTCGCCGCGGCCAGGTCCGGATCGAGACCGGTGCGCCCGACGGCAGCCGCCTGACCCTGAACTTCATGGGTCCCGGCGATCTGTTCGGCGAGGTCGCAGTGCTCGACGGCCAGAGCCGCACCGCAGACGCGACCGCCGGCGAGCCGACCGAATTGTTCGTGCTGCGCCGCGAGGATTTTCTGGGCCATCTCGAGCGCGAGCCGAAGGTCGCGATCAAGATCATCATGCTGCTGTGCCAGCGCATCCGCTGGCAGAGCGAGCGGATGGAGGAATCGGTGTTGCAGCCGCTGCCGATCCGCCTGGCGCGCCGGCTCTGCGCGCTCGCCGCCGATTTCGGCTCCGAGGTGCACATCTCCCAGGAACAGCTCGGGGTGTTCGTCGGCGCCGCGCGCGAAAGCGTCAACCGTCAGCTCCAGACCTGGCGCAAGGACGGCATCTTGGACCTGCAGCGCGGCCGCATTCTGCTGCAGAATTTGAACCGGCTGACGTCGATCGCGAGGAACGAGTAGGGGGCGAGCGAGCGTGTCATGCCCCGCGCGAGCGTCTTTCCGATTGATAGCTGACGTCGGTGATTACTGGATCATCCGCTTTCGCGGATGATGACCGCCATACATGCGGTCGGCCGCCGCTACTCCGCCGCGGGCGCAATTGCCGGCGGCACCGGCGGCGGCAATTGGGCGGGCGGCGCCTTGTGATACTCGTCGCCGTGGTCGGCATCGCCGGTGGTGACGATCATCCGTTTGCCGAAACGCCAGATCAGGGAGCCGACATCGTCCATCACCATGAACATCGCCGGCACGAACACCAGCGACAGGATGGTCGAGAACACCAGGCCGCCGATCACCGCGAGCGCCATCGGCGAGCGGAATTCGCCGCCGTCGCCCACCGCGAACGCTGACGGCATCATGCCGGCCGCCATCGCGATCGTGGTCATGACGATCGGGCGGGCGCGCTTCATGCCGGCGTCGATCATCGCTTCGTCCCGCGGCCTGCCGGCGTGGATCGACTCGATCGCGAACTCCACCAGCATGATCGCGTTCTTGGTGACGATGCCCATCAGCATCAGGATGCCGATCCACACCGGGATAGTCAGCTGCTTACCGGTCAGGAGCAGCGCGCCGATTGCGCCGCCGATCGAGAGCGGCAGCGAGAACAGGATCGTGATCGGCTGCAGGAAGGTGCCGAACAACAGCACCAGCACGGCGTAGACCATCATCAAGCCCGTGATCATCGCGGTGGCAAAGCCATTCGACAATTCCTTCTGGCTTTCGGCGTCGCCTCCCTCGCTGACCGTGACACCCTTGGGCAGGCCCTTCATGACCGGCAGCTCGTTGATTTTCTTCATCGCCTGGCCGGACGCGGCGAGGCCAGCCAGGTCGGCAGCGACGGTGGCCTGCCGCTGGCGGTCGAAGCGATTGATGCTGGTCGGACCCTGGTCGAGCCTGATGTCGGCGATCACCGAGAGCGGCACGCCGCCTTTTTCGCCGTGCTCGCCGAGCGGCACGCGCAACTGTTGCAGCGTCTTGAGGTCGCCGCGCGCGGTGTCTTCGAGCTGGACCCGGATCGGCACCAGCCGGCCGCCGGCATCGAACTTGGCGAGCGCCGGGCCGACGTCGCCGATGGTGGCGACGCGAATGGTTTGCGACAGGCTTTCGGTCGAGACCCCGAGCCGCGCCGCGAGATCGGCGCGCGGCCGGATCCGCAGCTCGGGCCGGTCAAGCGTGGTTTCCGGGGTGACGTTGGCGACCAGCGGTATCCGCTTCATCTGTGTCGCCAGTTCGCTGGCAACGTTGTTGACGATGTTGCTGTCGTCGCCGGTGATGATCAGCGAGATCGCGCGATGGCCGTTTTCGTCGAGGAACCAGAAGCGGATATCGGGGAGGTCATCGAGCTCGTTGCTGATCGAAAGCTCGAGCTCGCGCTGGGTGATGTTGCGCTCAGTCTTCGGCGTGTAGTTGATGATCAGCGAGGCGCGCCGGACTTCCTCCGGGCCCTGCGGCACGCGGCCGCCGTCGACAAACACGCTTCGCACCTCCGGCCGCTTGCGCAGGCGAGCAACGATATCCTCGGTCACCTTTTCGGTGTAGGCGAGTTGGGTGCCCGGTGGCAGCTCCAGTGCGAGCAGCGAGTGCGCGGAGTCCTCCGCCGGCAGAAAGCCCTGCGGCAGCAGCGTGATGCTCCAGATCGACGCGGCGAAGATGCCGAGCCCGATCAACACCGTGATGAAGTAATGCTTCACCGACCAGGTGACGACGCGGTTGTAGGCCATCAGCACGCGACCCGGCGGCGGCTCGTCGTGGGTGTGAGGTTTGAGGAAATAGGCCGCCAGCATCGGCGTGACCATGCGCGCGGCCAGCAGCGAGAAGAACACCTGCACCGACACCGTGATGCCGAACTGCTTGAAGAACTGCCCGGCGATGCCGGACATGAAGCTTGCAGGCGTGAAGATCGCAATGATGGTGAGCGAGATGGCGATGACGGCAAGGCCGATTTCATCGGCGGCTTCCAGTGCCGCGCGGTAGGGCGATTTGCCCATCCGCATATGGCGCACGATGTTCTCGATCTCGACGATGGCGTCGTCGACCAGAATGCCGGTCGACAGCGTGATGGCGAGGAAGCTGACCAGGTTCAGCGAAAATCCCAAAATATCCATCGCCCAGAAGGCCGGGAAAATCGACAGCGGCAGCGAGATCGCGGCGATGATGGTGGCGCGGATGTCGCGCAGGAACAACAGCACGATGACGACAGCGAGAAATGCGCCTTCGAACAACGTCGAAATCGCAGCCTCGTAGTTGCCCTTGGTGAAATCCACCGACGTATCGATCTTCTTGAGGTCGACGTCGGGATGGGCGATCTTGAGCTCATCGATGCGCTTCTGCACCGCGGCGGCAACAACCACGTCGCTGGCGCCGCTGGCGCGCTTGATGCCGAGCGCGACCACCGGCTCGCCGTTGTAGCGGGCAAAGGTGCGGCGGTCGGCAATGGAGTCGGTGACGGTGGAGAGATCATCGAGCCTGACTTCACCGCCGCCGAACAGCGAGATCATCGTTCCGGCGAGGTCAGTCAGCGTCTTGGCGCCGGCCAGCGTGCGGATCGCCTGATCGTTCTTGCCGATCTCGGCCCGGCCGCCGGCAAGATCGACATTGGTGCCGCGCAGGCTTTGGCTGACATTGACGGCGGTGAGTTCCGCGGCCTGCAGCCGGTCGGGATCGAGCGAGACCTGGATCTCGCGCTCGACACCGCCGATGCGCTCGACCTGGGCGACGCCGCGCACGCCCTGCAGCGCGCGTTTGACGACGTCGTCGACAAAGTATGACAATTGTTCCGGCGTCTTGCCGGGCGAGATCGCCGCATAGGTGACGATTGGCAGGCCGATCACGTCGACGCGCTGGATCAGCGGCTCGTTGACGTTTTGCGGCAGGTTGGCGCGCACCCTGGTGACGGCGTCCTTGATGTCGTTCAGCGCGCGATCGGTGTTGGTCTCGAGCGCGAACTGGATCGTCGTCACCGACAGGCCGTCGGTGATCGAGGACGTGATGTGCCGCACGCCCTCGACGCCGGAGACGCCGTCTTCGATGATCTTGGTGACCTGGGACTCAAGCTCGGCGGGAGCGGCGCCGAATTGCGCCACCGCGACCGAGATCACCGGGATGTCGGCGTTGGGCAAATGGGTCACCGCGAGCTTGGTGAAGCTCAGCCAGCCAAGCACCAGGAGAATGATCGAGAAAAGGACGGGAGGCAGCGGATTGCGGATCGCCCATGCCGAGATATTGATTGCCATCAGCGTACCCGTCGATCGAGTTCATCGGGGAACATGGTCTGGACCTGGTCGCCATCATGCAGCGAAGAGCCGGCATCGGCCACAACGGTCTCGCCGACGTCGAGGCCCTCGAGGATTTCCGTGTTGGTGTCGGACACCAGGCCAACCCGGACCTTCCGCGTCTCGACGGTGTTACCTTTGACCACCTGAACGGTGAGATGGTCAATGGCGGTGCGCGGAACGGCGACGTTGCAACTGCGCTTGGCGTCGATTGAGGCGCGGGCAAACATCCCGACCCTAAGCGACGGGTTATTGATCAGGGAGATGCGGACATGGCCGAGTTGGGTGGTGCGATCGATCTGCGGCGAAACCAGTCGCACGCGGCCGGCTACGTCCGGTGCATCATCCCGGCTGATGCGTGCAGTGGCGCCCGGATTGAGTTTGAGCATGTGGACCGCCGGCACTTCGGCATCGAGTTCGATCTCGTTGTTGACGGAAATGCGAAACATCGGCCCTGCCTGAGGCGAAGCCGGCGCGCCGACAATGGTCTTGACCTCGGTGACGAGGCCCGCAGCGGGGGCGCGCAGCGATACCGGTGCCTGGTTCGATCTTTGCTGGCCTCCCGGTTGCTGCGCCGGCGCGCTCAGGCGCGCCAGTTCCTGGTTGTCGGTAACCATGTCGCCCTCGCGGACGAACAGGTCGGTGACCTTGGAGCCTTCCTGATCGGCGCCGACCACGGCTTCGCGGCGCGGCACCACGAATCCGGTGACCCGCACCAAGTCCGAGAAACAGGCATTGGTCGCCTTGGTCACGACCACCAGGGCCTGACCTGGCGTCTCCTTTTCCTCGGGACGCGAACGATGCTCGAACCAGTAATAGGCGACGCCTGCGGCGGCGAAGAAAACCACGCCCAGCACGGGCTTGAGGTACTCGGAGAGGTTCATCGCCGGATCAATCCAGGCCTTGGATGGTGCGGAGCCGGGGCATGGCCGGCCTTCTCGATCAGGTCAGGATGTGCCCCGGAACGAACGAGCGTCCCGCAAGATTGCGGGACGCGTGATAGCGGCAAGACTTTACGCGGCGTCACGACCGGGTACGAGAAGGTTTATTTGGACGCCGTGGTCTTGTTTTCCATGTTCACGACCTGCACGCGGCGATTGACTTCCGCCATCGGCTGGTTCGGATCCTTGAGCTTGCTCTTGCCGTATCCGACGGTCACGAGGTCGGCGGAGGAAATGCCGTATTTGTCCATCAGATAGCGCTTGATCGAATCGGCGCGCCGTTCCGAGAGATCCTGATTGTAGCTGTCGCCGCCGGCGGCGTCGGTGTGCCCGGCAACCACGAAGGTCGAGCCCGTCAGGTCGGGATTGGTCAGCGCCCGTCCCAGCGCCTGCACTGCCGGGAGCGATTTCTGGCTGATATCGGCCGAGTTGTAATCGAAGGTGATTTCCAGATCGATATTCGGCTTGTCCTTGGCGATGGTGGCGATTTCCTCGCGCTCGGTGCTCGAGAGTGAGCGCGTGGTGCGGCCGCGGATGGTGGTGACGAACTTGGTCTCGGCGGCGGTCGCCGCCGGATCTTCCTGCGGGCCTACCGACAGGCCCCGGGTCAGCGGCTTCTTGGCCGGCGCCAGGGCCTTGATGATCTGATCCTCGGTGACGTCGTCGGCGGCCAGCGCCTTGCCGATGCCAAAGGAAAGTACGGCACCGACCATTGCGATCGAAAGGATCGCGGTAAGAGTTCTTCCAGTCATTCTTGACATTGTAAGTCCCTCCTGCGCTGCCCGCGCGTTCAAAATCAATATCGAAATGGCCGCGAGGCTAGCCCGGTCGCGGCGTCTTCCCGTTTGTCTTTGGTCGCCGCCCAGGGGTTCGAGGGCTCGGCCGCCTCCAACTCAAATAAATCGTCAACGCACCCCGTAACTTGCGAACTCCTGAACGATATTCGGGTCCATCGCCTTGGCATTGGATATATCCAAATTGCCCTCGGAAATCGAGCCATTCCGCTGCTTGGCGAGGCCGCGCCCGTAGAGCGAGGAGGTCAGCCTCGGGTTGATCCTCAGCGCGGCGTCAAAATCGATGATCGCGTTTCTGGTCGCCCCGGCCTTCAGGTTAACCAGGCCGCGGCTGTCCAGCGCGTCAACGAAGTTCGGGCGCAGCCGAAGGGCCTCGTTGCAATCCTTGAGCGCCGCCTGGAGGTCGCCGACCACGGTCCGGGCCCAGCAGCGGTTGTTGAGGGCTTCCACATCGCGCGGGTTGAGCCGGATGGTGTCGTCAAAATCCTTGATCGCAAGGCTATAGGCCCCCTTGCTGGCATAGACCTGGCCGCGCCGGTAGAGCGCGCCGCCGTCGTCGGGATTGTCGGCGATCTTGGCGGTCAGGCTCTTGATGGTCGGGTCGTCGGCTAGCGCAAGCTGGGTCGAATTGCTGTTATTCGCCGGCTGTTCGATCGGCGGCGGGGACACCGTCTCGACCGGCGGCTTGGGCGGAGGAATATCGGCCAAGGGTGGCGGCGTCGGCGGGTTGTAGCGCGGCGCCGGCGGGGGCTGCAGAGGCGGCTGCGGCGGATCCGGGAGCGGCGGCGGAAGTGTCGCGACCGTCGAACTGGATGGACGCGGCCCGCCACCGCCCGAGCCCGGGATAAAGGAAAAATCCTCGGCCAAAGAGGACGAAATCCAGGGCACCTGCTCGCTGCGCGAGGCGCGGGTGACGCCGACCCGAGTCCGGTTCAGCGTCTCTTCCGCCATCAGGTCGGGAACACGGATTTCCTTGAGCAATTCCTGCACGAACAGGCTGTGGTCGCCGCCATTGTCGGAGATTACCGAAGACAGCGCGGCCGAATACATCACGAGCGTTCCGTTCGGCGCGATCACGGGCGCCAGTCCGGCCGAGAAGCTGCGGAACCGGCGCTCGAAGGGGTTGCGCCTGGAGGCATCGATCAGGGCGATCTTGACGCCGGCACCGCGGTTGTTGATCTCGCCCAGGATGGTTTCGAGGCTGAACCCGTCACGCCGGACGTCGGTCTCGGTCCAGATCTGAGCGTCGACCGGGATCATGTAGCTTTGCCGGCTGGACTGGACGCCAAAGCCTGAGAAAAACAGCAGCGCGACCGAGCCCGGCTTGATCTTTCCGTACAGCTTGTCGAAGGCGCGGCGCATCTGGTCGCCAGTGAGGTTTTCGCCGACGTCGACACTGAATCCGTCACGTTTGAGCTCGTCGGCGACGTCGCGGGCGTCGTTGATCGGCTCCTTGAGCGGCGCGTCGGCGTCCGGGTATTTCGCATTACCGATCACAAGGGCGTAACGATCGCCCGCTGCAAATGAGGGGGCGGTCGACGTGACCGAAAAAATCAGCGTCAGCAGCAGTGCAAGGCGGGTTTTCATACTACGGCGGTCCAGCAGCCCAATAGGCGCCGATTCCAGCTTGCGCCTCGGCGACCTTACTCTACGGAGACCGCATTATCAAACCGGCCTCACGCAGCGTCAACCGCTTGAGGCATAGCGATTATCGCGACAATTGACCGCGACGCGGTCTGCTCTTTTGCAGGAATAAATTGCGCAAGATAGTTGGGCGGCGTTGGCCGGCCGGGCCGGTCGCCGGTTCCTCACGGCGCCCCTGCAATCGGTAATGTGATAAGGCTCACATTACAGGAACGAGGGCGTCATACGGCTGACATGCGGCGCGCGGGTTTGACCTTTGCGGATGACAATGGCTTGGTGCCGGCGTCAGCCGATCGCGCAACCAACAAGAAAGAAAACCGATGGGAAACGCCTACGAAATCTACGCCATCCGCTATGCGACGATGGCGCGCACACCGCACATGAATTTTCTGGCGCCGGATCCGCACGAGACCAGCGCGCAGGACCTTGATTACTTCGTCTGGCTGATCCGGGGGCACGGTCGCGAGATCCTGGTCGATACCGGCTTCAACGCCGAGGAGGCCAAGGCGCGCGCCCGCAAGCTGACGCTCAATCCGGTCGACGCGCTCGAGCGCTTCGGTGTTGCGGCCGACAGCATCCGAGATATCGTGGTCACGCACCTGCATTACGACCACGCCGGCAACCTCGATCGCTTTCCGAACGCGCGCTTCCATCTCCAGGATCGGGAGATGAGCTTTGCGACCGGCCGCTGCATGTGCAATGGCCTGATACGGCATCCGTTCTCGGTCGAGCACGTCACGCTGATGGTGCGTCATGTCTATGGCGAGCGCGTCGCCTTTCATTCCGGCGACGGCGAGGTCGCGCCCGGCGTGACCCTGCATCGGGTCGGTGGCCATTCCGACGGCTTGCAGGTCGTGCGGGTCGATACCGCGCGCGGCCCCGTCGTGCTGGCCTCGGACGCTGCGCATTACTACGCCAACCTGCACAAGCGCAGTCCGTTTCCGATCGTCTATAATGTCGGCGACATGGCGCAGGGTTGGGAGATCGTCGAGCGGCTCGCCGGCCACCCCGACCGTTTCATCCCCGGCCACGATCCGATCGTGCGCGAACTCTACCCGCGCGCCAGCGACAAGGTCGACGCCTATGCGCTGCATCTGGCGCCGTCGCGTTCGTTTGTGAAGTAGCAAAATAGAGAGCGGTAGATGCCGGACTTCAAAGCTATTGGCTTCATCGGGCTCGGCGTGATGGGCGAGCCGATCTGCCGCAATCTTGCGAGGAAGAGCGGCGCCCGCGTGATCGCGTTTGATGTTTCGCCGGAACCGCTGCAGCGGCTGCGGAAGGAAGGCGCGGCGATTGCGGCCTCCGTCAGCGATGTCGTCAAGCAAAGCGATTTGCTGTTCCTCTGCCTTCCGAGCGCCAAGCATGTGCGCAGCGTTTTCGAGGGCGATGGTATTTTGAAGAACATCAGGGCCGGCCAGATCGTCGTCGATCTCGGGACTTCCTCGGTCAAGCAGACCCGCGACTTTGCCGGACAATTGCAGGAGAAGGGCGGGTTGTGGGCCGATGCGCCGATCGCGCGCACCCGCCAGGCGGCGCAGGACGGCACGCTCAGCGTCATGGTCGGCGCGACGCCTGAGCTCTATACCGCAATCGAGCCCTTGATCCGCTGCTTTGCCACCGATGTCACCCGTTGCGGCGAGGTCGGCGCAGGCCAAGTGACAAAAATCCTCAACAACATGGTGGTGTTCGAGACGGTCAACGCGCTGGCCGAGGCGGTCGCGGTCGCAAGGCGCAATGGCGTCGATCCGAAGCTCCTGCTCGATACGCTCTCGAAAGGCTCCGCCGACAGCTTCGCGTTGCGCAACCACGGCATGAGGGCGATCGTGCCGGGAATTTTCCCCGAACGCGCCTTCTCGACCGAATATGCGCTGAAGGATTTGTCTTACGCGCTGGAACTCGCTCGTGATGCCGGCATCAAGATCCGCGGCGCCGAGCTGCTCGGCAAAATTCTGCAGGAAGCGATCGATGCCGGCTCGGGTGAGGCGTATTTCCCGGTAATTGCAAAGCATATCGACGGCGGCTAGCCGCTGCGGGCCTGCGATGCAGCCTTGATCCGACAGGAGCGTATCATGATCGACCGCTTTCCCGGCCTCACGCCAACCCGCAGCCGCGCCGTCATTCACGATGGCCTGGTGTTCACCGTGGCGGTCGCGCCCGATCCGGTCACCTCCTCGATGTACGAGCAGACCGTGAAGGCGCTCGCGCGCATCGACGAGAGCCTCGCATTGTGCGGCTCCGACAAAAGCAAGATTCTTTCGGCGATCGTCTACATCACCGACATGAAGCGCAAAGGTGAGATGAACCGCGCCTGGGACCAATGGGTCGATCCCGAAAATCCGCCGATGCGCGCCTGCATCGGCGTCGAGCTCGAGCCGCCGCATATTGTGGAGATCGTGGTGACGGCGGCGAAGTGAACGGTCGTCGGTCGGCGCGGTGTGTATTTTCGGGTGATTGCAAAGTACGAGGCCAGTCGTTCCGGGGCGGCGCGCAGCGGCGAACCCGGAACCTCGAGATTCCCCGATGCGCAATTGCGCATCTGAGGTCTGGTCCTTCCGACCATCCCGGAATGACGGTGCCCCTCAATACGCCTCTTTTGCGTCCGCCTCCTGGCTGGTTTGCACCAGGTCGAGGCTTTTCTCGATCTTGCCGAGCAGTGTCGCGAGTTCCTTGCGCTCCTGCGCCGAGAGGCAAGCCAAAATCTCCTGCTCCTTGCGCAGCAGGCGCGGGATCAGCTCCTCGTAGAGCGTTTTGCCCTTGCGCGTCAGCCGTAGCCTGAATTCGCGGCGGTCGTCTTCATTCTCGACGCGCTCGACGATCTGCCGCTTCATCAGCGCAGTGACGGCGCGGCTGATGGTCGATTTATGGGTGCGGGTGCAATGCGGAGATGTATTGCGCGCTGCAGGCATCGTTGCGGAAGCCGAGTGTCGCCAAGCACCCGCCATTCCGGAATATCGAGCCCATAGCGCTCCTGATACTCGCTCGACAACGCCATGCTGACCTCAGCCGCCAGCCGGTTGAGGCGGAACGGCACGAAGCGGAACAAATCGAGCCGCGAGCTTCGTTTCGGTGGGCTTTCGGCGCGCAAACCGCTTGTCGTAGGTCGCGCCCGCTCCGCGTTCTCGCCTGCAAGGGCTTTTGCCAAAAATCGCTCCAATGTGGGTTGCACGGACCCCGGCTATGGGTCTAGGATAGTTGCAGATGCGACTAATTTAGCAAAAACCTCTCCCCCTGGCTAGAGCTAAGGTTTGAGCAGATGGCGCAGGCCGAGAACCAGGCAAGAACCCAGTTCGGCTATCGCCGCCATTCCGATCAGGATAAGGCAGGCACTGATGTGGCCGAATATCCGGTCGTGGTGGTCGGCGCCGGGCCGGTCGGGCTTTCGCTTGCGATTGATCTCGCGCAGCGCGGCCAGGCCGTGGTGCTGCTCGACGACGCCGACCGGATCGGCGAGGGGTCGCGCGCGATCTGTTTCTCAAAACGCTCGCTGGAATTCTGGGACCGGCTCGGCATCGGCCAGCGCATGGTCGACAAGGGCGTGGTGTGGAGCGTCGGCAAGATCTTTCACGGCCATTCGCAGCTCTATCAGTTCAATCTGTTGCCGGAACAGGGCCACAAGCGGCCGGCCTTCATCAACCTTCAGCAATTCTATGCCGAGGCCTATCTGGTCGATCGGGTCGGGGAGCTTTCATCGATCGACCTGCGCTGGCGCAACAAGGTGACCGCGCTCGAGCACCGCAACGACTATGTCGCGCTGACGGTCGAAACGCCGGACGGGCCATATCAAATGCACGCCCAGTTTGTCGTCGCCTGCGACGGCGCCCGCTCTTCGCTGCGGCAGATGGTCGGCGCGGAATTCGCCGGCCAGGTTTTCGAGGATCAGTTTCTGATCGCCGACGTCAAGATGACGGCCGAATTTCCGACCGAGCGCTGGTTCTGGTTCGATCCGCCGTTTCATGCCGGCCGATCGGCGCTGTTGCACAAGCAACCCGACGATATCTGGCGCATCGACCTGCAGCTCAACCGGTACGCGGACCCTGCGGCCGAAAAACTGCCGGAGAATGTGCGGCCGCGGATCGCGCGCATGCTCGGACACGACAAGTTCGAATTCGAATGGATCTCGCTTTACAAATTCCAGTGCCGGCGGATGGACAGGTTCATCCACGGCCGCGTCATCTTTGCCGGCGATGCCGCGCACCAGGTTTCGCCATTCGGCGCGCGGGGCGCCAATTCGGGTCTCGAAGACGCGGAAAATCTTTCGTGGAAACTCGATCGCGTGCTGCGCAGGCAATCGCCGGAAGGCCTGCTCGAGAGTTATCATGTCGAGCGCAGCGCGGCGGCGGACGAGAATATTCGCGAATCGACCCGCTCGACCGATTTCATGGCGCCCAACTCCCACCAGGAGGCGCGGCTGCGCAAAGCGGTGCTGTCGCTCGCCAGGGAAACCGAATTCGGCAAGCGCATGGTCAATGCCGGAAGGCTTTCGGTGCCTTCGGTCTACGAGACGCCGCTGTCGACCGCGGATGGCGATGCGTGGGCCGGCGGCCCGCGCCCCGGCGCGTCGATGCCGGATGCGCCGATCTCGGCGCGCTCGGGCGATTCGCTATTTTTGACCGAAGCCTTCACCCAGAGGGGAACGGGTTTCACCTGGCTTGAGTTCGGCAATGGCGCGGCGCCCGACGTGCCCGACGGCCTAGCGGTGATCCGCATCGGCGCCGACGGATTTGTCGATGCCGAAGGGCTCGCCGGCGCGCGCTACGATGCCGAGCCCGGAACTGCCTATCTGTTGCGGCCGGACGGCTATGTCGCCGCGCGTTTCCGCCACCCGACCCGAACGGCCGTTGATGCGGCGCTTTCGCGCGCATCCGGTCTGAACTGAGGTTATCGCTATGGCACTATCCACCAGCTCGAACTTTTCAAAACCGGACGACGCGTTCCGCGCCGTGGTGGAAGCGCATCGCGGCTTGAGCGACGAGCAGAGCGCCGATTTCGATGCTGCGCTGGTTTTGATCCTTGCCAATCACATCGGCGATCTCGACGTGCTGCGCGAGGCGATCGAACTCGCCAAGCGGCGCATGATCGATGCCAGTCAGCAGCAAGCGCAGCAACAGCAACAATGACGAATCAGGGATGATTTAATGGCCAACAGCACTGCAAAGGGTTTTGCGTCCACCACCGACATGGCGGAGAAGAAGGTCACCTTCTCCGAGATCGGCACCGATCTCTATGCCTTCACCGCCGAGGGCGATCCCAATTCGGCTGTTATCGTCGGCGACGACGGCTGCATCGTGTTCGACGCGCAGGCAACACCCGCGATGGCCAACAAGGTGATCGAGCGGGTGCGCACCGTCACCGACAAGCCGATCAAATACGTCGTGCTGTCGCATTATCACGCGGTGCGGGTGTTGGGCGCTTCCGCCTACAAGGCGGAAGGCATCATCGCCTCGCAGGAGACCTATCGCCTCGTCGAGGAGCGCGGCCAGCAGGATTGGGATTCCGAATATGGCCGCTTTCCGCGCCTGTTCCAGGATGCCGAGAGCATTCCCGGCCTGACCTGGCCGACGCTGACTTTCGAAGGCGATATGTCGATCTATCTCGGCAAGCGCGAAGTGCGGCTGATGCAGTTAGGGGCCGGGCACACCTCCGGCGACATCGTCGCCTGGGTGCCCGATGCGGAAGTGATGTTCTCCGGCGACCTCATCGAATATCATTCGGCCTGCTATTGCGGCGATGCGCATCTGCGCGAATGGCCGGCGACGTTGAATGAAATCCGCGCCTTCAATCCCAAGGCGATCGCGCCGGGCCGCGGCGACGCGCTTAAAGGCACCGCCACCGCGCGCGAGGCGATCGCGATGACGCGGGACTTCGTCACCACGCTCTATGGCGCCGCCGAGGCCGCGGTCGCCAGGGGCCGCAACCTGAAGCAGACGATGGCTGCGACGCGTGAGGTGATGGACCCGAAATTTTCGAATTTTGCCATCTACGAGCACTGCCTGCCATTCAACGTCTCGCGCGCGTTCGACGAGGCGTCCGGGATCGACGATCCCGTGATCTGGACCGACAAGCGTGACCGGGAAATGTGGGCCGCCCTGCAAGGAGGAGGATCATGAATATCAACACCTCGCCTGACACCATCAGCCGAAGTTCCGCTCAGCTAACCCCGGGCTACATGTCCGGCTTCGGCAACAGTTTTGAGACGGAATCGCTGCCCGGCGCGCTGCCGATCGGGCGCAACTCGCCGCAACGCTGCGCCTATGGGCTCTATGCCGAGCAGCTTTCCGGCTCGCCCTTCACCGCCCCGCGCGGCGCCAATGAGCGCTCATGGCTTTATCGCATCCGCCCATCGGTGAGGCATTCCGGGCGTTTTGCAAAAGTGGACGCCGGGCTGTGGCGCACCGCGCCGTGCCACGAATATGATTTGCCGATCGCGCAACTGCGCTGGGACCCGACGCCGATCCCGACGCAGGATATGACCTTCCTGCAGGGCGTACAGACCATGACCACAGCCGGTGATGCCAACACCCAGGGCGGCATGGCCGCGCATGTCTATCTGATCACCAAATCGATGGTCGATCAGCATTTCTATAACGCCGACGGCGAAATGCTGTTCGTCGCGCAACAGGGAAATCTGCGTTTTGTCACCGAGTTCGGCCGCATCGACATCGAGCCCGGCGAGATTGCGATTATCCCGCGCGGGGTGAAATTCCGCGTCGAGATTCTGGCTGGCGCCGCGCGCGGGTATTTCTGCGAGAATTACGGCGGCGCTTTCACGCTGCCGGAGCGCGGGCCGATCGGCGCCAATTGCCTCGCCAATGCGCGCGATTTCCTCACCCCCGTGGCGGCCTATGAGGACAAGGACACGCCGACCGAATTGTTCGTGAAATGGGGCGGCTCGCTTTTTAAAACCGAGCTGCCGCATTCGCCGATCGATGTGGTGGCATGGCACGGCAATTACGCGCCCTACAAATACGATCTGCGCAGCTTCTCGCCGGTCGGCGCGATCTCCTTCGATCATCCCGATCCGTCGATCTACACGGTCTTGACCTCGCCGTCGGAAACCGCCGGCACCGCCAACATCGATTTCGTGATCTTCCCGGAGCGCTGGGCGGTGGCGGAGAATACTTTCCGCCCGCCCTGGTATCACATGAACATCATGTCGGAGTTCATGGGGCTGATCTACGGCGTCTATGACGCCAAGCCCGAAGGCTTCACGCCCGGCGGCATGAGCCTGCACAACATGATGCTGCCGCACGGTCCGGATCGCCAGGCCTTCGATCATGCCAGCAATTCCGAATTGAAGCCGGTCAAGCTGACGGGCACCATGGCCTTCATGTTCGAAACGCGCTTTCCCCAGCGCGTCACCGCGCATGCCGCGAAATCGGCGACCTTGCAGAGCGACTATGCGGATTGCTGGAAGGGACTGGAAAAGCGGTTCGATCCGAATAGGCCGTAGTATCCATCATTCCAGGGCGCGCGAAGCGCGAGCCCGGAATCCATGACCACGACCGCGCGTGCGGCTTGCCGCAGTCGCGAAAATAGCAGAAGCGCGCTTGGTCCTTTGGAATCGCGCGAATGGCCCAAGGGCCAAGCGCGCCGTGAGTATGGATTCCGGGCCTGCGCCATCCAAGTCGGCTGTTGCCGACTTGGACAAATTATAGATATAGGCCGAACTCGGGTAAACCCGAGTTCGGGCGGCGCATCCCGGAATGACAAGGGTTAGTGTTCGTCGAGAAGCAACAGGAATAAGTCCGTGCCCCATCCCAACGATCCCAAACTGCGCTCCTTCATCTCCGTCGATCCTGCCTCCGACTTTCCGATCCAGAATCTCCCCTACGGCGTGTTCTCGGCCAAGGACGGTCTCGCCCCGCGCGTTGGGGTCGCGATCGGCGACTACGTGCTGGATCTCTGGCAACTGGCGCAGGATTGCCGGATCGATGTGGTCGAGCCCGGCGTCTTTGCGGCATCGACGCTCAATCCGTTCATGGCGCTCGGGCCAAAGGTCTGGTCGCAAACGCGCGCGCGGATCAGCGAATTGTTGCGCCACGACCATCCGGAGCTGCGCGACAACCCGGAACTGCGCGAGCGCGCGCTGGTGCCGATGGCGGATGTCAAATTGCATCTGCCGATCGCGGTCTCCGGCTATACGGACTTCTATTCGTCGAAAGAGCACGCCACCAACGTCGGCGTGATGTTCCGCGGCAAAGACAACGCGCTGCAGCCGAACTGGCTGCACATGCCGATCGGCTATAACGGCCGGGCGTCGACGGTTGTGGTTTCCTGTACCAAGGTGCGCCGGCCGCGCGGACAATTGAAACCGCCGAATGCGGAGCTGCCGAGTTTCGGGCCCTGCAAGCGGCTCGATTTCGAGCTCGAGATGGGCGTCGTGGTCGGGCAGTCGTCGAAGATGGGCGAGATGCTCACCGAAAGCCAGGCGGAAGGGATGATCTTCGGCTTCGTGATGCTGAACGACTGGAGCGCGCGCGACATCCAGCAGTGGGAATATGTGCCGCTCGGCCCGTTCCAGGCCAAGGCGTTCGCGACCTCGATCAGCCCCTGGATCGTCACGCGCGAGGCGCTGGAGCCGTTTCGCCTGCGCGGCCCCGAACAAAATCCGGTGCCGCTCCCCTATCTGCGCCAGGCGCAGCCAAACAATTACGACATGGAGCTCGATGTCGCGTTGCGCGCGGCGCCGATGAACCAGGCGCAAAGCATCTGCCGCACTAATTTCAAATACATGTACTGGTCGTCGGTGCAGCAACTCGTGCACCACGCCTCAAGCGGCTGCGCCATGAATGTCGGCGATCTCTTAGGGTCCGGCACGATCTCCGGCCCGGACAAGCACCAGCGCGGCAGCCTTCTGGAGATCAGCTGGAACGGCACCGAGCCGATTGAACTCCCCGGCGGCATCAAGCGCGCCTTCCTGGAAGACGGCGATTCACTTGTCATGCGCGGCTGGTGCCAGGGCGACGGCTATCGAGTCGGCTTTGGTGAGGTCGAGGGCACCATTCTGCCGGCGGAGTAATTTCAGCGCTGGTCTGGCGGAATGCTTCGTATCCGCGCCGAATGCGCTGTTATGTCGTCAAGACTGTATTTCAGATGCACGCGCTTGTCGGATGGCAACTGGCTGGTGGTGCAAACGCCCGGTCGCCATTGCTTCGCGGGCCTGATCGGCCGCGGCACGAAACCGCCGCCGCAGTTCGGGCAGACATTATGAAGCTTGGTCTCGACGCAATCCGCACAGAACGTGCACTCATAGGAACAGATCCGCGCTTCCATCGCGTGCGGCGGCAAATCCTTGTCGCAATATTCGCAGTTCGGCCGAAGTTGCAGCGCCATGGTCGTCTCATCCCGTTATCAGCGGATCATCGCAAATCGGACGAGCAATTCGAATGACGAATTTCCCTCGATTTGCGCCACTTCTCCCTCGCCCCGCTTGCGGGGAGAGGGTCGGGGTGAGGAGTTGTCTCCACCGGCCCTGTGTGCGCGGATAGTCCTCCTCACCCGGATCGCAAGAGCGATCCGACCTCTCCCCGCAAGCGGGGCGAGGTGATCCGATTCCGGTGCCTGCTCAACGCGCCAATTCCTTCAGCGGCAGCCTCGCACTCTCCTTCAGGCGGTCCAGCACGATCGACGAGCGCACATGCGCTACGCTTTGGTGCGGCATCAGCACATTGTTGACGATGTCGGACAGGCTTTTGAGGTCGCGCAGCACCGCCTTCAGCACGTAGTCGGCATCGCCGGTCAGCGAATAGGCTTCCTGGATGTCGTCGACCCGGTTGACCAGCGCGCGGAATTTTTTCGCATTGTCGGGCGAATGCGTCGCAAGCGTGATGTGGATGAAGGCGATCAGGTTGAAGCCGAGCGCCTCGCCGGCGAGATCGGCATGATAGCCCGCGATCACCTTCTCCTCCTCCAGCCGCATCCGCCGCCGCGAGCATTGCGACGCCGACAGGCCGACAAGGTCGGCGAGCTGCTGGTTGGTCAGCCGGCCGTCGTCCTGCAACGCCGCGAGCATTTTGAGGTCGAAAGCGTCTATCGAGATCATGCGAAAAATGTCCAGTTCATGCACAAATCATGCGCGACTATAGCAAAAGGCGCTTCCTTTTGCATGCACTTTGCGGCCGATGTGACGGAAACTCGACTCAACCAATTCGGAGGAGATTCGCATGGGTCCGTTTCCGCACGACGCGCCGGCCGCCACCATCAGCGCCGACAATCCGATGGGCACCGACGGTTTCGAGTTCGTCGAGTATGCGCACCCCGAACCGGAACAGCTGCACGCGCTGTTCAAGCTGATGGGTTATGTGCCGGTCGCGCGCCACCGGACCAAGAACATCACGGTCTATCGCCAGGGCGACATCCACTATCTCGTTAACGAGGAGCCCAATACCCACGGCTTCGACTTCGTCGCCGCACACGGGCCGTGCGCGCCGTCGATGGCGTTTCGCGTGGTCGATGCCGACAAGGCCTACGCGCGCGCAATTGCGCTTGGGGCCGAGCCCGCCGACGTCACGTCGATGCAGAAGACACTCGACGTTCCCGCCATCAAGGGCATTGGTGGCAGTCTCCTTTATTTTGTCGACCGCTACGGCGCCAAGGGCTCGGCCTATGACGCCGAGTTCGAGTGGCTGGGCGCGAGCAATCCGCGTCCCGCCGGCGCGGGACTGTTTTATCTCGATCACCTCACCCACAACGTCCATCGCGGCCGTATGGATGTCTGGACCGGCTTTTACCAAAGACTATTCAATTTCCGGCAAATACGCTTCTTCGATATCGAGGGCCGTGCGTCAGGCCTGTTCTCGCGCGCGCTGACCAGCCCCGACGGCAAGATCCGGATTCCGATCAACGAGGATGCCGGCGATTCCGGCCAGATCGAGGAATATCTCAACACCTATCGCGGCGAGGGCATCCAGCACATCGCCTGCGGCTGCAACGATATCTACCGCGCCGTCGAGGCGTTGCGCGAGGCCGGGCTGCCGTTCATGCCGTCGCCGCCTGATACATACTTCGAGAAGATCGACGCGCGGTTGCCGAAACACGGCGAAGACGTTGCGCGCCTGCGCGAGAACGGCATTCTGATCGACGGCGAGGGCGTGGTCGATGGCGGCCAGACCAAGGTGCTGCTGCAGATCTTTTCAGCGAACGCGATCGGGCCAATCTTCTTCGAGTTCATCGAGCGCAAGGGCGACGACGGTTTTGGCGAAGGTAACTTCAAAGCGCTGTTCGAATCGATCGAGGAGGACCAGATCCGCCGGGGTGTGCTGAAGGTGGAGAACGCGGCGTAAACCTCGTCCGTCATTCCGGGTCTGGTCCTTCGGACCATCCCGGAATGACGCTGAGAGCGTCATTTTCCGCCCTGCCACGCCTTCGTCATCTCGCCGATATCCGCCGTCTCGGCATCGCGGATCGCCGACGGCGTGCGCGAGAAGCGCGGTGCCGGCGCCGGCTGGGTCACGCCGTGACGCTCGACGAAAATCTCGCGCGCCGCCTTGTGCGGATGCTTGGGCGCTTCTGCCATGGTCAGGATCGGCGCGAAGCAGATGTCGGTGCCTTCCATGATCTTGCACCACTCGTCGCGGCGTCTTGCTCTTGAAGACTTGGGTCAGCTTCTGCTTCAGCGCCGGCCAGGCCTTGCGGTCCATCTGCGCGTCGAAGCACGCCTCGGAGAGACCGGCATGTTCGCGCAGCAGCGCGTAGAATTGCGGTTCGATCGAGCCGATCGAGATGAAATTGCCGCAGGAGCATTCGATAGACGCCGTAGAAATGCGCGCCGCCGTCGAGAAAGTTGCTTTCGCGGCCCTCGACCCAACGGCCCATGGCCGCCATGTCGAAGAACATCGACATCAGCGAGGCCGCGCCGTCGCACATCGCGGCATCGACCACCTGTCCCTTGCCGGATCTTGAAGCTTCCAGCAGCGCCGCGAGCACGCCGACCACGAGATAGAGCGCGCCGCCGCCGAAATCGCCGACCAGATTGAGCGGCGGCACCGGCTTCTCCTTGGTTCCGATCGCGGCCAGCGCGCCGGTCACCGAGATGTAATTGATGTCATGGCCGGCGGCTTGCGCCAGCGGGCCTTCCTGGCCCCAGCCGGTCATGCGGCCATAGACCAGTCGCGGATTCGCGCCAGCACGACTTCGGGGCCGAGTCCCAAGCCGCTCCATCACGCCTGGGCGAAAGCCTTCGATCAGCGCATCGGCGTTGGCCAGCAAGATCGAGCACCTGCGCGATCGCGTCCTTGTCCTTGAGGTCGAGCTCGACCACCTTCCGTCCGCGGCCCGCCACCGATTTCAGATTCTTCCTTGCGCCGACGCGGTCGAGCGTGACGACCTCGGCGCCCATATCCGCCAGCATCATGCAGGCGAACGGGCCGGGACCGATGCCGGCGAATTCGACGATGCGAAAGCCTGCCAGCGGACCGGAAGTGCGGGCTTTCGATTGCGGGGCTGATTTGTCGAGCACGTTGTTTTTCCCGTGAAGCGTTTCCCTGTCCGAAATTGTCTCGCCTTGGGCAGGACGGTGCAAGAACCTTTTTTCGGAGAATATGACCAAAAACAAAGCGGCGCGCTTTGCCTGCGCGCCGCGTGGATGTTGTGTCTAGGCGCTATCAGCCTGCGGCGGTCACCGCGCGCTGCGCCATCACCTTGATCAGATTGGCGCGATAGTCCGACGAGCCATGGATATCGCTCAGCAATCCGCTCGCGGAAATCGTGACGCCGTCGAGCGCGCTCGCCGCCCAGTTGGCCTTCAACGCTGCCTCGATCGCCGGTACTCGCATAACGCCGCTTTGCGACGCGCCGGTGGCGGCGACGCGGACATCGCCGGATTTGGTCCTGGCGACGAATACGCCGGTCAGCGCGAAACGCGACGCCGGATGCGGGAATTTGGCATAGCCCGCCTTGGCCGGAATCGGGAACGACACGGCGGTGATGATTTCGCCGTCTTGCGAGCGCGGTCGCGAACAGGCCCTTGAAGAAATCATCGGCCGATATCGAACGCTTGTTGGTCTTGATCGTGGCGCCGAGCGCCAGCACCGCCGCCGGATAGTCCGCGGCCGGATCGTTGTTGGCGATCGAGCCGCCGATGGTGCCGCGATGCGCACCGCGGGATCGCCGATCAGCGAGGCAAGATAGCTCAGCGCGGGTATCGCCTTTTGCACGGCCGCGCTGGTGGCGACGTCGTAATGCGTCGTCGCGGCCTTGATGGTCAGCGTGTCGCCGGAAACCTCGATGCCGATCAGTTCCTTGATCTTGCCGAGATCGATCACGTCCGACGGCGCGGCGAGGCGCTGCTTCATCACCGGGATCAGCGTGTGGCCGCCGGCGAGATATTTTGCTTCCTTGCCCTTGGAAAACAGTGCCGCGGCTTCGTCGACGGAGGAGGGGCGATGATAAATGGTCTCGTACATGACGGTGCTCCCTCTTATGCCGCTTTGCCGTGAATGGCGTGCCAGACCCGGTCCGGCGTCGCCGGCATTTCCAGCTTGTTGTTGCCGATCGCGTCCGTGATCGCGTTGATCACGGCGGCCGACGCGCCGATCGCGCCGGCCTCGCCGCAACCCTTGACGCCGAGCGGATTGCCCGGACACAGCGTCGTGGTGTGGCTCAGCTTGAACGACGGCAAATCGTCGGCCCGCGGCATGGTGTAGTCCATGAACGACGCGGTCACGAGCTGGCCGCTATCGTCATAGACCGCGCCTTCGAGCAGCGCCTGGCCGATGCCTTGCGCGAGCCCGCCATGGACCTGGCCCTCGACGATCATCGGGTTGATCAGCCGGCCGAAATCGTCGGCCGCGACGAAGTTGACGAACAAGGTCTTGCCGGTGCCGGGATCGACCTCGAGCTCGCAGATATAGGCGCCGGCCGGGAAGGTGAAGTTGGTCGGGTCGTAGAACGCGGTCTCCTTCAGGCCGGGCTCCATGCCGTCGGGCAGATTGTGCGCGGTGTAGGCGGCAAGCGCGACCATCGGCAGCGCGATCGACTTGTCGGTGCCGGTGACCTTGAACTCGCCGTTCTCGATCACGATGTCGCCCTCGGACGCTTCCAGCAGATGCGCAGCGATCTTCTTGGCCTTGGCTTCGACCTTCTCCATCGCCTTGACGATGGCGGTGCCGCCGACTGCGATCGAGCGCGAGCCGTAGGTGCCCATGCCGAACTGCACCTTGTCGGTGTCGCCATGGACGATCAGCACCTGGCTGATCGGAACGCCGAGACGCTCGGCGATCAATTGCGCAAACGTGGTCTCGTGGCCCTGGCCGTGGCTGTGCGATCCCGTGAGGATCTCGATGGTGCCGACCGGATTGACGCGCACTTCGGCGGATTCCCACAGGCCGACGCCGGCGCCGAGGCTGCCGACCGCCTTCGAGGGCGCGATGCCGCAGGCCTCGATGTAGCAGGAGACGCCGATGCCGCGCAGCTTGCCTTCCGACTTCGCCTTGGCCTTGCGCGCGGCGAAGCCGGCATAGTCGATCGCCTTCATCGCGGCGTCGAGCGAGGCATCGAAGTCGCCGATGTCATAGGCCATGATGACGGGCGTCTGATGCGGGAATTGGGTGATGAAGTTCTTGCGGCGCAATTCGGCCGGATCGACCTTCAACTGCCGCGCCGCGGTCTCCATCATCCGTTCGAGCAGATAGCTCGCTTCGGGCCGGCCGGCGCCGCGATAGGCATCGACCGGCGTGGTGTTGGTATAGACGCCCATCACCTCGGCATAGATCGCCGGAATGTTGTACTGGCCCGACAGCAGCGTCGCATAGAGATAGGTCGGCACCGCCGAGGAGAACAGCGACATATAGGCGCCGAAATTGGCGTGGGTCTTCACCCGCAGGCCAAGAATCTTGTTGTCCTTGTCGAACGCCATCTCGGCCTTCGAGATATGGTCGCGGCCGTGCGCGTCGGTGAGGAAGGCCTCGGAACGGTCGCCGGTCCATTTCACCGGACGCCGCACCTTCTTCGACGCCCACAGCGCCACCATTTCTTCCGGATAGATGTAGATCTTCGAGCCGAAGCCGCCGCCGACATCGGGCGCCACCACCCGCAGCTTGTGCTCCGGCGCGATGTTGTAGAACGCCGACAGCACGAGGCGGGCGACATGCGGGTTCTGCGAGGTCGTGTACAGCGTGAAATGCTCTTCGGCCTCGTCGTACTCGGCGATCGCCGCGCGCGGCTCCATCGCGTTCGGCACCAGCCGGTTGTTGGTGAGGTCGAGCGTCACCACATTGGCGGCCTTCGCAAAGGCGTCTTTCACCGCGGCTTCGTCGCCGATGCGCCCAGTCATAGACCACATTGCCCGGCGCCTCGGGATGCAGCTGCGGCGCGCCTGGCTTGATCGCCGCGCGAATGTCGGCGAACGGCCGGACAGCTCTTCGTAATCGACGACCACGGCTTCCGCGGCGTCCTTGGCCTGGTTCTTGGTCTCGGCGATCACGACCGCGACCGCCTGTCCGACGAAGCGCACCGTCTCCGGCGCCATCGCCGGCCATGCGCCCATCTTCATCGGCGTGCCGTCCTTGGAGGTGATCGCCCAGCCGCAAATCAGATTGCCGACCTTGTCGTCGACGATCTGTTGCCCGGTCAGCACGCGCGACCACGCCCGGCATTTTCATCGCCGCCGATGAATCGATGCTTTTGACCTTGGCATGGGCGTGCGGGCTGCGGATGAAATGGGCATAGGTCATGCCCATGCAGCTTGATGTCGTCGACGTAGCGGCCCTTGCCGGTGATGAAACGCCGGTCTTCCTTGCGCACCACGCTTGCGCCAATGCCTTCAACGCCCATGTCCTGTTCTCCCTACCGGAGTTTTGATGCTCCGCCGCTTCCATCGAAGCTCGGCGGTCTTGAGTTCGGCGATCGTCGGTCCGCGGCTATTCCGCCGCCTGCGCGACCTTCATGCGGCCGGCGGCGTCGAGCACCGATTTGACGATATTGTGATAGCCGGTGCAGCGGCAGATATTGCCCTCCAGCTCGTGCCGGACGGTTTCCTCGTCGAGCTTGCCGCCGTGGCGATGGACGATATCGATCGCCGACATGATCATGCCCGGCGTGCAGTAGCCGCACTGCAGCCCGTGATTGTCGCGGAATGCCGCCTGCATCGGGTGCAGCTCGTCGCCCTTCGAGATGCCCTCGATGGTGGTGACGTTGGCGCCGTTGGCCTGTCCGACCAGCACTGTGCAGGATTTGACCGCCCGGCCGTCGATATGCACGACGCAGGCGCCGCACTGGCTGGTATCGCAGCCGACATGGGTGCCGGTCAGGTTGAGATGTTCGCGCAGCAGATGGACCAGCAGCGTCCGGTCCTCGACATCGACCGAGACCGCCTTGCCGTTCACCGTCAGTTTGACTGTAGACACGCGTACCTCCCGATGTTTTTAATTTTTCCGATTAGAAGCAGGGGAACGGAACTTTGCAACTAGGATTTTCGTCGCGAAGGGCCTTGCGATTGGCCGGCCGCGCGTGAAGGCCCATCACCCTGCCCCTCCAGGGAGGGTGAAGACAGTCCACCATCGTTCTCAATAGCCTCGCAGCCGTCATGGCCTCCGTACATTTACTCCCCTTTATCCATTCTGCTCTAGTTTTGCACGGCGGGAGCGGGCGCCGGGCGTCCGGTCCTCGCTGGGGTATGGAATACGGGGGCTTGAGGTGGGAATGTCCGGGCGGGTCTGGCCGCAATCGCTGAAAGCTGCCGACTTTGCGTTTTCGCGGCAAAGGTCATGCTCGGCTTCGCTGTCGTGCTCGCCATCTCGGCGGCCAGCATGGGCATCGCCTATCTCGGATTCGAGCGCGTTTCCGCCGGCGTTGCGTCGTATCGCAACAGCGTGTCGGAGGCCGATCTGGCCCGCAACATCGACCGCGAGCTGATCTCGTACCGGGCGCTGGCGCGCTATTATGTGGTGACCGGAAAGGAAGACGACGCCAAGGCGGCGCTGGCAGCCGAAGCCGGCCTGAAAGACGCCATCGACCAATCGATGAAGGGCACCACCAATCCGGCGCGGCCTCGATCAGATCACGCGGCTGGCGCGGGAATTCAATGCCTTCACCAAGATTTTTGCCGATATCCTCAAGGTCAAGCGCGACAGCGCGCTGGTGACGCAAAATCAGCTCACGCGCGGCGGCAATATGCTGCGTTACAAGCTCGACGATCTCCCCAGCAACGCCGACGATGCCGAGCTGCCGGCGATCGAGTTCGGCGCCAAGAAGGTGACCGACGCAGTTTCAGGCGGTGACGGCGCTCGCCAACACCTTCGTCATCAATTCCGACCAGACGGTCGCCGACCAGCGCGATGGCGCGTCTCAAATTCGTCGAGAACTCGCTGCACGCGATTTCGTCGAAGGACGAGAAGATCGTGCAGGGCCTCAAGGAGGCCGCCGCACTGCTCGAGGACTACCGGCAGGCGCTGAGCAAGCTGATCGACAATTCGAAGGAGATCGATGAGCTGGTCGCCGAGATGGCCGATTCCGCGGCGGCGATCATGAAGGGCGCGAGCGCGATGAAGGCCGACCTGCTTTCCGATCAGCAACGGCTTGAGGCGGAGTCGGATGCGACCATCGGCGAGACCGAGCGCCTGATCGTGATGCTCGCGGCCGGCGGCTTCCTGCTCGGCGGCGTGCTGGCGCTGCTGCTGGGCAAGGGAATTTCGCGGCCGATGACCGCGATGTGCAAGGCGATGCGCGAACTCGCCGGCGGCAATTTCGACGTCGTGCTGCCGGGCCTCGGCCGCAAGGACGAAGTCGGCGAAATGGCCGGCGCGGTGGAAGAGTTCAAGGTGCAGGCGGTCGCCAAGGCCGAGCGCGACGCCGCGGCGCAGGATGCCCAGAACAAGGCGGCTAGCGCGGCGCGCCGCGCCGAGCTCATTCGCTTCGCCGACGAATTCGAGACCGCGGTCGGCGCCATCGTCTCGAACGTTTCGGCGTCCGCCGTTCAGCTCGAATCCGCCGCCGGAACCTTGACGCGAACCGCGGAAACCACGCAGAGCCTGTCCAGCCAGGTCGCCGGCGCTTCGGAAGAGGCCTCCAGCAACATGCAATCGGTCGCCGCCGCCACCGAGGAGCTTTCCGCCTCGGTCGACGAGATCGGCAAGCGGGTGCGCGAATCCAACCGGATCGCGGAGGCCGCGGTGCTGCAGGCGCAGCAGACCGACGGGCGCATCGGCAAATTGTCGCGCGCCGCGCAGCAGATCGGCGACGTGGTCAAGCTGATCACGGCGATCGCCGAGCAGACCAATCTGCTGGCGCTGAACGCCACCATCGAGGCCGCCCGCGCCGGCGATGCCGGCCGCGGCTTTGCCGTCGTCGCCTCCGAGGTCAAATCGCTGGCCAGCCAGACCGCGAAGGCGACCGACGAGATCTCGATCGCACATCTCGGGCATGCAGGGCGCGACGCAGGAATCGGTCGCCGCGATCAAGGAGATCGGCGGCACCATCGCGCAGATCTCGAATATCGCCTCGTCGATTGCCGAGCGCGGTCGAGCAGCAGAGCTCGGCGACCCAGGAAATCGCGCGCAGCGTTCAGAACGTCGCCGAAGGCACCCAGCGAGGCCGCCGCCAACATCATGCAGGTCAATCGCGGCGCCACCGAAACCGGATCGGCTTCGGAAGAGGTGCTGAATTCGGCCTCAACGTTCTCGACCGAAAGCACGCGGCTGCGCGCCGAACTCGACCGCTTCATGGCCAATATCCGCGCGGCGTAGGGAGCCGGTATTTAGAATTGAAAGGTGTCATCATCCGCGAAAGCGGATGATGCAGTACGCCGCGGCGTTGCGGCTCTTACGCAGGCCGGCGATTACTGGATACCCGCTTTCGCGGGTATGACTGCCGTACCCGGGACGCGGGAACCCGCAAGCAGAAAATGCGTTGTCTATTGCAGCAGTCATATTGGCTGTCGCGATCCACACGTGAGAGCCTCGGAATAATGCTTTCCGAGGTGTTTCTCATTGGTCCCAATACATGGAATTGCAGCAAAGCCCGACATTGAATTTTGACGGCGCCATTTCTCCGCCGACACGTCAAGACGATGCGGGCGTCATCGAAACCTCCATTCCCTCGCGGCTCGACAGTTTGACGTGGAGCGGTTTTCACACCCGCGTCGTGCTGGCGCTCGGGATCACCTGGATCCTCGACGGGCTCGAAGTGACGCTGGCCGGCGCGCTGTCCGGTGCGCTGAAGGAAAGCCCGACGCTCCATTTCACCAATCTCGACATCGGACTTGCCAACAGTCTCTATCTTGCCGGCGCGGTCGTGGGCGCGCTCGGCTTCGGCTGGCTCACCGACCGGATCGGGCGCAAAAAGCTGTTCTTCATCACGCTTGCGGTCTATCTCTCGGCGACCGCCGCGACTGCGCTATCATGGAGTGTTGCAAGCTACGCGTTGTTTCGGTTTCTGACCGGCGCCGGCATCGGCGGCGAATACACCGCGATCAATTCGACCATCCAGGAGCTGGTGCCGGCGCGCTACCGCGGCTGGACCGATCTTCTGATCAACGGCAGTTTCTGGATCGGCGCAGCGCTCGGCGCCTTGAGCGCGATCCTGCTACTCGATCCGGCCGTGACCAGCCCCGATCTCGGCTGGCGGCTTGCCTACCTCACTGGCGCCTGCCTCGGCCTGATCGTGTTCGTGATGCGGATGTGGATTCCGGAGAGCCCGCGCTGGCTGATGATCCATGGTTACCCGGATCGGGCGCGCGCGATCGTCGACGATATCGAACGGTCTGTGATTGGGCACACGCAGGACCCGCGTCAGCAAGCCTGGCCCAAGGTCCGGCTCAAGATGCGCGACCACACGCCACTTTCCGAGGTGGCGCGCACGCTGTTCTCCACCTACCGGCAGCGTTCGCTGGTCGGGCTCGCGCTGATGACCGCGCAGGCATTCTTCTATAACGCGATCTTCTTCACCTTCGCGCTGGTGCTGACGGATTTCTACGGCATCGGCGCGGACAAGGTCGGGTGGTACATCCTGCCGTTCGCCGCCGGAAATTTCTTGGGGCCGCTGTTGCTCGGACGGCTGTTCGATACGCTCGGACGGCGCGCGATGATCGCGTTCACCTATGGCGTGTCGGGCGTGCTGCTCGCTGTGTCCGGCTATCTGTTTTCGATCGGCGCCTTGAGCGCGCAAAGCCAGACCATCGCCTGGATGGTGATCTTCTTCTTTGCTTCGCCGGCTGCGAGCAGCGCCTATCTCACCGTCAGCGAGACCTTTCCGCTCGAAGTGCGGGCGCTGGCGATTGCGCTGTTTTATGCGGTCGGTACCGGCGTCGGCGGCGTGGCCGGGCCCGCGTTGTTCGGGGCGCTGATCGATACCGGATCGCGCGGCAGCGTCTTCGCGGGCTACCTGTTTGGCTCGGTCTTGATGATCGCGGCGGCCGCGATCGCCTGGCGCTATGCAGTCGCGGCCGAGCGCCGGTCGCTGGAATCGGTTGCACGGCCGCTCGCCTTTGTGGAGTAGAATGATATGACCTTGGAGTTGGCCGAGTTGCCCGTGGCAGAAGATCTCGTACCCGAACAGGATGAAGCGCCGGAAGCGGTTCCGGTACCGCATTTGCTCGCGCCGCATTTGAACGAAACCGCGATCCTGCTCGATATCGACGGCACGCTGCTCGATCTGGTGCCGACGCCGCGCGAAGTCTGGGTGCCTCCGGGACTGTCGAAAACCCTGAACGGACTGCTGGCGCGGACCTCCGGCGCGCTGGCGCTGGTCAGCGGCCGTTCGCTCAACGACATCGATCTGATTTTCGCGCCGGACGAATTTCCAGCCGTCGGCGGCCATGGCGCCGAGATGCGCTTCAGCGCCGACAGTGAAGCGGTTGCCACCCGTGCGCCGCCGCTCGACAAGGAGTTGAAGCGACGGCTTGCCGCGATCGCCAAGCTCAGCCCGGGAATATTGCTGGAAGACAAGGGCTATTCGCTGGCGCTGCACTATCGGCTGGCGCCGCACGCCGAGAAGGCGATCTATGAGGCGGTGTCGCTGATCCGGGCTGAACTTCCGCACGCGCCGATCGAAGTGCTGCCCGGCAAATGCGTCTGCGAGATCAAGCATTCCGCATTCACCAAGGCGAGCGGCGTGCGTGAACTGATGATGCATGAGCCTTTCAAGGGCCGGCGTCCGCTGTTCATCGGCGACGACGTCACAGACGAAACCGTGTTCGCCATCATGCCCGAATTCAATGGGCTCGCGTTTTCGGTGGGCCGTCGCGCCAAGGGCGTGGCCGGGCATTTCGACGAGCCCAGCGATGTCCGCGAATTTCTCGCGCGCTTGCTCGACGATGAAAGCGCCACGCGGGCGCCATAGTCGGTTCGAGGCTTGGCTCTCTTTGTGGGCGGACCCAAGTTTTTTCGGGGCAAAGCGTGCTATTCTTGCATCAATTGTTTTCTTTTTCGCACGCAAAGCCGGTTCCATGCCATGCGGTCCGAATTCAGGTCCAATTCATCGAAATCCTCAAAGGAACCATATTGATGAATGGCAGTTAAACGTCGGCCCAACAGGAGGGTCCTGTGAACCTCGTTGTCGTTTCAAATCGCGTTGCGCGCGGCAAAGCCAACGAGCCCATGACGGGCGGGCTAGCGGCGGCGTTGCTGCCGGTGGTGGAAAACTCGGGCGCGATTTGGGTTGGTTCCTCCGGCCGCGTCCGCGAGGGTTCCCAGAAGGAACCATTCGCCCAAATCGAGGCGCTCGGCTCCGGCGCGCTCGCGATGCTCGATCTGCCGGCCGCACATTACGGCGGCTATTACGAGGGCTTTGCGAATTCGGCTTTGTGGCCGGCGCTGCATTCGCGCAGCGATCTGATTCGGGTTTCCGAGGACCATTATTCTTCGTATCGCGAGGTCAACGCCTTTATGGCGCGCGCGCTCTTGCGATTCAGAAAACCCGATTCCGCGTTCTGGGTTCAGGATTATCACTTCCTCGCGCTCGGCGCCGAATTGCGCGAGCTCGGCGTCGGCGAGCCGATCGGCTTCTTCCTGCACACGCCGTGGCCCACGAGCGCGGTGATCGAAGGCGTGCCGCATCATCGCGAGTTGATCGAGGCGATGCTGGCCTATGATCTGATCGGTTTCCAGACCGAGGAAGATTGCGAGAATTTCCACGCCTATGTCCGATCCGCACTTGGACTGGAAATTCACGATGGCGTCGTCAAGTCGCATCATGGCCGGACCCGGCTTGCGGTATTCCCGATCGGCATCGACCCCGAGAAATTCGCGCAGGCGGCGGCGAAAGCGGTGTCGCATCCGGACGTGTCGCGGCTGCGGCGCAGCCTCAATGGCGAGCGGCTTGCGATCGGCGTCGACCGGCTGGACTATTCCAAGGGACTGATCAACCGCATCAGCGCGTTCGACCGGATGTGGACCGCGCAGCCACAGCTTTTGCGCACCGTTTCGCTGCTGCAGATCGCCACGCCTTCGCGCGAATCGATCGAGGCGTACGGAAATCTGCAGAGCGAGCTCGCCAAGCTCGTCAGCGACGTCAACGGCCGCCACGGCGAAGTCGATTGGACACCGATCCGCTACCTGAACAAGGGTTTTGGCCAGGCCGTGCTGGCGGGGCTCTATCGCACCGCGCAGGTTGGCGTGGTGACGCCGCTGCACGATGGCATGAATCTGGTGGCCAAGGAATATGTCGCCGCGCAGAATCCGGCCGATCCCGGCGTGCTGGTGCTGTCGAAATTCGCCGGTGCCGCGAACGAGCTCGACACCGCGCTGTTGGTCAATCCGCACGACATCGACGGCATGGCGCGCGCGGTTGCAACCGCGCTCGCGATGCCCCTGACCGAGCGGCGGATGCGCTGGGAAGCGATGATGACGAAACTGCGCGGCCACACCATCCAGCAATGGTTTTCGAACTTCGTTGAAGCGTTGCGGGAGAGCGGGGCCGACCGGCGTGCCTGCGAGCCGCCGACGGCGGAGCCGCCGACCTTGTGGCCGCAGCGCACCGTCAATCTGGGCGCGCGCCTACACTAGGCTTTTTGGTTTCAGCATGATCTCCGCGCAAACGCTTTGCGTTTGTCGCGAGGGAAAACCGGTTTCCACTTTTCCGGTTCATGCTCAATAACAATACGACACGCCGTCGAGCACCGGGCAGCGTGTCTGCGCGCTCGGATTTTCCATGGGCACGACGCCCTTGCCCTGGCCGACAAATACGCCTGGTCCAACGATCACCGACGATTTGTTGCCGATGACGACGCTCGGATGCGGCAAGGTGAGGCTGGAGCGCGTGCCGTCGGCCCAGGTGATGGTATCGCCGGAGAAGATTCCATGCCGGCCATCGTCGCAGGTGACGTCGACACCCTGGCGGGTGCAGGTTTGCGCTTTTCCTGGCCCCGCGCTGCCAAGCGCGGCCGCCGCGGTCAGAAGCAAGACCGCGAGTGTGCGATGGATGTTCATGCTGTTCCCCCTTCGATATGGCGATCAGACTAGTCGTCGCTCCCGAGCGATTTCCGGTTCATCGCGGAAGGGAACGCGACAGCTTCCTCACTGAGATGCTATTGAAAATAACTGATATTATTCAATAAGTTATGTAATTATGCAGGTTGGCATACTGCCTTCTCTTGCAAAAAGTCTCATGCCCCTTCAAGAGAGGGGCCTTCGGAGAGATGGCCGAGTGGCTTAAGGCGCACGCTTGGAAAGCGTGTGTGCGGGAAACTGTACCGTGGGTTCGAATCCCACTCTCTCCGCCATATCATATTGAAATATAACGTAAATTTGTGTTTTTCGATGATTGACCCCGTATTACTGCTGGGCAGGCAGCGTTTGGAAACCCAGCGTAATCCGTTCTGAAATTCGGTCGAGAGCCGAGCTTGACTGCGCTTTGCCTTTGTCTCTGCACCCTTCACACCAATGAGATACCGCGCACAGACCCATTGGTACAGGTCCGCTACGTGCGGGTCGTAGATTTGGATATTGGGGCGAGCAAATCGGACAATCAGCTATTGCTAGGACTGAATGACAATGGGTTGCGTGACGCGCGATCGGCTTGTGCCGAATGCGAGAAGAAACGCGACGATTTCAAAGGACGCGCCAACCCAGCCAAGGTTCGCGACCGATCCGTGAGCCAGCACGACTGAGCCAAGCGCGGCGCCAGCGGAGAATCCCGCGTACATGAAGGTCATATTCAGCGAGAGAACGACCGGTGCGACCTTATGCCCGCCGATGCCAATCAGGCGGCCTTGCTGAGCGGGATAGAAGCCCCAAGCTGTCAAACCCCAAACCACGATCGCGCAGAGAACAGGCACGAGCGCTTGCGTTTGAGACAGCAAGCGCGCGCTCAGGGACAGCGTCACGAAAGCAAGCGCCAGAAAGGAAAGGGTGGGAAGGATCACGGAACGGGAACCGATTTTGTCGTTCAGGTGACCTCCGCCAAAGATGCCGATCGCAGCTGCGACTCCCCATAGGAATACAACGCCACTAATCTGAGGACCATCGAGGCCGGCCGTCGCGGTCAGATAAGGAGCGATGTACGTCCACACGGTAAAGGCGCCCACCGCCCAGGCTGTCGTGACAAACAGCGCCAGCAACACGGCGGGTCGCCTGGCAACTTCGATCCGCTCGCGCAGAGTTGCTACCGGCATGCGATCGCCGACACCGCGATGCAGACCGAAAATCAGTCCGGTAGTAGCCATTGCAGCCAGAACGCCGACGCCCAGAAAGGTCGTTCGCCAGCCGAGCCGGTCGCCGATCATCGCCCCCATCGGAAGGCCCAGCACGATGGCTACGGTCATGCCGCCGTTGACGATCGAGAGCGCACGGCCTCGCTTCTCTGGCGGAACAAGCGTGCCCGCCAAAGCGCTGGCATTCGGAGAGTACAGGCCTGCGGCAAGAGCGAGCAGGATGCGCGCGCTCATCACTTGGGAGTAGTTTGTCGATGCCCAGGCTGCGATATTTCCAAGCGCGAAGACGACCATGGACAGAAAGAGGAGCTTGCGCCGGTTGAAGTTGCCCGTGAGCGCCGTCAGCACGGGAGAACTCAGCGCAAGAGCCAGCGTGAAGGCGGTGACAAGCTGCCCCGCCTCCGACACAGAGACCGAAAGATTTGTCGCTATTTTCGGCAATAACGGAACGATCATAAAGCTTTCGGTGCCAATGGCGAAGGTCCCGAGGGCCATCCAGTAGATAGGTGCGGTCGACGATGAACTAACTGGCAAATTGCTCATTTCTAGAATTCCTCAGTTGTCGAGATGACCGCCGTCGTAAGCTTGAAATCCGCGGGGTAGGGGTCGGCTTCATAAGTGATGGGACTGGAGTGCTTGAGATATTCTGACTCTCCGCTCAGGCGGCGAAATGAAGATCTCTGATATCGATCGAGACGAGGAGGGGTTCTGAGATTTTTCGATTGTCAGGGCCGCGCGGATAGACCCGACGCTGATGCGGCATCAAGATGCCGCCGTGTTCGTGATAGTCTTCGATGTATTGAGCGCCCGTCGCGCCACCGAGCACGTCCACGGCATAGTCGTGACGACGAAGCAATCCGTCGGGGCCGAAATAGCTGGTTTGTTCGCGGGTGTGACTTGCGATGTCTCCGGGAAAGATCACTTTCAACCGCCGCCAAGTTTCGCCGTCTTCCTCCCACGGCTCGATCTCGACGGTCTCAAATCCAGGATAGGAGTAGAGGAAGGGCTGTGTCAGATATGTCCATAGCGCATAACCATCGAAGTACGCGGCGTGAAGCCGATCCCAGGGTGTATCGCTTTGGTGTCCTCTGAAGGCGCCGCGGGGATTTTCGCGTGCTTCGATCGGCTCGCCGGACGCGGTCTCGAGTACAAGCCTGTTCGGCGAAAAACGAACGCGTTGATCGGGTCCGCCAAAACGGCCGAGAATGGCTCGTTGCGCATTGAGCTCGGCCTCGTAGTGCGCGTCCCGAAACAATCCCGTCTGACCCTTGAAATCCCAAAGCGCGCCGCCCACGGACAAATTGAGCGAGACCTTGCGGTAAGAATTCCAGCGATCCAAGCCGCCGTGCGCTGCGATCGCTGCCTGAAGTAGGTGGCTCATCTTGCTGTTTCCCGCTGCCAATCGCCTGAGTTTGCGCGGCGTTCAGTTTGCGTTTAGCTCGTTCAGTCCGACGGAATCTTTCTCCGAGGCCCTGACGGCGAAGACCTCGTCAGCGGACGGAAATCGCGTCGCGCGCACCTATTCGCTAGAGCTTGTTTTCGGCTAATTTCTATGCAAATCCCACATCAATCGTGTAGGCTCGTCGAGGTTCTCCGACGACACGACCATTGGTTCCATGAAGGACATTTTTTCTCTCAAACTTTATGCGCGCGTCGCGAGGCTTGGCAGCTTCTCTGCCGCTGCGCGCGAATGTGGTCTTTCGCAATCCCAAGTCTCCCGAATCATCGCGGAACTGGAGACGGATCTGGGGACACGGCTTCTCTCGCGGACCACGCGCGCGGTCGCGTTAACCGAGGCAGGCGCCGAGTTTCTTGCACGCGTGGACCCCATCCTCGCTGCGTTGGACGAGGCGGAACATAGCGTCCGCGAGGGCGGGGACCTTCGTGGTCTGCTCCGGATGAGCATGCCGACAAGCTTTGGGATCCGCGATGCCATTCCGCGTCTCGCTGCGTTCGCTGCTCGGCACCCGAATCTGCATCTTCAATTACTCCTTGAGGACAGGCGCCGCGATCTCGTGAGGGACGCCGTAGACGTCGCTATCCGTTTCGGCCGTTTGGTCGAGTCCACCGCTACAATGAAGCTGATTGCGACGATTCCTCGGGTTGCGGTGGCATCTCCCGATTATCTCGCACGGCACGGTGTGCCAGCGACGCCCAACGATCTCGTCCAACATCGAATCGTCGGCGGCAGCGCTGCTGCGGTACCGACGGCGTGGACGTTCGAGCGGGACGGCAAGGAGCTGAAAATGCAGCTCGAACCGCGCTTTACCACTAACGAGAACGAGGGCGCAATCGCAGCGGCGGTGGCCGGCTTCGGCATCACGTCAACGAGTGGTTGGGCTTGCCGGCGGGAGTTGGAGGATGGCTCGCTCGTCCGATTGTTTTCGGATTGGCAAATGGTCGGCATTCCAATCCATGCCTATTTTCCGATGGGTCGAGCGACCCGCGCGGCAGCGCGTGCGGCCGTGGACCATCTCATTGCTCATTTTAAGCAACGGCCGGATACTGATTGATCGTGGAAGGGGAGAATTCTGCCCTCCGCTTCGGCGAACATCCAAGGCAATTTCGGTCCAATCGCCTCGTTCTTCTCACTTATGCATACGGTACATAGAAGTTAGCGGAAAACCTCGGCTACCGCTCTCATCGGCCTGAAACGATCTACGCCTTCACATTGCATCAAGCGTGAAGGTCGAATTCCGATGATCCGTTCAATCCGCATCCACGAATTTGGCGGTGCCGATGTTCTCAAGATAGAGGACGCCGCGGTCCGCGAGCCTGGTCCCGGCCAGGTCCGTCTTCGAATTCATGCGGTTGGCCTCAATCGGATCGAAGTCACATTGCGCTCCGGCCGCTCGCCGGTGAAGCCTTCCTTGCCCTGCAGTGTCGGCTTTGAAGCCGCGGGGGTCCTCGAGGCGCTCGGCCCCGACGTCTCCGGCTTCGTAGTGGGCGATCGAGTTGCGCTCGTGCCCGCCTATAGCGCCTCGCAATATGCGCTCTATGGCGAGGTTTCGCTTGCGCCGGCGCGCTCAATGGTGGCGATCCCCGACAATGTCAGCTTCTCCGAAGCCGCGGCGACATGGGTGGCCGACGGCACTGCATGGGGTGGCCTCGTCGCCATCGGGGCGCTCGGCGCCGGGCAGACCGTGCTGATTCCTGCGGCATCTAGCAGTGTTGGTCTCGCCGCCATCCACGGGCGCGGGGCGCACCCGTCCCAATCACATCATGCGGGAAGGTCGAGGACAATCATCCCGATCGTGCCGCGCATCTCGGGCATGGCTGGACGGCGTACGCCGCCCTGACGCGCGGTCTCCCCGTGTATCCGGGGGACGCTGTGTTTGTGTCGAGCGGCGGAGAGCTTCCTCGCAACTTTGTCGATGGTCCCATGATTTGGAAGGGTATTTAACTATGAAACTCAAGAGCAATACGATTTTGATCACCGGCGGCGCCAGCGGCATCGGTTACGAACTCACCAAACAACTCACGGCGCTTGGTAATAAGATTCTTATCACGGGCCGCGATCAGGCTAAGATGGACCGTGCGAAAGCGGCCTTTCCAAAAATTCACACCTTTCAAAGCGACGTTTCCGATCCGGAAGCGATCGCCAGTCTTTACGAACAGGTCACCAAACAATTTCCCGAACTCAACATTTTGATCAACAACGCCGGCATCATGCGTAAGATCAATGTTCACGACAAAGCTGGAAGCCTCGAAGACATCACTCGAGAGATTGAAACCAATTTGATCGGGCCGATTCGCATGGTGAAACAGTTCTTGCCGCATTTGAAAACAAAATCAGAGGCGGCAATCATGAACGTTTCATCGAGTTTGGCATTTGTTGCGTTGCCCATTTCACCGGTTTATTGCGCCACCAAGGCCGGTCTGCATTCGTTCACCGAGTCTCTTCGCGTGCAACTGAAAAACACCAAAGTGAGGGTATTTGACCTAGCGCCACCTGCGACACAAACCGAACTCTTGGGTGACTTTGATGTTGAAGACCTGAAAGGCGCTTCTATCATGAAGGTGGAAGACATGGTTAGGGTCGCCGTCAAAGGATTGCAAACCAATCGATTTGAAATTCGTCCAGGTCAGGCGAATCAGCTCAAAATCATGAATCGCTTGGCGCCTGGATTTATTTTGAAACAAATGAGCCGATCGGTCGATCGTATGCTCAAAACACAGAATTAATTCGAAGTATCGTGCCGCGTATCTCGGTCACGTCTGTTGCTTCGGCGCATTATCCTACCTTGGAAGCAATCAAGGTGTCGGCAGCGTCGCCCTCCGAACGGGCGCGGCTCGTGAGGTTTGTTCGGGTCCCAGCAGAGAGAAAATGAACGATGGGTAAACTAGAAGGGAAAGTGGCTGTTATTACTGGAGCCACGCAAGGTATCGGCTTCGCCACGGCAAAACTCTTCGTCAGTGAGGGCGCCTATGTTTTCATTACTGGCCGTCGTCACAAGGAGCTTGAAGAAGCCGTTGCGTCAATCGGCAGCAACGTCACGGGCGTTCAAGGCGACGCGTCGAACTTGGCCGACCTCGATCGTCTCTACGAGAGCGTCAAAGCGAGAGGCCGAATTGATATCCTCTTCACCAATGCCGGACTGGGCGGATTTCTCCCGTTGGGAAGTATCACCGAGGAGCACTACGACCAGATCTTCGATACGAACGTCAGGGGGCTGCTCTTCACCGTCCAGAAGGCGCTCCCGCTTCTGAACGACGGCGCTTCCATCATTCTGACCGGTGCGGCCGCAGGCTCCAAAGGCACCCCTAGCTTCGGCGTCGCCTCTGCGACCAAGGCCGCAATTCGCTCATTCGCGCGAACCTGGACTGTGGAACTGAAGGACCGGCGCATCCGCACAAACGTTCTTAGCCCTGGACCTGTCCTTACGGCGGCGCTGACGACGGCCATGCCGGCTGAGGCCTTCGGGCGCATCGTGTCTACCGTCCCAATGGGGCGCTTGGCGGAGCCCGAAGAGATCGCCAAGGTCGCGCTCTTTCTGGGCTCGGACGACTCCAGCTTCGTCACGGGGATCGAACTGTTTGCCGATGGCGGCAGAGCTCAAGTCTGACTATTGCTGATCTTGGGAAAAGTTGTGTGTACCGAAAGCCTATCGCGCCCGCCTCATCCTGGCAGAACGGCTTTGCCGAACGGCTGATCGGATCTATCCGGCGTGAATGTGTGGACCACATCATTGTCTTGGGCGAGGCGCATCTGCGCCGGATTCTGAAATCCTATGCTCGCTACTCCGAGCTGCGCTGCCTTGCGAAACCGCGCTATGGCTCTTTCATGACGTCGACCGCCGACGGAAATTGAAGGGCTGGGCCAGAACTGGATGAGCCACCATCCGATTCCGCGACTGGACGGCGATCAGGCTGAGCGGTGCGACGGCAATTTGCCTTTCGCTAGTGGCTTGATGGCAGTGTTGTCGATGACGGGCCATTGGGCGGGACAGGCTTTTGTCGAAGGCGAAATCCCATTTTCCGGTAGATCAAACGGTGGGTTTTGGTCAAGGAAGATCGAAAATGCTTTATCTTTCAACGGGGATTGACTGACACTCTCTCCGCCATTTGCCCGATTTTCTACGCCAGCCTACGATCTGCTACGAATCCCTACGCGGCGTTCGGTCGAGGCGAGCCTTCAAGATCGGATATCTACCCCAACTCGTGCTTTTTAGCGGATGGATTGTCGGAGGAAGCCGCCTAGCTGGATTTGACCGCAATCTGTCGCATAAAATATCTGTATGCGCTTTGGGAGTTCGAATGTCGGCCATTTGGCCGACTCCTTCCATAACATCTATTCA
>CAVQNB010000033.1:0-24701 GCA_963713785.1 uncultured Alphaproteobacteria bacterium
GTTCGGCCCGGGCTCTGTTAGCGCGAAACGCAAAAACCCGTCAGGCGGCCGGCTTGTAGTATTTCGACGCGGTGGCCTTGATCGGCTCGACGGTTTCGGACGCGACCTTCTGGCCCAATTCGGCGAGCTCCTTGGCCTGGGCCGAGAGCGTCTCAAGCTGCTTGCGCGTCTGCGTGGTCCACAGCTCCAGCGCCTCCGACGGCGATTTCACGCTGAGCAGCTCCTGCGCAAAATCGAGCGAGGCGGTGGTGTTAGCTTTCATGAATTCCATCAGCTTGGCGGAGTAGGCGCTCATGCCTTTGCTGGCGCTGGTGAACACCGCCTCGATGGTGCCGTTGTGGGTTTCGGCGGCATCCTTGAACTTGGCGTAGTTGTCTCGGGCTTGCGAGACGCCTTTCTCGGCGAACGCGCGCATCTGCTCGGGAACTTCGAAGGGAATGATGGAGGCGGAGAAAGGGTCGGTGGGGTTGGCCATGCCTTGTGTCCTTCACGACTAGGGTAATTCCCGCACGCGCATGCCCGACGCCAGGATGCGGGGAACGTCAAACTGGTTCACGCAGTGGGGTGCCGATTGTCCGGCAGCGGACATAGACACCTACATCATGTCAATTTTGTGCAATGCAACGCGGGTCCGGCACATATTTGTCCGGCAAGCTCTGTGTTCCCTTTTTGCCGCCCGATTTCAGGCGCTGCAAGGCTGGATTTGCCTCAAAGGCTAGTTCTTCGGTTTCGCCGCATCCATGGTCGCGCGCGCGGCAATCTGGCTCATCTCGCTCGCCTGTTCCGCGAGCGAGCGCATCTGGGCCTGCACATATGCCGGGTGCAGCCGCATCACGTCGGCGAGACCCTTGGCGTGCAGCAGCGATTGCGCATAGTCGAGCGAGGCCTGCACGTTCTTCTCGGCATAGGCGATCGCCTTGGCATTGATGTCCTTGGCGCCGGCGGCAACGGTCGCACCGCGCTCCTCGATCGAGCCCGCGGCGGCTTGTGCACTGGCGAGGAATTTCTCAAACGCCTTGCGGGCCTGCTCGAAGCTCGCCTCCGCCATCGAACGCATTTCCTTCGGGATTTCGAAATGGTCACGGACTTGTTCGCTCATGGTCCCACTCCTCTTCTCGTTTGCTCCCCGATCAAACACTACCGGCAAAAGGCCTTCGCCGGTGTGACGCGGTATTCGCGGGGTTCCTTGATGGTGAACCCAAGATCGCGCCCCGCGCAACACTCCAACGCAAAGGCCGCAGGGATAGTTCAAGTTTGGTTCGGCGGGGTTAAGGTTATCGCGGCTTTGGAGAGCGCCCTTGCGCTCGACCCGTGGACCTGCCACCCCCCGCGGGCAATACTAACGGCTTGTTAAGGCTGTCATTGTTGACGAAACCGACATTGACGCCATCGTCGGGCAACAGCAGGCGAATTTGTGTCGCAAGCGCAATGAACCATTCGGAATTCCAGTTGCGAGGCCTTACCGATCCGCAGCTTTCCGTGCATGCGACAAGCGCGCTTCCGGCCTGGCTGTGGTCAACCGACGGCACGCGGATTCTCTGGGCCAATCCGGTCGGCGCCCGCCTGTTCGGCGCCGCCAACAGCTTGGGCCTCGCTTCCAGAGATTCGGGCCTGCGGATGCGCAGCGGCGCCAGGTCGTGCAACTCGCGGGCCGCCTGCCGCCGAATGGCGCGATCCGGCTGGAACGGCTGCGCGGCTTCGGTGCGCCGCTGGGCATGCTGATGACCTGCGGCTGCGGGCGGCTCGATCTAACCGATGGCGGCCATTTTTTCGATGACAGCAATGGCATCCTGATCATCGCCCACACGTCGGGCCCCACCATGCCGCTCGACGAGCGGCTGCAACGGCTGGTCGAGGGCTTCGATATCCCGATTGCTGCGTTCGCACGCGACGGCGTGTTGGTCGGCACCAGCGATGCCGCCCGCCCGCTGCTCGGCCTTCCGCAATCTCACCGAAGTCGGCCTCGATGCCGCGCGTAGCGACGCGCTCGCCCAAGGCCGCGTCGAGGCGCCGATCGGAGGCGGCCAGATGCTGCTGCAGCGCGTCGGTCGTGGCGCCGATGTCGCGCTCGTTGCGCTGATCGTGCCCAACGCCACGCCGGCCTTACCCGTCCATCACGACCCACCGCCAGAAATTGAACAAGGAATTGAGCTAGTAATTGAGCTGGTCGACGAATTCGCCGAGCCACCGGCAGAGACTAGCCACGAAACGGCGCGCGAATCTGAGATACTTGACCCCGATGCAACACCGGAAACGGAGGGATCAGAGATCGACACGCCATCCCATGAACCCTCGCCTTTTATCGAAGCCGTAGCCGACGAGCCTGCCGCGCCAACGACGCGCGAAATCCCGTCGTGGCTTGAGGAGGCGTTGCAAAATCCGCGTCAGCTTCCGCTGCGCTTCATATGGCAGATCGATGCCGATGGCCGGTTCCGGCTCGGCGCAGGCGAATTCATCGATCTGATCGGCCCGCGCGCGGCCGCCGGCCTCAACAGGTCCTGGAACGAAATCGCCAAAACCTTCGCCCTCGATCCGGATGGCCGTGTCGCAAACGCGATTGCGCGCCGCGACAGCTGGAGCGGCATCACCGTGAGCTGGCCGGTCGATAGCGGCGACCGCTTGCCGGTCGAACTCGCAGGCCTGCCGGTGTCTGATCGGATGCGACAATTTGCCGGATACCGGGGCTTTGGCGTGTGCCGTGATCTCGACGGTCTAACGCGGCTCGCCGCGCTGCGGCGGTTCGAATTGTCCAGCAATTCCGCCGGCCCACAAAGACTTTCGGCCGACATCGTTCCCATTAATCTCGCGCAAGACTTCAGCCTTAGGGACGTGCCTGCCGCGAATTCGCCCGCAAAGCCTGATATGACTTGGCCCACAGCTTCCGAATTGTCAGCGCGGGCTACAGTTGAGAGTTCACCACCAACCGATCTGGAAAGACCCGTGGAAACGCCCCCCAATGTCGTTCCGTTTCGCCCGATCGGCGAACCGAAATCGCCGATCCTTACACAGGTAGAAAACAACGCTTTCGACGAGCTCGCCCGGCAATTGTCGGCGCGGCTCGAACGCGACGAGCCCGCACCGGCCGAGCCGCCGGGCGTGGTTCCCGAGGTAAGCGAAGCCCTGACCGAAGCTTTGGTCGAGCCGCCGGCTTCGCTGCCCGCGCCCAACCCGGTGAATGATCTGCGACCAGGCGATGCTCCGGTGGCCGAACATCGCTCAAGTGACCAGCCGGCAAGCGATCAACCGGCAAGTAATCAACCGGAATGGCTAGCGCCGCCCGAGCCGCCGGCGCGTGGCGAGACGCAGCGCGACCGGGCGCTGCTCGACCTGTTGCCGACCGGGATATTGATCTATCGGCTCGACCGGCTGCTCTATGCCAACCCGGCATTTTTGAAGCGCATCGGCTACGCCAACCTGCATGCGCTGGAACAGGACGGCGGCCTGGACGCGCTCTATGTCGAACCCTGCGTTTCCACTGCCAGCAGCACCTCGGAAGCCGGCACGCCGGTGACGATTTCCGCGAGCCAGGGAGATGAGCAAAGAAACGAACAGGCGAGCGAAGCGCAAGCAAATTCCGCGACCGACGCCCGCCTGTTCACGATCTCATGGGACGGTGATTTCCGCGCTCGCCTTGATTTGCGGGCCGGCGCCGGTCATGGCGGAGGCGGCGAAAGCCGAGCCGGCCCTCGCGCCGGTGGTCGTCGGCCGCACCGAGGCCGAGGATCTTGCCGCCATTCTCGACACCACCGCCGAAGGCATCGTGATGTTCGACTCCCTTGGCGCGATCCACGCCTGCAATCGCAGCGCCGAGGCGCTGTTCGGCTATGACGGGCCCGAGTTCGCGCAGCGCCATCTTGCCGAGCTGTTCGCGCTGGAGAGCCAGCGCATGGTGGTCGACTATCTCGCCGGCATCAAGGGAGAGCACGTCGCCAGCCTGCTCGATCACGGCCGTGACGTGCTCGCGCTCGAGCGCAACGGCGGCATCATCCCGCTGTCGATGACGATGGGACGGACCCGTCCCGGCGGGCCGAATTTCTTCGCGCTTTTTCGCGATCTGTCGCAAAGCAAGAAAGGCGACGGCGAGCCGCAATCCTCGCGCGGGCAGGCCGATCGCGCGGCCAATGCGAAAGCGGACATGCTGGCGCGGATCAGCCATGAGGTACGGACGCCGCTCAATGCCATCATCGGCTTTGCCGAAGTTATGATCGGCGAGCGGTTCGGCACGCTCGGCAACGAGCGCTACATCGAATACATGAAGGACATCCGCGCTTCCGGAGAACGCGTGATCGCCATCATCAACGATCTGCTCGAGCTGTCGCGGATCGAGACCGGCCAGATCAACCTCACTTTTGCGAGCCAGAACCTCAACGATCTGGTCGAGAGCTGCGTCACCGTGTTGCAGCCGCAGGCCAACCGTGAACGCATCATCATCCGCTCGTCGCTTTCCCATGCGCTGCCGCCGGTGGTGGCGGATGCCCGCGCGCTGCGCCAGATCACGCTGAACCTGATCGGCAACTCGATCCATCTGGCCAATTCCGGCGGCCAGGTGATCGTTTCGACCGCGCTGTCCGATCTCGGCGAAGTTGTCCTGAGGGTTCGCGATACCGGTCCCGGGCTCAACGACAATGAGGTCGCAGCGGCGCTGGAGCCGTTCCGCAACCAGCCGCCGTCGGAGCAGGCGTCCGACAATTCGCCGGTCAACCTGTCGCTGACGAAGGCGCTGGTCGAGGCCAACCGCGCGCAGTTCAACATCAAGACCGGGCCGAGCTCCGGCACGCTGATCGAAGTGGTGTTCTCGCACGCGCTGGCGCCTAGCTGAACTGCGCTCCTCAACGAGGTGAGCCGGCAACAGTAACGACTGTTGCGTGTTTTGCTTTTCCACCATCGCTTATTGCGCCCAAGCGTCGGTGCCGGAAATTCCGCGGCCTTTGGTAGGCCATCCGAATATGAGTGCGCGCCAATCTGACCAATAAAACAATTGATTTGGGGTCGTTTGACGATAGCCTGACCTCTGATTCAACGTCAGGAGTTGACGGCCATGGGAAGCATCGTTCTTCTCGACCTGATAGGCGGTGTGGCGTTGCTGCTGTGGGGCCTGCACATGGTCCACAGCGGAATTCTGCGGGCCTTCGGTCCGGACCTTCGGTGGCTTCTTGGACGCGCCTTGAAGAATTGCTTCGCCGCATTCGGCGCAGGCATTGGCCTAACAGCCCTGCTACAGAGCAGTACCGCTACCGCTTTGATCACGAGCTCCTTTACGGCGGAAGGTCTGGTCAGTCTTGTTCCGGCCCTCGCGATCATGCTTGGTGCGAATGTGGGCACCACGCTGATCGTCCAGGTCTTATCGTTCAATATCGCAGCCGTCGCCCCCGTTCTCTTTGTCCTTGGCCTCGTCGCCTTCCGCAGCGGGCCTCGCTCGCGGATCAAGGATATCGGCCGCGTTTTTATCGGGCTCGGTCTGATGCTGCTGGCACTGCACATTTTGCTGGATACGCTCGCACCCGCGGAAAATGCGCCTGGCGTAAGCGCCTTCATGGACCCCCTCACCCGCGACCCGGCACTATGCATCGTCCTCGCGGCAGCCGTGACCTGGTTAGCGCATTCAAGCGTGGCCACCGTTTTGCTGATTGTGTCGCTGGCCTATGCCCACTTCGTCACACCGGTCGCAGCTCTGGCACTGGTGCTCGGTGCCAATCTCGGCAGCGCTATCAACCCGATTTTCGAGGGCGCACGACGCGATAACCCGGCGAGTTACCGTCTTCCGCTCGGCAATCTCATCAATCGGATCGTCGGCGTGTTACTCGTCGCGCCATTTCTGCGGCCCATCGCAGAAGTGCTGCAGGCGTGGCAGCCAGATCTCGCCAGGTTGACGGCCGAGTTCCATATCGCATTCAACGTGGCAACAGCAGTGATCTTCATGGGCCTGCTCGACGGCATGGCACAGTTGCTGGAAACGTTGCTTCCAAGTCGACCCCCGGCGACCGATCCGTCACGCCCGCGCTATCTTGACGAGAGCGCGCTTGAAACGCCGTCACTCGCGCTGGCGGATGCCGCGCGCGAAACGCTGCACATGGGCGATCTCGTTGAAATGATGCTCCGCAAGGTCATGGCGGCAATGATGACCAATGATCGTGGGCTGGTCGATGAAGTGTCGCGAATGGACAACGGCGTCGATGGTCTCGATGAGGCCATCAAGCTTTATCTTACCAAATTGACGCGCGGCAGCCTCGATGACCGCGAAGGTCATCGGGCCATGGAGATTATCTCCTTCGCCATCAATCTCGAGCATATCGGCGACATTATCGACAAGAACCTGAACGAACTGGCCACAAAGAAAATCAGGCGGCGATTCCAGTTTTCGCCCGAGGGCGCGGAAGAATTATCGGCTTTCCACAAACGAACGACGGATTCGCTGCGGATTGCATTCGGCGTCTTCATGTCCGGCGACGTCGGCGAGGCCCGAAAGTTGCTCGCGGAAAAGTCGCTCCTGCGAAATGAGGAACTCGCGGCTACCGAGCGGCATTTGGACCGTTTGCGGGAAGGCCGCCTCGCCTCGATCGAGACCACCTCACTCCATCTCGACGTGCTGCGTGATCTGAGGCGGATTCACTCACACATCTGCTCGGTTGCGTACCCGGTCCTCGAGGCTGCCGGCGAACTCCCAAAATTGGTGAGGGCGGAGGCAAACCTGGACGCGCTCGCCGCGCCCGCAGCAAATGGGCAGGTCTAAGGGCGACCCACACGCCGACCCCCGCCGGCGTGCAATTCAACATCAAGACCGGACCGCGCTCGGGCACGCTGATCGAAGTGGTGTTCTCGCACGCGCTGGCGAAGGCCTGACGGTGCCCTTCAGATCTTCGCGAGAATGGCCGTTTTCAGTTTCGCGATACGGGCCTCGTCGCGCTTGTAGAACGTCCATTGCTTGACGCGTTTCGCACGCACCAGCCCGGCTTGCGACAACACCTTCAGGTGCTCGCTCACGGTGGGTTGGCTCACGCCGAGCTTCTCGGCAATCAGCACGCCGCATACCCCGTCTTTGACGAGGTCGCCGTCGATCTGGGCGCGGAAATGCGCTCTCGGGCGTTTCAGCCACTCCAGGATCAAAAGCCGCCGGTCGCTCGCCAGCGCACGAAAAGCGGAACTCGACGTCGTCCTCGAAAGAAGTCATATTGCTAATTAGCTAAATGACTAACTCTTGTCAATTCCAGACAGGCTGCGGAGACCCCAATGGATGGACCTGGCGACGCAGTAACTCCGCAAAACATCATGCGGTGCGAGAGAATCATCCGGCCCTATATCCGGCGAACACCGGTCATCGAGACCGACGGCGGCGAGTTTGGCCTTGCCGCCAATAAAATCTCGCTCAAGCTCGAACTGCTCCAGCACTCAGGCTCGTTCAAGGCGCGGGGGGCCTTCACCAATCTGTTGACCCGCGAAATCCCCAAGGCCGAAGTCGTCGCGGCGTCGGGAGGCAATCATGGGGCGGCCGTGGCCTACGCCGCCATGAGGCTCGCAAAGCCGGCCACGATTTTCGTGCCGAGCGTCTCTTCCCCGGCCAAGATGGCGCGTATCCGCGAATATGGCGCCGACCTTACGATCGAGGGCGACCGCTATGCGAATGCGCTCGCCGCCAGCGAAACATGGGCGCTGCAGACCGGCGCCATGCCGGTCCCGGCGTTCGACCAGAACGAAACCATCCTGGGACAGGGAACGCTCGGACTAGAGCTCGACCAACAGGCTCCGGAGATCGATACGGTTCTGGTTTCCGTTGGCGGCGGCGGGCTCGTCGCAGGGATCGCCGCCTGGTACGCCGGCCGCATCAAGGTCATCGGCGTCGAACCGTTTGCTTCGCCAACGCTGAGCAAGGCTTTGGAGGCCGGACATCCTGTCGATGCGGAGGCTGGCGGTCTGGCAGCGGATTCGCTGGCGCCACGCCGCGTCGGCGAACGCGTCTTTCCAATCGTTCAGAAATACGCGCGGCAAACCGTGCTGGTGTCGGACGATGCGATTGCCGAGGCGCAGAGGACGCTGTGGCGCGCCTTGCGTATCGTGGCGGAGCCGGGAGGTGCGGCTGCATTCTCGGCGATCTCGTCAGGTGCGTATCGGCCGGACGCCGGCGAACGGATTGCCGTCGTCATTAGCGGGGGCAACACGGCAGCGGTGAATTTTGACATGACGCGCTGACCCACAGCGAAGCGCTGAAATGACCTCGGCGTTGTCCCTCAATCGCCGCTTCCTCGACGAGCCGTAAGCTGCGAGCATCTGTCGCGCCCTTTCGGCTTGGCACGGCACAATGTTTGCTCTCTCTTGATCGGTTGAATACAGCCGCCCTCGCATCGCCTCACTCTTGAGCACCCGGATTGATTTGAAATGCGCTGCCTTGTCGTTGCCGATTTGCATTATTCGTTGCCGCAATTCGATTGGCTGCTCAGCGCCGCACCGCAGTTCGACCTGGTGATCTTCGCAGGAGACGCGCTCGACATCGGATCATCGGTCGATTTCCGCGCCCAGATCTTGGTCGTGAAGAAATACCTCTCATTGTTGTCTGGCATCACCCGCGTCATTCTGTGCTCGGGAAATCACGACCTCGACGAACGCAGTCCCGAGGGCGAGAAGATCGCGCGCTGGATCGGCGACATCCGCGAGCTAGGCATTGCCTGCGACGGCGACAGCCTGACGATTGGCGACACGCTGTTTACGGTCTGCCCATGGTGGGACGGACCGCTGGTCAGAGCGCGCATCGACGCGCAGCTTGCAAAGGACGCCGCCAGACGGCCGACGCGATGGATTTGGGCGCATCACGCGCCGCCGGCGAATTCCCCGACGAGCTGGGGCGGCAAGCGCTTCTTTGGTGACGTCGAACTCGCGCAATGGATCGAGCGCCACCAGCCGTCGATGGTGATCTCGGGCCATGTGCATCAATCGCCCTTCATCCCTCAGGGCTCGTGGTTCGACCGGCTTGGCGCCACCTGGATCGTCAACGCCGGGCTTCAGCCGGGCCGTCCGCCGGTCTACATCGTACTCGACATCGACGATGGGGTGGCATTCTGGCTATCGGCCGGCGACGGACAATATATCGATCTCAACGCGCCGTTGAGGCGGCCGGCTGCGCCGATCACCGACGTGCCCGGCTGGCTCAGATCCTTGGGTCGGATTGCCGATCCGATCCTGGCGAGACCTGCTGCCGCGGCAGGCTGATCATGCTCTGCAAGATCTCGCCGACCATTTCGAGGTGGGTGCCGTGACCGGCATATTGCTTCATCAGGTCGGCGAGATAGGTCGTGGCGACATTGAGCCGTTGCGCCAACAACCGCGCGATCAACAGCGCCACCGCCGGCTGTGCGTTGAGAAAGGACGCAGCGTCGTTGAATTCGTAGATCGTCGAATCGGACGCGGCACGCACGGTCGCGGTGTGCGGCCGATCGAGCAGTAGCGACATTTCACCGGTCACCGCGCCAGGTTCGGCGAGCACGGCGACGACAGCGTCGCCGCGGATGACTTCCAGCCGCCCTTCGATCAGGACAAACAGGCGTCCGGTCTTGGTACCCTCTTGGAGGACGACGGCGCCCGCTGGCACCTTTCGCTGATTTCCTCCCGTGCAATAGTCGAGAATCTCGCGCATCCAAAATCACCCTGCTTCCGAGGCAAGAGTAGGCGTGGTCGATGCCAAGGTCGAAAGGATAATATGCCCGATCTGCTTAAATTGTCAGCATCGCCGTGCCTTACCTCGCAGCCTCCGTGTTTCCGCCAGTCGAGGCCCTAGACGCGCCGGAAAATGCTGAATTGAAAATGCTGGGTGGACTGCCACGGCGTGGTGTGGCGATGGCCTCGCGTCTCGACCAGTACGAACTCCTCGCCAAGCGTCCGCGCCAGGCTCGCGGCATCGTAACGCATCACCGGCAGGCCGCTGCACCGCTCGGGCCCGTCCAGCGCGAAGGTCGCGATGATGGCTTGGCCGCCGGGCCTGACGGCCTTTCGCAACCGTGACAGATAGGCCGTCCGATCGCCTGCGTCAGTGAGAAAGTGAAACGCCGCACGGTCGTGCCAGATGTCATAGGATTGCCGAGGCTCCCAGATCGTCACGTCGCCAGCGACCCATTGAACCCGTTTCGCGCGCGCGCCGAGCCGGGCCTTGGCGGTGGCCAGCGCAGCCTCCGACAGATCGAGTACGGTGACGGCGGAAAACCCGCGTTCGATCAACGCGTCGACAAGGCGTGACGCGCCGCCGCCAATGTCGATAATGCCAGAGGCGGGATTTGCGCCTGCGCGTTCGATCAGCTCCAGCGAGGGAGCCGGGCTTTCCTGAAACCAGCTGACCTCGTTCTCACCCTTGCTGGTATAGACCTTTTGCCAGTGATCGTGACGGTCTTCGGTGCTCATGCATTACCTCACCCCGGCGCTGGAACTGGGTGACCTATAGCAGAGTGAGAATGCCGCATTGCGGTCGGCCTATCACACTGCGTGCTCACGAGGAGCTTCGACGTCCAACGCTATAAAGATAGTTTTAATTGAGAGAACAAGAGCGACCCATATCTATTTGTCAGATCGGGCCGGACTTATGTCACGTTTATAAACACATGCGTGAACCTGGCTCGTATTCCTATGCGGCGATGCGCATTTCTCTAGCAATCGGGGATAAGGAAAAGGAGCCATGACGAAAAATCCCAAGAAAGGTCAGCGTATCATCCGTAACCCGAAGGCCGGCAGCGAAGTGCCAATTACGCGCGTGGTGGTGTTCGAGCCGTCGGCCGTTCTGAACCAACGGATCGACGCCACAGCCCCGTCAGCATTGCGCGAGTAACTCCCGGTGTTCTGGGTCTACTGGGACACGTTCTGGTCGCTGTTTTTCGGCGCCGTCTGGTTCATGACGATCGTTTCGTATCCGGACGCCGCCATCACCGGCCGGTAGTGCTGACGCCATCTGAAATTCACAATGTGCCGGCCATCTCGCGATGATGGAAAACACCGTGACCATCGTAGCCGTGATGATTGCGTTTGCAGCGATCTACTCGCTGTGGGCACTGAGGCGCAAATGACCCCAAACGCGCTCACCTTGCCGCGAACGCCACCGGCAGGAATTCGGCCATCGTCTCCAGGAAGAGATCGGGCGCTTGCAGTTGCGGGACATGCGCGCAGCCCGGTATGATCTTCAGCCGCGCATCCGGCAAGAGGGCGGCGAGTTCCTGCGACATCGGCGGCGGCGTCGCCTCGTCATGTTCGCCGACTACGCACCAACACCGGCACTTTGACCTTTGCGAGTTCGTCCCGCAGGTCGAGTTCGGCGAGTTGCGCGCAGGCGGCGCGAAACACCTCTGGATCGGTTCTCAGAAATGCCTCGCGGCGGTCGCGCATCAGTTCGGGATGGCCCTCCTGAAACTCCGGCGCAAATAGCCGGCGCATCGCGATATCGGTGATTGCCGCAAGCCCCTTGGCCTTGGAGGCCGCCGCCATGTTGCGGAAGGCCTGGCGCCCGTCTTCGGAGAACGCCGCGCCACTATCGGCGAGGATGAGCCGCGTTGCGATTTGCGGATGGCGAATGGCCATCTGCAGCGCGACGAAACCGCCATAACCGTTGCCGAGCACGATCGCTTCCTCGCCGCCGGCCGCGTCGCTGACCGCTTCCGCCATTCGGTCGGCAATATCGGCAAGACCGCCGCCCACCGCTTGCGACCGGCCAAAGCCGGGCAGTTCCGGAACGATGACGCGAAACGATTGCGACAGTCTCGGCGCGACCGCGTCAAAGCTCGCGCGATCCGACAACAGCGAGTGCAACAGGAACAGCGGCAGGCCCTCGCCCGCTTGCGCCGCATTGACGGTGCCGTTCAGCGAAAAGCCGATCCATCGCTCTCTCTTTTCCAACAACTTCTTCAAATGATGGCGCAGGACCCAGTGAAAAGCCTGCGCCGACCCTCTGGATTGATAGATTAAACTTCGCGCATTTCAAGCCTTTGTCGACTTGACGTGATATTTCACGACTGCAACATTATGGCCGGATATGAGGGAATATCGATGCTTTTGCGCGATAATGTCTACGAAAGCCTGCGTTCTGATATTCTGACCTGTCGGCTGGCACCAGGCGATGATATGCGCGAGCAGGAGCTTGCCGAGCGCTATGCAGTGAGCCGCCAGCCGGTGCGCGAGGCGCTGCTGCGGCTGGAGCGCGAGCATCTCGTGACGGTGCAGCCGCGCCAGGGCTATCGGGTCAATCCGATCTCGCTGGCAGACGCGCGCGACCTGTTGCGCTTTCGGCTGGCGCTGGAGCCGGCCTGCGTGGCCGAGGCGATCGAGCAAGCCGACGACGATGTGTTGAAGGCGCTGAACGAGTTCCGGCGCTTCGCCGGCAACCACGAAGACTTCATCGCCTATAACCGCGCCTTCCATTCCGCACTGGCGCACGCCTCCGGCAACCGCCGCATGGCGGCCTCGTTGTGCGACCTGATCGGACAGGCCGATCGCCTGGTGCGGGTCAGCGTCGCCAATGTGAAAGGCCACGACCCGGCGCAGCTCGTCGCCGAGCATGTCGCGCTGATCGAGGCGATGCAGCGGCGCGACCGGCGATCAGCCTTGCGCATCATCAAGGCCCATATCGGGGAGACCGAAAAACGCGTGCTGCCGGCGCTGAAGCGCAATGCGGTGATTGTCTAGAGCATGATCCGGAAAAGTGGGAACCGGTTTTCCGAAAAGATCATGCTCAAACAAAAGAGAAGAGAGACACATGAACATCTCCTCAAAGCCTGGAAGCATCGAGGTCGAGATCCACGGCAATTTCGTCGACGGCCGCGAGATCGAGGCCGGAACTGGCGAGATGCTCGACGTCCGCAATCCCGCGACCGGCGACGTCATCGCCAAAATTCCGAATTCGACCGCCGAAGATATCGACCGCGCGATGCAAAGCGCGCGCGCCGCGTTCGAAGACAAGGCGTGGGGCGGCATGGACATCCGCGCCCGCGCGCGGCTGGTCAATCGGCTGGCCGACGCATTCGAGGCCAATCTGGAATCTCTGTACCGGCTGGAGACGCTCAACAACGGCCGGCCGTTGAACGAGACGCGCGCGCAGCTGTCGCGGCTGCCGGATTTTTTCCGTTACTTCGCGGGGCTCGCGCTGTCGCGGCGCGATGCCGTGATCCCCGTCGAGGGCGCCTATCTCAACTATACGCTGCGCACGCCGATCGGCATCGTCGCCAATTGCACGCCGTTCAATCATCCCCTGATGATCCTGTGCAAGTCGCTGGCCGCGGTGCTCGCGTCCGGATGCGTCACCGTCGTCAAGCCGTCGGAATATACGCCGCTTACGACTCTAAAACTGGCGCAGATCTTCACCGAAGCCGGGCTGCCGCCCGGCGTGTTCAACGTCGTGCTGGGCTTGGGCCACAGCGCCGGCAGTATGCTGGCCGAACATGGCGACATCGACAAGCTGGTCTTGACCGGCGGCACCGAGGCCGGCCGCATCGCGGGCGCCGCGGCCGCCAAGGTGTTCGCGCACCAGACGATCGAGCTCGGCGGCAAGACGCCCGTGATGGTGTTCGACGATTTCGACATCGACCGCGCCGTCAATTATGCGGCGTTCGGCGCCTTCATCGGGGCGGGGCAGACCTGCATCTGCGCCTCGCGCCATCTGGTGCAGGCCTCGATCTATGATGCGTTCGTCGAGAAGCTGAAGGCGAAGACGGAAACCATCCGGATCGGCGATCCCTTCGATCCCACGACCCAGCTCGGGCCGGTGATCTCGGCCAAACAACGCGATCGCGTGCTGTCCTATTGCGCGCTCGGCCGCGAGGACGGCGCGCGGCTTGTCACCGGCGGCTCGGCCGCGAGCATTGAAGGCCATGAGAACGGCTATTTCGTCGAGCCGACGGTGTTCGCCGACGTGAAATCCGAGATGCGGATTTTCCAGGAAGAAGTGTTCGGCCCCTTCACCTCGGTGACGCCGTTCAAGGACGAGGCGGACGCGTTGCGGCTCGCCAATGATTCCCCGTTCGGGCTGGCGGCGGCGATCCGTACCCGCGACGTCGGCCGCGCTCATCGCGTCGCTTCCGCGGTCAGGTGCGGCATCGTCTGGATCAACGATCATCACCGGCTCGATCCGGCCTCGCCCTGGGGCGGCGTCGGCGATAGCGGCGTCGGACGCGAATGCGGCAGCGAAAGCTTTGACGACCATTTCAACGTCAAGAGCGTGATGGTCGCGACCAGTGACGCGCCGTTCGACTGGTATCGCGACACGGCGACCCAGCGGCGGCTGAACTAGAACGAAGCAAAACAAACCAGAACAAGCCAAAACAGAAGTGGGGGAGGAATTTCAGATGGGTCACGCAGTCAACGCCGGCGCACGTCTCGACCGGCTCCCGGTCTCGCCGTTTCACTACCGGATTTTCGCCCTGGTCGGCGCCGGCATGTTTTTCGACGGTTACGATCTCTATGTCGCCGGCGGCGTGCTGGCCTCGGCGATCCAGAGCAAATTCTCGACCGTGCCGCAAAACCTGCAATTCATCTCGCTGACCTTTGTCGGCATGACCTTGGGCGCGCTGATCACCGGATTTGTCGGCGACAAATTCGGGCGCCGCTTCACCTACCAGATCAATCTCTTGATCTTCGGGTTGGCGTCGCTGGCGGCGGCGTTTGCGCAGGACATGAACCAGCTGATCGCCTGCCGCTTCGTGCAGGGCTTGGGCTTAGGTGCCGAAATCGTGGTCGGCTATTCCACGTTGACCGAATTCGTGCCGCCGAAGACGCGCGGGCGCTGGCTGTCGATGATGGCGTTTCTGGTGGTGGCCGGTTTCCCGGTAACCGCGCTGCTCGGCTATCTGATCATCCCGGCCTTTGGCTGGCGGCCGATGTTCGTTCTGGCCGCAGTCGGATCGCTGATCGTCTGGTATCTGCGCAAGAATCTCCCGGAATCGCCGCGCTGGCTCGAGCAGCAAGGCCGAGACCAGGAAGCCGAAGCCCTGATGCAGCAAATCGAAAAGGAAGCCGCCGGCGGCAAGACGCTGCCACCGGTGGTGGTGCCGCCTGCCGTCGCCCAGGTCTCGGCTTCCGACATGCTGCGGCCGCCGCTGTTGCAACGCATGATCGTCGGCTCCTGGGTCTTGATCACGATCAACACCTTGATCTTCGGCTTCGTGATCTTCCTGCCGCAGTTTTTCCTGCGCCAGGGGCTGACGATCGCCAATTCGCTCGCCTATACACTGGTGCTCTCGGCGGCATCGCTGGTCGGCTGCGCGCTCGGCGCTTATCTGTCGGACGCGATCGGGCGGCGCTCAAGCATCATCGGCGCGTCGATCGTGACCATCATCTCCGGCTATATCTACGCTCGCTTCAATGCCGCCTCCGATCCGGAGATCGTGCTTTCCGTCGGCTTCGTGCTGATCGTCGCGATCTATGTGCAGACCGCGATCCTGTTCGGCGTCTATACGCCGGAACTGTTCCCGACCGAGATACGCTTGCGCGCCAACGGCATCTGCAACACGCTTGGACGCGGCGCCACCGTGGTCTCGCCCTTTATCGTAGGCAGCCTGATGGCGTCGTATCAATTGCCGGGCGTGGTCTGGCTGATGATCGGGCTGGTGGTGATTCAGATCGCGGTGGTATGGGCCTGGGGCGTCGAGCCGCGCAACCGCGGGCTCGAGGACGTCGCCGCGGCGAAGGCGTGATGGCACCACGGCCGCCTGCACGCGCACTCGTTATTGGAGTGCCTCAAGCAAGGTGCGCTCGGCTGCCTGAAGTAGCGACGGAATGGGCGTGTAGCTGCTGTGCAGAAGATGGATCGCTCCATGCAGGGTCGCAGCCCCGATCATCTGCTCTCCCTCAATGCCGACAAGGACGGATGGCCCCCAAAAGGCTTCCAGGATCAGATCCCCATAATTCGTCTCAATCGGAAGCACGCCAAGATTCGACATCATCATTTCGTTGGCACACATCTGCAGTTCGAATTGCGAGATCGCCTTCGCATCGGGACCGCTCGAGATAAGCTGTCCGAAGGCCGCGAAAGCACCGGCGACGCCGTTTTTCGTTCGTGCCGGGGCCAGGTCGCGCGTTACGCCGCGGGCTACATCCCAAAATTTGGCATCTCTGCGCGGGCTATGTTCGGTGATCGGAAAGAGAATAGACAAGAGGCACTCATCATTCAGGCCCAGTATCTTTCGGTTGTCGACAGGAGATACGACGCGAACCGGCTGCTCCATCCACTCACTCGAAATCTGCCGACCGGCAAGGCTGATGGATGCCACGAGTGCTCCGTGAACCGTGGTTCGTTCCTGACGCGCTCGCTTGCGAAGCCCGCGGGAAATCTCCGCTGACAAGCGCAAGCTTTGGATAATGGGAGCTGACCGGCTTCTGTCGGGCAACCGTCCCGGTCTGACGGTCTTGGGCGCCGGCGGGTTCGGTTCCGCCCCCACCGGATCGGCGCCAAGCGCTTCGCAGAGATCTTCTTGCGAAGCGGTGAGCTGAAGCCTTTCCAGCGATCTTCCTGAGAGGGCCCTGAGCAGGTCGCGAACGATAAATGCCAGGGACAGACCATCCGCAATCGAATGGTGCGTTGAAACGATGAGTATGCTCCTGTTCCCATCGTGCATCCGTGCCACCCGCATCAATGGGCCACCTGTCATAGGAAGCGGGGTCGCCAACTCCAGCGCCATTTCCCCCTCCCAATTTGCCAATCCATCGCCATCAACAACGCGAAACGGAATGCCGACGTCGTTCAGACGACGGAAATACGGCGCGCCGACTTGATCCTCGGCGATGCAGGCTTGCAGCAATGGATGGCGCTGTTGTACGGCGGTGAGCGCTGCTTGCCACGATGCGGCCGTTGCGACGCCAGCGATTTGCGCGGCCACAACAAAGTGCTTCGGGCTGGTCTGGTTGCTTAGCCAGAAGTAATGCTCGCTCGGTCCGAGAACGCGAAGCGCATTTTCCGGAGATTTTTTCAACATCTGATTTCTCCACTAGGCCGTCCTGACGGCGCGCATGGTCCGCACACGGCACGGCCACATCGGTTCTGACGATTGCGGATGATCTTCAATGGCGGCGGAAATGGGCACTGTTAACCGTGCCTCCCCCAGTTGTGACCGAGTCACGATCGGTTCGATGATCACAACGTGGCGAATGCGAAGCAGCGCCTTGTCACGCGTTCTTCAACACGACGCGGAAATCGGCCTCGGCTTTGCTTCAGATCGGTGGTATGGGCCTGCGGCGTCGAGCTGCGCATTCGCGGGCTCGAGGAGGTCGCCGCGGCTAGCTAGACTAAGGCGTAAACTCGTAGGGTGGGCAAAGGCGCTCTTCGCGCCGTGCCCACCATTCGTGAGTTAGGAGAAGATGGTGGGCACGCTTCGCTTTGCCCACCCTACGGCTGCGATGCAATCCGACCGCATCCGCCTTCGCCCGAAGGCGGGCTTCGGCGGACAGCAGCGGGGCGAGGTAAATCTACGCGTTCTTCAGCGCGACCCGAAACTCGGCTTCGGTCTTCGCCTTCACCTCGTCCAGCGTGACGCCGTCGGCGAGCTCGATCAGCGCCATGCCGTCCTTGCCGTGCTTGTCGATGGTGAAGACCGCGAGATCGGTGACCACCATGTCGACCACCTTCTCGCCGGTCAGCGGCAGGTTGCACTTCTTCAGAAGCTTCGGGCCGTCCTTGGCGGAATGCTCCATCACCACCACGACGCGCTTGACGCCGGCGACGAGGTCCATCGCGCCGCCCATGCCCTTGACCATCTTGCCCGGGATCATCCAGTTGGCGAGATCGCCGTTCTGCGCCACCTGCATCGCGCCGAGGATCGACAGGTCGATATGCCCGCCGCGCACCATGCCGAAGGAATTCGGCCGACGAGAAATAGCTGGTGGTCGGCAGTTCGGTGACGGTCTGCTTGCCGGCGTTGATCAGGTCGGCGTCTTCCTCGCCCTCGTAGGGAAACGGCCCCATGCCGAGCATGCCGTTCTCGCTCTGCAGATTCACGTCGATGCCGTCGGGGATGTAGTTCGACACCAGCGTCGGAATGCCGATGCCGAGATTGACGTAATAGCCGTCGCGCAATTCCTTGGCGGCGCGCGCTGCCATTTGTTCGCGGGTCCAGGCCATGCGATCTCTCCTGTTTAGCTCTTTCGTTTGCGCATGATCTTATCGGAAAACCGGTACCCACTTTTCCGGATCATGCGCGCTACGCCGCCGGACGCGGACGGGTGTTGCGGAATTCGATGCGCTTCTTGGTCGGGCCGACGTCGACGATGCGCTTGACGAAGATGCCGGGCGTGTGGATGTGGTCGGGATCGAGCTCGCCGGCCGGCACCAGGTGCTCGACTTCGGCGACGGTGACCTTGGCCGCGGTCGCCATCATCGGGTTGAAGTTGCGCGCGGTCTTGCGATAGACGAGGTTGCCGGCGGTATCGCCCTTCCAGGCGTGGACGATGGCGAGATCGGCGAACAGCCCGCGCTCCATCAGATATTTCTCGCCGTCGAATTCCTTCATCTTCCTTGCCTTCGGCGATCAGCGTGCCGACGCCGGTCTTGGTGTAGAAGGCGGGAATGCCGGCGCCGCCGGCGCGGATGCGCTCGGCCAGCGTGCCCTGCGGATTGAATTCGAGTTCCAGTTCGCCGGCGAGGAATTGCTGCGCGAACAGCTTGTTCTCGCCGACATAGGACGAGATCATCTTCTTGATCTGCCGCGTCTCCAGCAGCCGGCTCAGCCCGATACCGTCGACGCCGGCATTGTTGGAGACCACGGTGAGGTTCTTCACGCCGGAGTCGCGGATCGCGTCGGACAGGGTCTCGGCGATGCCGCACAGGCCGAAGCCGCCGGACATGATCATCATGCCGTCCTTGAGGAGGCCGTCGAGGGCCGATTTGGCGTCGGGATAGACCTTGTTCATGAAAAGTGACCTGCTCTGAGGAAGGGTCGAATTATTACGCGAATTCTTCGCAATGCGTCAATGATGGCTCAAACGTTGTCATGGCCGGGACATAGGCGAGCGGAAGCGACGCCGTCCTTCGGACGGCATGCCCGGCCATGACGGACGGAGGGTGCCCCGTAACACCCCGGATGGCCCTGAGGACGGCCTTGAAAGCGTCAAGAAAACCCATCAAGTTGCGGGGGTTGGCACGGGTCCCGGCGCTCGATCCGTCTCCTTTGAGCACAGGCCGGCAACAGCTTCAACCAATCGGGATATGTCATTGACGATGGCCCAAGGAATGAAGCGCCTGGGGACGCCGATTGCGGCGTTGTCTCGGCGTGGCGCTGATCGGCCTGATCGCGACGTCCTGGTTCCTCAACCGGGACGCGCTGCGCCAGGCGGTCGAGGCGCAAATCCGCGCCGTCACCGGCCTCGATCTCGTCGTCAACGGCACTATCGACGTCTCGGTGTTTCCGGGCAGCTACGTCTCGTTTCATGACGTCGGCCTGAAGGGCGGCGGCACCGCCGATCCCGCGCTCTCCGTCGACGTGCTGACCGCCAACCTGCGGCTGCTGCCGCTGTTGCTGCAGCGCTTCGAGATCGCCGACGTCATGATGCTGCGCCCGCATATCCGTCGTGACGCGCGCAGCCGACGGCGAGAGCAACTGGACGCCGTTCATCGAGACCATCGCGCGCACCATGAAGCCCGGCGCCGACAACCAGGTGTCGTTCTCGGAAATCCGGATCCAGGACGGCGAGCTTTCGTATGACGACGCCGCCAACCATGCCTCCGAGAAGCTCGACGATATCGACCTGTCGCTGGCCTGGCCGTCGATCTCGCGCTCCTTTGCCGCCACCGGGCAATTCGACTGGCGCGGCGAGCGCGTCGACGGCTCGATCTCGGCGAGCGATTTCGTCGCGGCGCTGTCGGGCGACCGTTCCGGGCTGAAGGCGCGGCTCTCCAGCGCGCCCTTGAAAGCTCGCCTTCGACGGCACGGTTGCCGACCGCACCAGCATGATGATGGAGGGCACGCTGACCATCGACAGCGCGTCGCTTGCGCAACGCGCTGCGCTGGACCGGGCAGCGCGCCGCCCGGCGGCGACGGCTTCGGCCGCTTCGCGCTGAAGGCGCGCGCCAACGTGGTCGGCGCCTCGATCGCGCTCACCAATGTCAATGTCGAGCTCGACGGCAATGTCGCCGAGGGCGTGATGACCTACGCCAACAACGGCCGCCAGACGCTGCAGGCGACGCTCGCCGCCGACGCGCTCGACTTCACGCCCTATATCTCCACCTTCCGCCTGCTCGCCAGCGGCGCGCGCGACTGGAACCGGCAGTTGTTCGATCTCAACGCGCTGTCGACCACCGATCTCGACATGCGGCTGTCGGCGGCGCGGGTGACGGTCGGCCCCACAAAACTCGGGCGCACCGCGTTCGGCGCCAATTTGCGCGGCGGCGCGCTGGCGCTCTCGGTCGGCGAGGCGCAGATCTATGGCGGCATCGCCAGGGGCTCGTTCGGCATCGCGCGCTCGGACGCGGTCGCCGACGTCAAGGCGCAGTTCCAGTTCACCGACGTCGACCTGCAGTCCTGCGCCACCGAATTGTTCGGCATCACACAAACTGTCCGGCCGCGGCAATCTCAACGTCTCGCTGATGGCCTCGGGCTCGAGCCCGTTTGGGCTGGCGCAATCGCTCGACGGCACCGCGACCCTGACCGGCCATGACGGCGCGATCGCGGGCTTCAATGTCGAGCAGCTGTTGAAGCGGCTGGAGCGGCGGCCGCTGTCCGGCGCCGGCAATTTCCGCTCCGGCTCGACGCCCTACGACACCCTCACCGTCGCGGTGAAATTCGCCGACGGCAGTCGCGACCGCCGAGGATATCCGCCTCGAAGGCCCGGCCGCGCGCGTGACCCTGACCGGCACCGCCTCGGTGCCGACGCGCGAATACGACCTGAAGGGCATCGCCAGCCTGACGTCGCGCCGCAACGGCGCGCCCGGCTTCGAGCTGCCGTTCGTGGTGCAGGGCCCGTGGGACGATCCGCTGATCTTCCCCGATCCGGAAAGCCTGATCCGCCGCTCGCCGGCCTCCGCGCCCCTGCTCGACGCCGTCAAGGACCGCAAGACCCGCGACGCCGTGCGCTCGGTGATCGAGCGGTTTACCGGTGGCGGCGGCGTGAAGCCTGCGGCCGCGCCGGATGATGCGGTGACGGCGCCGGAGGCGCCCGAGGCCGCGCCGGCTGCGGGGAAGCAGAACTGACGGTTGCTAGATTTGACGTTTGGTGGGCGGTTTGATTCGTTGACCTCGCACAAGATGCCATGCGTTACAAAGCAACTTGCTCCACACGCTTGAAGCTTGGCCTTGCGTGCTGCTGAGGCCGGAACGAATCCCGGATAGAGCCAAGCGAAATCCGGGCCGGTGTCGCGTTATGCCTGCCCTCATCCGCCGCTGATCGATCGTTTGGATTGGATCACCCCCACCCCCCTCACGGCACATTCACCGCCGGCATCGGCCCTGTCGGCCTTGGCGCGAAGTGGGGCTGGTGCGCGCTCACCATGGCGAGCGCGACGACGGCGACAATGAGGAGTGCGAGACTGCGCATTCCGAAAAACTAGACCGGAATCAATGGCAGGGATGTGATACGCTTCACACGGGTTCCAATGTCGGAGAGTGGATAGACTGGCTTTTGCCGACTCAGACAGAATTGCACTTTAACTTCAACATCCGCGGGTACCGGGGATGCGAATTTTCTTTGCTTTCCTGATTTTTATTGCGGTCACCTATTTCTGGGATGCCGAATACAACAACGGCAGGCTCGCTGACGGCGTGCGCAGCATGGGACGATCGATCGCGCACAGCATGGCGCCTTAGAGCGTGATGACTTTTCTTCGAATCGTCATACCGCTCCAGCTTTTTGTTTGGGCATGATCTCCGCGCAAAACGCTTCGCGTTTGTCGCAAGGGAAAACCGGTACCCACTTTTCCGGATCATGCCCTAGCCCTACAGTTGCCGTTTTTTGAAGTGGGCACGTTGTGCGGCAGCCTGGTGAGCTCTACGCCAGAGTGACCATGCGATGATGTGTGCGGGTTGGATCCGCTTTCGGGCGAGCCTGATAGCGATGCGGCGGACTTCCTGGATCGACCAACGGATCAACAGCGGCGTGGCTATTCTTTGATTTTTGCTGTGATTCGGCGTGTCGTTTTTTTTGGCGGCGGCGAATTGGCCCGATGGCGGATCACCGCCATCATGGCGAAGGCGAGCATTACCAGGGAAACGTGGCGATGCCACCCATGCCAAGATCTGCTCTCGTTGTGATCGAGCCCGAACTCGTTTTTCGCGGTCTCAAAGCTGTCCTCGATCGCCCATCGATGGCCTTCGATCACCACCAGCGTTTCGATGGATGTTCCCGCCGGACACCAGGTGCTGAAGAAGGCGAGATCACCATCAGCGATATTTCGACGGATCAGCAGACCTCGCGTCCAAAGACCATGATTTGCGCTGTAAAATTCGTCAACCTCGAGATCTGCTAATTCGAGATAGCACCAATCGTACAGCCGCGGTCCTTTGGTTCCGGCTCCTGCCGATAGGCGTTTCCAATCGGAGGCGCGCCGTGTCCGAGCGATGTCTACGGCCTTGCCAGCAACCGATTGCCGCTTGCCCCAGGATTGAAATACATGAGCGCTACTGACCCCAAGGACATAGCCTTTGCCTTCCTGGCGTAGCTGCTGTTCGATATCGCCAACACCGTAGACAGTATCGCCAGTAACCCACTTGAATGGGACAGACGCAGCTATGGCGTATGCAATCATTCTCGTCGCAAGCTTCGGTTTGGTGGCAAAGCCGGCATCGGGGGGCACGTATGCGACTTTGAGGCGGGCTGGATCGTCAGTCCATTCCTTCGGAAGATATAGCGCGCGATCGATGAACGCATGACCGTGGCGCGACACGTAGGCGGCGAAGACGCCGATCTGGCAGTTCGTGATCTTGCCAGCAGAACCAGTGTATTGTCGCGCCACCCCGCACGACGCCTTGCCCTGCTTAAGAAAGCCAGTCTCGTCGATCACTAGCACCGCTTCGTCATCCGCCAAATGCTCGATGACATAATCGCGGACGATATCGCGCAGGCCATCCGCATCCCAATCCCTGCGCCCCAGGATCGCCTGTTGCCGCCAAGGGCCAGGATCGCCAGCTGCCTCCGCGCGCATCCAACCGGTTTTGCGTTGCTCATCTCCGAGCAGACTTTCCAGAAACAAGCCAGCATTCGTCGCAACACGATCTTGATTGAACAACGGACGTATCCGTTTCTTGATCTCACGGAGCGACGCCGCCCACAGCGCAAGCGTCTCTTCAATCGACGCTGGCCGCGTCCACGATCTTCGAATTATGGTTGCCCATGGATTTAAGAAACCTGCAGAAAAGGCAACTGTAGTGCTAGCCCCCGGCTCGCTCGCTTGATCCCTTAGCGCCATCCCGCCCCGGGCACGGTCCCGCCGCGTGGTGGGGGGCGTCCTTGGGGGACGGGCGGGTACCGTGCAGGCCGCTCTACCAGGAGCGACCCATCAAGGTAATGGCCGGTTGCGCAACTGGTTCCTGCAACTTTTGTTGAAGCCACCGATCGGCCCGACCGCTGCGACCCGCGTGCTTCTCTCGTGAAGCAACTCCGGTCTCACGGCGTCTAGGTTCCCATGTTGAGAAGATTTGAAACGGCGGTGACCAGCTGTGCCGGCGCGAACGGCTTCTCCAGCAGAATGCTGTTGGGGACGCCGCGCGACGGCCACCGCCCCGCGGCGCCGGTGATGTACACGATGGGAAAGGCCGGATCGATTTCCCGGGATTGCTTTGCAACCTCCCAGCCGTCCATCCGGCCCTTCAGTTTCACGTCGGTCACCAGCGCGCGATATTTCAGCAAGCCGCCCTTGAGAAGGGTGACCGCCTCCTCGCCGGATGCCGCGATGGCAGGCTCAAACCCGCCTTCGGTAAGCGCGTCTTCGACTACAATTTGAATGTCGGGATCGTCTTCAATGACCAACACCAGCGGCAGCTCTTGCACTGATACACCCCATGTGAGCCGCGCCCCCTGCCCGGAAACAAAATTGCACCCAACCGGGAACCCGGTTCCGGAGATTTGGTTCCAATCCGGCCAAGGCTAAATTTTCGCACGCGGAACCTCAAGGCTTTGGCTCCGGTCGCCATCGCCAACACGGCGGCCATCATTCGAGCGGTTCCACGTCATCACTGTGGCGGACCCAAATTTCACGCCAGGCGTTGATTAGGCCAAACGCATAAAGGATTTTCCGATGACAACCGTTGCAAAACTGCTGGCGCGAAAACAGCAACTGCTGGACCGGCTGCAGCTAGACCCAGGCCCGAACGAGCGCGCCGAGATCGAGCGGCGTCTCGCCGAGATCGACGCCACGCTGGATCTGCTCGAGGAAGTCGGGCCGAGCGAAGCGCGATGAGGCGATAGTCTGTCCTTCGTAGGGTGGGCTGAGCGAAGCGAGCCCACCACCTCTCTTGGAATGGTGGGCACGGCGCAGATGCGCCTTTGCCCACCCTCATATGGGGCCTCTTGAGTCAAGCGTCCTAACTGGGGCTTGGGTTTTATTTTGATCGCATGGCGCAGCGGCGGTGCGCGGAGCCATGCGTAGCGCAGCGTACCGCCGCGGTCGACGGGCTCAGGGACCAGCTTCCGGCTATTTATGCAGTTGCTCACTGCATCACCTCATATCCGGTCGGACCGCAATGGCCCGTACCCACATTCCGCATGCTTGCGGCGAGGAAGCTACGAGGATGAGACCCATCTACGAAACAGCCTGTTTGTTGGCCCTA
>CAVQNB010000034.1:0-23291 GCA_963713785.1 uncultured Alphaproteobacteria bacterium
GAAGGCAAAACAATTCGTTGCGGACCTCTACAAGAATGTGCCGGTGCTCGATACCGGCGCGCGCGGCTCGACCGTCACCTTTGTCGAGCGCGGCGTCGGCGACGTGCTGCTCGCCTGGGAGAACGAGGCGTTCCTCGCGCAGCGCGAATTCGGCAGGGATAAGTTCGAGATCGTCTCGCCGCCGCTATCGATTCTCGCAGAGCCGCCGCTCGCAATCGTCGACACCGTTGCCGATAAAAAAGGCACGCGCGCCGTCGCGGAAGCCTATCTGAGGTACTGGTATGCAAAGGAAGGTCAGGAAATTGCCGCACGCAATTCCTATCGTCCTCGCGATCCGGAGATTGCCAAGGAATACGAGAGTTCGTTCGCCAAGGTCGAAATGTTCACGATCGAAGATGTGTTCGGCGGCTGGACCAAGGCGCAGAAGGAACATTTTGGCGAAGGCGGCGTGTTCGATCAGATCTACAAGAACTGATCGCGGCACGAGGAAACAGGGGGCATTGTGAGCGCGAGCGCGAGACGACGCAGCACCCTGCCGGGGTTCGGTCTTTCCTTAGGCCTGACGCTGACCTGGCTTTCGATCATTGTCTTCCTTCCGCTCGCCGGCCTGTTCCTGAAAACGTTTGAGCTTTCCCCGATCAGTTCTGGAGCATTCTCACCAGCCGCCGCACGCTGAATGCGCTGAAAATTTCGTTCGGCCTCGCTGGTGCCGCGGCGCTGGTCAATCTGGTGATGGGGACGATCATCGTCTGGGCGCTGGTGCGCTATCGTTTCCCGGGCCGGCGGCTGTTCGATGCCATCGTCGACATTCCCTTTGCGCTGCCGACTGCGGTCGCAGGCGTCGCGCTGACCTCGCTGTTTGCGGAAAAAGGCTGGCTCGGCGCGCCGCTCGCAGCCCTCGGTGTCAAGGTGGCGTTCACGCCGGTCGGCATTTTCATCGCGATGATCTTCATCGGTATTCCCTTCGTGGTGCGCACGGTGCAGCCGGTGCTGATCGATCTCGATCCCGAGATCGAGGAAGCCGCCGCGAGCCTTGGCGCCGATCGCTGGCACACGGTGTCCAGGGTGATCCTGCCGAGTCTGATCCCGGCGCTGCTGACGGGGCTTGCGCTGGCGTTTGCGCGCGCCGTCGGCGAATACGGCTCCGTGATCTTCATTGCCGGCAATCTGCCGAACGTCTCCGAAATCGCGCCGCTCCTGATCGTGATCCGGCTGTCGGAATTCCGTTATGCCGATGCCACCGCGATCGCCGTCGTCATGCTAGTGGCATCGTTCCTGATCATCTTTGTCGTCAACCGGCTCCAGCGCTTTGCGCAGACGCGCATCCCCGCGCATTGAGAGGCCGGCCGATGACGATGGAATTACAGCAATCGCTATCCTTCGCCCCTCCCGGGGGGAAGACGACGGTGCGTGCATTTGCAGCAGCGGATGACGTGCGATCCGAGCCTAGATTGGTTCGCGCCATCATCGTCACGATTGCCGTGGCCTTTCTCGGCGTCTTTGTGGTGTTGCCGCTGGTCGTGGTGTTCGCGCAGGCCTTTTCCAAAGGGGTGGGCGCTTATTTCTCAGCGCTGTCCGATCCCGAAGCTGCGTCTGCGATCAGGCTAACGCTATTGGTGGCGGCGATCTCCGTCAGCCTCAACCTGGTATTCGGCGTGATCGCCGCCTGGGTGATCGCCAAATTCGAATTTTCCGGCAAGACATTCCTGATCACGCTGATCGATTTGCCGTTCTCGGTAAGCCCGGTGATCTCCGGCCTCGTCTTCGTGTTGCTATTCGGTGCGCAGGGTTTTTGGGGCCCCTGGCTGCAGGCTCATGACGTCCATGTGCTGTTCGCGCTGCCCGGCATCGCGCTTGCTACCAGCTTCGTGACATTTCCGTTCGTGGCGCGGGCGCTGATCCCGTTGATGCAGGAACAGGGCACGCAGGAGGAAGAGGCCGCGATCTCGCTTGGCGCATCGGGCCCGCAGACCTTCTTCCGCGTGACCTTGCCGAACATCAAATGGGGCGTGTTGTATGGCGTGCTGCTGTGCAACGCGCGCGGCATGGGCGAGTTCGGCGCGGTCTCGGTGGTCTCGGGCCACATCCGCGGCGAGACCAACACCATGCCGCTCCTCGTCGAGATTCTCTACAACGAGTACCAGTTCGTATCGTCATTCGCGATCGCCTCGCTGCTCGCCATGCTGGCGCTGATCACGCTGGTCGCCAAGACCGTTCTCGAACGTCATCTGGACGAAGAGGAATTGCCGCATGACGATTGAAGTCAAGAACCTGGTCAAGAAGTTCGGCGCGTTCGCAGCGCTTGACGGCGTTGACCTCAAGGTCGCCAAGGGCGAACTATTGGCGCTGCTCGGGCCGTCGGGCTCCGGCAAGACCACGCTGCTCAGAATCATCGCGGGGCGCGATTGGCCCGATGCCGGCGAGGTTTCGTTCGATGGCGAGAACGCGCTTGGGCGCGGCGCCGGCGAGCGTCAGGTCGGATTCGTGTTCCAGCATTACGCACTGTTCCGCCACATGACGGTGTTCGAGAACGTCGCGTTCGGCCTGCGCGTACAACCGCGCGCGATCCGCAAGGACGAGGCTTCGATCCGCACGCGCGTCAAGGAGTTGCTCGACCTGGTGCAGCTCGATTGGCTGGCCAATCGTTACCCGAGTCAATTGTCGGGCGGCCAGCGCCAGCGCATTGCGCTCGCGCGCGCGCTCGCGATCGCACCGCGCATCCTGCTCTTGGACGAGCCGTTCGGCGCGCTGGATGCCGAGGTACGCAAGGAACTGCGGCAATGGTTGCGCTCGCTGCATCACGAAATCAACGTGACCTCGATCTTCGTCACCCACGACCAGGAAGAGGCGCTCGAGGTCGCCAACCGCGTCGTGGTGATGGACAAGGGCCGCATCGAGCAGATCGGCACGCCCGGCGAAGTCTATGACCATCCTGCCACCGCCTTCGTGCACGGTTTTATCGGGGAGTCGATTGTGCTGCCGGTCGATGTCAGCGACGGCTGTGTCCGGCTTGGCGACAAGGCCCTGAAGATCGCAGCCGACGGGGCGCCACCGGGCCTGTCGAAACTGTTCGTCCGCCGCCACGATATGCAGGTTGGGCCCGCCGGCAGCGGGTCGCTGGAGGGCGCGGTCACCCATGTCCGCAGCTTCGGGCCGATCCAGCGTGCCGAAGTCGCGCTATGCGGCGGCGAGGTCATCGAGATCGACGCGCCGCGCGACCGGGAACTGCAAACCGGCGAAATCGTAGGACTGGAGCCCCGCCGCTACCGGATTTTCGCGGCTTAAGCTTCGGAAAGTTCACCTTTCAGCCATTGTTGGTATGCAACAACCGTCCCTCCTTGGGGAATTTTCGAATCATGCGGGCGGCGGCCGCTCTTGTCGTAACTTTATTGCTGGCAGGCTGCGCGTCGGAGGCTCCGGTCGAGACGCCGGCGATGTATGTCAACATGGCCGAGCCCGGCGCGAGACTCGATCCAGCGGCAGCCGCCTCGATGATTTCGCAATATCGGCAGAACAACGGCCTCGGCGGCGTGGAGGTCGATCCCGCGCTGACAAAACTCGCGGAATCGCAATCCCAGGCCATGGCGAGCGCGAACAAGCTCGACCACGACGTCAAGGCGCCGCTGGCCAAGCGGCTCAATGGGGCGGGCTATCCCGCCACGCTGGCGGTCGAGAACGTGTCGGCGGGCTACCACACCCTGGCGGAAGCCTTTTCCGGCTGGCGCGACTCGCCGCCGCATAAGGCCAATATGCTCAAAAATGGTGTCACAAAATTGGGCATCGCGGCGAGCTATGCTCCAAACACCAAATACAAGGTGTTTTGGACGCTTATTCTGGCATCAACGGAAGTGCGATAGACCATGGTCCGGAAAAGTGGATACCGGTTTTCCGAAAAAGATCATGCCCAAACAAAAGGATAGAGCGGGATGACGATAGTCATCGCGCTCTGGGCCTGTCAGCTTCGCTGATTGACGTCATCGTGAACTGACGCCACCGTGCAATTGCTCTTGATATCTGCTCGATGGACATGATGGATAGTTCCGTTTCCGCCCCCACACGGACGCCTGCGAACGCGCAGCGTGTATTGGTCCTGCAGGGCGGCGGCGCGCTCGGCTCCTATCAGGCCGGCGCCTTCCAGGCGCTGTGTCATGCGGGTTTCGAGCCGGAATGGATCGCCGGGATTTCGATCGGCGCCGTCAATGCCGCGATCATCGCCGGCAATGAGCCGGACAAACGCGTGCCGCGCTTGAAGGAATTCTGGGAGATGGTGTCGGCACCGGTGCCGTGGAACCCGGTCGTCAAAACCGACCGCGGACGCTCGGTTTTCAACGAGACCAGCGCCGCCTTGATCGCCACCTTCGGCGTCCCCGGTTTCTTTACCCCGCGGATTCCACCGGCGCCGCTGTGGCCGCCGGGCCACCCGCAGTCGCAGAGCTATTACGACACCTCGCCGCTGAAGAAGACGCTGGAGCGGCTGGTCGATTTCGACCGCATCAACGATCTGAAGATGCCGGCTCAGCGTCGGCGCAGTCAGCGTGACCTCGGGCAATTTCAGATATTTCGACAATGTCGAATTCAAGAGGCTCGGCAAGAAGATCGGGCCGGAGCACATCATGGCCTCCGGCGCGCTGCCGCCGGGCTTTCCTTCCATCGTGATCGAGGGCGAGCATTATTGGGACGGCGGCATCGCCTCCAACACGCCGCTCGACTATGTGCTGGACGAAGAAACCCGCCGCGACCTTCTGATCTTCCAGGTCGATCTGTTCAGCGCGCGGGGGCCGCTGCCGGAGTCGCTGCTGGAAGCCGCCGAGCGCGAAAAGGACATCCGCTTTTCCAGCCGCACGCGCATGAACACCGACAAGAACCGGCAGATCCACGAGGCCCGCAAGGCGCTGCGCGACTTGATGGGCAAGCTGCCCGAGGATCTGAAAAACGATCCGTCGGTCGAAGTTCCTATGCCAGGCCGCCAAGGAAAATACCGTCACGGTGGTGCACCTGATCTACAGCAGCAAGAATTACGAATTCTCTTCCAAGGATTACGACTTTTCGCATGTCGGCATGGTCGAGCATTGGAGCGCGGGCGTGCGCGACGTTCATTTGTCGATGCGTCACAAAGAATGGCTAGAACGGCCGCAGTCCGGCGAAACCATGGTGACTTACGATCTCACGGGGGACGGCACCGAGACCCTCGACGGCAAACAGGAGTGAAAACAGATGGGTACGTTGACAGGCAAGACCGCCGTTGTGACCGGCTCGACCAGCGGTATCGGGCTCGCATATGCGCGCGCTTTCGCGGGCGCCGGCGCCAATATCGTTATCAACGGCATGGGCGCGCCGGCCGACATCGAAAAGGAACGCTCCGCGATCGAGACCGACTTCAAGGTCAAGGCGGTGCATTCGCCGGCCGACATGACCAAGCCCGCCGAGATCGCCGAGATGATCGCGCTCGGCGAGAAGACGTTCGGCTCGGTCGACGTCCTCGTCAACAATGCCGGCATCCAGTTCGTCTCGCCGATCGAGGAGTTTCCGTCCGGAAAAGTGGGAAGCCATCATCGCGATCAACCTGTCGTCGGCGTTTTACGGCATCCGCGCCGCGGTGCCCGGCATGAAGAAGCGCGGCTGGGGCCGCATCATCAATACGGCTTCGGCGCATTCGCTGGTGGCCTCGCCGTTCAAGTCGGCCTATGTCTCGGCCAAGCACGGCATCGCCGGCCTCACCAAGACCGTGGCGCTGGAGCTTGCGACCTTCAAGATCACCTGCAACTGCATCAGTCCCGGTTACGTCTGGACGCCGCTGGTCGAGCACCAGATCCCCGAGACCATGAAGGCGCGCAACATGACCAAGGAGCAGGTCATCCGCGACGTGCTGCTGGACGCGCAGCCGACCAAGGAGTTCGTGACCTCCGAGCAGGTCGCGGCACTGGCGCTGTTCCTGTGCGGCGACGACGCCGCCCAGATCACCGGCGCCAATCTCTCGATCGACGGCGGCTGGACCGCGGAGTAGGGAACCGCCCGAGCCGCCCGAGCCTTCGTTACGTTAGAGGGCAATGATGTCGCGCGATCCGGTTGAACTCAGCAAGTTCTTGAGCTTCGTGCTTCGCCATAAGCCCGACGCCGTCGGTCTGACGCTTGACCCGCAAGGTTGGGTCGGCATCGACGAACTGATCGAAAAGGGCAATGCGGCAGGAACATCGTTTGGCCGTGACGACCTGCTGCACGTCGTCGAGACCAGCGACAAGAAGCGGTTCTCGGTCTCGGCCGACGGGCAGCGGATTCGTGCCGCGCAGGGTCATTCGGTTTCGGTGGAGCTTGGCCTGTCGCCACGAGAACCGCCGCCCGTGCTGTATCATGGGACCGCAACGCAATTCGTGGAGTCGATCCTGTCGGGGGGATTGACGGCACAGAAGCGACAGCAAGTGCATCTGTCGGTCGACGCAGCCACGGCGCAGCGCGTCGGTCAGCGACATGGCAAGCCGGCCATCTTCGAGATCGACGCCCGTCGCATGCACGGGCTGGGCTTCAAGTTCTATCTCGCTGACAATGGCGTGTGGTTGATCGATCAGGCGCCGCCCGAGTTCCTGGCGCCAGCATCCGGTCCAGCCGTCGCTACGACGACCTTACTTCCCGAACGCCAGCACGTGCAGGCCGAGCCGGCGCCGCACGATCCAGAACAGCAGCACGGTCTCGAACACGAGCGAGATCGAGGTCGCGGCCGCGGCGCCATGGCCGCCGAACCGCGGCACCAGCACGACGCAGAGCACCACGTTCATGACAAAGGCCAGCGCATAGGCCAGCGCGCAGATGTGCTGATGGCCGAGCATGTTGAGCAGCCGCTCGACCGGGCCGATCGCGGAGCGCACCACAAGGCCGATGGCGGCGACGAACATGATGTCGTAGCCGATGACGAATTGCGGTCCGAACAGCCACAATAGCGGCTTGCCCAGGGCCAGCAGCAGCGATGGTCGCGGCCAGCGACGGCCAGAACGTCCAATTGATCGCATGCGCGACATAGGCCGACAGCCGCGCCTTGTCGCCGAGCGCGTGATATTCGGCAAAGCGATGCGCCGTGGTCGCCGACATCGCGTAGTGAATGAACGACACCAGCGCCAGCGTCTTCACCACGGCGAAATAGACGCCGACTTCTTCCGAGGAGCGAAATTGCTGCAGCACCAGCACGTCGGTGTAGGACAACAGCAGATAGAAACTCTCGACCAGCAGGATCGGCAGCGAGATCGCGAGCCAGCCGCGGAAATCATAGGCCTTCGCGCCGGGCTCGATATGGCCGGCGAGCCGGCGGTTCAGCACGATCATCTGCCCGATCATCGCGATCCATACCGCGGCCGCGCTGGCCAGCATCGCGGCCGTGGCGCCGAGATGGAAGCCGAGCGCGAAGGCGCCGGCGGTGAAGCCGATGATCAGCGACTGGCGGACGATGAATTGCGGCATCAGGCCGAGCCGCATCCAGTCATGCGAGCGCGCGATGCCGTCCTGGGTGTTGGCGACCACGAAGGCCGGCAGCGTGAGGCAGCCGATGTAGAGCGGCACGATCTCGCTCGCGTCGATCCACGGCGACAGCAGCTTCACGACGCCGGCCAGCAGCAGCCGAGACCGCGGCGGAGACGACAAACGTCATCCAGCGGCTGCCGGACGAGGAAGCCGCGCAGCAGCGCGTGCTCGCCTGCGGTGCGATATTCCGGAATGATCTTTTGCGCCGAGGCCGAGATGCCGAAATCCATCATGCTGCCGAGCAGCAGCACCCAGGTCCAGACATAGACATAGACGCCGTAATCCGAGCCGCCCATCCAGCGCGCCAGCAGGATCTGCGAGAGATAGGCCAGCGCGGCGCTGACGACGCGGATGATGAAGATCGTGCCGGCCAGCCGCCGGTCACCGAGGCTTCGCTGGAGCCGCCGAGCACCGAGCATCGATCGCAGCCGCGCGATCAGGCCTGCGGGCTAGCGTTGTTGCGGATTGAGCGTCCATCACGGCCACGGCGGGAAAATCCTGACAGGCCGCCGCATCGAGCGGCGAGCCTTCCGCCTATCAACTATTCGTTAAGATTCGGTTGGGTGGGCGTTCCGGGCGTCGGCATGCCCGGCGCATCGAAGTCCCGACGCGCAATCGCGCATCCGGGATGCGCATGCGCCGGAACGACGAATCTAATCCAGATTGATATTGAACTCGTAGGAGCGGTCGCCGCCGACCAGCGTCAATTTCAGCGCGGCGCCCTCCGGGATTGGCGCCCGGCGGCAGGCCGTCGAGTTCGAAGGCGAAGCGCTTGACCCCGGGCGGGCCGTGTTCGAGCAGTTTTGGAACCGGCAGCGCCCAGTCCGGCGTCGGTCCTTCGACAAACAGGTTGACGTCCTTGGCGTCGGGCGTCGACCACGTCGACCAGCACGGTCGATTTGCCGTCGCGCTTGACGTCGCGGATGGTCAGCGGGTTGGGATCGCCGACATTGGCGGGCTTCGGCACGGTGTCGAGCGCTGCGAACAGCGCGCTGTCCTCGGTGCTCGCCACGCTGGTGAACGGCAAGTTCGGCATTGGCCTCGACGGGAATGCAGAGTTTTTCGCAGACCGCGTAGTTGATGTCGGCGCGCAGCGTCACCGGCTTGTCGGCATTTTTCGCGACGATCCGCAACGGCAGCACGATCTGGTCGTGATAGCCCAGCGAGTGGCCGCCCGCGCCGTCGTCGAATTTCGTCGGCGCCGGCCACAGAACGGTCACGGCTTCGATATTTTCCGATTTGGAGAAGTCGAAGCGCGGCGGCACGCCGGAATCGCCGGGCGTGCGCCAGTAGGTCTTCCATCCCGGCTGAAGCTGAAAGGCGATACCGCCGAGCAGCACCGCGCCGCTGCGCGATCCCGCCAGCAGCCGGACCGCGGAATGTCCATCCCGTTGCCAGGGCGATGCATCCTGGGCGCGCGCCTCGATCGCCAGCGACGAGCAAACAGGGTCGCGGCAAAGCCGAGCGCGGCGCGGCATGGGAACTATGACGATCATGAGACGTCTTTACAGGCAAGCGACGCCGCAAACCATTGAATTGCTTGTGATGTATGCTAAAGTCGCGGCGAAGCTTGATTGACAGAACCGCGCACCCAATATCAGGATGTGACATCAACACGAGAGTCCTTTGCGGATGGACCCTGAAGGCAAAAAACCGAGGAATGTTCGCCGCAAAGCCGCCGGCATTGGCGACAATTCGCCCGATCACGGTTATCTCGACGGCCAGTTGCTGATCGCCATGCCGGTGATGGGAGATCCGCGCTTCGAGCGTTCGGTGATTTATCTCTGCGCGCATTCCTCCGAAGGCGCCATGGGCATCATCGTCAATCGCCCGGCGGGCAGCATCGATTTTCCCGGAATTGCTGGTGCAGCTCGACATCATCAAGAAGGCCGACCAGATCAAGCTGCCGGAAAACGCCGAGACCATGAAGGTGCTGAAGGGCGGCCCGGTCGAGACCGGCCGCGGCTTCGTGCTGCATTCCAGCGATTTCTTCATCGAGGATGCGACGCTGCGGATCGACGACGGCATTTGCCTGACCGCGACCGTCGATATTCTGAAGGCGATCGCCAAGGGCGCCGGGCCCGAAGCACGCGATCCTCGCGCTGGGCTATGCCGGCTGGGCGCCGGGACAGCTCGAGAACCGAAATCCAGGACAATGGCTGGCTGCATTGCGATGCCGATCCGGATCTGATCTTCGGCGGCGACGTCGAGGAAAAATACCTGCGCGCGCTGCGCAAGATCGGGATCGATCCCGGCATGCTGTCGAACGAAGCCGGGCACGCGTAGGCCGTGTCGTCGCCCCAAGTTCGGTCGTCATGCCCTCGCGAAAGCGGGGCATCCAGTAATCACCGAGCGTTCATAATTGCAGCCGACTGCGCTTACTGGGTCGCCCGGCCAAGCCGCGGCGATGACGAGTGCGTTTTTGCCTTACTCCGCCGCCTGCTGCGCGACCGTCGGCTCCGTGCCGGCCACCGTGGCGCGGCGCATGTCGCGCGGCTGCGACTGGTCGTAGCGGCGGACCCGGTGCATGGTCTGGCGGTTGTCCCACATCACGAGGTCATGCAGCGTCCATTTGTGGACGTGGACGAATTCCGCTGGGTGGCGTGCTCGGTGAGGTCGCGCAGCAACAGCCGCGCCTCCGGCACGCTCATGCCGACGATGCCGCCGGCATGCGACGACAGATACAGCGACTTGCGGCCGTGCACCGGATGGGTGCGCACCAGGCGCTGCAGCACCGGCTTGAACATCTGCTTTTCTTCCTCGGTGTAATCGAGGAAGCCGAGCGAGCCGCGCGAATACATCAGCGAATGCTCGCAGATCATGTCCTCGATCTCGGCCTTGGTCTCGTCGTCGAGCGCGTCATAGGCCGCGCGCATGTCGGCGAATTCGGTGTTGCCGCCCTTGGGATTGACCACCCGCGCCGACAGCAGCGAAAATTTCGCCGGGATCGGGCGGAACGAACTGTCGGAATGCCACAGGCAGTTGCCGAGATTGAACAGATGGGTGCGGTGATCGCGCGGCAGCGGCTTGCCGTCCTTGCCGAGATTGGAGACGTCGTTCAGGCCGGAGGTGAGCCGGTAATCTTCCTTCTTGGTGACGGTGCCGCCGCGCGCGATTTTCGCGCTCGCCGAAATTGCGCGCGAAGGCCAGTTGCTGCTCGTCGGTGATGTCCTGATCGCGGAACAGCAGCACGGCGTATTTGTCCATGCCGGCTTCGATATCGGCGGCTTCCTGCGGCGTCAGCGGCTTGCGCAAATCGACGCCGGAGACTTCGCCGAAAAAATGCGGATGAAGCTGCCGGATCGCGACCGTCATGGCGTTTCTCCTGATCGAGGCGATGCGGTTATTCCCGCTCTATTTTGGCTGGAAAATTACTCCCTGAGCGGTGCGATGTCAACGTTTCGGCACGCATACCTCGTGTCCCGGACGCGGTGCAGCGTTCTCCTGGCGATGCGTAACATCGTCCGGTCACGCTGCACTGCAGAGCCGGGGCCCATGCGTTTCTTGTCCAGGGCATCTGCTGTTATGTTTTTGGCACAACCGTGCGCAAGGGGGAACGATGAACGAACTCGATTTCGGCGGCAAGCAGGTTCTCGTGGTTGGCGGCTCCAGCGGTATCGGCAACGGCATCGCGCAGGCATTTCGCGCTCATGGCGCGCGCGTGGCCGTCTGCGGCACCCGCGCCGGTGCTGCCGATTACTCGGCCGAGGAAGGATCGCATCTCGATGGTCTCGACTATTCGCGGCTCGACGTCGGCGACGCCGGCGCGATCGAAAAATTCCGGCCGTCGTTCGAGAGACTCGACGTGCTGGTGCTGGCGCAGGGCGCGGTGATCTACCGCCGTGGCGAATTCGAGATGGCCGGATTCCGCAAAGTGCTCGAAGTCAATCTGATGAGCCTGATGGCGTGTGCGACCAGATTTCACGCCTTGCTGCGGGCCAGCAAAGGCTCGCTCATCATCGTGAGCTCGACTGCGGCCTATCACTCGACCAAAGGCAATCCGGCCTATAACGCCTCGAAGACCGGCGCGCTCGGGCTGACCCGGACGCTGGGACAGGCGTGGGCGGAAGACGGCATCCGCGTCAACGGCATCGCGCCGGGCCTCGTCGATACCAAGATGACAAAGGTGACGACCGCGAATCCGAAGCGGCTCGAAGGCGCGATCGAGCGGATCCCGCTGAAGCGGCTGGGAACGCCGGCCGACATGGCGGGCGCGGCGCTGTTTCTGGCCTCGCCCCTGTCGTCCTACATCGTCGGCCAGACCCTCGTGGTCGACGGCGGGCTGATTCTCTGAGGAATACGTTTGTCATTCCAGGACGCGCGCCTTCGCGTGAGCCCGGAATATCCGAAGTTGTGGCACGAGATTCCGGGTTCGATGCTTTCGCGATCGCCCCGGAATGACGATTGTCAGCTATCAGCGCGTGGGATTGCCCGGCACCGCCGCCGAGCGTCCGACATTGCCCGGCGGCCGCGGCACGCCGCCGCGGTGCGGCGCGGCGCAGGCTGGCGCGGCGGCGGATTCCGAAGCCGAAGAAGTCCGGCAGTGACGGCGCGCCGCGATTGAACCGGACGCAGCTTCTTCGGCTTCGGCGGCGGTGGCTCTTGCGGGCGCTGGGCGCTGCCGTTCCATCCGGCGAGACGGAGGCCACCGGCGTTTCGCCCTTGGCCTGTTCGCGTCCGATCTCGCGGCGCGGCCAGGACGAAATCATCGGCGCGGCCGGCGGGCGGCGCCAGCGGTTCGCCCTTGACCAGCGTGCGCGCGGCGAGCGCGTCGACCGCGGCCGGGCGCGATGCCGGGGCCGCCGAGCAATTGATCGGTGCCGACCGAGGAAGCCACCAGCGGCAGGATCGGTCCGGCCAGCGGACGCGGCGCCGGCTGGCCGGGCAGGGCATTGGCGTCGGGCGTCGCCGGTTCGCTCGGCAGCGCGATCGGCGCGGAACGCGCCGCCAACAGCCGGGTGATCTCGCGCTCGACATAATGCGCGAGCTTGCGCGCGCCGGGCTTGGTGAAATAGACGCCGTCATAGGAACGCAGCTGGCGGATCTGGCCTTCGAAGTCGGGGCCCTTCTGCAGGAAGCGGCCGGCTTCGTCGACAAATCCGTCCCAGACATCGACATAGGTGATGCCGGCCTTGCCGGCGGCGTCGCGATACAGCGAATCCAGGAACAGCATGTCGGCGGTTCCCTTGGCGCCGCGCATCGCGGGCAGGCCGACCCACAGCACCGGCACGCCCTTGGATTTCAGGACGCGCGATCATCTCTTCGATCTTCTTGGTGTAGAGCTCGACCCAGCGTTCCTCGCGGAATTCATAGAGGCCGTTCGGCGAGCGCGTGCTCTTCTCCGGCGCGAGCGATCGGCGGCGCGTCGGCATTGTCGGCATCGTCCGGCGACAATTCGGTATCGACCGCCTTGTCGTCCGGCTTCGCCGCGGCGTCGGGCGCGCTATCGGGCTTGCCTGCCGGCTTTGCGTCCGCGGGCTTTGCGTCCTTCTTGTCCTTGTCGCGCGCGTCCTTCTTGTCGCCCTTCTTGTCGGACGATTTGTCGTCGGACTTTTCGACCGCCGGTTCGCGCATCGCCAGGCGGTCGTTGAGGCCGAGCATGACGACGATGGCGTCGGGCTTCTCGGTGGCGAGGATGCCCTTGGCGGCCGCGGCCCAGTCGGCCGGATCGCCCTTGGGCTGATATTTGATCAGGCCGGAGAGGGTCTTTGCGCTTGCGGATCACGCCCATGTCGGGCTGTTCGGCATAGGCGTCCTCAAGACCATAGGCGAGCCAGTCCGCCATGCCGTCGCCGAGCACCAGCACGTTGCGCTCCGGCACGCTGGCGTTTCGCGCTTCTCCGGCGGCGGCGCCTTGGAAAAATCCTGCTGCTGGATCCGCCTCGGCGCCTGCTGCTGGAATGGCGCGAACAGGTCGCCGCCGAACCAGCCACCGCCGCCGCCGAATCCGCCACCGATCCGCCGCTGCGCGGTGCCGGCCGCTGCGGGCCGCCGAAATTGAAAAACTGCGCCGACGCCGGCCCGACGATCCCGACCAGCAGCGCAACCGCGACCGCCAGCGCGATCAGCGGGCCGGTCTCGGTGAACACCCGGAAAAAGGACTTCGGCTTGGACATGCGGCTCGCGGCTCGCGTCGCAATTCAGACAGTCGCTATAATAGCGGAATCAGGCCGCAAGCGGGCAGATTTCGACGCCATAAATCGGGCATTCGCCGCCGCCGTCAAGGGTTGCTCGCAAATCGTCGGCTTTCGGCGGTGGTTTCGCGCCCGAAAAGAGGCGACTTCAGCGCCCCCGCAGCCGTTCCAGCACGTCGGAGGAGGCAAATCCGTCCGCCGGCGCCCCGATCGAGGCCTGGAAGCCGCGCAGCGCCTGCCGGGTCTCGCCGCCGAGCTGGCCGTCCGGGGTGCCGCGATAGAAGCCGCGCTGGGCCAGCAAGCTGCTGCAGTTCCAGCCGCTCGGCGCGCGACAATTCCCGTTCCTGCCGCGGCCAGGGCTGCACGAACGGCTGCCCGCCGCGCAGGCGGTCGGCGAAATGGCCGATCGCCAGCGCATAGGCCTCCGCCGGGTTGTATTTCATGATGACGCGGAAATTCTGCAGCATCAGGAAGCCCGGGCCTTCGGCGCCGGCGGGCGCCAGCAGATAGGCCTTCTCGGCGGGATGCGGGAACGGCTGGCCGCCGGCGTGCGTGATGCCGAGATGTTCCCACTGCGCGATCGTCATGGTCTTGGCGCGGTCCGCCAGCATGTAATTGAAACCCTTGGGCACCACGACCTCGTAGCCCCAGGTCTGGCCGGTCTGCCAGCCGTCCTTCTTCAGATTGTTGGCGGTCGAGGCGATCAGATCGGCGGGATCGTCGACCACGTCGCGGCGGCCGTCGCCGTCGGCGTCGACCGCGTAGCGCTTGAAGGCGGTCGGCATGAATTGGGTCGGCCCGAACGCGCCGGCCCAGGAGCCGCGCATCTGCTCGGGCTTGAGATCGCCGCGGTTCAGGATTTCCAGCGCCGAGAGGAACTCGTCCTTGAAATAGGCCTGGCGGCGGCCGATGCAGGAAAGCGTCGCGGTCGATTGCAGCACGCTGCGGTCGCCCATCTGGGTCGAGTAGTTCGATTCGATGCCCCAGATCGCCGCGATCGCATAGCGGTCGACGCCGTAGGCCTTTTCGGCCGCGTCGAACTGCGGCTTGTATTTGGTGAGGATCTCGCGGCCCTTGGCGAGGCGATTGTCGTTCACGAGGATGTCGAGATAGTCCCAGATCGACTTGGTGAATTCCGGCTGCGAATCCATCAGGTCCATGATGCGCAGATCGGGTTGAAGTCCTGCGGTGAAGCGCTGGAAGTTTTCCTGCGCTGATATTGCGGCGCGCGGCGTCCGGCCACATCGAGGCGACGCAATTGTCGAAATTCGCAGCCGCCTCGCGGATCGCGCTCGCGGTCATCAGGGGATGGCCGGAGGCGCCGTCCTCGCCGCTCCAGGGCAGCGCGCCGCTGCCGCCGGGCGCGGCTTGCGGTTGCCGCCGGTGCGGCGAGAGTTTTGTCCGGAGAAGATGTTGCCGAAGAAGTTCGAAATCCCGCCGCCCGAGGATTGGGCGTGGGCCATGCCGGGCGCGAACAGCATCGCCGCGACCATGACGGCGGCGGTTGCCGCTTTCGCCAATGGTTCCATCGCTCGCTTCATGTCCCACCCGCTGCCGGCAAATCCGGCTTTCAGGAGGCCTGCCTCACGGTTTCCAATAGTTTAACAAAAGTGAAGTTTTCACGTTAGGAGCTATCGGACGCCATTTGCCTCTGCCGGCCGCAAAGGCGCTACCAACAAGCGACCAAATCTGTTTTCCCGCCCTCAAAGGTATCCCGACTAATCCCATGAAAATCCGCAAAGCCGTCTTCCCGGTCGCCGGCCTCGGCACCCGCGTCCTGCCCGCCACCAAGGCGATGCCGAAGGAAATGCTGACCATCGTCGACAAGCCGCTGATCCAGTATGTGGTCGACGAGGCCAGGGAGGCCGGCATCGAGCACTTCATCTTCGTCACCGGGCGCAACAAGGGCGTGATCGAGGACCATTTCGACCGCATGTTCGAGCTCGACGCGACGCTCGCCGCGCGCGGCAAGAAGGCCGAGCAGGAGATTCTGGCGCGCGACCAGCCCGAGGCCGGCGCCATGAGTTTCACCCGCCAGCAGGCGCCGCTCGGCCTCGGCCACGCGGTGTGGTGCGCGCGCGACATCGTCGGCGACGAGCCGTTCGCGGTGGTGCTGCCGGACGAACTGGTGCTGAACACGCCGGGCTGCCTCGCGCAGATGATCGAGGCCGCGAACAAGCTTGGCGACAAATCCAATCTGATCGCGGTCGAAGCCGTGCCGGAGCATCTCACGCACCAATACGGCATCTGCGGCGTCGGCAAGCGCCACAAGCACGGCGGCATGTTCGAGGTCGACGGCATGGTGGAGAAGCCGCGCCAAGGGCACCGCGCCGTCGAACCTTTCGATCACCGGCCGCTACATCCTGCAGCCGGAGATCTTCAAGATCCTGGAAACGCAGGAGCGCGGCGCCGGCGGCGAGATCCAGCTCACCGACGCCATGATCGGGCTTGCCAAGACGCAAAGCTTTTATGGCGTCGAGTTCGAGGGCGAGCGGCACGATTGCGGCTCGAAGGCCGGCTTCCTGCGCGCCAACATCGCCTTCGGCCTGGCACGCGCGGATTTGCGCGACGACTTGCGCGCGGAGATGAAGAAATATCTGGAGAAGTGACGGCAAGAGCGCGCGCGAGCGCGCTTCTGCCGTCATTCCGGGATGGTGCGCAAGCACCAGACCTCAGATGCGCAATTGCGCATCGGGGAATCTCGAGATTCCGGGCTCGATGCTCCGCATCGCCCCGGAATGACAGCTTCTCAGGCCACCAGCGACAGCTTCGGAAAGCTCGCCAGCACCGACTGGTTGCGGCCGTTGGCCTTGGCCGCGTAGAGCGCCTTGTCGGCGGCGTTGACGAGCCCGGTCCAATCCATCCCCGGCGACTGGCGTCAGGCTCGCGACGCCGATGCTGACCGTCGTGACCGATTGGTTCGTCGGACCATCCCTCGACCTTGAGGCGGATGGTTTCGGCGACTCGCAGCGCATCCATCGGCGGGAAGCCCCGGCAACAGCACGGCAAATTCCTCGCCGCCGTAGCGCGCGGCGCAATCGCCGGCCCGCCGCACCGAGTCCGAGATGCAGATGGCGATGCCGATCAGCACCTGGTCGCCGGCCTGGTGGCCAAAGGTGTCGTTGTAGGCCTTGAAATGATCGGCATCGATCATCAACAGCGCGATCGGCGTCTTGTGACGCACCGCGCGGCGCCATTCGGCGTCGATCACGGCGTCGAACTTGCGCCGGTTGCTCAGCCCCGTCAGCGCGTCGGTGGTGGCAAGCTCCTCGAGCTTGTCCTCGGCCTCGGCGCGGCGGCCGATTTCGCGGCCGAGAAACAGCGTGACGGCGAGCACGAACGAGATCAGCGCCATCATGATCGCGCCGATCCGGATCGCCTCGGTGCGCCAAAGCTTGAAGATATCGCTCAAGGGCTTTCCGACCACGACGACGAGCGGACTGCTGCCGCTGCGTCGAACGTACAGCCGCGGTGTCGGATCCAGCGGGCCCGGCCCCGAATACGATCCATCACTCGGCAGGTTCGCCGGGTTCCAGCTCGGCCGATCCGCCAGATTGGTGCCGATGACGTCGAGGTCGAACGGCCGGCGCATGATGATGGTGCGGTCGGGGCGCAGCACGGTGATGACATCGCCATTGCCGAGGCTCAGGCGGCCGAACAGATCGTGGAAATAGGAAAAGCGGATCGAGCCCGCGACCACGCCGAGAAAGCGGCCGTCGGCGCCGGTGATGCGCCGGCTCAGCACGATCGCATAGGCGCCTCGATGCAGCATCGGCCGGCTGATGAACAGGCCCGCGTCGGGATTGTCGCGATGGACCTGAAAGTACTCTTCGTCGCCGCGATTTTCCGGCAGCGGATCGAGCGTCGAGGCATCCACCGTCAACCGTCCCTTGGCATCGAACACCTGGATCGCGCCGAAATGCTTCGCGGTGGCGGCATGATCGAACAGGATCAGGTGCCGCAGCGGCTTGCTGACACCTGCCGATTTCGGGCATCACCATGTCGCTGACGACGTCGCGCAGCGACAGGTCGTAAAGCTCGATGTTGCGGCTGATGTCGGAGTCGATGCTCGAGGCCAGGTTCTCGAGCGTCTGGCGGGCGAGCTCTTCCTCGCCGCGGCGCATGTCGAGCATGACGTTGGCGCAGATGGCGGAGAAGCCGATCACGGTCACGACCGACGAGGCGATCAGCAGCTTTGCCGATAGCCGCCAGTGCCGCCTGGCCGTGTCCTTGCGCCGTCCGAATAGCATCCTCAGCTCCCGATCTCTCTGGATGCACCCGAATCATTGCTTTCGGCTTAAGTGGCGACAAGGCGGGAGCGATCAGTTAACGATTGGTTGCGAACGACAAGCCACCGGGGACAGGCGTGAACGATTACAATGCGCTGCGCGATTATCTGAAGCGGCAAAAGCTTGCCGAATTCGTGCTGAGCTTCGAACAGATCGAGGAGATCATCGACGCAGCGCTGCCGCGCGCGGCGCAGCGGGCGTCATGGTGGGAGACGCTGCGCAGCCCGCAGGAGAAGATGCCCCAGCGCGAGGCGTGCCTTGCCGCCGGCTACATCGCCACAAGGCTTGCGGACGGCAAGGGCGTGCGGTTCAAAAGGATGAAGTAGGGCGGCGCGGTTTGCGATCGTTGGCATCCGCGCGCGCGGGACCTATAGTTTGCCCGATCAAAAGCGTTCAACAACGACATTCAACAACAAGGGTCCATGCGGGTTTCAATCATCACCGGAGGCGGGATCGGGATTGGGGCAGCGGTCGCGCGCCGGTTGGCGGGTAGCGATCAGTGCCTGATGTTGCATGGACAAGGCGCCGACGCGGCGGGGCTTGCGCGATTGCAAACGATCGCCGAGGAGTGTCGGCGTGCCGGCGCCAATGTCGCGTGCAGCAGTGGCGATTTGGCCGATGCCGGGACGGCATCCGAGCTGGTTCGCGCAACGCGCGCGGCGTTCGGCAGCATCGATGCGATCGTCCATGCCGCGGGGTTTGCGGATCGGCGCGGTTTCGAAATATTGCCGCGCGAAGGCCTCGAACGGTCATTTGCCGTCATGGCCGCCGCCTTTCATGAATTGGCGGCGGCCGCGCTGCCGGACCTGATGCGTGGTTCGCAGGGACGCGTCGTCGCCATCTCCAGTTTTGTCGCCCATCGCTTCGCGCCGGAGGCGACATATCCGGCGTCGGCTGCGGCCAAGGCCGCGCTCGAGGCGCTGGTCAAGTGTCTTGCGATCGAGTTCGCAAGCTCGGGCGCTACCGCCAACGTGGTCATGCCCGGCTATACGCGCAAAGATGCCGGGCGATCGGGGGCGTTGGACCAGGAGGGCTGGCAATTGGCAGCCAAGGCCAATCCGCTGGAGCGATTGGCCGAACCAGATGAGGTGGCGGCAGCGGTCGCCTTTCTGTTGTCGCCCGAAGCCGGGCACATCACGGGTGCCGTGTTGCCGGTCGATGGCGGCCTGACACTCATGTAGGGTTTGTTGTGGGTAAGGGGCGGTTGAGGGGCGATGTCGGACAGCTTCACGGGCGGAAAAGCGGATGTCATCGTGCTGGGCGCCGGCATCGTCGGGGTATCGGCGGCCTATGCCGCGCGGCAGCGCGGGCTACAGGTCGTCCTGGTCGATCGGCGTGAGCCGGGCAGCGAGACCTCCTATGGCAACGCCGGCATTCTTTCCAGCGGCTCGATACTGCCGCTCAACAAGCCGTCGCTTTGGGGCGCGCTGCCGGCTTACGCCACCAACCGGCACGCGGCGCTGCGCTGGGATCCTGCCTGGGCTATCAAAAATATCGACTGGGTCGCCCGCTTCCTTGCCAACGCGACACCGTCCCGGATCAAACCGCGGGCGACGGCCCTCCACGGGCTGATCGGCGCATCGTTGAAACTGCATCGGGAATGGATCGTGAAGGCCGATGCGGCACAGCGCATCCGCGAGACCGGCTGGCTGAAGGCGTGGCGCAGCGACGCCGTCGATGCGGCGAAGCACGAGCAGGCCTTTCTGGCCGAATATGGCATCGAAAGCCGGCTGCTCGACCGCCAGGCGATTTCCGCGCTCGAGCCGAACATCCTGCCCGTCTACAAGGTCGGCCTGCTTCACACGCAAACCGCCTCGGTCAACTCGCCGGGCGCCGTGGTCAAGGCCTATGCGCGAATGTTCGCGGGCGCCGGTGGCGAGGTCCGTCGGTCGGACATCAAGGCGATCACCCCTGACGGCGACGGCTGGCGCGTGATGCTCGCGGACGGCGCGATTTCGGCGCGCCATGTCGTGGTAGCGCTGGGGCCATGGTCTGCGGATCTGTTGCGGCCGCTCGGCTATCGCGTGCCGCTGGCGTTTGAACGCGGCTACCATCGGGAGTTCAAGCCGAACCCGGCACGTACATTGCAGCGTCCGATCCATGACGCCGAAGGCAGTTTTCTGATGACGCCGATGGAGCAGGGCATCCGCGTCACCAGCGGCGTGGAGCTGACCGCGCGCGATGCGCCTTCATCGTTCGCCCAGCTCGATCAGGTGGTCCCGCTTGCGCGCGGCGTGGTCGAATTCGGCGAGGCCGTCGGCGAACCATGGCGCGGGGCACGGCCGACGCTGCCCGACAGCCTGCCGATGATCGGGCCTGCGCCACGGCATTCAGGTCTTTGGCTTGCGTTCGGCAACCAGCACATCGGCTTCACGACAGGGCCCGCGACCGGGGCTGCGATTGCCGCCATGATCGGTGGCGCGCAGCCGCCCTTCGATGCCATGCCGTTCGCGCCGAGCCGCTACCTTTGATGGCCAACCACCCGCAGTCAGGAGCGTTCCTGTAACCCGGAGCAGCCATGCCCTACGTTTGGGATTTCGCGATCCTCGGCAAATACAGCCATCTGTTTTGGCTCGGGCTCGGCTGGACCATCGCCTATACGATCGGCACCATCGTCCTCGGAACCGCGCTCGGTCTCATCGTCGGCATCCTTCGGCTCGGGCGTTTTCCGGTGATCGATTGGCTGCTGCTCGGCTATATCGAGCTGTTCCGCTGCACGCCGCTATTGGTTCAGATCATCTGGTTCTACTACGCGCTTCCGGTCGTGCTCGGGGTGAACATCCCCGCACATATCGCCGCCGTCAGCGTGCTCTCGCTCTATGGCGGCGCGTTCTACGCCGAAATCGTCCGTGGCAGCATCGAGAGCGTGCACCGCGGACAATGGGACGCGGCGCGGGCGCTGGGACTGGGACCCTGGCGCGTGCTGAGGCTGGTGATCCTGCCCCAGGCGCTCAAGCCGATGCTGGCGCCCTATGTCAACCAGTCGGTGACGCAATTGAAGAACACCTCGCTGGTATCGGTCATTGCCGTTCCGGACCTCGTCTACAACGCAACGCTGATCAACGCCGACACCTACCGGCCGCTGGAGGTGTATACGATCGTGGCCTTGATCTACTTTGCGATCCTGTTCCCGGCGACGCTGGTTGCCCGCAGGTTCGAGCGTGGCCTGACCTACGACAAGGCTTGATCGGGGCGCAGACTCATTGGCATGCAGCCAACAACTTGGAAACGAGAGACTCAGCGGTAAGGAGCCCACAAAAACGGCTTACCGCCACGAAGCCATGCTTTCGAGCACACCATCGCGCCGGATCAGGCCGTGGAAAAGGGCTGCCCCGAAATGCGCGAGGAAGCTCGCGAAGAACAGGTAGGCGAGGCCAGTGTGGAGGTCGCGGAGCCACGCATAGAGTGTCAAGTCATGCGGCAGGATCGGTGGCAACCGCAGCGGCCCATAGAGCACGATCGGATAGCGCGCCGCCGAGAGCATGCCCCAGCCGACCAGCGGCATGATGAACATGAGCGCATACAGTACGACGTGCGATGCCTTGGCCGCGAACCGCTGCAGGGATGGAATCGTATCCGGCAATTCCGGCGGCGGGTTGACGAACCGGTTGACGATACGGACCACGCACAACACAAAGATGGCTATTCCAAGCGGCCGGTGGATCGAGACCAGAAGCTCGTAGCGTGCGGACCAATTCAATTGCCAGCCTTGTCACAGCCAATGCGTTTAGGTTTGATCAATCATAGGTCGTCTTATGCATTCATTGAGCTCTGGTGGGTAAAATGAGGTGAAAACTCGCGCCGCGCGGAGAATTGTCGGCAGCCCACAAGCGGCCGCTATGCGATTCAACTATGGAGCGGCAGATGGCCAATCCCATACCGATCCCATGAGGCTTCGTGGTAAAGAAGGCGTGGAAGATCTGGTCCGCCTGCTGCGAGGGCAGCCCAACGCCGGAATCGCTGACACAAACCATAAGTTGCTCGTTTCCCGTTCGGTGCGACTTGATGGCGAGTTCGCGCGTCCCCTCCACATCCTTCATCGCATCGATGCTGTTCATCATGAGGTTCATCATGACCTGCTGCAATTGCACGCGATCCCCCCTGACCTGAGGAAGATCTGCCGCCAACTCCATCCGTACTGATATGAAGTATCGCGTGATGTGGCTGCGCAGGAGGACGATCAACTCCCGAATAACTTCGTTTACATCAACCAACTCCCGTTGCGGAGTACCCTTCTTGCAGAGCAGACGGATCCGGCCGATGATTTCCGCCGCACGCGTTCCGTCTTCCACGATTCTCATTGCAGACTGCGCGCGCCTTTTCGAGATTTGGGGTGTCGCGAGCGAGCCAATTCAAGCAGGCATCGGCGTTGGTGACGGCAGCAGCAATAGGTTGACTCACTTCGTGCGCCAGGGAGGCACACAACTCGCCCATCGTGGTCACCCGGCTGACGTGTGCGAGATCCGCCTGCGCCTCACGCAGCGCTTCTTCGGCGCGCTTCTGCTCGGACAGGGAGGCGATCAATGCGGAGGCCAGAATGACAAACGTAGTCCCGGCAACGGCCAGGGCCAGATTGGTTTGATCGAGACTTGCGTATCCGCGGGCCTCGGGAACCGGGCCGTGAGCTGCAAAAGTGGTCCCTCCCATCGCCGTGTAGTGCATACCGGAAATGGCCAGGCCCATGACGACGGCGGCAATGAGTTTTTGCCCAAGATCTGTGGTTCGGAATGCCAGCCATAGTGCCGCCGTCGAGGCGCCGATCGCTATGACCAGGGAGAGCGCAACGAATATGCGGTCGTAGCTGAGCTCGACGTGCTCCCGCATTGCCGCCATGCCGATGTAATGCATGGCGGCAATGCCAAGTCCCATGAAGATGCCGCTGAGAACGAGGCGAAGCGGCGATCCGCTGTGGCGACTAATGACGTAAAAGCCGCCGCCGGTTACGAATATCGCCACCACGAGCGAAAGGGTGGTCAATCCGATGTCGTAGGACATCGGTGTCGGCATGATGAAGGCGAGCATGGCAACGAAGTGCATCGACCATATGCCGCCCCCCATTGTGATAGCGGCCGCCGCCAGCCATACGCGACGCGCAAGTCCTCGGGCCGCCGCCACGCGCCCGCCGAGATCGAGGGCGGTGTAAGATGCAAGGGCGGCGACCAGAATGGACAGCGCCACGAGATACGGATCATATGTTCCGGTAACGACCATCGGGATTGCCCGAATTTTCGGACCAGAGACCAACGGGCGACGAATCCGCCGACTCACCTGCAAATACAGCCGGCAACGTTAGCGGGGCGTCACTAAAGGCCGATGTTGGCCGATGTTCCGCAGATGACTTGGTTTGCGGACATCAAGTTGC
>CAVQNB010000035.1:0-10809 GCA_963713785.1 uncultured Alphaproteobacteria bacterium
CTGCGGGCGCATCGGGCGCCCGGCATTCCCTGCGCCCTGATCTCCGAGGGCAGGACATTCCAGGATAAAACTCGCGCGGATGCGCGGCGAGATCGCGATGCCCTGTCTGCAAACGATTTGAAAAACCCGCCTGGCGGTCTATGACTTTGCCTGTTTGCTTGACAGTACGTGTACGAGCCCATGCGAGATGACGACTCCCCGATCTCGGCGAGCGACGCGAAGCGGCTGTTCGCGGACTGGAAGGCTGCGCCTGCGCTCGTGCTTGCGATCTCGGGCGGCCCGGACTCGATCGCACTGATGTGGCTGATGGCGCGCTGGCGCCGGGCTCTGGCGCGCGGTCCGCGTCTCGTCGCCGTCACCATCGATCACGGCCTGCGCAGCGAGGCGGCGCGCGAAGCGCGCGACGTCAAGCGCCTCGCCAAAAGCCTCGAGCTCGAACATCGCACCATGCGCTGGACCGGCAACAAGCCAAAGACCGGGGTGCCGGCCGCGGCCCGCGTCGTGCGGTATCGCCTGCTGGCGCAGGCCGCACGCAACGCCGGCGCCACGCATATCCTCACCGCCCACACCCGCGACGATCAGGCCGAGACGCTGTTGATGCGGCTGTTGCGCGGCAGCGGCATCGTGGGCCTTGCGGCGATGGTACGGGAGAGCGAGCGCGAGGGCGTGGTGCTGGCGCGTCCGTTCCTGGACGTTTCGAAATCGCAGCTTATCGCAACCCTGAACAAGGCCGGGATCGGTTTCGCCGACGATCCGACCAATCGCGATCTTGCGTTCACCCGGCCGAGGCTCCGTGCGCTGCTGCCTGCACTCGCGGCCGAAGGGGGCGACGCCCGCAGCCTGGCGCGGCTTGCCTCGCGGCTGGCCCGCGCCAATGCCGCGGTCGAAATCCTCGCCGATGGCGCCGAGCGCTATCTCGCGCTCAAGTCGAGCCAGGCAGGGTTTTCCGCACCAGGCGCGCAAAATTTCGATGCAGCCGCCTTTGCCGCGCTGGCTGAGGAAATCCGGCTCCGGCTGCTCAAACGCGCCATCGACCGGTATGGACATGAGGGGCCGGTGGAACTCGGCAAGGTCGAGGCCCTGCTTGAGGCACTCGACCGGGCGATGGCGGGTCACGCCACAGGGCACCGGCAGAAGGCCGGCACGAGCGGGCCGAAACCGACCCCCAAGCAGGCCCTTAAACTGACTCTCAAACAAACCCTTGCCGGCGCCCTGGTCAGTCTCGCGCGGGGGCGCATCCGCGTCGAACCCGCGCCGATCCGCCGCGGGCGGACCAAGCGAGCGCGATTGAAGCCTTAACCACCCCGGAAAACACGTAAATCAGCGCCATTATTTGACCGGGAATCGCGCTAAACTGGGCTAAATAGTCCTGCGTGGTTCCCTTGGCATCAGGGCGAGCGGCACCTAAATTGCAATGTGGTCGAACGGGGAATTCCCTCGCGGTTACCCAGGGACAAGTCCGAAGGACAGAAGGCCGCGATCCGCGCGACCACGAAGGAAAATCGATGAACGCCAATCTGCGCAATTTCGCCCTGTGGGTCATTATTGTCCTTTTGTTGTTGGCGTTGTTCACGCTCTTCCAGAATCCGGGCCAGCGTGCGTCCTCGCAGGACATCTCGTTCTCGCAGCTTCTGACCGAGGTCGATCAGGGCCACGTCCGCGACGTCGTGATCCAGGGGCCGGAAATCCACGGCACCTTCACCAACGGCTCGAGCTTCCAGACCTATGCGCCGAACGATCCGACGCTGGTCTCGCGCCTCTATAGCGGCAAGGTCTCGATCACCGCCAAGCCGCCCGGCGACAACGTGCCGTGGTTCGTCTCGCTGCTCGTCTCCTGGCTGCCGTTCATCGCGCTGATCGGCGTGTGGATCTTCCTGTCGCGGCAGATGCAGGGCGGCGCCGGCAAGGCGATGGGCTTCGGCAAGTCGCGCGCCAAGATGCTGACCGAGGCGCATGGGCGCGTGACGTTCGAAGACGTCGCCGGCGTCGACGAAGCCAAGCAGGATCTGCAGGAGATCGTCGAATTCCTGCGCGACCCCGGAAAATTCCAGCGCCTGGGGGGGCGGATTCCGCGCGGTGTGCTGTTGGTCGGCCCTCCCGGCACCGGCAAGACGCTGATCGCGCGTGCGGTCGCCGGCGAAGCCAACGTGCCGTTCTTCACCATTTCAGGCTCCGACTTTGTCGAGATGTTCGTCGGCGTCGGTGCTTCGCGCGTGCGCGACATGTTCGAGCAGGCCAAGAAGAATGCGCCCTGCATCATCTTCATCGACGAAATCGACGCCGTCGGCCGCCATCGTGGCGCGGGTCTCGGCGGCGGCAATGACGAGCGCGAACAGACGCTCAACCAGTTGCTGGTCGAGATGGACGGCTTCGAAGCCAATGAAGGCGTGATCCTGATCGCCGCCACCAACCGGCCCGACGTGCTCGATCCGGCGCTGCTGCGTCCCGGCCGCTTCGACCGCCAGGTGGTGGTGCCGAACCCGGATGTCGTCGGCCGCGAACAGATTTTGAAGGTTCACGTGCGGAAAGTGCCGCTGGCGCCCGATATCAACCTGAAAACCATCGCCCGCGGCACGCCTGGTTTCTCCGGCGCTGACCTGATGAACCTCGTCAACGAGGCGGCGCTGACGGCGGCCCGGCGCAACAAGCGCATGGTGACGCAGGCCGAGTTCGAAGAGGCCAAGGACAAGGTCATGATGGGCGCGGAGCGCAAGTCGCTGGTCATGACCGAGGAAGAGAAGCTGTTGACCGCCTATCACGAGGGCGGCCACGCTATCGTCGGCCTCAACGTCGTCGCCACCGATCCTATCCACAAGGCGACCATCATCCCGCGCGGAAGAGCGCTCGGCATGGTGATGCAGCTGCCGGAACGCGACAAGCTGTCGATGTCGCTCGAGCAGATGACCTCGCGGCTCGCCATCATGATGGGCGGCCGGGTTGCCGAAGAGCTGATCTTCGGCCGTGAAAAGGTCACCTCGGGTGCGGCCTCCGATATCGAGCAGGCCACGCGTCTGGCGCGCATGATGGTGACGCGCTGGGGCCTGTCCGAAGAGCTCGGCACCGTGTCCTATGGCGAGAACCAGGACGAGGTGTTTTTGGGCATGTCGGTGTCGCGGACGCAAAACGCGTCCGAGGCGACCGTCCAGAAGATCGATTCCGAGATCAGGCGCCTGGTCGAGGAAGGCTATAACGAGGCGACCAAGATCCTTACCGAGAAGCGCGCCGACCTCGAGACGCTTGCCAAGGGCCTGCTCGAGTTCGAGACGCTGAGCGGCGATGAAATCCAGGACCTGTTGAAGGGCAAGAAGCCGAATCGAGAATCGGTGCTGGAGCCGACCACGCCGCGCACCTCGGCGGTGCCGCCGGCCGGCAAGCCGCGCCCGCGTTCCGATCCGGATGCCGGCCTGGAGCCGCAGCCGCAGGCCTGACGCTGTCTGGCCGATGGCCGGCTATTCCAATAAATCAACAGTGCAAAAGCTCGGCATCAAGCCGGGCTTTCGCATTTTTGTGGCAGGTCTTTCCGGCAGCTATCGCGATATCGTCGGTGAATTGCCCGACGGTGCAACGATCACGAAAGCCGCGAAGGCTCCGCTCGACATGGTGCATGTTTTCGCGACCGAGGCCGCAGGGCTCGCGGGAAAACTGCGGAGCTACCGTGACGCCATCGCGCCCGGCGGCATGGTGTGGGCGTCGTGGCCGAAAAAGGCGAGCGGGGTTGCCACTGATCTGAGCGACGTCGTGGTGCGCGACATTGCACTGCCGCTCGGCCTCGTCGACGTCAAGGTCTGCGCCATCGACGAGACCTGGTCGGGGCTGAAATTCGTCATCCGCAAGAGCGAGCGGACCGGCTAGAGTGCGGTCATTGGAGCGCGGGTTTAAACCGCGCCGGCCGCGCCGCCAAAGTGCGAGCGCAAAGCAAAAGGGGAGGGTATCGATGCGTCTTGTCATCGGATTTGCCGCGCTCACAGCACTCGCCGCCGTCGCGTGGCCCGCAGCGCCAAACGCCGCCGAGATGCGCGGCGTCACCGCGACCGAAATCAAAATCGGCCAGACCATGCCCTATAGCGGACCGGTGTCGGCGTTCGGCGCGCTCGGCAAGGGCGAGGTCGGCTATTTCAAGATGATCAACGAGCGCGGCGGGATCAACGGCCGCAAGGTCAATTTGATTTCGCTCGACGACAGCTACGCGCCGCCGAAGACGGTGGAGCAGACGCGGCGGCTGGTCGAGAGCGACGAGGTCGCGCTGATTTTCTCCTCGATCGGTACCGCGCATAACACCGCGATCGCGAAATATCTGCAGAGCAAAAACATCCCGCAGCTGTTCCTGGCTTCCGGCGCCTCGAAATTCGCCGACATCGTCCAGTACCCGCAGGCCACCGTCGGCGTTCAGGCGCCGTTCCGCTACGAGGCGCGGCTCTACGTGCGCTACGCGCTTGCGAAAAACCCGAACGCCAAATTCGCCGTGATCTCGCAGAACGACGATTTCGGGCGCGATTATCTGTTGGGCTTGAAGGATGTGCTCGGCGACAAATACGATGCGCTCGTGACGGCTGCGACCTACGAGGTCCAGGACCCGACCATCGATTCCCAGATCGTCAAGCTGAAGGCGTCCGGCGCCGACGTCTTCGTGATCGCGGCGACGCCGAAATTCGCCGCGCAATCGATCCGCAAGGCCTATGAGATCGGCTGGCGGCCGGTGACGTTCCTGTCCAACGTCGCGGTGTGGATCTCGACCGTGATGCAGCCGGCGGGGCTCGAGGCCGGTACCGGCATCCTCTCTACCGCTTATGTCAAGGATCCCGACGATCCCGCGTGGGCCGACGATCCCGGGGTCAAGGCTTGGCGCGAGTTCATGATCAAGTACGTTCCCGACGGCGACCTGCACGACACCAACTATGTCAATTCCTACAACAGCGCGATGGTGCTCGAAGCCGTGTTGAAGGCCTGCGGCGAGGACCTTTCGACCGAGAACATTTTGAAGCAGGCCTACTCGATCAAGGACCTGGAGTTGCCGATGCTGTTGCCCGGCATCAAGGTCAACACCTCGCCAACCGATCACGTGCCGGTCGACCAGATGCAGTTCATGCGTTTCAACGGCAAGACCTGGGAGCGTTTTGGCGAGCTGCAGACGGGGAATTGACGCTTCGCGTCATTCCGGGGCGCGTCGAAGACGCGAACCCGGAATCTCGAGATTCCCCGATGCGCAATTGCGCATCTGAGGTCTGGTCCCCTCGGACCATTCCGGAATGACAAGGAGGGAGCCTTGTCGCGGCCCTCTCTTGGCGCGGGACTTGCTTTTGGAAAAGCAGCCAGTTCCCGTTGTTGAAGCGCAGGAGCCCGCCGATGTCAGGCCACTCGAACGCGCAACCCGCCATTGCCATCCCGGGCGCGGATCCAAGGCTCTACAACCACGATCTCGCGCCGGTCGCGCCGGCGGGCGCGCACCTGGGGCGTCTTCAGCATCTTCGCGATGTGGATGTCCGACGTCCATTCGGTCGGCGGCTATACCTTCGCGGCGAGCCTGTTCTTCCTTGGGCTTGACCGGGTGGGAAGTGCTGCTGGCGATGGTGGCCGGCATCACCGCCGTCTATTTCCTGATGAACCTGATCGGGCGGCCGTCGCTGAAATACGGCACGCCTTTTCCGGTGGTGGCGCGGATGTCGTTCGGCGTCATGGGCGCCAACATCGCCGCCGGCCTGCGCGGCATCGTCGGCATCGTGTGGTACGGCGTGCAGACCTATTTCGCCTCGAAGGCCGTGCAGGCGCTGGTGCTGACGTTCTATCCCGGCGCGGCGGCGCTGACGCATTCCGGCTTTCTCGGCCTGTCCGCGCTCGGCTGGTTCTCGTTCCTGTTCATGTGGCTGTTTCAGCTTCTGATCTTTCTCAACGGCATGGAGACGATCCGCAAGTTCATCGATTTCTGCGGGCCCGTCGTCTACATCGTGATGTTCGCGCTGGCGATCTGGATCCTGGCGCAGACCGGCACTTCCAGCCTGTCGCTGCAGCTGCTCGCCCGCGGGCCGAAGGCTCGGCGATCGGTCACATGGCAAATGCGGCGATGCTGATCGTCGCCTATTTCGCCGCGCTGCTGCTCAATTTCGGCGACTTCTCCCGCTTCGCGCGAAGACGAGAAGGCGATGAAGGTCGGCAATTTCCTCGGCCTGCCGGTCAATTTCATCGTGTTCGCCATCATCACCGTGATCGTCACGGCGGGCACGCTAAAAGTGTTCGGCGAGGCGATCATGGACCCGGTCGCGATCGTCGAGCGCATCGGCAATCCCTGGGTGGTGGCGCTCGGCTCCATCACCTTCATCGTCGCCACCATGGGCATCAACATCGTCGCCAACTTCGTCTCGCCGGCCTACGACATTTCCAACCTCTATCCGGAGAAGATCGACTTCCGGCTTGGCGGGCTGATCACCTCGATCCTGTCGGTGCTGGTGTGCCCGTGGATCTTCGTCTCCAGCCCGCAGGCGATCACGATTTTCGTCAGCATCTTCGGCGCAGCGCTCGGGCCGATGTTCGGCATCATGGTGGCCGATTACTATCTGGTGAAGCGGCAGCAGATCGTCCTGGAAGACCTCTATACGATGTCGCCGGACGGCTCGCTGCATTATCGAGGGCGGCTGGAACCGGATGGCGCTGATCGCGCTGGCCGTGCGCCGGCTTCGTCTCGATCGGGCTGTCGCTGCTTGGCGCCTACGGCGTGATCACCAACGTCGGCGATTGGGGCTGGCTGATCGGCGCGTCGCTCGGAGCCTTGTTGTACACGGCGCTGATGCGCCGCGCCGCACCTTCGCTGGTCCGGCCCGGTGGCGTCGCGGCGTAAGGGCGTCATTCGATCACCGCGTCGGCGCGGCCGAGCAGCGTCGCCGGGATCTCGATGCCGAGTGCCTTGGCGGTCTTCAGGTTGACGGCGAGTTCGAATTTGGTCGGTAGCTAGACCGGCAGATCGGCGGGCTTGGCGCCCTTGAGGATACGATCGACGTAGGTTGGCGCCCGTGCATAGAGATCAATTGCGTCGATTCGGTAGGCGATCAGGCCGCCGGCGCCGACCATGTACCGATAGTGATAGATCGCGGCACACGATAACGTGCCGCAAGTGAAATGATCAGATCGAGATTGCGCCGTGTTCCAATGAAGGTATCGGGAATCACGACGAGACCGGCATTTGGCCCCTTGCCAAGATTTGCGATAACACGCTCGATATCGGAAGTCGTGTGGACGGGGGCGACAATCGGCTCGACGCCGTTGGCGCGCGCCGCGGCTTCAAACGGTTGCAGGTAGTACGGAAAATAGGGCGCGGTCTCGGGGTTGAACATCAAGGTGGCGCTGACGACCCCAGGCATGATGTCCTTGAGTATTTCGATCCATTTGCCGCTCAACGACGCCTCGATATTGATGAATCCTGTGATGTTGCCGCCGGGGTGGGGCAGGCTGGCGACAAACCCGCTCCCGACGGGATCAGAAACGATCACGAGCACGATCGGGATAGTTCTGCTCTCGCGCTGCAGCGCCGCAACAACAGGCGTACTCTGTCCCACGAGCAAGGAGCGGCCACCCCGCTGCCGCAGCACCTAGAAGCGTGACGAACTCGCGCCTCTTCATTTGGCCTCGCGTGGTACGGTTAAGATCTCGCAGCTCGACTGTCGTCGAAATCAGGGCATTTCGCCACGAAAATCCCGGCGGGACGGCTCGGAGCTTAAGATTTCTTAAGGGCTGTCCGGCCTATTGCTTATCCGAGGTGCGCCTTTGTCCGGGCGCGCGGAGAGACCTCGCATGGCCGCAACCGTACCCGCCCCCGCGATCACCGGTGAGAATAGCGCGATTCCACGTTCGCTGTTCAACGCCTGCTTTGTGCTGTTCGTCATCAACGCCTCGTTCTTTCCGGCGGCGTATTTTTCGCATTGGTGGATCTACGATCCGAACGGGCTCGGCATCCCGACCGATTTCGTCAACGTCTGGGCGGCCGGCCGGCTGGTGCTCGAGGGCCATCCGGCGCTGGCCTGGGATTGGGATATCCAGCGGCAGATCGAGCTTGCGCTGCTGAGACAGGATTTCCCGGGCTATTTCGCCTGGCACTATCCGCCGCCGTTTCTGTTCGTGGCGGCCTTCCTGGCGCAGTTTCCCTATACCGTCGCCTTCATGGGCTGGGTCTTCGTCAGCCTAGTTCCGTATCTCGCCGTGATGCGCGCGATCGTCGGCCGCGCCTTCGGCCTGATGCTCGCGGTCGGCGTTTCCGATGGTGCTCAACAACGCGCTGGTCGGCCAGAACGGCTTTCTCACCGCGGCGCTGATCGGCGGCACGCTTTATCTGATGCCGACGCGGCCGGTGCTGTCAGGCATCTGCCTGGGGCTGCTGAGCTACAAGCCGCAATACGGATTGCTGTTTCCGCTGGTGCTGATCGCGGCCTCGCAGTGGACGGACCTTCTTCACGCGCCGGCATCGTCGCGGTCGTGATGGCGTTCGCTCTCCTGGCTCGCCTTCGGCACCGAGAGCTGGCAGGCCTTCTTCCACTGGATGCCGATGTTCTCGCAGGCCTTCCTCTCCGAGGGCAAGGCCACCTGGTGGAAGTTGCAGAGCCTGTTCGTCGCTGGTGCGCTATCTCGGCGGCCCGAACAACTGGCCTGGACGCTGCAGTGGATCGTGACCGCGTCGGTCGCGGTGGTGCTGGTCGCTGATGTGGCGCAGCCGCGTCAGCTATTCGTTGAAGGCAGCAGCGCTCGCGGCCGGCACGCTGCTGATCACGCCCTATCTCTTCATGTACGACATGATGGTGCTGGCGATCCCGGTCGCCTTCCTGGTCCGCCTCGGGCTCGAAGGCGGCTTTCGCGCCTACGAGCTTCCGGCGCTCGGCTGCGCGCTCGCCTTGATCATGAGCTTCATGTTCTTGGGTCAGCCGGTCGGGCTGTTTGCCAACCTTATCGTGGCGAGCCTGATCCTGCGCCGTGCCGGCCCATGGTGGCGGGGTGAGCAGACGCCATCGCTGGCCGCCGCGGGCGCATAGCCAACCCTGCAAAAACGTCATATTTGCTTCTTGTCATCCGGCCTGAATAGTTGTTCAGTTCTTGAAGGCGATTTGCACTAAATCGCCCAAAATAGTGTAGCCGCGTTCGACCGAGTCCCTCGGCTGAGCAGCGTGCCGGGACGGGGGAACGCGCCATGGTTTATCGGCGAACCCATCAAGTGGTGAAGCGCCTCGCGGCGCGGCGAAGTGCCATTCTGGCCGCGGCACGGGATGCCGCGGCCGAGGCCGGCATGGCCGCGGTGCAGATCGCACCGGTCGCGGTTCGCGCCAATGTCGCGGCCGGCACCGTCTATCGTTATTTCCCGTCGAAGGCCGATCTGATCTCCGAATTGATCGCCGACGTCTCGCGCGACGAGCTCTCCGCGATCCGCCGTGCCGCCGATGCTGCGCCCGGGCCGTCGTCGGCGCTGGCTGCCGCGGTCGCGACAGTGGCCGTGCACGTGCTGTCGCAAAAGAAGCTCGCCTGGGGCATTTTGGCCGAACCCGTCGATGTCGACGTCACGGCGTCACGGCTCGCAAGCCGCCGCGAGATCGCCGGCGAAATCGCGTCCCGGATCGAGGCGGCCGTGCGCGCCGGACATCTGCCTGCGCAGGACACGGCGCTCGCCGCGACCGCGCTGCTCGGCGCACTGCATGAATCTCTGGTCGGGCCGCTTGCGCCGGACAATCTGGAAGACCCGGTCAAGCTGCGCGATGCGGTGCAGACCGTGACGCTGCTCGCGCTGCGCGCGGTCGGCGTGATGGACGCCCGTGCCCGCGGCCTGGTGGTGCAGGCGACCTTGCCGGCGAAGGCGCTGGTCGGGGCGTAAGCCTCACATCTCCGCGTCGCCGTCGGGGCCGACGGAAGCGATGCGCAGCATGTTGGTGGTGCCGGGAGCGCGCAGCGGCACGCCGGCAACGATGATGACGCGCTGGCCGGCCTTGGCAAAACCGTCCCTAAAGGCGATGCTGCCGGCGCGGCTCACCATGTCGTCCAGATCCTTGGCGTCTTCGGCGACCACGCAGTGTACGCCCCACACCGCGGATAATTTGCGCCCGGTCGCAAGGTTCGGCGTGATCGCGACCACCGGCGGCTTCGGCCGCTCGCGCGCGACGCGGATCGCGGTCGAGCCCGAGCTGGTCCAGCAGATGATCGCGGACAGATCGAGCGTCTCGGCGATCTGCCGCGCGGCGTCCGCAATGGCGTCGCCGACGGTCGGCTCCGGCTCGGCGCGCTGAGCATTGAGCACGCCGCGATAGGTCGGGTCGCGCTCCACTTCCTCGCCGATGCGGTTCATGGTCGAGACCGCTTCGACCGGATACTTGCCGGCTGCCAATTCCGCCGACAGCATGATCGCATCCGCACCTTCGTAGACTGCGGTAGCGACGTCGGACACTTCCGCGCGCGTCGGCACCGGCGACTGGATCATCGATTCCAGCATTTGGGTCGCGACCACCACGGGCTTGCCGGCGCGGCGCGCGAGCCGGGTCATCTGTTTTTGCAGGCTCGGCACACGCTCCAGCGGCAGTTCGACGCCGAGATCGCCGCGTGCCACCATCAGCGCGTCGGAAGCCTCGATGATTTCGGGGAGCCGGTCGATCGCCTGCGGCTTTTCAATCTTGGCCATCACGGCGGCGCGGCCGCGGATCATTTTCTTGGCCTCGATCACGTCCTCGGCGCGCTGCACAAAGGAGAGCGCGATCCAGTCAACGCCGGTGGTCAGCGCGGCCTCGAGATCGGCGCGATCCTTGGCGTCATCGCCGACATCGGCAGGTCGGTGTCGGGCAGGCTGACGCCCTT
>CAVQNB010000036.1:0-174562 GCA_963713785.1 uncultured Alphaproteobacteria bacterium
TCGTATTCGGAGCGTCCGCGTTGATCGGACGCTTGGTCAAGACGGGACCTGCGATCGTGCTGATGATCGTGGCGCTGTCAATGCTGGATAACCGATGAGCGCGTGGCCGGACGATGACGTGATTCTGTATGACGGCGTCTGCGCGTTCTGCTCGCACTGGGTCCGCTTCGTCGTCGCGCGCGACACAAAGGCGCGCTTTCGCTTCACGCCGATCCAGTCGCCCTACGGGACGCGGCTGGCGCGGGTCTTCGGCATCGATGCCGGTGATCCCGACACCAACGCCGTCATTCATGGCGGCGTCGCTTTTTTCAAATCCGACGCCGCGCTGACGGTGCTCTCGAACCTGCCGGGGTGGCGATGGACGCGCATATTATTCGCGGTGCCAAAACCCTTGCGCGACGCGGTCTACAATCTCGTCGCGCGCAATCGCTACCGGATTTTCGGGAAGTACGAGAGGTGTTTCGTGCCCGATGCCGCGATGAGGGCAAGGGTGATGGAGTAGCCGCGTTTTCGCCAACTATCCATCTCAGGAAAGCTGCTCTAAGGCTCTTCGACCGAGGCGCCAGAACCGCTAGGCTTTAGTTGATGACGAAGGCGATTTTCACAACGCGAGTCACGCCAAGTTACGATGATCGCCCGGAAGCATATTATCATTTTCCAAGCATGTATCTTAGTCAGGTTCGTGCGGCTGTGGGCGATCAAATAATCTACTACGAGCCTCGACGAAAGGACTCTTCGCTGTCTAGCAAGGGAGGCAGGCAAGCTTATTTTGCGATTGCGCAGGTGGACGATATTCGCAGCCACCCAACCCAGCCAGACCATTACTACGCACAGATATCTTCCGTTCACACGGCCGGTGCCCTTTAGGGAAGGCGCGCATTACTATGAAAGCCGATTAAGGAATGAAGCCGGCGGTACTAACTTAGGCCTTGCGCAGCGTGCCGTTCGGAACATCTCCGATCCTGATTTCGATCTCATTTTGAGGGCAGGGTTCGCTCCGGTTCTTGCACAGGAGGAGCAAACCAATATTTCAATTCATGACGAAATCGATGAGCCGGGAGCTGAATTCAAACGTCCGCTCGTCGAGATGACAATCTCACGGCCATTTCGAGATCGCGCGTTCAAGTACGCGGTTCGCGCCGCATACGACAATCGATGTGCTCTTACTGGTCTTCGACTTATAAATGGAGGGGGCAGACCCGAAGTGGAGGCAGCACACATTAAGCCGGTCGCGGATGATGGTCCGGATACTATCAGGAACGGCTTAGCTCTGTCCGGGACGATGCACTGGATGTTCGATCGAGGGCTGGTTTCGATCGACGATGACTTCAAAATCATGGTCGCAAAGAACCACGTTCCTGACGACGCGGCACGCCTTCTGAACCGGAGCGGAATGATTAATCTGCCGAAAGACGAGACGCTTTACCCAAATGCGCACTATCTGAAATTCCACCGTGATGTAGTGTTCAAGGGCTAAAACCAATCCGCTAAATACTTTTTCTAAGCGGAGCCAAGATCTCGTTAGCCGCTCTCTCTCCCGAATCCCTCGCACCATGTGCGGTGGAGAAAAAGTTCAGCGAGGTGGCTTCGCCTGCGAAGAACAGGCGGCCGTCGACAGGCGCGGCGAGCACGGCGCGGTCGCCGGCGTGGCCGGGCAGGGCGTGCGAATAGGAGCCGCGCGCGAACGGGTCGTGCGACCAGCGCAATTCGGCAAGCGGCTTCAGTTTGCGGCGGAAATCCGAGCCGAGCAAGCCCACGATCTCGTCGATCGCCTGCACCGCCAGCGCGCCGTCGCCCGCGTCTTCCAGCGCGAGAGCAAAGCGTCCGCCGAAAAAACCCTCGATGCAGGCTTGCCCGAACGGACGCAGATGGTACGTGCCCATCGCGGTGCGCATGGTCGCGCCGCGCAGGTTGCCGTCGGCCGGCAAGGCTTCCGGCTGCTCCAGCGCGAGCGTCACCTTGTTGGCGACGCCGAGCGGCAGGCCGCGCGCGGCGTCGACTTTCGCCGGCAGCGCGGGATGGAAACGAATCGTTTCGTCGGCGATCAGGTTGGTCGGCACCGTCACGATCACCTTGTCGGCGGAAAGCCGGCCCCGCGACGTTTCGATCCGCAGACGCTGCCCGAATGATCGATCAGCGTGACCTGCGTGTTGAGCGCCAGCGGGCAATGCGCGCCATAGGCCGCCATCAGCGCGCCATAGCCGCGCCGCACCCGCCAGTTGATCTCGGTGTCTTCATAGGCATCGATATCGAGGATCGATACCGATCGAGTTCGCAGCCGTTGACGTAGGTCGAGATCGCATCGATCATCGGGTTCCAGCGGTTGCCAGGCTCGAGATAGAGGCTCGCAGGCGCTGTCGCGGCCGCTTTTCGCGGCCTCCTCGGCGCGGTCGTGGAAGGCGTCGAGCGCGTTGATGAAATCGGCGCGCTCTTTCTGCGGAAAGACCGTCGTCGAAAGCTCTGCTCGCGCCATGGCGGGCGGCGTCTTGTCGACTTCGAAGTTCAGTTGCTCGGCGATGCCGACGAAGGAATTCTTGTCCGCCGAATGCAGCCAGCCGCAGCCGAGGTCGAAGGTGATGTCGGGCGCCGCCATGATGGTGTGGCCGCGGCCACCGACGCGGTCGCGCGCTTCCAGCACGATCACCGAGAGAGCCGCGAATCCTTCAGCGCGCGCGCCGCGCCGAGGCCCGCGGCGCCGGCGCCGATGATGGCGATATCGACTTCGAGGAGGGGAGGGACATGAACGTCTATTCATCGTCATTCCGCGATATGCGCCGAGATGGCGTCAATTGCTCGCCTAGTATCGCATGACGTATCTCGCCTTCGACAGCTCCATGTCGCCGACTGCCCGGTATTCGGCATGCAGGTCTGCGCCGCCTAACGCCACCGCTTCCTTGGCCTTTTCCGCGCGCTTGCGGTCGTTGGCGTCGAGGAATTTCTTGCGCAGGCGGATCGACTTCGGCGTCACTTCGACCAGCTCGTCGTCCTCGATATAGGCCAGCGCCTTTTCCAGCGTCATCTTGATCGGCGGCGTCAGCCGCACCGCCTCGTCCTTCGAGGTGGTGCGGATGTTGGTGAGCTGCTTGCCCTTGAGCACGTTGATCTCGAGGTCGTTGTCGCGGGTGTGCTCGCCGACGATCATGCCCTTGTAGACCTTCCAGCCCGGCTCGATCATCATCGGGCCGCGGTCTTCCAGCTTGAACATCGCGTAGGCCACGGCCTCGCCCTGGTCGTTGGAGATCAAGACGCCGTTGCGGCGGCCCTGGATGTCGCCCTTGTAGGGCGCGTAGCCGTGGAACAGCCGGTTCATGATCGCGGTGCCGCGGGTGTCGGTCGAGCAGTTCGCCCTGATAGCCGATCAGGCCGCGCGTCGGCGCGTAGAACACCAGCCGCAGCCGATGGCCGCCGGAGGGACGCATCTCGATCATCTCGGCCTTGCGCTCGCTCATCTTCTGCACGACGACGCCGGAATGCTCCTCGTCGACGTCGATCACGACTTCCTCGATCGGCTCCTGCCACTGCGCCGGTGGCCTCGTCCTTCTTCAGCACGACGCGCGGCCGCGACACCGACAGCTCGAAGCCCTCGCGGCGCATGGTCTCGATCAGGATCGCGAGCTGCAATTCGCCGCGGCCCGACACTTCCATCGCAGTCCTTGTCGGCAGCTTCGGTGACGCGCAGCGCGACATTGCCCTCGGCCTCGCGCAGCAGCCGGTCGCGGATCATGCGGCTCGTCACCTTGTCGCCTTCGGTGCCGGCGAGCGGCGAGTTGTTGACGATGAACGACATCGACACCGTCGGCGGGTCGATCGGCTGCGCCTTCAGCGGCGTATCGACGCTGGGATCGCAGAAGGTGTCGGCCACGGTGCCCTTGGTGAGGCCGGCAATGGCGACGATGTCGCCGGCTTCGGCCTCCTCCAGCGGGGTGCGCTCGATGCCGCGGAAGGCGAGGATCTTGGTGATGCGCCCCTGCTCGATCAGCTTGCCGTCGGCGCCGAGCACCTTCACCTGCTGGTTCGGCTTGATCGAGCCCGAAGTGATGCGGCCGGTGATGATGCGGCCGAGATAGGGATTGGCTTCGAGAATGGTGCCGATCATGCGGAACGGCCCTTCCTCGACGGTCGGCGGCGCGACATGGCGCAGGATCAGATCGAACAGCGGCTGCATGCCCTCGTCCTTCGGACCTTCCGGGCTTTCCGCCATCCAGCCCTGCTTGGCCGAGCCGTAGAGAATCGGGAAATCGAGCTGCTCGTCGCTGGCGTCGAGCGCCGCGAACAGGTCGAACACCTCGTTGATGACTTCGGTCGGCCGCGCGTCGGGGCGGTCGACCTTGTTGATGACGACGATCGGCTTCAGGCCCGACCTTGAGCGCCTTCGACACCACGAATTTGGTTTGCGGCAGCGGGCCTTCGGCGGCGTCGACCAGCACCAGCGCGCCGTCCACCATGTTGAGGATGCGCTCGACCTCGCCGCCGAAATCGGCGTGGCCCGGGCGTGTCGACGATGTTGATGCGGGTGTCCTTCCACTGCACCGAGGCGGCCTTGGCCAGAATGGTGATGCCGCGCTCGCGCTCCAGATCGTTGGAATCCATCGCGCGCTCGACCACCCGCTGGTTCTCGCGATAGGTGCCGGATTGCTGCAGCAGGCGGTCGACCAGCGTGGTCTTGCCGTGGTCGACGTGGGCGATGATGGCGACGTTGCGAAGGTTCATGGCTCTTCTTCTGGCTCGTGCACAATGGCTGGAGCGCGATCTCACCGGAAAACCGGGACCCACTTTTCCGGATCACGCTCAAAAACGCTGGAATTTCGACGGGCGCTGCATGGCGCCCAAAAAGGAAGCCCGGCCAAAAGGACCGGGCACACCTTACTCGTTGCGCCGCAATATAGTCAGAAATCGCCGAAAAACAATGCGTTGTTTGCAATTTGGTTAGCTGATTTTGGCGGCCAAAGCGGACCGCTGTCAGCCGCTGATTGGCCTCTTCGGTCGGATAGACCCCGCGCAGCACTTCCTCGAAGTGGTTTTTGACGGATTCGTTACACAGGCAGGCCCGCTTCCGCAGCGCATCGCGGTTGCGCACCAGGATCGAGCCGCGGCGGGTCTCCAGAATCCCTTCCGCCTTGAAGGTCTGGATCACCCGGCTGGTATAGCTGCGGCCGACCCCGAGCAGGGTCGCCAGTTGCTCATGGGTCAGCGGCACGACGTCGTCGCCGTCGGTGCGCTCCATCGCCGAGATGATCCATTTCGCGGTGCGCTGCTCGATCGAATGGATCGCATTGCAGGCGGTCGACTGGAACATCTGCGCCAGCATGCAGTCGGCATAGCGCGCGAACACGTTGCGCAGCGTGGCCGACTTCGCTTTCGCCGCGTCCAGCTTTGCTGACGGCAGGCGCACGAACGGTCCGCCGAATTTGACCATGATGCGGGTATAGGCCGGCAGATAGCCCTGGCTGACGATGCCGCCGACGGCGCCTTCGCGGCCGACCAGGATGGTCTCGACATCGCGGCCGTCCTCGTTGGCGACCAGGTAGGACGCCAGGCTCGGCCCGCAGGGAAAGTGGACGATCTCGACATCGTCGCCGGGATTGTAGAGCAGGTCGTTGGCGTCGGCCTCTTCTGGCGCAAGATGCGGCGCGATCAGCGCAAAGTCGCGCGGCGCTGAGCCGCCGCAACAGATTGTTGTACGGCCGTCGATCGCTGTCGGCAGCGTCCTGGCGTCGCGCAGCCATTTCGAAATTCCCTTGTTCCGCGTGCACCACAATAACCGCTCGCGTCGGACTGTTATGTGCACAAGTGCACAGACAGAACGAACGGCAATGTGATGGTTTCATTCCGGGAACCGCTCGATGCGCTGTCCAGGCGTCGGCGGCAGGCCGTCCTGATCCGACCATGTCCAATCTCTGAACTGGCGAGATCATGGAACCCGCCTCTCCCGACGGCTTCGCCCTGCCCAACGACGTGCTGATTGTCGAGGACGATCCGATCATCGCGCTCGATTTCGAGGACACGATTCTCGGCTTCGGCGTGAAGACGGTGCGCACCGCGGGCAAGCGTCGCGCAGCGCGCTGGAGATGATCGCCGATCGCGCGCCGGATTTCGCGCTGCTCGATGTCGGCTGGTCCGCGAGAAGAGCTTTGCGATCGCCGAGCGGCTGGACGCGCTGAGGATTCCCTTCGCCTTCGTCACCGGCTATGGCGCCGACGTCAGGCTTCCCGCGCGCGTTCGCGGACAGGCCGAGGCTGCCAAAGCCCTGTTCGACCGAGGCGCTGCAAGCCGTGCTTGCAGCGCCTCGACACGGCTGACGTCGCGACGAGCCGGCTTGAGCATGCTATCCGAGCTTCGGATCGAGCGTCGTCGACCACAGCGCGACGTCGGCGCGATCGCGCAAGGTCACCGTCATCTGGCCGGTCGCGCCGTCGATCTTGACGTGACCGAAGAACTGCATGCCGGCCGACGGCGGCAGGTTCTGCTTGTCGAGGCCCGGCGCCTTGACGAACTTCACTTCGGGTCCAAAGGTGTTGTCGAGTTCGTTCGGTCCGAACGTACCGGCGTGCAGCGGGCCGGAGACGAATTCCCAGAACGGATCGAATTCCTGGAATTGCGCCTTGTCGGGGTTGTAGTAATGCGCGGCGGCGTAGTGCACGTCCGCCGTCAGCCACACGGTGTTGGTGACGCCCGAGGTCTTGATGAAGCGCAGGATGTCGGCGATTTCGAGCTCGCGGCCGCGCGGCGGGCCGTCGCCTTGCGCAAACGCTTCCGAGCCCTTTTTGTTGGTCGCGTCGTCATAGACGATCAGGCTGAGCGGCATGTCGGAGGCGATCACCTTCCAGGTGGCGCGCGAGTTCAACAGCGCGCGCTTCAGCCACGGCAACTGATCGGGCCCGATGAAATAGGCTGTCGGGACCGTAAGCTGGTCTGCAGGTTCGGACCGTTGGGGCCGCGATAGCTGCGCTCGTCCAGCATGAAGACGTCGAGATGCGGGCCGTAGCTCGAGCGTGCGATAGACCCGGCCCGGCTCGACGATGCTTTCGCGCATCGGATACATTTCGTGGAACGCGCGGCGCCGCGCGCGCGGCGAGCAGGGTGATGTCGCGCACCTTGTAGGCGGCGGGGAGATCTTTCGAGGCCGACCAGTTGTTCGTGACTTCGTGGTCGTCCCACTGCACGAAGATCGGCACCTCGGCGTTGAAGGCGCGCACATTGTCGTCGAGGAAATTGTACTTGTGCGCGGCGCGGAATTCGTCGAGCGTCTCGGCGACTTTTGCCTTTTCCGGAATCGTGACGTTCTTCCAGATCTTGCCGTCAGGCAGTTTCACCTCTGCTGGAATGACGCCGTCGGCATAGATGGTGTCGCCGGAATGCAGCAGGAAATCCGGCTGGTGCTTGCGCATGGCGGCGAAGGTGACCATGCCGCCGTCGTCGGGATTGATGCCCCAGCCTTGTCCGGCGACATCGCCGCCCCAGACGAAGCTGACGTCGCGGCGGTCGGCGGGCGCGGTGCGGAAGCGGCCGACCACCGGCTCGCTGGAAACGTCGGGATGCGAGAGGTCGCGGAATTTGACGCGATAAAAAATGTCCTGGCCCGACGGGCAGGTTTTCCAGCAGCATCTTGGCGGTGAAGTCGCTTTCGGGCAGCGCCGCGATCGGCGGCAGCGCCCGCGCATTGTCGAAGGATTCCGTGGTCGCGACCTCGACCATCATTTGCGACGGCCGGTCGGCGCGCGCCCACACCACGCCGCCGTCGGCGCCGACGTCGCCGGATTGCACGCCATGGGTGATCATCGGCCGGTCGGCGGCGCGGCTCAGATAGGGCATCGCAATGCGCCGCGACGCGCCGTCGCGGCCGCGGTGGAAAGAAAGCGCCGGCGGGTAAGGCTGTGGAAATTGCTGTTTCGCGAGTTTGATCGTCATGCAAGCCTCCTTGGTCGGTCGTCAGGATGCGCTGAAAGCTCCGACAGACCTAGGAAGATTGTATGACGGCCCGATTACAGGATTGACTTGATCACAGCGTTCCGGTGGCGCGGAACTGCGCGCCCGCCCGTTGCAGATTTTGCGGCAGGCTGAGCAGCAGCGCCTTGCGGTCGGCGACCGCGTGGTGGAATTGCTCGAGCGCGATATTGAAGGCGGTCAGCGCGCCTTCCTCGATGCGCGCCGTGCTCGAAGCAGACGCAGCGTATCGCGCAGGATATCGTCGGCCTCGGCCTGCATCTGGTCGAGTTCTTCGGTGGAATCGCTGCGGCGCGCCGCCGCGATCATGTCCAGCAGCCGTTCGCGCAGCGAGGTGTTGTTGTTGCGCTCGTCCTTTTTCAGGTAGCCCGCGAACCACGCGCCGACCGAGCCCATCGCCGACAGCGCCATCAGGCCCCACCAGATGTAATCGCTGTAGCGATCGAGGAAGGTTTTTTCCTCGCCGTCGACAAAGGCGGCGGCGCCCGGATGCACGGGGATGGCGGCATCCTTGTCGGTGTCCGGCGTTTCGATTTTCGCGGCCAGCGGGAATTCGGTCATCAGCGGCTGCCGGATCGCGAACAGTTGCCGGGTGAAGGCGGCAATCGTCGCTTCCGAAAGCCCTTTGCGCGCGACGATGTGGTGGGAGAAGCTGATGGTCTTCACCTCGTCGTCGGGGCGGTCGGGCGAACCGCCGAAGGCGCCGGCCGGAATTTCGGAGGCCTCATAGACCGGATGGTTTTGCGCAATCGCTTCGTCCGAATCGATCGCGAGGAACGTCGGCGTGCCGCCGTCGCGGGTCGATGCCGCGATCGCTTCCGCGGTGATCTTGCTGTTGACCGGTCCGGCGGCCAGATAGGCATCCGCCTTCTGGTTGCGGATGGCGTCGGCGACTTCCGCGGCCGGAAATTGAACGATCTCGACCTTGGCGGGATCGACGCCATATTGCTGCAGGATCACCTTGAGCAGATTGACATTGGCCTGGGTGCGGCCGACGACGCCGACGCGGCGCCCGGCGAGCTGCGAGATCTTGGTGATCTTCGGGCCGGCCTTCTTGCCCTTGCCCTTGGCCGGCGGCGGCACCCACAGCACCGCGACGTTCTTGCGCAGCGTCGCGACGGCCTGCGCGTTCTTCGGCACGTCGAGATCGCCGCGGATGATGGCGAGATCGGCCTTGCCGTCGGCAAGCGTCTGCGCGCTCGCGGCCGCGCCGTCGGTCTGGATCGGGCGCAACCGGACATAGCCGTGCGCCTGGGCAAAGGCCTGGGTCAGCGCCTGCACCACCTTGACGTCATCGCTGTTGGCAGGACCGACCGCGATCCGCAGGGTCACCGGCCGCATCGCAAAATAATAGCCGCCGGCGAGCGCGCCGACGATGGCGAGCAATCCCGCCAGCGTGACGAACATCACCCGGCGCGCCGAAGAACGCGACGACGGCGCGGCCTGGCGGCTCGACAAGGTCAAAGCCGCCGGTCATCGATCTGGCAAATAATCGCTTGAGGTTCAATTTCATCTTGCCAATGCGGAAATTGCTGCATTGTAGCAAATTTCGTGGCCAAGCGGGGTTACATCTGCGTCATGGTTACCGGGCGGCCTGGCGCTTTGCGGCTTTTGGCGGACCTCGAATGCCGCCAAAATGTTAAGGTAAGGCGCAAGATGACGGGAGGCGGTCATGGCGGAACGGCTGTCGGCGGAGGCGCGGAAATCGGCCCTGAAGGGGCTGTCCGGCTGGGCGGAGACGCCGGGCCGCGAGGCGATCGCGCGGACCTTCGTGTTCAAGGATTTCAACGAAGCCTTCGGCTTCATGACCCGCGCCGCCCTGGTGGCGGAAAAGCACGACCATCACCCGGAATGGCGCAATGTTTACAAGACGGTGGAGGTGGTGCTGGCCACCCACGACGCCGGCGGCGTAACCGTGCTCGATATCGAGCTTGCCAAGGCGATGAACGCGATCGCAAAACAGCTCGGTGTCGCCTGACGCCTTGCAGGGGCTTTGTAGCCTTGCAGGGGCTTGGCCAACATCCCCAACTTGCGAGCCGCGACGATCGCCGCGTTAGCTTCCTGGGAGCCCGAGCGATGGCGTCAGAACATACCGTGGGCTTCGAGCCGGCCGACCGGCTGGCGGAGGACCGCGAAAGCGTGCGCCGGCGCTTCTGGATCAAGCTGAAGCGGGTGGTGGCCAGGATCCCGTTCGCCGAGGATCTGCTGGCGGCGTATTACTGCGCCTTCGACAAGCAGACGCCGCGCCATGTGCAGGCGGCGCTGCTCGGGGCCATCGCCTATTTCATCCTGCCGTTCGATTTCATCCCGGACATGCTGCCGGTGCTCGGCTTCACCGACGATGCCGCGGTGCTCGCGACCGCGATCCGGCTGGTCGCAAACCACATCACGCCGGACCATCGCGAGGCCGCCCGCGCCGCGCTGAAGCGCGGCATCGAGCGCGAGGGCTAAGCGCGGGCCGTGCTGGACGTCACCGCAAGAGACGAAACCCATCCCATCATCCGTTGGCTGATGACGGATGCGCGCAAGCATGCTGACCCCAGCGAATTCCTCGAGGCCTTTGCGCAACGGCTGCGGGCAGCGGGCGCCGACGTGTCGCGCATCACCACGGGCGTCCCAATCCTGCATCCGCAGATTTTCTCATTCAGCGGGCTCTGGGAGCTCGGCAAGGGCACGACCGAGCGGCTCTATCGCACCGGCCCGACCAGTACGTTGACGATGTCGAACAGCCCGATCCGGATCGCCTATCAAGGCGGCGGCCCGGTCCGCTTCGACCTCACCGCTCCCGCGCAGGAGGGCGAATTCCCCATTCTCCAGGACCTGCGCGGCGAGGGCTATACCGACTATGTCGTGTACGCGGTGCCGTTCGCGGACGGCAGCCACAAGGCGCTTTCACTCGCCACCCGGCGTCCGAGCGGTTTCGACGGCGATGAGCTCAAACTGTTCGAAGCGATGATCCCGGCGGTCGCGTTCAATCTCGAAGTGCAGGCGCTGCGCCGCACCGCGCGGACCTTGCTCGATACTTATGTCGGGCAGCAATCCGGCGGGCGTGTGCTGGAGGGCCAGATCCAGCGCGGCACCGGCGAAACCATCCGCGCGGTGATCTGGCTGTGCGATCTGCGCGGCTTCACCAATCTATCCGAAGCGCTGTCGCGTGAGGTGCTGATCGATCTGCTCAATTGCTATTTCGGCCCGATGTGCGACGCGGTCGCAAGCCAGGGCGGCGAGATCCTGAAATTCATCGGCGACGCGATGCTGGCGATTTTCCCGACCGGCCAGGATACCGCTAATGACGCCGCCAAAACCTGCCGGGCGGCGCTGATCGCCGCTGAGCGCGCGCAAGCTGCGCTGAGGGAGGAGAACGAACGGCGAGGCAAGGCAGGCCTGCCGCGGATCGAATACGGCCTCGCCTTGCATCTTGGCGATGTGATGTACGGCAATATCGGCAGCGACACCCGGCTCGATTTCACCGTGATCGGGCCCGCCGTCAATCTGACCGCGCGGATCGAATCGATGTGCAGGGAGCTCGGACGGCAGCTCTTGCTGTCGTCCGATTTTGTCAAAGCGGGCGGTATCGCCGCCAAATCCGTCGGCACCTTTTCGCTCAAAGGCGTCGGCGCCGATCAGGAGATATTCGTGCCGATGCCGGGATGACCCGGTCGCAACCTTCAACCTTACTGCTGCTGGCGCTCTCTCTTCTCGGCGCGAGGTTGCGGAGCCTGAGCGGCCTGCGCCTGGGCCGCTTGCGCCCGCGCACTACGGTCCGCCTCCCAGGCCTGGAACTGCTTGAACAGCGCTTCCTTGTCGGCGTCGGACGTGACCTTGGCCGCCGCCGCCGGGTTCTGCTGGAGGAACGTATCGAACCTCTCGCGCGCCATCGGCTGCAAATCGTTCTTGTCGAGCCACTGCTGCGCGGCGGGCAGGCGGCTCCAGCCCGCAAGCGGCGCCGACAGCGAGACCTCCTTCCACTTCGGATGGAAGGGCGGATTCTGGAAGGTCGGGAATTTGGTGAAGAAGGCGTCGACGAAATCGCGAGCTTGCGATAGCGGTCGGTGTTGGGCGCCCAATTATAGGCCGCCAGCACCGCGGGCACCGCGATGGTGTCCACCTTCTCGCCGTCGCGCGATCAGGTTCGGATAGTCCTTCGCGCTCAGCGTCGCCGGCAGATAATCGCTCTGCAGCGGCTTATCGTAGTCGACCGTCACGAGGTGGAAGCGATCGTCGTTGAAGCCGCAGACCGACTTATACGGCTTGCCGCCGACAACGATCACGGCATCGATTTCGCCCTTCTTCAACTTCTCCATCGCAATTCGCTGCTCGATATAGACGACGTTGGGCCTCATCCCGAGCCGCTCGAACACGGTCAGCGCCGTGACGAAGGTGCCGCCATTGGGAAGGTCGACGCTGATGGTCTTGCCGTCGAGTTCCTTCAGGTGCGGACCGATTTCGAGGCGATGACATGCATCTCCTCGTTGTAGAGCTTGGTCACATAGGTGAATTGCTTCTTGATGTCCTTGGCAAAGCCCTTCTTCTCGAGATAGTCGAGCGTGTCGGCACGCACGATTCCGAGATCGACGCCTTGCAGGAACAGGATGTCGGCGACGCTCTGCACCGATCCGCGCCCGACGATCGGAAGTACGCGCAACTTGTTTCCGTCGTCGAGCACGGAAGCGAGGTCTGCACCGAACTGAACATAGGTGCCGCCGATCGTGCCGGAGATCAGCGTCACCGTGTTGGCGTTCAAGCGCCTGCTTGGTGTCCGCCGATCCGAACTGGAAGATCGCCTTGAGGCTTTCGCTGACTTTTGCCGGATCGAATTCGCCTTCTTCAGCCCGCGCCGCGAAGCCACAAGCCATCATCATGGCAACAAGTGCCAACCCAACTAAACGTCGCATTTTCGCTGGTCCCCACTAGAAAAAAACTATTGCATTTGAGTGAGCCGGCGCTGCGCCTCGGCCGAGCCGAGCTGGACAGCCCGCTGGTACCAGGTGCGCGCCAGCGCAATATCCGGAATGATGTTGCGGGCGTCCTGCGTTCCCAGCACTGCGGGATCGTAGGTCTGCGCCAGCAACAGGGCCGCGGTGGGCTCTTGCGCATCCGCCGCGCGTTCGAGCAGGAGCCGCGCCGGCGGAATGTCGCCAGCCGCCAGCAGGCCCTTGGCCCTCGTCATCAGGGTAGCGAGTTCGTCGGGGTCGAGCTTCCTGACGGTCGGTGCGGGCGTGGCGATCGCGGCCGGCGGCGTGGCGACCGGCGCGCGGCCTTGCAGCGCGCCCTGATAGGCCGTGTTGACGTCATCGCGCGACGGCGCCATCGCAACCATCGTGTTGCTTCGAACGGCAGGCGCTTGAACATTGGGCTGCGGAGTGCCAGCTGCCAGGTTTGCCGGCGCCGAGAGCCGGGCCGGATCCTTCAACTGGACGTCCTTGGCCGTGAGCTGCACCGAAGGCGGTTCGGCCGCGACCGACGGCCCCGGAAGAACGGCGGCAAACGAAGCCTTGGCGTCGACGGCGACATTGCGCATGTCATCCGAAGAGAACAGCGCGAACAGAATCGCGACCGCTGCCGCTACCAGAACGCTTGCGAGGATCTTCGACGAAATCGATAGTCTTCGCGAGTTGCGCAGAGGAAGTGCAAATTCTTCTGGATCCGGTTCGCCCTCGGGATCGGAGAGAAACAGAGGGATCGAATGATCCCGCGATGATCGCCCGAATTTGTAAGACCCTACGGGATAATGCTCTGTTTCGTCGTCATACGTCTCAATGTCAGGGTCGTCGTCGTATGATCGATAGTTTGATGACTCCACCATGGTGAACTCCCCGCAACTGCGACGCGACAACGGGGCAGCCAAGAAATCATTTTCTTGTTATTCTTGTTGTTCATAGCGCCCCGTTACTCAACCGTAACTCGCAGGTTGAATCAGCCTAAAAGTGGACCACCGCGGGCACGAATTGGGAGAGATTTGGGTATGATTGGGGCATGAGCGCGTAACGCGCTGGATTTTTTTATGGTTAATATGAGATCGCGCTTAGGTTGCAAACACAAGAACCCCTTATGGTTCAATAACAAATGACACGGTTCCCGCGTGCGGCGCGCGCGTGACAAAACGATGACGTATCATTTCGGGACAACGGCCGCCACAACCGTGGCGGCCACAAGTCTTGCTGAAACGTTTACGGATGCAGGATCACCTTGCCCATCGCCTTGCGCCCGGCGAGCACTTTCAAGGCGTCGGCGGTTTGCGCCAATGGGAAGGTGCGATCGACATGCGATGAAATCTTGCCTTCGGCGGTCCATTTCACGAGCTTCTCGAGGTTGGTGCGGTTCTTTTGAGGATTGAGCCGCGCCCAGTTGCCCCAGAACACGCCGCGGATATCGCAGCCCTTCAACAGCGCGAGGTTGAGCGGCATCTTCGGAATCTCGCCGGCGGCAAATCCGATCACCAGGAAGCGGCCCTCCCACGCGATCGACCGCAAGGCTGCTTCGGCATAGCTGCCGCCGACCGGATCGAAGATGATATCGGCGCCCTTGCCGCCGGTCAGCCGCCGCAATCCCTCCTTCAAATCTTCCTTGGCGTAGTTGAGCGCGAGCTCGGCGCCATGGGCCTTGGCGAATTCGAGCTTCTCCTCGGACGAGGCGCAGGCGATTACCTTCAGCCCCATCAGCTTGCCGAGCTCGCAGGCCGCAAGCCCAGTGCCGCCGGCAGCGCCCAACACCGCCAGCGTCTCTCCTGGTTTGAGGCTGGCGCGATCTTCCAGCGCATGCAGTGCGGTGCCGTAGATGATGATGATGCCGGCGGCGCGATCGAAATCCAGATTGTCGGGAATCTTCACGATCGAACTCGCCGGCAGCGCGATCTTCTCGCGCGCGCCGTTGTGGCCGCAGGAGGCTACCACGCGATCGCCGACCTTGAGATCGGTGACGCCTGCGCCGACGCTTTCGATCACGCCCGCGACTTCGGCCGCCGGCGAGAACGGGAACGGCGGCTTGATCTGGTACTTGCCCTGGATCATCAGCAGGTCGAAGAAATTCAGCGCCGCGGCCTTGATCGCGATCACGGCCTCATTAGGCCCGGCCACCGGATCGGGAATTTCGGTGAGCACGAGATCGTCGGGTTGGCAATATTGCGAGCAGAGAATGGCTTTCATGGACACACCTGGCTTTCGGATCGCAAAGATAAAGCTGGAAAGCTTCATGCAGGATTTGAAGCCGGGCTACAATAGAAGGCTGACGGGGGAACCGGGAGGAATCAGGCGATGTTTGAAAAAGGACTGCTCCAGGGAAAGCGCATCCTGGTCACGGGTGGCGGCTCGGGGCTGGGTGCGGCGATGGGGCGCCGCTTCCTGGAGCTTGGCGCCGAGCTCATCATCTGCGGCCGCCGGCTCGAATTGCTGGAGGAGACCGCGGCAAAGATGCGCAGCGATCCCGGCGGCAAGGTCATTCGCTATCAGCTGCGACATCCGCGACGGCGCGGCGGTCGAGGCCATGATGGACGCGGTCTGGCGCGAAGCGCCGATCGACGTGCTTGTCAACAATGCGGCTGCGACCTTTATCGCGCAGACCGAACATCTGTCGTTTCGCGCGGCCGATGCCATTCTGGCGCCGACGCTGCATGGCGCGATGTATTGCACGCTCGCCGCCGGCAAGCGCTGGATCGAAGCCAGGCACAAGGGCGTCGTGCTCACGATCCTCTCGACCTCGACCATCACCGGACGCGCCTTCACGGTGCCGTCGGCGATGGCCAAGTCCGCCATTCTGGCGATGACCAAAAGCCTTGCCGTGGAGTGGGGACCGAAGGGCGTCCGCACGGTGGCGATCGCGCCCGGTGCATTTCCGACCCCAGGCGCTTCGGGCCAGCTTCGACCCGAGGGCCGCGACGAAGGCTGGGCGGCGCGCAATCCCTTGGCGCGCGCCGGCGAGCATCGCGAGCTTGCCGATCTTGCGAGCTTCCTGATCTCGGATGGGGGTGCCTACATCAATGGCGAGATGGTGGTGCAGGATGGCGGTTCGCATTTGCGCAGCTCCGGCGCGGAGGATCTGCTGCAATGGACCGAGGCGCAGTGGCAAGCGCAGCGCGCGGCGCGCTCGAAAGACTGAGCTTGCAGTGCTTCCGTAACTACCTTCCCAAGAAAGCGTTTCCCGGCTATCCATCGCCCTGTGACTACGCAAGGTCGGGCCATCTTCCAGTCACAATGATGGGGGAACCAATCGCAATATGTTTCGGCGGGTGCTGACAATCTTGGCGGCTGGTGTGCTGATGTGCGGGGCAGCAAGCCTCGCGCAAGGCGCAGAGCGCGTCGCCGAAAGCCGCCAAGAGCACGGCCAAGCCGGACGCCGCCAAACTGCCGGCGGCAGCGACGGGTGGTGCGGAGCCGACGCTGATCGGGCAGTTCGGGACTTGGGGCGCCTACGCGGCAACGCCGAACGGCAAGAAGGTGTGCTTTGCGCTGGCAAAGCCGTCGTCGTCAAAAACCAATCCGCCGAACCGCCCGCGCGACCCGGCCTATGCCTTCGTCTCGACGCGCCCGGCGGAAAAAGTCAGCAACGAAGTTTCCGTGATGATCGGCTACACGCTGAAGCCGGGATCGGAATCGACGCTCGAAGTCGGCGGCGCGTCCTATTCGATGTACACACAAGGCGACGGGCTCTGGATCAAGAACGCCGCCGAGGAGGAACGAATGGTTGAGGCGATGCGCAAATCCGCCGATGCCACGGTCAAGGGCGTTTCGGCCAAGGGCACCGAAACCACCGATACTTTTTCGCTGAAGGGGCTGTCGCAGGCGCTCGACAGGATCGCGCAGGATTGCCGGCGCTAACGGTCGCAATTCGATTGCTGGTTGCTATATAAGGGCACGCCCATTGGCCGTCATACCTGGCCTTGTGCCGGCCACGACGAAATTCATTGAGATGCCGAGTGATGCCGACGACTGCTGAAACACCCAATGCGCTCGCACCCTTGGAAAAGGTCGCGCTCGAAACCTATGTGCCGCCGGCAAAACCCTCGCTGATTGGCCTCTCCCGCGCCGAGATCGCCGAACAGCTCGGTGAAATCGGCGTTCAGCCGTCGCAGCGCAAGATGCGTACCCAGCAGCTCTGGCACTGGATCTATTTCCGTGGCGCCCGAAATTTTGACGAGATGACCTCCATCTCAAAGGACACCCGCGCGCAGCTCGCCGACCACTTCACCGTCGACCGGCCCGAAGTGGTTGCCGAGCAGGTCTCCAACGACGGCACCCGTAAATGGCTGCTGCGGCTGCCAAGCGGCGACAGTGTCGAGAAGGCGCACGAGGTCGAGTGCGTCTATATCCCGGAAACCGACCGCGGCACGCTGTGCGTCTCCTCGCAGGTCGGCTGCACGCTGAATTGCTCGTTCTGCCACACCGGCACCCAGCGGTTGGTGCGCAACCTGACCGCCGGCGAAATCGTCGGCCAGGTGATGATGGCGCGCGATCGCCTCAACGACTGGGCCGATCGCGAGACGCCGACCGGCAACCGGCTCATCACCAACATCGTGATGATGGGGATGGGCGAGCCTCTTTATAACTTCGACGCGGTGCGCGATGCGCTACTGATCGTCGCCGACAATGAGGGCATCGGCATATCGCGCCGCCGCATCACGCTGTCGACTTCGGGCGTGGTGCCGAACATCATCCGTACCGGCGAAGAGATCGGCGTGATGCTGGCGATCTCGCTGCACGCCGTGCGCGACGAATTGCGCAACGAACTGGTGCCGCTGAACCGCAAATATCCGATTGCCGAATTGCTGCAGGCCTGCCGCGACTATCCCGGCTCGTCCAATGCCCGTCGCATCACGTTCGAATATGTGATGCTGAAGGGCGTCAATGATTCGCTCGACGATGCAAAGCTGTTGGTGAAGCTGCTCAAGGGCATCCCTGCAAAAATCAATCTCATTCCGTTCAACCCGTGGCCGGGCACCCGCTACGAATGCTCGGACTGGGACGACATCGAAAAGTTCTCGGAATATATCTTCAACGCCGGCTACTCCTCGCCGGTGCGCACGCCGCGCGGCCGCGACATCCTTGCCGCCTGCGGGCAGTTGAAATCGGAGACCGAGAAATTGTCGGCGCGCGAGCGGCAGGCGCTGCGCGCCATGGCGATGACGGATTAGGGCCATTCCTCATGGTGAGGAGGCGCGCCAGCGCCGTTTCGAACCACGAGGCCACGGCGGTTGCCTCATCCTTTGAAACGCGGCCAATTGGCCGCTCCTCAGGATGAGGATGTAAATCCGCTTTTGGGGCGAAAAGTTTACAGATGAGCGGATTCCAATGGCGCTGATCGGCCGCCTCCTTGTCATCTTCTTCGCGTTTCTCGCCGCCTGCCTGGTGGCGGGGATGATCGTGGTCGGCGCGGTGCTGTTTCCCGAATTCAGCGAGCTCGGCGCAGGCCCGATCGACCAGGGCGCGCTGAACATCGTGCTCGGCTTCGGCTTCATCTTCATCTCCGGCTTTGCGCTGCTGCCCGCCATGATCGTCGCCGCGATCACGGAGGCGTTCTCGATCCGGGGTGTGCTGACCTACGCGGTTGGCGGCGGCCTCGTCGGGCTCGCCTGCTATCTGGGCCTCGTCCCGTTCGATCCCGACACGCTGCGTTTCGAAGGCATCGTCCGGCGTCATCTGGAAATCATGACCGGCGCCGGGATCGTCGCGGGCCTGGTCTACTGGATGATCGCGGGCCGCAACGCCGGCGCCTGGCGCGAGCCGCCGCGTCGGCTCACGCCACCGCCGCCGCTACCCTCGCAAACGCCGCTGCCGCCGCAACATTCTCCGCCGCAATGACGGGGGTTTTCTTCTCGGACCGCCTCGGCTAAACCGCGCCCAATGAACCGGACCGGACTTTTCATCGCGCTTTCGCTGGCGCTTGTTGGGGGACTAGTGTTCGGGATCTTTCCCGAGCTCGACCTCAAGCTGGCGGCGCTGTTTTACGACGCGCCAACGCGATCGTTTCCGCTGAAGTTCAACGCTTACGCTGCGCTCGCGCGTGACGGCGCGATGTGGATCGCCTGGGGTCTGGCGGTGCCAGCGATCGCAGCCCTCGTGATCAAGCTGTTGCGGCCGGACCGGCCGCTCATGATGTCGGGGCGCGCCATCATCTTCCTGCTTATGACGCTGACCTTGTCGGCAGGCGTGCTCACCAATCTCGCCTTCAAGAGCTATTGGGGCCGGCCGCGCCCGGTGCTGGTGACGCAATTTGGCGGCGACCTGCCGTTCGTGCCGTGGTGGGACCCGCGCGGCGGCTGCGACCGCAACTGCTCGTTCTTCTCCGGCGAAGGCGCGACCGCCTTCTGGACCTTGGCGCCGGCAGCGCTGACCCCGCCGCCATGGCGTCCGCTCGCCTATGCCGCGGCAACCCTGTTCGGCCTGGTCACCAGCGGCTTGCGGATGGCGTTCGGCGGACATTTCTTCAGCGACGTTGCAACCGCGGGACTGGTGACGTTCCTTCTGATCTGGCTCGCCTATGGCATGTTCTACCGCTGGCAGCGGACCCTTCTGTCGGACGAGGCCATCGACGCCGCGCTGACGCGGCTCGCCTGGCCGGGCTTTCGCCTGATGCAGCGCTGGCGCGGCCGCGACGTCGGACCGAGCCCGGCCAGCTGAGGCGCTTGCGCCGGGGCCGGTTCTACCTATAGAACCGCCGCCAATCATCGATTTCAGATCAAGCAGGATTTTCATGAGCAAGGACGTGAAGAAGGTCGTGCTCGCCTATTCGGGCGGTCTCGACACCTCGATCATTCTGAAGTGGTTGCAGACCACCTATCATTGCGAGGTCGTGACCTTCACCGCCGATCTCGGCCAGGGCGAGGAGCTGGAGCCGGCGCGGGCAAAGGCGCTGTTGCTCGGCATCAAGCCGGAAAACATCTTCATCGAGGATTTGCGCGAGGAATTCGTCCGCGATTACGTGTTTCCGATGTTCCGCGCCAACGCGGTCTATGAGGGGCAGTATCTGTTGGGCACCTCGATCGCGCGGCCGCTGATCGCGAAGAAGCAGATCGAGATCGCCGAAAAAGTCGGCGCCGATGCGGTGTCGCACGGCGCCACCGGCAAGGGCAACGACCAGGTCCGCTTCGAGCTCGGCTATTATGCGTTAAAGCCCGACATCACCATCATCGCGCCGTGGCGCGAATGGGATTTTCGCTCGCGCGAGCAACTGATCGCGTTTGCCGAGGCGCATCAGATTCCGATCGCCAAGGACAAGCGCAACGAGGCGCCGTTCTCGGTCGATGCAAATCTCCTGCACACCTCCAGCGAAGGCAAGGTGCTGGAGGATCCGGCGCTGGAAGTGCCCGATTACGTCTATTCGCGTACCGATCGATCCCGAGAAGGCGCCGGACAAGGCGACCATCATCACGGTCGATTTCGAAAAGGGCGATGCGGTCGCAATCGACGGCAAGAAGATGTCGCCGGCGACCTTGCTGGCAGAGCTCAACGCGCTCGGCCGCGCCAATGGCATCGGCCGGCTCGACCTCGTCGAGAACCGTTTCGTCGGCATGAAATCGCGCGGCATGTATGAGACGCCGGGCGGCACCATCCTGCTCGCCGCCCACCGCGGCATCGAGCAGATCACGCTCGATCGGGGTGCTGCGCATCTGAAGGACGAGCTGATGCCGAAATATGCCGAGCTCGTCTATAACGGCTTCTGGTTCGCGCCGGAACGCGAGATGCTGCAGGCCGCGATCGATCACAGCCAGCAATATGTCACGGGACGGGTGCGGCTGAAACTCTACAAGGGCAACGTCATCCTGGTCGGCCGCGAGAGTAGATATTCACTTTACGATCAGGACCTCGTCACCTTCGAGGAAGGCGCGGTCGCCTACGATCACCGCGACGCCGCGGGCTTCATCAAACTCAACGCGCTCCGCCTGCGCACCCTCGGCCAGCGCAAGAAGAAGCTGGGGCTGTAGGTTCCTTGTCGTCCCGGACAAGCGAGCGTCAGCGAACGCGATCCGGGACGGTGGTTATGGGTCCCCCCGCCTTCGCGGGGACGACGAATGTGGACAAAGCTCGCATCAAAACAAAAATGGCCGGGATTGCTCCCGGCCATTTTCAGTGAGGGGCTATCCCTACCGCGGCGGCGCGATGCCCGGAGGTGGCGGCGGCAGCGATGCGGTGCCGCCATTGAGCAGCGGGGTGATGCGGCGGATGGTGACGCGCCGGTTGATGCGGCTAGGTCCTGACGTCTGTTCCTTCAGATATTGCGAGCCGTAGCCCTGCGAGGTCAGGTTTTCCGCAGGCACCTGGAATTGCTGGGTCAGCAATTCGGCGGCGGATTCAGCGCGGCGATCCGACAGCGACAGATTGTCGACGTCGTTGCCGACCGCGTCGGTATGACCCTCGATCAGGAACACCTCGCGCGGGTTGCGCTGGATCGCGCGGTTGAGGCCATCGGCGATCACCTGCAGCTTCGCCGCCTGGTCGGGCGGGATTTCCCACGATCCGGTTTCGAAGTTGATGGAGTTGAGATCGATGCTCGGCATCAACTGCCGCACCGACGGGCTGTAGCGGATTTCGTCGAGCGAGTAGCGCCGCTCGATCCGTTCCACCGGCGGTGCCTCCATGGTCTCGTAGATCAACTCCGGCGCCGCAACGTCGGCTTCGACGATATAGCGGTCGAATGGAATACGGATGATCGGCGGCGGCAGGTCGACATAGAAGCCGCCGACCGCGCCGGGATCGCGATAGCTGTTGTCGATGATGATGATCTCGCGGCCCTCGCGGTCGCGCCTGATCCGGCGCAGCAGCTGGCCGTCGCGGCCGACGACGGTGATGACCTGCGAACCATCGGGACGGATCACGACGGTACGGGTTTCGCCGCCGACCACCTGGGTCTGGATGTCGCGCGCGCCGAAGCGGAAGCGATCCTCTTCGTTGTGGCGAATGAACGACTGGCCGGAGGGGTCGACCACGATCACGCGGCCGGGTTCGGTGAAGACCTTGCGGCCGCCTTGATCGCTTTCCTGCCGCGCGCCGCGGAAATCTTCCATACGGCGCGGCCCCTGCGGCGGGGCTCCCTGCGGCACCGGTGTCAGGGCCGCCGCGGGCGGCGGCGGAGGCGGTAGCGGCGCGGTTATCGTTGGTGGCGCATGACGCACCAACGGAGCTGCTCCCGAAGGCGCCGCTCCCTGTTGCCCGGGCGCGGTTGGCGCCGGCGTCGCACTCGGTGCGGGCGGAGTGCCGGCCGGTGGCGGACCGCCCGGCCGTCCCGTCATACCGCCACCGGCGGGGGGCGCGGTGGGAGCAGGCGTCGGCAGAGCTTGCGGACCCGTGGTCGGCGGCGTCTGCCCGGACTTTTCCCGTTCGCGGAATTGTTCCTTCATCTGCCCCGTAGGCGGCGTGGTCGGTGTGGGTGTCGGCTGAGCAGTCGGGGCAGGCGTCGGCGCGGCCTTCTCTCGCTCGCGCAACTGCTCCTTGAGTTGCCCGGCAGGTGGCGCTGTCGGAGTGGGCGTTGGCGCCGTCTTCTCCCGCTCCTTCATCTGCCCAGCAGGCGGGCTCGGCGGCGCCGGGGGTTTTGGCGGTTCAGGCGGCCTCGATGCCGCTGGCGGAACCGACGGAGCTGGCTTCGGTGGCGGAGGAGGCGGCGGAGGCGGAGGTGCCGCGGGCTTCGGGGGCGCTGCCGCAGGCGGGGGCGGCGCGGGCGGCCTCGGCGGAGGCGGCGCGGGTGGTTTCGGCGGTGCGGCTGCAGGCGGTGGCGGAGCGGCTGGCGCGGTCTTCGGCGGCGCGGCCTTGGGCGCTTCCTTCTTGGGTTTGCCGTCAGGACCTAGTTCTTCCTTGGGCGCTGCTTGCGCCACTACCAGCGGCGCTGTTTGCGCATGCGACGGCGAGTGAGCGAAGTGCAGCGCTGTAAGGGCTGTCGTGGCAAGCAGCACGAGGCGAAGTTTTGTCATGATGATCTAGGTCCTTGGGGAAAACCTTGGCAGGAAAGAAAACAAAGTCGTTGTGCCGAACCTGTCGGCGGCACGATCAACAGCCAGCCATTAGGCCGGATTGTGGCGGGTTACAAACGCAAAACCCTCTTTATTTCATGCATGCAAGGGGTTGCATGCGCCGTCCGTTCATTGCGCATTCAGACGAGGGTTTCAAATCGAAGTTCATATGGTCCCCTGTGGTGATTGGGCGAGGAAGTGCGATCGGCGCCACGGGGCGTGGGTCGCGGGACCAGACAACGGCGCGGCAGCTGCGTTGTTCCCCGTTCAATTCGCCGAGCCTGCAAATATCGAAACCGGATTCACCCCGGTTTGTGGCACACGGCTTCGATATTGTGGCCGTCAGGGTCGAGCACGAAGGCGCCGTAATAATTGGCGTGATAGTGCGAGCGGAATTCCGGGCGCGCCGTTGTCGCGTCCGCCGGCCGCGATCGCCGCCCTGTAGAACGCGTCGACGGTCGAGCGATCCTTGGCGAGGATCGCCACATGCAGCGGCTTGTCCAATCCGCCTTCGCCGCCGATCCAGAAATCCGGCTTGCCGTTGGCGCCAAAGCCGGCGGCCGGATCGTCGCCGGCCTGTTGCTGCACCTCCATCACCAGACTGTAGTCGAGCGGCGCCAGCGCCTTCAGATAGAAAGCCTTCGAGCGCGCATAGTCGGAAACCGGGAAACCGATATGGTCGATCATCGAAACCTCCAACTTGAAAATTCAGCCGCGCAGCAACAGCGTGTTGCTGCGGGTCCTGCCGGTCTCGGCATAGCCGCGCGCCAGCATGTCTGCGATGCAGTCGTCCTGCCATTCGTTGCGCGACAGATGCTCGATCACCACCGCGCGCGGCCACAGCGCTCGCGGCGCCTGCTTGAAAAAAGCCGGTCAGCACGCGGTCTTCAAACCCCTCGACGTCGATCTTCAGCGCGTCGACCTGGTTGAGCGCCGGCGTCGTCAAGAATACGCTCGCAGCCGCAACGACGGCACCCTGATGGCATCTGTCGCAGCAGTTCGCCGGTGACAATGTGGCTGGCGCCGAGATTGTCGCCGTCGGTCTCGATCATCAATTCGCCGTCGGAGGGACCGGCGGCCGCGGCGACCAGATTGACCTGCGTGAAGTCCGGACGCGGCGCGGTTGAACGCAAGCCGCGCGAGGGTGATCGGATGCGGCTCGATCGCAATGACCTTGCCGATTGGCGCCGACGTGGCGCGCCAGCACCATCGCATAGGTGCCGACATTGGCGCCGACATCGACGAACACGCCGCCGGCGGGCGTATGCTTGCGCAGAAAATCCAGCTCTTCGAGATTGTAGTCGGGATTGAACAGCGCGCCGCGCTCGGTGGCGCTGGCCTGATGATAGAAACGGAACGCGGCGCCCTGGTATTGCACGTCGACCGGGCCTGCGCGCAACAAATTGACCAGCCGCGACAGCATCGGGCGGAACGCGCCACGCTTGAGCGCGAGTTCGTCGCGCCAGCGAGATGATGGCGGCCTGCGCCGCGTTCGGCGCGAGCGCGCCAAACGGCACGGGCGAAGGATCATTGTCGGGAACCAAGCGGGCATCCTCGAAAAGCTGCGGAAGCGGCGCATGCATAGCCGGTTTTGCCGATAGCTCCAACGATGACGTGCGGCTCACTCCGCGGCGCTGTCGCTCAGCTTCCTGCCGCGGCCGATCTTTTGCAGGACGCGGGAGAGTTGATCGGCGGAATAAGGCTTTTGCAGATGTTCGAAACCATAGGCGCCGCTCTGCGTCAGCATGTGGCTATATGCGCTGGTCAGCACGATCGGCACATCGAATTGGCGGCGGCGGATTTCCTGGGCGAGATCGAGGCCAGTCATCTCCGGCATCATCACGTCCGAGAACACCACGTCGAACCGGCCGCCGCGGCGGGTCAGCTCGGCGAGCGCGTCCATCGGCATTGTCGACCAGGGTCGTGGCATAGCCGAGTTCGGTCAGCGCGTCGGTGGCAAACTTGCCGACCTCGACATTGTCCTCGACCACCAGCACCGACATGCCGTCACCGCCGCGCGGCGGTGATTGCTCCGAGCGAAGCCGCTGCGGACGATCGACGCCGGGGACGCGCGGCAGATAAAGCGTGAAGGTGCTTCCCTTGCCGACTTCGCTCGCGACGATCACTTCGCCGCCGGACTGCTTTGCGAATCCGAACACCTGCGACAGCCCGAGCCCGGTGCCTTGCCCGACTTCCTTGGTGGTGAAGAACGGCTCGAAGATGCGTCCGAACTGCTCTTGCGGAATGCCGACGCCGGTGTCCTGAACCGACACCGCGACGAAGCCGTGCGGGTTCCTCGGGTGCGAAGCAGGACCTGGAATGGCCGCCACGGTAGCGACCGCGATGGTGAGGCGGCCTTCGCCGTTCATGGCGTCGCGGGCATTGACGGCCAGGTTGATCAGCGCGGTCTCGAACTGGCCGGCATCGGTGTAGATGAAACACGTCTCTTCGAGGCACTCGCGTCACGATCTCGATCGGCGATCCCGTCAGCGTTCCGATCATGTCGCGCAGGTCTTTCGACGCATTTGCCGACGTCGAACAGTTCGGGCTTCAGGGTTTGCCGCCGCGCAAAGGCCAGCAGCTGGGCGGTCAGCTTGGCGGCGCGGTCGACGGTGTCGGCGATGGCGTCGATGTAGCGCTGCCGCCGTTCCGTGGAAAGATTGGGCCGCTGCAGCAGATCGACCGAGGAGCGGATCACGGTGAGCAGATTGTTGAAATCATGCGCGACGCCGCCGGTGAGCTGTCCCAGCGCCTCGAGCCGCTGGCCGTGCTTGAGCGCTTCTTCGGCCTCCATCCGCCGCGCCGCCTCGACATGCAGACGTCGCGTTCGCCGCAGCGCGGTTGCCAGCAGCAGAAACAACAGCGCGGTCGCCGGCACGCCGAAAATCAGATGCTGGCCCATGGTGGTGAGCCAGCGTGCGCGGATCGCCGAAGTCTCCAGGCCCGCGCTGACATAAACCGGATATTCCGCCAGCCGCTGATAGCCGACGCGGCGCTCGATGGCGTCGGCCGGCGAGGTCACGGTGATGAGGCCGGCCTTCGGGATTTAAGGCGATCTTTTGCCCGACCGGACCGTTGCGATCGAGATGGAGGTCGCGATCGGCCACCGGAAAGCGGGCCAGCACCGTGCCGTCGGTAAGGCCGAGCGCGAAGAAACTGCCGGGATCGCGGCCGATCCTGGCGTAAAAATTCTCGAAATATTCGGGGAGCACCGAGGCCTGGATCACGCCGGTAAAGCTGCCGTCGCCAGAGTGCCGCCGCCGGCTGACGCTAAAGAACGGTGAGCCCTGATAGGGCACGCGCGGCGCCAGCGTGTCGCCGATGAAGGTCCCGATGTCTTTTTCGATGTGGGCCTTGAAATAATCGCGGTCCGAAAAATCGACGGCAGGGGCGGGATAGGCGAGGCTGTTGACCAGCGCGCGGCCCTGCGCATCGAAGATCCATACCGACTTCATCTGCGGCAGCGAATCGGCGAGCTGCTTCAGCCGCAAATGCAACGCTTGCTCGCGGGAGCGGATGCCGTCGTCCGAAATGCCGCGGACGATCTCGTTGATCTCCGACAGGCTGCGGTCGACGGTCTCGAACACTTTCAGCGCGTGCTCATGCGCGACGTCGAGCGTGCGCTCGATCTGCCGGTCGGCGGTGTCGTTTGTCGAGATGTAGGAGATCGTCGAAGCAAAACCGAACAATGCAATCGGCAGCGCCAGCGAGGCGGCCATCATCCATTGCAGCAGTCTCAGCGATTTGCGTTGCTCGGTCTGCACGGTCGCTCCGACCAGAGAGCAAACCTTACTTCAAACTTACGCATGGGACAAAGGGGAACGCGAAAATGCCTTGGCGGGGACGACGTTAATCCGGATCGATAAACTGATAGTCGAATCGAATGCGCCCGTCATCGGCCAGCAGCGCGACGATCAATCCGGTCGCGGCGATGGCGCCGCCGCCTTTCGGCACCATGCGCCAGTTGAATTTGACCATGTCGCGCAATTGCCCGACGCCGCCATCGACCTCGAACCAGTAATTGCGCTCGGCGATATTGGTCTGGTGCGAGGTCGCAACCCGCACTTCGAGATCGGCGTGGCCGTGCACTTCGCGGGTCCGCACATAATGGGTGCCGTCCTCGATCCACAGCGCTTTGACCTGCGCGCGTCGGGCGGCCGGGTCGGCTTCATTCCAGATATGGACGTAGCGGCGGGCAAGATCTTCGGCGTGGGACATGACGGGCTCTCTTCGGGGTTCTCTTCTGTGTTCTTTTGCGATTTCGAGGCCGGCGAACCGGCTATGCTGTCCAACATAGGAAGATATCCTGGACGATGAATGATCATTTGGCCTAGATTGTTGTCTGAACGTCCAAATCCCATGACAGTGACGGGAAGAGCCCATGGACCCCCTCGACGACGCCTTTTCAACCATGCGGGTGCGCGAATCGCTCTATGCCCGCCTCGATGCCTCGGCCCCCTGGGCGGTCCGGTTTCGGGAGGGAAAGGCGGCGCGCTTCGGTCTCGTGATTTCGGGCGCATGCTGGCTCACCACCGAGGCGTCGGCGCAGTCGATCCGGCTCGAGGCCGGCGATTGCTATGTGATCCTCGATGGCTCGACCTATACGCTCGGCGATGATCCGCGCTCAAAACCGCTGAATTGTTTCGATGTCGTGCCAAGGCTGGTCGATGGCGCAGTCAGCATTGGCGGCGGTGGCACGGCCGCAACCGTCGTGACCGGCTGGTTCGTGTACGACGAACTCGGCGCGCGGCCGCTGACGGCGTTGTTGCCGCGCGTGCTGCATACCCGGGTCGATCGCTACCGGACCGACATATTGAAGGCGACGCTCGAATTGCTGGCCAAGGAAACCGAGCGTCCCGGCGTCGGCACCGGGGTCGTCATATCAGGTCTTGCCGATATCCTGTTCGTGCAGGCGATCCGCAGCCATCTCAATCAGGCAAACGAAGCCGATGTCGGCTGGCTTGCGGCATTGTCCGACCCGCGCATTGGGGCTGCGATGTGCGCGCTGCACGGCAAGCCTGCCGAGCCGTGGACGGTCGAGAAATTGGCTACCATCGCCAATATGTCGCGCTCGGCGTTCGCCGCGCGCTTCAAGGCAAAATTGGGCGAAGCGCCGCTCGAATACCTGACGCGCTGGCGCATGTTCCGCGCCGGCGTGCTGCTTCGAGGCACCGAGCGTTCGCTGGCCTCGATTGCGAACGAAGTGGGCTATGAAAGCGACGCCGCGCTGAGCAAGGCCTTTTCTCGCGTCGTCGGCATGGCGCCCGGCGCGTTCCGCAAGCAGAACGCCGACGCGCCGGCGAATCCGCGGCAGGCGGCTTAAACCGGAAGCACCAGGAATCCGGCACGCGGAAAGTGCACGACTATCTCGCCGGCGCGCGGATCATGCCTGCGAATGGCGACATGCTGTGACGAGAGCGCGACGATCTCGCCGCGGACTTTGATCTTGCCATAGTCGTCGGGCATGACCTCGACCCGGTCGCCGGGCTTGCGGCCGTTGGGGTCATTGGGATCGGACAGCTCAGCGGTCCGCGGCGTGGCGCTGGCCGCGACGTCGAGTGCGGCGGAGGTCGATATTTCGCTGGAGCGGCCGTGGCCGACCGCGCGTAACCGCGCTTCCCACGCACGCGTGTTGCCGAACTCAGCCAGCATCTGGTCGGCGTTGGGGAGATGCGCGCGCACGTACCAGATGTTCATGTAGGCGTTGACGTCGCAAAGGCCCGCTCTGGCGCCGCTCATCCAGCTTCGGCCATCGGCAAGCTGGGCCTCGATCCATTGCACATGTGCACGAAACTGATCGCGCATCTGCGGGATGGCCGACATCATCGCCGCGACATCGAACTTGGCACCGCGAAGCTTTTCACGGTCGGCGATGAAATCCTGCGGAACTTGATCGGCAAGCGAGCCGAACACGAGGTTCACGGTGTTCTGAAAGAAGGATCGATCGGTCCACATCGCGGTGGCCGAGGCGAGCCCGTCGTATCCGTTGGGGAACAGGGTCGGTTCCGGGAAACGCCGTTCCAGCTCGCGAAGGATACATTGCGTGTCGCAGTAGATGTCGGCGCCGATCTGCATCACCGGCGTGCGCCGGTAGCCCCCGGTCAGCGGCATCAAATCGGGGCGCGGCATGATTCGCGAGATAAGGACCGAGGTCCATTCGATGCTCTTCAAGCCGAAGACGACGCGGACCTTTTCCGAGAACGGCGACTTTTCGAAATGATGCAGGATGATGGGGGACGCGGTCGTCATGCGGTCTCTTCAAGCTCGTGCCTGGCTAAAGGATAACCGGTGCAAGACCCGCATACAACGCATCGAACGCCTAAGCGCGCCGTGAGCCCCGTTCCTAAATCTGCCGCTCGACCAGCTTCAACTTGAGCTCGGCGATCGCTTCGGAGGGGTTGAGGCCTTTCGGGCAGGCCTTGGCGCAGTTCATGATGGTGTGGCAGCGATAGAGCCGGAATGGGTCTTCGAGATTATCGAGCCGTTCGCCGGTGGCCTCATCGCGCGAATCCTTGACCCAGCGCGTCGCCTGCAACAGCGCCGCCGGGCCCAAGAAACGCTCGCTGTTCCACCAATAGCTCGGGCAAGAGGTCGAGCAGCAGGCGCAGAGGATGCATTCGTAGAGGCCGTCGAGCTTTTCGCGATCCTCGTGGCTCTGCTTCCATTCCTTCTGCGGCGTCGGCGATGTCGTTTTCAGCCACGGCTCGATCGAGGCATATTGCGCATAGAAATTGGTGAGGTCGGGCACCAGGTCCTTTACCACCGGCTGATGCGGCAGCGGGTTGATCTTCACCGCGCCGTCCTTCACGTCATGCATCGATTTGGTGCAGGCGAGCGTATTCTGGCCGTCGATGTTCATGGCGCAGGAGCCGCAGACGCCTTCGCGGCAGGAGCGGCGGAACGTCAGCGTCGGGTCGATGTGGTTCTTGATCCAGATCAGGCCGTCGAGGACCATCGGCCCGCAATCATGGGTGTCGATATAGTAGGTATCGACGCTCGGGTTTTTGCCGTCGTCCGGATTCCAGCGATAGACCTTGAACTCGCGCATCTCGGTCGCGCCCGGCGGCTTCGGCCAGGTCTTGCCGCCGCTGATCCTCGAATTTTTCGGGAGTGCGAATTCAACCATTCTGTCAGGCCTTCACCTTCGCGCTCAATACACCCGCGCCTTCGGCGGGATATACTGCACGTCATTGGTCATGGTGTAGTCGTGCACCGGGCGATAGTCGATCGAGGTCTCGCCGCCATGATCGATCCACGCCAGCGTGTGCTTCATCCAGTTCTTGTCGTCGCGGTCCGGAAAATCCTCGCGTGCATGCGCGCCGCGGCTTTCCGAACGGTTCGCGGCGGAATCCATCGTCACCACCGCCTGCAAGATCAGATTGTCGAACTCCAGCGTCTCGACCAGATCGGAATTCCACACCAGCGAACGATCCGAGACCGAGATGTCACCGATGCCGCCATGCACCTTGTGGATCAGGTTCTGTCCCTCGTGCAGGATCTCGCCGGTGCGGAACACGGCGCAATTGTTCTGCATCACATGCTGCATGCTGTCGCGCAGCTTTGCGGTCGGCGTGCCGCCGGAGGCGTTGCGGTAATGGTCGAGCCGGCCCACCGCCTGGTCGGCGGACCCTGCCGGAAGTTCCGGCTGCTTGCCGTTTGCGGAGAGCTTCTCGGCACAGCGCAGCGCCGCCGCGCGGCCGAACACCACGAGATCGATCAGCGAGTTGGAGCCGAGGCGGTTGGCGCCATGCACGGAGACGCAGGCGGCCTCTCCGAGCGCCATCAGTCCCGGCACGATCGAATTGTCGTCGCCGTTTTTCTTGGTCAGCACTTCGCCGTGATAATTGGTGGGAATGCCGCCCATATTGTAGTGCACGGTCGGCACGATCGGGATCGGCTCGCGCGTCACATCGACATTGGCGAAAATCCTGACCGACTCGGAAATGCCGGGCAGCCGTTCGTGCAGCACCTTGGGGTCGAGGTGGTCGAGGTGCAGGAAGATGTGGTCTTTCTTCTTGCCGACGCCGCGGCCTTCGCGGATCTCGATGGTCATGGCGCGCGAGACCACGTCGCGCGAGGCGAGGTCTTTCGCCGACGGCGCGTAGCGCTCCATGAAGCGCTCGCCTTCGGAGTTGACGAGATAGCCGCCTTCGCCGCGTGCGCCCTCGGTGACAAGGCAACCCGAACCATAGATGCCGGTGGGATGGAACTGCACGAATTCCATGTCCTGCAGCGGCAGGCCGGCGCGCAGCGCCATCGCGCCGCCGTCGCCGGTACAGGTGTGCGCCGAGGTGCAGGACGCGTAGGCGCGGCCATAACCGCCGGTGGCGAGTATGGTGGTCTGGGCGCGAAAGCGATGCAGCGTGCCGTCGTCGAGTTTCAGCGCAATCACCCCGCGGCAAACGCCCTGGTCGTCCATGATCAGGTCGATGGCGAAGAATTCTATGAAGAACTCCGCGGAATGCCGCAGCGCCTGGCCATACATGGTGTGCAGCATGGCATGCCCGGTACGGTCGGCGGCGGCGCAGGTGCGCTGCGCCTGGCCCTTGCCGTAGTCGAGCGTCATGCCGCCGAACGGCCGCTGATAGATCTTGCCGTCCTCGGTGCGCGAGAACGGCACGCCCCAATGCTCGAGCTCGTAGACCGCCTCGGGCGCGTTGCGCACCATGTATTCGATGGCGTCCTGGTCCCCTAGCCAGTCGGACCCCTTGACGGTGTCGTACATGTGCCAGCGCCAGTCGTCCGGATGCATGTTGCCGAGCGCCGCCGAAATGCCGCCTTGCGCTGCGACCGTATGCGAGCGGGTCGGAAACACTTTTGTGATGCAGGCGGTACGCAAGCCCGCCTCGCTGCAGCCGACCACCGCGCGCAAGCCCGCGCCGCCGGCGCCGACCACGACGACGTCATAGGTGTGGTCCTCGATCGGATAGGCCTTTCCATTGGTGGCCGGACCACTGCCATTTGCGGCCTTGCCGTTACCGTCCACGGCCATGGGTTATACTCCCGATGACAATTTGAGGATGGCGTAGATCGAAGCCAGCGCCACCGCGAACGAGAAGAAATTGTTGGCCATGATGCCGGCGAGCTTCAGCTTCTCGTTGTGAACGTAATCCTCGATCACGACCTGCATGCCGATCTTCATGTGCCAGGCGCTGGCGATGATGAACAGCAACAGGATGATCGCGATCGGCAATGATCCGAGAATCTGTGCCGCTCCGGCCTGGTTGCGGCCGAGCAGCATCAGCACGATCACGATCACCGGCAGGATCAGAAGCGTCATCGCCACCGCCGTAAGGCGCTGGCGCCAGAAATCCGAAGTGCCGGAATGCGAGGCGCCGAGGGCGCGCACCCGCGAGAGCGGCGTACGCATCGAGCTGGCGGCGGGAGAGTTTGGCGCGCTCATCGTCCGCCTCCGATCGCGTAGGCCGCGATCCAAACCAAAACCGTCAGCGAAATGCCGCCGATCAGGGCGCCCCAGGTCAGCGCCTCGCGTTCGCTTGCCTTGAAGCCATAGCCCAAATCCCAGACGAAATGCCTGAGACCGCTGAGCAGATGATGCAACAACGCCCATGTGTAGCCGAACACGATCAGCCGGCCGATGAAGCTCGAGGTGAAGGCCTGCACATTGGCGTAAGCGCCGGGTCCGGACGCCGCGGCGATCAGCCACCACGCCAGCAGGAGCGTGCCGAAATAAAGCGCTACCCCAGTGGCGCGGTGCACGATGGAAAGCGCCATCGTCAGGGTCCAGCGATAAGTCTGCAGGTGCGGCGAGAGCGGTCGTTCGATCCTGGCGGTCATTGGCAGCTTTGACTGTTTTTGCGGACCCGCAGGGGCGGTTCGGCGATCGCGACAGATTGAGCTCTATTTACGTAGTCGAAACAGCCAGCGCAACGATGAAATGCCCGAAATTGGAACATCCATTCATTGCTAGAGAGACGCAAAAACAGGCCAATGTATGCCACGCGGACGCCACCTGGCCGAAAGATCGAATTTAAATTCGATTATTGCCTTGGTCCGACTTTTTCGGCTACGGGCCGAACGCGTCGGCATGGCGCAATTGCTCAACGAGATAGTCGGCAAAAACCCGCACTTTTGGCGATGCGAGCCGAGAAGACGGCAGCAACAGATGCACGGGCGCGGGCTCCGGCTCGTGATCGCGCAGAATGCGGCGCAGGCGGCCGGCCGCAAGCTCCGCTCTGATTTGCCACAACGGTACCCTGACGATACCGGCGCCATCCTTTGCCGCCGATACGAGCGCGTCGAGGCTATTGATCCAGAGCCGACCAGCTATCCGGATTTTGCATTCCGCTTTCGCGTTGTCCTTGAAGCGCCACTCGCCGACACCCGGCGTATCCGAGAATATCAGGCAGGCGTGATGGCTGAGATCGGCGGGCGACTGCGGAACGCCGAAGCGTTTCAGATAGGCCGGCGCCGCGCAGACGATCATCTGCAGATCCGCGAGCTTGCGCGCGAGCAGCTGCGAAGTCCGGCAAATGCCCGACGCGAAGCGAAAGATGGATGTCTTCCTCGATCATGTCGACGGCGCGGTCGAGCAGCAAGAGATCGACGGACACGGAGCGATGGCGGCGAAGGAATTCGGCGAGCAGCGGCGCAACCAGCAAGCGGCCGATCAGGGTTGGCGCACTGATGCGAAGGCGCCCGGACGGTTGCTGACGGCCGGACGATAACGCGAGCTCGACCTCCTTGAGCTCGCCCAGGATCGATTTGGCGCGATCGTAGAGCACGCGCCCGTCATCGGTGAGCGCGAGGCGCCGCGTCGTTCGCGCGAGTAGCTGCGTCCCGAACTGTTCTTCCAGCGCGGATATCTGCCGGCTCACCGACGTCAGCGAGCTCGGAAGCGATCGTGCCGCAGCGGACAGGCTGCCGGCCTCCACGACCCGCACGAACGTCGCCATTGCCGAGAGCTGGTCCAAGTCCAGGTCCTTCCGCTGCGCGCAAAGGTCTTTGCCAGATTGGTCTGATACTACCGAAATAAACAACAGTCTATCCTGCCAGAATTCACAGCTCGAGGAGTTCGCCATGCCACTTTCCACGCTCCCCCAGCCGCGCGATGGCGCAGGCGATCGCGATTTGGTTTGCCTGCTCGTCCTATCGGTCACGGGATTGCTTTTGAACGGCCTTGCCTTGATGGTGCAGGGCGATGATCGGGTGGCTGGTGCTGTTTCGACTTGCGTTGATCGCATGCGCGCCTGCGCTGGCAGCGATGGCCGCGTTGCACTTTGCCGGCCATGTTGACGAAGCCTGTTCCCGAAAGCGGATGCGGCAATCATGATCGCCGGACTCGATCTCTCGGAGCTGATCGAACTGGCGGTGCTGCTGGTCGCGGTCGGCGCACTGTCCGGCTTTCTGGCCGGCGTGTTCGGTATCGGCGGCGGCGCGGTGCTGGTACCGGTGTTTTACGAATGCTTCCGGCTCGCCGGCGTGCCGCTGGAGGTGCGGATGCCGCTCTGCATCGGCACCTCGCTTGCCGTCATCATCCCGACCTCGATCCGCTCGTTTCGCGCCCATTATCTCCGGGGCGCGGTCGATATGGATATCCTCAAATCATGGTGGCTGCCGATCGTGATCGGCGTGATCGCCGGCAGCGTCACCGCGCGTTACGCGCCGGAGCGGCTGTTCAAATACGTGTTCGTCGTGGTGGCGTGGTCGGCCGCGACGCGGCTATTGCTGGCGCGGGAAAACTGGAAATTCGGCGATGACATGCCGAAGGGGCCGTTGATGCGGCTGTTCGGTTTCGTTGTCGGAATTCTAGCCACCTTGATGGGCGTCGGCGGCGGATTGTTTTCCAACCTGTTGATGACGTTCTATGGCCGCCCGATCCATCAGGCGGTCGCGACCTCCTCGGCGCTCGCGGTGCTGATCTCGATTCCCGGCGCGCTCGGCTACGTCTATGCCGGCTGGCCTGTGGCGGCGCGCTTTCCCGCGGTCGCAGCGCTGCAATTGCCGCTTGCGCTCGGCTATGTCTCGCTGATCGGCGCGGTACTGGTGATGCCGATCGAGCCTTCTGGCCGCGCCGCTCGGGGTGAAAGCCGCGCATGCAATGTCGAAGCGCACGCTCGAAATGGCGTTCGGCGCTTACATGTTTATCGTCGGCAGCAGGTTTGTGATAAGTCTGTGGTACGGACAGTAGTGCATTCGCGCGATTGCAGCACGCCGGGTGATCGAATGAAACGGCGGGAATTTCTCGAAAGCGGCGCTTCAGTCTTTTAGTCGCACCTCGCTGTGACCCCATTTGCGAAGGTCGCCGATGTCCTCAAGACGGCCGGATTTGGCCAATACCTGAATCCGGGCGGCCAACGCCTGGTCGCTGATCGGCAAGGCGAGCTCTGTGCATCGTTCAAGCGCCCTGCCCACGACCCTGGCCACCTTCTGCCACCGTGGAGTCGTGACTGAAAGGATGACGGCGTCGATATCGGCCTCCGATACGGTGGGTGGGAGACGAACCTGCTCCCACGGAAGCCTGCTGGTAATGGTGGGAACTTCCCTCCGATCAGACGGCGGTTCCAAGTCCGGATATTGATCATAGATTGCCGCGAGCAGCTTGGAGTGCAAGTCGATACCGACTTTCATCAGGAGGCCGTCGAGTTTTATTCTCTCCTCTTTGCCAAGACCGGCGATGGCCATGCGCGCCTTGTCCATTGCGTGGTCGGCACCGAGCAAGTGTTTTTGAATTTCGACAGCCTGCTTTCGATCCATAGCCCTGCCCACCCAGCGTTGACGCGCGCCCTACTTCGCCTTCGTGTAAATATTCGCGTAAGTATCGCGCAAAATATTCTTCTGCACCTTGCCCATGGCATTGCGTGGCAGTTCATCGACCACGAATACCCGCTTCGGCATCTTGAATTTGGCGAGCCGCCCGTCGAGCGCCTTCAGCACCGAGGCCTCACTGACGCCGGCGCCCTTGTTGCAGACCACGACCGCGGTGACGCCCTCGCCGAAATCTGCGTGCGGCACGCCGATCACGGCGGATTCGATCACGCCCGGCATGGCGTCGATCTCGCTCTCGATTTCCTTGGGGTAGACATTGAAGCCGCCGGAGATCACGAGATCCTTGCCGCGGCCGAGAATGTGCACATAATCCTTGTCGTCGATCTTGCCGAGATCGCCGGTGATGAAGAAGCCGTCGTCGCGGAATTCCGATTTTGTTTTCTCCGGCATACGCCAATAGCCCTTGAAAACGTTCGGGCCCTTGACCTCGATCATTCCAACAGTGTCGCGCGCGAGTTCCTTGCCGGTCTCGGGATCGGTGACGCGCACCGAAACGCCAGGCAGCGCGTGGCCCACGGCACCCGCGACGCGCTCGCCATCATAGGGGTTCGAGGTGTTCATATTGGTCTCGGTCATACCGTAGCGCTCAAGCACGGCGTGGCCGGTTCGCGCCGCCCATTCGCGATGGGTGTCGGCGAGCAGCGGCGCCGAGCCCGAGACGAACAGCCGCATGTGCTTTGTGGCCTCTTTGGTGAGCGCCGGGCTTTGCAGCAGGCGCGTATAGAAGGTCGGTACGCCCATCAAGACGGTTGCGCGCGCCATCAGCTTGATGATTGCCTCCGGGTCGAATTTCGGCAGGAAGATCATCGAGGCGCGGGCGAACAGCGTGACATTGCTCGCCACGAACAGGCCGTGGGTGTGATAGATCGGCAGTGCGTGGATCAGCACGTCCTTGTTCGTAAAGCCCCAATAGTCGACGAGCGTCAGCGAATTCGAGGCGAGATTATCGTGGCTCAGCATCGCGCCCTTGGAACGGCCGGTCGTGCCCGAGGTGTAGAGGATGGCGGCGAGGTCGTCATTGCTTCGCGAAACCGTCTTGAATTGCGCGCTTGCCTTGTCGGCGGCCTCCGTCAGCGAGCCCTTGCCGTCAGGCCCCAAGGTCTCGACTTTGGCGCCGACCTTGGCCGCGATTGTGCTTATCCCTTCTGCTCTGGCGGGATCGCACACCACCAGCGACGGCTCGGCGTCGGTGATGAAATATTCCAGCTCGTTCAGCGTATACGCCGTGTTGAGCGGCAAATAGACCGCGCCGGCGCGCACCGCCGCGAGATAGAGCACGAGGCCAGAGACCGATTTTTCGGTCTGCGCTGCGAGGCGATCGCCGGGCTTGACGCCACGGCTCACCAACACATTCGCCATCTGGCCGGCGCGCGCGATCAGGTCGCCATAGGAGATGCGCCCCCCGTCGTGGGTTTCGATCGCAAGACGACTTTGGTCGTCGAGCCTGTCAAACAGGCGTGAAAACAGATTGGCGTTGGCGGATGAGTTCATGCAACATTCCGTGAGGGCAAAGGCCGACAAGATCAGGCGGCTGGATTAGCAAAAACGCCCCTCAAAAAGCAACGGAGACAGTTTGCATGACAAATGGCGGGAAACGCGTGGCCTGGGTGACGGGCGGCGGCAGCGGCATTGGCGAGGCGGGCGCGGAAGCACTGGCCGCGGATGGCTGGACGGTGGTGGTTTCCGGGCGCCGCAAGGACGCGCTCGAACAGGTGGTGGCGAAAATCACCAAAACCGGCGGCAAGGCCGAGGCGATCCCGCTCGATGTCTCGATCGCCGCCGACGTCAACAAGGTGGCCGAGCAGATCCTCGCCAAGCACGGCCGGATCGATCTTTTGGTCAACAGCGCCGGCGTCAATGTGCCGAAGCGAAGCTGGGCCGACATGGAACTGGAAGGCTGGGACAGGCTGGTCGATATCAATCTCAACGGCGTGCTCTATTGCATGCGCGCGGTGCTGCCGGCGATGCGCAAGCAAAAGGACGGCTGCATTATCAACGTCGCCTCATGGGCCGGCCGTCACGTGTCGAAAATGCCGGGCCCGGCCTACACCACGACCAAACATGCGGTGCTGGCGCTGACCCATTCCTTCAACATGGATGAATGCGTCAACGGCTTGCGCGCCTGCTGCCTGTCGCCCGGCGAGGTCGCGACCCCGATCCTGAAATTGCGACCCGTCGTGCCGAGCGAGGAAGAGCAGGCCAAGATGCTGCAATCCGAAGACCTCGGCCGCACCATCGCGTTTGTCGCCAGCATGCCGCCGCGCGTCTGCATGAACGAGATCCTGATCAGCCCGACCTGGAACCGCGGATTCATCCAGACGCCACATAGCCGGGATTAGCGCGGGCTCTCGGTGGATGGCAGGGTGGGCAAAACGAAGCGTGCCCACCATTTTTTCCTCATCCGCACCACACGGCCAACGCTTCGAAAAGTTTCAAACCCGCAAAAATTTATTGTTCGAAACCGCTTCCAAAACCTCCCGTAATTCCGGTCAACTGCGGCGCAGCAAACACGAAAACGGCGCCGTTGTTGACCGCTTCATCGCCGGCGCACCCGCCGGTCAACCTCATCATCGGGAGACTTCCATGTCCAAGCGTATTGCCCTTCTGTCCGCCGTTGCCTTCGGCGCATTGGCCCTCACTGCGACCATCGCAGCGCCGGTCAGCGCCCAGGAAAAGACCGTGATGGTCGGCGGCGCCGCGATGTTCCCCTCCAAGAACATCATCCAGAACGCCGTGAACTCCAAGGACCACACCACGCTGGTTGCCGCCGTGAAGGCCGCCGGCCTGGTCGAGACCCTGGAAGGCAAGGGCCCGTTCACCGTGTTCGCGCCGACCAATGCCGCCTTCGGCAAGCTGCCGGCCGGCACCGTCGATAATCTGGTCAAGCCCGAGAACAAGGCGACCCTGACCAAGATCCTCACCTACCATGTGGTCCCGGGCAAGTTCGACGCTTCCGACCTGACCGATGGCAAGAAGCTCAAGACCGCCGAGGGCGAAGAGCTCACGGTGAAGAAGGACGACGGCAAGATCTGGATCATCGACGCCAAGGGCGACTCCTCGATGGTCTCGATCTCGAACGTTCATCAGTCGAACGGCGTCATCCATGTGGTCGACACCGTGCTGATGCCGGCGTCGTAACCCGGCGCGCGCCCCATTAGTCCCCCAAGGACTGGTCCCCAACGGGACGCGCCAGGAAGCGAGCCGGCCGACACCCGGCTCGCTTTTTTGTGACCGCCATGCCCACAATCTATGAACTTGATAGCGTGCAAAGCAGTAACGGAAAGTCGGTTGCTGGCGTATATGCTGGCAACAAACACCAAGGACCGATCAGCCAGGACGGATCAAGCATGTCGAGCCTTACAGTCAGCGACCAGCACGTGACGCCCGCGGCGGGAAAGGTCATTCAGCCGGCCTGGGTCCGGGCGATGCATTGGACCAACGCATTCGCGATGGTGCTGATGATCATGTCGGGCTGGCAGATCTATAACGCCTCGCCGCTATTTGATTTCCGCTTCTCGCACGCGATCACGCTCGGCGGCTGGCTGGGCGGGGCGCTACTGTGGCACTTCGCCGCGATGTGGCTCTTGATGGTCAACGGCCTCGTCTACCTCATCGTCGGTCTTGCGACCGGCCGCTTCCGCAAAAAACTGCTGCCGATCACGCCAGCGGGCGTGATATCCGACGTCAAGGCGGCGCTGACCTTCAAGCTCGCGCATGATGATTTGACCAAGTATAATTACGTGCAGAAGCTGCTCTATGCCGGCATCATCGCAGTCGGCGTCGTCATCGTGCTGTCGGGCCTGTCGATCTGGAAGCCGGTGCAGCTTTATTGGCTGTCGGCGCTGTTCGGCGGCTATGAAATCGCGCGTTACGTGCACTTCATCTGCATGTCGTTGATCGTCGCGTTTCTCATTGTCCATGTCGCGCTCGCGCTGCTGGTGCCGAAGAGCCTGCGCGCCATGATCATCGGCCGCTAACCAACAGGAGATAGGTCATGGGCCGCATGCGTTCGCTTCTGATCCCGGGCGTCGACAAGAAATTGTTGATCAGGGACGCGGCCAAGCTGATGCCGGAGCTGACGCGCCGGCGTTTCATCTCGGGCGGCGCCAGTCTTGGCGCGCTGACGCTTCTGACCGGCTGCGACGTCACCGACAGCTCCTCGGCCGAGGCAGTGCTGGCGCAGGTCTCGAAGTTCAATGACGCGGTGCAGGCGTGGATGTTCAATCCGGACGCGCTGGCGCCGACCTTTCCGGAGAGCGCGATTACAAAACCGTTCCCGTTCAATGCCTATTACGAGATCGACGATGCGCCCGAGGTCGACGGCAAGACGTGGAAGCTCGAGGTGCGCGGCCTCGTCGACAACAAGAAGTCCTGGACACTGGAGGAGCTCTATCAATTGCCGCAGGTCAAGCAGGTCACGCGCCATATCTGCGTCGAGGGCTGGAGCGCGATCGGAAGCTGGACCGGCACGCCGCTGCGCGATTTCCTGAAACTGATCGGCGCCGACACCAGCGCGAAATATGTCTGGTTCCAGTGCGCCGACAAGGAAGGCTACAATTCGCCTTTGGACATGCGAACGGCGCTGCATCCGCAGACCCAGATGACGTTCAAATTCGCCGACGAGATCCTGCCGCGCGCCTACGGTTTCCCGATGAAGATCCGGGTGCCGACCAAGCTCGGCTTCAAGAATCCGAAATACGTGATCTCGATGGAAGTCACCAACGACTACAAGGGCGGCTACTGGGAAGACCAGGGCTATAATTCGTTCAGCGGCAGCTGATCCGCCCCGACATGGCGAAGGTCCGCCGGACCTGCATTAGATGCGGCGTATCGGTTTGCCATCACGCCGTCGAATGCAATTCCCATCTCGGAGACGGACGGAACAAACCCCGTGAATAGTTCGAACGCATCAGCGGCCGCATAGATCGCAAGCTCGCGCCCGGTCATGACGGTGGCGCCTTTTGCCTTGGCGGCGGTCAGGAGCGGCGTCCAGAGCGGGGAATAGACGGCGTCCGCAACCCACAGTCCGCGATGCAGCAGCGCGTCTGGAACCGGTGTGCCAAGACTGGGCAGCATCCACCGGCGTGGCGTTGACCACGCCGACGACACCGCGCAGCGCATCCTCGACGTCGAGCGCAACGCTTGTTTTCAAGCGGCTCTCGAGCCTCGTGGCCAAATCGGTCGCCTTGGGCTGCTCGTGATCGAAAATCCGCAATTCTTTGACGCCCAGTCCGGCGAGCGCAAAGGCGATTGCCTTGCCGACACCGCCGGCGCCGATCAGGGCCACCGCGCCCTGTGCGGAGGCGCTCACCAATGGAGTAACCGTTCGCGCAAAACCCGTGGTGTCGGTGTTGTGGCCGATCAACCTGTTGTCGCGGACCACAATGGTATTAACCGCCCCAATCGATGCCGCGTCCGCGGACAGTTCGTCGAGCAGCCCTACCACGGCTTCCTTGTAGGGAAAGGTGACATTGATTCCGGCGAAGCCCAGCCGCCGCACGCCTTCGAGCAGAATCTTCAAGTCCTCACGGCCGGCGCCCGCGATCTCGACGAGCTGGTAGTGGCAACGAAAATCCAGCGCCCCGGCCGCCCGCTCATGCATGGCCGGCGCCGCCGAGTGCGCGATTGGCGCACCAAGCAGACCGGCTAGAATGCGGCGGCTGGAAGAGGTTGGGTTGCCGGGAGATTTTGAGATCATGTTGTAACGCTGGCGTCGACAGAGGGCTTGCGACATACCATAGGCTGATCGATGGCACGATAGCGCACCGGCAATCCAACTCAATTGCCGTTGTCAGGTGGTTTTGGGAAGCTTCCGCTGGAACGCCGAGGCGACGGCGCCGACCGCCAGCATCGCGGCGGATACGTTCAGCGCAATGGACAGGCTGCCGATGGCGTCGGTAATCGAACCGACCACGATCGGTCCGAGCGTCTGGCCGATGCCGAACGCGATCGTCATCGCCGCGATCCCGGCCGGCCAGCCAGCAGGCGGATAGTTGAAGCGCACAAAGGCGGTGGTCGATCCGACCACGGCGAAGAAGGCGACGCCGAACACCAGCGCCGAGACCGCCAGCAGCAGCGGCGAGTGGCCGAAGATCGGCAATGCAGCGCCGATCGCATTGACGGCAAGGATGATCGTGGTGGCAAGGCCGCCGCGATCGAGCGCCAGCACACCCCGCCACACCCATGGCGTTGCGAATGCGCTGATGCCGATCAGGCTCCAGAAGACACTCTGCGCCGCTGCGCCGCCGCCGCATCGCGGACATAGGCGATCATGAAGGTCATGTAGGCGATGTAGCCGGCGCCGAACAGGAAATAGCCGGTGAGATAGATCAGCACCGGCCGGATGAGAAAATCGGTCCGGGTCGCATGGTCGATGGCGGCATTGCTATGCGAGCGGCGTCAGCAAGAGCGGGATGATCATGGCGACCGACAGCAGCGTCAGCGCCCACCACACGATCCACCACGAGCCCGGGCCGAACGCCTGCAACACGAACGGCGCGATTAGTCCGGAAGCCACGATGCCGAGCCCGGGTCCGGCATAGAACAGGCTCAGCAGGAAATTCGCCCGCTCGGGTCGCGATTGCGCGATTGTGGTTGCGAGCGCCGCACCGCCGACAAAACCGCAGCCGCGGGCAACGCCGATGACGAGGCGCGAAAAACTCAGCACCGCAGAAATTGCCCGGACAGCGCGCACAGCATCAGCGAGAACAGGCAGGCCAGCGTTGCCCAGCGAATCGTCGCGGACAATCCGAAGCGGCGGATCATGCGCGAGGTGAGCAGGGCGCCGGCGAGATAACCGATGGCGTTGATGGTGTTCATGAAGCCCGCGGCCGAATACGACCAGCCAAGCGAATCGCGCATGTCCGGCAGCACCAGCGCATAGGCAAAGCGGCCGATGCCGAGACCGACGGTCGGCGCCAGCGACAAAATGAGGATCAGCCGCGCGGGATGCGCGTAAGCCTGGGGACGATCGGGGGCGTGCAAACGGTAACTCCGGCAGCACGCAATGTGGCAGGGATCGGGACCGTTGCACAGGGCAAAAGCCCGCAATGGTGTCTTGCCATCAGCGCAATGCCGCTCTAGCACTCCGCGCGCAACGATATCGGCGTCATGCCCGGCCATGACGAATGAGTGAGGAAATAGACCATGGCGACCCATAAGCTCCTGCTTCTCCCCGGCGACGGCATCGGCCCCGAAGTGATGGCGGAGGTGAAACGCCTGATCGACTGGTTGAACGCAAAAGGCGTCGCGCAGTTCGAGACCGAGCAGGGGCTGGTCGGCGGTGCGGCCTATGACGCGCACAAGGTCTCCATCACCGAAGATACCATGGCGAAGGCGAAAGCCGCCGACGCCGTCATCTTCGGCGCGGTCGGCGGGCCGAAATGGGACAGCGTGCCCTATGAGGCGCGGCCCGAGGCCGGCCTGCTGCGCTTGCGCAAGGAATCTCGGCCTGTTCGCGAACTTGCGTCCCGCGGTGTGCTATCCGGCGCTGGCCGATGCCTCCAGCCTGAAGCGCGAAGCGGTCGAAGGCCTCGACATCATGATCGTGCGCGAACTCACCGGCGGGGTCTATTTCGGCGAGCCGAAAACCATCACCGATCTCGGCAACGGCCAGAAGCGCGCCATCGACACCCAGGTCTACGACACCTACGAGATCGAGCGCATCGCGCGCGTCGCCTTCGACCTTGCGCGCAAGCGCCGCAACAAGGTGACCTCGATGGAAAAGCGCAACGTGATGAAATCGGGCGTGCTCTGGAACGAGGTGGTGACGCAGGTTCACGCCCGCGAATACAAGGACGTCGACGCTCGAGCATCAGCTCGCCGATTCCGGCGGCATGAATCTGGTGAAATCGCCAAAGCAGTTCGACGTCATCGTCACCGACAATCTGTTCGGCGACATGCTGTCGGACATCGCGGCGATGCTGACGGGCTCGCTCGGCATGCTGCCGTCGGCTTCGCTCGGCGAAGTCGACGCCAGGAGCCGGAAGCGCAAGGCGCTGTATCGAGCCGGTGCATGGTTCGGCGCCCGATATCGCAGGCAAGGGGCTTGCCAACCCGATCGCGATGATCGCGTCATTCGGCATGGCGCTGCGCTATTCCTTCGACATGGGCGGGCTCGCCGACAAGGTCGATGCCGCTGTCGCAGCCGTGCTCGCAAGCGGCCTGCGCACCGCGGATATCAAGTCCGAGGGCGCTGTGGCGGCGAGCACATCGCAGATGGGTGAGGCGATCTTGAAGGAATTACAGGCGCTGCATGGTTAGGCGCAACACACTCAGCGGCATCGCGGCTTGAGCTGTGCGTGACCCATAACCGCAGGCGCGCGGAGCTGCGCGAAAGCCGTCGAACAGACTTTTTCAAGCGAGAGGTCGCGGCATACGGGTCCCGGCGTTCGCCGGGACGACGTGGAAGTGGGAGCCGCTCGTTAAATCAATACAGCGGGAAGCGCGTCGGAGATCCGCCGAGGTCCGACGGCGGATTGAGCGGCTGGCGGTCGATCGGGCGATTCTTGTTCTCGCGCGCGAAATCCGGATAGCCGATCTCCGGTGGAAACGCGTAGTCCTGGAACTTGCGGTCGCCCGGCAGGACTTCGGTGCCGGCATCGAGCCAGGAGCGCTTGCTGACATAGATCCGGGTATGCGGCCCCTGCTGATAGGACACGTTCGGACCGTTCGCCCCGTAATAAGGCCGGCCACGGTCGTCGTAATGATCGCGGCTGCTGGGCGCTGGCGGTAACGGTGAAGCCGGTCACGACCACGGCTCCCGCCGCAAGCATGAGCGCGAGCTTGCTCGCGGCAGGGAATTTCCAAATCATCACGTCCTCGTCGGGCTCATCGGGGCTGTCGGTTTAGCGGTCATCCTAGCCGCCCGGATACATCGTCACTAGGTCAATTGCGCCACACCAGGCCACAATAATGCCGCCTGAAGCGAAAAAGTTGCATGAAAACCAGTATCTTGCCGGGCTGTGGCGATTAGAAGGCGCCGCGCAGAACGGGGTTTTCCGCCTCCGTCACCCAATCGGCCGAAATCGTGGGTGCGGCAGTCGCACAACTGCCGCGCCTCAACTCCGCGCGGGCGAACATTTCGGCGAGTTTCGGTTCGTTTCCCGAGGTCAGCAACGTCAGGCGGTTCAGCGTGCATGCGATCGCCGCGCGCTGGGCCGGCCAGCCGTTGCCCTGGCAGGACCAGCCGGAAATCTGCAAATCGGGCGTCTCGAAGCGCCTGATGAAGCCAAGACATGATCGTGCCGCCTCGGCCTCGCCGGTACGCCGGAGCAGCGTCACCATGCCGAATTTGCTGTCGACGAGGCCTGCGGGCTCTAGTTCCGGCGCGGGTGCGGGAATCATCCGTGCGGCCAGATCGGCCGCAGCCGGGATCGACCGGTCGAATTCGCCGCCCTGGCGATAGATTTCGAGTTCAGCGATGGGTTTTTCGTCCTTGCCGGCCCAACGGAGGATGTCCTTGCGGCCGCCTTCGGGATGCCGAAGGATGGTATAAGTCTCTGTTTTCTCTGATGGATCTAGCGAGCTGACGGCAAAGGCCGGATAGGAGCGGCTGGCTTCGTTCCAGTTCGCCTTGACCGGCGGCTGCGCGGTGCCGCCTGCCGCCTCCCACAGGTCCCAAAAGTGCACGCCAAGGATGCCAAGCAGCGCGAGCGTCCCCACATAGGCAAACAGGCGCGCGAGCGTGGCGCAGACTTCGTCGGCGAAGCTCGTCAGCGCGGGGTGAATTCTGATCGTATAATGGGAATTGGCCGTAGCGGGCGAAAACGAACGCATCAAAACGCCTAAACGCCATGGTAACGTTGTATTGACAGCGTTTCTCGCATAGAAGCGCTGCCGCTTCCCTTCCCGCATCGCGCGGTCGGAAAGCATTTTTCCTCGGAGAGTGAACGATGGGTTACAAAGTCGCAGTGGTCGGAGCGACCGGCAATGTCGGGCGGGAAATGCTCAATATTCTCGACGAGCGCAAATTCCCGGCTGACGAGGTGGTGGCGCTGGCGTCACGCCGCAGCGTCGGCGTCGAGGTTTCCTATGGCGACCGCACTCTCAAGGTCAAAGCGCTCGAGCATTACGATTTCTCCGACGTCGATATCTGCCTGATGTCGGCGGGCGGCGCGGTGTCGAAGGAATGGTCACCGAAGATCGGCGCCGCCGGCGCGGTCGTGATCGACAATTCCTCGGCCTGGCGGATGGACCCGGACGTGCCGCTGATCGTGCCCGAGGTCAACGCGGCCGCGGCCGCAGGCTTCGTCAAGAAGAACATCATCGCCAACCCGAACTGCTCGACCGCGCAGCTCGTGGTCGCGCTGAAGCCGCTGCACGACAAGGCGGTGATCAAGCGCGTCGTGGTCGCAACCTATCAATCAGTGTCAGGCGCCGGCAAGGATGCGATGGATGAGCTGTTTACGCAGACCAAGGCGGTCTACACCAACAGCGAACTCGTCAACAAGAAATTCCCGAAGCGTATCGCCTTCAACGTCATCCCCGAGATCGACGTGTTCATGGAGGACGGCTACACCAAGGAAGAGTGGAAGATGATGATGGAGACCAAGAAAATCCTTGATCCCAAAATCAAGCTGACCGCGACCTGCGTGCGGGTGCCGGTGTTCGTCGGCCATTCGGAAGCCGTCACCATCGAGTTCGAGAACCCGATCTCTCCGGACGAGGCCCGCAACATCCTGCGCAATGCGCCGGGCTGCCTTGTCATCGACAAGCACGAGCCGGGCGGTTACGTCACGCCTTACGAGGCGGCCGGCGAGGACGCCACCTACATCAGCCGCATCCGGGCGGACCCGACGGTCGACAACGGCCTGGTGCTGTGGTGCGTATCGGATAATCTGCGCAAGGGTGCCGCGCTGAACGCGATCCAGATCGCCGAGAGCCTGATCAACCGCAAGCTGCTCAGCGCGAAGAAGAAAGCCGCCTAAGCCAGGGTCGAGGAGCCGGGAGATCGCGATGACCGAGCAACCGGCTCCCTCCCGGCCCAATCCCGTGCTGCAGGGGATCGGGCGCGCACTGGAGAATGTGCTGTTCTCCAGCCGCTGGCTGATGTTGCCGTTCTATGTCGGTCTTGTCGTCAGCCTCGCGGTGCTGTTCCTCAAATTCCTGCGAATGCTGTGGGATTTCATCCTGCACGCCCCCGGTGCCAAGCCGACCGACACCATCCTCGACGTCCTGTCCCTGATCGACGTTATCCTGGTCGCTAATCTCATCCTGATCGTGGTGTTTTCCGGCTACGAGAACTTTGTGTCGCGGATCGATACAAGCGGCCACCCAAACTGGCCGATCTGGATCACCAAGATCGATTTCGCCGGGCTGAAGCAGAAGATGCTGGCGTCGATCGTCGCGATTTCGGCGATCCACGTGCTGGAGGCGTTTTTGAACATCGATGCCGCGTTCGATGCTACCCGGATGACCTGGCTGGTCGCGGTGCATCTGGTGTTCGTGATCTCGGCGCTGCTTTTGGCGCTGTCGGATCGCTGGGGCGCCGAGAAGGCGAATAGCGAGTAGTCGTTACGCGCTGCTGCCGATTTCGCCGACTAATCCCCGACGCCGCGGAATTCCTTTGCTTCCCGGTCGAGCACGAACAGCGTGCCTTCGGCGACGCCGAAATAGGCGCCGTGCAGATCAAGCTCGCCGCGTTCGACCGCGACGCGCACGAAGGGAAACGTCATCAGGTTTTCCAGCGAGCGGAATACCGCCGCTTTCTCGATCCTGACGGTGAAATCCTGCATCGTCTCGTGGTCGCGCTGCTCGACCACTTCGCCCGGCTTGATGAACATCGCCATCCACTTGCCGATGAAATCGCCGGGCGACAACGGCTCGATCTTATCGATAAACGCGCGGATGCCGCCGCATTGCGCGTGGCCCAAGACCACGATGTGCCTTACGCGCAGCACTGAGACCGCGTATTCCAGCGCCGCCGAGACGCCGTGCGCGCCCGGGTCGGGCTGATAGACCGGCACCAGATTGGCGACGTTGCGCACCACGAACAATTCGCCGGGGCCGGCATCGAAGATCACCTCCGGCGATACCCGGGAATCGCAGCAGCCGATCACCATGGCTTCGGGCGATTGGCCGCGCACCGACAGGTCGCGATAGCGCGACTGCTCGGTCGGCAGCCGTTGCGAAGCAAAGGTCCGGTAACCGTCGATCAATTGCTGCGGGAACGGGATCATGGCCAAAGGCATAACCATATGCGGCAAGCCGTCACAAGCCTTTCGAATAGGCAGACGAAATGTTATCGCGTGGGACAGAAAATTCCTGAAGGAACCCTGGGAAAACAGCCATGACCCGTCCGCGCCGCAGCCTGTTGTTCATGCCGGGATCGAATGCGCGGGCGCTAGAAAAGGCCCGCAATCTCCCGGCCGACGGCCTGATCCTCGATATCGAGGATTCGGTCGCGCCCGACGCCAAGGCGAAAGCGCGCGAGCAGATCGCAGAAGCCATTGTCGCGAAAGGCTTTGGCAAGCGCGAGGTCTGGATCCGCACCAACAGCCTCGACACGGCGTGGTGGGCCGATGACGTCGCCATGGCCGGACAGGCGAAGCCCGACGGCATCCTGGTGCCAAAAGTCTCCAGCGTGGCCGATCTCGATGAGATCGGCGACCGCTTGCAGGGGATCGGGGCCGATCCCTCGATCAAGGTCTGGGCGATGATCGAGACCGCGCGCGCGGTGCTGGATGCCGACAAGCTTGCGGCCACCTCGCGCGATCCGAAAACCCGGCTCGCCGGGTTCGTGTTCGGGCCGAACGATATTTCGCGGGAGACGCGGATCAAGATGCAGCCGGGCCGCGCCGCGATGATCCCAATGATCACCCATTGCATCCTGGCGACGCGCGCGCACGGGTTGGAAATTCTCGACGGGCCCTATAGCGACATCAGCAATGTCGACGGCTTTGCACTGGAATGCGCGCAAGCGCGCGATCTCGGTTTCGACGGCAAGACGCTGATCCATCCAAGCCATATCGTGGCCTGCAACGCGATCTTCACGCCGCCGGCCGAAGAGGTCGCGGAAGCGCGCAAGATCATCGCGGCATTCGAGCAGCCCGAAAACGCCTCGCGCGGCGCGATCCAACTCGACGGGCGGATGGTGGAGAGGCTGCACGCCGAGATGGCGCGGCGCACGATCGAGATCGCGGACGCGATCGGGAAGATGGGGAGTTGATCGATTGATCGTAGGATGGGTTGAGCCAACGGGTCGCGCGAATGCGCGCCCGATGATAAACTCCGCGAAACCGTTCATCTTTCCCGATCCGTTTGATGGGCTTCGCTTTCGCTCAACCGATCCTACGGCCCGGCGAATCTCTCCGCCGCCCAGGCATAAAGACTGCCCGGAACCGGCGCCATGTTGCCGCGGCCCTTGGGGGAAATGTGCAGCCCGATAATATCGCCGTCGCCGATCAGCGCGGCGAAATCGGAACGATCAAAGAAGCGCTTCGGTTCAGCGTGAATCGCGTAGAAGGATTTCTTCGGCAGCGCGTCGTGCAATGCGCCCGAGCTTTCGGCGAGCGCGGTCAGCGAGGCCGGCCCGTAGATCGCGACGCGGATGTCGGACAGGCGGTTCGATCCGCCGCGCAGCCGTTGCAGCGCAAAGGTCAGCCGATGGCGCAACGCCAGCCACGCTGGCGTCAACTCGTCCTGCTTCAGCAGCGCTTCGAATGCAGTGACGATCGGGTGGTCGGGCGGTAGGTACAGCACGGAATTGCCGAGCTGGCGCGGCCGCTCCCAGGCAAAGTATGGCTTTGCCGGATCGATCTCGATCGGTTTCAAGAGCAGCACGTCGGCATCGAGCCACAGCCCGGCGCCAAGCGCCATCAGCCGCATCCGGAAAAAATCCGAGAATTGCAAAATCGTCCAGTCGCGCCACGCGCCGTCCGGCTGGGCGGGGCGAAGCTTCTCCGAGAAGGCATGCGGCAGGATCGCCTCGGCCTCGGCATTGCCGACGCCGTCAGGCAATCCAGGCAAGGCATCGAAACTGTAGACCGTGACCTTGTGGCCCGCCGCGACCTGCGATCGCAGGCAGATCCGGCGCAGCGCATCGAGCGGGCCATGCCAGAAGGTGACGATTTCGGGTCGCATGCTCAAACCATCCCCGTCATCCGCGGATGAGCGCAATGCGCTCACTCGGGAGGAGGCCGCAACGCGGCCGTCTCGAAGGACGACGGCCCAGGTGGCTCATCCTTCGAGACTTGCTACGTTCGCACCTCAGGATGACGGGTTTGAGCCTGCTGATTTCAACTCAGGCCCAGGCGCGCTCGGTCTTCGCCTTGGCCTCGTAAGCGTCGATCGACAACTTCTTTTCCATGGTGAGCCCGATGTCGTCGAGCCCGTTCATCAGGCAGTGCTTGCGGAACGGATCGATCTCGAACTTCACCTTGCCGCCGTCGGGGCCGCGGATCTCCTGATTGGCGAGGTCGATGGTCAGCGTCGCATTGGCGCCGCGCTCGGCGTCGTCGAACAATTTGTCGAGGTCTTCCTGGCTGACGCGGATCGGCAGGATGCCGTTCTTGAAGCAGTTGTTGTAGAAGATGTCGCCGAACGAGGTCGAGATCACGCAGCGGATGCCGAAATCCAACAGCGCCCACGGCGCGTGCTCGCGGCTCGAGCCGCAGCCGAAATTGTCGCCGGCGACCAGCACCTTGGCGTTGCGATAGGCCGGCTTGTTGAGGATGAAATCAGGGTTCTCGCTGCCGTCGTCCTTGTAGCGTTGTTCCGAGAACAGCCCCTTGCCAAGGCCGGTGCGCTTGATGGTCTTCAGGTACTGTTTCGGGATGACCATGTCGGTGTCGACATTGATGATCTTCAAGGGCGCCGCGACGCCCTCCAGCGTGGTGAATTTTTCCATCGATCGCACTTCCGGTTAGAGGCAGGGCCGGTGGTTTATCGCGAATATCGCTCGCGATAAAGTCCCGATAGCGCAGGGCTAGTCCGCGCCGGCCTCGATGGCGGCCATGTCCTCGTCGGAGAGCCCGAAATGATGGCCGATTTCGTGGATCAGCACGTGGCGGACGATATGGCCGAGCGCCTCGTCATGTTCGGCCCAATAGTCCAGGATCGGCCGGCGGTACAGCCAGATCATGTTGGGCAGGCGGGCGATATCGCCCGTGCTTTGATGCGGCAGGCCAGTGCCCTGGAACAGGCCGAGCAGGTCGAATTCGCTTGCCGCGTCCATCTCGTCCAGCACCTCGTCGGTCGGGAAATCTTCGACACGGACGATCACACCCTCGCAAAGTTCGCGAAAACGCGGCGGCAGGCGCTCGAAAATCTCGTGCGCCATGGCCTCCATCTCGGCCAATGAGGGGGCTTTCAGCGTGCTCCACATGACATCCGTTTAGCGTGGGTTCCGCCTTGGTGCATCTCGGATTTATGACGAGTTGACGCAGGCAGCGAAAACGGAGACCGTGCGCGCCGGTAGCAAGTCTGGGTGAGCGCAATGACGGGAATAAGGACTGCGGCAGTATTGATGGCGCTGGCGGGCGTTTTTTCCTTGCTCGCGGCGGGTACGAAAGCCCAAACCGCGCTGCCCCCGATCCGTCTCGCCCAGGCGGCGCCGCCGGACGCCTCCGTGCCGCGCCACCTTCGCAAGCCGCCGACCCGGCTCAAGGTCTATCCGCGCTATGAGCGCTATAACGAATGGCCCGCCGACGTCTATCCCCGCTACAATCCCGGTCCGAACGCGGTGCGGGAATGCAACGCCACTTACGTGCAGGAATTCCGCCCGAGCGGCACCGTCATCGTGCCGCGCATGAGCTGCTATTGGCGCCCGGGCTAGTGCCGGCGCAGGGCGCCGATCAATCCGGCGCCGATCACCAGCGCCGAGACGCCATAGACCACAATAGCCATGATGAGCTGAGTGACGGGAGAGGCGGTGCCCGGACCCGCGCCGGGCCCCTGCGAAGCGAAGCCTGCGTCCGTCCATAGCAAACCGATGGCACTTGATGCGGCGCACCCAAGCGCCGTGGTGCATTGCCTCAATCGCGACGATATCATGACGATCTCCTGTTCTGGCCGACGGCAGAAGATACGGCGATAGTCTACGCCGGTTTTGAGAATTTTCGCGGCAAGCGCGCTGTCGTGGTAGACTTGAAGCGCGCGGATCGGGATCTGGGAGGCTTCGATGATGAAATGGATTGGCGCAGCCGCCTTGGCGGCGTTCATCCTGATATTCGGCGGCCATCTTGGAATCTGCGTCACTGCGAAGGCGCACGCCGCGGCGCAAAGGCTGCATACGCAGGGGGCCACCGACCTCAGCGCGCGGCGCCACTATCGGCACTATCACCATTATCGCTACGCCTATCGGCCTTATTATTATTACGGCAATCCATACTATTACGGGCCCGGACCGTTCTTCCCGTTCGTTCCGTTCTTCGGGTTTGGCTATGGTCCGTGGTGATCGGCTGAGCTGTTGACGATCGCGCTAGGGCGCAAATCCCTTTGCCGGCCGCACGATGCCTTCCGCGCCGGCTTCGCGATCCCTTGAAATCTCCAGATGTTCCAGCGCGCTCGCTAGCGCGTATTCCGCAAAAGTGGACACGGTTTTGCGAACCTTGTCGTGCGCGGTCGGCGCCACCTCCGCCGCTGGCATCGGCACCACTGGCACGCGTACTGGTGAGGTGCGGCGTCCGGCAATGAACGGTCTGAAAATAAGGAGGGCGCCGTCGGGCGCCCTTTCTGTTCGAGGCTCTGCCGCGCTCAATCCCAGTTCCTGAATTTCCAGGATTTCAGCTTCCACGGCGTCAGCGTCTCCAGCCGCCACTGCACCCAGCGGTCCGGTGGCCAGTGGCTGAGACGCGAGGTTTCCTTGACGACCTCGGTCGGCAGCACGACGGGCTGGCTGAAGCGGCGGCGGTTCTGCCGCGTCGCCTCGCTGATGATATCGACGAATTCGGGCTTGTCGGCCATCACCGGGTTCCCTCGCGAAGTGTCATGCATTTCGCAAGGGGCCAGTCTGCGCCCCTCTACTTAACGAGGCGTTTCCAAAACGCCTCGGGGTTGAGGCAAGGCGGGTCTTTTATCGTGACGTTACCGCCACTCCCTGACATCGACGAAATGCCCGGCGATCGCGGCGGCGGCGGCCATCGCCGGCGAGACCAGATGGGTGCGGCCCTTGAAGCCCTGGCGGCCCTCGAAATTGCGGTTCGAAGTCGAGGCACAGCGCTCTTCCGGCTTGAGCTTGTCGGGGTTCATCGCAAGGCACATCGAGCAGCCCGGCTCGCGCCATTCGAAGCCGGCCTTGATGAAGATCTTGTCGAGCCCCTCGGCTTCCGCCTGCTCCTTGACGATACCCGAGCCCGGCACGATCATCGCGTTGACGTGGCCGTTGACGGTCTTGCCCTCGGCGATCTTGGCGGCCGCGCGTAAGTCTTCGATCCGGCCATTGGTGCAGGAGCCGATGAAGACGCGGTCGAGCTTGATGTCGGTGATTTTGGTGCCCGCCTTCAGGCCCATGTAGTTCAGTGCGCGATGCTTGGAGAGCCTCTTGGCTTCATCGGCGATCTTGTCGGGATCGGGCACGAAGCCGGTGATCGAGACGACGTCTTCCGGCGAGGTGCCCCAGGTCACGATCGGCGGCAGCTTGGCCGCATCCAGCCTGATCTCGTGATCGAAATGGGCGCCGTCGTCGGAACGCAGCGTTTCCCAGTAGCGCATCGCCGCATCCCACGCCTCGCCCTTCGGCGATTTCGGCCGTCCGCGCAGGAAATCGAACGCCTTTTGATCCGGTGCGACGAGGCCTGCGCGCGCGCCGCCCTCGATCGACATGTTGCAGACGGTCATGCGGCCTTCCATCGAGAGCGAACGGATCGCCTCACCGGCATATTCCAGCACATAGCCGGTGCCGCCGGCGGTGCCGATCTCGCCGATGATGGCGAGGATGATGTCCTTGCCGGTGACGCCTTCAGGCAATTTGCCGTCGACGACCGCGCGCATGTTTTTTGCCTTCTTCTGGATCAGCGTTTGCGTCGCCAGCACATGCTCGACTTCCGAAGTGCCGATGCCGTGCGCCAGTGCACCGAAGGCGCCATGTGTGGAAGTGTGGCTGTCGCCGCAGACGATGGTGGTGCCGGGCAGCGTAAAGCCCTGCTCGGGGCCGATCACGTGCACGATGCCCTGGCGTCGGTCGAACTCGTCGTAATATTCGATGCCGAATTCCTTCGCGTTCTCCGCCATCACCCGCATCTGCTCGATGCTCTCAGGATCGGGATTGGGCTTTGAGCGATCGGTGGTGGGAATGTTGTGATCGACCACCGCGAGCGTTTTCTCGGGCGCGCGCACCTTGCGCCCGGTGGTGCGCAGGCCTTCGAACGCCTGCGGCGAGGTCACTTCATGGACCAGGTGGCGGTCGATGTAGAGAAGGCAGGTGCCGTCTTCGGCTTCGTGCACCAGATGATCGTTCCAGATCTTGTCGTACAGCGTGGTCGGTTTGGTCATGAGCGCAAGCTCCAAAGATTTTCCGTAAGCGGGGAAGCGCGGATACGCGCGAGCAAAAGCAGAAGTCAGCGCAGCATCAAGCTGCGCGCGTAAGCTCTGACGTGGCCGAGGTCGCAAAGCGTCCGAAGAATCGGCCGGGCAGCCGCGAGCGATCGTCGATCACGACGCGCTGGCAAACGATGCTGGTCTGATCCGGAACCATTCTAAATCTCTAACACAGGCGGAGATGTTGCGACAATCAATCGATTGGCGGACCGCCGCTTTCAGATAGTGTGCCGCAACAAAAAAGCGCGGGGGCGAACCCCCGCGCTTTCGTCAAATCCATGGGAGCGGCGCTTACTCGCCGACGGCGGTGGCGCGGTCCTTCTCGACCACGCGATCCTGCTTCTCGACGATGCGGGCCGACTTCCCGCGCAAATTGCGCAGGTAATAGAGCTTGGCGCGGCGCACCTTGCCGCGGCGCACCACCTTGATCGAGTTCGATCATCGGCGACATCACCGGGAACACGCGCTCCACGCCTTCGCCGTAGGAAATCTTGCGCACGGTAAAGCTCTCGTTGAGCCCGCCGCCGGAGCGGCCGATGCAAACACCTTCATAGGCCTGCACGCGGGTGCGATCGCCTTCGACCACCTTGACGTTGACGATCAGGGTATCGCCGGGCGCGAAGTCCGGAATCTCCTTGCCGGCCGACATCTTTTCGAGTTGCTCTTTTTCGAGCTGTTGAATGAGGTTCATTGGAAATCTCCATCGGCGGCGCGCCCAGCCATTGCGGGCCGCGCTACTGTCCTGCCGTCACTTGCGGAATTGGCGCTCGTATAAGGCAAAGGCGCGCGCTTGTCACCCGTCTGTCGTGTTTTTTGGCCGCTTTTGGCCACCTCGCGCGGCCCAGAGATCCGGCCGCCGCGCCCGTGTCAGGGCCTCGGATTCCGCCCGGCGCCAGGCCGCGACCTTCGCATGGTCCCCGGAGATCAGGATTTCCGGGATCAGGCGGCCTTCGAAGGCCTGCGGACGGGTATATTGGGGGTATTCCAGTAGCCCATCGGCAAAGCTCTCCTCCGCGTCCAATTCCTGGCTCCCCATCACCCCCGGCAGCAGGCGGACACAGGCGTCGATCAGCGCCATGGCGGCAAGCTCGCCGCCCGAAAGCACGTAATCGCCGATCGATACCTCCTCGAGCGCGCGGGCCTCGATGACGCGCTGGTCGACCCCCTCAAACCGGCCGCAGACAATCAATGGCCCGGGTCCGGCGGCGAGTTCCGCGACGGCGGACTGGGTCAATGGTCGACCCCGCGGGCTCATCAGGAGGCGAGACTGGTCCGGCGCATTAGCCGCATCGATCGCCGCCGCCAGCACGTCAGCCCGCAGCACCATGCCGGGGCCGCCGCCGGCCGGCGTATCGTCGACGCTGCGATGACGGTCGGTGGCGGAAGCGCGGATGTCGCGCGCCTCCAACGCCCATACGCCGGACGACAGCGCTTTGCCGGCTAGGCTGACGCCGAGCGGCCCCGGAAACATCTCCGGAAACAAAGTGAGCACGGTCGCGCGCCATATCGTCGGGTTGGAACTCATCGGCTGTTGTTACGGCACTACCGCCGTCAAATCGAGGCCCTGCATCAGGGCGGCGGCGTCGACCGCGCGCCCGAAGTCGGCAAGGGCAAACGTTGTCACGACGATCTTTTTCAGGTCGAGCAGGCCATCGGCGGCGAGCGCGGCGAGTTGGCCTGGCGCGGTCCGGTCGTACATGAACTGGCCGACGACCTCCCAGTCGTTCGCCAGCATCTCGCGGAACGAAAGCTCCAGCGGCACCTCAGCGCTGCCCATCAGCACCAGGCGGCCGCCGCGCTTTAGCGCACGCAGGCTCGACAAAGTGGTCGACGTGCTCTTGGCGACACCAAGCAGATCCAGCGCGACATCGGCAGCCCCGCCCGCGGCATGGCGGATGATCGCGAGATCTTTTGCGGCTTCGCCAGTGACGGCAGCGGGGATCACGCGCGGACCAAAAACCTCGCGCAGGCGTTCGAGCGCCTCGCGCTTGCGCCCGACCGCAACCACGCGGCCGGCGCCCATCGCGACCGCCAGCATCACCGCGCCGGAGCCGAAATAGCCGGTGGCGCCGTTGATGATGATGGTCTGGCCGCCGCGCAAGCCAGCGCGTTGCAGGCCGCCGAACGGCACGATCAGCTTTGCCAATCCAATCAGTTCAGTCGCAGGCCTTTCATCGAGCCCGACCAGCGGCGTGACGCAGGCCGCCGGCCAATGCGCGATCTCGGCAAACACGCCGTGGCGCCAGCGCGTCTGCATGGCGAGCGCCGCCGGCGTGGTCACGGTGGCGGTCAGTCCGATCAGGATTTGCGGCGGCTCGTGATCCGGCACGTCGCCGCGCAGATGCGGGCTCAGGAAAACCCGGTCGCCGCCTCTGACATGGCTGACATTGTCGCCGGCCGCGATCACCCGCGCAATCGCGTTGGTGCCGGGCACGAACGGCATCGGCGGCAGGCTGTAGGGCACCGAGCCCGACAGCACATTGCCCATATAGGACAAGACCATGCCCGCCTCGATTTTCACCACCACGCCGTCCGCCGCCGGCTCTGGCGTCTCGACGTCGTCGAATCTGAGATCATTATGCGCGTGCAAGCGCCAGGCTTTGTGGGTGTTTGCCATGGGTCCTCATTCCGGAACTGTGTCGCCGATATTCAGGTAGCCCGGATGGAGCGAAGCGCAATCCGGGACAACTCAACCCGCGGGTAAATCCGCCCCGGATTGCGCGGAGTTCATCATCGGGCGCGCATTCGCGCGACCCAGGCCTCATCCGGCCTACGCCGCGTCCGGCTCGTCGCCATCAATCTCCGCCGGCAATTCGATCACCACGCGGCGGGTTGCGAGATCCACCGTCGGCACCACGGTGTTGGTAAACGGCAGCAGCATGGTCGCGCCGTGCGGCGGCGCGATTTCGATGATGTCGCCGGCGCCGAAATTGTGGATCGCGACCACGCGGCCGAGCGGCGCGTCCGCTGCTGTCACGGCGGCGAGCCCGATCAGATCGGCGTGGTAATATTCGTCGTCGCCGGTATCAGGCAATTTTTCGCGCGCGACATAGAGCTCTAGGCCGTTGAGGCGCTCGGCCTCGTCGCGGCTGGTGACGCCTTTCAGCGTCGCGACCAGATGGTCCTTGGCTTGCCTTGCATGCGTCACCTCGAACTGACGCGCGCCGTCTTTGGTCGCGAGCGGCCCGTAGCGCTTCACGGCGAACGGGTCTTCCGTAAAGGTCCACAGTTTCACCGCGCCGCGCACGCCATGCGCGGCGCCGATCCGGGCGACGCAGATTTGCGCTGCCAAGCTCGCACGCCCTGACGCTTACGCCGTCTTGGCGGCGGCTTCGGCTCGCGCCTTGCGCTCCTTGCGCGGCACGGCCTTTTCCGGATTCTTGCGCGGCTCGCGCTTCTTGACGCCGGCGGCGTCGAGGAAACGCATCACGCGGTCCGACGGCTGCGCGCCCTTGGCGAGCCAGGACTTGACCTTGTCCATGTCGAGCTTCAGCCGCGCCTCATTGTCTTTCGGCAGCAGCGGATTGAAATGGCCGAGACGCTCGATGAAGCGGCCGTCGCGCGGAAAGCGCGAATCGGCGGCGACGACGTGATAGACCGGACGCTTCTTGGTGCCTGCGCGAGCAAGGCGGATAACAACTGGCATCTAGTTCTCCTTCAAAGGCCTGTTCGTTGTTGAATTGATCTCGGTGTTACTTCTTCTTGCCGGGGAAGCCGCCGAGGCCGGGCAAAGTCGGCTTGCCGCTGAGCCCCGTGAGTCCCGGCAGGTTCGGCAATCCCGTGCGCAGGCCTGCCGGCAAATCCTTCGGCAGCGACGGCATTCCACCTTGCGGCAGGCCGCCCGGCATCTTCTCGGCAAGCGCCTTCAGCTGCTCCGGCGATGGCGACGGCATGCCGCCGCCAAAGCCCATCGCCTGCGCGATGCCGGCGAGCGGGCCGCGCTTGCCCGAGCCCATGGCCTTCATCACGTCCGCCATGTTCCGGTGCATCTTTAAGAGCTTGTTGACGTCCTCGACCTTGACGCCGGAGCCGGCGGCGATCCTCTTTTTACGGCTCGCTTTCAGGATGTCGGGATTTTTGCGCTCCTGCCGTGTCATCGAATCGATCACCGCGACCTGGCGCTTGATGATCTTGTCGTCGATCCCGGCGTTGGCGATTTGATTCTTCATTTTCGCGATGCCGGGCATCATGCCCATCAGCCCGGAGATGCCGCCCATATTGGCCATCTGCAGCAATTGCTCGCGCATGTCGGTCAGGTCGAACTGGCCCTTGCGCATTTTCTCCGCAACGCGTGCGGCCTTCTCGGCATCGATATTGGCCGCCGCCTTCTCGACCAGCGACACCACGTCGCCCATGCCGAGGATCCGCCCGGCGATCCGGCTCGGGTGAAAATCCTCCAGCGCGTCGGTCTTTTCACCGGTGCCGATCAGTTTTATGGGCTTGCCGGTGACTGCGCGCATCGACAGCGCCGCGCCGCCGCGACCGTCGCCGTCGACGCGCGTCAGCACGATGCCGGTCAGTCCGACACGCTGGTCGAACGCGCGCGCCAGATTGACCGCGTCCTGGCCGGTCAGGGAATCCGCGACCAGCAGCACTTCATGCGGATTGGCCGTGGTTTTGATCGCGGCCGCTTCCGCCATCATCTCCTCGTCGAGCGTGGTGCGGCCGGCGGTGTCGAGCAACACCACGTCGTAGCCGCCGAGCTTGCCGGCCTCGAGGGCGCGCTTGGCAATCTGCGGCGGCATCTGACCGGCGACGATCGGCAGCGTCGGAATATCGAGGTCGCGGCCGAGTACGGCAAGCTGCTCCATCGCCGCCGGCCGATAGATGTCGAGCGAAGCCATCAGCACCTTGCGCTTGTCGCGCTGGGTCAGACGCCGCGCCAGCTTGGCAGTGGTGGTGGTTTTGCCGGAGCCTTGCAGGCCGACCATCATGATCGCGACCGGCGGCACGGCGTTGAGGTCGATGGTCTGGCCTTCGGAGCCCAGCGTCGCGATCAATTCGTCGTGGACGATCTTGACCACCATCTGGCCGGGGGTGACCGACTTGACGACAGTCGCGCCGACCGCCTGCTCGCGGACCCGCTCGGTAAAGCTCCTGACCACGTCGAGCGACACGTCGGCTTCCAAGAGCGCGCGCCGCACCTCGCGCATCGCAGCATCAACGTCGGCTTCCGACAGCGCCCCGCGCCCCGTCAGCCGATCGAGAATGCCACCAAGCTTTTCCGACAGATTGTCGAACAATTGCTTCGTCCTATGTTCCAAACACTTTCGCGCCCGAGGGCGCATCGCGCTGTCGGGCGTTGGCCTCCGGCCTCCAGGGCCGGGCGGCGGGTCGAAAAGAAACTCTTTCCGAGAAGTGCGTGCGGTTTACAGGGAATGCCGGCGCCAAGTCAAGGAAAGTTCTCGTCAGAAGGCCCCGCCAATTTCCGCTAACTGCCTCCCAGACAATCAGAATTTCTCATCGCCCCGGTGCCGGATGGAGTCGGGAAAGTCCCGGTACAGCGCGAATTGCACGTTCTGGACAAGCGAATTGACCCCGAAATGCACGCCCTCGATCGGCTCGCGGCGGCTGCCGACGCGGTTGAACGCGGAATTGAGCTGGGCCAGGTCGGAAAATTCCATCATCACATGAAATTCTCCCACTGGTGCCGCGCTCAGCCCGAGCTTCCGCCGCATCAGCCGCCAGCCCTGCATCAGCCCGTCGTTTTTCAAGGCATCCATGTAGGTCTTGAGCCGGTCGGAGAATTCGACGTCGGACACGCCCGCTTTCAGGTCGAACCACGCGTTATAAATGTCCATTTCTGCTCTCGTGTTATGGCCTCAGACAACCATATAGGACCGAGGTTTGCACCGTCCCACCCGATTTGTGATCCCTCCACGTGTTCCTCACCCGCCGCCGGCTTCTCACTGCGCTTACAAGCCTCGTCGCCGTGTCGGGACTGTCAGCCATTTGGGCCTCCCGCATGCGTAATTATGAAGGTCCCGTCTCCGATCATTTCGACGGCGTGCACTTCTTCGATCCCGACGGTTCGCCGCCGAAATCACTCGGCGAAGTCTTGCGCTGGCAGCTCGGCAGCGGCCGGCAGCGCACCGCCTGGCCCGACTGGGTGCGGAGCACCCATGCCGATACGCCGCCGCCGCGCGTCACCGGCGATAAGGTGCGGCTCTCCTTCGTTGGGCATGCGAGCTGGCTGATCCAGACCGCGGGGCTGAACATTCTGGTCGATCCGGTGTGGTCGATGCGCGCCTCGCCGTTTTCCTTTGCCGGACCCAAACGGCACAACGATCCCGGCATCGCCTTCGACGCACTGCCCAAGATCGACATCGTTCTGGTATCGCACGGCCATTACGATCATCTCGATGTTGCGACATTGTCGAAGCTCACGGAAAAGTTTTCACCTCGCGTGATCACGCCGCTCGGCAACGACGTCACCATGTGCGAGGCGGATGCCGCGATCAAAGCCGAAAGTTTTGACTGGAAAGACCGCGTCGAGCTCGGCGGCAGCGTTGCGGTGACGCTGGTGCCGACGCGGCACTGGTCGGCGCGCGGCCTGTTCGACCGCAACAAGGCGCTGTGGGCGAGCTTCGTCCTGGAAACACCTGTTGGCAAACTCTACATCGTCTGCAATTCCGGCTATGGCGACGGCAAGCATTTCCGGGCCGTTGCGGAAGCGCACGGCCGGCTGCGGCTGGCGATCCTGCCGATCGGCGCCTACGAGCCGCGCTGGTTCATGCGCGACCAGCATATGAACCCGTCAGATGCGGTGAAGGCGTTGTCGGATTGCGGCGCACAAGCCGCGCTCGCCCATCATCACGGCACGTTCCAGCTCACCGATGAGGCGATCGACGCGCCGGTGATTGCGCTTGGCGAAGCGCTCGATAAAGCGAAGCTGCCGCGCGAAAAATTTGCCGTGCTGAAGCCGGGGCAGGTAGTGGAGATTTAATCGTCGTTGCGAGGAGCAAAGCGACGACGCAATCCAAAGTCGCAAAGCAAGGCTGGATTGCTTCGCTTCGCTCGCAATGACGATCCTACTGCCCCTGCTTGATCGCCCAGGACACGTTCACCGTGACCGACAGCGTTTCTTCGCCCTGCGCCACCGGCGTTGCCGCCATCTCCGCGGCCATCTTGGCGCGAAATACCGGGCGGGGCGCGGCGCCTTCCTCGGAAATGCTGAGCGGGGCGCCGAGCGTGACGCCGGCGGCCTTGGCGTAGATCTCGGCCTTGCGGCGGGCATCAGCAACCGCCTGGGTGCGGGCATCGTCGAGCAGTTTCGAAGCTTGAGAGACCATGAAATTGATGCCGCCGATATCGTTCGCGCCGGCGCCGACCAGCGTGTCGATCACGTTGGCGATCTTGGTGACGTCGCGCACGCGGATGGTGACGCGGTTGCTGGCGCGATAGCCGACGATGGGCGACGAGCCCGAGCGGTTCGCGGGATATTGCGGCTGCAACGACAGCCGCGAGGTCTGATAATCCTTTTGCTCGATCCCGGCGCCCTTCAGCGCCAACAACACCTTGCCCATCGCCGCGTTGTTGGCGTCAGACGCCTCGCGCGCAGTTTTCGCATCCGATGTCACGCCGGCATCGACTTGTGCCAGATCCGGCGGCACCGACACGGTGGCCTCGCCGGTGACGGAGATGGCGGACGGAAAATCGACCGGCGCTTGCGCCCGCGCAGGCACAGCCAGCAGCGCGGCGGCGATAGCGCCGGCAACGATCGAAACGCGAGGCGTCGTCCCGTTCATTTCAACGGCACATAGACATTGATCACGAGCTTGTCCTCGGCGGTCTTCAAGGGATCGGTGATGTATTCCTCGATGAAAGTGTCCTTGGCTTCCAGCTTCTTGTCGTCGAGATGATTGGTGATCGCCTCATAGGTATTGTCCATATTGTCGTAGGAACCGCGATGGACAAATTTCAGCGCCTTGCCGTCGGGCGATTTGCCGATGCTCATCTCCTTGGCAAGGTTCTTGGGGTCCTGCTCGACCGGAATTTCCGCGAGATAGGTGAAGCCGGTGTCGTCGGTCGAGGTGTAGACGATCATCGAATTGCCTGACCGCTTGATGCCCTGTTTCTCCAGCAGCGCCGACAGCGCCTTGAAGGAATCGATCAGGGTATCGAAAGCCGAATCCCAGTTCGCGGTGCCCTTCACGATCACCACTTTCTGGGGCTCAAGCGTAATCTCTTCGCCAAAGGGATCGGCGGTCTGGACCGGGGCGGCGGTAGGCGGCGGCGCCGCGGCGGCCGGAGCCGGGCTCGCGGCTGGTGCCGGCGTTGCCGATGGCGCGGGAGCAGGGCTTGCGGCAGGCGCGGGCGTTGCGGCCGGCGCCGGGGTGCTTGCCGCCGGCGGCGACTGTGCCAGCGCTCCCGAGAGCCCCAGCCAGATCGCGGCGGCCGGGATCAACGTGGCCATGGCCAAGCGGTGAGGGAAGGGGAGATTCATCCAGTATTCTCCGTGGCCTTAGGTCGGTGTCCCGGGCCATCTCAGATTAACACGCAAGGCGTGGCCCCGTCCCATGACAGATCGGTCATGTCGCTTTGCGTTGCAGGCTGGTCAATCCACCATCATTCGCCATATAAGCTGGCATAATTCGGGAAATTTCATGAGCGCGCTGGCCAACCACGCATTCGCCAAGATGAACGGCATCGGCAACGAGATCGTCGTGGTGGACTTGCGCGATTCGAAGGCCGCTGTCACGGCAGAGGATGCGCGCGCGGTGGCCTCGCCCTCGGGCGTGCATTACGACCAGTTGATGGTGCTGCAGCCGCCGCGGCTTGCGGGCACCGAAGCCTTCATCCGCATCTACAACAATGACGGCTCGGAATCCGCCGCTTGCGGCAACGGCATGCGCTGCGTGGTGCGGCGCCTGTTCGAGGAAACCGGCCAAACCGCGGTGAGCTTCGAGACCCGCGCTGGGCTCCTGAATTGCTGGCAAGGTCCGGCGCCCGATCTCTACACCGTCGACATGGGTCCGCCGAAATTCGGCTGGCGGGACATTCCGCTTGCCGAGGAGTTCCGCGACACGCGCTATATCGAACTGCAAGTCGGCCCAATCGACGCGCCGCTGTTGCATTCGCCGTCCGCGGTCAACATGGGCAATCCGCACGCGATCTTCTGGGTCGACGACGTCAACGCCTACGATCTCGCGCGGTTCGGACCGCTCCTGGAAAACCATCCGATCTTTCCGGAGCGCGCCAACATCACGCTCGCGCATATTGAAGGTCGTGACCGCATCACGATCCGCACCTGGGAGCGCGGCGCGGGATTGACCAAGGCCTGCGGCTCGGCGGCCTGTGCTGCGGCGGTCGCGGCGGCGCGGCTGAAGCGTGCCAACCGCGATGTGCAGATATCGCTGCCCGGCGGCGACCTTTCGATCGAATGGCGCGAGGGCGACGATCATGTGCTGATGACGGGCACCGCGACCTTCGAATATGAGGGCCGTTTCGATCCGGCTTTGTTTGCTGCCTGACATGACCGTCGAGATCGTCACCTTCGGCTGCCGTCTCAACACCTTCGAATCCGAAGTGATTTTGCGCGAGGCAAAGCGTGCGGGGCTGGAACAGACCATCATCATCAATAGTTGCGCGGTCACCAATGAGGCGGTAGCGCAGGCGCGGCAATCGATCCGGCGGCTAAAGCGCGAGCGGCCCGACGCCCGCATCGTGGTGACCGGCTGTGCGGCGCAGACCCAACCGCAGATGTTTGCCGAGATGAGCGAGGTCGACCGTGTCGTCGGCAATGACGACAAGATGCGCGGTGAAGCCTGGCGCGCGACGCGCGAGGCCTTCGGTGCAGTCGAGGCGGAAATCGAAAAGATCGCCGTCACCGACATCATGGCGGTGAAGGCAACGGCGCCGCATCTGATCGAAGGCTTTCACAGCGGCCTGCCGCGCGCCTTCGTGCAGGTGCAGAACGGCTGCGATCACCGCTGCACCTTCTGCATCATCCCGTTCGGCCGCGGCAATTCGCGCTCCGTGCCGATGGGTGCCGTGGTCGAGCAGGTGCGCACATTGATCGAGCGCGGCCATGCCGAGATCGTGCTTACGGGGGTGGACCTGACAAGCTACGGCGCCGATCTGCCGGGCGCGCCAAAACTCGGGACGCTGACCAGGCAAATCCTGCGGCACGCGCCCGAGCTGAAGCGCTTGCGGATTTCGTCGATCAACTCCGTCGAAGCCGACCGCGATCTGCTCGATGCGATCGCGGATGATGAACGGCTGATGCCGCATCTGCATCTGTCGCTGCAATCGGGCGACGATCTGATCCTGAAACGGATGAAGCGCCGGCATTCGCGGCGCGATGCGATTGCTTTCTGCGCGCAGGTCAAGCGGTTGCGGCCGGATATCGCGCTCGGCGCCGATATCATCGCGGGCTTCCCGACCGAGACCGAAGAGATGTTTGCGCGCTCGCTGGCCCTGGTCGATGAGTGCGATCTGACCTTCCTGCATGTGTTTCCGTATTCGCCGCGCCCAGGTACGCCGGCGGCGCGCATGCCGCAGGTGGCGGGTCAGGCGATCAGAGAGCGCGCGAAGCGATTGCGGGGGGCAGGCGAAGCCGCGCTGCGGCGGCGGTTAGCGCGAGAGGTCGGTGCGACACGCGAAGTGCTGATCGAAAGTGCGACCCAGGGCCGCACCGAACATTTTTTGCCGGTAGCGATCAGCGGCGAGGAGCCCGGCGCGGTGCGACGGCTGGCGATCGCAGGGTATGACAGCGCGCGGCTGACGGTTTGAACTCCACTGTCATCGCCCGGCTTGACCGGGCGACCCAGTACGCCGCGGCCTATCGATTGATCACAGGCGTCTCTGGAATACTGGATCATCCGCTTTCGCGGATGATGACGACGAAGAGTGGTCGAGATCGCGGCCCTACTCCCCATTCCACCCGCAGGCCCTGAGCCGCTCCTGCATGTGCGGCGGCGCCGGCGCGACCACGCGTACCGGTTCCTTGTTCTTTGAAATCGGAATCCCGATCTCGCGGGAGTGCAGATGCAGGCGCGGTTCGCCAAATCGTGGACCGTTTCCGTAGATATTGTCGCCGACGATCGGCCAGCCGGTGGCAGCCGAATGCACGCGTAATTGATGGGTGCGGCCGGTGACCGGTTCCATCGCCAACCACGCGAGGCCGTTGCCGCGTCCGAGCACCTTCCAGTGCGTGACGGCCTTCTGCCCTTCCGGATCCGGCTTCTGCCACCAGCCGCGCTCGGCGTTGAGCCGGCCGAGCGGCATCTCGATGATGCCCTTGTCTTCGGTGGGTCCCCCTTCGACCACCGCCCAATAGGTTTTGGCCACTTTGCCATGCTTGAATAACAACCCGAGCGAGGCCGTTGCTTTACGATGACGCCCCAATACCAGGCAGCCGGAGGTGTCCTTGTCCAGCCGGTGGGCAAGCACCGGCGGCCGCGGCAGCCCGAAGCGCAGCGCATCGAAGGAAGCTTCGAGATTGGCGCCGCCCTTGGGGCCGCGATGGACCGGGAGCCCGGCCGGCTTGTCGATCACCAGCATCAGCCCGTCGCGATGGAGCAGGCGCGCCAAAATTTCTTCCGCGGTCAGTTGGGGAACATCAATCGGTTGGTCAAGACTTTCGCTCATGGCGCGAAACCGCTAACACGTCCGCGCCATGAACGAAACGACCAAGCAGAGCTGGTGGCGCCGGTTGTCCGGCGGCCTGAAGCGAACTTCGAGTTCGCTGGGCACGGCGGTTGCCGATCTCGTCACCAAGCGCAAGCTCGACCGCGCGATGCTCGAGGATATCGAGGACGTGCTGCTGCGCGCTGATCTGGGAACCGAAGTAGCCGCGCGCATCTCGGCGGCCGTCGGCGTTGGCCGGTACGACAAGGCGATCACGGCAGACGACGTGAAGAACGTGGTCGCGACCGAAGTGGAAAAAGTTCTTGCGCCGGTCGCCAAGCCGCTGGTGATCGACAACGCGCAAAAACCGTTCGTCATTCTTGTGGTCGGCGTCAATGGTTCCGGCAAGACCACCACCATCGGCAAGCTTGCCGCCATATTCGCAGCCGAAGGCCGCAGCGTCATGCTGGCGGCCGGCGACACGTTTCGCGCGGCGGCGATTGAACAATTAAAAGTCTGGGGCGAGCGTACCAAATCGCCTGTCATCGCAGGCAGCCAGGGTTCGGATTCCGCAAGCCTTGCCTTCAACGCGCTATCCGAAGCCAGGGACCAACAGCGCGACGTGCTGCTGGTCGATACCGCTGGACGCCTGCAGAACAAGGCCGAATTGATGAACGAGCTTGAAAAAGTCGTTCGTGTCATCAAGAAGATCGACGCCTCGGCGCCGCATGCGGTGCTGCTGGTGCTGGATGCCACCGTCGGGCAGAATGCGCTGTCGCAGGTCGAGGCATTTCATCGCACTGCAGGGGTCACTGGCCTTGTGATGACAAAGCTCGACGGCACGGCGCGGGGCGGCATCCTGGTGGCGCTGGCGGAAAAATTCAAACTGCCGGTGCATTTCATCGGCGTCGGCGAGGGCATCGACGATCTCGCGCCGTTCACCGCGCGGGAGTTTGCGCAAGCCATTGCGGGAATCGAAAGCTGATGGACAAAACCCAGCCGCATCCGCTGTTCAAGCTTCTAACCGAACTCGGTCCGCTAATCGTGTTCTTTGTCACCAACGCGAAGTACCATCTGTTCGTCGCGACCGGCGCCTTCATGGTGGCCATTGTCGCCGCGATGATCGCCTCCTACGTGGTGACCCGGCACGTGCCTGTCATGGCGCTGGTCACCGGCATCATCGTCATCATCTTCGGCACGCTGACCCTGGTGCTGCACGACGAGACCTTCATCAAGGTCAAGCCGACCATCATCTACGGCCTGTTCGCAGCCGTGCTGGGCGGCGGGCTGCTGTTTGGCCGCTCCTTCATCGCGATCATGTTCAACCAAATGTTCAATCTGACGCCGGAGGGCTGGCGCATCCTGACGATGCGCTGGGCGCTGTTCTTCCTGGCGATGGCGATCCTCAACGAAGTGATCTGGCGCACCCAGAGCACCGATTTCTGGGTCGGCTTCAAGGCGTTCGGCGTGATCCCGCTGACGATGATCTTCGCGATCGCGCAGATGCCGCTGACCAAGCGTTATCATCTCGAGCCGGTTTCGCTGGAGACGAGTGAAGCCGAAGCCGGGGATGTGAGGAAGGGGTGATTGCCACAACCGTCATTGCGAGCCAACGGGTCGCGCGAATGCGCGCCCGATGACAGTCTCCGCGAAGCAATCCAGAGCCTCGAGAATGAACCTGGATTGCTTCGTCGCTTCGCTCCTCGTAATGACGACTAGGAGCCCGCCTTGAGCGCCTTGTCGATCTCGGCTTTCAGCACGGTGTCGATATTCTCGGGCGTCACCGGGCCGACCAGCTTGTAGACGATGGCGCCCTCGCGCCCGACGATAAACGTCTCCGGCACGCCATAGACGCCCCATTCGATCGCGGCGCGGCCATTGCCGTCGACGCCGACAATGCCGAACGGATTGCCGTACCGGCCGAGGAAGCGCCGTGCATTATCGGGCGCGTCCTTGTAGTTGATGCCGACCAGTTGCAGGCGCTTGTCTTTCGCGAGCTCGGTCAACAGCGGCGCCTCGTCATGGCACGGCACGCACCAGGAAGCCCAGACATTGACGATGCTGACCTTGCCCTTGAACATCGTGGGATCGAGCCCGGGCACATCTGCGCCGTCGGCGACAAGACCCTGCAGCGGCGGCAGCGCGGTTTGCGGCGCCGGGCGGCCGATCAGCGCCGAGGGAATTTTCGAGGGATCGCCGCTGCCGAGCCGGAGCAAGAGCAGCACCGCAAGCGCCGCGAACAGAAGTAGCGGCAGCGCCATCAGCCAGGGCCGGCGCGGCGGCGCGGTCGATGTCAGTTTCTCGGATGTTGTGGGCTCGCTCATCTGATGTCCGCCGTGCTGCGTCCGGATCGCCTGGTAACGCCGCTTTCATCCAGCTCGCGCAGGCGCTGCCGCTGGTTGCGGTAGTCGATCGCGATCCAGGCGATCAGGATCAGCACCACCAGCGTGACCAGCGCGTAGGACGTCACAATGAAAGAGGCATAGGGACCGAGCGACATCGTGTTCACGCCGCCTGCTGGGCGGCTTGCATCATATGCAAGCTGCGCACCCGGCGTCGCAGGATCTCGTTGCGCATGGCGGCCAACAGCAGCGTGACGAACAACAGTGAAAACGCCACCGCCATCACCAGCAGCGGGATCAAAAAGGCGCGGTCGAGCGTCGGTCCGCCCAGCCGCATCACGGACGCCGGCTGATGCAGGGTGTTCCACCAGTCGACCGAGAATTTGATGATAGGCAGGTTGATGGCGCCGACCAGCGTCAGCACTGCGGCGGCGCGTGCCGCGCGCGAGGGATCTTCGACCGCGCGCCACAGCGCGATCAGCCCGAGGTACATCAGAAACAGGATCAGGACCGAAGTCAGCCGAGCATCCCACTCCCAATAGGTGCCCCACATCGGCCGGCCCCATAGCGAGCCTGTCACCAGCGCGAGAAAGGTGAAGGCGGCGCCGATCGGGGCGGCGGCTTTCGCTGCGACGTCGGCGAGCGGATGCCGCCACACCAACGTGCCCAAGGCGGCTAACTCATTACCCCCCAAACCAACATCGACAACCACGCGTTGGGCACGTGGATGAACATGATTTTTACGGTGGCGCCCTGCTGATAGTCGTCGGGTGCGACCGCCGATTGATATAGGCCGATCGCGAGCACGATCGCGGTAGCTGCCGCGAGCCATGGCAGGAGGCGCGCGGTCAGCGCCAGGAATTTGCTCGGGTTGGCGAGGTCGATCAGCGTCATGACACCCTGTTAATCGGCGCAAGGGTTGCAGGCAATCGGCATAAGGGCGCTCTGCAAGAGTTGATCGGTGTCAAGGTTAGCTCCTGGTATCAGTCGAGCCCGTGCCGCAGGCTCGCGGCTGCGGCAAAAGGTCCGATCACAAAGCTGATCAGCGATAGCGCGCACAAGATCGAGAACGGCGCGCCGAACGGCAACGGCCCCGTAATGGCAGCCTGCGAGGCGGCGACACCGAAAATCAAGACCGGGATCGACAGCGGCAGCACCAGCACCGCCAGCAGCAATCCGCCGCGATGCAGGGTTACGGCGAGCGCCGCGCCGATCATGCCGGTAAAGGTCAGCGCCGGGGTGCCGGCCAGCAGCGTCAGCGCGACGGCTGCGGTCGACCGGGTATCGAGATTGAGCAGTAGGCCGAGCACGGGGGTCGCAATGATCAGCGGCAGGCCCGCGGCAATCCAATGCGCCAGCGCTTTTGCGGCGCAGGCGAGTTCCAGGGGAGTCCGGCTCATCACGATCAGGTCGAGCGAGCCGTCCTCGTGATCGGCCATGAACAGCCGATCGAGCGTCAACAGGCTCGCAAGCAGCGCGCCGAGCCAGAGGATCGCCGGCCCCAGCCGCGTCAGGAGCGCAAGGTCCGGCCCGACCGCGAACGGCATCAACACCACCACAGTGAGGAAAAACAGCACGCCGATCAGCGCGCCGCCGCCGACCCGAAGCGCGATTTGGATGTCCCGTCGAACCAGCGCGGCGAGCGCGGTCATGCGCGACACCGCTGCCAATGTCTGCGCCGAGCACTCCAATCTGACCGCGAGCACTGGTAGCTCCCTCCCCCCTTGCGGGGAAGGGTTGGGGAGAGGGGTGGCCCCGGAAGAGGTGTTCGAGGGAAGCGCTCCCTCCGTAGCAATGAGTAAGAGTCGTCGCCGAACAACAACCAGCACGTCGTGTGGCACCCCCCTCCCTGACCCTCCCCCGCAAGGGGGGAGGGAACGGAGAGACCGTCGGCAGGCGGTGACCGCAATTTCACGACGCGCCCCCGATCCGCAATTGCTTCGCATCGACGCCGAGCGGCCCATGGGTGGCCGCGATGATCATCCCGCCCTGCGCGAGATGGTCGCGCATCAGCCCGGCGAACAGGCTCTGGCCGGCGGAATCGAGCGCGGCGGCCGGCTCGTCCAGAAGCCAGATCGGCCGCTTGATCGCGATCAGCCGCGCCAGCGACAGCCGCCGCCGCTGCCCCGCCGACAGAAAGGCCGCCGGCAGATGGGCCGCGTGGTCGAGCCCGACCGCGGCCAGGCTTTCGCTCGTATCGCCCGCCTCGCCACCGAGAAAATCGCGCCAAAACGCAAGATTTTCGGCGACGCTGAGCGCGGGTTTCAGCGCGTCGCGGTGGCCGAGATAATGCGCCTGTTCCGGCAAAGTCAGGTCGGCTTCGGCTCCCTCTAGCTCGATCGATCCGGCCGATGGCATCAACAGGCCCGCGATCAGCCGCAGCAGCGAGGTTTTGCCGGCGCCATTGGGGCCGGTGACGGCGAGCGCTTCGCGCGAGGACGCGTCAAAATCGAGGTGTGAGAACACCTCGCGGCCGCCTCGCACACATCTGACACCGCGCCCTGAGAGCCGCATTTGCTCGTTCACAGCCCTCTAGAAATTGATGGGTACCGCATCAGAATTTTTGGATGCCGCAACGCTGCGGCGCGATTGTCGGTGTGGCGGTGCCATTGGAAAGATTCTATAAGCCGAAACTTGATGCAGCACACAATCCGCCGCTGCAAGCCATCAGGCGAGCTTTGCTGACGGTGTTTTGATACCCTTGCCGGGTATAACTGACAATTGGGATTTCCTCACATGACCTCGCTCGACAGCTTCAAATGCCAGAAGACCCTCAAGGTTGGTGGCAAGACCTATGTCTATTACAGCCTGCCCGCCGCCGAGAAGAACGGTCTCAACGGGATTTCCAAGCTGCCTTATTCGATGAAGGTGCTGCTGGAAAACCTGCTGCGCAACGAAGACGGTCGTACCGTCAAGAAGGAGGACCTCCTGGCGGTCGCCAAATGGCTGAAGAAGCGCAAGCTCGAGCACGAGATCGCGTTCCGGCCCGCGCGCGTCTTGATGCAGGATTTCACCGGCGTGCCGGCGGTGGTCGATCTCGCGGCGATGCGCAATGCGATGCAAAATCTCGGCGGCGATGCCGAGAAGATCAATCCGCTGGTGCCGGTCGATCTCGTCATCGACCATTCGGTGATCGTCAACTTCTTCGGCGACAACAAGGCTTTCGCCAAGAACGTGGTCGAGGAATACAAGCAGAACCAGGAACGCTATGAATTTCTGAAATGGGGCCAGAAGGCGTTTTCGAACTTTTCCGTGGTGCCGCCCGGCACCGGCATCTGCCACCAGGTCAATCTCGAATATCTGGCGCAGACGGTGTGGACCAAGAAGGAGAAGATGAAGGTCGGCGCGAAGACCGGCACCTTCGAAGTCGCCTATCCGGATTCGCTGGTCGGCACTGATTCGCACACCACCATGGTCAACGGCCTTGCCGTGCTCGGCTGGGGCGTCGGCGGCATCGAGGCGGAAGCCGCGATGCTCGGCCAGCCCTTGTCGATGCTGCTGCCGGATGTGGTCGGCTTCAAGCTCAAGGGGCAATTGAAGGAAGGCGTCACCGCGACCGACCTCGTGCTGACGGTCACGCAGATGCTGCGCAAGCAAGGCGTGGTCGGAAAATTCGTGGAATTTTTCGGCCCCGGCCTCGATTTTCTCTCGGTCGCGGACAAGGCGACCATCGGCAACATGGCGCCGGAATACGGTGCGACCTGCGGCTTCTTCCCGGTCGACGCCGCCACCATCGATTATTTGAAGACTTCGGGCCGCGCGGCGCCACGCGTGGCGCTGGTGTCAGCCTATGCCAAGGCGCAAGGCTTGTTCCGCACCGCCAAGTCGGCCGATCCGGTATTTACGGAAACGCTGATGCTTGATCTTGCCGACGTGGTGCCGTCGATGGCCGGACCGAAGCGTCCCGAGGGCCGCGTTGCGCTGCCAGCTGTCGCACAAGGCTTTTCGACCGCGATGGCGAATGAATACAAGAAGGCCGCGGACGCCTCGCATCGCTACTCGGTCGAGAATCGCGATTTCGATCTCGGCCATGGCGACGTCGTGATCGCGGCGATCACTTCCTGCACCAACACTTCCAATCCGAGCGTTCTAATCGGCGCGGGGCTACTCGCGCGCAACGCTGCGGCGAAGGGGCTGAAGGCAAGGCCCTGGGTGAAAACCTCGCTGGCGCCCGGCAGCCAGGTGGTCGCCGAATATCTCTCCAATTCCGGACTGCAGAACGATCTCGACAAGGTCGGCTTCAACCTGGTCGGCTTCGGTTGCACCACCTGCATCGGCAATTCCGGTCCGCTGCCGGAAGAGATTTCGAAGTCGATCAACGACAACGGCATCGTCGCAGCCGCCGTGCTGTCCGGTAACCGCAATTTCGAGGGCCGCGTCTCGCCGGACGTACAGGCCAATTATCTGGCGTCGCCGCCATTGGTCGTGGCTTACGCGCTGGCGGGGTCTGTGACCAAGGATCTCGCGGTCGAGCCGCTCGGCACCGGCAAGGACGGCAAGCCGGTGTACCTGAAGGATATCTGGCCGACCGCGAAGGAGATCAATGCCCTCATGAAGAAGTTCGTGACCGCGTCGATCTTCAAGAAGCGCTACGCCGACGTGTTCAAGGGCGACACCAACTGGCGCAAGATCAAGACGGTCGAGAGCGAGACCTATCGCTGGAACATGAGCTCGACCTATGTGCAGAACCCGCCCTATTTCGAAGGCATGAAGAAAGAGCCGGAGCCGATCGTCGACGTCGTCGATGCGCGGATTCTCGCGATGTTCGGCGACAAGATCACGACCGACCACATCTCGCCGGCCGGCTCGATCAAACTGACGTCGCCCGCGGGCAAATTCCTCAGCGAGCATCAGGTGCGTCCGGCGGATTTCAACCAATACGGAACGCGGCGCGGCAATCACGAGATCATGATGCGCGGCACCTTCGCCAACATCCGCATCAAGAACTTCATGCTGAAGGGCGCCGACGGCAACATTCCCGAGGGCGGCCTGACCAAACACTGGCCCGACGGCGAGCAGATGTCGATCTACGACGCCGCGATGAAATACCAGGCCGAGAAAGTGCCGCTGGTGGTGTTCGCCGGCGCCGAATACGGCAACGGCTCCTCGCGCGATTGGGCCGCCAAGGGCACGCGGCTGCTCGGCGTCCGCGCCGTGATCTGCCAGAGCTTTGAGCGCATCCATCGCTCCAACCTGGTCGGCATGGGCGTCTTGCCGTTAACCTTCGAGGACGGCGCGTCCTGGCAGTCGATCGGGCTGAAGGGCGACGAGACTGTGACGATCCGCGGCTTGCAAGGCGATCTGAAGCCGCGCCAGAAGCTGACCGCGGAGATCGTGTCGGGCAACGGCGCGCTGCAGCGCGTTCCGCTGTTGTGCCGCATCGATACGCTCGACGAGCTCGAATACTACCGAAACGGCGGCATCCTGCATTATGTGCTGCGCAAACTGGCCGCCTGACGCGGATTTGTGATCGGTGGCTCACCGCGAAGTGAGTGGCGGGCAAGAGGAAGGCGGCCTATCAAAGGCCGCTTTCGCTCGTTTAGGACATGGTTTTGCTCTTATAAATCATGCCCGTACCAATACGGATGCGGATCGTAACCTTTAACGGCGATAATAATGCCGGTGGTACCTTGGGTAAACGATGACAGCGATGATGACCTATAGCTCTCTTTCTCGATGGTCCGAGATTTCACGATGGTCCGGTACGCTCGGCGTATGCGCGATCATTGCAATCGTCCGCCCGGCGCATGCCGCCGAGCCGCGCGCGGTGGTGGAATTGTTCACCTCGCAAGGTTGTTCGTCATGTCCGCCCGCCGACAAGATCATCGGCGAACTCGCCAAGGATCCTTCCGTCATCGCGTTGAGCATGCCGATCGACTATTGGGACTACCTCGGCTGGAAAGACACGCTGGCGGATGCGCGGTTTTCCGCGCGGCAGAAAGCCTATTCGCGCGTGCGCGGCGACCGCGACGTCTACACGCCGCAGGTGGTCGTCAATGGATCGATCCACCTCATCGGCAGCGATCGCGCCGGCATCGAAGGCGCGATCGACGACACCACCAAGACCGGTAGCGTGATGTCGGTGCCGGTGACGATGTCGATCGTCGGCAAGCAGATCAATGTGTCGGTGGCGGCCAGCAAAATTCCGAGCGCGGCGCATGGCGAAGTCTGGATCTGCTCGATCTCCAGAGCGGTGCCGATCTCGATCGGTCGCGGCGAGAATAGCGGCCGCGAAATCACCTACCACAATGTGGTGCGCAATCTCCTGAAGGTGGGTGACTGGAACGGCAGCTCGGGCAGTTGGACCGTGCCGCTGGAAAACATCTCCCGCGAAGGCGTCGATGCCGCGGCGGTCTACGTCCAGGACGGCAGCCGCGACAAGCCGGGGCCGATGCTCGGCGCGGCGTATACGTCGCTGCACTGAAATTTCTTCTGAAATCGCCGAACTCGCTGCCGTCACCATGGTGACGATGCACTTGGCGCGTGCGCAGAAAGAACGGTTGCTTCGCGCGAACCCCAAAAAGAAAAAGGACCAACTTTCGTTGGCCCGAGATGGGGATTAACTCATGCGTCAGACCCGATCCCGACGATCCCGGGGGGCTGGGGGCTGAGGAATCCGGAACCGAAAGGACCGGGCCAACGCACAATTGGTTATCGCAACCTAGGAGGGCGGGCGGTTGGCGGAAGTAGGGCGGTATTATGAATTCCGCTAACGATCCTGTGACGGCGAATTTGGTTCGGAAAATCGGACAATCCGCCGCGTCGTTTTGAAGCGAAACCAACGAAACGCCCTCTTGCAGCCGCGGGCAGTTGGCGCAATCATGTCATAGACATGACAAGGAGGCGCGTCCCATGAGTCTGATGTCGGAGGATGCCGATCCAAGCGAGAATCGCGCAGCGGCGCGTCCCGCCGCTGCGAGTCCGTCTGCGAATCACCCTGCGAATCCTTTGCCGAACCGGGTGACGTTCAATCGTCCTGAACTTAATCGTATCTTGAATCTTTACGGGCGCATGGTCGCCGATGGCGAATGGCGCGACTATGCCATCGACTTTCTCAAGGACCGCGCCGTGTTCTCGGTTTTCCGCCGCGCTTCCGAAGTCCCGATCTATCGCATCGAAAAAGATCCGCGGCTCGCGCGCAAGCAGGGCATGTATAGCGTGATTTCCGCAACCGGGCTGATCCTGCGCCGCGGCCACGAACTCGACCGCGTGCTGCTCGCGATCGACCGCAAACTGGCGGTGGTCTGAACGACGCAAAGACACTCATGCTGACTTCGTAGCCCGGATGGAGTGCAGCGCAATCCGGGATTGGTCTCACATGTTCCCGGAGTTCGCTGCACTCCATCCGGGCTACGATTCTACTCGTCCGCCGGCACGTTGGTCGCGCCCTCGCCGAGCGAAAGCTGCATCATCACGGTGTCGAGCCAGCGGCCGAATTTGAGCCCGACATTGGGGTGGGTCCCGATCATCTGAAACCCACATCTGCTGTGCACGCCGATCGATCCGGCATTGGCGGTATCGCCGATCACCGCAATCATCTGGCGGTAGCCGCGCGCCTCGCATGCTTCGATCAGGTGCTGCATCAATTGAAGGCCGATGCCGCGGCGGTGGATCGCGGGCTCGAGATAGACCGAATTCTCCACGGTGAAGCGGTAGGCCGGCCTCGGCCGGTAAGCGCCGGCATAGGCATATCCGACCACCCGGCCGTCGAGAGCGGCGACGAAATAGGGAAAGCCGCCATCCATCAGCGCGCGGAAGCGCCGCGTCATTTCGGCGAGATCAGGCGGGAGCAATTCGAACGTCGCGGTGCCGTAGCGCACCGCGTGCGCGTAGATGTCGGTGACGAAGGGGAGGTCGGCCTCGGCGGCGGGCCGGATTTCGAGCGCGGACATGCGAGGAGATTATTTTTCCTTTCCGCAAAAGAAAAGCCCCGGCCTTTCGGGCCGGGGCTTGATCGATCCGCCTGAAGCAGGTGGTCAGTCGCGCTGGCCGAGCAGCTGCAACAGCAGCGTGAACAGGTTGATGAAGTTCAGGTACAGCGACAATGCGCCGGTAATCGCCGCACGTTCCGCCACCACGCCGCCCTGCGAGGCGTAGCCGTAGATGTAGTCGTTCTTCAGCCGCTGGGTATCCCAGGCGGTGAGGCCCGCGAACACCAGCACGCCGACCACCGAGACGATGAACTGCAGCGCCGAACTCGCGATGAAGAGATTGACGAGGCTCGCGATGATGATGCCGAACAGGCCCATCAGCAGGAACGAGCCCATCGCGGTCATGTCACGCCGCGTGGTGTAGCCGTAGAAGCTCAGCGCACCAAACGAGGCCGCGGTGATGAAGAACACCCGCACGATCGAGGTGTGCGTATACACCAGGAAGATCGAGGACAGCGAAATGCCCATCAGCGCCGAGAACACCCAGAACAGAAGCTGGGCGGTCGCGGGCTGCAGGCGGTTGATGCCGGCCGAAATCACGAACACCATGGCGAGCGGCGCCAGGATGAACAGCCATTTCAGCGGGCTCACGAACATCGCGTAACCGAACGGCGTCAGGAACGCGTTGCCTATCTTGGCCGCGGCGCCCGACGGATCGGAGGTCACGGCCGCCATATAGACGCCGAGTGCGGCAAGCCCGGTGATGGCGAGCCCAATCGTCATGTAGTTGTAGATGCGCAGCATGTAGGCGCGCAGACCGGCATCGACGGTCGCGGCGTCAACGCGCCCGGCGGCCCGGCCGAAAGGAGAGGCGTAGTTACGGTCTAGGTCCGACATGGTCGAATTCCCGTTGTTTGTCCGGTAGAGCACAAAGGGGTTTGCGTCGCCGGTTGGTAAGATATCTATCCCAGATAGAACCGTTTGCGGACATTAATTTTGCGTCATCAAACCGGTATCTGGACCCACGCTCCATGTGGGAAATTGCCACACCGGCTGCAAGCTTCCGTGCGCGGCGGAATGTCGCCCTTCCGCAATCATTTTAGCAGGCCCCGGGAAGGCAAAATTCCATAAACAGTATAAATCCCATAAAGACCGCGATCACGGCCGGTGCTTCAATTTGTCACAAATTGCGCAGCACGGTCGCGGGCTTCTGGTTCAAGGCAAGCAGGGTTCCCGCAAGCCCCAGTCCCACCGTGACGATCAGCGCCGCCACCACTACCCCGCCGGCACTGCCGGCCTGCCAGACGAAGCTCAAGGTCATCAGCCGGGTCACGATCAGCCAGGCCGCCACCGAGCCCGCGATCACGCCGAACACCGCGGTGGCAAACCCGATCAGGAGGTACTCCAGCGCATAGGCGCCGAGCAGCCGCACCCTGGTCGCGCCGAGGGTCTTGAGGATGACGGCGTCGTAGACCCGATGCCGGTGACCGGCGGCGAGCGCCCCGCCCAGCACCAGGATCGCCGATATCAGCGTCACTGCGCTGGCGCCGCGGATCGCCAGCGCGAGGTTGGTGACCACGGAACCAATGGTTTCCATCACCTCGCGGACCCGGACGCTGGTGATCATCGGAAACGCGTCGGCCACCTGCTTGATGATGCGGGCGTCGCTTGCGGTGTCGGGATGGGTTTCGGTTAGCGTCGCGATATGGGTATGCGGCGCGCCCTTGAATGCGCCCGGCGAAAACACCAGCACGAAATTGATGCCGAGGCCCTGCCAGTCGATGTTGCGCAGATTGCTGATGGTGGCCGGGATGTCGCGGCCGAGCACGTTGACCACGATCTCGTCGCCGATCTTGAGCTTCAGGCCATCGGCGATCTTCTTCTCCATCGAGACCAGGGGCGGGCCGGAATAGTCGGCGCCCCACCATTCCCCTTCCACCACCTTGGAGCCCTTGGGGATCTCGCCGGTATAGGTCAAGCCGCGGTCGCTCTGCAGCACCCATTCGGAATCGGTCGAAGGCTTGAGGTCTTCCGCCTTGACGCCGCGGGCGGCGACGATGCGCCCACGCAGCATCGGCACGTCCTCCACGCTCGATTGCGGCAGCGTCTGTTTGAGGAAAGTGTCGAAATGTGCGGCTTCGCTCGCCGGGATATCGATGAAGTAGAATGACGGCGCGCGCTCCGGCAGCGCCGCCAGAAATTGCCGGCGCAGATTGCCGTCGATCTGCGTGATCGTCACCAGCACCGCGAGGCCGAGGCCAAGCGACATCACGACCGACGGCGTCAGCGCGCCGGGGCGGTAGATATTGGCGATGGCGAGCCGCAGCATGGTGAAGCGCGTGCGCGGCAGGCGCCGCGCCAGTGCCATCAGGATGGCGGCGATGCCGCGCAGCAGCGCGAACACCAGGACCGAGGAAGCGACGAACACGGAGGCGACGCGCTTGTCGTAGGCAAGCCCGATCACCACCGCGACCAGCAATGCGATCACGACCGCCATCAGCGCGAGATAGCGCCAGCGCGGGCGATGCCACACCGCGCCGACCGCTTCGCGAAACAGCGCCGCCACCGGCACGTCGTGCACGCGGCCGAGCGGCCACAGGCCGAAGGCGAGCGCGGTCAAGAGGCCATAGACGAACGACAGCGCGAGTTCGTCCGGATGCAGCGCCGGCAGCACCGGCAACGGCAGCAATTTGCCGAACAGGCCGACGATGACGAAGGGAAGTGCCGCGCCCGCGGCAAGCCCGATGATCGAGCCGATCCCGGCCAGCATGATCACCTGTGTCAGGTAAATCGCAAACACCTCACGCCCGGTGGCGCCAAGCGCCTTGTACGCGGCGATCACGTCGCGGCGGCGATCGATATGGCTTTTCACGGCGTTGGCGACGCCGACACCGCCGACCAGCAGCGCTGCGAGACCAACGAGGGTCAGGAATTGCGTGAAGCGGTTGATGGTGCGTTCAAGCTGCGGGGACGCGTTGGAGCGGCTGCGGATTTCCCAGCCGGCCTCGGGCAGCGCCGCTCGCGCATCATCGATCAATGCGGTGGTGGTGCGTTCGCCGCTCGCATTGTCGGGCAATTTCACCCGATAGGCCCAACGCACCAGGCTGCCCGGCTGCAACAGTCCGGTCGCGTGCAGGGCGGTTTCGGAGACCAGGAAACGCGGACCGAAGCCGACGCCGCCGGCGAGCTTGTCCGGCTCCGCGTCGACGGCACTCCTGATTTGGAAAGTGGCGTTGCCGATGGTGACGCGGTCGCCGATCTTCAGATCGAGCCGCGCCAGCAGGGTCGGGTCGGCCGCCGCGCCGAACGCGCCTTCGCGCTCTGCCAAGAGATCGCTGATCGGCAGTGTCGGACGTAGCGTGAGTTCGCCGAGCATCGGGTAAGCGGCATCGACCGCCTTCATCTCGACCAGAGCGAGCCGGCCGTCGCCGGCGCGCGCCATGCCGCGCAAGGTCGCCGCCACCGATACCTCGCCGCGTGAGCGCAGGAAGGCGACCTCGTCCGGCTTGGCCTCGCGCTGGAACAAGACGAAGGCGACATCGCCGCCGAGCAGCGTGCGGCCCTCGCGCGCCAGCCCATCGCTAAGACTAGCCGCGACCGAGCCGACGCCGGCGATCGCCATCACGCCGAGCGCGATGCAGGCGATGAAAACGTAGAAGCCGCGCAAGCCGCCGCGCAATTCGCGCAAGGCATAGCGCAATGAAAGCGACGTCGTGCGGCCGCCGCCGATGCGTTCGCAAGCAATGCTCATGACGCGGCGCGGCGGTGCATGGTCTCACCGTCGATCCGCCCCGAGCGCAAGCGCACCACGCGGTCGCAGCGCTGCGCAAGCGAGGTGTCGTGGGTCACCAGCACCAGGGTCATGCCGCGCTCGTCATGCTTGGAGAACAGGAGATCGACGATCTGCTTTCCCGTGGTCTCGTCGAGATTTCCGGTCGGTTCGTCCGCGACCAGGATCGCAGGATCGGGCGCGAGCGCGCGGGCCAGCGCCACGCGTTGCTGCTCGCCGCCTGATAATTGCGTCGGATAATGGTGCAGGCGGTCGGAAAGACCGACCGACATTAGTTCCTGCGCGGCGCGGCTTGCGGCGTCGGGATCGCCGGCGAGTTCCAGCGGCACCGCGACGTTCTCCAGCGCCGTCATGGTCGGGATCAAATGGAACGACTGGAATACGATGCCGACCTGGCGGCCGCGAAAGCGCGCCAGCGCGTCCTCGTCGAGGGCATTGAAAGGCGTGCCGTTGACCACCACCTCTCCGGTGTCAGGCCGTTCCAGACCCGCCATCACCATCAGCAGCGTCGACTTGCCCGAACCTGACGGGCCGATCAGGCCGATCGCTTCTCCCGATGCCACGCGCAGGCTGATATCTTTGAGGATATGAACGCGCGCTGCGCCCGCGCCGAGCGAGAGATTGACGTTCGAGATGGAAATGGTGTCCGGCGCGAGGCCGGCCAGTTGCGAGGGTTCGATGAGACTGTCCATGGCTCGGTCATATGGCACTTCCCGCATGGCGGTCGAGAGGCGGACGCGATTGTTCATGCACATGGTCGTGTTGATGGCCGCCTTGCTTTCGGCTGGACCGGTATTTGCACAGCCGGTCAAGATGGTGGTGCTCGGCAATTCCTTGAGTGCTGGTTTGGGCCTGTCGGGTCGGGCCGCGTTTCCGGCTCGCTTGCAAAAGGCCTTGAAAGACAAGGGGATAGAGGTTGACATGATCAATGCCGGGGTGTCCGGCGATACCTCCTCGGGCGGCCGCGACCGGCTCGACTGGTCGGTGCCCGAGGGAACCGAGGCCGTGATCGTCGAGCTCGGCGCCAACGACGCCTTGCGCGGCACCGATCCCGCCGTCACCCGCGCGGCGCTTTCGGACATCGTCAGCCGGCTGAAGGCGCGCAAGATCGCGGTGATGTTGTGCGGGATGCTGGCGCCGCCGAATTACGGCAGCGACTATGCGGCAAAGTTCAACACGATCTATCCGGATCTCGCGAAAAAGTTCGACGTGCCGCTCTATCCGTTTTTCCTGGATGGCGTCGCCGCCGACCCCAAGCTCAATCAGGCCGACGGCATCCATCCGACGGCGGAGGGCGTGGACATCATCGTTACGAAAATGCTGCCCACCGTGCAGGCGTTCCTCGGCTCGATAAGAGGGCAGCGTAGTTGAAAAACGGGCAATGGATGCAGGCAATGGATGAGAGGCGCCCGTGGTTTACCGGAGGTTTCCACCCGGTTAACGCCGGATGCTTCGCAAAGTCACATAAGTCGGGTAGAAAATAGAAATCGGTAATTCGTCGCCGGAATTTGTTTAGGGGTTTGATCTAGTATCTCTGCGATCAGACCCTAGCATCGGGAGTGTAACGATGCCGCGTTTGTTTACTGGACTGGAAATCCCGGCCGAGATCGGCCAGACGCTTTCCAGCTTGCGGGGCGGCCTTCCCGGCGCCCGCTGGATCGATCCCGAAAATTATCATGTCACCTTGCGCTTCATCGGCGATATCGACGGCATTTCCGCCAACGAGATCGCCTCGATGCTGTTTCGGGTCAATCGCAAGCCGTTCGAAGTGACGGTGCAGGGCCTGTCGAGCTTTGGCGGGCGCAAGCCGCGCGCGGTGGTCGCCTCCATCGTGCCGAGCCGGCCCCTGATCGAGCTGCAGGCCGAGCTCGAACGCTTGATGCAGCGGATCGGGCTCGATCCGGAGGGGCGCAAATTCACCCCGCATGTGACGCTGGCGCGGCTGCACGATGCCTCGAGCCAGGACGTCGCGGACTATCTGTCGGTGCGCGGCTACTTCCCGAGCCGGGTGTTCAAAGCCGAGCGCTTCGTGCTGTTCTCCTCCCGCGCCTCCACCGGCGGCGGGCCCTATGTGGTCGAGGATTCTTACGCGCTGAGTGCGTGAGCCGCATTCACAGGCTGTCATCGCCCGGTTTAGCCGTCCGAAGGACGGCGTCGCTTCCGCTCGCCTATGACCGGGCGACCCAGTATTCCAGGGACGACGGCAATTTGATCGAGAGCCCGGATACCCGCTTTCGCGGGTATGACGATTTGCGCCCCCCAAGCCTCAATTCGCGGCTTGCAATTTTCGCCGGCCTCTGGCCGTAAGGTGGGCCATGCTGTCGACCCCGCCCACCTCGTTCCGCACCCATTATGAAAGCCTCATCGCGTCCGGCGCGATCGAGCCCGATCCGGCGCAGGCGGAAGCAGCCGACGCCTTCGCCGGCCTGGAGCAGCGGCTTTCGAACTACAAGCCGGTGCGCAAGCAGGGCCTGCTCGGCCGGCTGTTCACCGACAAGAACGGCGCGCCGCGCGGCCTCTATGTCCATGGCGAGGTCGGTCGCGGCAAGACCATGCTGATGGATTTGTTCTTCCAAGAGAGCCCGGTCGAGCACAAACGGCGGGCGCATTTCCACGAATTCATGGCCGACGTGCATGAACGCATCCATGGCTACCGCCAAAACATCGCGCGCGGCGAGATTGCCGATGCCGATGTGATCGCGCTCACGGCGCAGGCGATTTTCGACGAGGCGTGGCTATTATGCTTCGACGAATTTCACGTCACCGACATTGCGGATGCGATGATCCTGGGCCGGCTGTTCGCAAGACTGTTCGAGCTTGGCACCGTGGTAGTGGCGACATCCAATGTCGCGCCCGACGATCTCTACAAGGGCGGGCTGAACCGCGCGCTGTTCCTGCCCTTTATCGCGCAGATCGAACAACATATGGACGTGCTGCGGCTCGATGCGCGCACCGATTTCCGGCTCGAGAAGCTCGCTGGCGTCAAGATGTGGCTAGTGCCGGCGGACCGCGAAGCCGATGCAGCGCTCGACATCGCCTGGGCGAAAATGACCGGCAACGCGCCCTGCAAGCCGCGCGATATCGCGATCAAGGGCCGCGTGTTGCACGTGCCCTGTTCATCGCACGGCGTCGCGCGGTTTTCATTCAAGGAATTATGCGAAATACCGGTCGCGGCATCCGACTATCTGCGGCTTGCGCGCGACTATCATACCATCATGATCGACCACGTTCCGGTGATGGACTTTGCCGAGCGCAACGCCGCCAAGCGCTTCATCACCCTGATCGACACGCTTTATGATAATGCCGTGAAATTGATGGCGTCGGCGGCGGCCAATCCGGTGTCGCTGTATCTTGCGACCGAGGGCAATGAGGCCAACGAATTCAAGCGGACCGCCTCGCGGCTGATCGAGATGAGTTCGGAGTCCTATTTGGCGCTGCCTCACGGACACAAGGATTCCGTGGCGAGCGGCTCGAGCGCGGGGCTGGTGGAGACGTGATCGCGGACGCCGTCATTCCGGGATGGTGCGTTAGCACCAGACCTCAGATGCGCCCTTGCGCATCGGGGAATCCTGAGGTTCTCGGTTCGCTCATTTCACTTGCGCCCCGGAATGACGCGGGGGTGGCGGACAATTGAGCACGGCGCGACTTGAACGGGTCGGTCGAAAGGGATAACCAAATTCAACTCTCCTGATCTCCCTCCCGGTTCGGGTTTCAAAGGATGGATTTCCCATGGCGCGCGACAAGATTGCTTTGATTGGCTCCGGCCAGATCGGCGGAACCTTGGCTCATCTCATCGGCTTGAAGGAGCTCGGCGACGTCGTGTTGTTCGACATCGCCGAAGGCGTGCCGCAGGGCAAGGCGCTCGACATCGCGCAATCCTCGCCGGTCGACGGGTTCGACGCGGCCTTCACCGGCGCCAATTCCTATGAGGCGCTCGACAACGCCAATGTCTGCATCGTCACCGCCGGCGTGCCGCGCAAGCCGGGCATGAGCCGCGACGATCTGCTCTCGATCAATCTCAAGGTGATGGAGCAGGTCGGCGCAGGCATCAAGAAATACGCCCCCGAGGCCTTCGTCATCTGCATCACCAACCCGCTCGACGCCATGGTCTGGGCGCTGCAGAAGGCATCTAACCTGCCGCACAAGAAGGTGGTGGGCATGGCCGGCGTGCTGGATTCCTCGCGCTTCCGCTATTTCCTCGCCGACGAGTTCAATGTCTCGGTCGAAGACGTCACCGCCTTCGTGCTCGGCGGCCATGGCGACACCATGGTGCCGCTGGTGCGCTATTCCACGGTGGCCGGTATTCCGCTGCCTGACCTCGTAAAGATGGGCTGGACCTCGCAGACGCGGATCGAGGAGATCGTCGACCGCACCCGTAACGGCGGCGCCGAAATCGTCAACCTGTTGAAAACCGGCTCGGCGTTCTACGCGCCGGCGGCGTCCGCGATCGCGATGGCCGAGAGCTATCTCAGGGACAAGAAGCGCGTTGTTCCTTGCGCTGCGTATCTCAACGGCGAGTACGGCGTAAAGGACATGTATGTCGGCGTGCCCGTCGTGATCGGATCGAAAGGCGTCGAGCGGATTGTCGAGATCGAGCTGTTGGGCAAGGACCGCGAAGCGTTCGACAAGTCGGTCGGCGCGGTGCAAGGTCTAGTCGAGGCCTGCAAGAAGATCGCGCCCGATCTGTTAGGCCGCTGATTACACTTGAGTTATTGGCCGGAGATCGGCGCGCCGGTCTGCGGCCCTTGCGGTTCACGTGGTATATGGTATGCCAGAAAAAGCGACGTGAATTGCCAAGATTCACCGCACAAGGGGTTCGGGGAGCGACCTGATGAACATCCATGAATACCAGGCCAAGGCGCTGCTCAACGAGTTCGGCGTGCCGATCTCGAAGGGCGTGCCGGTGCTCCGCGCCGCCGACGCCGATGCCGCCGCCAAGGCGCTGCCCGGCCCGATCTGGGTGGTGAAGAGCCAGATCCACGCCGGCGGCCGCGGCAAGGGCAAGTTCAAGGAGAAAAGCGCCGGCGACAAGGGCGGCGTGCGTATCGCCAAATCGCCCGCCGAGGTCGCCGAATTCGCCAAACAGATGCTGGGGGCAACCCTGGTCACGGTGCAGACCGGGCCGCACGGCAAGCAGGTCAACCGCCTCTACATCGAGGAAGGCTCCGACATCGACAAGGAGTTTTACCTCTCGATCCTGGTCAACCGCGAAACCTCCGAAGTCTCGTTCGTCGTCTCGACCGAAGGCGGCGTCAACATCGAAGACGTCGCTCACTCCACGCCGGAAAAGATCGTCACCTTCTCGGTCGATCCTGCGACCGGCATCATGAGCCATCACGGCCGCACCGTCGCCAAAGCGCTCAACCTGTCGGGCGATCTCGCCAAACAGGCGGAGAAGCTGGTGAGCCAGCTCTACACGGCGTTCGCCGCCAAGGACATGGCGATGCTGGAAATCAATCCGCTGGTGGTGACCAAACAGGGCCAGCTCCGCGTGCTCGACGCCAAGGTGTCGTTCGACGACAACGCGCTGTTTCGCCATCCCGAAGTGGCGGCGCTGCGCGACGAGACCGAGGAGGACGCCAAGGAAATCGAGGCGTCGAAATACGATCTCAACTACGTCACCCTCGACGGCAACATCGGCTGCATGGTCAATGGCGCCGGCCTTGCCATGGCGACGATGGACATCATCAAGCTCTATGGCATGTCGCCGGCGAACTTCCTCGATGTCGGCGGCGGCGCCAGCAAGGAAAAAGTGGCGGCAGCCTTCAAGATCATCACCGCCGATCCCAATGTGAAGGGTATCCTGGTCAACATCTTCGGCGGCATCATGAAATGCGATATCATCGCCGAAGGCGTGGTCGCAGCCGTGAAGGAAGTGGGCTTGAAGGTGCCGCTGGTGGTGCGGCTCGAAGGCACCAATGTCGAACAGGGCAAGAAGATCATCCGCAATTCCGGCCTCAACGTGGTGCCGGCGGACAATCTCGACGATGCCGCGCAGAAGATCGTGAACGCCGTCAAGGGAGGCTAACGATGGCCGAGAACCATCTCGCCGCACCGACGCCGCTGGAGGCGCATCGCAAGCTCGCGGCATTCGCCGGCGAGTGGACCGGAGAAGAGGTGGTGTATCCCTCGCGCTGGAACGCCGGCGGGCCCGCCTCCTCGCATGTGGTCGCCCGCATCGACCTCAACGGCTTCTATCTGATCCAGGACACGCGCCAGATGCGCGACGGCAAGGAGAGCTTCGCCACCCATGGCGTGTTCACCTACGATCGCGAGGACCGGACCTACAAATTGTTCTGGCACGATTCGCTCGGCTACTTCCCGCCGTCGCCGGCGTCGGGCGGATGGAGCGGAAAGTCGCTGATCCTGGTGCGCGGCTCATTGCGCGGCAACGCGCGCCACGTCTACGAAGTCGTCGACGACAACACCTACAGCATGAAAATCCAGTTCTCGCCCGACGCGGAAGGATGGGCCGACGTGCTCACCGGCGTTTACCGGCGCATCCACTAGCTTCCTCACCCCGCGAAAGCAGTTTCAACCCATGTCCGTCCTGATCGACAATAACACAAAAGTCATCTGCCAGGGTTTTACCGGCAAGAACGGCACCTTTCATTCCGAAGCCGCGATCGCCTACGGCACCAAGATGGTCGGCGGCACCTCGCCCGGCAAAGGTGGCTCGCACGCATCTCGGCCTGCCGGTGTTCGACACGGTGGCAGAGGCGCGCGAGAAGACCGGCGCCGACGCTCGCGTGATCTATGTGCCGCCGCCGGGAGCGGCGGATGCGATCTGCGAGGCAATCGATGCTGAAATTCCGCTGATCGTCTGCATCACCGAGGGCATTCCGGTGCTCGACATGGTGCGGGTCAAACGATCGTTGAGCGGATCGAAATCGCGGCTGATCGGACCGAATTGCCCCGGCGTGATGACCGCCGGCGAATGCAAGATCGGCATCATGCCGGCGAATATCTTCAAGCCCGGCAGCGTCGGCATCGTGTCGCGGTCGGGCACGCTGACCTATGAGGCGGTGTTCCAGACCACCCAGGAAGGTCTCGGCCAGACCACCGCGGTCGGCATCGGCGGCGACCCGGTCAAGGGCACCGAATTCATCGACGTGCTGGAGATGTTTCTGGCCGACCCCAAGACCAAATCGATCGTCATGATCGGCGAGATCGGCGGTTCGGCCGAGGAGGACGCCGCGCAGTTCCTCAAAGACGAGGCCAAGCGCGGCCGCAAGAAGCCGATGGTCGGATTCATCGCCGGCGTCACCGCGCCGCCCGGCCGCCGCATGGGCCATGCCGGCGCCATCATCTCCGGCGGCAAGGGCGATGCCGCTTCCAAGACGGCGGCCATGGAATCGGCCGGAATTACCGTCTCGCCGTCGCCCGCGAGGCTCGGACACACCCTTGCCGAAAAATTGAAATCCTAATTCATTTTTTTGTTCTTTTCGGCGCGAAGATTCGTCCTAAATAGGTTAAAGGTGCCAATCTCGCTGATCCCCAACTCTGGATCAGCGTTTGCGCCGTTTCCATGCGCCAAGTCGAAATCACCAGGACGCCATCATGTCTCGCCAGGACGCGAACGCCGCCTTTGCCCTTTCTTCGTTTTTGCAGGGCACCAACGCCACCTATATCGACGAAATCTACGCCCGCTTCGAGAAGAGACCCGGCTTCGGTCGACACCGAGTGGCAGGAGTTCTTCAAGAGCCTGAAAGACAGCCCGGCCGACGTCCAAAAGAACGCCGAGGGACCGTCCTGGGGCCGCAACAACTGGCCGCTGACGCCGCGCGACGAGCTGACTTCCGCGCTCGACGGCAATTGGGCGGAAGTCGAAAAGGCGGTCGGCGCCAAGATCGCGGCCAAGGTGCAGGCGCAGACCCAGGGACAGGTCAAGGGTATCGAGATCACGGCGGCCGACGTGCACCAGGCGACGCGCGATTCGGTGCGCGCGCTGATGCTGATCCGCGCCTACCGCATGCGCGGCCATTTCCACGCCAATCTCGATCCGCTGGGAATCGAGGCGCCGCGCGACCGCGAAGAGCTCGATCCGCGCTCCTACGGTTTCGTCGAGGGCGACTTCGACCGCAAGATCTTCCTCGACCACGTGCTCGGCATGGAATACGCGAGCTTGCGCGAGATCGTCGCGATCTGCGAGCGCACCTATTGCCAGACGCTCGGCGTCGAGTTCATGCACATCTCCAACGCCGCGCAAAAGTCCTGGATCCAGGAACGCATCGAGGGCCCGGACAAGGAAATCAGCTTCACCCGCGAGGGCCGCCGCGCGATCCTCAACAAGCTGGTCGAGGCCGAAGGCTTCGAGAAATTCTGCGACGTCAAATTCACCGGCACCAAGCGCTTCGGTCTCGACGGCGCCGAATCGCTGATCCCGGCGCTCGAACAGATCATCAAGCGCGGCGGCAATCTCGGCGTGAAGGAAATCGTGGTCGGCATGCCGCATCGCGGCCGCCTCAATGTGCTGACCCAGGTGATGGGCAAGCCGCACCGCGCGCTGTTCCATGAGTTCAAGGGCGGCTCGGCCAATCCCGACGCGGTCGAAGGCTCCGGCGACGTCAAGTATCATCTCGGCGCGTCATCGGACCGCGAGTTCGACGGCAACCGCATCCATCTGTCGCTGACCGCCAACCCCTCGCATCTGGAAATCGTCGATCCGGTGGTGCTCGGCAAGGTGCGCGCCAAGCAGGACCAGCATGGCGATCCGCCGGACCAGCGCATCTCGGTGTTGCCGCTGTTGATGCATGGCGATGCGGCGTTCGCCGGCCAGGGCGTGGTCGCGGAATGCTTCAGCCTCTCCGACCTGAAAGGCTACCGCACCGGCGGTTCGCTGCATTTCATCGTCAACAACCAGATCGGCTTCACCACCTATCCGCGTTATTCGCGCTCCTCGCCCTATCCGTCCGACGTGGCGAAGATGATCGATGCGCCGATCTTCCACGTCAACGGCGACGATCCGGAAGCCGTGGTGTTCGCGGCCAAGATCGCGATCGAATTCCGGCAGAAATTCCACAAGCCGGTCGTGATCGACATGTTCTGCTATCGCCGACACGGCCACAACGAGGGCGACGAGCCGGCGTTCACCCAGCCGGTGATGTACAAGAAGATCGCGGCGCATCCGCCCACGCTTGAGATCTACGCCAAGCGGCTGATCGCCGAGGGCGTGATGACCGAAGGCGAGGTCGACAAGGCCAAGGCCGATTGGCGCGCGCGGCTCGACGCCGAATTCGAGGCCGGCACCGGCTATAAGCCTAACAAGGCCGACTGGCTCGACGGCAAATGGGCCGGCTTCAAGCTTGCCGATCAGGAAGAGGACGCGCGCCGCGGCGTCACCGGCGTCGATATCGCCGTGCTCAAAGACATCGGCCGCAAGATCACCAAGGTGCCCGACGGCTTTCGGGTTCACCGCACCATCGCCCGCTTCCTGGAAAACCGCGCCAAGGCGATCGAGAGCGGTAACGGGCTCGACTGGGCGACCGGCGAGGCGCTCGCGTTCTGCTCGCTGCTGCAGGAGGGCCATCATGTGCGGCTGTCCGGACAGGATAGCGAGCGCGGCACCTTCTCGCAGCGCCATTCGGTCCTGATCGACCAGGAGGACGAGAGCCGCTACACCCCGTTCAATCACCTCGGCGGCGATCAGGGACATTACGAAGTCATCAACTCGCTGTTGTCGGAAGAAGCCGTGCTCGGTTTCGAATATGGCTACTCGCTGGCCGAGCCGAATGCGCTCGCGATGTGGGAAGCGCAGTTCGGCGACTTCGCCAACGGCGCGCAGGTGCTGTTCGACCAGTTCATCTCCTCGGGCGAACGCAAATGGCTGCGCATGTCGGGTCTCGTCTGTCTGCTGCCGCATGGCTATGAGGGCCAGGGGCCGGAGCATTCCTCCGCCCGGCTCGAACGCTTCCTGCAGATGTGCGCCGAGGACAACATGCAGGTGGTCTATCCCACCACGCCGGCCAATTACTTCCACGTGTTGCGGCGCCAGCTGCATCGCGAAATCCGAAAGCCGCTGATCATGATGACGCCGAAGTCGCTGCTGCGCCACAAGCGCGCGGTATCGCGCGCTCGACGAACTCGGCAAGGATACCACCTTCCATCGCATCCTCTACGATGACGCGCAGATGCGGCCCGACGAGAAGACCAGGCTGGTGAGCGACGACAAGATCAAGCGCGTCGTGCTGTGCTCGGGCAAGGTCTATTACGACCTTTACGACGAGCGCGAGAAGCGCGGCGTCGACGACGTCTACATCATGCGCATCGAGCAGCTCTATCCGGTGCCGCTGAAGGCGCTGGTGCTCGAGCTCGGCCGCTTCAAGAACGCCGAGGTGGTGTGGTGCCAGGAAGAGCCGCGCAACATGGGCGCGTGGCACTTCATGGAGCCTTATCTCGAATGGGTGCTGAACCAGATCAACGCGCCGAACAAGCGTCCGCGGTACGCCGGACGCGCGGCGGCCGCCGCGACCGCCACCGGCTTGATGTCGAAGCACCTGGCGCAGCTCAAGGCGCTCGTCGACGAGGCGTTGAACTAGCAATCCAGTGAAGTCGTCATGCCCGGCCTTGTGCCGGGCATCCACGTCTTCCCTTTAAAGACCGATCAGAGCGTAGATGGCCGGGCGCAGACAAGTCTACGCAGTCTGCGAAAATGCAGACTACTATGCCCGGCCATGACGCAAGAGGAAACAGACCATGACTGAAATTCGCGTTCCGACGCTCGGCGAATCCGTGACCGAGGCCACCATCGGCCGCTGGTTCAAGAAGGCCGGCGATGCCGTCGCGGTCGACGAGCCCTTGGTCGAGCTCGAGACCGACAAGGTGACGATCGAAGTCCCGGCACCGTCCGCCGGCGTGCTCGGCGAAATCTCGGCAAAGGACGGCGACACCGTCGCAGTCGGCGCCCTGTTGGGACAGATCAACGAGGGTGCGGCGGGCGCTGCCGCAAAATCGGCTGCCGCCCCGGCGAAGGCGGCTCCGCCTCCGCCACAGCCCGCTGCCGCCGCCCCCGCTTCAGCGCCGAAGGCCGCGCCGGCCGACAGCCCGCTGGCGCCGTCGGTGCGCAAATTGTCGGCCGAGAGCGGCATCGATGCATCGACCGTTCCGGGCTCCGGCAAGGACGGCCGGGTGACAAAAGGCGACATGCTGGCCGCAATCGAGAAGGCGGCATCGGCCCCGACCCCGATCCATCAGCCCGCGGCCGCGGTGCAGGTGCGCGCGCCGTCTCCTGCCGACGATGCCGCGCGCGAAGAGCGCGTGAAGATGACACGGCTGCGCCAGACCATCGCGCGCCGGCTCAAGGAAGTGCAAAACACCGCTGCGATGCTGACGACCTTCAACGAGGTCGACATGACTCACATCATGGCGATGCGTGCGCAATACAAGGACGTGTTCGAGAAGAAGCACGGCAGCAAATTGGGATTTATGGGCTTCTTCACCAAGGCCTGCGTGCAGGCGCTAAAGGACATTCCCGCCGTCAACGCCGAGATCGACGGCACCGATCTGATCTACAAGAATTACTATCACATCGGCGTTGCGGTCGGCACCGAGAAGGGCCTGGTGGTGCCGGTGGTGCGCGACTGCGATCAGAAGTCGATCGCCGAGATCGAAAAGGCGATCGCCGATTACGGCCGCCGCGCCCGCGACGGCCAGCTCAAGATCGACGAGATGCAGGGCGGCACCTTCACCATCACCAATGGCGGCATCTACGGTTCGCTGATGTCGACGCCGATCCTCAACGCGCCGCAGTCCGGCATCTTGGGCATGCACAAGATCCAGGAGCGCCCGATGGCGATCGGCGGCAAGGTCGAGGTGCGCCCGATGATGTATCTGGCGCTGTCCTACGATCACCGCGTCATCGACGGCAAGGAAGCGGTGACGTTTTTGGTGCGCGTCAAGGAAAGCCTCGAAGATCCGGCGCGGCTGGTACTGGATCTCTGAGGCGTTCGCGCCGATGTCCGATCTTCGAGGCCGCATTTTTGGCCGAGCACCGGTCAGGTGCGTTGAGTGGCGGGGGCAGTTGTGACCGACAGGGTAGCGATCATCACCGGCGGCAGCCGCGGCATCGGCCGTGCCACCGCGCTTGCGGCAGCGGCGCGCGGCTTCAAGATTGTCGTCGGCTATGCCAGCAATCAGGCGGCGGCGAACGAGGTCGTCTCGACCATCGAAGGCAAGAACGGCAAGGCGATCGCGGTGAAGAGCGACGTCGGCAGCGAGAGCGACATCCTCGCTTTGTTCAAGATCGCCGACGAATTCGGAACGTTGGGTGCGCTCGTCAACAATGCCGGCATCGTCGGAACCACCTCGCGGGTCGACGAGATGTCCGCCGAACGCATCCAGCGCATGATGGCCGTCAACGTCACCGGCAGCATGCTTTGCGCACGCGAGGCAGTTAAACGGATGTCGACGCGACATGGCGGCAAGGGCGGCGTCATCGTCAATCTATCCTCGGTCGCGGCAAAGCTCGGCGCGCCCAATACCTATGTCGATTACGCGGCCTCCAAGGGCGCGGTCGATTCCTTCACGATCGGATTGGGCTACGAGGTCGCCGGCGAAGGCATTCGCGTCGCCGCGATCAGGCCGGGACTGATCGATACCGAAATTCACGCCTCAGGCGGCGAGCCCGATCGCGCGCATCGGCTGGCGCATATGGTGCCGATGAAGCGCGTCGGCAGCGCGGAAGAAATCGCCAACGCCATTGTCTGGCTGATGTCGGACGATGCCTCCTATGTGACCAGCGCCATCCTTGATGTGTCGGGCGGGCGCTAATAGCTGTCACACTCCCTAGCTACAGGATTTTTTTCATCATGGCTGCTTACGATCTCGTTGTCATCGGCACCGGTCCCGGCGGATATGTCTGCGCGATACGCGCGGCGCAGCTCGGCATGAAGGTCGCCGTGATCGAGAAGGACCCAACGCTCGGCGGCACCTGCCTCAACATCGGCTGCATGCCGTCGAAGGCGCTGCTGCATGCGTCCGAGATGTTCGAGGAGGCTGCGCATTCTTTTGCCAAGATGGGCGTCAGCGTTCCCGCGCCGAAGCTCGATTTGCCCTCGATGATGCACTTCAAGCAGCAGGGCATCGACGGCAACGTCAAGGGCGTCGAATTCCTGATGAAGAAAAACAAGATCGACGTCATCCACGGCACCGGCAAGATTCTCGGCTGCCGGCAAGGTCGAAGTCTCCGGCGACGGCAAGACGCAGATCGTGGAAACGAAAAACATCGTGATCGCCACCGGCTCCGACATCGCGCGGCTGAAGGGGATCGAGATCGACGAAAAGCGCATCGTTTCGTCGACCGGCGCGTTGTCGCTCGACAAGGTGCCCGAGAAATTATTGATCGTCGGCGCCGGCGTGATCGGCCTCGAACTCGGCTCGGTGTGGCACCGGCTCGGATCGAAGGTCACCGTGGTGGAATTTCTCGATCGCATCCTGCCGGGCATGGATGGCGAGATCGCCAGGCAATTCCAGCGCATCCTCGAAAAGCAGGGCTTTGCGTTCAAGCTCGGCGCCAAGGTCACCGCCGTGGACACCTCGGGCAAGACGTTGATCGCCAAGGTCGAACCAGCGGCAGGCGGACAAGCGGAAACACAGGAAGCCGACGTCGTGCTGGTCTGCATTGGCCGCGTGCCCTACACCGAAGGACTTGGCCTGAAGGAAGCCGGCGTCGCGCTCGACAATCGCGGCCGCGTGCAGATCGATGCGCATTTTTCCACCAACGTGAAAGGCATCTATGCCATCGGCGACGTGGTCGCGGGACCGATGCTTGCGCACAAGGCCGAGGATGAAGGCGTCGCGACTGCGGAAATCATCGCCGGCCTGGCAGGACATGTGAACTACGACGTTATCCCAGGCGTTGTGTATACCACGCCAGAAGTCTCATCCGTCGGCAAGACCGAGGAAGAGCTGAAGCACGAAGGCATCGCCTACACCTCGGGTAAGTTTCCCTTTACCGCCAACGGCCGCTCCAAGGTCAATCAGACCACTGACGGTTTCGTGAAGGTTCTCGCAGATGCGAAGACCGATCGTGTGCTCGGCGTCCACATCATCGGCATCGAAGCCGGCGAAATGATCCACGAAGCGGCGGTATTGATGGAATTCGGCGGCTCGGCGGAAGATTTGGCACGCACCTGCCACGCCCACCCGACGCGCTCGGAAGCCGTCAAGGAAGCCGCGCTTGCAGTCGGCAAGCGGGCGATCCATATGTGATGGACGCCCCGGCGAATCGGGCGGGATGATTTCGATGCTGCGCCGCCTGCTTCAACCGCTCTGGATTCTGCTTGCGATCATCTTCCTGATCGAGGCCTGGCTGTGGGATCACTTGGAGCCGATCGTGGCCTGGGTGGTGGCGTCGATACCGCTGCGCACCTTCAAGCAATGGCTCGCGGACCGCGTCGATACGCTGTCGCCGGCGATGACCCTGATCGTATTCTTCGTGCCGGTGATTCCGCTGTTTCCGCTAAAGCTCGTCGGCTTCTGGCTGTTGGCTCACGAATACTGGCTCAGCGCCGGCCTCACCATCATCTTCGCGAAATTTTTGGGCGTCGGCGTCACCGCCTTCGTGTTCGATGTGACGCGGCCGAAGCTTCTCGAGATGGCGTGGTTCGAGAAGCTCTATGAATTCGTGATGGCGCTGCGGGCCAGGGCCAACGCGTTGGTCGATCCCGTCAAGGCGCGGATCCTGGATATCCTGCGTGGCAATGGCGAGGGCTGGTCATCGCGGATGCTGCGGCTGATCCAGCGCTTCCGCAAGAGCGTGCACGAAGCGCGCTAGTTCCCTGCTTCTCGTCTCCACGTTGTAGGATGGGTAGAGCGAAAGCGAAACCCATCACCTCATCCGCAGCCATTGATGGGTTTCGCTAGGCTCAACCCATCCTACGATTTGCGTTCACGGCAAATGCAACAGATGCGGCATGAAGATGCCGAGCGCGGTGAATACAATACCAGCGAGCGTCAGCAGGCCGGAGATCCAGGCCAGCGCGACGATGCCGGTGATGATGGTCGCCGACGCCAGCACGATGCCGATCTGGAACGCGGCGGAGGCGAGTTCGAAATGATGATATTTGGCGGTGGCAAGATCGCGCTCTTCCTCCGCTTGTTTGGCGCGTTCGGACAATTGGTCCTGCCCTTCACCGCTCTTGGGATCGGAGCGGTAGCGCTCGGCAGTCTTCTGCCAGTCGTCGATCTGTTTTTGCGCCGCCGCCTTGGCGGCATCGTCGCCTGCGGTGCCGAGGCCTAGCTTGGCCTGGTCCGCGGCGGTCTGCACCGTCGTGCGGCGGATGCTCTTCGCCTGGAAGAACGCCCACAGGTTCGAGGCCTCGACGTTCTTGCTGATCGATTCGGTCTGGGCGCCCTTGCCGAGGGTTTCCGACAGCGCGAGGCACAGCGCGATGACCGCGATCAGCAGGGCGATCTTCCTGTTCTCGCTCGAGGCTTCCTTAGCCTGGTCCGCCTGCTCCATGCTTTCATGCGCGCTCATGATTTGCCTCCGAATTGACAAGCCAACGATTGACCGAACCGCGCCTGTCGCGCAAGAGGCAAAGGGCGCGACCGAATGTGTCAGTATTTTGAAGTGGCGCGACGATCAGCTACGCGGATGCGTGGAACGATAGACTTCGAGCAAGCGTTCGCTGTCGATCCCGGTATAGATCTGCGTGGTCGAGAGCGAGGAATGGCCGAGCAGTTCCTGGATCGCGCGCAGGTCGCCGCCGCGTGAAAGCAGATGGGTCGCGAACGAATGCCGCAGCGCATGCGGGGTCGCGCTGTCCGGCAATCCCAGCGCGCCGCGCAACCGCTCCATGGTGAGCTGGATGATGCGGGCCTTGAGCGGACCGCCGCGGGCGCCGACAAAAATGGGCCCCTCCGGAGGCAGCGGATGCGGGCAGACAGCCACATAATCCCCGACCAGCACCAGGACGTTTTGCAGCACCGGCACCATGCGGGTCTTGTTGCCCTTGCCGGTGACCACAAGCACGTCGCCGGCGCCGGGCAACGGCACGTCGCGTCGTTTCAAGGCGAGCGCCTCGGAGATGCGCAGGCCCGAGCCGTACAACAGCGCCATCACGGCGGCGTCGCGCGCCCAGATCCAGGGGTCGCGCGTCTCGCCGGCGCGCTCATCGGCGTCCGCAAAGCGTTTCGCGGCCGCCATCTGGATCGGCTTCGGCAGGGTCTTTCCGACTTTGGGCGCGCGAATGGCCGAGAGGGCGCCGACCTTGCCCTTGCCCTCGCGCTCGAGGAAGCGCCCGAATGAGCGCAGGCCCGCCAGGCTGCGCATCAACGAACGCCCACTGACGTCGTCAGCGCGACGCATCGCCATGAACGCCCTGATGTCGCTTGCTTCCAGCAACGAAAAACGCGCCAGCGTCACCCGCGTGCCCCAATGCTCGCAGAGGAAATCGAGGCATTGCCTCAAGTCGCGGGCATAGGCTTCCAGCGTCTTCGGCGACAGCCGCCGTTCGGCGCGCAGATGCGACAGCCAGCGCGTCATTTGAAGCGCGATGGTTTCATCGGCGCTATCGAGTTCGATCGGTTGAATTGCAGGTCTTGCCATGCGGCCATTGGCGCGGTGATTTTCTTTATTATATCGCACTCTCTTCGTTTACCGTTCGCTAACTTGGGCGGGCGGCGCTAGCCTCAATCCGCCGCAAACGACCGATTTTCCAGGATGGACCACCTCACGCGCCAAAACAGCTCCTCCGCCGCATCGACGCGCGTCGTCGACGTGCTGGTGCCGGTCGCGCTCAACCAGACCTATTCCTACCGCGTGCCGCGCGGCATGGAGCTTAAACCGGGTGACGTGGTGGCAGTGCCGCTTGGGCCGCGCGAAGTGGTCGCGGTGGTATGGGCGGAGAACGCCAATCCCGATCCGCGCCTGCATAACCGCCTCAAGGATATCGGCGAAAAGCTCGACGTGCCGCCGCTGACCGAAGAGCTGCGTGCGCTGGTCGATTGGGTCGCCAATTACACCCTCTCCGCCCGCGGCATGGTGTTGCGGATGACGTTGCGGATGGGCGAGAATTCTAGGCCCCGAGCGGGTGCGGTTGGGCGTGCGGCTGATCGGTCAGGCGCCAAAGCGCCTGACGCCGGCACGGCGGCGGCTGATCGATGTGGTGTCGGATGGCTTGTTGCACGGCAAATCGGAAGCCGCCAAGGAAGCAGGCGTCAGCTCAGGCGTGATCGACGGCTTGGTCGATGAAGGCACACTTCACGTCGAGCCGATGCCGCCGCCAAAGGCGCCACCGGCCCCCGACCCGTCTTTCGCGCAGCCGGAATTCTCGCGCCAGCAGCGCAGCGCCGTCGATGCGATGCGCGCGCTCGCCGCTAACGGCAGTTTTCACGTCGCACTGCTCGACGGCGTCACAGGTTCAGGCAAGACCGAAGTCTATTTCGAGGCGATCGCCGAGGTCATCCGCCGCGGCCGGCAATCGCTGATCCTGATGCCGGAGATCGCGCTGACCGGGCAATTCCTCGACCGCTTCGCGCAGCGCTTCGGCGTGCGTCCGCTGGAATGGCATTCGGAATTGACGCCGCGCACCCGCGCCCGCAACTGGGCCGCGATTTCGGCCGGCGAGGCGCCGGTCGTGGTCGGCGCGCGCTCGGCGCTGTTCATGCCTTACGCCAATCTCGGCCTGATCGTCGTCGATGAGGAGCATGACCAGGCCTACAAGCAGGACGATGGCGCGCATTACCACGCACGCGACATGGCCGTGGTGCGCGCGCATATCGCAAAGATCCCAATCATCCTGGCGTCCGCCACGCCGTCGGTCGAGACCGAGGTCAACGCGCGCAAGGCCCGCTATCAGCGCGTCGTGCTGCCGTCGCGGTTCGGCGGTGCGCATATGCCCCATATCGAGGCGATCGATCTGCGCCGCGAAGTGCCGCCGCGAGGTCGCTTCATTTCGCCAAGACTTGCGGAGGAGATCAGGAAAGCGGTCGAACGGCGCGAACAGGCGCTGTTGTTCCTCAACCGCCGCGGCTATGCGCCATTGACGCTATGCCGGGCTTGCGGCCATCGTTTTGCCTGCACTATCTGCGACGCTTGGCTCGTTGATCACAGGTTTCGCCAGCGCCTGGTGTGCCATCACTGCGGCTTCTCGATGCCGCGCCCGCATGTCTGTCCGCATTGCGCGGCGGAGCAATCGCTTGTCGCGGTCGGCCCCGGCGTCGAACGCTTGCAGGAGGAAGCAGCAGCATTGTTTCCGGATGCGCGCACGATGGTTTTGTCGAGCGACCTGATCACGTCGATCGAGACCATGCGAAGCGAATTGAACGAGATCGCGGAAGGCCGCGTCGACATCATCATCGGCACGCAGCTCGTGGCCAAGGGCCATCATTTCCCGCGGCTCAATCTGGTCGGTGTGGTCGATGCCGATCTCGGCCTTGGCAATGGCGATCCGCGCGCTGCCGAGCGGACTTGGCAATTGCTCAACCAGGTGATCGGGCGCGCCGGGCGCGATCAGGGCCTCGGCGTCGGCTACTTGCAGACCCATCAGCCCGAGCATCCCGTGATGAAGGCGCTGGTCGCCTGCGATCGCGAGGCGTTTTACGCGAACGAGATCGAGGCGCGCGAGCGCACCTTCTATCCGCCGTTCGGAAGGCTGGCGAGCCTGATCATTTCAGCCGGTGACAGGCCGACCGCGGAGAGTTTTGCGCGGCGGCTGGCTGCGGTGGCGCCACGCGACGAGCACGTCCAGCTGCTTGGTCCCGCCGAAGCGCCGCTCGCGGTGATCAGGGGCCGCTATCGCTTCCGCCTGCTGGTGAAATCAGCGCGCGGCTTCGATCTGTCGGAATATTTGCGGCAATGGCTCGCCGCCGGTCCCAAGACCAAGGGCAATCTCAAGCTCGAGGTCGATGTCGATCCGCAGAGTTTCTTGTGACAGTTGTGATTCCGGGATGGTGCGTTAGCACCAGCCCTCAGATGCGCAATTGCGCATCGGGGAATCTCGAGATTCCGGGTTCGATGCTTTCGCATCGCCCCGGAACGACTGCGAGAAAAAAGCCTGCCGCCATTTCCGACGGCAGGCTTCTTTTCGGCGTGCAGAAAGTCCTGCGGCCGTTACGCCACGCAACGCTTACTGAACTGAACTGAGCTTGGTGGATGGAAGAGGCGCTAAAACGCCTTACGAGATCACTTCGGCAGTGACGTGGCCGACACCGGCGCCGGTGATGCCGACGGCACGCGCCGCGGCGGTCGAGAGGTCGAGCACCCGGCCATGCACGAACGGGCCGCGATCATTGACGGTGACGACAACGCTGCGGTCGCCATGGGTCACCCTGAGCTTGGTGCCGAACGGCAGCGAGCGATGGGCGCAGGTCAGCGCGTTCTGATCGAAACGCTGGCCGGAGGCCGTCCTGCTGCCGGACTCATTGCCGTAATACGAGGCCATGCCCGAAAAGCTGCGCCCCGACCCCGACGAGGGGGCGACCGCCGCATTGGTGTTGCGCCAAGAAGAACCCGACGTCGAACGCGAAAACGAACCCGACGCCCGGTCGGAGCCGTTCCCGGCATAGTGGGCGTGATGATGGTGGTGGTAGGCTTGGTGGTGATGCCTGGGTTTGGCCGAAGCTTCGGTGGCAGTCCCACCGACAAACAGAGTTGCGGCAAAAGCAGCTAGCGCCGTACGCGACCGGGTTAGTTTTCCCGGTGCCGACTTTGTGAATGTTCTCATTAGAATAGTCCCTCAGATAGTATTGCCACATGTGTGACAAGTGGAACCCCCGTCCCATCTTTTGTGCAGCGCCGTTTGGTGTCGCATTGCGGCATGAATTGGGCAGTATTTCCTGTTTCTGCCGGACTGAAACATCTTGTTACCGAGTACAGGTAAACCAAAGATGTTCCGTAATCTTTAGCTTTAACGGTATTTTAATCGAGGCAATACTTGGCGATACTGACGAACAAAGTCGTCCAAGGCGATGGCGAGGTTTGCTCAAGTAATGCGTCGTTGGAATGACTCGGGTCGAGTTCCGGTTCCTACCAAGGGCTCATGGTGCCCATGCATTGGGAGAAGGAACGATCTTCAGCGCTGGTGACGGAGAACGCCGCCGTTTGGCGGTCCGTGAGACGGAATATGGCGGTCGTCGCCGCTCGCAAAATGTGCGTGAAAACCGGCCTCGAAACGACGCTGCGATCAGGCGTCGAAACGACGCTGCGATCAGGCGTCGCCGATCGCTGTCGTCATGTTGCACCTGCGCGCACGCTATGTTAGCAAAGCCGCGATTTTAACGGTTCCGGCATCTCTCATGCCGGTCGAAAATCGAAGTCCCGCTTGAATTCCAAGGGCTTGAATCGCTAGGCGCCGCATTGTGGCGACGGTTTTTCCCTTGCGGATTTGATAGCTAAAAGAGCTTGTCTGTGGCTGCTGAAGATCCGTCCGTTTCAGGGGTGTCCGGCCGTTACGCAACGGCCTTGTTCGAGTTGGCCCGCGATCAGAAATCCGTTGATTTCGATCAAGGCCGATCTCGATCGATTTGAGGCCATGCTGGCCGATAGCGCCGACTTGAGGCGGCTGGTCCGCAGTCCCGTCTTCGCCGCCGAGGCGCAGTTAAGGGCATTGTCGGCCGTGCTCGATCAGGCCGGTATTTCCGGCATTTGCGCCAATTTCCTGAAAGTCCTCATCGCCAACCGCAGGCTGTTTGCGGTGGCCGACGTGATCCGCGCCTTCCGCGCGCTGGTCGCCAAGTTCAGGGGCGAGGCGACCGCCGACGTCACGGTGGCGGAGACGCTCAACGACAAGAATCTCGACGCCTTGAAGACCGCCCTGAAGACGGTGACGGGCAAGGATGTCGCGCTCAACGTGAAAGTCGATCCCTGGATCATCGGCGGCCTTGTGGTCAAGCTCGGCAGCCGGATGGTCGATAGTTCGCTTCGCACCAAACTCAATTCGATCAAGCACGCGATGAAAGAGGCAGGCTGATGGACATCCGCGCCGCGGAAATTTCCGCGATCCTCAAGGACCAGATCAAGAATTTCGGCCAGGAGGCCGAGGTCTCCGAAGTCGGACAGGTGTTGTCCGTCGGTGACGGTATCGCCCGCGTCTATGGGCTGGACAACGTCCAGGCCGGCGAGATGGTCGAGTTCGAGAACGGTACCCGCGGCATGGCGCTCAATCTCGAAACCGACAACGTCGGTATCGTGATCTTCGGCGCCGACCGCGAGATCAAGGAAGGCCAGACCGTCAAGCGCACCCGCGCCATCGTCGATACGCCGGTCGGCAAGGGCCTGCTCGGCCGCGTGGTCGATGCGCTCGGTAATCCGATCGACGGCAAGGGCCCGATTCAAGCCACCGAGCGCAAGCGCGTCGACGTCAAGGCGCCCGGCATCATTCCGCGCAAGTCGGTCAATGAGCCGATGGCGACCGGGTTGAAGGCGATCGACGCCCTGATCCCAATCGGCCGCGGCCAGCGCGAATTGATCATCGGCGACCGCCAGACCGGCAAGACCGCGATCGCGCTCGATGCGATCCTCAACCAGAAGCCGCTGAATGCGACCGGCGACGAGAAGATCAAGCTCTATTGCGTCTATGTCGCGGTCGGCCAGAAGCGTTCGACCGTGGCGCAGTTCGTCAAGGTGCTCGAAGAGCAGGGCGCGCTGGAATATTCGATCGTGGTCGCTGCCACCGCGTCCGATCCGGCGCCGATGCAGTATATCGCGCCGTTCACCGGCTGCACCATGGGCGAATATTTCCGCGACAACGGCATGCATGCGGTCATCATCTATGACGATCTGTCGAAGCAGGCGGTCGCCTATCGCCAGATGTCGCTGCTGCTGCGCCGCCCGCCGGGCCGCGAAGCCTATCCCGGCGACGTGTTCTATCTGCATTCGCGGCTGCTCGAGCGCGCCGCCAAGCTCAACGAGGATCACGGCTCGGGCTCGCTGACCGCATTGCCGGTGATCGAAACCCAGGCCAATGACGTGTCGGCCTACATCCCGACCAACGTGATCTCGATTACCGACGGCCAGATCTTCCTCGAGACCGATCTGTTCTTCCAGGGCATCCGGCCCGCGGTGAACGTCGGCCTGTCGGTGTCGCGCGTCGGATCGTCGGCGCAAACCAAGGCGATGAAGAAGGTCGCCGGCAAGATCAAGGGCGAGCTCGCGCAGTACCGCGAAATGGCCGCGTTCGCGCAGTTCGGCAGCGACCTCGACGCGTCGACGCAGCGCCTGCTCAACCGCGGCTCGCGCCTGACCGAACTGTTGAAGCAGCCGCAATTCTCGCCGCTGAAGATGGAAGAGCAGGTCTGCGTGATCTGGGCCGGCACCAACGGTTATCTCGATCCGCTGCCGGTCAACAAGGTGCGCGGCTTCGAGGACGGGCTGTTGTCGCTGTTGCGCGGCAAGAATGCCAACATCCTCAATTCGATCCGCGAAAGCCGCGACCTCTCCGACGATACCGCCGCCAAGCTGAAGTCGGTGGTCGAAGGTTACGCCAAGACGTTTGCTTAAACGAATGCCGTCATGGCCGGCGCCGCGCCGGGCCTGACGTAAGAGAGGCTTGCGGTCGGGTCTTGAAAGATCGGATCGCCGGGGTGAATTAAGAATGGCTTCACTAAAGGACATGCGGGTCCGCATCGCCTCCACCAAGGCGACGCAGAAGATCACCAAGGCCATGCAGATGGTCGCGGCCTCAAAGCTGCGCCGTGCGCAGACCGCGGCCGAGGCCGCGCGGCCCTACGCCGAAAAGATGGATGCGGTGATCTCCGACATCGCGGCCGCAGCCGCAGGCTCGCCCGGCGCGCCGGTGCTGCTCGCCGGCACCGGCAAGGATCAGGTGCACCTGCTGTTGGTCTGCACCGGCGAACGCGGCCTCTGCGGCGCGTTCAACTCCTCGATCGTGCGCCTGGCGCGCGAGCGGGCGCTTGCCCTGATGAACGAGGGCAAGGAGGTCAAGTTCTTTTGCGTCGGCCGCAAGGGTTACGATCAGCTTCGCCGTCTGTTCGAGAAGCAGATTGTCGAACATGTCGATCTGCGCGCGGTTCGCCAGCTCGGCTTCGTCAATGCCGAGGACATCGCCAAGAAGGTGATCGCGCGGTTCGACGCCGGCGAGTTCGACATTTGCACGTTGTTTTATTCGCGCTTCAAGTCGGTGATTGCGCAACTTCCGACCGCGCAGCAGATCATTCCGCTGATCGTGGAAGCCCCGGCGGCCAATGCCGGTCCTGTGATGTCATATGAATATGAGCCGGAAGAGGACGAGATCCTGACCCGCCTGTTGCCGCGCAACCTCGCGGTCCAGATCTTCCGTGCGCTGCTCGAAAACAACGCCTCGTTCTACGGCGCCCAGATGACGGCGATGGACAACGCTACGCGCAACGCCGGCGACATGATCCGCAAGCAGACCCTGATCTACAACCGAACGCGCCAAGCCATGATCACCAAGGAACTGATCGAGATCATTTCCGGCGCCGAGGCAGTCTAGAGCAACACGAACAAACCGACGGTCTTTCAAGACAGAATTTCGAAGGAGAGTAGTCCATGGCAACAGCCGCCAACCAGATCGGCCGCGTCACCCAGGTGATGGGCGCTGTCGTCGACGTGCAGTTCGAGGGCCACCTGCCAGCGATTCTCAATTCGCTGGAAACCAAGAACGGGGGCAACCGCCTCGTGCTCGAGGTCGCGCAGCATCTCGGTGAATCGACCGTTCGCACGATCGCGATGGACGCCACCGAAGGTCTGGTCCGCGGCCAGGAAGTCACCGATACCGGTGAGCCGATTGAGGTGCCGGTCGGCGCCGGCACGCTGGGGCGCATCATGAACGTCATCGGCGAACCCGTCGATGAAGCAGGCCCCATCAAGGCCGAAGGCCGCCGCGCCATCCATCAGCCGGCACCCGAATATACCGACCAGTCGACCGAAGCAGAAATTCTCGTCACCGGCATCAAGGTCGTCGATCTGCTCGCACCTTACGCCAAGGGCGGCAAGGTCGGCCTGTTCGGCGGCGCCGGCGTCGGCAAGACCGTGCTGATTCAGGAATTGATCAACAACGTCGCCAAGGCGCATGGCGGCTACTCGGTGTTCGCCGGCGTCGGCGAGCGCACCCGCGAAGGCAACGACCTCTATCACGAATTCATCGAATCCGGCGTCAACAAGAAGGGCGGCGGCGAAGGCTCGAAATGCGCGCTGGTCTACGGCCAGATGAACGAGCCGCCCGGTGCGCGTGCCCGCGTTGGCCTCAGCGGACTGACGGTCGCCGAATATTTCCGCGACCAGGGGCAGGACGTGCTGTTCTTCGTCGACAACATCTTCCGCTTTACCCAGGCCGGCTCCGAAGTGTCGGCGCTGCTCGGACGTATTCCGAGCGCCGTGGGTTACCAGCCGACGCTCGCCACCGACATGGGCGCGCTGCAGGAGCGCATCACCACCACGCACAAGGGCTCGATCACCTCGGTGCAGGCGATCTACGTGCCGGCCGACGACTTGACCGACCCGGCGCCGGCGACTTCTTTCGCGCATCTTGACGCGACCACGGTGCTGAACCGCGCAATCTCGGAGAAGGGCATCTATCCTGCGGTCGACCCGCTCGACTCGACCTCGCGCATGCTCTCCCCGCTTGTCGTCGGCGAGGATCATTACAACACCGCACGCATGGTTCAGCAGGTGCTGCAGAAATACAAATCGCTGCAGGACATCATCGCCATTCTCGGCATGGACGAACTGTCCGAAGAGGACAAGATCACGGTGGCGCGGGCCCGCAAGATCGAGCGCTTCCTGTCGCAGCCGTTCCATGTCGCCGAAGTCTTCACGGGATCGCCGGGCAAGTTCGTCGACCTCGCCGACACCATCAAAGGTTTCCGCGGGCTTTGTGAAGGCAAGTACGATCATCTGCCGGAACAAGCCTTCTACATGGTCGGCACCATCGAAGAGGCGGTCGAGAAGGGCAAGAAGCTCGCGGCCGAAGCGGCTTAAGGGGAAAATAGCGAATAGCGATTAGCGAATAGTAAGAACCGTTCGCTCGCCGATTTCGCAACTCGCTATTCGCTACTCACCATTCGCAGGTTTTCCATGGCGACCTTTCACTTCGATCTCGTCTCCCCCGAAAAGCTCGCCTTCTCCGGCGAAGTCGATCAGGTTGACGTTCCCGGCGCGGAAGGCGATTTCGGCGTGCTGGCCGGACATGCGCCGGTCGTGGCGGCGATCCGGCCGGGAATCCTGACCGTCATGACGGGCGGCACGAAGGAAAAGATCATCGTGTTCGGCGGGCTTGCCGAAGTATCCGAAAAGGGGCTGACGGTGCTCGCCGACGTCGCCACCTCGATCGAGGAGCTGGATCGGGCCAAGTTCGCCGAGACCATTGCCGAGATGGAAGCCAAGCTCGCCGAGAAGGAGGGCTCGGAGCTCGACCATGCAGTCGAGCGGCTCGACCACTTCAAGAGCATCCAGAACGAGCTCCAGACCGACGGCGATGCATTGAGCCCCGGTTCTGAGAGAACCGGGGCTCTCACTATCCGGACGTACCTCCGGCGCGCGAACCCGCATCCACCCCGTATCGAGTGCGGCGCCGGCTTCCGCTCGAAAGCGCTTCGGCCGACGTCTGGCGCCGCGACTACCGCAAACAATTTGAACGCGTCCACAACCGCGTGACGCCGGCCTGAAGCTGGTTGCGCCGGGGAACATCTGGCGGCATTCTGCCGCCGCAGAGCATCGTCCGGGGCCGGACTTTCATGAAACGCAAGATCGCAGCGATTTTTGCGGCCGATATTGCCGGCTACTCGCAGGCTGGTTGCCGAGGACGAGGAGGAGACGCTGCGGCGTCTCGCATCCTATCGGCAGGTGACCGACGACTTCATCGCCAAATCCGGCGGCCGGATTTTCAATACCGCCGGCGACGCCGTGCTGGCCGAATTTCCGAGCGCGGTCGAAGCGGTGCGCTGCGCGATCGACATCCAGGAAAGCCTGCGCACCCGCAACATGGCGTATCCGCCGAGCCGGCAGATGAGCTTTCGCATCGGCATCACGATCGGCGATGTGGTCGAGCGCGACGGCGATCTGCTCGGCGACGGCGTCAACATCGCGGCACGTCTCGAGGGTCTCGCCGAGGTCGGCGGCATCTGCGTTTCACGCGCGGTGCACGAGCAGGTCGCCAACAAGCTGTCGGTGCAGTTCGCCGACATCGGCGCGCAGGAAGTGAAGAACATCCCGACGCCGGTGCATGCCTATATGGTGGCGATGCGGCGCGAGGACGGGACCTACGCGACCCCGCAGGTCAAGAAGCCGCCGAAAGCGGCGCAGCGCTGCCGCCGAACTGGATGTGGCCGCTCGCGGTCGTCGTGGTATGCCTTGTCGCGCATCGGCGTCGCCGGCTTCCTGTATTTCACCAAGCTCGAGCTGGCGGCCCGCGACAAAGGAAACGTTCTGCCGCCGCCAGCCCCGCGCCGGCGCTCGTCGCCATCTCCGTCTCCAGCCGCGAGCCCGACGCAAGCTTCACCGTCCGACGCCGCCCGCGCCGGCCCCGTCGGGCGAAAAGTTTGCTGCCGAGACCGTGCCGTTCGTCGGCGATCGGGCGCGCGTCTTCCTGGCCAACGAATATGTCACGGCCGCCGACTACAAGGCGCTCGCCCTGAACACCAACGGCAGTCTACAGTTCCTTCAGCGGCCAGCCGAGCGAGGAGAGCCGCCAAAAACGCGGCGCTCGAGCAATGCCAGAAGCGCGCCGACGCGGCCCAGTCGCCGCGCAAATGCGAGGTCTATGCCGTCGGCAATACCGTGGTTTATCCGCATGGCAGGCCGCCGCTGCCGCCCTTGCCGTGGATCAAGCGCGACCCTCGATCGAGAAGCCGTTCGCCGCAAAGGACATGCCGCTGGTGCGCGATCCCGGAAAGGCACAGGCTTGAAAGCGTCTTTGTGCCGGCGCAGAAAGAGCAAGGTCGATTGCGATCGGGCCGGGCGGGCAGTTCTTCTTCAATTTCGGACTGGAGACGAACCGAGGAATCGGTACGCCGAAATCTGGAAATCGTGCGGTGCGGTTGTCGGCGTCGCCTGCATGATCGTGGCCGTTGACGACGTCTTCGTCGTTCCCGGTCCCGACCCTCATGAAGGCGATCGGCTTCTTCTCCGCAGGCGGCAATTCATCCATCGTGCCCGACGCGCGCGATGAGGTCGTACGCAAACTCGCCGAGGCGTCGTCGGGCTGGAATGCGGTCGCCGTCGGCGCATCGGGACGTCCGGGTCTCGGCGCTGCAGGCCGCCAGCGAACAGAACGCGGTCAATGACGCGCTCGGCGATTGCGCCAAGCGCGACAGCGATTGCCACGTGATCGCGATCGGCCCGTTTACGGTCGAGCCGAACTAGGCCGTCAGGCAGCGAATTTCGAAAAACTCTTGGCGACCGTCCGATACACCTCGCGCCGGAACGGCACGACGAGATCGGCGACGCGGTCGAGCCGCTCCCATCGCCAGGAATCGAATTCCGCCGGCTGGCCGTTGCGCGGCGTCAGCGGATCGATGTCGTCGTCGCGCCCACCGAAGCGCAGCGCGAACCATTTTTGGCGCTGGCCGCGGAATTTCGCCAGCCGATGCGACGGCGGCCCTTGGTGAGGGAAATTCGTAGGTCATCCAGTCGGTTTCGCCGAGGTAATCGGCGCTTGTCACACCGGTCTCTTCCCAGAGTTCGCGCATCACAGCCTCGCGCGGATCTTCGCCCTCGTCGACCCCGCCTTGCGGCATCTGCCACTCAAGGCCCGGCAGGATGATTTCCGGTCCGTCGTCCCGGAAGCGCCGCCCGATCAGCACGAGGCCGGCGGCGTTGAACAGGGCGATGCCGACATTGGGGCGATAGGGTTTTGTCACTGCTGAACTGACTCAATGGTCGTCATTCCGGGTTCGCTTATGGGGTGCCCGCGAGCTTGGAAAATTCCTTCACCACACGCTCGTAGACCGGGCGCTTGAACGGAACGATCAGTTCGGGGAGGTTCTTCATCGGCTCCCAGCGCCAGTTCATGAACTCGGCCTTGTGGCCGCCGCCGGGGTTTTCGACATTGATCTCGCCGTCCTTGCCGGTGAAGCGCATCGCGAACCATTTTTGCCGCTGGCCGCGATAGCGGCCCTTCCAGGTGCGGCCGGCGACCGTGCGTGGAATGTCGTAGATCAGCCAGTCCGGCGACCTCGCCGAGCTTTTCGACCGAGCGGACGCTGGTTTCCTCATAGAGCTCGCGCTTGGCGGCTTCCCAGGTGTCTTCGCCGGGATCGACGCCGCCTTGCGGCATCTGCCAGACATGGGATTCGTCGACATGTTCGATGCCGCCGGCGCGGCGGCCGATGAAGACCAGCCCGTCCTTGTTGATCAGCATCATGCCGACGCAGGTTCGGTAGGGCAGGTCCTCGTAACGCGCCATTCCGTTAAGCCTCTTGCCGTCACCCGGACGGGCGGGACCCTGCGGGCCGAAAGCCCTGATATCTAGCTGGATTTTGATTTCAGCATCGCGGTTGTCAATGGCACAAGCATGATGCCATGGCCGTCCAGCGCCTTGAGCCAGGCACCGATCCGCTCGATCGAGATCGGCAGCGCCGAGGCGACCCCGACCGCGATGCCGCGCTCCTTGGCGAGGCTCTCGAGCTTTGCCAGCGCCCGGTCGATTTCCGCCGAGGTCGGCACCGCGTCGATGGCGACATCGGCCTTGGCGAAGGGCATCGCCTGGCCTGCCGCCAGCGAGGGGGCGACGCTGCGCGGCGCCGTGCCGTCGTCGAAATAGCCGAGCCCGCGCTTGGCGGCCTCGCGGATCGATCGGCTGCATCACCGCATCGGTGGCGACAAAGCGCGCGCCCATGAAATTGGCGATCCCGGCATAGCCCTGGAAACGGCTGAGGTGCCAGTACAGCCGGTCGAGATTCTGTTCGGGTCCGAGCGTCGTCGAGCAGGGTCTGCGGCCCGGGATCGTTGTCGGGATAGTCGAACGGCTCCATCGGAATCTGCAGCAGGATCTCGTGGCGCTGCGCCCGCGCCCGCTCGGCGAGCTTGCCGGGATCCGAGCCGTAGGGCGTGAATGCCAGCGTCACGGCGGGCGGCAGTTTCATGATGGCGTCGGTGGTCTTGGCCGCGCCGACGCCGAGGCCGCCGACGACGATGGCGACCACGGGCATCTTCGCCGCCTTGGCGCGGTCGGCTTCGGCCGCGTAGACCGTGAACGGCTTCAGCCCGTCGGCGACGATCGGGATCATGCCGTAGCGCGATTTTTCCAGCAGGCGCTGATCGATGCCGGCCATCATGCCAGGCCGGCACCACCCTCGGCCTTGCGTCGGCCGCCTCGCTTCCGATCACGACGTCCTGCGCGCGCCGCTCGAGCCATCGATGATGGTGACGGTCTTTTGCTCGCCGCTCGTGGCCTGCTTGGCGGCGGGTTTGGCGCCCTGTTCGGCGACAGCCGGAGACATCGCTGCCGCCTTCTCCTCGCCCTGGTCCTTCTGGCGAATCGCGACATGCGCGCGTCGGCTCGCCGCCGAGCGGATTGTCGTTGAAGATGGCGAAACCGGCGAAGGTCACCAGAAACAGGCCGAGCAGCACGGCCAGCGCCTGCAAGGCCGTAAACGGCAGCCGGAACCGACGCTTGCCTCGCGCGCCGGTTTCTGTCCGAGCGGGGCGCTCAGATCGTCGGCCGTCTCTGCCATGAACCTTTTCCCGAATCAGCGCCGGCGACGATACCACGGCGGATGGCGAGGCCGCGGCAGCTCCCGGCGGAACCCGTAAGCGACCCTGAACCGTCACAACAAAAAGGGCGGCCCGAGGCCGCCCTCTTCACAAGGCCGGGCTTTTCGCCAAAGCCGGATATCGGCTTGTCGGATCAGTTCGCCGCCTTGTTGGCGGGCTTGTCGATCGCCGCCTTGTCGCCATTGGCCGGAGCCGCGGGTGGCGTCGTGGCGCTGGACTTGATGCCGTGGAGCAGGTCGTCGGCCATCTTCAGCGCCTTGTCGTCCTTGGCGTCCGGCGGCACGTAGGATTGCGAGCCGGTCTTCTCGTCGCCGTCGGACTTCAGATGGCCGCGCAGCGAGGCTTCGCCCTTGGTGTCGGTGCGGGACTTCAGCTCGTCAGGCACGTCCTGCAGCACCTCGATATCGGGAACGATGCCCTTGGCCTGGATCGACTTGCCCGACGGCGTGAAGTAGCGCGCGGTGGTGAGACGCAGCGCGCCGTTGCCGCTGCCGAGCGGAATGATGGTCTGCACCGAGCCCTTGCCGAACGAGCGGGTGCCGACCAGGGTCGCGCGCTTGTGGTCCTGCAGCGCGCCGGCGACGATTTCCGACGCCGATGCCGAGCCGCCGTTGATCAGGACGATCACCGGCTTGCCCTTGGTCAGATCGCCCGGATGGGCGGCGCGGCGCTGGGTTTCCTCGGCGTTGCGGCCGCGGGTCGAGACGATCTCGCCGCGCTCGAGGAAGGTATCGGAAACCGTGACCGCTTCTTCCAGCAAGCCGCCGGGATTGTTGCGCAGGTCGATGATGAAGCCCTTCAGCTTGTCGCCGATCTGGTTTTGCAGATTGGCGATTTCCTTCTTCAGGCCTTCGGTGGTCTGCTCGTTGAAGGTGGTGATGCGGATATAGCCGATATCGTCGGCCTCGACATGCGCGCGCACCGAGCGGACGCGGATATTGTCGCGCACCAGCGTGACGTCGATCGGGTTGTCCTGGCCCTTGCGGATGATCTTCAGCTTGATCTTGGTGTTGACGGGCCCGCGCATCTTCTCGACCGCCTGGTTGAGCGTGAGGCCCTGCACCGCTTCGTCGTCGAGATTGGTGATGATGTCGTTGGCCATGATGCCGGCCTTGGACGCCGGCGTGTCGTCGATCGGCGAGACCACCTTGATCAGGCCGTCTTCCATCGTGACTTCGATGCCGAGCCCGCCGAATTCGCCGCGGGTCTGCACCTGCATGTCGCGGAAGCTCTTGGCGTCCATGTAGCTCGAATGCGGATCGAGGCCGGACAGCATGCCGGTGATCGCGGATTCGACCAGCTTGCTGTCGTCGGGCTTCTCGACATAGTCGCTGCGGACCCGCTCGAACACGTCGCCGAACAGATTGAGCTGGCGATAGGTGTCCGAGGTCGCGGCACGCGCGCTCGATCCCATCAGCACCGAGCGCGGCTGGGTCACGAACAGCGTCAATGCCGCGCCGGTGGCGGCGCTGAGGAGAATTACAGAAGTCTTGCGCATCATCCGCGAACCTTTTCGCCTTCATTTGCGGCCCACCATGGGCCTGGATCGATTGGAGTGCCGTCCTTACGGAACTCGACATAGAGCACGGGCTGGCTCGCGTTGGTCGCGAGAATGGATGCGACCTGGGACGTCGTCCCCATGGTCGCGACCGGCTCCCCCGTAAGTACAAACTGGCCGATGTTGACCGAAATGCGCTCCATCCCGGCGATCAGGACATGATACCCGCCACCGGCATTGAGGATCAAGAGTTGTCCGTAGCTGCGGAACGGACCCGGCGTAAACAACCCAGCCGTCACACGGGGTTGTGACCTGGGCTCCGGCCCGGGTTGCCAAAGAAATGCCTTTTTCTACGCCACCGGCGCCGTCGGAACCGCCAAAATCGCGAATCTTGACGCCATTAACCGGCAACGCGAATAAACCCTTGGCGGACGCAAAGGCAATGGCCGGGCTCATGCCGGGCGGGGTCCTTGAGGCGCCCCCAGATTGGGCTTGCCATTGACGGTGGCGGGTGCCCCCTGCAGGCTGGCGGTCGCGGCCGCCTTCGCGGCGCTCTTCAGATCCTGCTCCATTTTGGCGATCAGGCCCTGCAGGCTGTCGACCTGCCTGGACAGCGCGATGGCGCGCGCGCCTTCGGCTTCCATGTCTTTTTCGATCGAGCTCTGCTGTCGCTGCCGCTCGTCGACGAGCGCGGCGAGCCGGGTCTGGTCGTCCCTGAGCTTGTCGCGGTCGACCGCAAGCTGGTCGCGCTCGGTGGCGATGGTCTTGCGCAGCGCGACCAGTTCGGAGAGATCGCCGGCCAGCTTCTCCGCGCGCGCGCGCAATTCGGGCACCACGGATCCGAGCAGCATGGCGGTGCGCAGCGATTGCAGCGCGTCTTCCGGCCGGACCAGCAGGGCCGGCGGCGTGCGCCGTCCGGCGCGCTGCAGGGCCGCCAGCACCTCGACGATCTCGGAACGGCGCGAATCGAGCGAACCGCGAATCTGCTGCTCGCGCGTATCGAGCGGGCGCAGCCGCGCTTCGGCGTCGCCGATCCTGGTCTCGACGCCGCGCACCTGGGCGGCGATGTCGATCAGCTGCTGATTGAGCTTGCTGCGGTCCTGACCGATCGCCGCGATGTCGGCCTTGAGCTTTGCTTGCGCTTCGGCAGCGCTTTTTTGCTGCGCGCGGGCGGCTTCGAGTTCCTGCTCGCGCTGCTTGATGGCGTCGGGCGAGGCGGCTGCCGCCTGCGGCGCGGGCGCTGCGACCTGCGCCGATCGCCGGCAACAGGCCCGATGCCGGCAAAGCCGCGCGGACAACAGCAGCGATGGAAAGCGGAATGCGGACCGAAGACAGCCTGACCGCGGCGGACGGTGTCAGGGTACGATGAATGTTCGGGTCTGGCTGCATCAGCATCCGAGTCAGTGCTTTAAGTGCTGCCTGGCCGCGGCTCACGCGCGGTGATAGGGATGGCCCGCCAAAATGGTCGCGGCCCGATAAATCTGTTCCAGAAGCATGACGCGAACCATTTGATGCGGCCAGGTCGCGGAGCCGAACGCAATGCTCAGCTTCGCCTTGCGCCGCAAATCGGGCGAAAGTCCGTCCGCGCCGCCGATCACGAAAATAGTGTTGGCGACCTGCTCGATCCCGCCAGCGGCCAAGATGCCGGGCAAAGGCGGCGCTGTCGATATTGTCGCCGCGCTCGTCGAGCGCCACCAGGACGGATTTCTCGCGGGATCGCGGCCGAAATCGCCGCGGCTTCCTCGGCGATCCGGGTCGCCGGCGTCGCGGGCGCGGCTTTCGGGAATTTCATGAATCTCGAGGCCGCGAAAGCCGAGCTTGCGGCCGATGTCGTCGAAGCGTTCGCGGTAGCGCTCGGCCAGTTCCCGCTCCGGGCCCTGCTTCAGCCGGCCGATGGAAATGACGACAAGGCGCATAACAGCATCTTCCGGCACAGCGGCATGCGCGCACGCAACGCTGCGACGCGCTCAGCCGAACCGCATCGGCTCGTTACTTAGATCGCCTTCGCCGCCGTCGGGCCCTGCGTCCACAATCTCTCCAGATTGTAGAACTCGCGCACCTCGGGTCTGAACACGTGCACGATCACGTCGCCGGAATCGATCAGCACCCAGTCGCAGTTGGGCAAGCCCTCGACGTGGATGCTTTTGATTCCGGTTTCCTTGAGACCTTTGGCGACATTTTCCGCGATCGCGCCGACGTGCCGGTTGACCCGGCCCGAGGTGACGATCATGTAGTCGGAAAATGCAGATTTGCCGCGAAGGTCGATGGTGACCGTTTCTTCCGCCTTCATATCGTCGAGGCGGGAGAGGATCATATTCAGCGTCTTGTCGGCGTCGGGTTGCGCCTTCAAGGCCGCAGCTTGTGTCGATGTTTTACGCGCGGTTTTTGGTGCCTTGGGTAAAACAGACTTGGACAATACAGATGTGGCCAGGGACCATTCCTTTCACTGTATCGCGAACGCCGAATCCGTGACGCCCGCCGACTATACTACGCATGTGGGGTTAATGGTTTCAATATTCCAGTGACACTGCCGATGCCCCGCATTCACTTTCCCGCTCCGTTTTGCCCTCCAGCTGCCGTCCGGGTTCCGCAGGCCGGTCGACGACAGGTTCAATTTCATGCCGGTGAGAAACACCCAGGCCGGCGCGCGCTGGTCGGCCAGCCGGCCGGCCTGATTTTCGGGCAGGCGATAGCGCGCGAGCGCCTGGGCCGCGGGCGCGGCCAGCGCGCGAAAACTTTGCGGCGGACGGTCGATCACCGCGATCGGCACCTCGGATGCGATGCGCCGCCAGTTTTGCCAGCGATGAAATTGCGCGAGATTGTCAGCGCCCATGATCCAGACAAAGCGCAAGCCCGGAAGCGCGGCGGCGCAGATATCTAATCGTGTCGACAGTGTATCGCGTTCCGATGACGGATTCGAGACAGCTGACATCGATGCGCGGATCGTTCGCCATCCGGCGCGCGGCCTCGACGCGTTCGTCGAGATCGTGCAAGGCGCCATGGTCCTTGAGCGGATTGCCCGGCGTCACCAGCCACCACACGCGGTCGAGCTTCAGCCGCTTGATCGCGAACAGGCTGATGGCGCGATGCGCGACATGCGGCGGATTGAACGAGCCGCCGAGCAGGCCGATGCGCATGCCGTTGGTATGGAGCGGAATGGTCTGGGCGAGTGATGGCGACGCGACTGACGCTTCTTTCAACAGAGCTACCGCCAATGCGACTCTCTCTGTTTGACGCGTTTTCTTTACGCGAACCGGTGCCCACTTCGCTTGAAAACGCTATGTTCACGGCCGCGTCTGCCCGGTGCCGTGGACGCGATATTTGAAGCTGGTCAGTTGCTCGGCGCCGACCGGGCCGCGGGCGTGGAATTTCCCGGTGGCGATGCCGATTTCCGCGCCGAAGCCGAATTCGCCGCCGTCGGCGAACTGGGTCGATGCGTTGTGCAGCACGATCGCCGAATCGACCTCGTTGAGAAATTTGCGCGCGGTCGTTTTCGTCTTCGGTCACGATCGCGTCGGTGTGATGCGAGCCGTGGTTGTGAATATGCGCGATCGCCTCGTCGACGCCGTCGACCACTTTCGCGGCGATGATCGCGTCCTCGTATTCGGTGTCCCAGTCTTCGTCGGAAGCCGGCTTCACCCGGGCGTCGGTGCGCTGCACGGCGTCGTCGCCGCGCACCTCGCAGCCGGCATCGATCAGCATCTCGACCAGCGGCTTGAGGCTGGTCGCGGCGCCGGCGCGATCGACCAGCAGGGTTTCGGCCGCGCCGCAGACGCCGGGGCGGCGCATCTTGGCGTTCAGCACGATCGACTTCGCCATTTCGAGATTGGCGGCGTGATCGACATAGACGTGGTTGACGCCTTCCAGATGCGCGAACACCGGCACGCGCGCTTCGGCCTCGACGCGCGCGACCAGGCTCTTGCCGCCGCGCGGCACGATCACGTCGATGCCGCCGTTCAATCCGGTCAGCAGCAGGCCGACCGCGGCGCGGTCGCGGGTCGGCACCAGCGTGATCGCGGCCTCGGGCAGACCGGCTTCGCGCAATCCCTGCACCAGGCAGTCGTGGATCGCGCGGCAGGAGCGGAAACTGTCGGAGCCGCCGCGCAGGATCACCGCGTTGCCGGATTTCAGGCACAGCACGCCGGCGTCGGCCGCGACGTTGGGGCGGCTTTCGAAGATCACGGCGACGACGCCGAGCGGCACGCGCACGCGCTCGATGGTCATGCCGTTGGGACGCTGCCAGCTCTCGGTCACGACGCCGACGGGATCGGCGATCTCGCGCACGGTCGCGATGCCGTCGGCCATCGCATCGATGCGCGCCTGCGTCAGCGTCAGCCGATCGATGAAGGCGGAGGTGGCGCCGCCGGCGCGAACTTCCGCGACGTCTTCGGCGTTGGCCGCGAGGATCGCGGCTGCGTTGGCGCGGATGGCGCGCTCCATCGCTTCCAGCGCGCGGTTCTTCTGCTCGGGCGAGGCCAGCGCCAGCACCCGCGCGGCGGCGCGCGCGCGCGCCGCGAGCTCGGTCATCAGGGCCGGCAAATCGGCGTTTCCGTCGATCGCCTTCAGCGGCGCGGTCATAGTCGGTTCCAGCCTTCAGTTAAGGCCATGTCCTAGCACGGAAATCCGGGCTTTGCGAGGTGCGGAAGGGGCATGGCAGGCGAGCGATGCGTCGGCCATTGGCCTAGTCCACTGGGCCTAGCTTGGCCGGGAATAGCCCGCGCTCGGGCCGATCACGAGATCGTCGCGGTGGATCATTTCCGCGCGCCCGCTGATGCCGAGGATCGCCATCACATCGGGCGACGAGCGGCCCTTGATCTTCTCGGCGTCCTCGGCGTCATAGGCGACGAGGCCGCGGCCGATCTCATGGGTGTCGGGGCCGCGCACCACCACGGCATCGCCGCGGGCGAATTGCCCGTCGACCCGGATCACGCCGGCCGGCAGCAGGCTCTTGCCGGCGCGCAGCGCGCTCACCGCGCCGGCGTCGATGGTCAGCGTGCCCTTCGGCTCCAGCGAGCCCGCGATCCAGCGCTTGCGCGCGGTGACGGGATTGGCCGGGCGTCAGGAACCAGGTGCAGCGCCCGCCGTCGGCGATCGCCTGCAGCGGATGCTCGATCTTGCCGGACGCGATCAGCATATGGGTGCCGGCGGTGGTTGCGATCTTCGCCGCCTCGATCTTGGTGTGCATGCCGCCGCGCGACAGTTCGGATTCGGCAGCGCCCGCCATCGCCTCGATTTCGGAGGTGACGGACTCGACGATCGGAATCAGTTTTGCGTTCGGATTGCCGCCGGGCGGCGCATCGTAGAGGCCGTCGATGTCCGACAGCAGGATCAGCAGATCGGCGCTCGCCATGGTGGCGACGCGGGCGGCGAGGCGGTCATTGTCGCCGTAGCGGATTTCGTTGGTGGCAACCGTGTCGTTTTCGTTGATCACCGGCACCGCGCGCCATTCCAGCAGCTTGGCGATGGTCGAGCGCGCGTTGAGATAGCGGCGGCGCTCCTCGGTGTCCTGCAGGGTCACCAGGATCTGCCCGGCGCCGATGCCGTGATGCCCCGAGCACCTCCGACCAGATGCGCGCCAGCGCGATCTGCCCGACCGCGGCCGCGCCCTGGCTTTCCTCGAGCTTCAGCGCGCCGCGCGGCAGTTTCAGGCGGCTGCGCCCGAGCGCGATCGAGCCCGACGAGACGATCAGGAGTCTCGCGCCCCTCGCCGTGCAGTTTTGCCAGATCGGCGGCGAGCGCTGCGAGCCAGGAGGCCCGCACTTCGCCGGCGTCGGAATCGATCAGCAGCGACGAGCCGACCTTGACGACGATGCGGCGGAATTTCTTTAAAGTGGGGCGGGCCATGGATGAATTCGAACAAAGCGGAATGCGCCAGAAGCAATACGCGCCACCTCCCGACTTTGGAAGTGGCGCGGACCCAAGAAAGTCCGGAAGGTTAAGGGGTGCAAGCGGCCCTCAGGCCCCATGGACAGTGATTTCAATCGCCGTCACAGTCTGACGTAGTAAACCAAATTGTCCGGGGGGATAGAACAGTGGATCGCCGACATTTTCTGGCCGGAAGCATCGGATGGTCGCTGGTTGCGGGAGCGCGCGATTCGCTCGCCCAAGCCGGTCCGTTGACCAAGATCATCTTTCCCTTTGCGGCGGGAGGCAGCGGCGACACGCTGTGCCGGCTGCTCGCACACGAAATCAGCCAGCCGCTCGACCGCACCATCATCGTCGAGGAACGCACCGGCGGTGACGGGTTGATCGGGATCAAATCGGTCAAGAGCGCCAAGCCTGACGGGACCACGATCCTCGTGACCACCGGGCCGACCATGTATCTGCTGCCGATGGTGGAGACAAAACCGAGCTTCGACCGCGACAAGGATTTCGTGCCGGTGTCGCTGCTGACGCGATTTGAATTCTGCGTTGCCATCGGCCCCGCTGTCGATGCAAAGGATTTTGCAGGGATTGGTGGCGTGGCTCAAGGCCAATCCAGATAAGGCCACGTTCGGCGTGCCGAGCAACGGCACCATTCCGCATTTTACCGGTTCAAGCTGGAGGAAATCCTGAAGATACCGCTGACCCGTGTGGCCTATCGCGGCACCACGCCGATTATCAACGACCTGCTTGGCGGCCATTTGCCGTTCGCCGTCGTCACCGCTGCCGATGCGATCCCGCAGCATCGCGGCCGGCGGTATCAGGATTCTCGCCGTGAGCAGTGCGGAGCGGTCGCCGTTCCTGCCTGATGTGCCGACCCTGAAGGAGAGTGGCATCGATCTCGTCGCTGATGCCTGGTACGGGATGTGGCTGCCGGCCGGCAGCTCGCCGGAATTCGCCAGGCAACTCAGCGCGGCGGTTGCTGCCTCGCTCGCCAAGCCCGAGGTGCGCGAGAAGCTGTCTGGCGATCGGCCTGATCCCGGTCGGCTCGACGCCGGAAGGTCTCGACCCAGGAACTCGCCGCCAACACCGCGTTCTGGCAGCCGATCGTGAAGGCCACCGGCTACAAGATCGAGAATTGACTGACCTCTCGCGAGCGTGGCGATGGAGCACGACTTCGTGCGCTGTCGATCCTGTCGCGGATCGCGGCCAGTTCGGCCTCGTCCCAGATGCCGATCAGGATGCCGCCTTTGACCTGCAGCTGCTTGTCGGCGTAGGCGGCGATCTTCTCGTTGCTGGTCGTGATGTGATCCTTCGGATGCAGCGCCCAGTCGAACAGGGCCGATTGCAGCCGGGCGATGACGTCGGCGCATGAGCGGATCTTCGCCGCGGTCGGCGAATTCCTGCGGATCGCTCTGCAAGGTCGTACAGCATCGGCCGGAAGCCGGAGGCGTGAATGTATTTCCAGCGTCCGTCGAACACCATGAACAGGCGGCATTGCTCGATCGGCTGGTTGAGCTTCAGCCGCACATCCTGCATCGAATAGTCGTATTCGGAGAACACCACCTTGCGCCAATCGGCCGGCGCGTTCGCCATGCAGCAGCGGCATCAGCGAGCGCCCCTCGAGAATATGATCCGGCGGCTTGCCGCCGAAATATTCGATGAAGGTCGGCGCCAGATCGATCGCCTCGACCAGCGCGTCGCAGACCGTGCCGCGCGTGCGATCGGCCGCATCGGACGGATCGATCACGATCAGCGGAATCTTGGCGGATTGATCGTGGAACAGATCCTTCTCGCCCATCCAGTGATCGCCGAGATAGTCGCCATGATCCGACGTGAACACGATCATGGTGGTGTCGAGCAGGCCGCGCTGCTTCGAGAAACTGCATCAGCACGCCCATCTGGTCGTCGATCTGCTTGATCAGGCCCATATAGGTCGGAATGACTTTTTCGCGCGCCTCGTCGCGCGCCATGTTGCGGGAGTAGCGCATGTCCATATAGGCGGCGAAAACCGGATGCGCCTCCTGGCGTTCCTTTTCCGAGCGGATCGCCGGCAGCACGTCGCTGGCGCCGTACATGCTGGCGTAGGGCTCGGGCGCGATATAGGGCCAATGCGGCTTGATGTAGGACAGATGCAGGCACCACGGACGCCCGTCCGCTTCCGCTTCCGCGATGAAATCCATCGCGCGGCGGGTCATGTAGGGCGTCTCGGAATGCTCGTCGGGAACGCGCGCGGCCTTGTCGGCATGAACCAGCAGCCAGCCGTTCTGCAGGCGTGCCGTCGACGCTTCGCCGGAATTGGCCCAATGCTCCCACGGGTTGGCCGCGTCGTATCCGCGTTCGCGCAAATATGCGTCGTAGCGCGGACGGGGCCTGCCGGTCGGATGCAGTCCGTCGTCGCGCTCATAGGGCTCGAAGCCGCATTCGGCGACATGCACGCCGATGATCGAGTCCGGCGCGATGCCGAGCGCGCTTCAGCCTTCGAGGTCGGGCGCCATGTGGGTCTTGCCGACCAGCACATTGCGCACGCCGATTTTCTTCAGATGATCGCCCAAGCGTCGGCTCGCCGACCCGCAGCGGCCAGCCGTTCCAGTGCGAGCCGTGCGAGCGCATGTAGCGGCCGGTATAGAACGACATCCGCGACGGGCCGCAGATCGGCGATTGCACATAGGCGTTCGAGAAGCGCACGCCGCGCTTCGCCATGGCGTCGATGTTCGGCGTCTTCAGGGTCGGATGTCCGGTGCAGCCCAGGTAATCATGGCGAAGCTGGTCGCACATGATCCAGAGGACGTTCTTCGGGCGTGGCGGCACGCTATGCCACCCAGGGCTCGGCCTGTGCCGCGCCCTTGGCCTTGCCGGACACCGGCGCTTCGCCGATCACCTCGACCAGCGCCCGCAGCGCTTCTTTCACGCCTTCGCCGGTGACACCCGACATCAACAGTGGCGTCTTCTTCGCGGCGCGCTTCAGCCGGTCCTTTTGCTTCTTGAGGTCATCCGCGCTCACCGCGTCGATCTTGTTGAGCGCGACGATCTCGATCTTGTCGGCAAGATGCCCCTCGTAGGCCTCCAACTCGGTCCGCACCGTCTTGTAAGCCTTCCCCGCGTGCTCGCTTGTCGCGTCCACCAGATGCAACAGCACGCGGCAGCGCTCGACATGGCCGAGAAACCGATCGCCGAGGCCGGCGCCTTCATGCGCGCCCTCGATCAGGCCCGGAATATCCGCCAGCACGAATTCCCGGCCGTCGGCGTTCACCACCCCGAACTGCGGATGCAGCGTGGTGAAGGGATAATCGGCGATCTTGGGCTTTGCGGCGCTGACTTTGCTTAGGAAGGTCGACTTGCCGGCATTGGGCAGCCCGACCAGGCCGGCATCCGCGATCAGTTTCAGCCGGAGCCAGATCCAGCGCTCCTCGCCCACCTGGCCGGGATTGGCGTTGCGCGGCGCGCGGTTGGTGGCCGATTTGAAATGCGCGTTGCCGAAACCGCCATTGCCGCCTTCGGCAAGGGTGAATTTTTCGCCGAGCGTGGTGAAGTCGTGGATCAGCGTTTCGCGATCCTCGTCGAACATCTGCGTGCCGACAGGCACTTTCAGCACGATCGGCTTGCCGTTGGCGCCATGGCGGTCCTTGCCCATGCCGTTGACGCCCTTCTGCGCCTTGAAATGTTGCTGAAAGCGATAGTCGATCAGCGTGTTCAGCCCGTCGACCACCTCGATGATGACGTCGCCGCCGCGGCCGCCATTGCCGCCGCTTGGTCCGCCGAACTCGATGAATTTCTCGCGGCGAAACGCCACGCAGCCATTGCCGCCATCGCCGGAGCGAATATAGACCTTTGCCTCGTCAAGGAATTTCATGGGGCTTTAGGTAAGGCAGCGGTGAGGCCGCGGCAACCGAAACTTGCCGCAAATATCGCGAAAAGCCTTAATTTTCGGGCTTTCTTGAGGGGCGGTCCCGGCGTTATTCCGCGGCCGGCGGGTGTGCTATAGCTCCAACCTGCGGGGTTGAGGGCGACGATGAGGCGACGGGAATTTATTGGTCTTGTCGGCGCCGCGGCGGCGAGTTGGCCGCTTGCGGCGCGCGCGCAGAAGCAGCGTCGGATTGCATTCGTCCATTCCGGCATTGCCGCCGACAAGCTCACCGAGACCGCCGGGCCGTTCTGGGTACGGCGATTCCATCAGACGCTGCGCGAGCTCGGCGATATCGAGGGAAGCAATCTGGTTGTCGAGCGCTATTCCGCCGACGGCCGCTCCGAGCGCTTTGCCGCGCTTGCCGCCGAGGTCGTGGGCAGCAATCCGGACGTCATCGTCGCCAACCTCAACGATCTCGTCAAAGTGTTCGCAGCGGCCACCGCCACGATACCGATCGTCGCGATCGTGGGGGATCCGATCGCGGGAGGGTTGGTCACGAACCTGGCGCATCCCGGCGGCAACTTGACCGGCGTGAGCATCAATGCAGGGATCGAGATTTTCGGCAAACGCCTGCAAATCCTGAAAGAGGCGATGCCCTCGGTAGCCAAGGTTGCTTACCTGATGTCGGGCGCGTGGGATGCCAGCTCGGGATCGGACAGTCGTGAAGCCGGCCGGCATCTGGGGATCGCGCTGACCGAAAGGTTGTTGTTGGAGGTGAACGACGCGCAACTTCGCCGCAGCTTTGCCGAGATGGCAGAGCAGCAATTCGACGCCGTTATCGTTGACGAGGGCGGCAGCTTTCTGGCGCAACGTGCCTTGATCGCCGAACTGGCCGCGAAGCAACGCCTTGCCGTCATTTATCCCTATCGCGACTACGTCGAGCTCGGAGGGCTGATGGCCTATGCGCCGGACCTCGGCGAACTCGCCCAACGTATCGCCAACGACGTTCACCAGATTCTCAACGGGGCCAAGCCGGGCGACATCCCATTTTACCAGCCCAGCAAATTCCAGCTGATCGTCAACCTGAACGCCGTCAAGGCGCTCGAGCTGTCGCTGCCGCAATCGCTGATCGCTGGCGCCGACGAGGTGATCGAATGAGGCGGCGGGAATTTGTCGGGCTTCTCGGCGGCGCGGCTGTGCCGGGTTTTCTTTGGCCGCCTGCGGCGCGCGCGCAGCAGCCGGCAATGCCGGTGGTCGGGTTCCTCAACCCGACCTCCTCCCGATTATACGAGTTCAACGCAGCGGCGTTTCGGCGCGGCCTTCAGGACGCGGGCTTTGTCGAGGGCGAGAACATCCGTGTCGAATATCGCTGGGCCGAGGGCGATTACAGCCAGCTGCCATCGCTCGCGGCGGAGCTGGTCAATCTCAATGTTGCCGTGATCGGCGCCACCGGCGACGTTGCCTCGGCTCGCGCCGCGCAAGCGGCGACGGCGACCATTCCCCATCGTCTTCACGATAGGTGCCGACCCGGTCAAGCTCGGTCTTGTTGCAAGTTACAACCGGCCCGGCGGGAATGTGACCGGCATCAGCGCCATCACCAGCACGATCGCGACCAAGCGCGTTGAAATACTCCATCAATTGGCGCGATGGTCAAAGCTGGCGCTGCTGATGAATCCGGACAACCCTAGTGCTGCGGCGGAACAGCGGGACGCCGAGTCCGCGGCCAAAGCATTCGGACAGCAATTCCTGGTGCTCAATGTCACCAGCAAGGACGATTTCAGCGGCGCGTTCGATAGTTTCGTCCGGGAGGGCGCGGATGCGCTGTTCGTCGCCACCGATCCCATGCTGCTCAGTCAGCGCGACGCGATCGCCGCCTTCGCGGCGCGACAGCGCATCCCGGCGATCCATTTCGAGCGGCAATATCCGCTCGGCGGCGGACTGATCAGCTACGGCACGAGCGTGAGCGGCATGTACCGCCAGGCGGGCGAATATTGCGGCCAGATCCTCAAAGGGGCAAAGCCGGCCGAGATGCCGGTGATGCAGCCCACCAAATTCGAGCTGGTGATCAACCTCAAGACCGCCAAGGCACTCGGCATCGAGGTTTCGCCGAACCTGCTCGCGGTCGCCGACGAGGTGATTGAATGAGGCGACGCTTTGGGCGCGGTGCAATCTATGCCGATGGGGTCGACCTGCGCCGGATCAGAAATTTCTGCGTGCCCTCCAGCACCAGCTCGCGGCGCTGGTTGAACACGGTGGAGCGCAGCGTCACCACGCCGGTGGTGCGGCCGGGCACGAGTTCCGTCACTTCGAGCGCGGGATAGATCGTGTCGTCGGCGTATACCGGTTTGAGAAACCGGCTCGATTGTTCGAGAAAGCCGACCAGCGATTCCTCGACCAGATAGGGAAACAGGCCAGCGCCCGGCGCTGTGTGGATCAGGGTCTGAAAGCCATGCGCCAAGAGGTTCGGCATGCCGCGAGTGCGGCAATATTCGACATCGTAGTGCACCGGATGGGTGTCGCCGCTCGCGGCCTGGAAAGCGGCGAATATCGCGGACGTCATGGTGCGGCTTGGAATCACAAAGCGCTCGCCGAGCACGAAGTCCTCGAACCAGCGCTGCTGGCCGCACCATGCGATGCGCGGCGGGATCGAAATCGGTCATGCGTTTTCCCTGCGAGGCCTTCCGATGACCTACCGGTATCGCAGAGACGAGGTGGCGGCAATCAAGCTTGTCCCGGGCATCCACGTCTATAAAACACCCTTGCCATGACACTGCTTGAGAAAATCTCGACCCACAACGACGAACGCTCCACACGCCTTGCCGGCATCGGATTGATGCTGCTGTCGATCTTCATGTTTTCCTTCGGCGATGCGATCGGAAAATTCATCGTCGCGACCTATTCGGTCGGGCAGCTGTTATGCCTGCGCGCCTGCGCAGCGCTGTTCGTGCTGTCGCCGCTGATCTGGCGCCATCGCGCGGCGTTTGCGCAGCTGGAACGGCCGTGGCTGCAATTGCTGCGAGTTTCTGCTCTCGACGCTCGAAGTTGCCGCCTTCTTCCTCGCGACGGTCTATCTGCCGCTTGCCGACGTCATCACCTATTATCTGGCCTGTCCGATTTTCGTCACCGCGCTGTCGGCGATCGTGCTGCGCGAGCGGGTCGGCTGGCGGCGCTGGAGCGCGGTTCTGATCGGCTTCTGCGGCGTCCTGATCGCGCTGCGTCCGTCGTCGCAAACCATCTGCTGGCCGGCGATGATCGCGCTCGGCGGCAGCCTGTGCTTTTCGATTCTGATGCTGATCACGCGGCTGTTGCGGGCAACGCCCGATATCGTGATGGCATCGTCGCAATTTTTCGGCACCTTCGCTTTCGGGGCGCTGATGTCGCCGTTCGGATGGGTGACGCCGAGCCTCGCCAGCCTCGCTTGGTTTGCGGCCGCCGGCTGCATCTCGGTGAGCGCGCTGTTGTGCGTCAACCGCTCGCTGAAACTCGCAGCCGCCAGCGTCGTGGTGCCCTACCAATATTCGATGATCGTGTGGGCGGTCATGTTCGGCATCGTCGTATTCGGCGATGTGCCGTCATGGCGACGATTGTCGGCGCCGCGATCATCATCGGCGCCGGACTTTACATCTTCCTGCGCGAGCGCAGTCTCGGGCGTCAGCTTGGGCGCGAGGAAGCCGCGGTCAGTCCGCCGGCGTGAGCGACGCGGTGCGAGCTAGCGCTCTTTCCGCGTCGAGCTGGCCCAGTTCTTCAGCGACGACCAGACGCCGCGCGAAAGCCGGAAGCAATCGACCGGGGTCGAAGAGCCCAGCGCCTCGAAGCGGTGCAGTTCGACGCCGCTCCACTGGAAGCCGCACTTCTCCAGAATGTTGCGCGAGGACGGGTTGGCGACGCGCGCACCCGAGCGCAGATGCTCGAGGTCGAATTCCTCGAAGGTGAAGTCGATCACCGCACGCGCGGCTTCGGTGCCGAAGCCCTGACCCCAATGCTCGAACCCGAGCCAATAGCCGAGTTCCGGCGCCGTCCGGCTCGCGCCAGTCGATGCCGATCATGCCGATCGGCGTGTGACTATGTTCGATCAGGAACGCGATATCGCGCCGCTCATCGGCCATGGCGCGCACGAATTCGACGGCATGTTCCTGGGAATAGGGATGCGGCAGCGGCGGGTATTTTCCGCAATGCGGCGATCGTTGGCGAGACGCGCGATTGCTTTTACGTCCGCGAGCGTCGGCCTGCGCAAGCGTCAGCCGTTCGGTCTCGAGGACGCAGCTACACGCCTCGCGCAATGTCGGGGTAGGGATATCCTGCAGCATGTCGGGCTCCGTCAACGAAACTCTTTGATCGCGGCGCGTGTCCTGATCGCAAAACCGGTGTCCACTTTTTCGGAACACGCGCAAATGAAAGGGGAGGCCGGTTTCCCGCCTCCCCTTTGGAGCCTTTAGGAGCTCCGCCGGTTCAACAGGACCCGGCGGACTCGATGGTGTCCACCGTTACTCGGCCGCGGCTTCCGTCATCGGAAGAACCGATACGAACGTGCGGCCATTGGCTTTGGCACGAAACTCGACATGGCCTTCGACCTTGGCGAACAGAGTATGGTCGGTGCCCATGCCGACATTAAGGCCGGGATGCCAGGTGGTGCCGCGCTGACGCGCGATGATGTTGCCGGGAATCACGTGCTCGCCGCCATAGGCCTTGATTCCGAGCCGCTTGCCCGCTGAATCACGCCCGTTCCGCGATGAACCGCCTGCTTTTTTGTGAGCCATGGCTCGTCTCCAAACTTGTCCGTATCTCTAGATCAATTCCTTGACGGAATCATTTCACTTTTTATCACGCGATTTTTGGCGCGCGTCACTTTTTCTCACTTTTGCCTTTCGCGGCGGTCTTCTTCGCGGCGGGCTTCTTGGTCTCCGCCTTGGCGCGCGGTTTCGCCGCAGCTTTGGCAACCGGCTTCTTGGGCGCGGCCTTCTTCGCAGCCTTCGGCGCCTCGTCGTCGCCTTCGGTCGGCTGAGCTGCGACCTTTTCCCTCTTCGGCCGCGGGCCGATCGACGGCTTGGCGTTATCTGCCAGGATCTCGGTGATGCGAAGCACCGTGATCTCGTCGCGATAGCCGCGCTTGCGGCGCGAATTCTTGCGGCGGCGCTTCTTGAACGCGATCACCTTCGGCCCGCGCTTGTGCTGCAGCACTTCGGCTGCAACGGAAGCGCCTTGTACCGTGGGCACGCCAAGCACCGGCGTATCGCCGCCGAGTACCAGAACTTCGCCAAGCTGCACGATCGTGCCGACATGGCCTTCGATCTTGCCTATCTCGAGTACATCATTCGGGACGACACGGTATTGCCGGCCGCCGGTTTTGATGACTGCGAACATCGTTTAATTCCTTCGTGTTCGATCCCGGCCTCGGATGGCTCCGGGCCGGCTTTTTCTACAGTCGTTATGGGTAGTTTTCCGCGCGGGCAGGACCGATCCCGGCTAATCCGCACAAAAACAAGCGGCGCGAGAAATCCCGCGCCGAATGCTGCGGACTTATAGCCGCTGAACGCCATAAGTCAAGGCAAAGCGGGGCAAAATCGGCCGAAATGTAAGGATTTGGGCCCAAAAGGGCGAATGGGGAGGAGCGAATAGCGAGTAGAGGCGATCTATTCGCAATTCGCTATTTCGCTACTGGCCCGGCCATGAAACCAAAGGGTTCCCGCGCCGTTGTCCCCCAAGTTCGGAAGCGGGCAGGGCTGACATGGCCGATGACGTCATAACCACCACGGGTATCGCCCGCCATGGCGCTACCCGCCTGCCGTCGGTAGATATCGACAGCTTCAATCTCGAATTGAAGGACGAGGACGGTTTTCTCGGCGACCGCGCTTCCAAGGGTGCGTTCCGCAAGATTCTCGACAGCTTGCGCCAGCCGCTCAAGGACAACGGCGACGATCCGCTCGGCAAGAAAGCATCCGCTGATATCCCCAAGAGTGAACTCGACGAGGCGCTGGTCGGCGACGACATCGGCGCCGCGGCATTGGTGCACGGCGCGATCGAGGAATTCGCGCAGGAACTGGCGCGTGTGACGCGGCGGTTTCTCAACACCAAGGCCTGGGCGGATACCGAGCGCATCGTGGTCGGTGGCGGCTTTCGCGAGAGCCGGGTCGGCGAGCTCGCGATCGCCCGCACTGGCCTTATCCTGAAGGCCGACGATTTCAAGGGCGATCTGGTCCCGATCCGTTTTCACCCCGACGATGCCGCCCTGATCGGCGCGCTGCATCTGGCGCCGTCGTGGATTTTCGAGGGCCATGACAGCATCCTCGCCGTCGATATCGGCGGCACCAATATCCGCTGCGGCGTGGTCGAGACGCGCTGGAAGAAGGCGCCCGATCTGTCCAAGGCCGAGGTGTGGAAGTCCGGGCTGTGGCGCCATGCCGATGACGAGCCGACGCGCGAAGGCGCGGTGAAGCGGCTCGTGAAAATGCTGAAGGAACTGATCGCGCTGTCCGAGACCGAAGGCCACAAGCTCGCGCCGTTTATCGGAATTGCGTGCCCCGGCGTGATCGACGAGGACGGCACAATCGAGAAGGGTGCGCAGAATTTGCCGGGCAATTGGGAGAGTAGCAAGTTCAACCTGCCGGCAAGCCTGGTCGAGGCGATCCCGCAGATCGGCGATCACGACACCGCGGTGCTGATGCACAATGACGGCGTGGTGCAGGGGCTCTCCGAAGTGCCGTTCATGCAGGATGTCGAGCGCTGGGGCGTGCTGACGATCGGCACCGGGCTCGGCAATGCGCGCTTCACCAACCGCCGGAAGGACAACGGCAAGAACAAAAAGGATAAAGACGACAAAGACAAATAGACCGGGACGGAAAGCCGATGATCGCCGGCGACAACGCGGCGTTTTGGCCATCTCAGGCCCCAAAATCAGAACTGATATCTGCTGCGCTGGCCCCGGCCGGAAAATCCCTGAAAATTTGCGCTAGCTCGAGTCTCGGAACTGAGCCGGTCGAAATTTCGGTTGACGAGTTCTAAAAAAGAACTGTATAGCCGATCGCACCAGAGCGACGCCGTTGCAGGCGTAGAGCACATCAGGGAGGTATCCATGTCCCACGGCGTCAAGCTCGCCTGCGCAATGTTGATGGTCTCCGGCCTTGCTTGGGTGACAAGTTCGCACGCCGCCGATGCGCCGGGTGTCACCCAGACGGAAATCAAGATCGGCGGCGTGTTTCCATTCAGCGGCCCGGCATCGTCGATCGGGCTGGTCGGACGCGGCACGCTCGCTTATGTGCAATCGATCAACGACAATGGCGGCATCGCCGGGCGCAGGATTAACTACATCGCGCTCGACGATGCCTATAGTCCGCCGAAAGCGGTCGAACATGCCCGCCGGCTGGTCGAAAGCGATGAGGTCGCATTCATGTTCGGCCAACTCGGCACCCCCGGCAATTCCGCGGTGGCAAAATATCTCGCGGTCAAGAACGTTCCGACACTCGCGATCGTCACCGGCTCCAGCAAGTTCACCAATGTGAAAGACTATCCGCTGACGACCACCGGGCTTGTCAGCTACGACACCGAAGGAAAGATCTACGCCAAATATCTGAGCCGGACCTTGCCCACAGCAAAGGTCGCGATCCTGTTCCAGAACGACGATCTCGGCAAAGACTATGTCAACGCCTTCAGGACGTTTCTCGGCGCCGACTTCGACAAACGGGTGGTCACCGCTGCCTACGATGTCACGGAGCCTACGGTGGACTCCCAGGTCGTCACGTTGAAGAGCTCGGGCGCGGAGGCGCTGTTCGTCGCCGGTACGCCGAAATTCGCCGCGCAAGCGATCCGCAAAGCCGCCGAGATCGGCTGGAAGGCCACGATCCTGATCAATTTTCCGTCGAGCTCGGTGGCGGGAACGCTGAAGCCCGCCGGCCTTGAGAATTCGATCGGCGTCATTGTCGGCACGCCCAACAAGGATCCCAACGATCCGAAATGGCAGGACGATCCTGGCGTCAAAGCCTATCGCGCGTTCTTCGAGAAGTATCTTCCCGGTGCCGATATCACCAACACCAGCTATTTGACCGGCTATCAGCAGGGTATGGTGCTTGAACAAATCCTCAAGCAATGCGGCAATGATCTGTCGCGCGCCAACATCCTGAAGCAGGCCAAGTCGCTCAACGATCTGGTGCTGCCGACTACGCTGCCCGGCATCAGGATCAACACCAGCGCCGGCAATAACCAGGTCTGGACCCAGATGCAGTTGCAACGCTGGAACGGCACCAGCTGGGATCAATTCGGCGAGGTGCTCGACGCAGGCCTCGAATAAGCGCACGGCAGACGGGCGACTTACGCCGCCGTCGTCGCCTGGCGCGCACCGGGTCCCGGATGCACGTGAACGCCTTTTGCGGTGACCGGCTCGCCGCATTCCGAGCAGATCATCACGGGATCGAACATCTTGCCGCACTTCTCGTGTTCATGCAGCATCGGGCGCCCGCGGGAATCGACCATATGGATGTTGCCCCAATGCACGATCGACATGATGATGGGATAAAGATCGAGCCCTTTCTGGGTCAGGATGTATTCGTAGCGCTTCGGCGATTCCTGATAGGGGATTCTCCGTAGCACGCCGAACCGCACCAGCTTCTTCAGCCGCTCGGCCAGCAGATGACGGGTGATCCCGAGGGAGGATTGAAACGCTTCAAACCGCCGCCTGCGCAGAAAACATTCCCGCAGGATCAAGAGGCTCCAGCGGTCGCCGATCACAGCGACGGTGCGCGCTACCGAACACGGCTCTTCCTCCAGCGCATCCCATTTCATAACGTTCTCCAGTCATTCAACCAGCCACCCAAGTCGCGGTGAATACAGCGCTATATAACATTGACAGTTCTAAAATAGAACTATAAAAGCAAATCCGCATCAGGCAGGACGCGCGGCGCGCGTAGTGTGGCTGTCGCCGAAATCGAGGCTATCATCTCGACCCACGGCGCCGTCGTGCAATGCGCCGCGGTTGGCCGGCCGGTGGAGGGTAACGAGGAGGTGCTCGCCTTTGTCCAACTGCTCAAGGGCGCAAACACAAACCCGCAGGATCTGATGGCGCATATTGCGCCGCAGTTGACGTCCTACAAGCGGCCGTCGGAGATCATCGTTCTCGATGCGCTGCCGGCGACCTCGACCGGAAAGATCCTCAAGCATAAATTGGCGGAATCGCTGCGCAGCGCAGGGCCGGAAGAGAAACGTATCGCGAATTCGAACAAGACATCGTTCACCTGAGCTCACCTTACCTTGGAGACGACCGTGCAGAAGAAAAACGCGACCGTGGCGGTCATTGGTGCCGGGGATTTCATCGGCGGCGAGATCGCCAAGAAATTTGCCTCGGAAGGTTTTGCGATTTTCGCGGGGCGCCGCAACGGCGCCAAACTGGAACCGCTGGTCAAGGAAATCGAGGCCGCCGGCGGCGAAATCCACGCCCGTTCGCTCGATGCGCGCAAGGAGGAGGAAATCACCGCCTTCCTCAACGATGCCGACAAGCATGCGCCGCTGGAAGCTTGCATCTTCAACATCGGCGCCAACGTCAACTTCCCAATTCTCGAGACCACCGAGCGCGTATTCCGAAAAGTCTGGGAAATGGCCTGCTATTCCGGCTTCCTCGCCGGCCGCGAGGCCGCGCGGCTGATGCTGGCGCGCGGCAAGGGCAATATCTTCTTTACCGGCGCGACCGCGTCGTTGCGGGGCGGCAGCGGCTATGCCGCCTTTGCCAGTGCCAAGTTCGGCCTGCGCGCGGTGGCGCAGGCGATGGCGCGCGAGCTCGGGCCAAAGAACATTCATGTCGCGCATCTGATCATCGATGCCGGCGTCGACACCGAATGGGTGCGGCAGCGGCGGTTAGAGGCGCTGGGGCCGGGGGCGCTGGATAACCCCGATCTGTTGATGCCGCCCGCTTCGGTCGCGGCTTCCTACTGGCAACTTTATCAGCAGCCGAAGAGCGCGTGGACATTTGAGCTTGAAATCCGGCCGTTCGGCGAGAAATGGTGAGCGTGCCGGCAAAACCGCGCGGCCGCTGAATCCAGGGAGAAAGTCGTGAAGACAGCCATCACCGAAATGTTCGGCATCGAGCATCCGATTATCCAAGGCGGCATGCATTTTGTCGGCTTTGCCGAACTCGCCTCCGCCGTCTCCAACGCCGGCGGGCTCGGCATCATCACCGGCCTCACGCAAAAGACGCCCGAACTGCTCGCCAGGGAGATCGCGCGGTGCCACGACATGACCGACAAGCCGTTCGGCGTGAATCTCACTTTCCTGCCGACCTTCGCGGCGCCGCCATATCCCGAATATATCCGCGCCATCGTCGAAGGCGGCATCAAGATCGTCGAGACCGCCGGCCGCAGTCCGGAAGCCTATATGCCGGCGCTGAAGGCAGCCGGGATCAAGGTGATCCACAAATGCACGTCGGTGCGCCATTCGCTGAAGGCCGAATCGATCGGTTGCGACGCCGTCAGCGTCGACGGCTTTGAATGTGGCGGCCATCCCGGCGAAGACGACATGCCCAACATGATCCTGCTGCCGCGTGCGGCCGAGGAATTGAAGATTCCCTTCGTGGCGTCCGGCGGCATGGCGGATGCGCGCAGTCTGGTGGCGGCGTTGGCGATGGGGGCCGCCGGCATGAACATGGGCACGCGCTTCATCGCGACCAAGGAAGCCCCGGTGCATGAGAATGTGAAGCAGGCGCTGGTCAAGGCATCCGAACTCGACACGAGGCTGATCATGCGCGCGCTGCGCAACACCGAACGCGTGCTGAAAAACGCCGGCGTCGAGCGCTTGCTGGAAATCGAACGCGAGAAGGGCAGGAGTCTCAAGATCGAGGACATCCACGATCAGGTCGCCGGCGTCTATCCGAAGGTGATGGTCGACGGCGACATGGAAGCCGGCGCCTGGAGCTGCGGCATGGTGGTGGGGCTGATCCACGACATTCCCTCGGTCAAGGAATTGATCGACCGCATCATGGCGGATGCCGACCGCATCATTCGCAGCCGGCTGATGGGTTTTCTCGACGATGTTTCGGTGAAACGCCCGATCCGCGCCGCGGTCTCTTGAACAGGCACCGCGGGATCAACTGCAACGGAAAACGCGCGAGCTAAGCGCGTGCAACCAACGGAGCAAAACATGCGGACCGCAGGCAGCTACCAATTCCCTCCGATGGATTCGGTGATCTATGGCGAGCCTGCGGCCGAGGCGCTGCGCGAGGAGGCCGAACGCCTCGACGCCCGTCGCGTCTTTTTGATCGCGAGCCGGACGCTGAATACCAAGACGGGCGAAATCGAGAAGATCAGGAAGGCGCTCGGCGAGCGCCATGCCGCGACCTTCGACGGCGTCCCGCAACACACCACGCGCGAAGTCGTGGTGCAGATCGCGGCGCAAGCGAAACAGGCCGGCGCCGATCTCGTCGTTGCGATCGGCGGCGGCTCGGTGGTGGATGCGGCGAAGATCGTGCTGATGTGCATGGAGCACGACATCTTCGATCAGGATGGGCTTGATGGATTCGAGACCACGCCGGAGCGGCGGTTCGGCGCGTTTCGCAACCCGAAGGTCCGCATGATCGCGATCCCCAGCACGCTGTCGGGCGGCGAATATAATTCGGGCACGCTGGTGACCGACACCCGCCGCAAGCTGAAGCAGATCTTCAACCATCCGATGATGATGCCGCGCTCGATCATCCTCGATCCCGCGATCACGAAATACACGCCGGAAAAGCTGTGGCTGGGCTCCGGCACGCGCGCCATGGATCACGGCATCGAGGCGGTCTGCTCGATCCGCGGCAACGCGCTGGTCGACAGCGTCTGTCTGGCCGGCTTGCGTTATCTCCATGACGGGCTGTTGCGGACCAAAGAGAATCCAAATGACGAGAGTGCGCGCAACGATTGTCAGCTGGGTTCCTGGCTGTCGGCGTTCGGGCTGCAGGCGCGCGTGCCGATGGGCGCAAGCCACGCTATCGGCCATGTGCTGGGCGGCACCTGCGACGTGCCGCATTATTTCTGCACGGCGGTGATGATGCCGAGCGTGCTGCGCTACAACCGCCCGGCCACCGCCGAGGCGCAGAAGTCGATCGCGGAGGCGCTGCGGTCGCCCGAGATGGATGCGAGCGAGGCCTTTGCAACTTTCATCGCTAAACTAGGCTTGCCGCGCAAGCTTTCCGACGTCGGGGTTCACGAGGACCGCTTTGGGCTGATCGGCAAGAATGCGATGCTTTCGATCTTCACCCGGTCCAATCCGCAGCCGATCCGCGAACCCGGCGACGTTGTTGAGATTCTGAAGCTCGCGGCCTGAAACAAGGTTAAAGCCGGCCTCGTAACCTTGATCGGTTAGGTTAAAAATGCAATCGCGTTGCGGTGCTCGCGCGCCTCGCTAGCGTCGTCCTTGTCGCATCAGGCTGACCGGCGAAGCCGCCCTTCCCGGCCAGAATTGCAATGACGCGACACGGGACCGCCGGTTTTTTTCGCGTCCGGCGGTCCCACCCTCTCTCAACATCAAGATCACTTCCAGCCGATGCGCGCGAAGCCGCCTTCGAGATTGCCGGGCTTCAAGAAGTTGTCGGTGAAGGTTTCGATCACGTCGTCGAAGGCGTCCTTGCGGTGCGACCAGCTTGTAAGGCAACTGAACGCTGCTAGACGTCAATGGCGCACGAAACGATCGCGCGCGCGCCCTTAATGAACATCCTTACGAGGGCCCGGCTTCTTTTTCCCCTGGCGTCCCTTGAGGAACTGGACGTCCATTTCCGTGCCATTGACCCGGACGAGCTCGCACCGGCGATAGGCAAGGCCGGTCGACGACAGCAGGAGAAAGAATTCCTTGAGGTTGAGGCCCTGGATCGAGCCCTCCACGGTCAGCACCGCGTCGTTGTCGGAGATCGCGTTGAGCTGACAATCGCGCCGCCAGGTGCCGTCGATCCCCATGATGCAGACGTCATAGCCGCGGCTGAAGGTCACACGGTCCGGACCTTTGCTGTCTTCGGCCATCGTTCAAATCCCCGCCATGACGGCCACTTTCGGTGCGGCCGCACCGAAAACCGGTGTTCTCACAGGTGCTGCGCGCAGCTGGTTCGGTTGATAGACGCCGCGCCGCTCCGCCACCGGCTTGAACACGGTGGTGAGCCCAACCACCGTCTCCGCCGCGCCAAGCATGAGAAAGCCGTCCGGTTCCATCGCCTTGGCAAGGCGGCTGAATACTTGCGTCTTGGTTTCCTGATCGAAATAGATCAGCACGTTTCGGCAGAAGATCAGGTCGAACACCCCGAGCTGGGAGAAGTCGTGCAGCAAATTGAGCTGCCGGTGCTGGACCATGGCGCGGATGTCGGCGTTGATCTGCCAGAGTTCCCCGACCTGCTTGAAATATTTGACCAGCATCTGGATCGGCAGGCCGCGCTGGACTTCGAACTGGCTGTACAGTCCCGCCCTGGATTTTTCGAGGACCTCCTGCGACAGGTCGGTGGCGATGATCTCGACGCGCCAGCCGGCAAGCTGTGCGCCCATTTCCTTCAAACTCATCGCCAGCGAATACGGTTCCTGGCCGGTCGAACCGGCGGCGCACCAGATCCGCACCGTCTTGCGATTGGCGCGCGAGCTCAGCAATTGCGGCATGATCAGATCGCGAAAATGTTCGAACGGAACCTTGTCGCGGAAAAAGAACGTCTCGTTGGTGGTCATGGCTTCGACCACCTGGGTATTGAAGGGCGCCGATCCGCCCTTCATTTTCTGCACGAGATCGCTGATGCCGGACAAGCCGGCTCTGCGCGCCAGCGGAAGCAAGCGGCTCTCAATCAAATATTGCTTGTCGGCGGACAGATCGAGACCGGAATGGTCCTTGAGATACTTACGCAGGTACTCATAATCGGGCGGTGTCACTGACGGCCTCTCATACGCAAGCGGAACAATTTAGACGGACATCAAGTCCGCCAGTCGCCTCACGCGGACATCTGGTCGGCAAGTTGCAAAAGCCCTACTTCCTAGAATTTTGCGGCGACGATTTCCTTGTCGAACGGCTTCATGATGTATTCGTTGGCGCCGGCGTGAAGCGCACGCGAGATGTGATCCACGCCATTTTCGGTGGTGCAGAACACGACCACGGGACCATTGCCGCCGGGCAGCCGGCGCAGATGACCGAGGAATTCGTAACCGTCCATGACCGGCATGTTCCAGTCGAGCAGGATGGCCTCAGGCAGCCGGCGCTTGCAGGCTTGCAGCGCCTTTTCGCCGTCCTCGGCTTCGACGATACTGAAATCCAGGCCTTCCAGAATTTGCCGGGCGATCTTCCGCACCACACTGGAATCGTCGACGACCAGACATGTTCTCATTGCGACCTCTTCGCTGTGCAACGGCGCCACCGCATGCGAGCGACGCAGCCTGCGATGTCTTTGATTCAATCTCGCGGATGACAGATCATCCATGAGACGGACCTTGAACGGAGTTCCTTCCCTGCAACCAATAGCTGTTCGGCCTGCTCATTCCCGTTAATTTCACTGTCCGTGCTAATACGGATGATTGAGGCTGCCTCCACGGCTACTTGGCGCTAGCTAAAATGCCGAAACGGCGGGGTTTCCCCCGCCGTTTGGCTTTTGGTGATGGCTGTCAGGCTTAACGCAGCAGCTGCAGGACGCTGGCCTGCGACTGGTTGGCGAGCGCCAGCGCCGAGACCGCGATCGACTGGCGGGTCGACAGCGCCTGGCTGTTGGCCGCTTCCTCGTTGGTGTCGGCCAGGGTCAGGTTGGACGAACCGGTCTGCAGCACATTGATCAGGTTCTTCGAGAAGTCCTGGCGGATCTGCACGATCGACAGGTTGGAACCGAGCGCCGACGCTTCCGAACGCAGCGTGGTCGAGGCCGCGGTCAGCGTGGTCAGCGCCTTGTTGGCCGAGGAGTTGTCCAGGAAGTCGGTGCCCGCGGTCAGGGTCGCCAGACCAAGGCCGGCGGTGTTGAAGGTGACGCCGGTGATGCTCAGCGTCGACTTGCCGGTCTCGTTGAACGTCAGCTTCAGCGTATCGCCGTTCAACAGGTTGATGCCGTTGAAGGACGAGTTCCTGCGAGGTGGTGTTGATCTGCGCCAGCACGTTGTTGTACTGCGCCACCAGGCTCGAGCGCTGGGCCTGCGAGGTCGGATCGGCCACCGCCGCCGCCGCGGTCAGGCCGGTGAACGCCTTGCCGGCGCCGGCGGCCGTGCCGGTGATCGCGCCGATCGTATAGGACGCCGCATCGTTAGAGGTCGTGATGTTGATCTTGCCGGTCGAGGAATCGACGGTGGCCTGCAAATTGTTGGCCGCCAGCGCCGCGTTGAGCTGGTTCAGGCTCGAGACCTGACCGGCGCTGGTGCCGAAGGTGATGGCGGTCGCGGTGCCGCCGCCGGTGGCCGCGATCGTGAGCGTCAGGCCGCCGAGCGGAGTGGCACCACCGCCGCGGGCCTGGGTGACGCCGCCGGACAGACCCAAGGCCGTCAAGGCCGCGGAATTGGAGCTCGAGATCGACAGGTCGGCCGTGGTGCCGGTATGCAGCACGACCTTGCCGCCGGCAACCGCCGAAGTCGAACCACCGGTGAGGCCGTCGATCTTGCTGAGCAAGGTGCCGACGTTATCGGTGACGTTGATCTGGTTCGCGCCGGTAGCACCCGAGGCCACGAAGGTCAGGGTCTGGCCGTCCACCGTGATGGTGTCGTTGGCGGCAAAGCCCGCGGTCAAGCTGTCGGAGTTGGAGGCGGTCTGCAGCGCGGTCGCGTTGGTGATCGCGGCAGGCGTGCTCAGATTGTTGGTAGCCGCGGTGCCGGTGAAGGTGGCATCGGTAAAGGCAGCCGGGGTGCCGAGCAGGTTGTTGGCGGTGGCGCCGACGATCGCGGCCGAGGTCACGTTGGACTTGGTCGAGTAACCGACCGGGCTCTGCAGCACCTGGTTGGCGATCGACTGCGCGCTTGCGACCAGGCTTTGCAGCGAGGTGATGCCGGTGTTGGCGGCCTGCAGCACCTGGACGCCGTTGCCGATGCCATCGAGCAGATTGCCGATGTCGCTGGCGCGGTTGTTCAGGGATTGCGCGGTGAAGAAGTTGGTCGGGTTGTCGAGGGCCGAGTTGACCTTGTTGCCGGTGGCGAGGTCATTCTGGGTGGTCGCGAGCAGCGAAGCGGTCGACTGCAGCGAAAGCAGGTTCTGGCGAACCGATGCCGAGAGAACAATGCCGGTCATACTCATATCCTTCTGGATCTACACAACTGACGCACCGCGATACGTTCATGCGGCGAGCAGCCACACTGTCCCCCTAACGCTACTCGTTGGTTAATGGGCGGCTCCGTAGGAATACGGGGGATGCCGGCGCAGGCCGGATCGCGCTTGCGAGCGACGTCGCGCTGCCGCCGGGAAAGTTCGGCGGGATCGGGCCGCGAACGATCGTCCCTGCGACTGTTACCTGAGCTGGGCGATATGGGAAACGCGTGACTGCGCTTCCGACAGGCACTCGTCGATCGCCGCCTGCAACGCCGCCGGCGTGAACGGTTTGCGCAGGCAGCGCGAGGCGCCCAGTTCGAGGGCCATCCTCAGGAAATCCGGCGCCGGCGAATTGAGGTTCGCAAAGGCGTAGCCCGACATCGCGATCAGCGGCACCGACGGTGCGCGTTCGTGGAATATCCTGATCAACTCGAAGCCGCGCATGTGCGGCATGAAGATATCGACGATCATCAGATCGAACGCGACGCCTTCGAGTGCCCGGAGCCCGGCCTCGCCGCCGTCCGCGACGACCACCTCAAAATTATGACGCTCGAGATAGATCTCGATGGCCCGGCAGACCAACGGATCATCGTCAACCACTAGAATATGCTGCATGTCCCCTCCGGAAGCTGAACGGCCTCGTTTAGTTACTTATCCACGCAATGGCGTCACGGTGCGGCTCGGATATTGCATTCGCGACCGCCGACCGCGTGGCGACATATCTTCGGTGCGGCTCGGCTTCCGACAAACATTGATCGATCACGTTGAGCAATGTCGTTGGCCTGAAGGGCTTGCGCAGACAGCGCGTAGCGCCAAGATTCGCGGCCATGCCCACGGCGTCAGCGCCCGAAATCTCCAAATTGGAAAAGGCGTAACCGGAAATAGCGATCAGCGGCACCGAGGGCGCGCGCCGGTGAAACAATCTGATCGACTCGAAACCGCGCATATTGGGCATGAACACGTCAACAATCATCAGGTCGAAGGTCGAATTGTCGAGAGCGGCAAGCCCGTTGGTGCCGCCGTCGGCAATCGCGACCCGGAAACGTTTTGCGCCAACCAGGCACGAATGGCCAAGCCGACATGCGGATCGTCGTCGACAACGAGAATACGGCGCATAACGGCCTCCTTGCCGCCTGCGTTCGAGCCACAGCCTCGATAGCGCTGATTTTTTGCTGCGAATCAGTGCACAAGTCTCATTTCGGCCGCAAATACGACAGGCGTCTGCCCTGCACCGGGTATTGGAACCTTTGACCAAGTGCAGAATTGAAGAACCGCAACGTAAAGTTATTGTTACCTTACGAGCAGACGAGTAGGGACAGGGTTGACGCGAGACCGATTGAGCTCCCGCCTTTTCGGCAGGAGAATTGATGCTGACGCAGCGCCCTCCTAACCGACTGTTGCAGGCTCTGCCTGCCGCGGAGTTCGACGCGCTGCATCCGCACCTCAAAACCACCGAAATGGTCAGGCAAACCGTTCTGGTCAAAGCGGGCTCCGCGCCCGCACAGATCTATCTGCCGCACAGCGGCGCCATCTCCATGACGGTCGGCCTTCCCGAGGGACCAATGGTGGGGGTGGCCATGATCGGCAAAGACGGCCTGGTTGGGGCCTCGGCCGCACTCGGCGCCGAGATCTGGCCGAGCGATGCCGTTGTACTGTTGCCGGGCACCGCGTCGGTATTGGACGTTGCGGAAATGCGGGCGGCGGCCGACCGGAACGTCACGGTTCAAAATCTGCTGGCGCGGCATGAACTGGCCCTGTTCGCACAAGCGCAGCAATCCGCTGCTTGCAACGCGTCGCATTCGGTAGAGGCGCGGCTGTCGCGGTGGCTGTTGCACGCGCGCGATCTGAGCGGCGAGGAAAGATTGCCGCTGACCCAGGAATTTCTCGCACGCATGATAGGTGTGCAACGCAACGCGATTTCGATCGTCGCGCATTCGCTTCGTAAGGCCGGCACGATCCGCTATAGCCGCGGGCGGATTGCGATCGCCAATCTGGAAGCTCTGAAACGGGCGTCTTGCGAATGCTATCAGGCCGTGAAGGTGGCACGCGACCGCCTGCTATCTGCACCCTAGCGCGCATATGAAAATTTGCTCGGCTGCCGAATGTCCTTTTTGATTATTTTTTTGCGTATAGAACTTCCGAAGGTTCGACTGTGTGATGGATGGCGTGCATATTGGGGCGCCGCAACCTAGTGACCCGTTTTGCCCGTAAGGCAAAGGGATGACGACAGATACGACTTCTCGCCCACCCAATGGATTCTTGTCAGCGCTATCGGCTGACGACTTCGAACTGATCCGCCAGCATCTGAGAACCGTCGATCTGGTTGAGGAAACCGTGCTGGTCGAGGTCGGCGAGCGGCTCAAGCGTGCCTACCTGCCGCATCAGGGTGTGATTTCGCTCATCGTGAAACTTGCCAAGGGCGAGCACGTCCAGATCGGCATGATCGGCCATGACAGCATCTTCGGGGCGCTCTCGGCCCTGGGGGGCGCGACAGCGATCAACAGCGCGGTGGTCCTGGTGCCGGGCACAGCCTCGACGGTCGAACTCGATCGGCTGCGCGACGCGACCGAGCGCAGCACTAGTTTGCGGGCCTCGCTTGCCCGGCACGGCCTGGCGCTCTACGCGCAAATCCAGCAGACCGCGGGCTGCAACGCCGCGCATACGGTGGAATCACGTTTGGCGCGGTGCCTGCTGCAGGTCCACGATCTGTCCGGCGGACGCGAGCTGGTGTTGACGCAGGAATCGCTGGCACAGATGATCGGCGCGCGCCGCAACAGCGTGTCGCTGGTCGCCAACACGTTGCAGCAGGCGAATTTCATCCACTACAGCCGGGGACATATCGTGATCACCAATCTGGAGGGTCTCCGCAAGACCTCCTGCGAATGCTATGCAACGGTCAAGGCACATTATGAGAGATTGTTGCGGACCCGTTTCCCTTCCTGAGCGCCTGCCGAACGCCGAACAGCATCGCAAAGTCCCTGGCAAAATTGCCGTTTTTCCCCGCAGCGACATCGCGAAATTGGTTAACAGGCGGCATTAACGGCCTGTTCAACGCCGCCTGATAAGTGTCACTGACTGACCATTTCGTGCGCTTTCGCGACTATCTCGCCAGCGTTCGGCCGTATGCGACCTCAGGCGGAGTTTAGGGACATGGAGTTTGATCTGTCGATGCCGATCCTCGTGGTCGATGACTACTCCACCATGATCCGGATCATCCGCAACCTGCTCAAGCAGATCGGATTCGAGAATGTCGACGACGCCAACGACGGATCGGCAGCGCTCGCCAAGATGCAGGGCAAGCAATACGGGCTGATCATCTCCGACTGGAACATGGAGCCGATGACCGGCTACGACCTGCTCAGGGAAGTCCGCGCCAACCCGTCGCTGTCGAAAACACCGTTCATCATGATCACGGCGGAATCGAAGACCGAAAACGTCATCGCCGCGAAAAAGGCAGGCGTCAGCAACTATATCGTCAAGCCGTTCAATGCCGCGACGCTGAAGACCAAGATGGAAGCGGTGTTCGAGGTCGGCGAGTAGCAAGCGGCATCCGTGCCGCGATACTCCCAGGTTGCGCGGGCAACCGTACTTGTACGGTTGTCGATATTCATACATGACTAAGAATGACCAGCGATGATCGCACGAGCACAGGAGGGCTTGATGATCACGATCGAAACGACTGATCAGAAGGAAGTCCGGCGTTTCCGCATCGCGCAGTTCAATGGCAGGACGGCGACGGTCAGATCAGGCGGATCGATGGTTACCGGCCACATCCGATCGGTGGTGGAAGCCGCATCGAGCGCGCCGCCGCGCTGGACCATCACGATTATCCCCACGCCGCCAAAGCCGGCCAAGGCCGTTAACCTGCGCCCGGCGCCCCGCACTCACCTGTTTGCCGAAGATTACCTCTGAACGCAGGGGCGCCTTCGCGATCGCGCGATACCGGCTTTTGCGATCTCGAAGGCTTGCTTGATCTAGCCAGCTTCGGGGTACAGCAGCGCCGCGCGGACCAGGTCCGCCGTATTCCGCGCCCCCAGCTTTCGCATCACCTCGGCCCGATGGCTCTCGAATGTCCTCGGGCTGATGTGCATGCGCTGGGCGCCTTGCTTGTTGGTGTGACCTTCGCTGATCAGTTTCAGAACCTCGCGCTCGCGCCTGGTCAGGGGTTTTTGGCCGGCCGCCGTCGCGCGCACGACGTGCGGCGCTCGAATGCCCTCGCCGGCGCGGTCGTTGCTCTTGTCCTGGATCCGGTCCCTGCCGGGGTCCTTGGAATTTGACGCGTCGCTACCTTGCGCCCCTGAGCCGGCCAGCTGCCCGACCAATTTGCGGACGCGCTCGGCCTGCTGGAGCGCGTTGTCGATGATCCTCAGCAAATAGGCCCGATCCTCGGCGGTCGGCGACAGCCGATGGCTGTATAGTTTGATCTCGCCCATATAGAGCAGCAGCGCGGTCAGCGGCTCGTTAAGCTCGCGAGCGATCCCGGCAACCGCCTCGCCGATCGCCGGCGCGCGCGCGGCCGACAGTTCGGCGATCTCGGCGTCGCTAAGAGGGGTGGTGCGTTCGGTCCAGCTTGAAAAAAGCGAATCGGGGAGCCGGTTTTCGTGCTGCGACATAAGAGTTGTTTAACGGAACCGACCCCGCTCCGCAGTTAATTTCATGCCCAGTATGATTACGGTGTTGAAGCGCGCCGCACCGCTACAACCTTGAGTTGGTGAAGCATCATTCAAGTATCGCCAGAAGTGTCGGAATTGGTTGGGAATCCGTAATTTTACCGACCGGTACGCTGGTGTTTACGACTTCTTTAACGGGGCCTTGCTTTTCTTAAGCCTTGGTTGCGAGCGCGCAAATGCCTCCACGCGACGGGCCGATCACCGGCGCCGGAAAACTGCGGAACATTGCGTGTAATGATGCAGGTCGAAAGGATTTGGGAGTTTCTGCAGCGACTGTCGCCGCTGACGCGCAGTTGCCTTCTCACCGAGCTCGAACGCCTGGAGCTGTGCGGCGTCGAGATGCCCGGCTCCGCCGACATCCAGGCCAAGCTGCGCGCAGAATTCCGCAAGGACGGATCCAACCAGAGCCGCGCCGGCGATCCCGCACGCTACTTTTTCACGCCGCTGGAGCCGGTGCTCGTCAATAGTGCGCCCGAGCACGAAAATTCGGGGCGGATACCGCGCAGCTCATTGACGCCGATCTGGGAATGGATCAGCCGGGATCTGTTGCCGACCATGGCGCGCGACTATGTCGACGAGATCAGCAAGCTGAGCGTCGGCGACAAGCAAAAGGAACTTCGCAAGGCCGCCGCCACGTTCCAGACAAAGGTCGTAAAATATCTCGAAAATGCGCTCGGCTCGCCCGACAGCGTCAAGCAGACCCGCGCCAAGATCGGCATCTACACCGCCTCGCCGTCGGCCTATAACGACCTGCTCAAGATGATGTGCGTGCTGCGCGCGCGCGACGCGCTGGCGAAGTTCAATGACGCGCTGCCGGCCAAAATCGACAAGTTCGACGATGCGGCGATCGCCAGGGTGACGGTGTTGCTCAAGGCGCTCGCAAAAGACAACGCCGACGCGCTTCCTTTCGGGCTGGCGCTGATCGCCAAGCGGCTCAAGACATCCTGGCAACTGATCTACCTCGCCACCAAGGCCGCGCCCAGCAAGAAAGCCGCCGACATTGCTGCCATGCCCTATGCGATCACCGTCTCGATGGTGCTCGATCAAATGGAGGATGCGCGGTCCGCCCTGCGCGTGGCTTTACGAAAAAATCGCGTGCTGGTGGCCCGGGATATTCTGGTCGCGATCTACGACGCCGAGCATGCACTTAAAGTCCGCATCAACGAGTTCGACGAGTCCCAATGGGGCAAAAGGCTGCGCAACCTGATGGACGCGATCGCCACGCTGGTGGATGAAGAGGTGAGCCGGTTTCCCGACGAGGTCGGCCATGTCCTGGGATCGCGCAGCCTGCGCGGCGGCCATTCGCTGGCCCGGCGCCTGAGCACCATGGCGTGGAAAGGACGCGACGCCCTCAACAGCGGCGTTGCCTCCTGCATGAAGATGATCAGCTAGCGGTCAGGTTTTCGACATTCCCAATGACGGACAGCCTGGTTCCCGTAAATTCACGGGCACGCAAGCGTCAGCGCAAAGACGCATCCGTAGTCGCATGTGCCTAAGGTTACTCATTTATTTACGGCGATCTGCTTTGCTCGGTGACATTTCACAGATGGTGCGCGCAGGATTGGCCGCACGCGACGGGCCGGTCGCCTGTATTTTCGGAAAACCGGTGTCATGGTGCAGATTGATCAGATCGGAGAGTACCTGGGGCAATTGACCCCGCAGGCACGCAGCAGCCTTCTCATCGAGCTCGAACGGCTGGAGGTCTGCGGCACCGCAATCCCCGGCGCGGCGCCGGTGCTGGAAAGATTGCGCGCGGAATTTCGCAAGGGCGGACAGGCGCAGCATCGCGTCGCCAATCCGTCGCGGCATTTTTTTTCGCCGCTGGAACCGATGCTGGTGGACGGCGCGCCCGAGCATGACAATTCGGGCCGCATCCTTCGCGGCTCGCTGGCCCCGATCTGGGAATGGATCAGCCATGATCTGCTGCCGACGATGGCGAGCGACTACATCGCCCAGATGAAACCGCTGATCGCCGCCGACAAGCAGGGGGACATCCGCAAAGTCGCGGAAATCTTCCAGACCAAGGTCTTCAAATATCTCGAGAACGCGCTCAGCTCGCCCGAAGGCGCCGATCGCGCCCGTAAAAGGCTCGCGACTTATACGGCTTCGCGCTCGGCCTTTGGCGACCTCACCAGGATAGTGACCGTGTTGAGTGCGCGTGACGCGCTGGCCAAGCTGAACAAGGAGCTCCCGGCGAGCATCGCAGAGTTCGAGCAGACGCAGGTCGCAGCGATAGCGGCACTGCTCGACGCATTCGGCAAGCAAAACGCGGCTGCGATTCCCTTTGCTCTCACGCTGGTGGCGAAGCGGCTAAATACATTCAGGCAGTTGGCGCGTCTCGCAACGAGGGCCGCGTCGAGCATGAACGCCGCCGACATCGCCGCCACACCTTATGCGCTTGCGGTCTCGATGGTGCTGGACCGGCTAGAAGACAAGGGTACGGAGTTGCGCGCGGCGCTGAAGAACAACCGCATCCTCGTCGCCAAGGACCTTCTGACCGAAATCTATGACACGGAATATACGCTACAGGCGCGAATCTGCCGGCTCGACGAGTCCAAATGGGGGATGCGGCTGAACAAGATCATGAATGCCATCGCCGCCGACGTCGACGCCGAGGTCAGCAAGTTTCCCGAGGAAGTCGGTCATGTGCTGGAATCGCTCAACCAGCGCAGGCGCCAATCGATCGCCGACCGGCTGACCCACATGGCATCGAAGGGACGCGACGCTTTCAACAGCGGCGTTGCCTCCTGCATGAAGTTGATTGGCCAGGCCTAAAGCGCTATCGCGCTTTAGTTGCTCGCGCGCCGTCACGAACGCTTCTCGCCCCGCAAGTTGAAAAACGTCTCGAAAAATCGTCCCGAGATGACGAACCTGAACCACCAATACGCCATTCGTCGCGTCTTCATCCGTCCGGCCCTCGCTGCTGGCTTGCTGTTGACTGGCCGTTGACTTGGCTCTTGCCAGTCCACCAATAGCGCCGGCGCGGATGGGGCGTTGTGACGTACTTCACATATGGCGGCGCCGGCGAAAACTGGCGCAGACCAGCCAACGGGCAAGCCTGCTAACCGGCAAACCTGCTAACGGGCAAACCTGCTAACGGGAATGTGAGCGCGCAAGGTTGCCTGCCAGACGAGATGATTTTCGCGTTTACATCCGCCGCCCGTCTCGCGATGATCGCGCCTCAATTCCTGCGACCGTCAGGATGATTTAAAGGAGCAAGGCGATGCGGCGGAGAACGGGATTTTTAGCGATGGTTGTGCTGGGTGCTTGCCTGACCTTGAATTCGTCGGCCAGGACGCAGACGACGCCGCCGACGGCGCCAACCGATAGCGCGACGTCGACGCCGGACAGTGCGGTGATGATCACCGTGTTCCTGCGGCACGACCAGTCGCGTCCGGTCAGCGAACTCAACGCGCAGCTCGAGAAGCAGGGCTACTACAAGGCCTTTCCGCCACAAGGCGTCGAAGTCGTGAGCTGGTACGTCGTGATGGGGATCGGACAGGTCGTCACGCTCAGGCTTCCGGCCTCAAAGCTGCGCGAGGTCAACCGTGCCATCGAGAACTCGGCCTGGGGCGCCTATCGCACCGAATTCTATCCGACCTACGACTTCAAGCCGACCGGCATCGCCCGGCACGACAAGGCGCAGTAACCGATCCGAGGTCCTCCCAGATGGACATCCTCAGCCGCCGGCGGACGATCATGCTGGCCTCGTCCTTTGCCGCCGCATTTCCGTTGCTGAAAGGCGGCGCAAGCCGGGCGCAAGTCAAACCGGGCACCGAAGCCGTCGTTTTCGAGATGACGGATTTCATCAAGACCTCGCCCGATGCCGACGCCGCCTTTGCCAAGGCGCTCGCCGCGATCGCCAAATCAGCCGCCGATGCGAGCAAGGCCGGCAAGCCGGCCTCCATCGTCTTCAACCTGGAAAAGAACGCCACCTACCGGATCAAGCAGCCGCTTCAACTCAAACAGCTCAGCGGCTTCGAACTCAACGGCAACGAGGCACGGCTCGTCAATACCACGCTTGCGTCGACGCTTTTGATCTCCGGCGCGAGCCACATCACCGTTCGCGACCTCACGATCGACTACGATCCGCTGCCGTTCACGCAAGGAACCATCACCGGCTTCGACCACGCCGCTTTGCAGATCATGGTGAAGGTCGATCCCGGCTATCCCGACGACGCGAAATTTCTCGCCACCGTCAATGACGGTTTCTTCAAGGTGATGGACCGCCGCACCCGCGCCTTGAAGCCGGGCGCCAGGGATTTCCTCTCCCCGAGCCGCATCGAGCGGGTCGGCGACAAGCTGATCAAGGTCCATCTGCAATGGGGCGCGAACGACACCTTCCCGAGCCAGCTGCCGGTCGCGGCCGGCGACGTGGTGACGATCTGCAACGGCTCGGCGCACGCGATCGTCGTGGACAATAGCCTCGCAACCACTTTCTACGGGCTGAAACTGCTGGCTTCGCCCGGCATGGGCATCCTGGAGAATGGCGGCGCGGGCGGGATGGTGCTGCAGAATGTCTCGATCGTTCCAGGGCCAAGGCCCACGGGTGCCACCACCGACCGGCTGATCTCCACCAACTCCGACGGCTCGCACTTCATCACCGTCGAACGTGGTCCGACCATCCAGGATTGCACCTATGCCAACACCTCCGATGACGCGGTCAACGTGCACGGATTTTACTATTACGTCGTGCAGAAGACCGCGCCGCGAAAATATACCCTCACGCCCAAATGGGATATCGGCCTGATGGCCGGAGACAGCATCGAGACCTGCGAGAACGGAACGTTCCGATCGCTCGGGCGCACCAAGATCGTTCAGCTGACCAAGCGAAAGGCCCCCGAGTTGAAGGCAAAAATCGCGCAGATCTGGAAGAACAGGAGCCCGACCACCCAGCCGGAGCTGGTTTACGACATCGAGCTGCAGCAGGACCTGCCTCTGAAGATTGCGGATGCCGTCACCTCGCTCACCCGGATCGGATCAGGCACGACGATCAGGCGATGCAGCTTTCATGCCTGCGGCCGCGTCCTGGTCAAGTCGCCCGATTCGATCGTCGAGGGCTGCCAGTTCACCTATTCCTCGGGCAACGCGTTGCAGGCCGGGAGCGATATCGGCTTTTGGTCGGAGGCCGGCTTTGCCGACAATCTGACGCTCAAGAACAATCATTTCGACCATAGCATCACCGGCGCCAACGAACTGACGGCGGGCAACGCCGCGCTCGGCACCATCTATATCGGCATGGTGCCGCCCGAAGGCGCGAAGGGTTTTGCGAGCAATTTTCAGAACCGCAACGTCACGATCGAGGGCAACCGGATCGACAATTCCTTCATCTACGGGATTTTCGTCGGCAACGCCGATGGCGTGAAGATCATCGACAATGTCGTCGGCCAGACGTTCATTCGCGGAAGCTTTGACGCCGGCAAATTTTACAGTGCAACCCCGGACAGCGGCATTTTCATCGGCGGATCGAAGAACGCCGAAATCACCAACAACAAGGTCGCGCGCGGCCGGGTCGCGAAGCTGGCCGTGGCCGTGGATCGAACCTGCGTGAAGGATACGATCCATCTGGCAAACAACGTGCTGGCATAGATCGGGGATATCCAAGGCGCCGATCCGGCTCGCCAAGGTTCGCAAACGAGCGAAACTAACTCTCGTGTCAGAAACTGTCACATTAGTCATTTGAAATCATTGGGCCCTTTGGGTCTCCTGACTGTCTTCTTCTTGCGGCGGCATCCGTCGCTGCAATTCAACCACGGAGGACATTGGGATGAACAACAAGCTCCTTAGCTGCCTCGTCGCGGGTGCGCTCGGCGCGACGCTTGCTCTTGCGTCACCGGCGTTCGCTCACGGCGGTGGCCATGGCGGTGGCGGCGGAGGCGGAATGCATGGCGGCATGGGCGGCGGCTGGCATGGTGGCGGCGGCTGGCATGGTGGCGGCGGCTGGCACGGTGGCGGCGGCTGGCATGGCGGTGGCGGCTGGCATGGCGGCTGGCATTCCGCGCATTTCTCGCCGCACTTTTCGAGGTTCGCGTTCCACGACGGCTTCCATCACCGCTTCTTCCATCATCGCTTCCATCGCTTTGCGTTCTTTGGCTCGCCCTACTACAGCTACGCGTCCTACGACGACTGCTGGCGCAGGGTGTGGACGCGTCATGGAGTGCAATATGTCAACGTTTGCGGCGATTACGGCTACTAGCGCTACTGAGGCGCAGCGCGCCGCTACCATGTTGATCTGGTGAGTTGCTGGAGCGAGAACTGATGCGTTGGTGGTTGTCCAGGGACCGTCGCGTTGGCGCAGTTCGTGAGCAAGGATCCAGACATCGGGGTGGTCGTCACCGGAGCATTGTTCCGGCGAAGCGAAATCCGGTTCGGCCGGTGACGGCCATCACCTTCATTCATGCAACCTTCAGATTGCGCAAGTTAGCTTCTGACATGTAAGTCAGCGTTGCGACTTCCGATTTGGAGAGAATTCGGCCTTTATCCAGTCGTTCGGAGACGGAAGACCATGACCGGAGGCCACCGCCGTATTCTGGTCGTCGAGGACGACCCCGAAACCGCCGATCAGCTCGTGGAACAGCTCACCACCAGCGGTTACCAGGTGGATTTGGCCGCCAGCGGCAACGAGGCGCTGGACCGCGGCGCGGCAAGCGACTATGCCGTGATCACGATCGACCGCATGCTCCCGGACATCGACGGCATCGCGGTGATGCGTCAATTGCGCGACGACGGCGTCGCCGCGCCGGTTCTGATCATCAGCGCGCTCGGAGAGGTCGACGATCGGGTGCGTGGCTTGCGCGCCGGGGGCGATGACTATCTCGTAAAACCCTTTTCCTTTGTCGAACTGGTGGCGCGCGTCGAAGCGCTTGGCCGACGCAGCGATACCATCGTCAAGGAAACGATCCTGCGTGTCGGCGATCTCGCGATCGACCTGGTGTCGCGGACCGCCAGCCGACGCGGCAAGGAGATCTTTCTGTTTCCACGGGAATTCCAGCTGCTGGAGTATCTGGTTCGCAATGAAGGCCGCGTCGTATCGCGCGCCATGTTGCTGCGGCACGTCTGGGATCTTCATTTCGATCCCTCGACAAATATCATCGACGTCTATGTCGGGCGCGTGCGTCGCAAAGTCGACGGCCAGCAGGCCTATCCGCTGATCCATACCGTTCGCGGTATCGGGTACTGTCTCCGTGCTCCTGGCTAAGACCCTCACGTCATCGACCTTCAAGCTGGCGCTGATCGCGATCGGAACGTTCGGCGTGATCGTGTCGATCCATTTTCAGCTACGTCTATCTGTCCACCTCTTCCTATGTGCGCAGCCGATCGGATCGCGCCATCATCGACCGAGTATTCGAGCCTGCAAGCCGCCTACGAACTGGCGGGCCGCGATGGGCTGATCCCCATGATCCGGCAACGCATCGCCGACAAAAGCTTTTCGGGCAGCGTGTATCTGCTCATCGATCCGTCATTGACGCCGCTCGCCGGCAACCTCAAGGCATGGCCGTCGGCGATCACGGCACCCAAGGGATGGACAGAGTTTCGCGCCGGCGAGCCGTCGCCTGACGCGGTACACCGGCCGCTATTGCGGGCGATGCTCGACACATTTCCAGGCGGCGACCGTCTGCTGGTGGGAAGGGATATCAGCGAGCTCGACAGTTTCACCGATCAGATCAAGGCTGCCGTGATCTCTGGTCGTCGCATTGATATTCGTGCTGGCGGCGGTCGCGAGCGTGCTGGTGACACGCCGGACCGTGGGACGGATCGAGCAGATCAACGCCACCAGCCGGGCCATCATGCAGAGCGGCCTCGACCAGCGCATCCCGCTCCGCGGCAGCCATGACGAATGGGATCGCGTGGCGGAGAACCTCAACCTGATGCTCGACCGCATCGAGATCCTGATGGGCGAGGTCAAGCAGGTGAGCGACAATGTCGCGCACGACCTGCGGACGCCGCTGACGCGAATGCGTGGGCGGCTGGAGAAGGCTTATCACGGTAGCCGCGCCAGCGAGGCCGATCAGGTGCTGATCGGCGACACCATCGCCGATCTCGATGCCGTGTTGCGGATATTCTCGTCGATCACTCGCATTGCGCAAATTGAGACCCAGGCGCGAAAGGGCGGGTTCCGCACCGTGAACCTGTACGAGATCGCCAGTGAAGTTGTCGAGCTGTACGATGCCGCGGCCGAACAGGACGGTACCCGTCTCACCGTTATCGGCGATCATGACGTGCAGGTGACCGGCGATCGTGATCTGATCTTTGATGCCATCGCCAATCTCGTGGACAATGCGATCAAGCACGGCCGCGTCGGGTGGCCAAGTCGTGGTTGAAAACGAAAACATTGACGACAGCCCGGTCATCTCGATCGCCGATGACGGACCCGGAATTCCTGCCGACGAGCACGAGCATGTTTTCAAGCGCTTCTACCGGCTCGAACAAAGCCGTTATACGCCGGGAAACGGCCTCGGGCTCAGTCTGGTCGCTGCCGTCGCCCGCCTCCACGACGCGCGAATCGAAATGCTCGATAATTCGCCCGGTCTCAAGCTCAGGCTCCGGTTTTCGGCGCCGGCTGGCTAGACGGCGTGAAACACTCGAACCTTGTTGTCGTTCGTCACCTCGGCACTTAAGCTGAACAGACCTGAGGGCAGAGGATTGAATGGCGGACCGGCGGTCGTTGATAAAAATGCTGGCCGGTGCGGCGTTGCTCGGCGTCGCGCGCAGTGCTGCCGCTCAACACGCGAAAACAGTCACCATCGCCTACCTCGCGCTGCTTCCGGGCGAGGATCGCAACTTCGTCCAGAAGTTTTTGCAACGTCTTGGTGAGCTCGGTTACGCCGATGGACAGAACCTGCACTTCGTCTACCGCTCCGCGGAAGGTCGCCCCGAGCTGCTGCCGGACCTCGCATCCGATCTCATCAGGATGAAGCCTGATGTGCTTGTCACCGGATTTGGCACGCTTGCCGCAAAGGCCGGCAAGGAGGCCAGCGACGGCGTCCCGGTTGTGTTCATGGCGGTCGGCGATCCCGTCGGCGCCGGGGTCGTTCCGAGTCTCGCCCGGCCCGGCGGCAACGTCACCGGGCTATCGGACCTTGCCGCCGGCATACAGGGCAACCGGCTTCAGCTGTTGCAGGAGGTCGTGCCGGCCGCCCCGCTGTTTGCGGTGATCCTGAATCCGGGCACGCCATACGCGGCGCTCGCCTACAAGGAGCTCGAGGCCGCGGCGAAAATCGCAAAGCTCGCGCTCCGGCCCTTCGAGGTGCACGCGCCCCACGAGATCGCGCCGCAGCTCGAGGCCGCCAGGGCCGCAGGCGCCGGCGGTCTTGTCATCTTCGAGGATCCCCTCACCCTGAGCCAACGGAGCGAGATTGCGGCGCTCGCCTCAGGCCTGCGATTGCCCGCGGTCTACGGTTACCGCGAATTCGTCGAGGCGGGCGGCCTGATGTCCTACGGCACCGACCATAACGCGCAGTGGCGACGCGGCGCGGAGATCGTCGACCTGATCCTCAAAGGTGAGAAGCCGGCGGATATCCCGGTCGAGCAGCCGACCAAGTTCGAGCTTGTCGTCAATCTCAAGACGGCCAAAGCTTCGGGCTTCACGATCCCCGAACTGGTCATGGTCTGCGCCGACGACGTGATCGAATGATGTTGCCCGTGACTTTCACAGCGACTGAACCACCCACGCCTGTTCGTGGTCCCGTAATGATACGGGGTTCAAGCCACACCCATCGCTAACTCTGGCGAGTGGAAAATTGGCGAGGAACGCGCCCGGCAGGCGTGGCCCAAATCGCCCGCGACCACGTCCGGCACGTTGAGACCTTATCAACCCTCATATCTTCCTCAATAACATTGAGGGCGACGATGATCTTGCCTATCGATGATGCGAAGGAAATTGGTTCGAGCATATCGGCTCTATACCATGGACGGCGGGGGCACCCGCGCTGGTTGTCCCTGCTTTCCCCACTTTATGCGCGACTATTCTACCCGAGGCGTCGTCGCAGCCTTTAGGAACCACCTTCGCAATGCCCCGTTATCGGCATCGGGCCACGTCCAGCCCCCCCGTCCTGTGGCCCCGGCACGGTCCTGCCTTACACCAGACCCCTTGCCCAAGGCGGGACCGTGCTTTGCGCCGCGCTAGCTTTACCCTAGGGACTCAGTTGTTTCGGGTGAGCGCAAAAATAACGGCAGTTCTTCGTCGTGGTCCAGCCCGCTAAGTGGTTCAACCTCGGGCTCTGAAATAAGTGGTTCAATCTCAGGCTCTGGAATTTTGTAGGACTTGCATTCCAAACGTGCCCATTTCAGTGCCTGAGAATAGTTCGGACAGCGGAGGATGATCTCCTGGCCCCGAACTGAAACCACCACGTCGCAAAACTCGGACGCTGTATGGCGTCGGATGAAAACCTGCGGGGTCATTTGGGGACGCCAAGCGCTAGACTGTGCCGGGGGCTCAACGTCCGGAGCCTGAGGACTTGGATCGACCGCCGGGATTCTCTCGTCCACCTGGGCCTTGAGATCGGCCGCTTTCTCCAATAGGGCGACGGAAATCCTGGGGTCGTTGGTTATCTTGGCGAACTGAAAAAGGGTCGCCGCCTGACGCACGAAATACTCTCTGCCGATCACAGTACTTCCCCCGTGGTATCCCAGCGCCGAACCCATTACGCCGCAGGGGGAAGTTCGTTCCAACGCGATGCACAAAAGTGAACAATATTCGGGCGGGCCTTCAAATTAGGCCACTGCCAAATTCAACTTGGGCCACTAGGGGGGCGCACAGGAACAGCTTGATTACATTCATGGTTTGTTCTGAAGGGCGATACTCGCGTACAGACATGCTCCATCGAGGGGACTATGAGCTATGGCGACCACCTATGATTTTTTAAGGACTTCGCCGGGCCTATCGCAACAATTATTGCAGCGGGCGCTGCCACGTTTGTTACTTACACGCTGGGCTCTAATCAGGTCAGCATCGCCCTCGAGCAAGCCCACTTCGCTGAGGCCAACTCAAGGTCGGGACAGCAAAAACTCATTCTTGATCTTTTCGACACGAGATGGAGCATTGTAACGGAATTGCGCGAGGTGATTGGAGAGGTCCTCCGTACCGGCGCGGTCAGTTATGATACTGGTCAAAAATTCTACTTAGCAGTCGACCGAGCTGCTTTTTTTTGGACCTGAGGTCACGACATACCTTGCCAAAATTCGAGCTTCGCTATCAAAACACAAGATCGCTGAAACCTTCAGAGATTTCGGACGACGATGAGAGGCGCGGCAAAGCTGTTGACGCACTAGATCGGGAGTTTGAGATAATCCAAGATTTCTATACGTCGTTCGATCCTCTCATCGCACCTTATATGAAGATGCACGATATATGAAGATGCACGATAAAGCGCCGATGTGATTGCGACTTTCGTGTCTTGGGATCAACGATTTTCCGAATTTATCGAATTGCCTAAGGGCAAGAAGCTGGTCACGCTCCGCGACGCCGCCCTCTACATTACCAAGCTGCCCAAGGCAGAACACGATGCCGAAGAATGGCTAGCCAACCCGCCGCCCAAGGGCCTGATCGGAAAAAAGAGTAGGTTTTAGCCTCGTCGAGAGGTTAGGATTTAGAGTGGCCCGCTCGCCTTTCTCAGGAGGTTCGACCATGGTACGGCACCTTTTCTTCGCGATCACCCTCATGGGCACCGGAGTGCTCCTCAACTCACCGGCGGAAGCAGTGACAGCCGCGCGATGTGAGGATCAAGCCGCAAATTGCATGGGCAGATGTGCCAATCCCGGTGGTGGGACGAATAATAACAAATGCATGAGCCACTGCGACCGGCAGGTGTCCAGATGTTTGATACGCGCGCATGACGCGGAACGGCGGTGGTGGCGGGATCGAACCGCCGACATCCACTGAGCTAACGGACGCGGTCGGACGAGGTTGGCCCGCAGGTCGCTAATCGCGATTTCGCTGCGTCGATTAAATCATAAACCTACCCTGGTCGCGGCCGGAACCACTTTCGCAATATCCCCGTTATCTTGGTCGGGGCCACGCGTAGTCCCCGTGGTCCGGCGCGGCCCTGCCCTTACACCAGCCCCCTGCCCAAGGCGGGATCGTGCTTTCGATCCTTCAAGTCGGATGACGCAAAAATGGGGAGCGGCTGCGGACCAAGCAACCGCGCGGTGAGCATCTCTTTCAATCGTCGAAATCGTCGTCTTCATCACCCTTCGGCGCGGCTGTAGGTCCACGCGATTGCGGCGTGTGATGTCGCGGTTCGCGCGGAGTCGGGCGCTCGGACGGATCGCGGCCGATCTTGGATTTTAGTTCCACGAGGTCTGTGAATACATCGGCCTCGCGCCGCAAATCATCGGCAATCATTGGCGGCTGGCTAGAAATGGTCGAAACCACGGTGACGTGGACGCCACGGCGCTGCACGGCCTCAACCAGCGAGCGGAAGTCGCCGTCGCCCGAGAACAGCACCATCTCGTCGATGTGTTCGGCGAGTTCCATGGCATCGACCGCAAGTTCGATGTCCATATTGCCCTTCACCTTGCGCCGGCCGCTGGCGTCGATGAATTCCTTGGTCGCCTTGGTAACGACCGTGTAGCCGTTGTAGTCGAGCCAGTCGATCAACGGCCGGATCGATGAGAATTCCTGATCTTCAATGATTGCTGTGTAGTAGAAAGCCCGCAACAGCGTTCCGCGACTTTGGAATTCCTTGAGCAGGCGCTTGTAATCGATGTCGAAGCCGAGCGTCTTAGCTGTCGCGTAGAGATTGGCGCCATCGATGAACAGCGCAATCTTGTTGGAGGAAGATGGCATTCAGATTCTGACCTTTTACAAAAGATACCGCAGGTAGGGCCCGCAAATTCACACTCTGCTTGGATATTGGCAGAGGAAAAAGGTCGCGATCGACGCGGCCTCCCCAAGCGATGCTCGACAATCAAATCGCAAGTTGAGATTGGAGTGTTGGAAATGCGAGCGAGTGATGGCAAAAGGGTTAACTTAGCGAAAAGGTTAACCTAAGCGCTCAGGTCCATTCGTCCGGGTACTCGCCAATTTGATCCTAGACCCCGGTTTCAAGATTGGAACCGGTCTACATCTAAATATTTTAAGTTTCAAATAGTTTTTTGCAGGAAAAGATTACATAAAGGACAGCTCAAAGCTCTAGGTTGCCACGACCTTTGGCGGGATAGAAATCTTTTCGATGGTGGATGATTTTTCTGAAGTTCCATGCCTCGTTGCACTGATCTATCTCAAGCTCTGCTTATTTTTTTGTGCTAGAGTCTCAAAAAGCTCTCGGCATGTTGGAAGTTCCCTTGGATCGCGACGTCGATCAGTTTTCAGTTTTTGACCTGGTGTTGAACAAGCGCGGCCGAACATGGCAGTGGAGCGTTTGCACCAGTGAAGGGGCTGCCGTCATGGTGGGTTCGGAGAGCAGCCGACCCGCCGCCAAATACCAAGCTGACAGGGCACTCTTCCTGCTGCTGCTGTCCGCGCCGTATCAATCGATCCGGATGAGCCGGGCCAACGATGTTCGCCCGGATCGGCGTGATGCGAGCGCATCGCCACAAGCGGAAGCGGCAGCCGCACCACGCCGGAAACGGGCGAAGGCCTACCGGGTCGTTCGATAAACCACTGCGTCGCCCTATTGGCCGCCGCTGCGACCCTTCAACGGGAAATCGCCGATGAACGTGGAGAATAGTTCGGCGTTGTCTTGGAGATCTTCTCGACGCTCAGCGGCGAGACCCGGCAAGCCCTGTGTGACTATTGGATCATTCCACAGGTCCATATTAAAGAATTCTCCAAACCGCATACGCATATCGGCGACTTTTGAAAGAGCGACATCGAACACCGCTCGCTGATCCGGCATGATGAACCCTTCTGGAAAGACCAGTTTGGCGGAGATGAAAAGAAGGTTCATATGGTCAGTGGTTTCGCCAAAGAGCGCATCGTAGTTCGCGATGCAGGCAGCCAATTGCAGCACGTTGCTTTCGGCAATCGAGCCGACATGTAGTTCGGCATCGGCATCGTGGTCGTTGTCCGCGTGTTTCAAAAAATTATAGGTCTCGCGAAACACGGCCATCAGCGGCGAGCGGTACTCGTCCTTGATGTTTTCAGCCCAGTCGAGTGTCAGGGGTTTTTTCAGTCGCTTCGAGAGGTCGATGAGGAGTTTGTCGGCCGACTGAATAATCAAGTGGATCGCGAAGGGTCTTCAGCAGCCGCGATCATGCGTACGGCGGCGTGGATGAGGTGCCGTACTGCCTGCTTCTTCGTGATCCCGCGGCGGGGAGCGAGGCGCTTTATGCCTGCGATCTCTCGGGGCGCTTTGGCCATGCCGAGGTTCTGCCGGGGGTTTTATCCAAAAAACACCGAAAATATCAATTGGATCAACATCATATGGCGGTGCGCCCAGTCATATGCGAACCAGTCTCCCTGTTATTTTGGCCAAAACAGGGTGATTTTCGCCGAAAACAGGGAATTATCTCGTTGGAGTCGCGAGTAACCGCTGCGCCAGAGCACTTTCTGTGATTCTTCTAGAATTCAATATCAGGGAGTAACAGGGAGACCGCTCGCGCGCTAACAGGGACGACCAGCCGCCCAAAGATAGTCAGCCATGAGAATCTGAGCTTTGAATCGACAAATCCCTGGTTATAGATATCTTTAGATCCCAGACTGCAGGTTTCCCTTGCCCCACGCGGCCATCGCGGTTTTTACCAGCAAAACACTTGAGCTGCTCCTTGCCCATGGCGGGTCGGGACCATGGGTTGGAGCAGAGGAACGAGTGAAGCAGCAGGAATATTTGGTCTGCATCCGGAAGGCGAAGCCAGGTACGGAAACCCATGGAGCCGCTTTTTTGGTAGGCAAGATCAGCGGTGTGCGGAAGCACGGGTTTGACCGACGAGGTCAGCAGCGCTGGTTTTTCGAGATTAGCGAATTCGCAATTCCGAGCCATCAGGGGCACTGGTTGTGGCGTAATCCGGTCAGATATACAACGCTGGAAGAGCTTGGGATTGAATTGAAGAAGCTCAGATTTAAACCCGCCCCCCGGCCACAGCGACCCCACCAATGGCCGAAAGCGGAATCTAGCGTGAAGCCGCTCACCATAGCCGAAGCCAAAGCGGGGCTGGCAGCGAAATTTGGGGTCAGCCCCGACGCCATAGATATTCACATCAAGGGTTAGCCCCACCTTCCCTGCCACGTTAATCATTCGGGACGGAATCCCGCATGCCCCATTGTCATGTCTATAAGATACCTTATAGATGTCGGGATCAAACAGTCTTAGTGGGTGTGCGTTATGAAAGATCTGCAAATTGAACACGTTGCGCCGCAAAGCCTGCGGCCCTATCCGGGCAATGCCCGCGTCCATTCAAAGAAGCAGGTCAAGCAGATCGCGCGTTCGATCGAGCGCTTCGGTTTCACCAATCCTCTTCTGGTTTCCGAAGGTCGTGAGGTTATTGCGGGTCACGGCAGATTGCGGGCGGCGCAACTGCTCGGACTGACGTCAGTCCCGATCGTCGTTTTGGCGACGCTGTCGGAAGCAGAGCGGCGGGCTTACGTGCTTGCCGACAACAAGCTAGCTGAAAATGCCGGCTGGGACCGGGACATTCTGGCGATCGAGCTGCAGGGTTTGTTGGACCTGGAGTTCGATGATCCCGAGCTCAGTGGATTTTCCCTCGGCGAGATCGACGGCATTCTCAGTGATGCCTCGGAGAAAAGCACGCCCGAGCCGGGTCCAGAAGATTCTCTTCCCGCGGATAAAGACGCTGCGGTATCGCGCCGTGGCGATTTATGGGTTCTCGGACCGCATCGCCTGCTCTGTGGCGACGCCCGCAGCGAAACCGATTATTGCCGGGTACTAGCCGGACGATCAGCCGATCTCGTTCTTACAGATCCACCCTATAACGTCCGCATCGACGGTCACGTTTCCGGTCTGGGCAAAGCCCAGCATTCAGAGTTCGCGATGGCGTCGGGTGAAATGTCGGAGGCCGAATTCGCAGCCTTTCTGTCGATATTCCTCGGTCTCGCAAAAGCCCATTCTCGCGACGGCGCCATTCTTTTTGTCTTCATGGATTGGCGTCATTTGTTCGAGCTCACGGTCGCCGGGCGCAACAATGCCCTTGAGTTAAAGAATTCCGATCGTCTGGGCCAAGGATAATGCGGGAATGGGAAGTTTCTATCGATCGAAGCACGAGCTTTGCTTCGTCTTCAAAACCGGTGAAGGTCCTCACCTCAATACTTTTGAACTCGGCCAGCACGGCCGTTATCGAACCAACGTCTGGGAGTACGCCGGCGTGAATACCTTCCGCGCCGGCCGCTCGGACGATCTTGCCATGCACCCGACGGTGAAGCCCACCGCGATGATGGCCGATGCCATCCGCGATGTGACCAAACGCGGCGCCCTGGTTTTGGATCCGTTTGCAGGAAGCGGGACAACACTCATCGCGGCCGAAAAGACAGGACGGACCTGTTGCGCGATCGAATACGATCCGCACTACTGCGACGTGATCGTACGGCGCTGGCAGGCCTACACTGGCAAATCAGCTACATTGGAACACGGGCGCACCTTTGAGGATGTTGAGGCCGAACGTTCGTCCACCGCGAGCGCGGGAGAAGCATCGTGAGCAAGGAGTCGGGAGCCAAACAGACTGAGCCACATGCCGCTAATGTGTCTGGCGATGACTACAAGGTTGGTCCCGGTCGTCCGCCGAAGGAGACTAGATGGAAAAAGGGAAACCCTTCACCGAATCCCAAAGGACGCCCTAGAAACAATTCCTCACTTACCCGGGATGTCAAAAAATTATTTGAAAATTCTCTTAATCGAAAAGTTCCGCTAACGCGTAATGGGCGGCACCTCGCGAAGCTTGAGTTGGGATTCGAGCAATTAGCTAATCAGTTTGCGAAGGGAGACCGTCACGCACGCCGCGACGTTTTTACGTGTGCTGCGCTGCTGGGTGTCGATTTTACCGGGAGGGCGCAAGCTCTTAAAGAAGCGCTGGCGCCTAACTACCAGGAAATTCTCGATGGCTATGTGAGCCGTCGGCAGTCGGCTGCCGAACGACTGCAGGATGGACGTGTGCTCGCCCCAGCCGATTTGCTCGATGATGACGTGGCGGAGAAGAAAAAGTTGACTTTCCCAGCCACGCCCACTACCGAGGAAATCTCACCTGAACTGGCGCTACGTGCCGCGCTAGCCCTGGATTTTCGCTCCTTTATTGAATTTACTTTTGGTGTGCTTCGACCGGGCATGCCCTTTCGGCCGAACTGGCACATCGACGCGATGGCGCACAAGCTCTCCCAAATTGCCTTGGGCGAGGTCAAGCGGCTCATTATCACTCTGCCCCCGCGAAACCTTAAATCGATCTGTGCGTCGGTCGCATTGCCGGCATGGTTTTTGGGCCATCATCCCTCAGAGCGGGTTGTGGCCGTTTCCTATTCCGATGCACTTGCAAAGACGCATGCCAACGATTTTCGAAAGGTCGTGAGCGACCCGCTGTATCAGGCGACATTCCCGGCAATGCGGGTTTCCCGCGACACGGATAGTGAGATCCACACCACGGTTCGAGGACGGCGTTACGCCACCTCCATTGAGGGAACGCTTACCGGCCTCGGTGGTAATCTCGTCATCATTGATGACCCGCTCAAAATCAATGATGCACATTCAGAGGCGGCCCGCGCACGGAGCATCGAATGGTATCGCTCCACTCTGGTAACCCGTCCGGACGACAAAAAAGCAGCCCGCACAGTCGTGGTCATGCAACGAGTTCACGAAGAAGACCTGGTGGGCTATCTTTTGGAACAAGGCGGATTCGAGATCTTGAATTTGCCGGCTATCGCGCAATCAGATTCGAGCCATGAACTTGGCGGGGGCCAAGTTTACGAGCGCCGTCGAGGAGAGTTACTTCATCCGACCCACGAACCTGCGGACGTGCTGCGCGAGCTCAAAAGGAATATGGGGTCGTATGCATTTTCAGCGCAGTACCAGCAATCCCCGATCCCGCCCGGCGGCCGGATTATCAAGCGAAAATGGCTGTCGCGGTACGGTTCTTTACGCCCGGAACCGCGCGATCGCATTATCATTAGCTGGGATATCGCGCTGAGCGAAGCAGAAGGAGGAGATTATTCAGCTGGCGTGGTCTTGTTGTGTCGAGAGGAAACTTTCTACGTCCTTGACGTGGTCCGAGGTAAATTTCCATTCGACCAACTTAAGCGGCAAATCATCGCTTTGAAACAGAGTTACGGCGCCAGCTCTGTCCTTCTGATTGAAAAATCGCCGATAAGTCATGGTTTGATTCAGTCACTAAGAGAATCGCGCATCAACGTCGTTACCTTCAGGCCCGACAAGGACAAGCACGCCCGGGTCATTTCTCAGAGCGATCTGTTCGAAGGTGGGTCCGTTCTGTTCCCAGAAGAGGCCCCCTGGTTGGATGACTTAGTTCACGAGCTATTGGCGTTCCCCGGTCGGCACGACGATCAGGTTGACGCACTCATTCAGGGACTGGCCTGGCAGCGTGCAGGATTTGGCTTCCAACAGTCAGGCCGCGTCATCGTCGGCTGATGCTGCTCGTTCGTGTATAGCTACTTGGTCCGGTCAATCAACCAATTGAACAGACCGGCGTCGAGCGCAGCCTCCGCGACGCGCTCGGCAGTCCAAAGGTGAAGGCCCGGCCCCGCAGGCAAGTTGAGCGCGCCTGCAGCACTGTGGCAGACAAAGAAGAAGCGATCGTAGCTCCCGTCCCGCCGAAAGCGACCGAGATAATCATCGAGCTCAGCCTGAGATGTCCCGGATTTGATCTGCACCCAGGCCGTCTCTCCTGTTATCGGCTGGCTAAGGATCAAATCCACGTCCGCCTGGTCCTTTCCCAGCACACTGCTGCGCTGCCAGCCACCGCGCGCGAAAATCAAATCGACCAGCGTTTCGAAATCGCGCCAGTCGAGTTGCCGGATCATGCGCAGGCCGATTTTGCGCATTTCGACCTTGAGTGCGGTCGCCTGCGCATGGAGCGGGTCAGGTTCATCACGAATGCGACGCAGCAAATAATCCGCGTGCTCGATGGCGCAGATCGTCATCTGGTAGCCGGCAGTACGCGTCAACGCCGAGCTCAGGCTGCGCACCGTGAGCGGCTCCCCGGCCAAGCTTGTTTTGGACCACCCTGCCCGGGTTCGACGGTAACGCGCCGGTTTATCCGAATTGCCACGCTCGACCACAACGACGGGACCTTCCGCGAAGGCCCACCAAAAATGCCCATCGGCCATGGTCACCCACAGCGTATCGTCCGACAGACCATAGAAATCCTTTAACTCGCGAAGTCCCTGGCTCACGCCGTTTGCGGTTCGGCCCATGGCGACGAGCTGGTCGCCGACCCGGCCCCACTCGCCGGCCAGGCAAGCATGATGGTCGACTGCGCTGTAGCCGAACGGAATGATCCCCTCCTTTAAGGCATCGGTTGCCCACTTACCGTTCTGGCCGAGTTTGATGTACCTCACCGTTGCCGGTTCGAACGGCCGGCCCGGTCCGCCATGGCCGGTTATCCCAGATTTGCAGGGCCACCTTCATGGCCGCGGCGTTTCCCGGTTGCCGACTTGGCGGCCGGCCCGGGCGCGCTCATCGAATTCGACCGCCGTTGTCCTGATAGCTAACTGCCTGTCGTTCATTTGTGAGTCCTCGGATTGCTCTTGACGGCAATTCGCTTCCTTTGCCCGGCAAGTCCACCGGCGATCGCAAAATACGGCAACAGGGTTAAAATATATCCCGTTTTGGGATAATCCGATCATAGGATCAGCCTGCGCGCCGATGGCTTCGCGCGGGCGCAAACTCGACAAATCGGTCCATTCCGCAGGGCAAGCCGCCTTCTGCGAGTTGATGATCAAAGCGCGCAAAACCGCCGGCCTAACCCAGCATGAACTCGCCAAACGCCTTCATCGGCCGCAATCGTTCGTCGCCAAATACGAAGGCGGCGAACGACGGGTCGACGTCGTGGAATTCATCGAGATTTGCAAGGCCATCGAAGCAGACCCCCACAAATTGTTGAAGGTGCTGATTTAGCGCGCAGCATAGCCTCAGAACTGGCCATACTTCGAAGTGAATCGAATTTGTATTTCTGTGAATGCTTTTCGAACACTGTTACGCCGAGCGGACACGCGAATGTTGGTGTGGCGAACATTCCGCTCGTCAGGAGCTGCAAGGCGGAGTGCGACACCGGCCCACGCTTACGCTCTCCTTTTTTCCTGCTTGCGGTCCGACCTCACAGCTCCGGACCTGTTCAGGAAACCATTCACGGCATTTGCAAAAGCCTCTTCTTGCTGTGCTGCCGCAGGCCTGACGAATAGTGAAAACGAATCTTCCGCTCCCCTTAAGCTCCCCTAGCAGCCGCAAACAGCAGCTGAGCGCTGAATTCAACAGCTAACTGCGGTTTGGGCCCAACCTTCACAGGGTTGAGGCCGCTAGTTGCGACGCGCTACCGAGGAGAAGATGCCGCTAATGGAGGCGGCCTTACCTGTCGCTGCACAAGGCTTTGCCGATGGTCGTATCGATGTCAAAGCTTGCACTGACGGCCGCCTCGGATTGATCCACCTCACGTCGTGGCTGGTTTCTTTATTCGGCCTTTGCCGAGACATTCCGCGCATTTCGGGGGATAACTTTTGCGACCCGGTTGCGTTGGCTGCGTGGCCTTCTGAAACCCCGTGCCATCGCACGCGGGGCAAAAAACCTCAGTCAAAGTTTCAGGCGGTCTTTTCATCAAGATCAATCATTAAAAACCAAACAAAAGTTGAATCATTTGCGCGAAGATAGCGGCTAGCCGAAACTGCGCAACGCAACTCGCGCCTTAACCTAACCGGTCAACGTTACCGCGGCTGAGGAAGCCGCGTTGTCGAGCGTTACCTTGATCAACCCGTCCCGCCGACGTCCGCTTTGACGCGCATTCCGGACTCAAGTCGGCCATCGCGCGAGATCGGAAAAGTGCCTGCCAGGAATGGAAATGGCTCCGGCTACTCAATCACTCTGTCAGCGCGAGCCAGCAGCGTCGGTGAAATGGTGAGGCCAAGGATTTTCGCTGTCTTGAGGTTCACCACCAGCTCGAACGTTTTCGGTGCTTGAACCGGCAGGTCCGCCGGTTTGGTCCCGCGTAGGATTCGGTCGACATACTCTGTCGTCTGCAGCATAGCATCGGCAGGGTCGATGCCGTATGTGACGAGCGCACCAGCGGAGGCGTGTACCGCGAAAGCAAAGACCGATGGTAAGAGGTGCGATGTCGCCTGTTGGATGATGAGGTCGCGATGAACCTCCGTAACGGGGTGTGGCAGCGCAATGACGCCCCCTTGGCGGTTTACGCCGAACTCGGCCACGGCGCGCTCAATCTCCGCCGCATTGTGAACGCTGGCAGGTACTGCTTCGATGTGAAGCAATTCAGCCACCTGCTCGATCGCCCGCCAGAACTCTTTGTGCGCACTCGTCTCAGGGTGCATAAGAACCAACACGCGCGTTGTTGCTGGCGCGACTTCCCTCAGAATCTCAAGCCATTTGCCGCCCATCGCCGGCTCAAAGTTCGTAAAGCCCGTAATGTTTGCACCAGGCCGGGCTAAACTCTCGACAAAGCCGCTTCCGACCGGATCAGCAACGAAAACGAACACGACCGGAATCCGGGTGTTGAGCGGTTTCAGAATGGCAAGCGCCGGGTTACTGGACGCGACGATCAGGTCCGGCTGTGTCGCAAGCAATTCGTTGGCCTGCTGACGCATCGTCGGCGTATCGCCCTCCCAAGAACGGACAAGAACGCGCAAGTTGTGATCTTCTACCCAGCCGAGTTCGGCAAGCCGGCGTTTGTAGCGGGGCAATACCTCGTTTACTTGCGACGGTGACCACCATAAGCCGATCGTGCGGGCGACCGCTTGAGCCTGCGCGCGCAAGGGCCACCCAGCCGCCAGGGCACCAAACCCCCCAATAAACGCGCGCCGCTTCATGTTGGCCCCGCTATCGGACCCGATGGGATCATCTCACTGTACAACCTTTGGTGCGAAGCAGCCACGGCAAACGCCATCACGGCGGATGAAAACGCGAGCCTCTGGAGCCGAAGCTATGCGGCGAGCACGCTAACGTCTCACTAGGGTCAAAGGCGTCGCTTCGGCCGTGCGTCGACGACTTCCGGTGTTCGTCGATCAGCGGACATTCTCCAAGTCAGTTGGTATGTCTCAAACGTGCCGATATTGTTGCAAAAGTCGAAAATCGAACAACCCTAAAAATCTCGCGAAAGCTGATCATTGGACTTCTCTGCTGCTGCGTCGCTTTTCAACGCCACTACGGAGATCGGTGATCGATTTTGGGGGAAACGATAAGGTCCCTCACGTCGCCGCGCGTAAGACGCATCAGCGGCTCTAAGAATTTTGGTTCGCCACCCCAAAAAGACTTTTGCAACAATATCTGCCAGCAACGGACAAGCTATTCAATCACCTCATCGGTCGGGCGAGCATCACGGGTCGCACGCTGAGGCCGAGCGCCTTGGCAGTTCACTGGGAGATCGCCGGGCTTGGTCCCCTCAATATTTTGTCCACTCCCCAATCGGCAACTCCACAAACACCAGCCAGCCGGGTCCCGCGACGCGCGCGTAGGCCGCCACAACCTTTTGATCGTTCATGTCACGCGCGACGCGGGCTCCGGCCATCCACGCCCGTGAGTAGACGCGTGCCGTTCGTGATTTTGGAACGGTTCGTGGTCGAGATGGCCGTGAACCGCCTGTGAAGGTGCTGCATCCTCCCGGCCTATCCGCGCAGGCTGATTTGCTGCAACACCCTCCCGGGCAGTTTTCAAAATAAAGATTTCTGCGACGCCCGCCCTAGAGGTCCCTACGAACGTCCGACCCTCTGCGCAAACTAGTAACGGGCGCCATAGCTGACACCGCCATAACCGTCATAAGCGCCGCCATAGCCAGCGGCATAGCCACCGCCATAACTGCCATAGTCACCACCATAACCGCCGCCATAACCACCACCATAACCGCTGCCGTAACCGCCGCCATAGCCACCGTATGCCGCGCCATAGCCACCGCCGTAGCCATTGCCATAGACACAGCACGGCGGCGGAGGCGGAGCATAGACTTGACAGCACGGCGGCGGAGCAACTTGGCAGCACGGCGGCGCAGGAGGCGGAGCATAGACTTGACAGCACGGCGGAGGAGGCGGCGGAGCATACGCGACGGGAGCAAGGGGAATGACCGGACGACGGGGAATAGCGAGGTCGGCTGCTTCGGCCTTGGTGGGAATGGAGGCGGCAGCGAGCGTGAGGGCCGCCGTGGACACGACGGCTATCCTGCCTAATTTCAACATCATGACGCGTCTCCGTTAATCATTTGTTTACCAACAGACACGCCAAAACAAGGCATCAGCTGGGATTTCCCGACCGCCATCTCGCGATATCTCGCGACATGGTAAATTCGAGGACCGTCGTGACCCCGGTCTACCCGTAGAGCACACCACCCTTCGCACCGGTGAAAGAGTGGCGGCCCTAAAGTCCGCGGACGTCCGGTCCTCCGCGCACAACCGAACTCAGGTCAGACGTCGTGGCACTTCCGAAAAGTGCCCAGATTCCGACATAGGCCGCTTGGCAGATCACGGCTATCGTAGGCGCTCCTGAACGGCTCTCCGACAGCGGAATAGGAGCCATTGTCCAATGACCCTCACTTTGTCCGAAGCTGACGTCGCCAAGGTCTTGAAATACGAGCAGCTGATACCAGCGATGGAAAAAGCCCTGTCGGCCTTCTCTGCCGGTCGGGTCATTCAGCCCGTGCGCAACATGCTCACCATCGAGGAGGGAAAGCGATTCCTGGGCATTATGCCGGCGGTGGCGGAGGACGGGATGGGCGCCAAACTTGTGTGCTTTTTTCCAAAGAATGCCGGCACCAAGATGCCGACGCATCTGGCCATGATCATGCTCTTCGAGCCAGCCACCGGGCAGCCCTTGGCGTTCCTAGATGGGCGTCTCATCACTGAGATGCGAACTGCCGCCGTTTCCGCAGCGGTGACGAAGTATCTCGCGCCCAAAAATAGTGAGGTGCTCGCATTGCTGGGCAGCGGAGTTCAGGCGCGTGCGCATCTGCAGGCTCTTCGCCATGTCTGCCAGTTCAAGGAAGTGAGGGTATGGAGTAGGACCCCGGAGCGCGCGCAGCGCTTTGCTGCGCTGCACGGCGCGAAGGCGATGGACCTTGAGCCGGCCGTGCGGGGCGCCGATGTGATCGTGACGGCAACAAATGCTCTGGAGCCTTTCTTGAAGGGCGAGTGGTTGAAGCGAGGCGCGCATGTCAACGCGGTCGGCTCTCCTCGCCCAACGTGGAGAGAACTCGACGACGCCGCCATGCATAGCACTCTAATCGTCGACTCGCGTGAAGCCGTGCTCAACGAGTCAGGCGATGTGATCTTGTCTAAAGCCCCCATCTTTGCGGAAGCAGGAGAACTCTTCGCTGGATCGAAGGTCCCGGAACGGTCAGCGACGACGGTGTTCAGGTCCGTGGGGATTGCGGTGGAGGACATTGCCACCGCGCGGCTAGTCTACGATGCCATTGAAAGCGGCTGAACCCTAGCCTGCAAGAGCCGCCATGTCGGTTTAGGGGTCAAACTAAGAAGAACTCAGTGAGAGCAAACGTCTTCCGGGTTGCCCCTGAAAGCGGACGTTACTCAATGCAGTCGGCACTTCGCATCCGTGCCAGTTCGGGACTTCATGCACCGCAGCAAACGGTGTTCATTCAATCACTTCGTCTGCGCGGGCAATAACCGTCGATGGAATCTGCAGGCCGAGCGCTTTCGCAGCCTTGAGGTTGATCACCAACTCGAACTTAGTCGGCTGCAGCACCGGCAAGTCGGCAGGCTTGGCGCCTTTGAGAATCCTGCCGACATATATGCCGGACTGCCGCCAGGCGGCGACAAAGCTTGCTCCGTAGCTCATCAGCCCGCCGGCCGCGACATACTCGCGAAACGGATGGATCGTGGGAACTTTGTGGCTCGCTGCCAGCGCGGCAATTTGGTCGCGCCGAGCGAACAGGAAAGGATCGATGTTAATGAACAGGGCGCCGACTTTCTGTTCGACGGCGAGGGCGAATGCTGCTTCGAGCTCGTGGTCCGTGGCGGCGGTCAGTACCTGCAGCCGTCGCCCGAGCGCCTGCGCCGCTGCCCGCAGGTCCTGGGTATCGGCCTCCGCGTTGGGGTTGGTTGGATTCACTAACAAGCCTAGCACCTCGGCGGTCGGGACGGCCTCGCTCACCAGTTCCAGCCGTTTAGCTCCGAGCACGTTCATGAAATTGGTCACGCCGGTGACGTTGCCGCCAGGCCGACTGAAACTCCCCACCAGCCCAACTTTGACTGGGTCCTCGCCGATTACAAAGACGATAGGAATCGTGCTCGTCGCAGCCTTCCCCGCCAATGCGGCGGGCAACGTCTGCGTGGCAATGACGTTCGGCCGCAGACCGACCATATCGGCGGCCAAACCGGGCAGCCGGCTGACTTGGCCGTCCGCCGAACGGAATTCGAAAGGCACGTCGTTACCGTCAAGGAAGCCCGCCTCGTTGAGGCCCTTGCGAAATGCCGGATCGAACAGCGCGAACGACTCGGTCGATCCACCCATAAGAATTCCGATCACCGGCATCGAAGGGCGCTGCGCGCTCGCCGCGAGCGGCCACGCCACTGCCGCGCCGCCGAACAGCGCGATCACCTCGCGACGTTTCCATTGATGGTAACGCATCCGAGCCCCCGGTTCAGGGACTGCATCAAGGATAGCAGATTGCCGCAGAGTAGTCACGGATGCCGGGATGATGTGCAATGTGTGGCGACGACGATGTCCGAGTCGGGTCAAAAAGCCGACATTCGATGGTCCACCAGTAGCTTCAACGTAGCGCTGCCTCGTGATATGCCTTGAACATGGCAGGAGGGGCCTTCATGCCAGACGATCCAGCAGCATACGTTGGTAGCATACCCGAGCAGTACGATCGAAATCTTGGTCCCGTGCTTTTCGCGGACTATGCCGAAGACATCTCTCGCCGTGTCGCCGCTTGTCAGCCCCGGCGGGTCTTAGAGATAGCGGCTGGCACCGGGATAGTTACACGTCAGCTCCGAAATCTGCTTTCCAATGGCGTAGAACTGACGGCGACCGATCTCAATCCGCCGATGCTGGAGATCGCTCATATGAAATTTCGACCCGACGAGTTGATTGAATTTCGGCCCGTCGACGCAGCGGCTCTGCCTTTCGCCGATAACAGCTTCGACGTGCTCGTATGCCAATTCGGCGTGATGTTCTTTCCGGAAAAGGAGAAATCCTATCGCGAGGCCCTTAGGGTTCTGGTTCCCGGCGGCCACTACCTTTTCAGCGTGTGGGACTTGCACCAGTACAACTCGTTTGCTCGGATTACACATCAAGTCACGCAAAGCTTCTTTCCCGCTGATCCGCCCCAATTCCAAAGCGTTCCGTTCGGTTATCGGTTCGACCCAATCAAGGACTCGCTGCTTGACGTTGGTTTCACCAATATCAATGTTCTTGTGAAGCGCCTGCATAAAGAGGTTCCCGATCTGTCGCTCCTTGCTCGCGGGCAGGTCTATGGCAGCCCGATCATTGATCACGTCAGGCAACGGGGCGGCGTGGACGCCGAGCAAATTGTTGCCGCCATCGCAACGCAATACCGCAAGGAGTTCGGGAACGAGCCTGCAATCATACAGCTCCAAGCGATCTTATTTTCTGCCGAGAAGATGTCCTGACACCAAGTGATCAGGTGGTCAGCTTATGGACACATCGCTACCGAAATTCAGTGATAGCGCGACTTCCGCTTTGCCTCCGAACTCGGACATACGGCTGGCATGTCTTCGTGCTAGATTTCGGACTCGTGCACCGCAGCGCAAATTGGCAAACCACCAGTTCAAACGCTTGCCGTCACCGGTCTGATCTGCAAATCTTCCGTCGCACACGATTTACAAGGCTGTAGGAATGGCGGAGCTAGTTTTTCGGCGGCAGGCCGCGGCCGAGTACGACCGGGCATTTGCGCACGTCACAAGATATTTCATGCCTTTCGTTCTGCGCGCGGCCCGCGTTGCACCGAGTATGCGCATCCTTGATATAGCTACCGGTACGGGCCTCTCGGCTGAGGCAGCGCTCGACACCGTTGGCTCAACCGGGCATGTTACGGCTGCGGATGTTTCGCCAGAGATGGCCGACATAGCGCGGACGTGTCTCGGCGACGCGCCGAATATCTTCGTGACGGTCGAGGATGGGCAAGCACTCTCGTTTCCGGATCGCAGCTTCGACGCAGTCTTGTGTAACCTTGGCCTGATGTTTTTTCCTGACCCCCTGAGGGGCCTGTCCGAGTTCCGCCGCGTGCTGCGCCCCGGCGGGCGCGCCGCGGTGTCGGTCAATACCGTCGTGGAGCGCTCGTATAACCATCAGATCAACGTCATGATTGCGCGTCATGTGCCGAGCCTGGCCGACGCCGTTAGCCGCACCTTCGGGCTTAGCGACGAGCCTCGCGGCTACAGTCGCTCTTTGTCGAGGCCGGTTTCGCCGACGTCGACATGCATACCGTTAAGCACACGTTTGTCTTGCCATCGTTTGATGCCTACTACGGCCCCTTCGAACGCGGCGGCGCGTCCACCGGTCAGGCACTTGCCACTCTGCCCGATGAAATACGCGCCGCCGTACGTGAGGAAGCGCGGCAGTATTTCGGCGACAAAGGCGGGCCGATCAGGTCAGAGACCGAGTATCGCATTGGCAGCGGCCGGCGCCAGTTTGAATGTGGCGGTTCACAAATGCGCTCGTCCGCCGCATGCCAAAAGGACCGGATATCGACCGCGGGACAGCGGGCCTCGGGCTCGACGTCTCGCAGGAAGGGCCGCCACCATCGAGACCGCTCACACAGAAAGGGGTCCCATCATGAGCACAATGCGACATCTCGCCAGCCCGATCGCGAAGAGCTTCAGCGAGGCGCTGCGTATCGATACCGAAGCCGGCAGCTGGATCTTCGTCTCGGGTCAAGTGGGCGTGGCGATCCCACCGGACAACAAGCCCATCAGCTTCGAGCAGGAAGTGCGCGTCACCTTCGATCGCATCCGCGAGTCCCTGCGCAAGCTCGACGCCGACATGGACAAGATCGTGAGCATCAAGGTCTACCTCACGGACCTTGCACCCTATGCCGAATTCTCCAAGGTCCGCGGCGAGGTCTTCCCGCATAATCCGCCCACATCGACCGCAGTCCAGGTCGCCGGCCTTCTGCTTGGGGCACGCATCGAGATCGACGCAGTCGCCTTTATCGCCAAGGGGTGAGACCAGGTGGGTTTCATCGACCTGACGGCACCCGTCGGCTTTGGTCGTGTAGGCTCGCAGTTGAGTCAAAAGCGTCGCCTCTGCCGTACGCCGACAACTTCCGGTCTTCCCCGATCAACGGACGTCTTCAGAGCCAGGCGGGCGTCTCAGGTGCCAGGACCCGACATAACCACTGCTATTCGATTACTTGATCAACGCGGGCGAGCATTGCGGGAGCAATTTCGAGACCAAGCATCTTTGCTGTCTTGAGGTTGATCACGAACTCGAACTTTGTTGGCTGGATCACTGGAAGATCGGCAGGCTTCTCACCCTTGAGAATTCGCCCAGCGTAAACACCCATCTGGCGATACCCGTCTACAAGGTCGTGTCCATAACTAACGAGTCCGCCGATTTCGGCGAATTCGCGCACCGGATAGACTACAGGCTGTTTATGGTCAGCAGCGAGCGCCACGATCTGATCGCGTCGGCTATTGTAGAACGGGTCTTGGACAACAATAAGCCCGGCAACGCCTTTTTGGGAGGCCATCTCGAATGCCGTTCCAATGTCATTTGCGGTACTGGCGCGCAGAATGTCTATCGGTCGCTTGATCAGACCTGCCGCTTCTTCCAACTTGCGCAGTTGGATAGCGGCAGCCGGATTCATCGGGTTCACGAGCACACCTATCGGCGTCGTTCCAGGAATAAGTTGATCCAGTAGCTCCAGACGCTTGGTCTCCAATTCCGGGCCGAGAAGACTCACGCCCGTAACGTTGCCCCCAGGCCGATTAAAACTTGCGACGAGGCCGGCCACGACCGGATCCCCGGTGTTGACAAAGACAATCGGAATTTCGGTGGTTGCCGCCTTGGCAACCGGTGATGTCGGCGTATTCGCGGCGATGACGGCCACTTTAAGATGTACGAGATCGGCAGCCATCATTTGGAGGCGATCGTACTGACCCTTAGCCCACCGATAATCCATAGTGACATTTTTACCCTCGACGTAACCGGTTTCATTGAGCCCGTGAATGAATCCAGTCACGTATGGCGCGTATCCGTCTGGTGTTCCGCCATTGAGGAATCCAACCACGGGTATTTTCGGTTGCTGCGCACGCGCGCCAATCGGCCATGTGGCCGCCGCACTGCCGAGAAGCGTGATGAACTCGCGCCGCCGCATGTGCTTCTCTGAACAAGCCCTGTCCGATGCCTAAAGACTACCACGTTGTTGCCGGGCGGTTGAGGGACCCGGTGTCGCAGATGGGTTAAAAGCGTCATTTTGGCCGTGGTCTGGCCACTTCCGGTCAACCCTCAACAACGGGCCAGGGCGAACCGCGCGAGCGAATCCGTTCGGTGCCGATTTTGTTGCAAAAGTCGAAAATCGAACAACCCTAAAAATCTCGCGGAAGTTGATCTTTAGACCTCTCTGCTGCTGCGTCGCTTTTCAGCGCCACTACGGAGGTCCGTGATCGATTTTGGATCAACCGATATGGTCCCTCACGTCGCCGGGCGCAAAACGCACCAGTGGCTCTAAGAATTTTCGTTCGACACCCCAAAAAGACTTTTGCAACAAAATCTGCCAACAGGCGACATGGCTTTCCTTGGCAGGATCAACCGGCTGAGGTAATTTGATAGTAGAAGCTCCCAGGGGACGTGCCGAATCCCGATCATTGAATGGGCAGCACGGCTGCTATCGGCGGGCGTTCCCCGATCCATCTTTCACAATTGAGAGCGTCGGCCGCAATGCGCGACGCTGGGAGGACTTTCCTCGCCGACAATTTCTGCATCTGGCGGCAGGCGCTGCCGGGCTGCCGGGCGTCTCGCAGATCGCGACGACGCAAACCTACGTCCGGATCGTTTGATGGTTGGCTATGCCGCTGACACCGACCGATACACATGTATGGAGAGACAAGATGAATTGACGCAGCATTCTGAGTGTCTCTGCGACAATCGCTTTGGGACTTGCCTTGTTTGGCATCACTGCCGGGAGTACGGCAAGAGCCGCTGAGATCAAGCTCCTATGCGCCGTGGCTTTGCATCCGGCAATTGACGCACTGATACCGGATTTTGAAAAATCCTCGGGACACAAAGTAACGGTCGCCTACGGAACCGCGGGTGCTGTCGCGGACCGTTTTCAAAAGGGTGAGGCTGCCGATCTTGTGATAAACGCTGCGCCACTGATCGACCAACTTCGAGCGCAAGGCAAAGTCGTGGCTGGCGACCGCGTCATCATCGCGAAGGTCGGTGTTGGTGCCTTCGTGCGCAAGGGTGCCGCGAAGCCCGACATCAGTTCGGCCGACGCCTTCAAACGCTCGATGTTGGCCGCAAGATCGATTGCTTATCCTGATCCGGCCGGTGGGGGTGCCAGTGGCATCTACATGGCCAGCTTGCTCGAACGATTGGGCATCGCTGCGGAAATGAAACCCAAGACTAAGCTATCAACGCTGCGGAAGTGCTGTACGCAAGCGTTGCCAGCGGCGACGTTGAGATCGGATTCAATCAAATCAGCGAAGTCTTGGCTCAACCAACCGTCGAATTCGCTGGCCCGCTGCCGTCAGCGATTCAGAACTACACCCAGTTCGCCCCTGGCATTGTTACCGGCAGCAGTCAGACTGACGCCGCAAGAGCGCTGGTCACGTTCCTTTCCTCGCCTGCCGCCCAGACCGTTCTAAAAGCAAAGGGGTTCGAATAAAGCGCGTGTGGCGTGCCACAAGGCTCGCCCCCGCTGGCGACGTTCCTGTCGGAGATGGGTCAAACCGAGAAGAACTCGGTCTGAGCAAATGTCGTCCGGGTTACCCCCGACAACGGACATCATCAGACCGGCCCGGCTGGTCCGGTTCGTGCCGATTTTGTTGCAAAAGTCGAAAATCGAACAACCCTAAAAATCTCGCGAAAGCTGATCTTTGGACTTCTCTGCTGCTGCGTCGCTTTTCAACGCCACTACGGAGGTCCGTGATCGATTTTGGATGAAACGATATGGTCCCTCACGTCGCCGCGCGTAAAACGCATCAGCGGCTCTAAGAATTTTCGTTCGCCACCCCAAAAAGACTTTTGCAACAATATCCGCCAAAACCGGAAGTGGATTGGTCTATTCGATTACCTCGTCGGCACGGGCGAGAAGCGTTGGATGCACATCCAGGCCTAGGGCGCGGGCGACCGTGGAGATTGATGACCAACTCAAACCTCGTCGGCGCCTGAACCGGCAGGTCGGCCGGCTTCTCACCCTTCAAGATACGATCGACGTATCGCGCTGCGCCACGCCATTGATCAATCTGATCGGGGCCATAAGAGACCAACCCTCCTTCGGTCGCAAAGTAACGATACGGATAGATTGCGGGCAGGCGATAACGCGCCGCAAGTGCATTGATCAACGCGCGGTTCGCAATTGTGTTCGGATGCGGAAAGACCAGCAAACCGCTGTCCGATTGATCTGCAAACGCAGTTATTGCAGTCTCGATGCTGGCCTTGTCCTGTATATTCACGATTGTTATTTTGACACCGAGAGAGGGTGCGGCAGCCTCGGCTGCGGCTAGGAATGACGCGTGAGGGGCCGCGTCCGAGGTGAACAGCGCGCCGACGCGCCTGACGTTCGGTGCGAGCTCTTTGAGCACACCCAACCATTTGCCGCCCATCGCGGGTTCAAAATTCTGAAAGCCCGTATGTGACCGCCCGGCCGCGCCAAGCTTGACACGAAACTGCTGTCCACCGGCTCCGAGACTTGAGTAAACACGATGGGGGATCCGTGGTCGATAGGTTTTGAAGCTGCGTCAACACCGGGTCTCCCGCGGCAACAATCACGTCGGGCGCCGATTGCACCAAATCCATGGCAAGGGCTCTGGCAGTGGTCGAGCTGCCACCGCTCCAGCGGTAGTCGATGTGAACGCCGTCCTCACGCCAGCCTAGTTCCTCGAATGTGCGGCGAAAGGCGGCAACGCGCGACTGACCAGCCGGATCGGTTTCCGCATAAGCCGCGAGCAGCACGCCGACGCGGCGGACTCGGCTTTGTGCCCGCGCGGTTAGCGGCCAAGCGGCTGCGCTACAAGCTATTGCAAGGAACTCCCGTCTCCTCATCCCGCCCCCCGGAGTTTAGGACAACGCATTGTAGAGGCTAGAACAGGTATTATGAAAGGGGCTGATGTCCGAGTTGGGGTCAAAAGGCGAAGAACTCACTAGCAGGCTGCTGAAAAAGTCGTTTTGCGAGTTGGTTGGAGTGTGATTCTGTACATTTGTCTGATTCCTTTGGATTGGGGGATGCGATGCGCGGGGCAGATCAGCGGTCGGAAGGCATATTCAGTTACGTGCGGTTGGAGCAGCGTGTTCCGGCGGATCATCCCCTGCGTGCGATCCGCGACCTGGTTGACGCGGCACTGAAGGATCTGTCGCGCGACTTTGCCAGGCTTTACGCCCGCCATGGTCGGCCGTCGATTCCGCCGGAGCGGCTGTTGCGGGCGCTGCTTCTGCAGGCGTTCTACACGGTGCGCTCGGAAAGGCAGTTGATGGAGCAGCTCGACTACAATCTGTTGTTCCGCTGGTTCGTCGGTCTGTCGATGGACGATCAGGTGTGGGATGCGACCGTGTTCTGCAAGAACCAGGACCGGCTGCTCGACGGCGACATCGCGGCCAAGTTCTTTGTCACCGTGCTGAACCTGCCGCAGGTGCGTGGGCTCTTGTCCAGTGAGCACTTCTCGGTCGATGGCACGCTGATCGAGGCATGGGCCAGCATGAAGAGCTTCGTGCCGAAGGATGGCGATGATCCACCATCTGGCAAGCGATCGGGCGGCAGTCAGGGGCGCAATGCCGAGCGCGACTTCCATGGCGAGAAACGCAAGAACGACACGCATTCCTCGACGACCGACCCCGACGCCCGCTTGTTCCGTAAAGGCCCTGGCAAGGAGGCCAAGCTCTGCCACATGGGGCATC
>CAVQNB010000037.1:0-100392 GCA_963713785.1 uncultured Alphaproteobacteria bacterium
GGCTCCTTGGCGGCGGCAGAATCCAGCCTCGGAATGCCTTGATGGCAGGATCACGCAGGCGATCATCTCTGATGACAAGTTGATAGTAGTCGGCCCGCAATTCGGGAGCCGCGATTGGACAAACGAGGCGGCCGGTTGCGATATCCGCTTCAATCAGGTGCAGAGATCCCAGGGCGACGCCCAGGCCATCGACGGCTGCCTGAAGCTGAAGGTAGACGTGATCCAGCTCAAGGTGTCGAAATCGGCGCCAAGCCTGGGACGCCCGCCGCCGAAAACCATTGCGGCCACGCGGAGCGCGTTGTTGTAGAATGCAACAGAACGTGCCGTCGCAAGTCTTGAGCAGTTTCCACTGGTCGGTCGCGCAAAATTCTTGGACTGCACAGGAAGCCGTCGGTCCGGCATTAACGTCTCGCATTGAAATCCGGACCCGTGCTCCACACCCGAGCGTATGCCTACGTCGAAAGCGGTGCCGACATAACGGAGCTTGCGCGGACGTAGTTGAAATTCTTACTTCGACGCTCGAATACGCTTCCTGGAATTTCGAGAGCCGCGGCAGCAGCCAACGCAGGGCAAAACTCGACAACACGTTGACGCGAACGATGCCGAGTCACGCGGCGTGCGGATTGAGGATCTCGAAGCCTGCCCGTTGCCGACGTCAGGCGCGAGAGTGCCACACTGACATCTGCCAGGAGGTCCGCGCCATGGTCCGTCAGTGCGACGCCGCGCGTGCGTCGCTCGAGACAGCGGGACGCCGAGCCAGTCTTCGAGATGCCTTATCTGCTTCCCGATCGCCCAATGCGTGACGTGCAAATCCTTCGCTGCTTCGACAAAGCTGCCGCGCCGGGCCGCCGCCTCAAAGGCTCTGATCGCATTGAGGGGTGGTAGCTCGATCTCCGCCCGTAGGTGACCTTTTCTCCCATCTAACGAGAAAATAGCTCAGTTGAAGCTTTGCCGCTACTGAACTATGCCTATCTGACAAAGCACAATAGCCGCAAGCTTAGGATCCATCTTGGGCGGAATTCTCTCCTTGTGGAGCTAAGTGCGAATCGGATTGCTGATGACGGCGTTAGACACGAACGGCAGAAACGCGGATGCCCGAGTTGCATCTGGCGGACGCACGCTCTGGACCGCCTGTGCGGCACACGCACTGCATGACGGCTATACCGATCTGATTTATCTCCTGCTACCGATTTGGCAGGCCGAATTTGGGCTCGGCTACGGCGTGTTGGCGTTCTTGCGCGGACTTGCCGCCGCCACCATGGCGGGACTACAGGTGCCGGCCGGACGGGCAGCGGAGCGTCTCGGTGGACGCACCACGCTGGCTCTCGGTACGGTACTGGCGGCGGTTGGCTACGTGCTTGCAGGCTACTCGGCTGGGTTGGCCGGATTATGTGTTGCGCTCGTGGTGACCGGATGCGGATTGAGTACGCAACACCCCATTGCGTCGGCGACGGTCTCGCGCGCCTATCAAGACGACGCACGCGGTCCCCTCGGCACTTACAATTTCGCTGGCGATGTCGGCAAGGCCGCAATTCCGAGCGGGGCGTCTCTTTGTTTGGCTTGATGTCCTGGCACCACATCGTGTGGTTTCTCTCCGCGCTCGGCGCGGTCGTTGCAGTGGCCGTGGCGATCTTTTTTCCGGCGAACTTGCTGCCGATTTCCCCGGGCAAAAAAGCCGAATGCGGCTTCTCCGCCGCGCGTGGCGGATTCACACTGCTCCTGACCATCGGAATCCTCGACTCGAGCGTGCGCATGGGATTTCTGACATTCCTGCCGTTCTTGCTGAAGGAGCAAGGCGCATCCTTATCGACGATCGGCTCGGCGCTTGCCTTGGTGTTCATTGGCGGTGCTGCCGGGAAGTTCGCGTGCGGTTGGCTGGGGGCACGGTTCGGCGTGCTCGCGACGGTACTTCTGACCGAGGCGGGCACGGCCGCCGCAATCCTGTCCGTCCTGTTACTACCGCTCGTCCCGGTGCTAGCCCTATTGCCCGTTGTCGGCCTCTTGCTCAACGGCACCTCCTCAGTTCTCTACGGCACGGTTCCGGAACTGGCGCCATCCGGTCGCACGGAGCGGGCGTTCGCAATCTTCTATACCGGCACGATCGGTGCCGGTGCGATAGCGCCGATCCTTTTCGGGGTGTTGGGTGATGTGGTAGGGTTACACGGGGCCATGATGGCGACGGCAATCACGGCAGCCGCAATTTTGCCGCTCGCGATCGCTTTGGCGCCGCGACTCTCCAGCCAGAGCATCGGCTTGCCGCGACTGACGCGCTAGTCCAAGCGTTTGCCAACGAGAATGCAAAGGTCTGCGTTTAGCGACTTTGAGACACGCCGGTCGACTTCGAGCACGTCTGTTCGTCGACGTAGACCCGAAGTGACTGCGGCTGTCGGAACGACGCGAAGACCCGAGGCGGTCATGCCGCGCTCGCTCCCGACCTTCGTCAGCGACGAAAAAAACGTTGACGCCTCGGTCGTTGCAGGCTGCCAACGTCGCGGCATGGCGCATTCGCCCAGTTAGAGAAGGAACCGGCCCTGCGATCATGTCCTTTTCGACGATGTCGCCGAAGCGGATGCCGGCGTCCATGCGGTCCGCAATGTCAGCTCCCTTGCAGGCATCGTCGGCTTCAATGATGGTGGGAAACCCTGATGCGACCATGTATCCTGGAATACGTGCAGGTCGGCTCCTAGACTTGTATGCGACGAACGGGTTGACGGCATTGGAATCGTTATTGCCGTACCTCGGAGCCAAACCTTGTCGGGAATGACTATCCGAAACGCTGGATCCTTTGGCGGGTCGACCTGTGAAGCAAAGTGGTTGTCGTGGACCGTACGAGATCCAAGAGCCTCAGATCCCACGCAAGCCGCCGCAATGGTTATGTGCATTGGGCCCGTAAACCAACTGCTATCAACTTTTTGGTCAGCGTTAGCTATCTCCTCAGCATCGGCCTCGGAAATCCCCGCTTTGATCGCAAGCCGCTTCGTAAGTCCGTAATGGACGTCGTCCTCCCACGCATACGCGCAATCGATATTGATGAACATTCCGGCAACAAGGATGGCAGCGCCTACGGCACTTAGCCATTTCGAGTGCACTCGCATCTTGCAACCTCCAAATCTAGACAGGGCTGCCGAAGGGGTCTCCTATCTATTTCTGCGTGAATCTAGAGAAAGCACAAGGCCCTTTGGGCCGGATGAAAGATTGATAGGGCATTACAAAGCCTTATCACAAACCGCCGTCTAAACGTCCCGCGCCGCCGCCGCAACGCTGGCGCCAGGCTTCAGCGTCGCTGCAACCAGCCACTGCTTATTCACAAGGCTGAAGCGCCGTCGCTTTCGAGCACATGGGTTGATTTCGTTCGGTCTGTTCTTCATGCGATCACCCTCCGTGGATAATCACGTGACCCATGCCCTCACCGAATCGACAAGGTGGCCTCTGGATACGAAACGGGGCGGCAACGAACCCGTAATTATTTACGGCTGTGCTTCCAACTTGTCGCAAGGTGCCGTGGATCGCGAAAACTGACTGACTTAAATGGCGCAGGCCGGATTGCTTGGCTTTCCAGCAAATCGGGCCCCAAATTTTTCGGAATGACTTGACCGCCGCGAGTGTGTCATTTCGCTGGCGGGCAATCGGTGCTTCGTCTCCTACACGGTAGCCCCACATAGATAATGCAGCCTCTAACTCGCGCGCTGTAATGCCGCATGTCTGCGCGACCTGAACTACGACGCCTGATGCTCGCCGCATCATGACTGCATGACTGCGATCTTTGCTCTTTCCAAAGAGCGACGCACCAGGCCCAACCATTTTCAATTGACCGAGACGCCTTCAGGTTTTCATCGACGGTTAGGCGTGACAGCAATCACTAGGTGAGCGAATCGTGGGCCGCATCAAGGTTGGTTAGATGGTGTTTTGGGTCCACCTCGACCAGTCTGCGGCGACGAATTTCAAAGTCGATCTGATCCATGCGAAAATATCAGATTGAGCAAGGCGGGCATAAACACCGATCGTTTCAGACGTGCCACATGGCTTGGGTGACCAGCTTACAATTCCAACTTGAGTGTGCTTTCCGTCTTTATCAGTCGAAAATAGAGGGCCACCACTGTCCCCGACAAACATACGTCGCGGACCGAGCCTTCCGCAGGGGGGGTTGTATCAATTGCGCAAATCATACTATCAGCCACCATAGGGGTCTCCGAGTGTTTCCACATCTCCTAAAATGCTATTTGAGATTCCTTGTGCAATCGGGCGCGGAATGGCGTCTGCAGTGCCAAGGGTCCAATATTTATAATTCATCAATGCAGTTGTTAAATTGTGACTAACGACCTTTGTATTGCAGTCTTTTTGGTTGACCAGAGTTAGATGGGCCTTCTGGAGTTTTCTTGACTCCTGGAATTAGAATCACCAGGCTTAGTGTTCCCCCAGCCGAGTACCGTCACCTCGGAAGCGACGGTGATTAGCGGCAGGTCGGCGCCCTCCTCTACAAGAGTTATCGTTTAGGTGCGAACTTTGCCACTAGGGGCGTTATGAAGTTTTAGAAGGGCGACGTCATTGGCATTCGAGTTTGAATTTCGGTGATCTGGATGTCTTGTAATACTATCTATTTTGATCCGTTCACCGTCTCCAAAATCATATGATCCAAGATAGACATCCACATATGCCGCCTCAAAGGTCTTATCGTTATCATATATTACGCAATGCCCTGCCGTTAGTACCCAGTTGTCCGGAAGCAGGGTTCCGCCGCAGTGGAAATTCTCATACTCTTCTCCGGGAGGGGACGAAGAGAACACGAGTGCGACTTGGAAGCGATAGTGGTCTGTTTCCAATACATCTGACCCGCGTATTACGAAATTTTTGGCGCCCACGGCTCCTGAACCAATGACCCTAGTTGCAACAAGAAAAATCCCCGACACGATCCCGCGAATTATCAGTCGCATCGTCATTCGCATAATTATCCTCCCCTTTTCGCTTCCGCATAAACCCTGCTCGGCAGGGCAGAATTTCAGAGAAGTACAGGTTGCCGCTGGGCGCAATTCGCCAGTAAAGCTCAGAGAAAGGGTAGAATTGTCCAGGTTGCCCCCAATAGCATACCTGCGCCTGATATTGTAGCGCGAAGATAGCAGCTCCGAGGAAATTCCGATTCGTCAATGCTTGGCCTTATCTCCCTCCCTACGCCCCGCCTTTGAGGCGAAGGCTTTCTCGCGGACGCCTCGAGGTGTTTCTGGCCCATGGGCCGCTGGAGCCTGGCACGGGTGGCGAATGACGCCGCGGAAGGTCTCGATCTCTGCAATGGCAACCGAATTGACGACGCGATGGCGACAGTGAAGGCCAGCGGAGGCTGGTATCCATGATCTAGGACCCCGCTCGACGTCCCCCACGACCGCTCGATCCAGACCGCGCAAGGGGCTGTGCTAATGGCACCATTCGGATCGAGAGCCATCTCCCAGGTGAGGTTCGCAATCTCAGCGGCTCGCAGGCCAGCTGTCACAGAGAGACAAGACGATCACGCGGTCTCGAAGCGGATACCGAGTCGTTCGGCAAATAGGAGGAGGTTGTCGATCTGGTCAGCAGCTAAAATTTTCGCCTGTTTGCCCGGGCACACAACGCACGTTTTTAAAATTTAAACACGATTTTATCTACAAAGCATGGCCGCGCAAGCATGATTTACCAAAGCAAATCAGCGCGAGAATTGTAAACATAATGGTGAAAAGTTATCGAAGTCAGCCTGTCGAGAGTTACGTGCCGCCGCCAACTGCGCAACGTAACTTGCTGTTGTGATGAAGATGACGAGAGCTCCGCATGAATGCTGATCGTCACTGCGCCGTCGCCTCTATACTGTTTGATTACGTGAAAAGTCCCTCCCTGAGGCACCTGCGTGATCGGCATAGCGATTACAAGGTCTCGCGGGAAGGCCCTTGATCTCTTTGACTATGAATACCCCGAAATAAGGCGCAGTGAACCTCCTCCGAATTGATGGACACCTGTAGTAGGCTCGATGAGCCAGGAGGTGTCGCTCGATCGGATCGGTGGCCAAGGAACTTGGCCTGCGCAATTCCGTATTGCGGCGGTGGGTGGAGCAACGTGGGGCCGGGCTGGAGCCGACGGCGGCGGCGCGGCGCCCCACAACGCAGGCGACGCTGCCGTCGGCGGACCACGCGGCGGAGATCGCCCGTCTGCAGCGAGAGAACGAGCGGCTGCGCATGGAGCGCGAGATTTTAAAAAACTGTCCAGCGCCTGGCGCGCCTGCGCGGGGTAGAAACAGCCTTGTGCTATCCTCAGCGGCTGGGAGGGTAGCGGCCGCTCGACTATTGGAGGCACAATCCCCGTTAAAAAACATGGTCCATGGGTGCATGCGGACTTGAGAGTGGTGACGTCGCCTTGGCGACGATCCCGATTAGGAAGATGACGATTGGCATAGCCCAGACCCTCCTGCTCATCATCGATTGGAGGATTGCCATGCCCAAGAAGACATCCGGCGGCCGACCGGAACTGAAGGCGGTCAACGTTGGCGCCGCCGCCATCGACATCGGATCAAAGATGCACATGGTTGCGGTGAACCCCGCTTGCATCGACGTGCCTGTGCGCTCGTTCGGCACATTCACGCAAGACCTGCATGATCTGGCGGATTGGTTCAAAGCCTGCGGCGTGACGAGTGTCGCGATGGAATCTACCGGGGTCTATTGGATCCCCGTATACGAGATCCTGGAGCAGCGCGGGTTTGATGTGATTTTGGTCAATGCGCGGTACGCTAAGAACGTGCCAGGACGCAAGACCGATGTCAGCGATGCCGCGTGGTTGCGCGAGCTTCATTCTTATGGCCTGTTACGCGGCAGCTTTCGACCTGATGCCGAGATAGCAACCCTGCGCGCGTATCTGCGCCAACGAGAGCGGCTTGTGGAATATGCCGCCGCCCATATCCAACATATGCAGAAGGCTCTGATGGAGATGAATCTGCAACTCCATCACGTGGTGTCGGATATCACGGGCGCAACCGGCATGCGGATTATGCGAGCCATTGTTGCAGGCGAGCGGAATCCTGACGTCTTGGCAACCTATCGGGACGTCCGATGCCATTCCTCCATCGAGACGATCCGCGCAGCACTGGTGGGCAACGACCGACACGAACATGTCTTCGCGCTGACCCAATCGCTGGAACTTTACGATGTCTACCAGGCGAAGATGCTGGACTGCGACCGCAAGCTCGAGGTCCTGATCGCGGCACTGAACGATAAAGGTGCAAAACCGGTCGGAAAGCTATCCAAGCCACGCATCAAGACCAAACAGGTCAACACGCCCACCTTCGATGTCAGGACCGCGCTCTACGGCGTGCTCGGGGTCGACCTCACTGAGATCCATGGGTTGGGTCCATCGCTGGCATTGAAGCTGGTCGGAGAGTGTGGCACCGATCTGAGGGCATGGCCGAGCGCCAAGCACTTCACCTCCTGGCTGTGCCTTGCACCAGGCAACCAAATCTCTGGCGGCAAGGTGTTGTCCTCGCGCACACGGAGATCGTCCAGTCGGGCAGCCGCACTGTTGCGGTTGGCAGCCACAACCGTCGGGCGGAGCGATACGGCGCTCGGGGCATTCTATCGCCGGCTAGCCTCACGCGCCGGCAAGTCAAAGGCGGTGACAGCGACTGCCCGCAAGATCGCAGTTTTGTTCTACAACACGCTCCGGCACGGCATGAGCTACAAGGACCCGGGCGCCGAGCAATATGAGCAGCAATACCGCAGCCGCGTACTCGCTAATCTAAAGCGCCGCGCCAAATCGCTGGGCTTCGCGTTGCAGGCCATTCCCGGCGACGCCGATCCGGCTGTTTCTTAGGAAGTCAATCGCGATCTTTGCTGGAGTTCAGAAATGAGATTTCGCTTCATCGAAGATCGCCGCGCCGACTATCCGGTGACGATCATGTGTGATGTGCTCGGTGTCTCGCCGGCCGGCTATTATGCCTGGCGCTCGCGCCCGGAGAGCCCGCGAGCCGCCGCCAATCGTGAGCTCGTCGACGACATCAAGCGGGTTCACTGCGACACCAACGGGCGCTACGGCAGCCCGCGCATCCATGCCGAGTTGAGGGCTCAGGGCCGCGGGGCGAGTCGCGGTCGCATCGAGCGATTGATGCGCCGCCACGGTATCAGGGCCATCATGGCGAGGCCACGACGGGTGCGCACCACCGACAGCCGTCACGACTTCCCGATCGCCCCGAACCTGCTCGAGCGCAACTTCATCGCCGCCGCGCCGAACCGGATCTGGCTCGCCGACATCACCTACGTCGAGACTGATCAGGGCTGGCTTTATCTGGCCACGGTCATGGACCTCTATAGCCGCAAGATCGTCGGCTGGGCGATGGCGGATCATTTGCGCGCCGAACTGCCATTGGCGGCCTTAGCGATGGCCATTGCGACACAGCGGCCTGGCGCCGGCCTGATTCACCATTCAGATCGTGGCGTTCAATACGCCTCGGCGGAGTATCGCAAGATGATGCAGTCCGCCGGCTTCCGGGCCTCGATGAGCCGCAGGGCCGATTGCTATGACAACGCTCCGATGGAGAGCTTCTTCCACACGCTCAAAACCGAACTCGTCCATCACCAGCATTATGCAACACGTGCAGGAAGCCAGACGTGATATCTTTGCTTACATCGAAGGATTTTACAATCGAACGCGTCGCCACTCGGCCATCGGATATCTCAGCCCGATCGAGATGGAGCTAAAAGCAGCTTAACCCTGTCCATTTTTTCGGGGGAAGATCACTGCGCTTCTGAAGGAACTACGGGTCAACTCCTATCTATGAGTAGGGCGAATAACGACATCCACATCTAGCCCGTCTTCGCGGATTGGCGGGTTTTTGAGTAGTCCGTTCCAAATAAATCAATGGCTTAGGCTAAAAGGTCTTCACTACGGCGGCTGACCTGGTTGAGGTCGGCGGTGGTGATCCTGGGAGGCGGCTGCGGTGGCAGGCGGAGCTTGAGCTGGTCGATCAAGAGCTGGAGTTCGGACTCGGGATGAGTGTAGCGGGTGAGCTGGATCTCGCGACCGTCGGTGGTCGGCAGATGCACATCGATCATCTGAACGGCGGCGAACTTTTCGAGCGCGCTGCGGGCAGTGAGCCCGGGCGCCAAAGCATGAAGCCGACGGGTCAGCGTGATCTGCATGCAATAAGCCAAGAACGCGATAAGGATGTGGGCTTCGATCCGCTTTTCGTCCTGATGGAAGATCGGACGGATCGCCAGGTCCCCTTTGAGATTCTTGAACGCCTCTTCGACGGCGACGAGCTGCGTGTAGTATTGCCATAGCTGCGCCGGATCATTGTCGGTGAGATTGGTGCGCAGTAGATAACGGCCTTCGCGTCGTCGCGTCTTTCTCAGTTTCTTGCGGTTGAGCGCGAAGCTGAAGCTCGGGCGCTCCTTGTCGATCTCGATATCGACCAGACGCCACGCGGCCGGCGCCTTCGAACGCGCGCCGCCGAGCTTCATCAGCAATTCTTCGCGCGTCAACTCCATGGCAGCGATTTGCCGGAGCCGCTTCCACAGCCATTTCAATTGCCGCCGCCGCATCGCGCGCTCTTTGCTGACCCGATCGACGCTTTGGGCGAAGACGTAGAGCTCGCCGTCCTCGGCCAACAGCTTGACCTGCACGCCCTCGCGCGCGTCCTGCCAGGGCTTCTGCAGCAGGTGCTTTTCAAGCCGGTTCAGCCGCCCCTTCGGCGTGCCCACCAGATACTGCACCGGTGGATCGCCGTTGCGCATCTCGGCCAGCACGGCCTCGGTTGGCACGCCACGATCCATCACCCAGACCCGCCGCGCTTTGCCGTATTGCCGCTCGATCTTGCCCAGGAACATCCGCAGCGTCTTGCTGTCGGCGGTGTTGCCGGGCAGCACCTCGTAGGCCAGCGGCAAGCCGTCGGGCGTCACCACCAGCGCGATCACCACTTGCGGACAGTCCGGCCGCTTGTCGCGGCTGTAACCGTGGCGGCGCTTGCTGCCTTCCGGCAGGTCCGATGCGTTGACCTCGAAGTAGGTGCTGGTCAGATCGTACAGCAGCACGTCGAAGTCGGCGTTGAACAGATCGCGCCAGCGTCCGACCAGATGCGAGAACAGTGCGTCCTTGTGTTCCAGCAGCAGATCGTGGCAGGCATAGAGCTTGTGCTCTTCGGCAAGGCCGAAGTCCGCACCCAAAAGATCGGCCATCGCGCTGTTGCCGAACCATTGGCGATGCAGCCGCCATTCGCTCCCCGGCGCGATCAGCCGGTAAGTCGCGAGAACCTGCAGAACCTGGTCCCAACGCGTTCTCTTCCGGCTCGGAGGTAGCCGCTCGGCCCAGAATCGATCGAGCTGAAGCTCCTGCCACAACTGCCCAGCCAGCCAGCAGGCGCCCCATTGCCGTGGACGACGAAGCTGCATCTCGGACAAGCGAAGCTGAACGGTGGATGCATCGCCAGCGACAGCCTCGCACCGATCCTCCGGAAACAGTGCAAGCGTCCGAGCCCGGCCGGCGTCTTCGTCGAACACTTCGATCGCCTTGCGCCACGCCGCGGCCTGCGAAGAATTGATTTCGCCAAGATAAAGCACGTGCCGCTGTACCACTCGGCCGTCATCAAGGCGCTTGTTCTCCACCACGTTCCAGTAGTGGTGCGTCTTGCCGTTCTTCCTTCGCTCGGTGCGTCGCAGAAACATGATGCGGCGAATCTATCCGCACCATGCCGCGCTTGGGAATCGGGTAGGTCTTCACTACAGCCGTTTTTGGCTGAAACTGAAGACCTCGCTCGTTGCAAATCAATTACTTAGCCGTCGAAAAAATCTCAAAATCCGCGTTTTCGAGAGCGAATCCGCGAAGACGGGTTAGGAGGTCGTTGAACCGATCCCATGGGAACCGGCTCCCTCGTCGCGACAGCCATTTGTGCCAGGTCCTCGCAACCTTGTGGGCGTACCAGCTTAATCGTCGAAAGTTGCCCGATATGCCGTAGTAGGCATAGTGGCCCCGCATCTTCGCAACCAGTTGGGCATGCTGCTCGGGGATCGACAGATGTCGGTTTGTCCGACACCAATCGCTGACCGCCGCCAGCGCGCGGGCGTAACGCTTCTTTGCCGTTACCTGCCTCACCACGTTCTTACCCTTCCGCGACTTTCCCCAAACGTGGCAGAAGCCGAGGAAGGTGAACGTTGTCCCATCCGTGTCCGGGTGGTCCTTGCCATCTGGTCGGTTGCTACGGAAGTCGACAAAGCGTGTCTTGTCGGGATGGAGCGTGAGCTCGTACCGCGCAAGACGCTTGCCCAATACATCCAGAACCCGCTTGGCATCCTGAAGGTCTGCGAACGCCATCACGGCGTCATCAGCAAAACGGACAAGGGTACTGTTCCCCTTGAGCCGAGGTTTCACCTCGTTCACGAACCACTCATCCAGCACATGATGCAGGAAGATGTTCGATAGGCAGGGCGAGATCACCCCACCCTGCGGGGAGCCTTCGGTCGCATGGCGCAGGAGCCCGTCTTCCAGCACTCCCGCCTTCAGCCATTTATCGATCATCCTACGGATGACACCATCCGTAACTCGTCTGTCAAGAAACGCACGCAGGTGGGAGTGCGAAATCGAATCGAAATATTTTTCGATATCGAGATCTATCACCCAACGCAGCCCGTGGCTCATGAAGCCAGTACGCAACGCTTGCAAGGCTTGATGAGCAGAGCGACCCGGCCTGAAGCCGTATGAGCAGGTAAGAAAGTCCTGCTCATAGATGGCCTCCAGCACCATGACAACCGCCCTTTGTGCGACCTTGTCCTCGAAGGTTGGAAGGCCAAGGGGCCGAAGAGATCCGGCTCCATCGCCCTTGGGGATGTACACCCGCCGGACCGGCGGTGCGTAATAGCGGCCTGACTTGATGCGTTCCAGGAGATCCGAAAGATTGGCCTCCAGGTTTTGCGCATACTCTGCCGCCGTCACACCGTCGATACCGGGGGCACCATCCTTGCGGGTGAGCCGGTAGGCTTCCCTCATCCACTCCAGATCGAGGACGTGGTGCAGCGTGGACAATGCCAGCGCTCGAATCTATGTGGCGTCCAGCTTCGCCATCCGTGTGCTGCAACGGGAAGCCGTTTGCGGACGCCACATAACAAAATGATCGATAGTCGGATTTCCGCGGTGAACAGGAGATTCGACCATGTTCGACAGCCTATTTGCTTACCCCAATGTCTATGCCGAAATCGACCTCGAAATGAAGGCCAAAGCACTCGCCAAATCGAACCCTCTACCGGCATCAAACCGGCCAAGCGATGGCGCGAGCAGCCGGCCCTGACGGAATTCCTGCGCGCTCTATAGCCAGTTTATTATGTGGCGTTCGCAAACGGTTTCCAGCTGCAGCACACGGATGGCGGAGCTGGACGCCACATAAATTCGAGCGCCACATAAGGCATACGGCTCCCACCTCGGGTGTGTAACGGCGCGTCGTGATATTCTCACGAAATTCCGCATGCGTTTCAGCGCCTGTGACACGGTTCCCCGGTACTGCGCCCGGCCCGTGCTTTGCTGACTCACATTCCCCTCGGCCCCCGCCCTTGGCTCCCCAACTCCGCAGCCGGTTGCCCGGCTTTGTTCGTCGGCTTCACAGCTACTATGGCGAGGTCAGACTTCTCATGATCGTACATCATCGGCTACGGCTCCTCGCCTTCCCGACGCGGGCCAGTGCAGCACGCATGCTGGCACTGGCCGACCATGAGACCTCCCGGTTCCCGAGCAAAGAGCGTGCGCACATGCCAGTGTCTAAGACCACGCCGGGCCGTCTGGGCGCTCGCGTTATCGCGCCCATCCGTGTTGCCTTCCGTCACCGGAACGACGTCGGCACCCAGGATGAGGGTACTTTCGCGGTTCAATGGCTGGCCTATGCGCTCCCCTGTCAACGCTTCGCCAATATCCTCACGGATATTGGCGCATAACTCGGGGTCGATGCGGTTCGCTACTCCTTCATCGTGATGGACTTGCACCATCTACTCCTTGCCGGTCTTCCCGGCGCACGCCGGTCTACCCTGATCAACGGACATCGTCAGACCGCCCCAGCATGTCGATTTGGTGCCAATGGCGCCCGAACGCACGGAGCCGCATGGCTGCGGCTGTATCGCACATCGGAGAATAGCGTGACCCTGCCATCCATGCATAATCTCGCGGCTGAAGTTCAATCGGTCACGAGGGGGGAAACCATGAGCGAAGTCGATGGCGCTACCCTGATCGCGAGGAGCCTCAAACAGCAGGGCATCGATCACCTGTTCGGGGTCGTCGGGTTTCCGGTCACCGCGATCGCCGTGGCCGCGCAGAAGGAAGGCGTCGCCTATCTCGGCATGCGCAACGAGCAGAGCGCCTCCTACGCGGCGCGGCCTACGGCTATCTCACCGGCCGCCCCGGCGCCTGCATCACCGTGACCGGCCCAGGCGTGGTGCACGGTCTCGCGGGTCTCGCCAATGCCCAGCAGAATTGCTGGCCCATGATCCTGATCGGCGGCGCCTCGGAGACCTATCGCGGCGGCATGGGCGCGTTCCAGGAAGAGCGGCAGGTGCTGATCGCCTCGCCGTTCTGCAAGTTCGCGCACGGCATCGAGAGCGTGCAGCGCATCCCCTATTATGTCGAGATGGCAACCCGGCACGCGATCTATGGCCGCCCCGGCGCCACCTATCTCGACGTGCCCGACGACATCATCAGCGGCAAATGCGACCTCGACAAAGTCGTCGAGGTCGAGCGCGCGCCCGAACCGCCGCGCATGGTGGCGCCGATGGAGAACGTCGAGGCGGCGCTGAACCTGCTCGAACGGGCCGAGCGGCCGCTCGTTCTCCTCGGCAAGGGCATGGCGTGGTCGCGCGCCGAGGACGAAGTCCGCGCCTTCATCGAGCGCACGCAACTGCCGTTCGTGCGCTCGCCGATGGGCAAGGGCGTGATGCCGGACGACCATCCGCTGTCGGCCGCGGCGGCGCGCACGCTGGCGCTGCAGCAGGCCGACGTCATCTTCCTGATGGGCGCGCGGTTCAACTGGATCTTTCATTTCGGCCAGGCGCCGCGCTATGCGAAGGACGTCAAGGTCATCCAGCTCGACATCGCGCCCGAGGAGATCGGCCACAACAAGGCGACGGAAGTGGCGCTGGTCGGTGACGGCAAGGCCATCGTCGGCCAGCTCAACAAGGCGCTCGACAACCGCCAGTGGTTCCATGCCAAGGACTCGCCGTGGCGGCAGGCGATTGCCAAGAAGACGGCCGATAACGCGGCGCAGATCCGGCCGCAGATCGATGACGATCAGGCGCCGGCCGGTTACTACCGCGCGTTGCGCGACGTCGCCGCCTGGATGCCGCGGAACGCGATCCTGAGCGCCGAGGGCGCCGGCACGATGGATATCGGCCTCACGCAATTGCCGAGCTTCAACGCCCGTTCCTGCCTCAACGCCGGCACCTACGGCACGATGGGGGTCGGCCTCGGCCAGGCCATCGCCGCCTGCGTGGCGCATCCCGACCGGCCGGTCATCCACCTCTCGGGCGACTTCGGCGATCGGCTTTTCCGGCATGGAGATGGAGACGCTGGTCCGCTACAACCTCCCGGCCAAGATCGTCGTCTTGAACAATGGCGGCATCGGCCCCGGCATGCCGCAGATCCCGGAAAACCCGATGTTCAACCTGAAGCCCAACGCGCTGATTTACGGCGCGCGCTATGACCGGGTGATGGAGGCCTTCGGCGGCAAGGGATTCCTGGTCGAGGACCCGAAGGACCTGCGCGGCGCCCTCGACGAGGCGATGAACTTCCGCGGTCCCGCCCTGGTCAATGTCGTGATCTCGCAGGGCTCCGCCCGCAAGCCGCAGGAGTTCGGCTGGCATAGCTGATCGAGTGACACATCAAAGGGCCGCGCCATTCCCGGCGCGGCTCCTTATTGGGAGAGGTCGCCATGCAGGAACAGGTAGTGCAGCCAGAGATCGCGACCGGGATCCAGCCGGCGCTCAAGGGGATCAAGGTGCTCGACCTCACCCAGTTCGAGGCGGGACCGTCCTGCACCGAGGCGCTGGCCTGGCTTGGGGCTGACGTAGTCAAGGTGGAGGAGCCCCATCGCGGCGAGCCGGGGCGCTGGGGATTCAGCGATCGCCCCGACGCCAATTCGCACTATTTCATCTACTACAACCTCAACAAGCGCAGCGTGACCTGCAATCTCAAGAGCGACGGGGGCAAGGCGCTGCTGACGCGGATGATCGGCAAGGCCGATGTCCTGATCGAGAACATGGCGCCGGGCACCTTCGCACGCCTGGGCTTCGACTATCCGCGGCTGAGCGCGCTCAATCCGCGATTGATCTTCGCCCAGGTCAAGGGCTTTGCGCCGGAGAGCGAGCACGCGAACTATCTGGCCTTCGACATGATCGCCCAGGCGATGGGCGGCACAATGGGGGTGAACGGCTATCCCGACGAGCCGCCGGTCCGGCCGGGCCCGACCATCGGCGATACCGGCACCGGCATGCTTTGCGCCATGGGCATCATCGCCGCGCTCTACCAGCGCATGACAACCGGCCGCGGCCAGCACATCCAGATCGCCATGCGCGACGCGATGCTGAACTATTGCCGCACGCCGATGAGCCGCCAGGCCGCCCGCGACGACCAGCTGCCGCGTGGCGGCAACACGGTGTTCGGGACCGCGCCGGGCGGCCTCTACAAATGCTCGCCGGGGGGCTCGACGACTGGTGCTACATCTTTGCCTCGCGGGGCAACGAGGAGCATTGGCGCCGCCTGGTGAAGGCGATCGGCCGCGAGGACCTGCTCAACGATCCGCGTATGGTCGACGGCGCCACCCGCGCCCAGAACCGGGAGGCCGTGGATGCGGCCATCACTGAATGGACGTCGAAGCGCACCAAGCATGAGGTAACCCGGATCATCGCCGGCGCCGGTGTTCCCTGCGGCGCCGTCCTCACCACGCTCGAGCTACTGCACGACCCGGATCTGCACAAGCGCGGGATGATGCAGAAGATCGAGCATCCGGTGCGCGGGCCGGTCATCGTGCCGGGTTGGCCGCTGCGGATGTCGGACAGCAAGGTCTCGCTGAAATGCGCCCCGATTCTCGGCGCGGATTCCGAGGCGATCTATGGCGAGTGGCTCGGCTGCTCGCCCGACGAGGTCAGGGACATGCGGCAAGGCAAGGTGATCTGAGGACCGCGATCCTGGCCGCGCGAACCGCTGCCGCCGCGGGCACGGCGCATGATGCCAAGCGCGTTCAATTGCAGATCTGCACGCTGCGCCATCGCCAGCCATAGCGCGTGAGCACGTGTCGCCGCACGAGGTAGCATTCGTCGGCGTAGCCGGCCTGATAGGCGGTGTAGCCTGCATAATAGGGATAGGCGCCATAGGGATAACCGGCGTCATAAGGGCAATAGCCGCAATAGGGATAGGCGTCGCCGCGCCAATAATAGGGCTCAGCATAATAGGGCGCGGTGAGGCCAAGGCCGACCACGGCCCCCAAGGCGACGCCCGGCGCGAAGCCGAAACCATGATGGATGCCGCCACCACATCTGCGCGACAATAGGCGCGACCCCTCAGCCATGCGCAAACTGATCGCATTCGACGATGAGACGTACGACAAGCGGCGGCAACTGGCGCGGGACCGGATGGCGAGTTTTCAGGAGCTCGCCGACGAAGCCTTCGCCGATCTCTTGAATAAGCATGGCGTCCCGATCGACCTCAAGGATGCCTTGCGCAAGAGCGCCGCACGGACCAGCGGCGGTACGAAGGTGATCCCGCTGTCGAAACCGAAGAAGCCGCGCTGAAGAAACCGCTACCGCCCCGCGTCAAGTGCGGGGCAGGCTTTTTGGGATCATGCGCTAGCTGATCCCTTTCAAGCCTTTCTTGTAGCGCGGGCCGTTCTCCTGATAGTCTTGCGCGGGGCGACCGGCCTTCTCGATCTGATCAGGTTCGAGCGTACGGATCACCCGCGCCGGCGAACCGATGATCAGGGAGTTCTCGGGAAACTGCTTGCCTTCGGTGATGACCGAACCTGCGCCGACGATGCTGTTGCGGCCGATCTTCGCGCCGTTCATCACGATTGACCCCATGCCGATCAGCGCGCCGTCCTCGACCGTGCAACCGTGAAGGATGACGTTGTGGCCGATGGTGCAATTCTTGCCGATCGTGAGCGGAAAACCGAGATCGGTGTGGCAGGTCGAATTGTCCTGGATGTTCGAGCCCTCGCCGATCTCGATCCACTCATTGTCGCCGCGCAGCACAGCACCAAACCAGACGCTGGCTGAGTTCAGCAAGCGCACCTTGCCGATGACTGTAGCGGTTTCCGCGATGAAATAATTTCCGCTTGCGGGAAGTTCGGGCGCCTGCCCGTCCAATTCGTAGATCGCCATTTCAGGTCTCCGTTCGCGAAGACCTTGGCATAGCGCCAAATTTTAGGCCAGTAGCCCGGCGGCGCGCAGCGTCATCAGGAAGAACGTGCCGGACATCATGCTCCAGAAGCCGGCAATCACGGTTGCCATCATCACGAATTCGAAGCGGCGGCGTTCGATCCGCGCGCCGCGCAGCGTGTTGCGCATGATGATGAAAGGTGCCGCGAACACCAGGAACGGCACGGCCGCGAAGGCTCTCGACGCGATGCCTTCCTGCAATAGCGCGAAGCCTGCCGGACGCCGCGCCAGGGCCTGATATAGACTGGTCAGCGCGCCCGCGAGCGCAAATCCGATGCAGAGGGCGAACAGGGAATTCAACGCATCGGGCGACATCGTAAGGCTTTCCGTTATTCAGCAGACGCCTCCAGCCTTCGCAAAATCGCAGGCCCGCCGCCAGATCATCCTTAAAGAAAGGTTAACGCTTGAGGCTGGGACCACCGGCCGCGCATGGCTCGCGCCGTACGCGGATCGCGGAAACGCTTAAGGAAAGCGGGTTTCGCGTGGCATATTCGCGGGACGTGATTCGATGGACGCCCCCTCACGATGCCTCGTTCATGACCTTGTTTTCGCTCTCCCGGTCCGCCGCGCGCGATTGGCCTAGAAGCAGCCAGATGATCCCGATCATGGTGGCGAGCGCCGCCACTGTCGCAGCGATCGCGCTGGTCGCCTATCTGTTGTGGCCGACCTGGAGCACGGAAAGCGCAAGCAGCCCGGAACGGCTGCCGGTAAGCATCGGAGGCACGCTGTTCAACGTGCCGACCGCGGCGATCCGCATCAAGATCCAGCGCCACTCCGGGCCGCAGGAACGCATCGATCTATCCTTCGCCTTCCCCTCGCTCGAGCCACCGGATGGGATCAAGCATGTCAGCGCGGACGAGGTGGAAGAAGCGATGCAGCCGATCGACCGGATTTTCCTGTCGATCGCGGCGCACCACGATTCGCTGGCGCCGGACATGCGCGTGCGCACGATCTATCCGCGCTATCTCGAGCAGGCTTCAGCACCCGGCCAGGACGGGCTCGCGATGCGTGCGTTTCGCGACAACACGCCTTATGGCGGCGAGGACCTGTTCTTCGCCAATTCGCCAAGCCTCTCCGCGCGCTGCACCCGCGATGCCACGACGCCCGGCATGTGCCTGAGCGAGCGCCGCATCGACGGCGCCGACCTCACCTTTCGCTTTCCACGAAGTTGGCTCGCGCAATGGCGCGAGGTTGCCAATGCGATGGACCGGCTGATCCTGCAGCTGCATGGGTCGCGGGGCTAGGCGTCGTCCTGAGGCGCGAGCCTCCTCGGCGAGCCTCGAAGGATGACTTTGTGCACAGCGATCCATCCTTCGAGGCGCGCAAGAGCGCGCACCTCCCCAGTGAGCGCAAATGCGCGCATCCGGGGATGACGGCGGGATGTATGGAGACCGAGAGCTCTCAGCCTTATTCAACCAGATCGTCTTCGAGGATCGCCATCTGGAACTGGAACGAGCGGTCGTCGTCTTCATCGTCGACGAAGAGGACGCCGATGAATTCCTCGCCGATATAGACCTCGGCCGAGTCGTCCTTTTTCGGGCGCGGCACCACACGGATCTTGGGATTGCCGAACAGGCGCTTGAGATAGGCGTCGAGCTTCCTGACTTCCTGAACGTCCACGGCGGTCTCCAATCGGGTTCTCACATTTTCCGGGAGGTTTTAGGACGAGACGGCACCGACCGCCAGCGCCTTTTCGGCACTGATTGAGGCAGAATCAGCGTCATAAGGCGTGGAAAATCACAGCCCGATGGCGTTGAGCATCTGATCCATGGTGCGTGACGGCTCGGCGCAGCCGGCCTCGCCGACGATCTTGGCCGGGACGCCAGCGACCGTCACATTGTGAGGCACCGGCTTGACCACCACGGAGCCGGCGGCGATGCGGGCGCAATGGCCGACCTCGATATTGCCGAGAATCTTGGCGCCCGCCCCGATCAAGACGCCGTGGCGGATTTTTGGATGGCGGTCCTCATTCTCCTTGCCGGTTCCGCCAAGGGTGACGCCGTGCAGGATCGAGACGTCGTCCTCGATGACGGCGGTCTCGCCACAGACAAAGCCGGTGGCGTGGTCGAGGAAGATGCCGCGGCCGATCCGGGCCGCCGGGTTGATATCGGTCTGGAACACCGCCGACGAGCGGCTCTGCAGGTAATAGGCGAAATCCTTGCGGCCCTTTTGGTAGAGCCAGTGCGCCAAACGGTGGGTCTGGAGCGCGTGAAAGCCCTTGAAATAGAGCAAAGGATCGATGAAGCGCGAGGTGGCGGGATCGCGGTCGTAAACCGCTACCAGATCGGCGCGGAACACGTTGCCGAGGTCGGGCTGATCGCGCAGCGCCTCGTCATAGGTCTGGCGGATCAAATCCCCCGACAGCGCCGAATGGTCGAGACGATCAGCCAGGCGATGGATCACCGAGTCCTCGAGCCGGTCGTGATGCAGCACGGTCGAATAGATGAAGGTGGCAAGCTCCGGCTCGCGGCGAACGATGTCCTCGGCCTCAACGCGCACGCGATCCCAGATCGGATCGAGCGTCGCCAGTCTTCCACCCTGCGGATTTATTTGATGCATCGCCATGACTGCTCTCAAAAAGTTTGGCTGCTCTCGCGAATTGGCCGTTTTGCCGCATTTTATAGCACGGTGTTGCTACAGAGTCCTAACAGCCTCCCGCAAGGGTGAACGCCGTTTGGGAACATAAACGTTGGCTGCAATCGCAGGAAATCAAGGGGTTCGCGCGCATCCATGAGCTGATTTCATGGGCTGCGTGAGAGAATATCATTCTCGCCAGCCCCGCAAAATCCTCGCGGACCGGAAGCAGGTGACGGCAGGCCGGACGATCTCTCACTTGCGCCGTGACAGAAAGTCCAGCACGCCCGTCTTGTAGACCTTGTCGCCGACCGCGCGCATGTGGTCGCGGTTGGGAATATCGAGCACTTCCGACCCCGGAATGATCTTTCCGAGCGCTGCGGCCGAACCCGCGATCTCGTCCGAAGTGCCGACCGCGATCAGCACCGGCACCGAGATGCCGGCGGCCTCCTCCTTGGTCATCAGGCCGCGCGAGCCGCGCAGGCAGGCCGCGAGCGCCAGCCTGTCGGAGCGGGTCTGATCGGCGAAGGCGCGAAAGGTCCGCCCGACCGGATCGGTGACCTCGTCGAACGAGGCGGCTTCCAGCGCCGCGGCGACATTCTCGCCGGGGCCGCCGCCTTCGATCAGGCCGATGCCGATGCCACCGAGGATCGCCGACCGCAGCCGCTGCGGCGCTTTCAGCCCCAGCCACGCCGTCATCCGCGATCCCAGCGAATAGCCCATGATGTCGGCGCGCGCGATGCCGAGGTGATCCATCAAGCGCGTGACGTCGCCGGCCATGATCGGGATCGAATATTGCGCGGGGTCGTAGAGTTTTGCGGAATCGCCATGGCCGCGATTGTCGAGCGCGATGACGCGGCGGCCGTTCTTCTTCAGCTCCGAGACCCAGGTCGGATATACCCAGTTGACGTTCTTGGTCGACGCAAAGCCGTGCACCAGCAGGATCGGTTCGCCCTCGCCTTCGTCGAGATAGGCAATTTCAACAGCGCCGTTCTTGAAACTCGGCATCGGATGGTCCGTGTTTTGGGAGGGGCAGGTATTTGCGGAACTTAGCCGCGCGCGTCCACGGTCGCCAGTGCGGAAGAGGCAGCCGCCATCTGCTGGCGCAGCCGTCGCGCCTTCCTGCGGTCCAGCCACGACTGGGTCACCCGCTCGGTGGTCGCCTTGATCGAGAAGAGCAAACCGAACAGCGCCATCAGCGCGCCGAACAGCCATAGCGTGAGATTGAAGGCGCCGGCCGCCAGCAGCAGCGCGCCGCGGCCGAGTATTTTCAGGATCGCGCGGGTCTGGCCGCCCTTGGCTTCCGCAAGCCGCGCGGCACGCGCGACGTCCTGCGGATTTTCGGCGATTTTCAAGGTATCCTGCGCGGCGCGAATACCCGCCCGCTCGCCGACGCGCCCGACATCCTTGGCGAGCCGGACCAGCGCGCCGGCCTTCTCGGCACGGAACGCGGCCTTGATCGCGCTGACGGTCTCGCCGGGCCGCATCACCGAGCCGGAGCCGACCGCATTCTCCAGCATCGGCGCGTCGACCACCTCGCGCGCCGAGCGACCGGCCCATTCGGCAAGCCCCTCGCCGAGCCGGCCGACCTTGCGGGCGTCCTTGACCAGCGTGAGGCCGGCGCGCACCGGCGCCGCGCCGCCGACCGAGACATAGGTCGCCGCGGTCACCGCAAGCCCAGCGGTGGCAAGGCCCAGCACCAGGCGGTCGGTGTCTTCGCCCATCGCGAGGTGCTTGCCTTCGCGCACCACGTCGCGGATGTCGCCGAACACGAAGAGATCGCCGGCAACGGTGCCCGACAGGCTCGCGACATCGTCGGCATTTCCGGTCACAAGCCCGGTGGCAAAGCGCTTGGCAAAATGCGACGAGGAATTTTCTTCCGCGACCGCATCGCTCGACGCGTCGCGACAATTCATCAGCGAGGGGGATGTTCTTGTCGCGCGCCAGTTCGACAAAGCTGTTGGCAAGATCGGCATCGTTGGCGGCAAGCGCCGCCTCGATATTCTCGTGCAATGAGGGCCTGATTATTCCGCAGAACAGAATTGAGCTTGACGTCGGAGAGCTCGGCGGGATCGTCCTGCGCCGCCAGGATGGCGCCGGCCTCGCGCGCATGCGGCCACAGCAGCGCGAACACGGCCGCGACACCGCCACGCCACCCAGAGCCAGACCGATCCGCCACCGTTTCATCCCGAAAAACCATTCATCCCGAAAATCCAGATGTCACCAACAATCGCCGAAAGATGGTGTGCCGCTTTTACGACACAACGGCCCCGACGAAAGAAGGGCTTCTCTCGGACGACAAGATTGTGTCGAATTTGCATGAGCAAATGAGCATGGGGCGGCGCCTACCTCGGAGACTTGCCGTACTAGGAATCAGCTGCACCCGCCAGTATGGTGCGCGGCATTTCAACGTTGCCGCGCCGTGTTGATTGCGTCCGCCTCCATTGCCACCCAAGGTGAATACAATGTCCGATCATGTCGTTCCGCACTTCCACAACGATGCCGGCGTTTCCGTCATCGAGATCGGCTCGCAGGAATTCATGTGCGTGGGCGCCAATCCGCCTTTCGATCATCCGCATGTGTTCCTCGATCTCGGCAACGACAACGAGATCATCTGCCCCTATTGCTCGACGCTGTATCGCTTTGCCGCCGACCTCGACGCCGGCGAAGCCCGGCCGCCCGAATGCGTGCTGAAGGACAAGGTCGCCTGATCGGCCGGTGGCGGCTTCGCGCACCATCTTCGTCGCTGGTGCCGGGATCGGAGGATTGACGGCCTCGCTGGCGCTGGCGGCCAAGGGTTTTCGCGTCGTCGTTCTGGAGAAGGCCGAGCGGCTCGAGGAAGCCGGCGCCGGCCTGCAGCTCTCGCCCAATGCCAGCCGCGTGCTGATCGATCTCGGCTTGCAGCCGCGGCTCGGCTCACGCGCCGTCACGCCCGACGCCATCAGCCTCATGAGCGCGCGAAGCGGCGGCGAGATCGCCCGCCTGCCGCTCGGCGAGGCCGCCACCTTGCGGCCGGCGCGCCCTATTGGGTGGTGCATCGCGCCGATCTGCAGGCGGCGCTGCAGGCCCAGGTCAACGACACATCCCGATATCGAATTGCGGCTCGGCTGCCAGTTCGAGGACGTCGCCCCCCATGCCAAGGGACTGACCGTGGTCCAGCGCAGCGGCATGACGCGCCAGCAGGAGCTGGCGCTGGCGCTGATCGGCGCCGACGGCATCTGGTCCAGCGGTCCGCCATCATCTGTTTCCGGACGTGCAGCCGCAATTCTCCGGGCTGATCGCCTGGCGCGGAACGCTCGATGCCACGCAATTGCCGCGCGAATATACCTCGCGCCGGGTCCAGCTCTGGATGGGACCGAACGCGCATCTCGTCGCCTATCCGATCTCGGGCGCGCGCCAGATCAATGTCGTCGCGGTGGTGCCGGGAACGTGGAACCGGCCGGGCTGGAGCGCGCCCGGCGACGCCAACGAAATCAAGAATGCGTTCGCGTGCGGTCGCACTGGCCGGGCCCGGCGCGGATGATGATCGGCGCCGTCGACGACTGGCGGAAATGGGCGCTGTTCACGGTGCCCGATGGCGGCGAATGGACCGACGGCGCGATCGCGCTGCTCGGCGACGCCGCCCACGCCATGCTGCCGTTTGCCGCGCAGGGCGCCGGCATGGCGATCGAGGACGCCGCGGTGCTGGCCAAATGCCTCGGCGAGGCCGCAGGCGAAGACGGCGCCGCCGACATCGCCGCCGCGCTGCAAGCGCTATGCGCGGCTGCGCCGCTCGCGCGTGGCGCGGGTGCAGCGCGCCGCGCGGCAGGCCGGGCGGATCTATCACCTCACCGGCCCCGCGGCGTTCGCGCGCGACCTCGCGATCAAGGCGATGGGCCCCAAGCGCATGCTGGCGCGGCAGGACTGGATTTACGACTGGCGGGCGTGAGGATTTCGCACGCTTTGCGCTCAATAGACCGCGCTGCCCGACCGCGACGGCGGCGCAGGCTTCGCGTTCGCAGGCGGCGGCGCCTGGTTTGTGCCGGCGTGCGCTGTCGCTGCGTCCGGCGGCGACGTCATGGCATTTGTTGCGGCGCCAGGCTTCCTCGGCCAGCTTGGCCTGGCCGCGCACCGCAGATATAGTCGTTGCGATAGGCGAGTTCGGCGACCACCGGACCGGCAACACCGGTTTCGGCCTTCGCCATCAGGCCCTGCAATTCCGCCGCGCGGGTGGCGAGGATCTTGCGCTCCGGCCTCCAGCTGCTTGCAGTCGTAGAGATCGTATTTGGCGGGATCGGCGAAGGCCGACGTCATGCTGTCACTCATCTCGGCGCAGCCGCAAAGCGCAAAGCCAAGCCCGAGCAGCGCCGCGACGGCGCCGAGGCGGCTCGATGCCCGATATGGTGCGCGCGATCGATCATTCAGCCTTCGTAAGCCGACAACATTGAGATTGCGTAAAGCAGGCGTGAGATGTCCGCAATGAGGCTTTGCCTTGGCCATCCCACCCGCTTAAGGAAGGTTTGTTTTGCGCGGCACACTATCCTAATTCCACTTCACCGGAAAACGCGCTAAGTATCTGATCTATTGACCAAAGCGGACGTGGCGGAACTGGTAGACGCAAGGGACTTAAAATCTCCCGGCGTCACTGAGATTGCTCATCTTTCCGATCTAACGCGAGCAGGCAATCCGCACGAAGCGGGTGGAGACCCGGCCGTATTGTCTAACACGCGGCCGCCTCTTCCGCTGGCTGGCAGGCCCTCGAAAACGTAGGCCGAATGGCCCGCGCGGCCGAGGCGCTGGGTCTCACGTCATCTGGTGTGCCTGTCGTAAATCAAATCCGAACTGGGCGACAAAGAATGTGCCCGGCTAGTTCGACGGCGCGCGAGACCGGCGCATCCTTCTCCAAAGATAAATGCGTCCGTATCTCGTTGTGATATTTCATGTACGACAGCAGTACGTGACGGAGGTGTCGCTCGCCGAACACAACAACGTGGTCAAGGCATTCCCGTCGGATCGAACCGATCAGCCTTTCGGCATATCCGTTTTGCCATGGGGAGCGTGGCGATGTCGGCCGGTCGCGAATGCCCATTGATCGAAGTCTGCGGATAAAGACCTCACCATAGGCCCCATCCCGGTCACGGATCAGATAGCGGGGAGCCTGTTCCCAACCGCATGCTTCCGTGACCTGATTTGCGATCCATTCTGCAGTTGGGTGAGCTGTGACGCCAAACCACAAAATATGTCGTCGGCCGTGCCCCATGATCAGCAATCCATAGAGCAGGCGAAACGAGATTGTCGGCACGACGAACATATCCATCGCAGCGATCCCGTCCGCATGATTGCGCAGAAACGTCTTCCAGCCTTGCGACGGCGGTTCTCGTCTCTTGACCATATACTTGGCCACGCTCGTCTGTCCGATATCGATGCCGAGCTTGAGCAACTCTCCGTGGATCCGCGGCGCTCCCCACAGCGGATTGGCAATGCTCATCTCGCGGATAAGCTTGCGTATCTCTGTCGGTACGGTTGGTCGGCCACCACGACGTCTCGACTTCCAGCGCCAGTACGATCTGAACCCGGCGCGGTGCCATTTTATGACGGTCTCCGGCTTCACAATCGCCAGAGCGTTTAGGACTGTTGGCGCCAATCGATACAGCCCGACAAAGATCAAGCGGTCCATGGCGCTGAACGTCTGCCTCTTGGGCGAATGCCGTCTCAGTATGTTAATCTGATGCCGGAGGACCAGGATCTCGGCTGCCAACGAAGCATCGCGACCGGAACAATCCGACCAGCGCCGACCAGATAAGGCTGCAAGCTTCCCTCATAGGACAGAAAGCATTGCGTGATTCTGCATCAGTTGCCAGCCCGATTAGGTTTACGACAGGGACAGCCGTTCGTGCTGCACGAAGGGATGACAATCCTGTCGTTTCGCTCCGAGGACCCGAACTTCAAAGCCGATCGGTCATAAGCAAAATTGGCCGAGACGCACTCGTGTTCCAATGTCCCCTCGTGGCACTTTTCTCGGACACCGCCGATCTAGCTGACGAAGTCTGCTCCTGGGGGCAGAATGGACATGCCGTTCAAGCAGGACCACTTCCGTTTATGACCGGCAAAGCGGAAAACATCTGCTCACATTGAGGCCACTGGCATTCGCCTTCGGTAGCCCTTGTGCCGACTGACGCGCGGGTTACACTGCCCTCCGAATTCCGGAGGGTCCATGAATTCACGTCTGTTACTGCGCACGCTCGCCTGCGGCGCGCTGATGCTGGCGGCAGCGCCGGCGGTTCGCGCCGAAGGCACATTCGATATTCCCGCTGGTGCTCGTTTCAACCAGGAAAAGCTCGCGAAGATAACCGAGTTCTTCAAGAACGAGGTCGCGACCGGCAAGATATCCGGCGCGAATATCCTGATCCGGCAGCGCGGCAAGGACGTCTATCACGAAATCTTCGGCGTGCAGGACGTGGTGTCCAAGGCGCCAATCACGGACAAGACCATCTTCCGCCTGTCGTCGCTGACCAAGGCGATCACCTCCGTCGTGGCGATGCAGTTGCTCCAGGACGGAAAGTTCAGCCTCGACGATCCCGTCTCGAAGTACATTCCCTCCTTCGCAAACATGAAGGTCGGTGTGGAGAAAAAGGCCGAGGACGGCAGCAAGACGCTCGAACTGGTACCGCTGAGCCGGCCGATCACCGTTCTCGACCTGATGCGTCATACCTCCGGCATCACCTATGGCTTCTACGGCGACAGTCTGGTGCGCAAGGCCTACGCGGCGGCAAATCTTTATGCAGGCGAATTCGACCTTGCCGAATTCGCCGAGCGGATCGCCAAACTGCCGCTGCACAACCAGCCGGGCGCGCTCTGGCAATACGGCCATTCCACCGATATCCTGGCGCGGATCATGGAGATCGTGTCCAAAAATTCATTGCTCGAGATCGAAAAAGAAAAGCTGCTCGATCCGCTCGGTATGACCGACACCAACTTCTTCGTCACCGAACCGGAGCGGCTGGCGCGGCTCGCCCAGCCGGTGCCGAACGACAGCAATTTCCGGGTCGGCCGCGAATACAGGACCGAAGTCCGCCAGAAGTGGGAATCCGCCAGCGGCGGCATGGTTTCGACCATGTCGGACTTTTCGAAGTTTGCACAGATGCTGCTCAACGGCGGAACGTTCGATGGCAAGACCTATCTCAGCCCGAAGACGTTCGAACTGATGGCATCGGATCACATCGGCAAGGGCTCCGGCGTCGAGCGGGATTATTTCTATTTCCCCGGGGACGGCTTTGGCATGGGACTTGGGCTTGCCGTGCGCACCGATCCCGGCAACGCAAAACCGCCGCCACCGGGATCGCTGGGCGAATTGAAATGGGACGGCGCCAGCGGCTGCTACATGGTGATCGACCGCAAGCAGGAGATGTTCTTCGTGATACTGGAGCAGACACCTTCGGAGCGTCAACGCGTCCAGCGAACCCTGAAGCAGCTCGTCTATGAAGCGATGGAGAACTAACGGCGCCGCAGGGCGCTACCTTGTTGTCCTGGCCATTCTCCTGGCCGCCGGTTGGCTGCACGCGGTGCGAGCCGAGCCGAAAGCGCCGAACGCGCCAACCTTCTCACGCGCGGCGCTTGACCGTATCGGCGACGAGGTTCGCAACGAAGTCGCGACCGGCAAGATTCCCGGCGCCATCCTGTTGATCCAGCAGCACGGCAAGCCGGTCTATTTTGAAAATTTCGGCGTGCGGGACCCCGACACCGGGCAACCGATGACGCCGGACACGATTTTCCAGATCTATTCGATGTCAAAGGCCGTCACCTCGGTCGCCGCGATGATGCTGGTCGACGACGGCAAGCTGGCCCTCGACGATCCCGTATCGAAGTACATTCACTCCTTTGCCGATGCCAAAGTCGGCGTCGATCTTTCCGATGAAGCGGGAAAATATCCGCTCAAGCTCGAGCCGTTGAAGCGCGCCATCACGATCAGGGATCTGCTGCGGCACACGTCGGGTATCACTTACGGCTTCTTCGGCGAGGGGGCGGTGACGAAACTCTATGCCAATCCCCAATTGGTCGCAGGCGATTTCGATAACGCCGAATTCGCCGACCGGATCGCGGTACTGCCGCTCGCCGACCAGCCCGGGACGCGCTGGAATTACGGTCATTCAACCGACGTGCTCGGCCGTGTCGTTGAGGTGGCCTCCGGGCAGACGCTGTTTCAATTCGAAAAGCAGAGACTGTTCGATCCGCTTGGCATGTCCGAGACCGCGTATTACGTCGCGGATCAAGCGAAGTGGCCGCGCATCGCCAAGGCATTCCCTGTCGATCGCTTCCGAGTGGCCGGAATCAGGGATCCGACATTGCCGCGGCGCTGGGAATCCGGCGGCGCGGGCTTGGTCTCGACGATTGGAGACTACGCCCGCTTCCTGCAAATGCTGCTGAACGGAGGCAAGCTGGACGGCAAGTGGTACCTCAAGCCCGAGACGGTCGCGCTGATGACGTCGGATCAAATCGGGCCGGAGACAGGGATCATCCATGACCCCTTCTATTTTCCGGGCCCGACCAGCGGCTTCGGTCTTGGCTTTGCCGTGCGCACCTCGCCGCCGCCGGGCACGACCTGGCCGCTCGGCGAGTATCGCTGGGACGGCGCCGGCGGCAGCTTCTATTTTGTCGATCCCGTGGACGATATGTTCGGTATCTTCATGGTGATGTCCCCCACCCAAGGTGGACGGATTCAACTGACGCTGAAGACGATGATGTTTGAGGCGCTGGGCAAGGGCCAGCGCAGGGATTGACGAGTTCCGTATCACGCCACGGCGTTTCGCGCGATCGTCTCCCGATAGAACGATGCGCTCAGCTTGGGGGTGCGGCGCTTGGTGGCGAAATCGACGTGGTACAGGCCGAAGCGCTGTTCGTATCCATCGGCCCATTCAAAATTGTCCATCAGGCTCCACAGAAAATACCCAAGCACGGGCACGCCGTCGGCGGTCGCGCGCTGCAACTGCGTCAAATAATTGCGCAGGTACATGATGCGATCCACGTCATAGACGGTGCCGTCCGCGGCCGGCTGGTCGCTCCCCGACGTTCCGTTCTCGGTGATATAGATCGATTTCACGTTCCACAGTTTCGCGACGTGGCGCGGCACCCAGTAGATCGCCTCGGGGCCGGGCCGTAGCCAGCCCGCCTTCATGTGCGGAAACGATGCGGGAAACGGCGCCAGGGTGAAGCCGCGTTCGTTGTCGGCGGCGACCACGTAATGGTCAGGCGTGTAAACATTCAGTCCGACAAAATCGATCGGCGAGGAAATGATGCGCAAATCCTGAGCCGTGTATTTCGGAGCATCGGTGCCGGCCTGCGCCAGGAATGCATCGGTATATTTTCCCTCCAGCATTACGGTCAAATAGCCAGCATTGAGTTCGCGCGTCGCAATCTCGGCTGCGCGGATGTTCGCAGGCGTTTCGATGGCAGGGATACAGCTCACGGCATTCTCCGCCGGACCGACCCTGGTCCCGGCTCGTCCGTGGGCCCGGATAGCTTGCACCGCGAGACCGTGTCCCAGCGCGATGTTGTGACGAACCTGATTTTGTCCCGACCTGGATAATTTGAGGCCGGGGGCATCGGCGCCTTCTCCGTGACCGAGGTGTACGTGCCTGGAGCATTCGTTGATGTTGAAAAAGTGTTTGACGCGGTCGCTCAGGCGCGCCGTGACATGGGCTGCGTAATCCGCAAAGGCCTTCGAGGTGTCGCGGGAAGTCCAGCCACCGAAGCGATCCTGAAGCGCCTGAGGCAGGTCCCAATGATACAGGGTCGCGAATGGCGCAATGCCGTTCGCCAGCAGCTCATCCACCAGCCGGTTGTAGAAATCGAGGCCCTTCGGGTTTGGCGTGCCGGCGCCTTCCGGGAAGACGCGCGGCCAGGCAATCGAAAACCGATAGGCCTTTGCGCCCAGTGCCTTCATCAACTGAACGTCTTCCCTGTAAAGATGATAATGGTCGGTCGCGGAGTCGGCGTTGCTGTGATCGGAGATGGTTCCGCGCGTGTGGGCGAAGCGGTCCCAAATCGACGGACCTCGACCGTCTTCCTTGACGGCTCCTTCGATCTGATACGCTGATGTAGCTGTGCCCCATAGAAAATCGCTCGGAAAGCTGGAAACAAGGTGCCAGTCGGGTGGTCTTCTTTCTTGGCTCGGGTTGGCGTCAGCAGCTTGGGCGGACTTCCGTCGATTGTGCGAGAGCTACCCAACTTGCAATTCTGGCAAACTGGCGCCGGGAGAGCCGATCGAATGACATCGCTTCTCTTCCTAAGGTCGAGACAATCGCACTAGACTAGGGTTCACTCGCCTTTTGCCATTACCGTAGCCGCGCCTTCTGCAGCTTTTTTAGCTAGCGAATTTGGCTCCAGCACCACAGCGACATCGATGGGTCGAAGGGCGCTACTCTCCGGGCCGAGCATACGCACCTTCGAAGAAATGGCGGACAGGCGCGACACCCAGCTCGCAATAGGAGCGAAACGCGCTGGCCATAATGTGGTGCCAAGCAAGAGGTAGGCCGCCAAGGTCCACAAAGATTGCCAGTTTTCCAATCCCTCGTTGAATAGGATGTAGAGCGCAGCGGCGGCAAGCAAGCCTGCGAACACGGCCTCAGCGAGAGGTCGCGTGTCTGAATCTGGACGGTTGAGCAGTGTCAGGGTCGAGAACGGCACGACGGCCATGGTCAGGCCGGCGAAGGGAAAATCGCGCCAACGCGGGTCGAACACCAGGCCCAGCGCAGTTTCTAAGGCGATCAAGGTCGTCACGGCGAGTGTGCCGCCCAGCATCAACATCGGCAACGATCGGCGTCTGCCTTCGCGCGGGCCCACCAGTTCCAAAAACGTCGGCAGCGCCCGCCCGGACATCAACGCACCGGAGCAGAGTAGCGGCGCGGCTATTCCAGCGGCCAATAGCAAGCCTTGAACAAGCCAATTGTTAATCCCGTAACTTTCATAAAACGTCTTCTCAGCGTTCACGCCCAGCAGAATCCCGCCAACGGTAGCGGATATCGCCACAGCGACCCACGATAACAGTCCTGGCATTGACGGCCGACGCCACAGCGCCGCTAAGGCCGCTCCGAAAACCGAAAAGCTCAGAACTAGTCCAGATCCCAACTGCAGTTTCCAAAATGGGAAGTTGCTAACGGCGGTCCCAGGCGGATACTTCACCTCACGACTCCACCCATCGAACAGGCCCCAACTGCCGCCGACGATTCCTTCCCACTGGCGTTTCCAGGGCTCGTCGTAGGCTTCGAACAGATTGACCTGAAAGTGTTCTTTGCTCGCACGATCGAGAATCTCGGAGATGAAACGTGCCTGATTGACCCGGGAAGGAAGCGCTCCCTCGCGCATCCTCCCGCGACTTGGCCAGCCGACCTCGCCGATAAGGACTTCCTTGCCGGGAAAAGTGACGACCACCCGCCTGCGGACCGCGTCCATATAGTCGGCCGCGTCTTCGGCGCGGACCGGCAAATCCTCCCAATATGGAAGTATATGGATTGTAACAAAATCAACGTCGGCAGAGATGTCTTGGTAACGGAGCCAGAACTCCCAAACGTCGGCGTAGCTCACCGGAATATCTACCCGCGCTTTGACCGAACGGATGGTTTCCCGAAGGTCAGAACTCGCTCATTTCACCCCGCAGCATCACCTCACTGCCGACGATCATCGCAGTAACCACGCTGGGATATTCCCTGACCAGAGATAACGCTGTCTTGATCAGCTGGGTGTTCTTCAGGCGATCGCGTCCTATCCAGACTCCGAGAAGAACCTTCAGTCCGACCTTGGACGCGAGCTCAGGCACCTTGTCCAACCCGTTCTCGACCGAATAGGTACGGATACATCCGGTTATCTTGGCAAGTTGGGTGAGATCGGATGCGATCTGTTCGGCGCTGACGATGATTCCCGAATTCCAAGGGCTTTGATGGTCTCGGAATGGCGCGTATGACACGCAGTCCACCTTCGTCGCGGAATCGATCGGCGCAAATGTCAGCGCGACCGGCGTGGCCAACCAGCACCAGACCGCTGCGATTATGCTCAAGGATAAAGGGAAGAGCGCCAACGGCGTGCGAAACTCAATTGCCTTCTGGCAACCCCTAGTCAACTGGTCGGCGCGGTCACGTCTGTATTTGGTGCGGACGCCATAAATACGCATCACACATGCCCCAATTGTCGAAAGCCGAAGGTCGCCGCACGCTCTGCTCGAACTGGAATTTTGGGGCCTGTCGATCAAAGGGGCTATGCAGAAACGGCAAACGACCGCGGAATGTGCCGATTTTGCATAGACGAGCTGGGGTAATGTCGGCGACAACAGCTGAACGGTGCGGAGGTCGTCCAATTGCTTGGGGAGGAAGGAATGACCACGATTTCCCCTTCGCTCGCGTCTACTGACGCCAAGGCAGTTCCAAAGGTCAGCACACGCAATTTTTCGCTCGACCGCGCCCGCACCTTTCTGACGCTGGTGGTGCTGCTGCACCACGCGGTCATCCCCTATACCTATTACGGTCACACCGACCCGAAGGAATTCTTCGGCTTCGACATGATCGTGCTCGCCACCGACAGCTTCTTCATGGCGATGTTCTTTTTCCTGTCGGGGCTGTTCGTCTGGCCAGGCATAACCCGGAAGGGACCGCTGAACTATTTGTCTGATCGGGTGCTGCGGCTTGGCCTGCCATTCGTGATCTGCGCGTTCACGGTCATTCCGCTCGCCTATTACGCCATCTCCCTGCGGCAGCATCCCGAAATCGGCTTTTCGGAATTCTGGTGGAACACGATCACGAAAGGCCCGTGGCCGAGCGGACCGATCTGGTTCCTTTGGGTCTTGCTCGCCTTCGACGTGGTTGCTTGCCTGCTATATCGGCTGTCACCCAACATGCTCGATCCGATCAATCGCCTCTCGCTGCACGGCCGCCGTCGGCCCGCGGTGTTCTTCGCGGTCATGCTTGCCGTCACCGCTGCGTTCTACGTTCCCGGGCTGATGTACTACGGGCCAGCCAGCTGGCTCGAGTTCGGGCCGTTCTCGGTCCAGCACGGGCGCGTGATGCTCTACGCCACCTACTTCTTTTTCGGCGCCGGTATTGGCGTCCAGTATCTGGATCGCGGGCTGTTGGCGGCAGACGGCCGGATGGCGAAGGTCAGCTGGGATTGGATGATACTGACGATCGTTCCGTATTACCTCATGTGGGTGCTGATCTCCATCAAGCGCGAAAATCTGGGGAATCCGTCGCCGTTGCCGAACTGGTACGAGGGGAGCTATGCCGTCTGCTTCACTGTCTTCAGCGTGGCCATCCTGTTCCTGATCCTGGCCTATTTCCTGAGGTTCGCCCACTCAGGCAAGAGCGTGCTCGATCCGATGCAGTCCGATGCCTACGGCATGTTCCTGGTGCACTATCCGATCACACTGTGGCTGCAGTATTGGCTGTTCGATTTCAATATGCCGGCGACCGTGAAAGCACCTATCGTATTCGTGCTGACGGTCGCGTTCAGCTGGGCGTTGACGCGGGCGTTGAGACAGATCCCGGGCGCGAAAAAGGTGCTGTAGCTCCTCCTGAGGGGATCGGGTAGGGCGGCAGCAGCCCGTGAAAACCCCTCCGAGCATTCAATCCATCGCCCCTCGCGAGCCGCGCTCACATAAAATAACATGATGTTATGTTTGTCGCATAACAGGGTAATTGTGTTAGCTCGCCGAAGCATTATCCTGACGCTGCTCTTCGATATGTTTCGCTAACACGGGCCGACGTCGCCAACATCGTGGAAAGACGAAAACAACATTCGGATAGCTACCCAAGATTTTCAAAGAAGCCCGCAAAGGGACATCAGCAAACAAAGTTGGGAGGAGGCTTACAATGGCTAGTGCGCAAACGGCCCACGACACGGGGCAATCAAAGAAGGCCGCTGCGAGCGGATGGATTGGATCGGCCCTCGAATATTATGACTTCTTTATTTACGCCACCGCGGCGTCCTTAATTTTCCCGCAGATATTCTTTCCGTCGAACAATCCTACCGTCGCCATCGTCGCATCGCTGGCGACATACGGCGTTGGCTATGTCGCCCGGCCTATCGGCGCCTTCGTTCTCGGGCACTGGGGCGACACCCATGGCCGGAAAACAGTTCTGATTGTCTGCATGTTCCTTATGGGCCTCTCGACGATGGCTGTCGGCATCCTGCCGACATATCAACAGGTCGGCGTACTCGCGCCAATCCTTCTTGTTATCTTGCGCCTCATACAGGGTTTTGCTGTTGCCGGGGAAATCTCGGGCGCTAGTTCGATGATTCTGGAGCATGCCCCTTTTGGACGACGCGGATTCTATGCCAGCTTTGCTCTTCAGGGGGTGCAGGCTGGGCAGATTCTTGCGGCCGCGGTCTTCCTTCCGCTCGCTGCCTACATGCCTAGCGAAGCATTCAATAGCTGGGGCTGGCGAATACCATTCTTGCTCAGCTTCTTCGTCATAGTCGCGGGCTATATCATCCGTCGCAAAGTCGATGAGACACCGGCTTTTGCCAAAGAGGACGAGCAGGGCAAAATCCCGAGCGCCCCTATCATACAAGCGTTCAAGCTGAACTGGAGAGACATGCTCCGGGTGGTCTGCATGGCGCTGATGAATGTTATTCCAGTCGTCGCTACAATATTCGGCGCGGCCTATGCAGTCCAACCAGCCTACGGAATCGGGTTCGCAACAGACGTCTACCTGTGGATTCCGGTCCTCGGGAATATGCTGGCCGTGTTCGTCATTCCGTTCGTTGGCAACCTGTCGGACAAGGTTGGCCGCAAGCCTCCTATCATCATAGGTGCGCTTTGTTCTGGTTTGCTCGCGTTCGGCTATCTCTACGCGATCAGCATCAAGAACGTGCCGTTAGCGATCCTCATGTCGCTATTGATGTGGGGCGTCGTCTACCAGGGCTACAACGCTATCTTCCCGAGCTTCTATCCCGAGCTATTCCCGACGCGAACTCGGGTTTCAGCGATGGCCATATCCCAGAACATCGGCACAACGATCACGGCTCTGCTTCCCGCTCTCTTTGCAACCGTGGCACCTCCCGGCTCCGCTAACATCCCTCTTACCGTCGGGGCACTCGCCTTCGGTATAACCGTCATCGCGGCGATTGCGGCTGTGACCGCCCGGGAAACCTATCGGATCAACATCAGTGATCTCGGAAATCCCGACGCTATTCCCATGGCGAAGGCAGACTATGACAGGATGCGGGCCCAGGCCGTTGGCAGAGCAGCCGTGGTTCCTACTTGACGGCTGGGCGAGACCCGATGAGCCGGTGAAGAGCCGCGACGTCGATATAAAGCGGCCGCCTTTGAAGCAATTCGAACTAAGGCGGACGCAGGCTCCTGAAAATGAACCAGGTATGAAAGGTTGCGGCAACATGACGCCAGAAGCCGAGTTTCACCAACGTGATCGCGATCTACATCCGCCGGCGTACACGCCCGTATATAAAACAAGCGTGCTGCGCTCGCCGCGCGTCCCGTTGTGGTCGCTGCAAAACTCACTTTCAGAGGTGACCGGTCCGACATTTACCCCTGATGAGCTTGCTCCACTCGATAACGATCTCATCCATAATTATGCCAAGACCGGAGCAGCGATCGGCGAACAAACCATCGTCCATGGTCACGTTCTCGATGGCAACGGCCAACCAGTGCCCAACACGCTCGTCGAGGTGTGGCAGGCAAATGCGGGCGGACGTTACCGCCATCAAAACGATACCTTTATCGCGCCGATCGATCCGAACTTCGGTGGTTGCGGGCGGATGTTAACTGACGAGCGCGGCTACTACTTTTTCCGAACGGTCAAACCGGGTGCGTATCCCTTTCGAAATCGCGTGAATAGTTGGCGGCCGGCGCACATCCATCTCTCCGTATTCGGGACAGGGTTCGCACAGCGGCTCATCACACAGATGTATTTCGAGGGCGACCCCCTCATTCCTCATGATTCGATCATCGCAACCATTCCTGACAAATCGGCTGCGGATCGATTGACGGCAAGACTCGACCTCAACGCATCGCAACCGCTGGAATGCCTAACTTACCGATTCGACATCGTGCTGCGAGGACGTCGCCAGACTTTGTTTGAAAACAAGTTGCATGGAAACTGATATGACAACGAAGCCTTTCATTCCATCCTATCTTGCGGAGACGCCGTCGCAGACGGCCGGTCCGTATGTGCATATCGGTCTCATACCGAAACAAGCAGGTTTTGAAATCTTCGAGAATAATTTTAGTGGCGATATCGCGGGTCCCAATGTGGCGGGTGAGCGCATCATCGTCGAGGGACGAATCTTCGATGGCGCGGGCCACGTGACCAAGGACGTGCTGGTCGAGACGTGGCAGGCCAATGCCGCCGGCAAATACAATCACCCGTCTGACAAACAGGACAAGGCACTAGATCGCGGCTTTCGTGGCTGGGCGCGAACCGGCACGAATTTCGTCACGGGGCTCTACACGATTCGCACCATCAAACCGGGAAGTGTGGTCGGCCGTAAAGGCCGAAAGGCCATGGCGCCTCATCTCAATTTTTGGCTGGCCTCTCGCGGTATTAATATCGGGCTCGCTACGCGCATGTATTTTGGCGACGAGGAAGCGGCAAATTCCCAAGATCCGGTACTGAATATTATTGAGCAACCGGAGAGGCGCCGAACGCTGATAGCGCCCCGGTCTGAGCGAGGCGGCGCAATCGTCTACACTTTCGACATCTATCTTCAGGGCGATCGGGAGACGGCGTTCTTCGACGTCTGAAGCTTTTCAATCGCAGATGGACCGGCCAGTTGTCGATCTAGCCACTGACAAAGGGAGAATAATTTGGCGACTGACAAAGAGATCTTGGCATCCGTAAAGCTGGGCAAGCCGCCGGCCGATTGTCCTGTACTCGGAACATGGCGGCTGCGGACCTATGTTCGAGAACGATTGTCCGATGGTCAGCGCCATAATCAGTTTGGCGACGCGCCAGTCGGCTATATCGGTTATGCGTCCGACGGCAGGATGTACGCAATCTTCACGCGGGATGACCGTGTCGTGCCTCGCGACGTAGTGCCCACCGATGAAGAGGGCGTACAATTGCTAGGCACAATGGTCGCTTATGCCGGTACGTTCTCTCTAGGGGAGAATGTCGTGGTTCATCACATCGACACCTCCTGGAACCAGGCGTGGACCGGAACAAATCAAATTCGGTACTTCGTGCTGGAGGGAGACACGCTGACGATCACGACCGCCCCCTACAAAAGCTACTTGGATGGCACCATGGGCAGATCAATTCTCGTCTGGAGCAAGGTCGAGTGATGCCGCATTCCCTAACTACAAGAGATTTGCCATGAGCGATCTATTTGAAATTCAAGGATCGCATGTGCTGGTTACCGGCGGCTCAAGCGGTCTTGGACGATTTTTTGCGACCTTTCTTTCAGCGCGGGGGGCGCGCGTGACCGTTGGCGCGCGCCGCACGGAAGCCTTGGCCAAAACTGTCGATGACATCGCCGCTGCCGGTGGCCAAGCCCAAAGCGTGGTGATGGACGTCACCGTCGCTGCGAGCATTGAGACCGCGTTGGACGCCGCTGAAGCAGGATTCGGTCCAGTCCAAATTGTCATTAACAACGCCGATGTCACGGCGACACGGCCGGCACTGCAACAGGACGAGACCGATTGGGACAAAGTTATCGATACTAACCTGAAAGGAGTCTGGCTGGTAGCGCAGGCAGTTGGACGTCGAATGGTCGCACAAAAGGTGCGAGGCTCCATCGTCAATGTGGCCTCGATCCTGGGCTTGCGGGTTGCAAGTTCTGTCGCTCCATATGCGATTTCGAAGGCGGGTGTTGTGCAGATGACCAAGGCCCTTGCCCTGGAATGGGCGCGTTACGGTATTCGCGTCAATGCACTTGCGCTGGGATATTTCGAAACCGAACTCAACGACGATTTCTTTCAGGAGGCTGCGGGTCAGGCGCTGATCAAGCGGATTCCACAGAGACGGCTGGGCGAATTGCGGGAGCTCGAAGGACCGCTTCTGCTGCTGGCTTCGGAGGCAGGTTCCTACATGACCGGAAGCGTGATCGTCACCGATGGTGGTCACGTCGTTTCGACCCTGTGAATGATAGTCTTGAGAGCGGACTTGCAAACTTCTGTGAGGCACGGCCGCCATTGGCCGAAAATGATGTGGTGATCCAATGAATACGAATGACACGCACCCCTTTGAGACGAATTTGGATCGACATCCGTCCAACTACATACCGCTGTCGCCCGTCAGCTTTTTGACCCGCGCCGCAAGCGCCTTCGCCGACAAGGTGGCAGTGATCGACGGCACGCGTCGATATACGTATGCGCAACTCCTTGATCGCTGCGTCCGGCTCGCATCTGCACTGGCAGAGCTTGGGGTCAAACGGCTCGATACCGTAGCGATCATTGCATCGAATATTCCGGAGATGATCGAAGCACATTTTGCCGTGCCGATGCTTGGCGCCGTACTCAATCCGTTGAATACCCGCCTCGATGCTGCAAATGTCGCTTTCTCGCTCATGCATGGAAGCGCCAAGGTTTTGATCGTCGATGCGGAATACGCACCGTTGGTGCGGCAAGCGCTGCAAGAGGTGGATCGAGAGATCGCCGTCATCGATATCGCTTCCCCTGACTCGCCGGCCGCTCCAATAGGTCAAGGCGCCTACGAGACGCTCCTCGCTTCTGGCGACCCAGATTTCAACTGGCCGGGCGTTACCGACGAATGGCAGTCGCTATGCCTGCTCTATACCTCAGGCACTACGGGCGATCCGAAAGGCGTCGTCTATAGTCACCGCGGCGCCTACCTTTCGGCACTTGGCAACGGTTTCAGCTTCGGACTCACCTTCGACAGTATTTACCTTTGGACACTGCCGATGTTTCACTGTTCCGGGTGGTCTTATCCGTGGGCAGTGGTCGCCGCTGGCGGCACGCAAATATGTCTTCGCAAGGTCGAGCCAGCACAGATCTTCAGGCTGATCGCAGACCATCGGGTCACGCATCTCTGCGGCGCGCCGATCGTACTGAACATGCTCGCTCACGCGCCCTCCGATCAGCGAGTACAATTCCAGCACACGGTCACCGTTGCGACCGGTGGCGCGGCGCCGCCCTCCGCCGTCTTCCGGTCCATGGAAGCCCTCGGCTTTCGAGTTACTCATCTTTATGGGGCCACCGAAACCTACGGGCCCGCAACCTCTTGCGTCTTCCAGCCGGAATGGAATGCGCTGCCGGATGAAGAGCGCTTTGCCAGGATGGCGCGGCAAGGTGTTGCCTATCCGATGGTCGAGGCTGTGACGGTCGCTGATCCCAAGACAATGGCGCCGGTTCCACGGGACGGCAGGACAGTCGGCGAGATTATGGTTCGTAGTAATACCGTGATGAAAGGTTACCTCAAGAACGAGGCAGCGACGGCAAAGACGCTGGTAGGAAACTGGTGTCTTTCGGGTGACCTCGCCGTTTGGCATCCCGACGGGGCGATCGAGATCAAGGATCGCTCCAAGGACATCATCATCTCTGGCGGCGAGAATATTTCGAGTCTTGAAGTGGAGGAGGTCCTCACCCAGCACCCGGCAGTCATGCTTGCGGCAGTTGTCGCGCGTCCGGACCCCACTTGGGGCGAAACGCCCTGTGCATTTCTTGAACTCAAGCCAGGCGTCGCGCAACCCGATGACAAAGAGGTCATCGCTTTCTGCCGGGCGCGCATGGCGCGCTTCAAAGTCCCAAAAACTTTGATCTACGGTCCGCTGCCCAAGACATCGACCGGGAAGATACAGAAGTTCTTGCTCCGCGAACAAGCAGGCGCCCTGTGAAAGAGTGGCGCAAAGCCAATAACGCGGAACAGCGGCGAGAACCGATCGCCTGTAGGCTGGCTATCCTATGACGATGCGGCACGCTGAGATCAATGGCATCAATATCGCTTACGACACGCATGGTTCGGGTCCACCCCTTATTCTGATCATGGGCTATCGTCTGAACTCGCACGCATGGCCGCTCGGCTTCATCGAGGCGCTGGCGCAGCGATTCACAGTGGTGTTCTTCGACAATCGCGGCACTGGTGCAAGCGACAAGCCGACATTCGGTTATGAAATCTCAAATATGGCCAGGGACGTGTCCGGCCTTATGGATCATTTGAAAATCGCACGCGCCAGTGTTTTTGGCTATTCCATGGGAGGTGCGATTGCGCAGGAATTCGCGCGGCAGTTTCCCGAACGGATCTCAGGTTTGGTTCTTTGCGCGACGACGTGCGGCGGTCCCCGAGCGACCTACGCGCCACCGTCCGTCGTCCGAGTGATGCGGGAGCTAGACGGGCTGAAGCCGGAAGAGATCGCGCGGCGGATATGGAAAGTTACCTACTCGCCTGGATATCTCCAGAACCACCGAGAACTGGCAGAAGACCAGATGCGACGTGAGATCGCCACGCCGACCCCCTTGCATGCTGCGGATTTGCAATTTCAGGCCTTCGCCGAATTCAACTGCTCCAAAGCGCTTACGACTATTCAGGCTCCAACCCTCGTGGTGACGGGCGATCTCGATCAATTGGTCTCACCACAAAACTCTAAGCTCATTGCAAGTCTCATTCCGAGAGCCAGCCTGATCATTATTCCCGGCTGTGGTCATCGCATGATGTGGGAGGCGACCGACGAATGCGTCTGTTTCGTCACGGAATTCCTAGCCAACGTTTATGAAGGGCGCCGCGAAAACGCCGCTGCGCCTGTTTCGCAAGACGACCAAAGCTCCCTAACAGATTTCGTCGATTTTCTAACGCCTGCAGTGGAGTTATTTACAAACTGGCCGTGGATGTTTGCGGGAGCCGGAGTCGATAGTATGGTGATCGCCCGGCAATCGGTCTATTTCGGAAGCAACGCTCAGTTTGGTGACGGCAAACCAGTTATCCTCGTCCCGCAACCCGGCGGCAATCTCCCCTTCATACTTCTCTCGAACTGGCTCAGGGTACTCGGATATCGCCCGACTACAGCGGGTATTTCGGCGGATTTCGACGATCAATCGATCGCAACTTTAATACGCGTCACCACGCAGCGGATCGGTCGAAAGGCAGTCCTGGTCGCTCCCGCTTCCAGAGAGCAGTTCGTATCGGCAATCGCAGAAGCCCATAAGGACTTGGTGTCTGATATCGTGTTGCTCAATGCTTCACGCCGGCTAGATATGCCCCTCGGCGTTCGCGCGCATTTCATTTCGTCGGTCTGGTCCCTGCTTTTTGCCATGACCGCATTGCCACAAGTGCTGCGCAATATCCGAATCGAATTGATCGAAACGCCCAGTTCCGTCGAACCAGAACGTGGTCATTACAACTCGCCGCCTCTGTCACACACCAAACATGCCTGACGCCTGATCCGGGAGCCCACTATGAGCCGCATCATTTACGTATTGAACGGTCCCAACCTGAATCTGCTCGGCAAACGCCAGCCTCACATCTACGGTCACGAAACTCTTGCCGACGTCGAGGCTGATTGTCGCAAGGTTGCCAAAGAGTACGGATTCGAGCTTTGCTTTCACCAGTCCAACCGTGAATACGAGATTATCGACTGGATTCACGAGGCTAGAGAGGCTGCATGCGGCATCGTGATTAATCCTGCCGCATTCACCCATACGTCGGTTGCGATCCTCGACGCGTTGAATGCTTTTGAAGCACCGATCATCGAAGTCCACATCTCGAACGTCCACAAGCGCGAGGAATTTCGCCACCACTCCTATGTCTCGCTTCGCGCAGACGGCGTGATCGCGGGGCTTGGTACCCAAGGGTATACGCTCGCACTGGGACGTCTCGCGCATTTGCTCGACAAGGCCGATGCAAAATGAGCGCCGCGGGTTTCCAACAGCCTGGCGTTCAAACCGCGGTCGGGACCGGGTCGGGTCGGACCGCTATCATGACTTTGCAAAAAGCCGGACTAGTGGACAACCATTTCGATGACAGAAGGAAAAACTAGATGACGATCAGCGGACGAACAAAGCTCATTGCCCATCTTGGCTATCCGACCGACAGCTTCAAGGCACCGATGATCTACAATCCATATTTCGAGAAATACAATATTGACGCCATCGTCGTTCCGATGGGCTGCAAGGCTGAGGACTACGCTGCATTTATCAAGCTCGTGTTTAAGCTTTCTAATATCCATGGAGCGCTTGTCACTATGCCGCATAAGGTGACCACGGTCCCGTTGCTGGATGAGGTGATGACCACAGCGAAAGTCGCGGGCTCGTGCAACGCTGTCCGCCTTGGCCCCGACGGTATCCTTATCGGAGATATGTTCGACGGTGAAGGCTTTGTTCGCGGCGTTTTACGCAAGGGCCGGGTGTTGGCAGGTGCGCGAGCACTTGTGGTCGGGAGTGGAGGTGTCGGCTCTGCGATTGTCGCATCGCTCGCCAAGGCTGGCGTGGCGGAACTTGCCCTGTTCGACGCCCATGTGGCGACAATGAACGGCTTGGCGGAGCGTTTGCGAGCTTATTATCCGGCGTTGAAGATAGAAGTCGGCTCCAAGGATCCTGCTGGCTTCGATGTTATCGTCAACGCGACGCCGCTCGGGATGAAGGAGAGCGACCCATTACCGATGGACGTTGCTCGAATTTCGCCCTCGACGTTCGTCGGCGAAGTCGTCATGAAGCAGGAGATCACGCCGTTTCTAGCGGCGGCACGCGCGCGTGGCTGTCAAATTCAGGTCGGCACGGACATGCTCTTTGAGCAGATTCCGGCTTACCTTGAGTTCTTCGGCTTTCGTACGACCACACCGGAAGAGCTGCGGGCGGTCGCGCAGATAAATTACTGAGCGCGGTCTCGCCTCAGCTCGTTTCGTGAGCGCGCGCAGCAGGTTGCAGGTTGTCTAGAGGCTAGCTAGGTAGCCACTAACTCGCAGCGCGGTGCAGTGGTCCAAATCATTTAGGGATCGCAGCGAGGCAACGCAACGTTGCGTCGTGAACGCGACGGGCCACTGCTTCCGGGCCTTCCAGTCCTGTTAACCGCTGCATCGGCACCTCGAGAGTAATCTGGGTGTGATGCGGCAGTCGCTTCAGGACGGCAGCGATATCGATACCACCCTCTCCAGGCGGTAGCCGCTCCGCGCGTGCCGTATGTAGAAGCCCCTCAATCGTCGTTGGCTTCTCTGATGGTGCATCGCAAACATGGACCATCGGAAACCACTCGGCCGGAACAGACTCAAGTTGGCTTAGTGAACTGCCAGAGCGATCAAAATGCAGCGTATCTACGAGAATGCCAACATTCGGAGATGAGGCCGCAGCAACAACCTTGGCCACGGTCGCGAGGTCAGGCACCGTGGTCCACGGAAAAAATTCCAGCAGTGCGGACAATTCATAGGGTTTGGCGAGGTCCGCGATCGCGCCTAGTGTGTCAGACAGGCGCGCATGGTCGCTATCGTAAGGCGCGGTGATGATGTGACGTGCGCCGAGTGAGGCGCCGGCAGCGATAAAGGGCTCGAGCGCGGCGACATCTATGTCAGGCGTGATTTGGACGAGTTCGATGTCTGAGAGCCGGAGACCCGTATCCGCAAGCGCTGCCCTCGTTTCGCGCATCATGACCGCGTCATTCATGAGGGGATAGCCGGGGCTATCTTTGGTTACGGCGATCAGCCGCAGGCCGACCGCTCGATAGCCGGTTCGCGCCGCGACACGCACCATCTCCGGTGGAGGGAGCGACAACACTGTAAGGTGCGCAAGCGACAGATCAGAACGCAGAGCGATACCCTCTCAAAGTGACGACGATCTCATGCATGGCCGGCGTCAGGCTCGCGGGATGGTCAACGGTCGCGATTCCCGCGCCTGTGCAGCGAGGCGAACAGCGGCATTGGCGGCACCAAATCCATCATAGTTCCGGCGCTGGACGACCTCGAAGAAAAACCGTTCGTCGAAAGTGTGTGTGTAGATCTGGAAGAATTCGCCATCGCCTTCGCGATCGTACAGGATCTGGTTATCGCGCAGTGCCGCCAGCATCGCCGCATCGAGATCGTACTTGGCTTCGATATCGTCATAATAGTTGTCGGGAATTTTGAGGAAATCCGCGCCGCGCGCGCGCATGTCCGCGACGGTCGCGAAAATATCGGCGCAGGAAAACGCGATGTGCTGGACCCCGGAGCCAAAGAATTCGCTGATAAAGCGGGCCGCCAGCGTACGCGTGGCCGATGAACCGTTAAGAATCACGCGCAGGCTCTGATTGCCGTTGGTCAACGCCTGGCTCTGCACCAGTCCCACCGGATCGGCAATCTCCATCTGTGGCAGGCGTTGCAGATCAAGAACTCCGGTGTAGAACAATAGCCAGGACAGCATCTCGTCGTAGGGCATCGACTGCGAAATGTGATCGACCGCGTTCAGACGGTCGTTGGCCGAATCGCTACGCAGCGCTTCGAAGTCTGTATCCCAGTTCTTGCCCACTTGTTCCAGAAAATAGAGCAGGCTGCCGCCGACGCCGCGGATCCCGGGGATTTCCAGTTCGCCCGGTCCAACCGGCTGATAGAACGTACGCGCCATCAGCGCTTCCGCGCGCGCCATGGTCTTGCTGGCGTCATCGACATCGATCGCGATGGCGCAGACGCCGGGGCCGTGTGTGATGTAGTGCGAGTGGGCAAACCCGTCCGGCTCGCAATTGATGACGAGCTCGATATTGCCTTGCGACCAGCGCTCGACGTCCTTGCTGCGATGGGAGCCGGTTTTGCGAAAACCGAGCTGGCCGAACAGCGTGCCCAGATCCCTGGCCTTGGCTTCGCTGATCGCGAACTCGATAAACCCGACGCCGCGGCTCTGCGCCCTCGGTTGCAGCCTGGCCGCTGGCGCGGTGGGCGAGCTTTCCACGAGCTGATCCTGCAGCAGAATGAGCGAACGCAGTCCATCCGTCGCGGTGCGGACCGCGGAGCCGGCGCGAAACTGATCGTTGAATATTTCCAGCGACAGCGGGCCGGCATATCCGGTCGTCTGTACTGCTTTCATGAAATCAACCACCGGCAGGTCGCCTTGTCCCGGAAAACAGCGGAAATGCCGGCTCCAGGACAGCACGTCGAGACCTAGCCTTGGCGCGTCCGCGAGTTGAACTAGAAATATCTTGTCAGCCGGGATCGATTGTATCGGATTGGTCGGGAACGCCGGCGCCAGCGCGTGAAAGCTGTCGAGAATGATCCCGATCGATGGGTGGTTGGCGCGCCGCACGATTTCCCAGGCGTCGCGATAGTCGTTGACGTGGCGTCCCCAGGCCAGCGCCTCGAAGCCAACGCGCAAGCCGCGCGACGCGGCGCGTTCGCCGAGTTCGCGAAAATCAGCCGCGGCGCGATCGATGCCGCCAAGCGAGGCCGGCGAGATATTGCTGCAGATCAAAAGCAAATCGGTGCCTAATTCCTGCATCAAATCGAACTTGCGCTCGGCCCTCGCGAAGTTGCGGGTGCGTTGCGGTTCGGGCATGCCCTCGAAATCGCGAAATGGCTGGAACGCGCAAATGGCCAGACCGAGATCTCGGCAGAGCTGACCGACGTCGCGGGGACTGCCATTAAACGACAACAGATCGTTCTCGAAAATCTCGACGGCGTCGAACCCGGCAGCGGCGATGGCGCGCAACTTTTCATCGAGAGAGCCACTTAATGAGACAGTAGCGATCGATCGAGCGGTCATGCGGTCTGCTCCTTGATTCGGTCCGGCGAGACGCGGGCACCTGTTCGTGCCGCCTCGCACGCGGCCAAGCGCCTCGGCGGCCCGTTCTGCATGGCCGGTGAGGCAGAATGCGCAATTGGCGCGCCGAGCAGGCCGGCAAGAATGTGGCGGCTCGAAAGAAGATCGTCGGCGGCGTCAGCTGATATCGAACGCAGCTCCAAAATAGCGCATCAGCGATCTAACACAATTACCATGTTGTGTAGAAAACGTAACATTATGTTATTTTTTTTGGATGCTCGATTCAGGCTTTTGTTTTCCCATTTCGCGCAAGACCGCCGGCTTGCATTTCCGACTGCAGGCAGCGGATGAAATATTCGACGTAAAGCGACAGCGGTGCACCCCGTTTCACCGCAATGTAGGTATCGAATTTGGTGGACTCAACAATTCTCAGCGGTTTGATGCCGGGGAAACCGCCATGGGCAATGGTGAATTGATCGATGACGGCAATACCAAGCCCGGCCTTGACGAGCGCGCAGACCGTAGTGCCGAACCGCGCGCGGATGGTCATATCGTAGTTGAGTTTCTTGCGGGCAAAGATTTCGGCCATTATGCGCCCGTAGGGATCCGTCGGATCGATGCCGATCAGCGGATAACGGATGATTTCCGCTGCAGAGATTTGCTTGCGGCCCGCAAGTTCATGCCCGTCAGGGACGATGCAGAACAACTCGCCCGACGCAAGCGGCAGGAAGTCGAGGCCAGAGTGATCGAGCCGATAGCTCATGGCAACGCAATCACCTCTGCCGAGCAGCAGGTAGTCGATGGCCTCCTCGATCTTGAGGATGTTGATGTCGATCCGCAGTTCGGGATAACGCCGCCGCACGCGCTCGATCGCGCGAGGCACCATGACCTGGGAAATGCTCGGCACCGAACCTATGCGCAATTCTGACAACGCACCCTGTCCGATTTTGGAAATGATTTCGGTCAGATCATCGACCTTTTTGTAAACACCGTTGATCTGTTCAAAAATGTTCTGTGCTTCGGGTGTCGGGAAATAGCGTCCATTCTGGCGCTGGAAGAATCGGATGCCGAGCGATCTCTCTGTGTATTTCACTAGGCGGCTAATACCGGGTGCCGAGACATTGAGAAGCCTGGCCGCGCCGCCAATGGTGCCTGTCACCATGACCGCCCGGATGACCTCGACCTGGCGCAGTGTCATCATTTGCCCTAAACCCCAGACAGAGTAGGCGCCTTTAGATAAGGCCCACTCAGATCGCGCGAGAGTTTTGGCGGCGCTTCGCCAAGATGAGGCGGATAGCTCTTGGACATCGCTCATGTGCCGAAAGCCAGAGCCCATGTCTTCTCCCGGTACCGGCCAGAAGTCGCACACGGAAACCACAAGCGCCTTAAGCGTAGATAGCAATGCCGACGTTTACGCCAACAAGCGATGTTGGCCAATTGATTACCCCTGGTTTAGGGTCGATAAGAAATCCACAACTGCGCTCATGAAGTAGCCCGGTGCGACGAATGCGCGCCGGGCCCCTCCTTGGAGCATTACGGAGACAGACGTTCCACTCGCTTCTATTTGCATACAGGCGAAGTTGCGACCATGGCGCAAGGAGGACATCTCGCAACGCACAATTTTGGCTGCGCCGCAAAAGGTCGACCTGACTGCGGATTCGGGTTTTATCATTTTTTGAGCACGCCTAGTTGCAGGTGGTAGTCTTTCAGAGCTAGCCAAAGCTCCTGGTACAGGCCTGACAACCACTAGGGGAAAAATATGGCCAACAAACTGATTCAGCCCGGATGGGACCCGCTCGTCCTTGCGGCGCAATTGCAGAAAATCGCGACGCAAAGCCAGACACTGATGCAACGTTTCGTGTCTAGTCAGCCGGACGCGATCAAGCTTGGCATAGGTGACACGTCGAGCCTCGGGTTCGATTTTTTCGAACTCATGACGAAGATGATGACCAACCCGGCGGCGGTCGCGAGCGCGCAGATCGATCTATTTTACGGCACTTTGAATGTTTGGCAAAAGACCGCCGAACGCATGTTCATGCTGCGCCCGCAAGAAGCCAATGCTCCGAAAGATAGACGCTTCAAGCATCCGGAATGGAGCGAGAATGCCCTCTTCAGCTTTGTGAAAGATAGCTATCTCGTTGCTGCCAAATCGATTCTTACGGCAGTCCGCGAAGTCCAAGGCATCGACGACGCCACTGCTCGCAAGGTGGATTTCTACACCCGCCAATTCGTCGATGCTTTGTCGCCCTCCAATTTCGTGGCAACAAATCCGGAGGTCCTCGCCGCAACCCTTGATTCTGGCGGACAGAACTTGCTACGTGGCTTGGAGAATCTTCTCGCCGATCTAGAACGCGGCAATGGTCGGCTTTCGATTACGATGACCGACATGAAGGCTTTCCGCCTCGGCGAAAATATCGCCACAACTCCAGGCAAAATCATCTACCAGAACGAGCTCATGCAATTGATTCAATACGGACCATCGACGCAAGAGGTCCGAAAGCGGCCACTGCTCATCGTGCCGCCGTGGATCAACAAGTTTTATGTTCTCGATCTACAGCCGAAGAATTCCTTCATCAAATGGGCTGTTGATCAAGGCCATACGGTCTTCGTCATCTCCTGGGTAAATCCCGACGAGAAGCTCGCTGAAAAGAGCTTTGAAAATTACATGATCGAGGGACCTTTGGCGGCACTGGACGCGATCGAGTCCGCAACCGGAGAGCGCAGCGCCAACACGATTGGCTATTGCCTTGGCGGGACTCTACTTGCCTCGACGGCCGCCTATTTGACTGCGAAGGGCGACGACCGTATCGCGAGCGCCACCTATTTTGTGACGCTCGTCGATTTTACCAACGTGGGTGAAATGGCCGTCTTCATCGACGAAGAGCAATTAGCTTCTCTCGAAAGACGGATGAGGGAGCGCGGATATCTGGAAGCGCAGGATATGGCGACCTCCTTCAATATGCTACGCGCGAATGACCTCATTTGGAGTTTCGCCGTCAACAACTACCTGCTCGGCAAAGAGCAACTGCCATTTGACCTTTTATTTTGGAATTCGGATTCAACACGCATGCCGGCCGAGATGCATTCGTTCTATTTGCGTACGATGTATCATCAGAATCTCCTGGCAAAACCCGCCGGTATCAACCTCGCCGATACCCCGATCGACCTGTCGAAAATTTCGACGCCGACATTCATTCTATCCACGCGCGAAGACCACATTGCGCCCTGGAAATCGACCTATGCGGCGACCCGTTTGTATTCGGGGCCGGTCAAATTCGTTTTGTCGGCGTCGGGCCATATGGCTGGCGTGATCAGCGCACCAGGCAGCAAGTATGGTCACTGGACAAACGACAATTTGCCGCCGAGCCCTGACGAATGGTTCGCTGGCGCTACGCCTCATCAAGGGTCGTGGTGGCCGGTCTGGGACGAATGGGTATCGCAACTGGAGTCCGACCGCGTTCCTGCGCGCGAACCCGGCGGCGGCAAGCTCACGATTATGGAAGACGCGCCGGGCTCTTACGTGCGGGTGAGATCGGCAGCGTAGAAAACAAACTTGCGGCTTACCGGTTTCTCAGACGAGGCATTTCCGAACCTCGGTGCGCGCAATCGCGAGGTTCGCGTCACCCCAATCAGCCGAGATTGTTGGCTTGACGTCTTACGTCTGAAAAGTGGCCAGGAGCGGAAGTCACTCCGTCCAAGCAGGCAATGCCGGTTCGTACCACTGATCGAGCTTCTCCCCGGCTTCATTTTCGTGCAGACTTGCGCAGCCAAAGGGAAGGATGTCCGGATGACCGAGACCCTTCAGACCGCGGAGTTGCCCCGGCAAGGCGTCCGGAAACAGACCGCAGCCGCGGCGCTTACCGCACTCGGTGTTGTCTACGGCGATATCGGCACCAGCACGCTCTATGGGCTTAAGCAGGCCGTCGACGCGGCCGGGGCGCCCACCCCCGACACAGTGATGGGCATCGTGTCGCTGATCCTCTGGGCGCTCCTCCTGGTCGTCGGGCTCAAATACGCAATTCTAATCCTGCGAGCTGACAATCATGGCGAGGGCGGCATCGTAGCCCTGCTCGCGCTGCTCGATGCAAGGCGCGCACCACGCGGGAGCTGGCGTGCTTCCCTGCTCATCATCGGCTTGATCGGGGCAGCGCTGCTCTATGGCGACGGTGTGATCACGCCTGCGATCTCGGTACTCAGCGCCATCGAAGGTCTCAAGATCGACGCGCCCGGACTCGCGCCAATGGTCGTCCCTATCACAATCGCAATCCTGGCTAGTCTGTTCCTGGTCCAGCGCAGGGGAACGGAGTTCATCGGCGGCATCTTCGGGCCGGTAATGCTGGTGTGGTTCGTCGCGATCGGCCTGCTCGGCCTGCTCGGTATCATGCGGACCCCGGGTATCCTGGCCGCTATCAATCCCTACTACGCCGTTGCCTACCTCATCCATGCAGGACCCGGCATCGCCTTCGCCGTGCTAGGCGCCACCTTTCTCGTGCTCACGGGCGCCGAAGCAATGTACGCGGATATGGGCCATTTCGGCCGGCGACCCATTCAACTCGGATGGTTCGCAATCGTGCTGCCTGCTCTCATGCTCAACTATTTCGGCCAGGGAGGACTAATTCTAGCTGACCCCCACGCGGTCGAGAACCCGTTCTACCTGCTCGCACCAAGGTGGGCCCACTATCCGATGGTCGCGTTCGCTACGATCGCTACCGTGATCGCCTCGCAATCCATTATCTCCGGCGCGTACTCGCTCACCCAACAGGCGATGCAACTGGGCTTCCTGCCCCGCATGCGGGTGCTGCACACGGCCAGCCACGAGAAGGGACAAATTTACATACCCGTCGTGAACTGGCTGCTGGCCGCGGGCACTCTCGCGGCCGTGCTGACGTTCGGTTCATCCGACGCACTCGGCGGCGCGTACGGCATCGCCGTCTCGATGCTAATGGCGGTCACGACGGTGCTGGCGGCCCTTGTTGCCCTGAAATGGGGTTACAACCCGCTCCTGGTGGCGGCAGCGAACGGGTTCTTCCTTGTCATCGAGCTGATCTTCGTAGCCGCGAACATGACGAAGCTGACTCAGGGCGGCTGGTTTCCACTCCTGATTGCCGGCGCTATTGCGTTTCTGATGTTGACCTGGCGAACCGGGTGGCAATTGCTTGAGCACCAGCGCTCAAAGCTGCGGCAGCGCGAGGACGAGTTCATTGCGTGGGTGCTCAACACTCCGCCAATTCGGCTCTCGGGGGCGGCGGCGATCTTCACGGCCGCGAGCACGGGCATCCCGCTCGGCCTGACGCATCATCTGCGGCACAATCGCGTCCTGCATGAGCGCGTACTATTACTTGCCTCCATCAACACCGATGAGCCGCGCGTCGAGCCAGAGCACCGCATCCGCCTAGTGCCGGTCGGTGCTGGCATCACCCGCGTCCTGCTCCATTTCGGCTTCATGGAAACCCCGAACGTGATGGAGGGGCTTAAGCTCGCCTGTCTCGAACCTGAACTTCGCGGCATCGATCCTGAGAATATCACGTATTATTTCAGGCGGGTGATGGTGATTCCCTGCAGTGAGGTACCCGGCATGGCTCTCTGGAGAAAATCCCTGTTCGCCATGATGCACCTCAACGCCAATCTCCCGGCCGCGTATTTCGGAGTTCCGCCCGCGCAGGTTGTAGAGGTCGGTCTCGAAGTCGAGATATAGTGTCCGGAAGGATGGCCGGAACAGCGGACCACCCGCGCGGGTCCAGTGGGAGACGACCGTATCCTGAAGCAGCGTTCATTCGCTAATCAGAAGTTATGACATAAGTCACCCAATGGCTGAGATCTCTGCGCAGCTCCTTATGCTGGAGATCGGCGCGGCCCGCGAATGTCTGCTTTACTTTCGATTGTGTTGCAAAACTCCCTTTGATGCGAATCGCGAACCATGATTTCGTTGGTGGAGACGGCATCGGCGGGAGCGGCGCATGATGGGGCGGCGGGAAGAAGGACAGGGACAGTTTTTCTATTCGTTTAATCTCGACAAGGTGGTTCCGCCCGATCATCTGGTGCGGCAGATCGACGGTTTGCTCGATCTGAGTTGGGTGCACAAGGAGTTGGCGCCTTATTACTCGCACACGGGTCGGCTGTGCCTACCGTAAAATCACATCCGGCCATATTGATGGTGCAGTCCGCCCAGGATCGCACGACAGATAATGCGTCCGGCGTTTTCGGCGGCGCGCGATATCGGCGCGTCCTTGTTCAATGACAGGTGAGTGCGCGTGCCGTTGTAATAGGCCATGTACGACAGCAGCACGTGGCGCAGATGGCCTTCGCCAAATATCACGATATGATCAGTGCATTCCCTGCGGATCGAACCGATCAGCCGTTCCGCGTAGGCGTTCTGCCAGGGTGAGTGGGAAGACGTCGGACGATCGCGAATGCCGATCGACCGAACCCGGCGGACAAAGATCTCGCTATAAGCTCGATCGCGGTCCCTGATTAAGTAACGAGGGATTTGCTCCCAGCCACAGGCTTCAGTGAGCTGATTGGCGATCCATTCGGCCGTCGGGTGCGCGGTCACCCCAAGCCACAGGATCTGCCGCCGGCCATGGCCCATGATCAGCAAACCATAGAGCAGCCGGAACGAGATTGTCGGCACGACGAAGAGGTCCATTGCCACAATGCCATCCGCATGGTTGCGAAGGAACGTCTTCCATCCCTGCGAGGGAGGGCCCCTCCTCCGCGCCATATACTTGGCGACGCTGGTCTGGCCGATCTCGATGCCGAGCTTGAGAAGCTCTCCATGGGTTCTTGGCGCTCCCCACACCGGGTTGGCGATGCTGATCTCGCGGATCAGCCGGCGAATTTCCAACGGTACAGTTGGTCGGCCGCAGCGGTGCCGCGATTTCCAGCGCCAATACGATCTGAAACCGGCACGGTGCCAACGGATCACGGTATCCGGCTTCACAATCGTCAGCGCCTTGATGGTATTCGGCACCAAACGCGGCTTGCAACGCACGGCCGGTCCATACAAAGTGCCACAAGCGGCGACTAGAACTTTATCATGTCTGTTCTCGTCAGCGTCACCTTGGGCGAGATGATTGGTGCATGGGTCATGTGCCAAGCCACATATTGCTCCGCAAATGCTTCCACCGAGGCCATTCCGTTTACGGGAACAACAACATTGAATCCGCGCAATGCGGCACCGCCGCCAGTATAAGTCACGAGGCCCTCCGCTGAGGTACCGACCACGATGACAGTTTGGATACCCTTATCCTTTAGGATCTGTTCCAGATTGGTCTTGAAAAACTTATCCACGCCAGACGTCACCGACGGCTCATCGGCAGCCGGGGCAACATCGGGGATGATATCCGCGGTCGTGGTGTTAGGTATTGTGCTGTAGATGACCGCGACCTTCGCCGCACGCGCTTCGCCAAGCAGCTTCTTCATCGCGGGAAGCGCGGCCACGCAGCGCGGCCGCTTGGCGCAACTTTGGTTCATCAAGTCGCCCATAATCAGCGCCGTGGTCTTTGGATCAACGGTCACTGCCTTGATCTCGGGGGCAGCGGGCGTCTTCACGTTTGCCCACTCGTCAATGATATCGGAGGCGACTGCTTTTGAAACCGTGCCGCCCGTCGTAAGCCCAAGCATCCCGACAACTGCACATATGATAGCGAACCGGTCACCCATAGCGTCTCCTCCCACAATAGCGGCGTGCATATTTCTGCTGGCTTCGCTTCAGCCTGCAACAACAACCCTAAACGGGGCCAAATATGCCCCAGGCGGGTAACCAAATGTCCGGTTTGGGTGTGACAAAAGGTGACATCGCCAACCGCTCTGGCGTAAGTCTGCTCTGCCCCCAAAACCGGACGTGCCGACATTTGTCGTTGATGTCAGCTCAGGGCCACCGGACTTCCGTGCAGCCCAAAACCTGCGGCCGATTTCTGCCAAGTTGAGTTTCGATCGGGACCACAGTTGTTGACATCACGTAGGTCGTTTGCGAACATCAATACTGGCTGTTTGCCTACATCATACCAACAAGATTTGGAGCGCCTTCGAAAGGCGCCCGCACGGGAGGGTGATGGACAATGGACAAATATAGCCGGAGATCGGTGCTACGCGGCTCCCTTGGACTCGCCGCTGCGGCCGCACTGAGTAAACCATACATTGCCAATGCTGCCGCTACGACGGCGACCGTCTGGGTCAACCAGGGGTTCGTGCCTGCGGAGGACAATGCGTTCAAGCAATTGGCCGCGGACTACATGAAGGCGAGCGGCAATACGCTCGACTACAGCATCATGCCGTTCCTCGCGCAGAACCAAAAGACAGTCTCCGCGCTGACCAGTGGCGATGTCCCCGATCTGATTTTCATGGACGCACCCCAGTCCATCATTCCGCAGAACGCGTGGGAGGATAAGCTGGTCGATGTCAGTGACATCGTTAAGCCCTACGAAGCGCAGCTTTCGAAGACGGCCAGGGAATGCTCGACTTTCTATAACAAGACTGCAAAAGCCCACAGCTACTATCTCGCGCCGATCAAGCAGGCCTGCATCCCGTTCCACATTTGGGACAGCCTGGTCGAGAAGGCCGGCCTGAAACTGTCCAATGCGCCGAAGACGTGGGATGCGTTCTGGGATTTCTTCAAGCCGGCTCAGAAGGAACTCCGGGGCAAGGGCATGCGCAAGATCTACGCGCTTGGCCTGCAAATCACGACGGTCGGGCCAAACGACGGTAACGGCCTGTTCCAGGCCTTCGTGATCGCCAACGGGGGCAATATGGTCACGCCGGATGGTCGGCTGCACACCGACGACCCGAAGGTGCGCGAGGCGGCGATCAAGTCCGTCGCCTACCTGACCGACGCCTACAAGCAGGGCTACATACCGCCGGAGGCGTTGAGCTGGAACGATGCGGACGACAACAACAGCTTCCACGAAAAGGTGTTCCTCGTCGACTTCGACGGCACGATCTCGACCGAGCTGGCGATGATCAAGGACACGCAGGCGTATATGACCGACGTGGTCACCACGGGCCTGCCCAACGGCAACGATGGCCAGCCGATGGCAGCGCAGGTCGGTGCTGGCGGCGGCTTCATTCCCAAGGGAGCGCGAAACGTTGAGGTCGCCAAGGACCTTATGAAGTATTGGATGCAACCCAAGGTCATGAACGACAACCTGAAGGTGGGCCTTGGACGGTGGGTGCCGGCCATGCCGCAGGTCGTCAAGGATGACCCGTGGTGGCTCGATCCCGCGGACCCGCATCGCGCCCCCTACGTGCGCGAGGCCGTCCTCGGGCCGACGACTTCGAACTACGAGGGGTTCAACCCCGCCTGGGGCCAGGTGAGTGCCGAGCAGCTCTGGGGACAGGCGCATGCCGACGTCATCAAGAACGGCATGACGCCGCAACAGGCTATCGATAGGGCATTCAAGCGGGCGGAGCAGATCTTTTCGCAGGTCACGTTCTGACAGCCTCACGAGGGGCCCATGAGTGTAACCCAACAGGCGCTTCCGGCTGGACAGCGCCTGACGACCGTTGCGATCAGGCGGCGCGCTCGGCGCGGCAGACTCTATGGCTCTGACCGTGTCTGGGCCATCGCGTTTGCGCTGCCCTACGTCGTCATCTTCTTTGCCTTTGTCCTCTATCCGGTTGTCTACGGGCTGTGGATGGGCAGCGATCCGGCGCTATATCGCCAGCTCTTTGACGATCCGCGCTATCTGACGGCGGTCATCAATACGCTGTTGTACGTAGGCATCGGCGTGAACGTGAAGATGGCGTTGGCCTTCCTGCTGTCCGGTTTCTTCATGCGCAAGGGATGGTGGGTCAAAGCGGTTCTGGTCATCTTCATCCTGCCCTGGGCGACGCCGGCGCTTCCTGCCTATATGTCGATACACTGGTTCCTGAACGGGCAGTGGGGGATGCTCAACAATGTGCTGTGGTTGCTGACCGGCATCGACGGGCCCGTCTATTTGAACTCGCGCTGGATGGGGCTGGCCGCCAACATCGGCGCATATATCTGGAAGAACCTGCCGTTCTGGACCTTGATCCTGCTGTCCGGTCGTATGGCGATCCCGCAGGAACTTTACGAAGCCGCTGCGGTCGACGGCGCGAACGGCCTGCGTCGCCTGACCCATGTGACTATGCCGCTGATGGCGAACCTATACATCGTCTGCGTGCTGCTCGATACCGTCTTCGCGCTTGGCGATTTCAATGCCACCTACTTTGTCTCCGGCGGGGGCCCGGCGATGTCGACCGAGGTACTCGCCACGCTCGGCATCCGCTATGCCTATACGGTATCCCTCCCCCGTCTCGGGGTGGCGGAGGTAATGACCGCCTTGCCGGTGTTGATCCCCTTGATCTTCGTCCTGATGCGCAAGCTGCGCATGTCGGAGGGGCAGCTGTGAGCGGCGCTCGCACCCGGCGTCTTCCGCCATGGCGCTACCGCGCGCGTCGCCGCGCGGGGGAAGCCGCCTGCATGTTGCTGGGCATCGTGCTGATCGTTTGGTCGCTGGCGCCTATTTACAATATGGCAGTCATCGCGCTTTCAGCACACGACGACGTCTTTGCGGGCACTATCTGGCCGGCCAGTCCGACTCTGAACAGCTTCTATGTCGTCGTCACTGAAGGCTTCTGGTACCTCGATCATTTCTGGCATCAGTTCGGCAACAGCTTTTGCGTGGGACTGATGACGATGTTCCTCACATTGCTGATCGGCTCGCTCGCCAGTTTTACCGTCGGACGGATGCGCCTTCGCAACGGCTGGCTGCTGACGAATGCAGCGCTGATGACCTATGTCATTCCGGCGTCATTCCTGGCGATTCCGTTCTATCGGATCATGCAAATTTATGGGCTAACCAACCACCTGTGGGCAGTGGTCGCGGCCATCACCACGTTCGCCACGCCGTACGCGATCTTCATCTTCTCGCAGTATGCCAAATCGATCCCGATGGAGCTTGACGAGTCGGCGCGGATCGACGGGGCGAACCCGCTCCAGATCTATCTGTACATCTACCTGCCGCTCATGGCGCCCGCGCTGGTCGCAGTCGGCACCTATGCCTTGCTGCTCGCCTGGAACGAATATCTGTATAATTTCCTGATGCTCTCCACGCCAGACAGCATGACGGTCGCAGTCGCCCTGGCGCAGTTCCTGAACAGCGACGAATCGCCTTGGAACTTCATGATGGCGACGGCGATCGTGTATGCGCTGCCGCCGATTATGATCTACTACATGTTCCGCCGGCATATGGCGGCCGGCCTGACCATGGGCGGCGTGAAGGGATAGACTTACTTAGGTCCGATGCTCCGCGGGGCACGATGAGCAGCGCACAGCAGGTTCTGCCGCTCCAGACTCCCATACCTGCCGGCCGGGCGCGCCGTCCCCGCCGGCATTTCCGGCTGCAAGGTTCGGACACCGCCTGGGCAATCGCTTTCGTTGTTCCCTATGCGGCCGTATTCGTGGCCTTCGTCGCTTATCCCGTCGTGTTCGGCCTGTGGATGGGCAGCCGGCCGACGCTTTACACCTTGTTGTTCTCCGACCCGCGCTACATCGACACACTCGTCAACACGCTGCTGTTCGTTTGCATCGGCGTGAACGTGAAGATGTTTCTTGCCTTTCTGGTCTCTGGCTTCTTTATGCAGCGACGCTGGTGGGTCCGAGCGCTCCTGGTCGTGTTCTTGCTGCCCTGGGCGCTGCCCGCGCTGTCCGTGTTCGTGTCGATCCATTACATGCTGGTGTCCCAATGGGGACTCCTTGACAGCCTGTGGTCCGTCGTGACCGGCACAGACGGTCCTCTGTTCCTGGTGTCACGAGGCACGGCAATGGCGGCCAACATTCTCGCCTATATCTGGAAGTGGCTGCCGTTCTGGACACTGATATTCCTGAGCGCGCGGACGGCGATCCCGAAGGAAATCTATGAAGCGGCTGCGATCGACGGCGCCACCGCCATCCAGCAGACTGTTTATGTAACATTCCCATTGATGGCCAATGTCTATCTGGTGGCGACGCTGCTCTCTACGATCTGGACGTTCGGTGATTTTCCGACCGTCTATTTCGTGTCTTCGGGTGCGCCCGCGCGCACCACGGATGTGCTGGCAACCTACGGCTTTCACGAGACGTTCGACTTTGGCCATCCGGAGCTGGGGGCGGCAGCGATGATGTCGGCTTTGCCGCTCCTCATCCCTGTCGTTATCCTCTTGATGCGGCGCCTGCACAGGACCGGCGTGCAGCTATGACCGGTCGACCCACCGTGAGCCGTGTGGCCGCCGCAGATCGCACTGCGCGCCGTCGTTACCGCCACGGACGGCGACTTGCCGGTGGCATCGCCGGTGCGGCGCTGGGCGTCGCACTGTTGATCTGGACGCTGCTACCGGTCTACAACATGGTGCTCATTTCGCTCGATGACGAGGGTGACGAGTTCACTGGCAGCCTCTGGCCGCCGGATCCGTCGTTCGGCAGCTTTCGTGTGATCTGGACGCAAGGTCATTGGTATCTGGAACATTTCTGGCATCAGTTCGGCAATAGCATATTTCTCGGCATAGCCACCATGGTGCTCACCGTGGTCATCGGCTCGCTCGCCAGCTTTGCGATCGGACGGATGCAGCTTAGCCGGGGTCAGCTAATTGGTGACGCCGCGCTACTGACCTACATCCTGCCGACGGCCATCCTGATCATACCGTTCGCCCATATCATGCATGCTTACGGGCTCTCCGACAGCCTCTGGGCTGTGATTGCTGCTTATGTCGCCTTCGCCACGCCGTACGCCGTCTTAATCCTGCACCAATACGGCAAGCTACTGCCGATGGAGCTCGATGAGTGCGCCAAGATGGATGGTGCTTCACCTGTCCAGATCTATCTGCGCATTTACCTGCCACTTATGACACCTGCGCTCGTAGCGGTGGGCGTATATGCATTGTTGCTGGCGTGGAACGACTACCTCTACCAGTTCATTCTGCTTTCATCGACGCGCAACATGACCGTGGCGGCGGCCATCAATCAGTTCTTCGACAGCGACGAGGCGCCATGGAACTATATGATGGCGGTCGCTCTGGTTTATTCCCTGCCGCCGATCGCGATTTACTTTGCGTTGCGCTGGTTCACGTCGTTTGACCGAGTGCATACGTAGCTTCGATGCGCTGCGACGCGTCGCTTCCTCAATCTCTGCCGCTTATACGGAAATGAAGTTGCTCTCTCAAAAAGGGATGCAGTGCTAGAATTCGGACTACCAGTCCACCATGCCTCCAATGCGGATTATGATTCGCTTGTTCCACGTGAGTGGTTTGGGAAGGTGTCTATGCAGAGGATCAACGTCCTGAGTATTCAGCGCATCAGCGCCGAAGATCGAGCGAAGATTGAGGCAGTCGATCCGGCGATCGAATTGACCGACGCCGGGGGCTGGTATGACGGGGAAATTCGCGAAACGTGGCCTGCCTTCACCACGGCACGCTACTTGGCACCAAGCGCCACCGGCTCGGGGACCCGCAAGGAACGCGATCGCCTCCTCGCCGAAGCTGAAGTAATCCTTGGTGGCTGGCCATTTCCGCTCGATCTACGCGCTAGGGCACCGAGGTTGAAATGGTTTCATCAGCGCCCTGCGGGCGCCAGCAATCTGCTCGCGGGCGATCTATGGGGCAGCCGCGTGGTGGTGACAACCTCACGAGGTTCGGGCAATACGCTGGCGATGGCTGAATACGCGGTGGCCGGCATTTTGCATTTTGCCAAGGGCCTCCACCGCGCCGCGGTCGATCGGGGCGCGGGCGTGTTCGACCATCGCGCATATCGACCGCTTCTATTGGAAGGTAAGACTGCGTGCGTCGTGGGCGCCGGCGGAATCGGGCTCGATGTCGGTAAACTCTGCGCCGCCCTCGGCATGCGGGTCGTCGGCACCCGCCGCCACCCTCACCCAGACCGGCTCCTGCCACCGGGATTCAGCGAGCTTGGCGGCGCCGGCGATCTCGATCGGTTCTTGCTGGAGAGCGATTTCGTGGTGATCTGCTGCCAATGGACACCGGAGACGACCCGTCTCTTCGACAAGGACCGCTTTGCATCGATGAAGGCGGGGGGCGTGCTCATCAACGTCGCCCGGGGTGAGATCGTCGACGAGGAGGCCCTCGCCGACGCGCTTCAGCGCGATCATTTGCGCGGCGCAGCGCTCGATGTTTATGTCGGCGAATTCGAGCACACGCCGACGTCAAGGCTCTGGTCCGAACCCAGGGTACTGATCACGCCGCATATCTCGTCTGCGAGTGATCAGGACCATCATGGCGCCATCAATCTCTTCTGCGACAATCTGCGCGCCTATCTCGAGGGCGGGCCGCTCCGGAATGTCATCGATTGGGAACGGGGCTATTAAAAGCTAGCCGGCGCCCCCCCCGGCCCGGGGCGACATGGCGCGCTACAGTCGGCACGTCGCAAACGTGCCAAGCCGCATCGGTGCGATCGACCGGCATCCGAAACCCTCAACAGAAGCGGTAGTTGCAACTCTTTCCTTAGTGCGGGCGCAACGCTGCGATGGTCATTCGGGCAGCCCGGCTTTCCGCAATGCCTCTTGGTATTGCGAGATATCCTGGGCACGCCGATAAGGGCCAAGCACATCGATCAGATTGGAAACACGTAGCTTGGGATTCACTTGCCGCAGACGAGCCACTGCCTGATCCGCCTGCTCGGGCCGTCCGGCCATCGCATGACATGCCGCGCTGATTCGTAATGCGGGTTGAAGGTCAAGATTTTCCTGCAACGCTATCGCCGCCGATGATGCCGCTTCGTCATAACGGCCGAGGAAGAAAAATGCATGCGCGGTTCCGACCTTTATTCCCCTTGCTTCCAGACCAAGCGGGCTTAGGCGCATTGCACGTGTGAAGCGCTCAATCGCCGTTTTAGGTTCGCCTAGCCAGTTTTTCACCCAGCCGCCTCTAAGCCATACCACGGCCATATTGGAATTGAGCGCGAGCGCTCTATCGATCAGCGCGGACGCCGCTTCGAGATCTCGAGCAACATAGGCTAGGGCCCATCCGCTGGCAGCCAATGCCTGCGCATCATCTTTGCCCAGTTCGATCGCCCGCCGAATGAGCCTGCTCACTTCGTCAATTTCAATCGTCGAGCCTGGAAGCCAGCCGTAGGCCTTCGCGTCGGCATAGCAAGAAGCGGCGTGGCCGTAAGCTGAGGCAAAATCTGGGTCCAACTCGATTGCGCCGCTGAACAGGCGCAATGCCTCCTCGTTGGCTTTCCGGCCCCCGAACTCATGAATTTTGGACAAACCCTTTCGCATGCCTCCTCTGTGAGATCGTGCCTGAATGCAGTTGGCGCGCACCTCTCTCGGCTGCCAGGCATCGTACATAACAGAACTACGTAGACCGTCATCACAGTCACTCGCGTGGCCTAACGGCCACATTATGCCGCTCGGACGTGGCGCTGCCAATAACCGGCTGAAGTCCACCGACTTGCCGCGCTTCAAGGCCTCGCCGTTAGAGACGCGCCGATTACGCAAAATCGCAAACGGTGATTGAAAGAGAGCGGCTTCAATGGCAGCTTTGGGTCAAACTGCGAAGAACTCAGTGCGAGCATATGTTTTCCGGGTTGCACCTTCATAGCGGACATTGGCGGCCGACACGTAGCACGCCGTTCAGTAGCAAGGGGCAAAGATAGAGCCGTCGCGCCGCGAAACCCCTGATCCCCCTTATGGGCCAGTCGCGCTGGAGTTCCTCACTGGCATCTCAACTACGAGCGAGTCATAATCAGTCTCCAATGGAATGCTGATGATTGGCTCATCGGGCAGCTTCTCCGCTGGCTCGTACCATGGTCGCCTATCTACAATTCCGCCCTCAAGGGCTTTCGCGATCAGCCTACCGATTTCGTCGCCCTGGAGAGGCACAAGTTTTTTCTCGGAATCATATTTGTAAAGTTGAGGACAAAAATATACGGCGTGAATTCGTGGATCATATCCTTCCACAACGAGGAAGTGCTCCGCTCGAAGCCAAACATTGTATTTCTTTGCAATTTTTCGTTCTTGCGTCGCTCGGGCAACACGAAGTCTTTCAGGCGAGGGACCAATAATTGTCCTCGCCTCCAACAAGATGACCCAGTCCTTACTTGTGGCGTTATCCGGATGGATCCGGATTAGATGACTTGGCACCTTTCTTCGAAAGAGGCCCATTGCGGTCCCCCCAAGCATCATACGGTCAAGAAACTAAAATAACAGTCCATTGCGCTGTGTCAAAGCCCTCCTGCCTTTATCGTTTTCCGTGCGAAGCAAATACACCGAATGTCGACTTCGTAGAAAGCAGTTGAACCGCGGCCTGTCGCGGCAAAGGCGGCCGGTCGTTCAAGGTCGCACAATCAGCAACGGCTGCACGTTTGCGCCGCCGGCCATTTGGGGATCAGACGGCTCGAAGTGCTCTCGCAGTTCTCGTTTCAGGACGAGCGCGCGCGCAACAGCAAACGCGTCCTTCAGACTTTTGGCTTGCCGGAGTGCGACGTTGAAAAACGCATCGCCGAAATAAGTCCACCTGGCCTTGTCCCGGCAGCCGAACGACGGATGGTCGGCATCGGCCGCGGTGATTACCAGCGTATCGGGGTTCGCGAGACGAGGGATGAAGACTCCAGAATAGCAGGCCGAGATGACCACCACCTTGTGTTGCACGCCCGTCCGCGCCAGCATGTCGGCGAGATTAGACGGTGTAAGCGTTTGCGTGAGCCGCCCTGCTTTGACGGCAAGGCCGTCGGGGGAGCCGTGCGAGGTGAGTATCAAAAACAGAACATCGTTCTCGGCGTCGATCCCCTTGGCTGCCACTCGCAATGACATGGCCAGTGCTTCGATCGTTGCACCTCCGCCTCTCTTCGAATTGTACTGCACGTTGATCGGGCCGTTGCCGAAGCGGCCCGTTACGACCTGAGCTGCGCCGGTCGCCTCACTTTTAAACACGCCTTGATCGCCAAAAAGGCCGAAGGACACCACGCTCACCTTGCGAGCATCCTCAACGGCATGCGCCGGCGAAACCGACGGCACGACGGTCAAAACAAAAGCCATGAGCGGTACGCCGAGCCTGCTAATCCAAAACTTGGACGTCATGGCGAGCCTCGTTTCGAGATCGCCACCATAGCAGAGCAGCGCAAACGGAATTGCGGAATCACGGTCAGTCTCCATTCCTCGGGACGGCACTTCTCATGCCCCAAGCAGACCTTCTTGTATCTTTTACTCCACAGCGAGCCATGCGGGAGCTATGTCAATCGCGTCATTCTAAGGTGCGCCGATCACTTCCGGTCTACCCCTATTAGCCGACATTCTCAGGTCCAGTTGGCAGGTCTCAGAATGGGAGTCGGGTAGGATCGAGGCGCGTAGTGGGCTTCGAATGATGCCAACGTTTCCTCGATCCTCCCTATCATCCGTACGGCGGGTTTTCCCCAGTACGGCTGGAAGGTTGGCTTTCCAAGCGGTGCCTTCCTGGATCGTCGGCAGCTTAAGCCTGCTCCCGGCATACGCTGTCCACCGTCCAGTTTGCCTCCGCTCTTTGTGCACCTCGGGGTCATCGCGGTTATCCCGCACTGTGTCGGGCCACAGACTCGATTGCGCACCGCCATGGAGGGATATTACTCCTCCACCCCAGGGGTCCTCGCTCGGGTTCGGGTTATAGTGTCCCGATCCGTCATCACTTATGCGACCCCATCCGTCCCCCTCATGGGCACACCGCGATTTCACCGCAAGGCGGCTTATACGCGATGCCTTCGCTGTGCGGGAGCGCCTAGGCGACCCACGAGCGGTTCCGGGCTTTCGCTGCACATTCCTTCCTGACATGCCGTCCTCTATGACCTCGGGGAGTTCGATCATCGTTTCCGTCCAGAATACCGACGTCGACATTGGCCTTCGCCATGGTCCAAAGAGCTCGGCACTCCCAATTGTCCCGCAATCCATTTCACGCGGGGCACGGTTTTCGCGGCTACACTGGTTCGCAACTGCTACGGCCTGTCAGGTTGCTGGCCCCCCTGTACGGATCTGACCGGTCTCCCAGCCAACGGGGGCTTTTACTTCCAGGCTTTCGACGGGTCGGTCACCCTCCCCGTCGCTGGATATAACTACAACAGTGTCTGGACTCCTCTGTTGGCGGGACTTCCACCCGCTGGAATGGCAGCTAGCCTCGCTGCACTGGACCGGCCGTGCTCCCGCCCCGAACCGCTCAGAGAATGAGCGGGGGCTCAGAAGCACGAGGAGCACATCGCTATGTCCCATAAGACAGCCGCTACAGTCGCACACACCATTGGCATCGATACAGGCAAGAACACCCTGCATTTGATCGGCCTCGACGGCAAAGGGGCAATCGTTTTGCGGGAGAAGATTTCACGCGGTCAGATCACAGCCCGGCTCGCCAATGTGCCGCGGTGCCTGATCGGAATCGAAGCTGGCATGGCGACGCATTATGTGGCTCGCGAGCTAAGTGCGCTCGGTCATGACGTAAAGCAGGTACCGCCCGCTTATGCCAAACCGTTCCGGCAAGGCCACAAGAACGACTTCCGGGATGCCTACGCAGTCGCCGAAGCCGTGCAGCGTCCCTCGACACGCTGTGTTCCAGTAAAAACCGACAATCAATTAGATCTCCAGGCGCTCCATCGCGTTCGGTCTCGCCTCATCAGCGATCGTACAGCTGCGATCAACCAAATCCGCAGTTTTCTTCTTGAGCGCGGCATACCTGTGCGGCAAGGACTTCGCTTCCTGCGACATCAACTTCCAGACATTCTGGCTACACGTACCGACGTATTGTCGCCCCGTATGGTCAGGATTGTTGAGAACCTCGTCGGCGACTGGTCTCATCTCGATGAGCGAATCGAAAATGTGACCGATGAGATCGAGGGCCCTGGCGCGCGGCGACGCGAGCTGCCGGCAGTTGATGACGGTCCCGGGCATCGGCCCGATCATTGCAAGCGCAATGGTAGCCGCGATCGGCAACGGAATTGCCTTTGCAAGAGGGCGCGACTTTGCCGCCTGGCTCGGCTTGGTGCCGAAGCAGATGTCGACCGGCGATCGGACGATCCTCGGGCGCATCAGCAAGCGCGGCAATCGCTATCTACGCATGCTGATAATGCAGGGTGCTCGCGTTATTCTGCTCAGACCAGCAAACTGGGCGAAGCATAGTTTTGGGTTGTGGCTCACGGCTGCGGCACAACGCTTACATCATAACGTCCTGGCAACCGCACTCGCCAATAAGCTGGCGCGGATCGCTTGGACTGTGTTGGCACAAGGTCGCAGCTACGAAGCGCGCGTCGAGCCAAAGGTCGCATAGGATCAACGCGTTCGGGCCCGCCGAGGGGATGTCCAAGGTTGATCCCTGGCGCAACCGAGGAATGTACAGCCATACCTGCCGAGGTCTGCGAGTTGGAATTGAGGAGATGGAGAAACGGTCTCGCCGTCGTACCCGTGATCTGGTGACCCAAGCGGCCTCTCAGGGCCTTTCTCAGAATGAGATCGGATGTGCGCGGATATCCATGATGGCCAGGAGCACAAACCCTCCGTTCAAGGGCCTGATACAGAAGCGCAAGACCAATCATCTCCAGATCATCACATTCGGCTTGCAACGCACGGCCGGTCCATACAAACGTGCCAGCAACGGAAGTGGGAGGTTTTGCTCAACCAAGCGTCTGGGGTTCCATTTTTCGCATTTTCGCCAATTTTCGTTTGGCTCGGCGTCACACGCACGTCGTCAGCCGGATGTCAGTTGCGCCTCTGATCAATCAACAAGGAGGAGCGCAAATGGCTTCCGTAGGCACCGTCCAGACTTTTGCCGTCGCGCCGAAGGGCGATAGCGCCCCCGATTCCATCACGACGGCGAACGGCACGTTCTTTGTCGAATACGGTAACGGCGCGGATTCGACCGGACTAGGTGGTTCGAGCACGATCGTCCAGTACGACAAGGCGGGACATATCGAGCATACCTACACGATTGCGGGTTCGGTCGACGGCCTGAAGCTCAATCCGTACACCGGCGAGATCTGGGCGCTGCAGAACCAGGACGGCAACTCGACGCTGACGCTGATCGATCCGGTGAGCCACAAGGTGACGGGACCGTTGAGCTTCGCCAATCCGTCCGGCACGCGCGGCTACGACGATGTCGTGTTCGAGGGCAACAAGGTTTTCTTGAGCTATACCAACCCGAACGGCATCGGCGATCCGACACTGGTCGAACTTCTCAACGGCGACCGGCCGAGCGGCTTGTTGCTGACGTCGACGATCCTGACTGATGGTGTAACCGGCTTCGATACCGTGACCGGCAAGATCGAAACCGTGCCGCAATCCGATCCGGACTCGCTGAAGACGGCGCCGAACGGCGACCTGCTTTTGACCAGCGGCGCCGACGGCACCATCATCGACATCCAGAATCCAGGAACGGCCAATCAGGCGGTTTCCTTTACGACGATCACCAATATGCCGACGGGGTGATCCGGCAATGCCGGCCTCGACGACGTGATCAAGCCGAGCGCATCGGCGGGATGGTTCTATTTGACCGACACCAAGACCAACAAGGTTTATTCGTTCCACGCTACGGGCTGAACACCAACGACTATTACGCTTCGGTTGGAAGCCTCAAGGCATTCGGTCAGATCGATCCGACCACCGGCATCTTTACGCCCGCTAGTCACCGCGGCGAACGCGGGCGACCTCAATTTCGCTTCGCCGCACGGCATCGTGTTCGTTCCCGACAAGAACGCGCCGCCGGAGGCCCATGTCGATTCGATCAAGACATTCGGCAGACACCCCGACCGGCGTCAGCGGATCTGGATTCGATCACGATCGCCGGCAAATATGTGTTCGTCGAATACGGCAACGGCGTCGACTCGACCGGGGCGATTCCGGGCCAGAGCACCATCATCCAGTACGACAAGGCCGGAAACTTCGTGCATGCCTATGCGATCGAAGGCTCGGTCGACGGCCTGAAATACAATCCCGAGACCGGGATGGTCTGGGCGCTGCAGAACCAGGACGGCCGCTCGTCGCTGTCGCTGATCGATCCCAAGACGCAAACGGTCACCGGCGCATTTCGACTACGCCAACACCTCGACCACGCGGGGCTATGACGACGTCGTGTTCGACGGCAAGAATGTGTTCCTGAGCTACACCAACCCGACCGGCAACGGCGATCCGACCATCGTCAAGCTCTTGAACGGCCCGGACCCGAAGCCGGGCGCAGTTGCTGCACACCACCCCGGTGCTGCTCGACGGCGCGATGGGCTATGACACCGTGACCGGCAAGATGGAGCTGGTGCCGCAGACCGATCCGGACTCGCTGAAGCTCGCCGCAAATGGCGATCTGATCTTCTCCAGCGCTGCCGATGGCACGATCATCGACATCCAGAACCCCGGCACCGCCAAGCAGGCGATCGCCTTCACCCCGATCCAGGGCATTCCGGCGTCCCGATCGGCAATGCCGGGCTCGACGACGTGATCAAGCCGACTGCCACATCCGGCACGTTCCTGATCTCGCGATGCCAAGGACGGCCGCGTCCATGTCGGTCCATGTCTCGGGTCTCGATCCCAACGCCTATTACGCCTCGGTCGCCTCGCTCGGCGCCTTCGGCCAGGTCGACGAGAACACCGGCGTCAGTTCACCGCGCTGGTCTCGGCCAGCGATGCGCCGGGCTTCACCTTCGGCTCGCCGCACGGCGTCACCTTCGTTCCGGACAAGAACGCGGCCGCCCTCGCCGCAGATCAGCGACATCAAGACGTTCCAGGCGCCGACTTCGACGGGTCCACCCAGCCCGACTCGATCGCGACCGGCGACGGCTTCGACCTTCGTCGAATACGGCAACGGCGCGGATTCGACCGGCGCCGGCGGCTCGAGCACGATCGTCCAGTACGACAAGGCCGGCAAGATCGAATTCTCCTATTCGATTGCCGGGATCGGTCGACGGGTTGAAGTTCAACCCCGTCACCGGCGAGCTCTGGGCGCTGCAGAACCAGGACGGCAATCCGACGCTCACGCTGATCGATCCGAAGACGCATACCGTCTCCGGCCCGCTCAGCTACGCCAATTCGTCCGGCCATGCGCGGCTACGACGACGTCGTGTTCGAGGGAAACAAGGTGTTCCTGAGCTACACCAACCCGGCCAATCCAACGGCGATCCAACGCGTGGTCGAACTGGTCCAGGGCGATCACCCGGACTGGCCTGCTCACCACCAAGACGGTGCTCGACCTTCGGCGCCACCGGCCTTGATCACCGTGACCGGGCAGATCGAAACGGTGCCGCAGAACGATCCGGATTCGCTGAAGATGGCGCCGAACGGCGACCTCATCCTGTCCAGCGGTGACGATGGCGCGATCATCGACATCCACGATCCCGGCACCGCGCACCAGTCGGTGTCGTTCACGCCGGTCGCGGGGGTCACGGTCGGCCACGCCGGCCTCGACGACGTCATCAAGCCCGATGCCACCTCGGGCACCTTCACGCTGACGGATACCGCGACCAACACGGTCTACTCGTTCCATGCGAGCGGGCTCAACCCCAACGACTACTATGCCTCGGTCGGAAGCCTGAAGGCGTTCGGCCAGGTCGACCCGACGACCGGCGCATTCACGCCGCTGTTGTCGGCCGACAACGCGCCGGGCTTCAACTTCTGCTCGCCCACGGCGTCAGCTTCGTCGCCGATCCCACGCCGGCGGTCGCCGACAAGGTGGCAAGCACGATCTGATGGCATCGCTCACGGGACCAGGCGTCGATGCTCAGCCACTCCATCGCGTCGTCGTTCGCGACGGCGCCGGCGAAGGTGGCGGCAACAGTCATCGCCGATGCGCATGCCCAGAACCCGGTACTGGCCGATCCCGCCAGTCACGCCTGATCGTTCCAGTGGAACGCGTGCCGGCCTTCGGGCCGGCACGGCCATCTCCCGAATTTCGGCAGGCCCGGGAGGGCATGAGCTTCCGGCGGCCCATGGTGCCGAGGAACCGATGCATGATGTAACGACAAAGCCGGTCGATCCGGTGACTCGCCGCGCTGGTGATGCTGATGCGCTTTCAGGGCGTCGCGGCGGAGCCGGATCAAATCGGGCATCGCTTCGGCGGGTACCCGATTGGCACTCACCGAAATGCTTCGCTGCGCGAAGGATTTCAGACTGAAGGCGCGTGTCGTCAAAACCGGATGGGCACGCCTTGCGAGAGTCCGCTTGCCGGCGATCGGCTGCCTTCGGCGATGGCGGGTTCCTGATCGTCGGCAAGGCGTCCGGACGATCAGGTTCTGGTGTCTGATCCGTCATCGGACGGCCGCAGATGCTGACCCGCGCGGCGTTCGAGGCACGCTGGGACGGCCGCACTCGTCTTCATGGCCCGTCGCGCCAATCTAAGCGACCTGACCAACCGCTTCGGCATCTCATGGTTCGTGACCGCGATCCACAAATATCGCCACCTGATCGGCGAAGTGTTTCTCTTCTCGTTCTTCCTGCAGCTGTTCGCGCTGATCTCGCCGCTGTTCTTCCAGGTCGTCATCGACAAGACGCTCGTGCATCACAGCGAGAGCACGCTCGACGTCCTGATCATCGGCCTCGTCGCGATATCGGTCTTCGAGACACTGCTGGGAATGCTGCGGACCTATCTGTTCGCGCACACCACCAATCGCATCGATGTCGAACTCGGCGCGCGGCTGTTCCGGCATCTGCTGGCGCTGCCGTCCGCCTATTTCCAGGCGCGGCGGGTCGGCGACTCCGTCGCCCGCGTCCGCGAGCTGGAAAATATCCGCAATTTCCTGACCGGTTCGGCGCTGACGCTCGTGATCGACGCGTTCTTCACCGTCGTGTTTCTGGCCGTCATGTTCGTGTATTCGCCGTTCCTGACCTGGATCGTGATCGGCGAGCCTGCCGTTCTACATCGCGATCTCCGCCGGCATGACGCCGCTGTTCCGCGCGCGGCTCGACGAGAAATTCCAGCGCGGCGCCGAGAACCAGGCATTTCTGGTCGAGAGCGTTGCCGGCATCGAAACGCTAAAGGTCATGGCGGTCGAGCCGCAGATGCAGCGCCGCTGGGAAGAGCAGCTCGCCGGCTATGTCAGTGCGAGCTTTCGTGTTCTGAACCTCGGCAACGTCGGCAGCCAGGCGGTCCAGTTCGTCAACAAGATGGTGATGGCCGCGATTCTGTTCTTCGGCGCCAAGCTCGTGATCCATGGCTCGCTCACGCGTCGGCGAATTCGTCGCCTTCAACATGCTGGCGGGCCGGGTCAGCGCGCCGGTGCTGCGGCTCGCCGGGCTGTGGCAGGACTTTCATCAGGCGCGCCTGTCGATCGCGCGGCTGGGCGATATTCTCAACACGCCGGTCGAGCCGTCCTACAACGCGACGAAGGCCGCGCTTCCCGCGCTGATCGGCGACATCAGGTTCGAGCACGTCACGTTCCGCTACCGCATCGACGGACCGGAAGTGCTCAAGGATGTCACTCTCGACATTGCCGCCGGCCAGGTGGTCGGCATCGTCGGCTCCTCCGGTTCCGGCAAAAGCACCTTTGCAAAGCTGATCGAGCGGCTCTATGTGCCGGAGAGCGGCCGCGTCTTCGTCGACGGCGTCGACCTCGCCCAGGTCGACAGCTGCCTGGCTGCGCCGGCAGATCGGCGTCGTCATGCAGGACAACGTGCTGTTCAACGCGACCGTGCGCGACAATATCGCGCTCGCCAATCCGGGGATGCCGAGCGAGGACGTCATCGCCGCCGCCCGGCTCGCCGGCGCGCACGATTTCATCCTGGAACTGCCCGACGGCTACGACACCATGATCGGCGAGCGCGGCAGCACGCTTTCTGGCGGCCAGCGCCAGCGCATCGCGATCGCGCGCGCGCTGGTCACCAATCCGCGCATCCTGATCTTCGACGAGGCGACCAGCGCGCTCGACTACGAAAGCGAGCGGATCATCCACGACAACATGCGCCAGATCGTGAAAGGCCGCACCGTCTTCATCATCGCGCACCGGCTGATGGCGGTGCGGGTCGCCGACCGCATCCTGACCATCGAACGCGGACGCGTCACCGAGGACGGCACGCATGAGGATCTGCTGCGTCAGCGGCGGCCGCTATGCCGCGCTTCACGCCATGCAGTCCTGAGCCGGCCTAATCGATGAGCGCCAAATGACCACCGCCGTCGTCCGCTGTCAGAAGCAGGCCCATCCGCACGGTCGAGCGCGCATTTCTGCCTGCCGCGCTCGAAATCGTCGAAACACCGCCGTCGCCGATCGGCCGTCTCGGGGCCTATTGCCTGGTCGCGGTCTTCGCGCTCGCGCTGGCCTGGGCGTGGTTCGGCCGTGTCGACATCGTCGCCGTCTCCAAGGGCAAGATCATCCCGACCGGCCACACCAAGATCGTGCAGCCGTTCGAGATCGGCGTGGTGCGCGCCATCCGGGTGCACGATGGTCAGAAGGTGCAAGGCCGGCGACAGTTCTGATCGAGCTCGATCCGACCATGAACCAGGCCGATCTCGACCATCAGCAAAACGACCTGATGGCGGCGAAAATCGACATCGCGAGACTGACGGCGGCGCTTGAGAGCGAGAGCGATCCGAGCGCGCATTCGTGCCGCCGGCCGGCGCCAGCGCCGAACAGGCCAGGATGGGCGAGCAATTCCTCGATCGGCCAGGTGGCGCAATATCGCAGCAAGCTTGCAGCGCTCGCCGGCGACGAAGCGCAGAAGCGGGCGGAACTGGAAAGCCAGAAGGTTGCGATCGGCAAGATCCAGACGCTGCTGCCGCTGATGGAAGAGCGCACCCAGATGCGCAAGACGCTGTTCGACCATCAGACCGGCTCCAAGCTCGCCTATCTCGAAAATCTGCAGGAGCTGCTGTCGCAGCCAAAAGGACCTCGAGGTGCAGACCAGCCGTCTCAAGGAGGCCGAGGCGGCCGTTGCCGCGTCGAAGGCGAAGCTCGAGGAAACGCGGGCCGAATTTCACCGGCAGAACCTGAACGATCTGGCCGAGGCCACCCGCAAGGCCAACGGTCTCGCGCAGGACGTCGCCAAGTCCGAGCAGCGAACCAAATATCAGGCCCTGACGGCGCCGATCGACGGCACGGTTCAGCAATTGGCGATCCATTCGATCGGCGGCGTCGTCACCCCGGCGCAGACCCTGCTGGCGATCGTTCCCGTCCGACAGCACGATCGAGATCGAGGCCATGGTCGATAACCAGGACATCGGTTTCGTGCATCCCGGCCAGGACGCCGAAATCAAGGTCGATACCTTCAATTTCACACGCTACGGCTTGCTGCACGGCAAGGTCGTCACGCTGTCGCAGGACGCCATCCCGCGCGACGGCGCCGGCAAATCAGACCCGTCGAAACCGAGCGCTGCTGCCGGATAGCGGCGCGGCGGAGCCGGCCTACGCGGCGCGCGTGTCGCTCGATCAAACGCAGATGCAGATCGACGACAAGCTGCTCAATCTCTCGCCCGGCATGGCCGTCACCGTCGAGATCAAGACCGGCACGCGGCGGATCATCGATTACCTGCTCTCGCCGATCTTGCGCCATTCGCAGGAGAGTTTAAGGGAGCGGTGATGGGGGCGATCGCGAGCTGGTGCTACGCCGACCTAAATCTCGCGAGCGGCCTTCTTGGCAAGCCGATCGTCGTTCGTAGCTTACTCCCGGGCTTCCGCTTCACAATGTACCACTATGCTACAATTTTGTAGTATTTTGCGTGGAGCGATGTTGGCGAATGAAAGCGGGACGAGCGGTGCTTCAATCGATAACTTGGCTCTTGGTGCTTCTTCTGGTGCCGCCTGCCGCAGCGGATTCGGGTCGCGTCGTCGCGCGGCCGGCGCAGACCTTTCGCGGATGGGGCATGTCTCTCGCTTGGGAGGCGAATGATTTGTACGGTGGCGGGCGGCAGCCCGCGCAAATCAAGGACCCTAACATTCAGGGTCAGTATATGGATCTGCTGTATGGCGATCCGATCACTCGGCTGACGCTCGGGTTCACCGTAGCCCGTTACAACATCGGCGGTGGCGACGATCCAAGTCACACGCACATGCGCCCGGACGCTCAGATGGATGGCTTTCAATTCGGGCCTGGCGCTCCCTTCGATTGGACCCGTGACGCCGCGCAACGCCGGATGCTGCAAGAGGCGAAAAAGCGAGGCGCCAATCTCTTCGAGGCGTTCTCGGTATCGCCGCCTTATTGGATGACTGTTAGCGGCTGTGCCTCCGGCAACAAGCCAGGACAACACGAGGACAATTTGCAGCCGGCGATGGTCGAGAGTTTCGTTCAATACCTGACGACGGTGGTGAAGCACTTCCGGGATGCCGAAGGCGTGCGCTTCGAGAGCCTGGAGCCGTTCAATGAGCCGGATTTGGGATGGGGGGCTGGCGGACGACAGGAAGGCTATAGCGCGTCGCTCGCGACTCGAAACACAGTGCTTCCGATGCTCGCTCGCCGCCTGAAGCACGACGGCATCGACACCTTTGTGTCGGGAATCGACACCAATAATGTCGCCGCGACCGTCGGAAGTGTGGAACAGTTGGAGCCCAGCGCACTTGGCGCCCTCGGTAGGATCAATACCCACGATTACCATGGGCCAAGCTACTGGGTTCGTCTCAAGGGCTTGAAAGAGCTTGGCCAGAAATTCCACAAGCCGATCTGGATGAGCGAAGTCGGGTGTTGCTTTCCCACCCAAGGCGACAAGACGGACATGTGGGGCGCCTTGTTCGTGGCGGACACAATTCGCGCGGACCTGCGCGACATGGGCGCAGAGGTTTGGGTGCTCTGGCAGCCGGACTGGAACGTGATTGCATTCGACCCCCAAGGTGGCACGCCGCGTTTGAAGAAGCAGTTCTTCGCTCTCGCCCAATACACGCGGTTTATTCGGCCAGGCTTCGAGATCATTTCGGCCGGCGGCGCCTACAACACGCTTGCCGCCTATTCTCCTCAGTCGAAACGGCTGGTGCTGGTCAGCACCAATTGGGATACGGACACGCCACTTGATCTTGATCTTTCCGCCTTCGGTTCTCTTCCGCCGCAGGCGACCATGTATCGAACGACGAGCGACGAGGCGGTCAATCTTCAACAGGGAAGCATTGTCCTTTCTTCCGCGGCGCGCCTTTTCGATCAGCTGCCGGCGCGCTCGGTCACGACCTATGTGATCGATGGCGTCGCGCCACGGTCCGCTGCACCGTCCGCCACGATCGAAGGCACCCACCAGATCGTTTCGGAGGGAACAAAACTGTGCCTGAACATCAATCAGAACTCCACACGGAGCGGCGAAGGCATCATTCCCTATCCCTGCGGCGCTTTCAGCAACATGGAGTTCAATTTCGTCGACCAGAGGAATGGCTTTTACGCGATTGAGACAGTGAACGGTCCGAACGGTGCGAAAGGTTTGTGCCTGAACATCTCAACCGCTAGCGCCGCGCCGGGAGACGGCAAGAAGCTGGGCGGCGGCGGAAATCTCATTCAATGGGGATGCAGCGACCGTCCTCCGTACGACAACGAACTCTTCACGGTGAGCGACGCCGGCCACGGTCGTGTGCGGATCCGCGTCAAGAGCAGCGGACTCTGTCTCGAGGACCCCGGTCGACCCGGGACCATCCGCCAAAATATCTGCAAACCTTCGGAGCTGAGTTCAGCAGTTCACACTCGCCGATTAGATCATACTGATGCTCGGGAGCAGATCGCGGTTCGTCCGCTCAGCGGAACTCATTGTAGTCGACCGCATGTGGGTCGCTTGGGGTCATCAACGGATCTCGGGCAGCGTCTGAGCCAGGTCCGGTCACCACTCGATAACGGCATGTAGCGACTGCCGCAGCATGTCCGGTTGGTGCCGGAAGCGGCATCATCGTTGATTGCATGAAGTGTCCCCGAAAAGGATTGGCCGCTTATCTCGGCAGTCTCCAACATTATCAGCACGAAGTCTCTCACTCATCGCTACGGCGATTGCGATGCAATCGTCGTTAACTCTCGTCGAGGTCGCCAATATGATGTTGGGCGTAGAGCCCAAGGCCGAGCTTGGCGACGATGTCGATTTGGGTTTCAAGGAAATCGATATGATGTTCCTCGTCGTGTATCAGTTGCTCGAAGAGGCCGCGCGTCACGTAGTCCTTCACACTCTGGCAGTGGGTTGCCGCTTCTTCGTAAAGCGCCCGCGCTTCCGTTTCGGCCTGCAAATCGCGGTCAAGCACGTCCTTCACCGTTTGACCGATACGAAGGGATTCGAGGGTTTGCATGTTGGGATTGCCATCGAGGAATATGATCCGCCCGATGAGCTTGTCGGCATGCTGCATTTCCTCGATGGATTCCTTGCGCCATTGCTTTGCAAGCACTTTGTAGCCCCAATTATCCAACAGGCGGTAATGCAGCCAATATTGATTCACTGCGGTGAGCTCGTGGCGCAGCGCCTTGTTTAGGTACTCGATAACTTTGGGGTTACCTTTCATAAATCACTCCCTGTTACCGATCGCCGCCGATGCATAGCGTGGACAGTTCCGATTCATTCGATCACCCGGTTGGCCATCGCAAGCAGGGTTGGCGGAATTTCGATAGCGCCTTTGCAGTCTTGAGGTTGGTGACCAGTTGGAGTTTCGTTGGCTACTCGATCGGCAAATCGGCTGGCTTGGCGCCTTTTAATATCTTGTTTCCCGAAGACTACCACTTTGCGACCGGACGGCGAGTAAGCTCGGCCGCTGCATAGTGGTCAGGCCGAAGTCCAAATGGGGTCATTCGCGCCAGATTAGCAATCTCAAACTCACTTCCGCTTTCCCCGATAGAACTACCCCTCTAGTGTGAATCCAACTCGCAAAGTGACCTGGTAATGTCGGACAGACCCATTTTCGATATGGCCTCTCGTTTGCACGACTTCGAACCATTTCATCTCGCGGGCCAACTGCGGACATCGGCTGCTGCCTCAGGCACTTCCGCTAGGCCAAGAGGCACGAAGAGACACATGTACTACGGCAAGACAAAGCTCAAAGTCCGGCAGCCAAAAGCGACCGCGTGATACGGGGGAGCGGTTAGCGCCCGAGCGATCTGGCCTCGTCGCGGGAGGCCCGAATCAGATCCCGGTCACGCACTGGGACGTGCTCATCCGCTCGCTAAGCCGGCCGAGGCGCACGATCTCGCGCTGCATCCCGAGCTCGACGGCTGCGCCGCTCGCTGCGGCAATCAAGGCGACGATCCGCTCGCCATCTCCGGGGGCGTTGCGGTCGATGAGCATGGCGGCCCAGGCGCGGCGCGTGCGCACCAAATAGGGCCGCGCGCCGATGCGCTCGTTCATCGCCTCGGCCTCGGCGAAATAGCGGTCGGCCTCGTCCCAGCGCCGCAGGCAGGCAGCCAGCAGGCCGCATGGAAGCGCAAGCGACCCATAACAGATAATCCCGATGCTGGTGACGCCTACCTGGCCGGCGACCTTCCGGAGCTGCGGATAGAAGTGTTCGGCGAGCGTCTGGTCGCCCAGATCGCTCGCGACCTGGGCGAGACTCATGACGACGGACGGCCAGGTCCAGTCGACCAGGAGGTGGAAACCGTTCGCCGCGAGCAGCGCCACCTGCGCGCGCGCCGCGTCGAGCTGGTCAGTCTCGCAGTAGAGGCCTGCCAGCGTTGCTCCCCATACCGGCAAATGCGGCTGCGCCTGAACAAGCTGGCGCAGCGGCTCAACCTGCTCGCCGTAGCGACCCTGATCGCGCCGGATGACGAACAGCTGGCCGAGACGCACCATGTTGGCGTCGGGCTGGCCGCTGGCGCGGCCGAGCTCGAAGGCGGCCGACACCTGCTGCTCGGCGTCGGGCGTCCCGCGCATCACGCACAGCATCGAGCTGGCAAGACTCGTCGCCCAATTGAAGTAGGGCTGTCGCAGTTTGGGGATCAGCTCCTGCAACCGGGCGAGCATCTGCTCGGCCCGGACGATGTCGCCCGATTCGAGCAGCGCGCCGAAACGATGATAGGCGGCGGTCCACCGCGTCTCGATGCTGCCCGACCGCTCAGCCAGCACCTCCATCTCGGCGGTGAGCGCGAGCCGCTCGGCAAGGGCGGTCGGAACGTTGACGGCGACCGCACGGGCATAGAGCGCGACGGCGAGGACCGACTGGTCGCCACTGCGCCGGGCGATCGCCACCGCCTCGCCGGACAGCCGATGACGCCGATCGAACTCGCCGGCGTAAAGCAGTTCCGCCGACAGCTGCGCGAGGATCTTCGCCCGCAGCACGTCGTCGTCCTCGTCGCGCAGTCCGGCGAGCGCCTCCTCGAACAGCGCGATGAGCTCGTGGTCGACCACGGTGGCGTTCGCCATCGTCCCGCCCGGACGGGCGCTGACCAGCGCCGCCATGGCAAGGCGCCGGGAATCACCGAGCGAGCGGGCGATGGTCACCGCTTCGGTCATCGCCCGGCGATAATCGGCGTCACCGGCGCGCCGCTGCGCGTCGGACAGCGCGATCATGAGGTCGCAACGCAGCAGGTCGCCGTCGCGATCGTGGTGCTGGAGGGCGGCGAGCGACTGCTCGTAGTATTTCGCCGCCTCTTCGAAAGCGAGGCCGCCGAGCGCCCGCTCGGCGGCCTGACGGGCATAGGCGATCGCCTTGGACGAATCACCGATCGTCGTCGACGCCATCCAGTGGCGCGCCAGCTCATCGACGCGTTGGCCGGGCCGCGTCTCGGTTAGTCGTTCGAGCGCGGCGCCGGCGCGGCGATGCATCCGGGCGCGGCGCGCCGGGCTGATTTCGTCGTACAGCGTGGCGCGCACCAAGGCGTGGGTGAATGCATAGCGCTCGACCTCGCCGCAGACCTCGGCGACCAGCGCGGCGGCCTTGGCTTCGTCGATGGCGTCGAGGATCGTGTCCTCCGGCATCTCGGCGATCTGCTCCAGTAAGGCGAGGTCGAACTCGCGCCCGATGACCGACGCAAGGCTCAAGATCTTGTTCGTGCTCTCGGTGAGCCGCAACAGACGTCGCCCGATCGTTTCCTTCACGCCCTGGGGAATCCCGAGGTCGCGGCTGCCGGCGCGCAGCGCCCAGCGGTCGCCCTGGCGAACCACCGCGCCGGATTCGGAAAGATTGCGCAGCGTCTCGGCGATGAACAGCGGGCTGCCCTCGGTGTCCTGCCCTATCGCGCGCGCCACGGCGAGCTCAGATGGACCGAGGTCGTGGCCGGCCGCCGCGGTCACGAAGTCGATGACGCCGGCTTCGTCGAGGCCGCGTAGCGCAACCCGCTCGATCCCAGTCTCCCGGCGGAGGTCGGCGAGCACCGAGGCGAGCGGGTGGGCACGCGACAACTCGGTATCGCGATAGGTGACGATGATGAGGATATTCATCGGCATCGCCGAGCGCACGAGGTACTTGAACAGCAGAAGCTCCGGCGCGCCTGCCCATTGCAGATCATCGAGGATAAGCATGATCGGGCTGTGCTGCGAGGCGGCGGAGACAAGGCCGGCAACGGCCTCGAACATCAAGAAGCGCTCGGTCTCGGGCTCGGCTACGCGCGGCGGCGGGACGTCCGGCACGCGCTGACTGAGCTCGGGCACCATGCGCAGCAGCTCGCCCTGATGCTCGCGCACATGGCGGACGAGGGTCTCATCGGGCGCGTTCGCCAGGTAATGGCGCAGCGCCTCGACGAAGGGGCGGTAGGGCAGGCCGATGTCCTCGTCGCAGGAGCCGAACAGCACCACGGCGCCCTCACGATGGGCGATCCGGGCCGCGTCGATCCCGAGTCGTGTCTTGCCAATGCCTGGCTCGCCCGCAAGCAGGACGACCTGGCGATTACCCCGCTTGGCGCCGGCCCAGCAGCGGGCGATGATTCCCTGCTCGGCCGCGCGTCCATAGAGCCCGAATGGCGGCGCCGCCACGATCTTAGGCGGCAGCGGGATCGTGCCGTCGGGCGCTGGACGCGGCTCCCACTCGACCAGACAGGCTTGCACCGGGTCGGGCATGCCCTTAAGGCTGAATTCGCTCGCCGTGCCGAACCGGTACCCAAGACTGCGGACTAACCGGCCTACGATATCTGCCACCAGGATCTGTCCCGGTGCCGCGGCGGCGCACAGCCGGGCGGCCTCCACGACGGATATTCCGAAGATGTCGTTATCCGCGCGATTGATCTCGCCGCACGACGCGCCGATCCGGATCCTCGGGTCTCCGCCACCGCGACGTGCGGCAAGATCCGTCAGTTGTTGCATACGGATCATGCAGGCGAGCGCGTCGCTGGCACTGCCGAAGGTGAACACCATGCCGTCGCCAGTGCTCTTGATCTCGCTTCCCTGGCTTTGCGAAGCGGCGATGCGCAGCGTGTCGAAGTGCGCCCTGCGCACCGCCTCATAGGCGTCATGTCCGAGGCGGTTGGCAAGCTCGGTCGACCCGACGAGGTCGGTGAAGACGACGGTGGCGGTCTCGGTTCGAACCATCGATCCGATTGGCTCCTAGCCAAAGTTGCGGCACACCGGTTTCCCGGAATCCGGTCCTGCGCGGGGATCCGTCGCGTGGAGCAAGTTGTCGGTTGCGAAAGATCAGTTGTACAGCAGCGGCATGTCTGTGCCAATCCTTCGCAGAAGCGTCTAGGAGTTTTCGTTAAGTCATTGAAATCACTTTGGATCGGATGAAGGGAATCGAACCCTCGTATTCAGCTTGGAAGTCGCCGAATTTCGCAGCGGCACAATGGCCATTTTGACATTTTGCGGCCTTGCGGGCTATTAAGACCACTACAGAATTTGTCGTTGTCAGAATGGCGACGCGGTGGTCTCGCAACAGGCGATCGAGCCCGTTACCCGTCCCGATTTTCAATCATTTTCAAGCATTGAACTTTCGTCGTCCGCCAATCACGCTTCTAGTCGACAGTTGGCGATTCGAACGAAGGCGAGAATCACCCCGGCTCCTGTCCGAATGTCGCCCTATTCGCCCGCACCTCATCGACTATAAAATCGATGGCGGCTCGGACGCGGGCGATGCCATGGAGGTTCGCGTGCGTAACCATCCAGTAAGTTCGGTCAAATCGCACGGCTGGCAATACGACTCGTAACTGCTGGTCCCGATGGGCGGCATAGTCATGCAAGATCCCTATTCCTGCGCCGCTCCGCACCGCCTCCAACTGGCCTACTGCGGTGGAACACTCCAATCTGCTATACGATGGCCCGTATATTTCAGGCATGAAGATGAGTTGCTCCGCAAAGATTAGATCCGGCACATATGTGATCAGGGAATGGCGCGAGAGGTCGTTGGCGGTTATTGGAGCTCCGTGCTCTTCGAGATACTTCCGTGACGCATAAAAATGGAGTGAATAGTCGATGAGCTTGCGGGATACCAGCCGGCCCTCGGCTGGCTGCTCGATGGTCACCGCGAGATCAGCTTCACGCCTGGACAGTGAAAATGTTCGCGTGATCGGCACTAATTGTATCGTCAATCCAGGATGCCGGGCCTTAAGCGCTGCAAGTCGCGGACACAGAAACAACGTGCCGAACCCGTCCGGAGCAGCGATTCTTACCGCCCCGGTAACGAGGACATCGGTCCGCGATAGATCAGCTTGTGCCCGCAAAATATTCGATTCGAGATCTTCAGCAGTCTGAAGGAACCGCTCTCCAGCCTCAGTCAGGACGCAGCCGGTATGTCGCCTGTCGAACAGGCGAGTATTCAGCGATTTCTCCAGCGCGTTGATCCGCCGGGCTACAGTCGCCGTGTCGACTCCCATTCGCGCTGCAGCAGCGGAGAACTGTTCGGCGCGTGCGACACCTAGAAAGAAGCGGATGTCATCCCAGTCCATGGTGGACAATGCTGCGTACCCCACTGAAGAAGGCATTCGGTTTTGAGCATGGCCGTCGAACGGCAGGTGACGGTGCTCGATCGCGGAGAAAGGAGCACATCAAGAGCGAAGCGAATCCAGGTCAGCCATAGCTGTTGAAATCCGCTCGATCATCGCCAGCGTGGTCTCCACCGGCTGCATGTTCGGCAATAGCGGCGAGTGACACAATGTAATCGTCCACATCAGTAGCGCATGCACCATCTGCTGCCGATAGTACAGAAAACTCCTGTCGAAGTGCGGCCTGGCGCCGGTTAGTTCGGCAAACCGGTCCAGATAGCGAAGGAGGAGATCCTTCTCCCACTTGCGGCGGTCGTCGGGCGTAAGCGCCGCCGTCACCGCATAGGCGAAGTCCCGTGACCAATGACCGCGGGCGAGGCACTGCCAGTCACACAGGCCCATCTTTCCCGCAGCCGTGCGGTACCAGTTGCCGATATGGACGTCGGAGTGGATCAATCCCTGCGGCTCGCTATCGTGGACAGTAAGGACGCGCAGGGCCGCCGGCCATACAGCATCACGCTGCGCGAGCATGCTGGCAGGAATGACATGGGAGGCGGAATCGAACGCTTTGCGGGTGTAATATTCCAAGCTCATTTTTTCGGCGCCGATAGTAAACCATCTTGGATAGCTGGCGACCCATGGATATTGGGTCGCATGCTCCCGATTACCGTAGAAACGCGCGTGCAGCGACGCCAGAAGATCGACCATGTCTTCCGCCATCGCACGAGAAACATAGGTTCGGTAGTTGCAAAAAGTTGCCGACTTCGTTGCGACGAGATCCTCCAGGAGAAGAATCGAGGCAAACGTTCGGCGATCAGATGCGGCATGATAGCCGACCGGCACCTCGATCTGGAGCAGCGGCCTTAGCTGCATGTAGAAGCGGCCCTCAACCCGCGCTGTTCCATTAAATCCACCGATCATGCGCGTGACGACGCTGGGCAGCGACTTGGTGAAGATCGAACCGGGAAGACCGGCGCGCCGGCCGGCTTCATTGTAGCTGATGATCAACTGATGGCGTTCATAGGTTCCCGCACTCGCGGGCTTCACGACGACCCCCGTTACAATGGCCTCCGGGAATTTCTGACAGAGTACGGCGGTCAGCCATTCGGGCGTGATCGCATCGGGCGAGCATGGCACATCCTCGGGTCGCCGCGCCTTTGGCCGAACCAGACGCTCGAAGGCGACGCGCCCGCCAATCTTCAGCGCAGCCAGCGCTGTTGCGCCCGAAGCAGCCATGGTCCCTCCCTTCCTCCCTCCCTCCGCCGGCAATCGCTATTCCGCGCACCCGCAGCATCATAATTAGTACACTTACGTACGATCTGTAGCACATTCGGAGCGACATTCAAGCTAGAGCTAGGGCAGCTATCGAACACATGCTCTGCAGCGAATGCGGAAATTTTCGACAGCGCCTACCAAAACATCCGTGTTATTATGTATGATATATAGGTGTACTGGTTGGCCCATGCCGCTCGGCGGCAGTCTCGGTCATAAAAAACGACGTGGGAGGAAGCATGAGGATTCCGATACTGGTCGGCTTTTCGGCCCTTTTCCTCAGCAGCGCCGGCTTCGAGGCCGGCGCCGCTGAAAAAATGTACGGCCCGGGCGTTACGGACACCGAAATCAAAATAGGCCAGACGGTTCCGTATAGCGGGCCGGCGTCCGCCTTTTCGAGCTATGGCCGTGTCATGACAGGCTATTTCCAGATGCTGAACGAGAAAGGCGGCATCAACGGCAGGAAGGTCAACCTGATCTCGCTCGACAATGCCTTCAGCCCGCCTAAAGCGATCGAACAGACCCGCAAGCTCGTTGATGACGATGGCGTTCTCGCCGAGGTCGGGACCGTCGGCACCGTTCCCAACGTTGCCGTGCAGAAATACCTTAACCAGAACAAAGTGCCTCAGGTCTTCATCTCAGCTGGTGGCCGCCGCTTCAACGATCCGCAGAATTTTCCCTGGACCGTCCCCTTCTATCCGCCGTTCGAGATGGAGGGCGCCACTTTCGGCAAATTCATTCTCAAGAAGACACCGAACGCCAAGATCGCGGTCCTCTATCAGAACGATGACTACGGAAAGGACTACCTCAATGGCCTCAAGACCGGACTGGGCTCCGACAGCACGGCGAAGATCGTGGCGGAAGCATCCTACGAGCTCAGCTACCCAACCGTTGACTTTGAGGTCCTCAAGCTCAAGGCCTCCGGCGCCGATACGCTGATCTACTTCGCGACCCCGAAATTTGCGGCCCAGGCCATCAAGAAAGCGAACGAGCTGAACTGGAAACCGGTACAGTTGCTGGCAAGTCCGGTGAATTCGGTGCAGGGCGTGCTGACGCCCGCAGGCCTGGAGAATGTCCAGGGCGCCTACACCACGCAGTTCACGAAGCAAGCCGGGGACCCGGCCTGGGCGCAAGACTCCGAAGTGATCGAATATATCGCCTTCATGAAGCAATGGGCGCCGAACGACAGCCCGAACGACTTCATCGCCCTCTCCGGTTACGTGAACGCCCAGGCCATCGCCCGAGGGCTGCAGCGGTGCGGCGACAATCTGACGCGCGAAAATCTGCTCGCCCAGGCGACGAGCTTCAACAAGGAGCGCGTCGGCATGCTGCTTCCAGGAATTGAACTCACCAATTCGAAGGAGAATTATGCGCCGTACAAGTCGCTGCGCATGGCGGTATTCGAAAAGACGTCGTGGAAGCTCCTGGACGAGTGATTCTGGATATGGGAGGGCGAGACCTGAACCGTCTCGCCTTCGCCTCGATTGAACGACCCTGCGTCAGCTCACCACGTCTTCGCGGCGCAGCCCTTCGATGGTTTCCGGCGAAAGGCCCATCTCCTTCAAGACTTCGTCGGTGTGCTGTCCCAGCATGGGCGGCGGCAGGCCGACGCTGCGTTCTTCCCCGACAAAGGTCACGGGATGACCCACGCAGTTGAGACGACCGGCTGCGGCGTGGTCGTACTGCATGATGACCTTGTTCGCCTTGGTGTGTGGGTGCTCGAGGAGCTGAGCGAGCGTATTGATCGGCGAACAGGGGATGCCGACCTCGGTGAGCGCGGCGTTCCACTGTTCGACCGTCCTGGTCGCAATCGCCGATTGCACATGATGGAGCGTCTCGGCGCGATGGGCGACGCGATTTGCGTTGGTGCGGAATTTGGGATCATCAACTATCGACTTAAGGCCCGAGACCGCGCAGAACTTGCGCCAGAGATTGTCGTTGGCGACCCCGATCATGATCGGTCCGTCGGCCGCCTCGAACGCCTGGTAGGGGCAAAGCGATTCATGGCTCGAGCCGCATTTGGCGGGCTGGACGCCGCGTTCCCAGAAGGTTTGCAGATTGTAGCCCAAAAGCCCCAGCGCGGTGTCGAACAGCGACACCTGGATCGATGCTCCCTTGCCTGACTTCTCGCGCGCCAACAGGCACGCCAGGATGCCGCTGAAAGCATGTACGCCCGTCATCTGATCAATCGGCGAAATTGGGCTGCGGATATAGCCGCCGCCTTCATCCCCGGTCATCGACATGACGCCGCCGAACGCCTGAAGGATGACGTCATAACCGGGTGCATGCTTCAGCGGCCCGGACCGGCCGAATCCGGAGATGCTGCAATGGATCAGGCGATCGTTTAGCGCGCGAAGGCTGTCGGCATCGATCGCTAGCCGCTCGGCAACGCCGGTGCCGAAGCTCTCGATCGCGACGTCGGCCGATCTCGCCAGATCGTGCACGAGCTTCCGTCCCTTCTCTGATTTCATGTTGATCGCGATGCTGCGCTTGTTGCGGTTGGCGCTCAGGAACACCGTACCCAGTCCCGGCGCGGGAAACGGCGGCCATCCCCGCGTCTCGTCGCCCTGCCCCACCGCTTCGACCTTGATGATCTCCGCGCCGAGATCGCCCAGATACTGCGCGCAGAGCGGACCGGCGAGGACTTTTGAAAGATCAAGGACCCTGACCCCATCGAGAGGCTTTGCCACGACTTCTCTCCTTCGCGTGCGCTTCGTCTAATCCAATCCTGCGGCAAATAAACCGCCGAGATAGGCGGGAAAACCTTCTTTTGTTACGAGCAAATAATCGGCCGCGCGCCGCTCTGCCTCATCGAGCTGGGACCGCCAGCTTGCGGCCGCGGCTTCTGCCTCGGCGAGGCGGACGCGCAAGCGCTCCTTTCCCCAGGTCATCGGCTCTGCGTCAAACCAATAGGTCGTACCCGAGATCCGGCCATCGAAGGCGGGCTTCTGCGCCTGCTCGGCGCGAAATCCGGCCAGTGCAAAGGCTTCGGAAAGCTCTTTGCCTCTTTCCGATTGGACATCGAGCACGCGCGCGATCTCCGTAACAGCCTCGGCCACTTTGGGATTCATCCCGTTCTTCTTCAGCCGGTCGTGATCAAGCCTTCCGAGGAACAAGGTACGGATCATGTTGCGGGGTTCCCGCCGCTGGATCAGCTTTGCAAAGATCTTCATCTCGGTCCGGATCGCGGCGTCGAAGCTTTCCGGAAACCCCTGCTCGACACAGTCGAGAATGGCGAGCGGCGCCGGATAATGTCCAAGCGTCTCCGCCAGAACGTTCGCCCGGCGCTCTCCGACGAGCGCCGCAAAGCGCTCCGCATCTTTTGCGCGCCAGTCCGGCCGATCCCACGGCTGCATGGTCGGCGGACGCAACAGCACCCAACGTTCCGCGGCTCGTATTTCCTCGCCGGGCGCCACCAGTTCGTCCGCTAGACCCGTTTTGATAGCTGCCGCCCCGCCGATCCTGGCGCCATCGAGCAGCACCGGCAGCGCTGCCTCAATGCCAATCAGACGCGGAAGGCGTTGGGTTCCCCCTCCTCCCGGCAATAATCCCACCAGCGACTCCGGCAGGCCAAACGTGCTCTGCGGGTGATCGGTGAGGACCCTGTGATGCGCCGCAAGCGCAAATTCGCAGCCACCCCCTAATGCGAGTCCCGCGATCGCCACCGCAACGGGCTTGCCTGCCGTCTCGAGCTTGCGCAACCCCTGGCTCAGCCGGAAGAAATGATCGAACGCGATGCGGTCGCGTTCAGCCGGTGGCGCAGCCAAGACCAGGTCGTACGCGGTTTCCAACTCGGCCAAATCAGCGCCGGCGCAGAAGGCCGATGGCTTTCCGGATCGGATGACGACGCCTGCGACATCGCTTTGTTGCAGCCAATCGGCAAACCGGCCGAGTTCCTCGATCGCTGCGTTCGAGAAGACGTTCATGGAACGGCCGGACATGTCAAAGACCAGGTGCAGGACCCCGTTTCCCGACCATTCTATCCGAAATTGCTTCAGTTCCGGCGCTCCCGGCATTGTTTCCTCTCGCTTTCGCATACCGTTCGTTGGTGTACTATCGTACTTGCACGATTGCAGTCTCGTATTGTATACCCGACCGACATATAGTACACTAGCAAACTAAATCAGGCAGGACGTTTTTTGACAATGATCGAGCGCACGATCTTTCGCGAAGAACATGAAATTTTCCGGAAAACGGTCCGACGCTTCGTCGACCGCGAGATCGTGCCCTTCCACGCCAAATGGGAAGAGGACGGGATCGTTCCGCGGGAGCTGTGGCTGAAGGCCGGCGCGGCCGGCCTGCTCTGCTGCACCGTGCCCGAGGAATATGGCGGGATGGGCCTTGATTACCTCTTTGACGTCGTCGTCTTCGAGGAGCTGTGGCGGTCCGGCGCCAGCGGGCCCGGCTTTCTCATCCATACCGACCTGGTCGCAACCTATATCCTTTCGTTTGGCACCGAGGCGCAGAAGCGAAAATGGCTGCCCAAAATGGTATCGGGCGAAGCGATCGGCTCGCTCGGCATGACGGAACCTCACGCCGGAAGCGATTTGAAGGCGATCAGGACCCGCGCCGTGCGCGATGGCGATGACTTCGTCATCAACGGCCAGAAGGTTTTCATTTCCAACGGCCAGCTCTGCGACTTCGTCGTGCTTGCGACCAAGACGGACAATCATGCCGGCGCCAAAGGGGTTACTCTGTTCATTGTCGAGAGCGACCGGCCCGGCTTCAGGCGTGGGCGAAATCTGGAAAAGCTCGGCATGAAGGCGCAGGATACGTCCGAAATGTTCTTCGACAATGTCCGGATTCCCGCCAGTAATTTGCTGGGCAAGGAGGGCAAGGGTTTTGCGCAGATGATGACCAAGCTGTCCCAGGAGCGGCTGGCGCAGGCCATTCGTTCGGCGACGGTCACCGAGACGGTCATCGACTGGACGCTGCAATATACTTCCGAGCGGAGCGCGTTCGGCCAGAAGATTGCCGATTTCCAGAATACCCAGTTCAAGCTGGCCGATCTCAGAACCAAGGCGGCCGTTGCACGCGTCTTTACCGACAAATGCATCGCGCTCTTCATGGAGGGCAAGCTCGATCCCGTAGATGCGGCAATGGCCAAGATGTTCACCTCCGAGCTTCACTGCGAAACGGTCGACGAATGCCTGCAGCTGTTCGGCGGCTGGGGCTACATGTGGGAGTATCCGATCGCCCGGGCCTATGCCGATGCACGGATAGTCAAGATCGCCGGCGGTTCCATCGAGATCATGAAGACGATCATCGCCCGGCAGATGTATTCACAACACGGATTTGCGCTGCAGAAGAACGGGTCGGCTCAAAAAGTTGCGCCCGGCGTGCCGGTGTAGATTTCGCCGGTTGCACCGCCTTTATGGGCCGGCGTGCGGTAAGACAAGAACGATAAGCGACAAGGGAGATGTGCGTTGAAGGGCCTATCTGGAAAAGTCGCCGTAGTTACCGGCGGAGGACAGGGAATTGGGCGCGGACTGACGCTGCGCCTCGCCGAAGAAGGCTGCAGGATCGCCATCTTCGACATCAACCCGCAAGCCGGCGAGGAAACCGCAAAGCTCGCACCACAGGCGGTTATCAAGACCTATACGGTCGACGTTGGAGATGCCGCCTCTGTCAACGAAGCCGTGGTAATGGTCGAAGCCGAGCTCGGCCCGATCTGGCTCCTGGTCAACAATGCCGGCTGGGACCGGCCGATGCCGTTCCTGAAGACCGACAAGGACCTCTGGGACAAGATCATCCGAATCAATCTCTACGGACCGCTCAATACCCACAAGGCCGTCGCGCCCCTGATGGCCGATCGCGGCGGGGGCAGAATTGTCAACATCGCCTCCGACGCGGCGCGGGTCGGCACCAGCGACGAGGCCGTCTACTCCGCCTGCAAGGGCGGGTTGATCTCCTTCACCAAATCGCTGGCCCGCGAGCTGGCGCGCAAGAACGTCCTGCTCAACGCTGTCTGCCCGGGCCCGACCAACACGCCGATGATGGCCACCGTCCTCGGGGAGGGCGAGCAGGCCGTAAAATGGAAGGACGCGATGGTCAGGGGAATCCCGCTCCGGCGCATGGGCGAGCCTGACGATTATGGTGGGATCGTCGCCATGCTCGCTTCCGACGACGGCAAATACATCACCGGACAGACTATTTCCGTCTCCGGCGGAATGAACATGATCTAAGCGCGAGGAAACGCCATGACCGATCCAAAGCAATTCACCGACGTCATTTACGAAGTTCGCGATCGCGCGGCGTGGATCATTATCAACCGGCCGAAGGTTTATAACGCCTTCCGGGGACAAACGTTAGAGGAACTGATCCAGGCGTTACATCTCGCGGCCAACGATCGGCAGGTCGCGAGCATCGTGCTGACCGGCGCCGGCGACAAAGCCTTCTGCACGGGAGGCGATCAATCGGCGCATGAGGGCCAGTATGACGGCCGCGGCGTAGTGGGGTTGCCGATTGACGAACTGCAGGGTTTGATTAGGGACGTTCCGAAGCCGGTGATTGCGCGCGTCAACGGCTTTGCCATCGGCGGCGGCAATGTGCTCGCGACGCTCTGCGACCTTACGATCGCTGCGGACACCGCGCAATTCGGCCAGGTCGGCCCCAAGGTTGGCTCCGTCGACGCCGGCTGGGGTACGGCATTCCTTGCGCGCCACGTCGGCGACAAGAAAGCGCGCGAAATCTGGTTCATCAATGATCGCTACACCGCCGAACAGGCGCGCGAAATGGGCCTCGTCAACAAGGTCGTTCCCGCAGCGCGGCTCGACGCTGCCGTGAAGGAATGGACCGACAAGCTGGCACAGCGGTCGCCGACCGCGATTGCGCTCGCCAAGCGGTCCTTCAACGCAGATTTCGGACAATATCCGGGGCATCAGCAACTTTGCTCTTCATGCCGTGAAGCTGTTTTACGACACGGAGGAGTTGAAGGAAGGTGTCGCGGCGTTCAACGAGAAGCGCGAACCGAACTTCCACAAGTTCACTTCCTGACGGCTGCCGCCAGTCACACATCCGATTGCAAACCCAAGAGACGGATCATGGCGTCGCACAAGGTGATCATTTCCTGCGCGGTTACCGGATCGATCCACACGCCTTCGATGTCACCACATCTGCCGGTGACATCAGCCGAGATCGCCGAGTCCGCCCTCGGTGCTGCGGCGGCGGGAGCTGCGATCGTTCACCTCCATGCGCGCAATCCGGTCGACGGACGGCCGGACCAGTCGCCGGAAGCCTTCGAGCCCTTCCTGCGGGTCATCAAGCAAAGCTCGAATGTGGTCGTGAACCTGACGACCGGCGGCTCGCCCTACATGACCGTGGAGGAGCGCGTGCGGCCGGCGGCAACCTGGAAGCCGGAAGTCGCGAGCCTCAACATGGGATCGATGAATTTCGGCCTGTTCCCGATGCTGAAGCGCTACAAGTCCTTCAAGCATGACTGGGAGCCGCAGATGCTGGAAGGCTCCCACGATCTCGTGTTCCGCAACTCGTTCAGGGACATCCGATACGCGCTGGAGACGCTGAACAGTTCGGGCGCGCGATACGAGTTCGAATGTTATGACACCAGCCATCTCTACAACCTGCACTATTTCTGGACCGAAGGCCTGGTCAAAGCTCCCTTGTTCATCCAGACCTGTTTCGGTCTGCTTGGCGGCATCGGCTCGCATCCGGACGATGTCATGCACATGAAGCGGACGGCCGACCGCCTGTTCGGCAACAACTACCACTGGTCGGTTCTCGGCGCAGGCCGCACGCAGATGCCGGTCGCCGCGATGGCTGCCTCAATGGGCGGCAACGTTCGGGTCGGGCTTGAAGACAGTCTGTGGATCGGCGCCGGCCGGCTCGCAGAGACCAATGCCGAACAGGTGACACAGGTCCGCAAGATCATCGAAGGCCTCGGGCTCGAGATCGCCAGTCCGGACGAGGCGCGTGAAATTCTCCAGCTTAAGGGCGGCGACAAAGTCGCCTTCTAGCTTCATAGACGGATCGATCGACATGCTGCAAAACCGCGCGGTCTTCGACGAGGAGCATGCGCTACTTCGAGAAAGCGTTCGCCGCTTTGCAGCATCGAAGATAGAGCCCCATTTTCAGAAATGGGAGGCAGCCGGGATCATCGACCGCGCGCTATGGCCTGCGGCCGGTGAAGCCGGCCTGCTCTGCCCGCAAGTGCCGGAGCAGTATGGCGGCATCGGCGGCGACTTCCGGCACAATGCCGTTGTCATCGAAGAGCTCGCCTATTCGGGGTTTGCAGGTCCGGCAACCGACTTTTCCGTCCATAGCGATGTCTGCTGCGGCTATCTGCTGCATTATGGCAGCGAGGAGCAGAAGAAGAAGTGGCTGCCGCGCATGGTTGCTGGCAAAATCGTCTGCGCGATCGCCATGACCGAGCCCGGCACCGGCAGCGACCTGCAGGGCATCCGCACCAAAGCCGTTCGCGACGGAGATGAATACGTCATCTCCGGCCAGAAGACGTTCATCTCGAACGGCCAGACGTGCGACCTCGTCATCGTGGTTGTCAGGACCAACCTGGACGGCGGATCGCGCGGCATGAGCCTCGTCCTCGTCGAGACCAACCGCGCCGGCTTCCGGCACGGCCGTAACCTCGAAAAGCTCGGCCATCTCTCCTCCGATACGTCAGAATTGTTCTTCGACCAGGTCCGCGTTCCCGTGCACAACCTGCTGGGCTCGGAAGGCGGAGCGATGGCTGCGCTGATGAGCGAATTGCCGCAGGAGCGGCTGACGATCGCCCTTCACTCGATCGCGTCAGCGCAAAAGGCGTTCGATATCACCAAGGACTATGTCCAGGAGCGAAAGGCCTTCGGCCAGCCGATCGGAACCTTCCAGAACACGCGCTTCAGGTTGGCCGACCTGAAGTCCGACCTTGCGGTCGGGTGGGCCTATGTCGACCAGTGCCTGCGCGAACATGTCCGCGGAGAACTGACGACCTATGCGGCATCGACCGCAAAGCTATGGACCACCGAGATGCACGGGCGGCTCGTCGACCAGTGTCTACAATTCTTCGGCGGCTACGGTTTTATGCGCGAATACGAGATCTGCCGATTGTTTGCGGACGCGCGCGTGCTGCGCATCTATGGCGGCACGTCGGAGATCATGCGCGAGCTGATCTCGCGCAGCCTCTGACGGGCGCTGCGGTCGACGCCGCAGCGCGGATCAGTAGCTCTTCGGCAGGTCGAGCACCTTCTCGGCAATGAAGCACAGGATGAGTTGCTCGGTGATCGGCGCAAGCCGGGTGATCGAGACTTCGCGGAACAGCCGCTCGACGTGATATTCCTTGGCATAGCCAAAACCGCCATGGGTCATGATGGCCTGCCAGGCGGCATCGTGGCCGGCGCGCGCCCCCAAAAACTTCGCACTGTTGGCTTCGGCGCCGCAGGGCCTGTCATTGTCATAGAGCCAGGCCGCACGCATCGCCATCTGCCACGCCGCCTCCAGATACATCCATTTTTCGGCCAGCGGGTGCTGGATCGCCTGGTTCTGGCCGATCGGACGATCGAACACCACGCGCTCCCTGGCGTAGCGCGTTGCTCGGCGCAAGGCGTCCTGCCCGATCCCAATGGCCTCGACCGCAATCAGGATCCGTTCGGGATTGAGACTGTGAAGGATGTAGGAGAAACCCTTTCCTTCTTCGCCGATCCGGTCCGCTTCGGGAATGAACAGGTCATCGATGAAGATCGCGTTGGAGTCCACCGCCTTGCGTCCCATCTTTGGAATGCGGCGCACCTCGATCTTCGAACGATCCAAGTCCGTATAGAAGATCGTGATGCCGTCGGTCGGCCGCCGACAATCCTCGAATTTGGTGGTCCGGGTCAGCAGCATGATCTTGTTGGCGATCTGCGCGGTCGAGGTCCAGACCTTCTGCCCGTGGACGCGGTAGCCGCCGGGTACTTTTTCGGCAAAGGTCTTGATGCGCGTGGTGTTCAGTCCGGCGTCCGGTTCGGTGAAACCGAAGCAGCATTGGTCCTCACCTGATACCAGGCGCGGAACCCACCGTCGCTTCTGGTCCTCCGTTCCCTTCACGACGATCGGGTGCGGTCCAAACAGGTTGATATGGACGGCGGACGACGAGGTCATGCCGCCGCCATGACTTGCCACCTCGTGCATCATGATGGCTGCTTCGGTGACGCCGAGCCCGGCGCCGCCAAACTCCTCCGGCATGGTGATGCCGAGCCAGCCCGCATCGGCCATGGCGCGATGGAATTCGTGGGGAAACTCGCCATCCTCGTCGCGCGCCAGCCAGTACTCGTCGTCAAAGCGCGTGACGACGGCGCTAACACCTTCGCGGATCGCGGTGTGATCTTCCGGCACATCGAGCTGGTTGGAAAAGGATCTATCCATTGGAGCCTCCCTCCCCGACCGACGCCAGGGTTCGGCGCGCAGCCACCAGATGCGGCATGTCGTACATCTTGCCGTCGATGCCGACCGTGCCGACATCCGGACTAGCGGCAAACGCCGCCACGACCCGGCGCGCATGATCGAGGTCGGCGTCCGACGGCGTGAAACAGACATTGATGGTTGCGACCTGATCAGGGTGGATTGCGATCCGGCCGACAAATCCATCCCGTCGCGCGATCTTGCAACTTTCCGCAAGCCCTTCCTGATCTCTGAAATCAACGTAGAGAGTCTCGAGCGCCGCAGCACCAGCCGCGCCAGCGGCAAACAGGCACTGCGCGCGCGCTACCTGATAGGGAAAGGTCCAGCCGCCGTCGGTCTCGCGAGGGGTGAGTGCGCCAAGCGCGGCGCTCAAATCTTCTCCGCCCCACGTCATCGCCACCAGCCGTTGGTTCTTGCGGGCGTAGCCAGAGAAGCCGATCATGGCGGCCGGCGTTTCCGTCGCCACAACCAGCAACTTGACATGGCCAGGCGCAACGCCAGTGGCGACCTCGAGCACATCGACATAGTTCGCGATCAGATCGACATCCTCGATGCCGTTCACCTTGGGAATCAGAATGCCGTCGAGGCCGCGACGAACCACGGCCGCCAGATCTTCGAGCGTGAGGGCGGTGCCGAGCGGATTGATCCTGACCAGGAACGACCAATTCCTCGGACCGCCTCCGAGCAATTCCTTGACGGCACCGCGGGCAAACGCCTTTCGCCCCGGCGCGACAGAGTCCTCGAGATCGAGGATCAGCGCATCAGCGCCGATCCCGTTGGCCTTTGCGAATTTTCGTTCGCTGTCGGCCGGCACGAAAAGCAACGAGCGCAGTTTCATTTTGGTTGCCTCATCATCAGACCGTTCCTGCGGCAGTAGACCACTTCCTCATCGCGCTGATTGAAACCGCGATGCTCGAAGGTCACGATGCCTTGGGTCGGACGCGACTTGCTTTCACGCATCGCCACCACCTTGGTCTCGGCGCGCAAGGTGTCGCCGGCGAACACAGGCCGTGGAAACTTCGTCTCTTCCATCCCCAGATTGCCGACCGTGGTTCCCAACGTCGTGTCCTGGACCGAGAGCCCGATGATCAAGCCGAGCGTGAAGATCGAGTTCATCAGCGGCTTACCGAACTCCGTACACTTGGCATATTCGTGGTCGATGTGGACCGCCGCCGGATTGTAGGTCAACGACGAGAACAGGATGTTGTCCATGTCCGTCACCGTGCGCCGGATCTCGTGAACGAAGGCCTGTCCGACAGAAAATTGCTCGTAGTAGAGCCCCGCCATTTGAGTTGCCTCTTTTGATGTCGCAGGGTGAACAGGCGACCAGAGCCCACCAGGATTTCCTTGTCTCCCATGCCTTTTCTATCGTATTCTCATATCGTACACAAGTGTACTAATTATGGGATCTCTCATGCCCCTTCGTGAAAACCGACAGGTGCGGCTCGTGGCGCGGCCGCGTGGGATACCGCAAGCCGAGCACTTTTCGTTGGTGACGGAGCCGGTGGCAGCAGTCGGCAAGGGCGAGATCCTGATCCAAAATCGCTATCTATCCGTCGATCCGGCGCAACGCGGATGGGCCAACGACGAGGGGAACTACAGTGCGCCGGTGCCGCTGAACACGCCTATGCGCGCGCTCGCCGTCGGCGAGATCCTCGAAAGCAACGCAGCGGAGTTTCGTGCCGGCGAATTTGTCTACGGCTGGTTTGGCTGGCAGACCCATTGCGTCGCGGCGCCGGATGCGGTGTTGCGCCGCGTCCAGCCTTCGGCCCTGCCGCTCAGCGCCAATTTGAGCCTGCTCGGCATCAATGGGCTCACCGCCTACCTCGCCTTTCACGGACTTGGCGACCCGAAGCCGGGCGAGCACGTTCTGGTCTCGACCGCAGCCGGCAGCGTCGGAAGTTTTGTCGGGCAACTCGCGCACATCGCGGGTTGCCGTGCCGTCGGGCTCACCGGTTCGGCCGAAAAGGCTGCGCTGGCACAAGCCCGCTACGGTTACCAAGCCATGATCAACTATCGCGACACCACAGATCTTCCGGCGGCGATCCGCGAGGCGTGCCCGGAAGGCAACGACATCTTCTTCGACAACACCGGTGGTGCGATCGCCGACGCCGCCATCCGCACCATGCGATTGCACGGAAGAATCATCCAGTGTGGGACCGCCGCGAACGCTTCCTGGACGCCCGTTCCCACCGGCCCTCGCGCCGAGCGCGAAATCCTCACGCGGCGCCTGCGATGGTCGGGCTTCATCATCTTCGACCACATCGCCGAGTTCGAGGCGGCGGCAACCCGCCTGACAGAGCTCGCGCTCGACGGCAAGATCGTCCACGATGAGGAAATCCTCCCCGGGCTCGAACACGCGCCCGGCGCGATTGCCCAACTGTATCGTGGCGACAACCACGGCAAGCTGATCATTGCCGTCGACTAGACGATCGCGCGTTACGCCTGTGCTTTGCGCTTCATCGCTTCCGGCAGCGTGGACCGATGGAATCCCTCGAACGGCACGCTGCGGCTGTGCGGCAGCAATTTCCAGGTCGTACGCGCATTCGGCGTTCCGCCATCGACCCGGAGGCAGGATCCGGTGATGTAGGCCGCCGCCGGCGATAGCAGGTAAGTGATCGCGGCCGATATTTCGGCTTCAGTTCCGAAGCGCTGCAGCGGCACGCGTTCGGTGAAGTCGTGCAGCTTTTTCTGCATCTCCGGTGAGTAGGTATCAAACCCGCTCGAGACGATGCCGCCTGGCGCCACCGCATTCACGCGCACGCCCGACGCCGACCATTCGCAGGCGGCCGTCTCGGTCAGGGTCAGCATGCCGCCGCGGGCCGCGGCCGAGTGACCGAATTCAGGCCAGCCATGCCAGATGTCGGCGATGATGTTCACGATCGCGCCGCCGTTGGCTTCCATCCAGTGATTATAGACCTCGCGCATGAAGATGAAGCCGCCGGTCAAATTGTTGCGCACAACTGCCTCGAACCCCTTGGTGGAGATCGCCTTCAGCGGCGAGCGAAACTGGCCGCCGGCGTTGTTGACGAGGCCGTCGATGCGCCCGTACCTCGCGAGCACCGCATCAATGGCACCAACCACCATGGTCTCATCGCGGATGTCGCAGGCCAGGCTCATGGCCTGCCCGCCATCCTCCTCGATCTCTCGCTGCACCTCGGTGAGCTTCTCCACCGTCCTGCCCACGATCGCCACGTTGGCGCCGAGCGCAGCGAGCTCATGGGTCGTGCAGCGCCCGATCCCGCTGCCGCCGCCGGTCACAATGATGGTCTGGCCCTTGAACAGATCCGGCCTGAACACGGACTGATATGGCATTTTTCCAGGTCTCCTTAATGTCTTATCGCTGGCTCTTGCGGCCTCCGCCGCTAAGACCACCGAAGGCGCCGGCGAGCATTGCGCCCAATTATCGTACACTATATTACTATCTGCCATCAAAGACAATGAACGATGGGAGGGCATCCGTGACGAAACCGAACACCATTACCCTGGAGAGCCGCGGCGCGATCGAGATCCTGACATTGAACCACCCCGATCAGCTCAACGCCGTCTCACCCGACATGATCGGGGAACTGACCGACTACTTCTCGACGCTGCACGATCGGCCGACCACGCGCGTCGTGATTTTGCGCGGCAACGGACCCGAATTCTCCGCCGGCGCCGAGCTCGGATCGGACGCGTTTGCCGCGCCCGGCAAGGGACGACCACAGCGCCAGCTCAAGATGCAGCAGAACTATTCCGGCGTCATTCGTTTGATGCGCTCATGCCCGCAACCGATCATCGGGCTTGTCCATGGCGCGGCCTGTGGTGCCGGTTTTTCCTTCCTGCTGGCTTGCGATGTCCGCTTCGCCGCACCAGAGGCACGGATGAATGCCGCCTATATCCGCATCGGCGTCGGCGGCTGCGACATGGGCTCGGGTTATCTCCTGCCGCGGCTGGTAGGTCTTTCCGTCACCTCCGAGCTGTTGCTCACAGGCCGCTTCCTCAAGGCCGAGCGCGCCAAGGCTATCGGCTTGGTCAGCGATATTGTTCCCGCCGACGAACTGCTCGCGAAGGGAATGGAATTTGCCTCGGAGATGCTGCGGGTTTCTCCGATGGGGCTGCGATTGACCAAACAGGCGCTCAACGTCCTCATCGATGCGCCGAGCCTCGATGCGGCACTCATGATGGAGGATCGCCAGCAGGTAATCCTGCTCGAGACGCATGACCATGTGGAAGCCGTCGCGGCGTTTCGCGAGCGGCGGGACCCGTCCTACTCCGATCAATGACGAAGACGAACGGAAATGCCACCGCCCCGCTACTTTGCTTCGGCAAACGCCGCGGCGACCTCTTTCAGCTTGAACTTCTGAATCTTGCCGCTGGCGGTACGAGGAAGCTCACCCACGACCTCGACACGTTCCGGCCAGAACTGCTTCGCCATCTTGGCTTCGCGCAAATAGGCTTGCACAGTGGCCAGATCGATCGAGCTCCCGGGCCGAGGAACGATGAACGCGCAGCCGCGCTCGCCGAGCCGCGCGTCCGGAAAGCCGACCACGGCGACCGCAGCAACCGCGGGGTGCTTGTAGAGCAGGTTCTCGATCTCGACGATCGGTACGTTTTCCCCGCCTCTGATCAAAATGTCCTTTACGCGGCCCGAAATGCGGATGTAGCCGTCATCGTCCGTGTAGGCGAGATCGCCTGAATTGAACCATCCCTCGCTATCGAAAGTCTGTAGCTCAGGCCGCTTGTAATAGCCCTTGAACATCTGGGCGCCGCGAACGAGCAAGCGTCCCGATTGACCCGCGGGGACCGGCCTGCCCTCGAGATCGACGATACGGACTTCCATCCCGTCCTGTGGACGACCATCCGTGCTCGCCGACTTCTCCGCTGCACGCGAGGGCTCTGTGAGCGTGCCCGACAGCGCTTCTGTCATACCCCAAAGCGAGCACACTTTGAGACCGAGTTCGTTGGCGGCGCGCTCGATCAAGACGGACGGAATTGGCGCGCCTCCGCACAGGAACGAGCGCAGGCTCTGCGGGTGCGGCGCGCCGGCCTTCACAGCCTCGCAAATATCGCTGAGAAACGGCGTCGAGGCCGCGGTATAGGTGACGCCTTCGCGGGCCATCAAGCTGACGCCGTGCTTGGCCTCCCACACGTCTTGAAGGATCATCGTGCCGCCAAGATAGACCGAGAGCAGCACGATCGCGGCATAGCCCGTCATGTGGCCGACCGGCGAGGCGACCAGCAGGACATCGCTGGAAGCAAGTCCGAACCTGCCCGACAGTGCCTTGCAGCACGCGATCAGCGAGTTTGACGTATGCATGACGCCCTTCGGCTCGCCCGTCGTGCCTGAGGTGAACATCAGAACGGCCATGTCGTCAGGCCCCAGACCCGAAGGTAGCTGTCCGGCCTCGGACGCCAGCAGCGTTCGCTCGAAACTGCCCTCGCCCTCGCCGTCGACGACGATCACGTGCTTGAGGTCAGGTAGATCGCAGCGCATGCCCTGGGCCATCGCCGCGTAGTCAAACCCACGATAGGTCTTCGGGACTATGAAAACCTTGGCCTGGCAGAAGTTCAGGATGTAGACCAGCTCGCGCTCCCGCAGGATCGGCATCACCGGATTCATCACGGCGCCGATCTTGCTGCACGCAAACGCGGTGACGACGAACTCCCACCAGTTTGGCAATTGCACCGTGACAACGTCACCGCGTCCGACGCCGAGCCGGAGCAGCGAGCTGGCGGCGCGGTCCGCGAGCCTTTCCAATTCCTTGTAGGTCAGGCGGGGGGCCTGCTCGCGATCCGCCCGATCGGCGACGATTGCCACCTTGTCGGGCGCCTTGGCGACCGCCTCAGTCAGAAGCTGATCAACGGTCTTGTCCAACCAATATCCGGTTTCCCGAAACCTGACGTGAGGCGCATCTCGTTTTGCGGCTACTGTCATTTCTCCCTCCTGCAAAGCTTCTTTCCGAATTCAATGTTCGGATTATAGTTCGCTAGTGTACCTTACTTCATATTACGATATTCTGCCAATTGGCAAGATGGTCGCTTCTGGCCAGGCATGGCGGTCACTTCCCGGCGAACGCGGGCTTGCGTTTCTCCACGAATGCCTTGACACCTTCGCGTGCATCGGCCGTTCGCGAAGTTGCGGCAAGCGTCTGCGCCTCCTCCTCCAACTGGCTCTCCAGCGATCGGTCAAGCGTCTGGGAAAACAAGCGCTTGATCGCGCCATAGGCCTCGGTGGGACCCGCAGCCAGTTCCCGCGCCATTCGTTCCGCCTCGCCTTGCACCGCACCGTCCGGGACCACGAAGTCGACCAGTCCAAGCGACAGGGCCGTCTTGGCATCCAGCGTCTCGCCGAGCAGGAAAAAACGTCTGGCGCGGGCAACGCCGATTCGGCGCGTGACGGTGGTCGTCGATCCGCTATCCGGACTAAACCCGATCTTCGCGAAAGCCGACGAGATCCGCGCTGATTCCGCGATGACCACGAGATCTGCGGCGGCCATCAACGACACACTGCCGCCGGCGACGTTGCCGTGAACGGCAGCGACAACCGGCGCCCGCATGCGGACCATTCGGGCGATCGCGGCATGAAGGTCGGCCGTCCAGGCCTTGATCGTTCTTGGCAGGGCGTCTCCTTGCTTGACCAGCGACACCAGATCGCCGCCGACGCTGAACAATCGGCCGCGCGCGGAGAGCAGGACCGAGCGCACGTCGGCCCGTTCACTGAACTCGGCGATGCACAGGCTGAATTCACGGCAAAACTCACCGTCAATGGGATTGCCGCGGTCGGGCTGATTGAGCACGATATGCGCAAGGCCGTCGTCGATGGTGCAATCAAACGTCTTTGTCGATATCGCCAAATCCATCGGTTTCTCCCTTGTTGCCGCAAGCCGTTTGTTGGGCCGATCCGTCAGATCGACCGCTCCTGCTTTTCCTTCTGCACGGAGGCCTGAATGGCTTCGCGGGCGCGCTGCCAATCGGCCGGCGACAGTTTTGCCAGGCCGGCAAAGGTGCTAGGGGCCGCCAGATGATGGCCCCCATCGATGCTGATCGTGTCGCCGGTGATGTAGCTGCAGCCGTCCGACATCAGGAAGATCAGGAGATTGCGCAGTTCTTCCATCTTTCCAAACCGGCGCAGCGGCACTTCGTCCGCCTGGGTGGCGCCGACACCGGTCTCCGCCAGTGGGTTGAGCTTGTCCCACGCGCCTTCAGTGGGAAACGGCCCGGGCGCGATCGCGTTGACGCGAATACCTTTAGGGCCCCACTCTACCGCGAGCGACATGGTCATGGCATGCACCGCCGCCTTCGCCATCGCCGATGGCACCACATAGGCCGATCCGGTCCAGACCCAGGTAACGAGATTGCTGATGATCACGCCAGGCAGGCCTGCGGCGATCCAGCGCTTGCCGCAGGCCAGCGAGGTGTAGAAGGAGCCGTCCATCACCGTCGAGCGGATCGCCTCATAGCCTCGCGGCGACAGGGTTTCGGTCGGCGCCAGGAAATTGGCCGCGGCATTGTTGACAAGGCCGGTGAGCGGTCCGTCCGCCCATATAGCGGTCATCATCGCTTCGATGCTGTCGGGATCGCGGACGTTGGCGATCAGGGCGTCCGCCCGTCCCCCCGATCGTTGGCGGATCTCGCGCGCCGCCAGATCCAGCACTTCCTTGCGCCGCCCACATATATAGACATGCGCGCCATGCGCGGCGAACCCGACGGCCATTTCCTTTCCAAGCCCCGTGCCCCCGCCCGTGATCAGGATGCGCTTACCTCGAAGCAGGGTGGCGTCAAACATGGGTAGCTTCCTTCGCTGCGGCCGATTTGATTGCGGAATCTCGTCTGCGCCGGGCAGAACCAATGGCCTGAGCCCAACTAATACACTAGCGTACTTGTTTTGTAAATCGGTTGACCGATGACAAGGGCGCAAAACCCTCTTTTCTAGCCCTTACTGTGCTATGCCCTTTAAAATACGCTGGTGTATGATATTAGTTGAGAACTGACCCCGACTCGCCTCAAGGGAAACATCGATGGTTGATCAGCCCGATTGGGATCTCCGGCTTGGATATCTCATCCACGACGTGTCGCGGCTCAGGAGGATGATGTTCGATCGCGACCTGGCGCCGCTCGGGATTACCCGCTCGCAATGGTGGGTGCTCGCGTTCATCTCGCGCAAAGACGGTTTGCCCCAGACCCAGCTCGCCAATGAGCTCGATGTCGGCAAAGTCGCTGTGGGGGCGCTGATCGATCGCCTGGAATTCCTCCGGCTTCGTGATACGCCAGGCGGATCCGGTCGACCGGCGCGTCAAACGCGTCTACGTCACCAAACAGGCCCGCGGCTTCCTGGAGAAGCTCCGCAAGGAAACCGACAAATTCAACGCCAAGATCGTCAATGGCATCGACCGCAAGCAACTGGAAAACGCTTCCGATGCGCTTCTGGCCATGAAGCACAACCTGCTCGCCATGTCGGACGGCACGCCGTCCGACAGTCAAAAAGAGGACGAAGAAGAGGTGGTGCAACGCACCAAGACCCGGAAGCGACGAC
>CAVQNB010000038.1:0-177500 GCA_963713785.1 uncultured Alphaproteobacteria bacterium
CAGCCGGCGGTGCTCTGCGTTCCGTCGGAAAGCCGCTGCTCGATGACGCGAAGTCGCTCCTCGAGCCCGGCTTGATTATGGGTTGCCGCCGAAAGCAGCGCCATGTGCATTTCGACAAAGGGCAGGCTCAGCTTTGGAAAATAGCGGCGGGCATAGGCATCGGCATCGGCCCAAAGATCCTTGGGCACAGCGTGGCCGTAGGCCGAAAGCCGCCACAGCAGCGAGGCGCAGTCGGACATCGCGTTGAGCGGCGGCGCCACATTAATCGAAGGTTGCAGGACATCCGAATAGATCGAAAGCGCTTTCGACGCATCGCCCTGTTCGAGCGCGCCAAGCGCCTGATGCCAATAGATGTGGCCGTAGAGAATCCCTGCGCGGTCGTAGCTGCCGATCCATTGCGTGATCAGCCGGTCCGCATCGTTAACCGAGCCGTCCTCGAACATCGCGTGCAGCAGCGCATGGGCGGCATAGGCGTTGGCCCGCCGCGCATCGAAGGCGCGCTCGGTGATCGCGCGACCCCTGGCGACATCGCCGTTCTCGGTCAGCGACCAGCCGTAATTGGAGCGAAACCACCAATCCTCGCCATAATGCACCGCATGGCGCTCGCATAAATCCACCCGTGCCCGGTCGTGGTCGGGCATGCCGGAAAACGCCAACAGCCCGAACGCGCCGAGCGGCAGCGACAGCACCACCGCATCGCGCGGCCAGCTTTCGAGATGCGTCAGCGCGGCAGTGAGCGCCGCGGGAATATTGCCTTCCACCGCGAGCGCCAGTGTCTCGACATGGCCGCGCTCGCGCGCCGTGCCGCGGCGCGCCACAAGCTCGCGCGCGATCGCGGCCGCCTTCCTCGCTGCCTCACCCTGCTGATAAAACGAATGGACGCGCGCGCGGGCGATATGCGCGAGCGCAAATTCAGGGTCGGCCGCGATCGCCCGGTCAAGCGCTTCCGCCGCGCCCGGCCAGGCCGACAACAACAGATCGATGCCGTCGCGATAGGTTTTGGCCGCCCCGGAGGAGGGGGTGGAAAGGCTCAAGCCGTAGCGATCCTGGTCGGCCATTGGCGCCTCCGCCTCACCCCGTTCGCGCCCGCCGTCCCTCGATCGGATAGGCCGGATCATTGAAACCCGGCGTCGAGGGATGGCCGCTAATAACGAGGCGGTCGATCAGCGCCTCGTCCTCGGCGGTGAAGCGATAGTCGAGCGCCTTCAGAGTAATCGTCCCACTGTTCTTCGGTGCGGGGGCCGGCGATGACGGCAGAGACGAAGGAAGAATTCAAGACCCAGGCCACCGCGAATTGGCCTGCGGTGATGCCCTTTTGTCTCGGCGTGGTTGCTTGATCTCCTGCGCGAGCTTGCAAGCGATTCCGGCCGCCACTCGGTCTGCATCATGCGCTTGTCGTTGCGGCCCGCACGGCTGTCCTTGTCGGGCGCGGCATCGGGGCGGTATTTGCCGGTCAACACGCCGCGCGCCAGCGGGCTATAGGGCACGATGCCGAGGCCGTAATAGCCGCAGGCCGGAAAGTGCTCGACTTCGGGCATCCGGTTCATCGCGTTGTAATAAGGCTGGCTGACCACCGGACGATCGATGCCGAGGCGGTCGCAGATGTTGCAGATCTCGGCGACGCGCCAGGCGCGGTAATTCGAGACGCCGAAATAGCGCACCTTGCCGGCGCGGATCAGTTCGCCCATCGCGCGCACGGTCTCTTCCAGCGGCGTCGAATGGTCTTCCTTGTGCAGATAATAGATGTCGATGTGTCGGTGCCGAGCCGTCTCAGGCTTTCATCCGCCGCCTGCAGCACCCAGCGCCGCGACAGCCCGCCGCGGTTGGGATCGTCGCCCATCTGGTTGGCGAGTTTGGTGGCGAGCACCGAAAGCGTGCCGGTTGTTGGAAATGGCGCGGCCGACCACCTGCTCGGAATTGCCGCCATTATAGGCATCCGCGGTGTCGATGAAATTGATGCCGGCCTCGCGCGCCTTGGCCACGATCCGCGCCGAGGTCGCCTCGTCGGCCGGCCCGCCGAACATCATGGTGCCCAGACAGATCGGCGAGATTTTCAGGCCGCTGCGGCCGAGGTTGCGGTATTGCATCGGGGAGGTCCTCACAACGTGATTCCGTCATTCCGGGGCGATGCGAAGCATCGAACCCGGAATCTCGAGATTCCGGGTCTGGTGCTAACGCACCATCCCGGAATGACGGTAAAGCTTACTCGTTCTTCAAGATCTTGAACACGCCGTTCGCCATGGCGATGCAGCGTCTGTCGACGGTCACTTCCGTGGTGATGAAGATCAGGCTGCGGGTCGAGCGTACCACGCGCGGCTTTGATATCAGAATTTCGCCGATCTTGCCGGCCTCGACGAAATGAATGTCAAGCTGCACGGTGGCGAGCTTCGGCTTGCCCGAGACGAAGCGCGCGGTCATGCCGCAGGTGCGATCGGCGAACGTCATGATCAGCACCGCCTTGCACCAGGCCGCTGCGGTTGTGATGCTTGTCCTCGGTGATCAGCGCGAATTCGAGTTCGCTGTCGACACGGCGCTCCCATAGCGGTCCGATCAGATGCAGGAAGCCGGTGGTATCGACGATCTTCCAGCCGTCGGATTTGAGTTTTCCCGCGGCCTTGTCGATCATGAGCTGCTTTCCTTCCGGTTCCGGTTCCAGGTCATTTCATCAATGGCCGGCTTGTTGTAGTCAAGCGGGATGACCCGTCCATTCGATGATACCACCCGGCGGAATATCGCTGGTCGCTGCGCGGCGTTCACGCGCGCGGAGCCGGGCCGATGCCGCGCCGGCGCTGAAGCGCGCGTCGGTCGCGATCGCGCTTGTCGAGGCTGACGACGGTGAAGGGACGGCATTTCTCCTGACACGTCGCGCGGCCGGCCTGCGTTCCCATCGCGCGCAATGGGCCTGCCGGGCGGGCGGTGCGACGCCGGCGAGACGCCGGTTGAGGCCGCGCTGCGCGAATTGCACGAAGAGCTTGGCCTTGACCTTGGCGCCGACTCGGTGCTCGGCCTGCTCGACGACTATCCAACCCGGTCCGGCTATCTGATCACCCCGGTCGTGGTGTGGGCGGCAGCCGGCGCGGCGGTATCGCCCAATCCTGCGGAAGTCGCCTCCGTCCATCGGATCACGCTCGACACCGTCGAGCGCGAGGACGCCTTCGACTTCGTCGCCATCCCCGAAAGCACGCGGCGCGTGATCCGCTTTCATCACAACGGGCGGCTGATCCATGCGCCGACCGCGGCAATGATCTACCAGTTCCGCGAAGTGCTGGGTGGACGCGCTACCCGTGTCGCCGAGCTGGAACAGCCGGTGTTCGCCTGGAAGTAGCCGCGGTTTGCGCTACAACAGGGAGCATGCACCCAAAGGCGATTCGCCAAATTCTGAAAGCGCTGCTGAAAATCCTCGCGCTTGCGCTGCCGCTGCTCGCGCCGCGGGCGGGCGATGTGCTGACGAGTGTCGTGACCGATGCCAGGGCGGAGGCCTCGCATCCGGCCACCTGGAAGGAATATCTGGCAGCGCGCGCGGCGTTTGATGCGGAAGTCAGCGCCTACTGGACATCGATTGCCGAGAAACGGCGTGGCCGCAACGCCAAGCGACGCCAACATCAACCCATCGCGCTCGACGACTATGTACTGACTCAGCCGCCGGTCTATACCGGGCCGAAGCGGCCGCCCGGCCCGTCGCCCGAGCCGCCGCCGCAGGCGAAGCCGCGCCAATACAAGGCGATCCCGGTCGTTGCCGATCTCGTCCAGGCGGCGTCGCAATATTTCCAGTGGACGCCGCAGCAGCCTGCGAACGATCTCGAATTCAAGCGGGCCTACGCCCGTTTCGCCGCCGCTGCGGGACTGACCCGCGAGCAGGCTGTGCGGGTCTACGCTTTCGAGACCGGCGGCAACGGCACGCATGCCTCGCAATCGGGATTTCACGGCTCGCACCCGATCTCGAGCGCAATCGGCTACAACCAGCTTCTCACCACCAACACCGTCGAACTGCTCGCCGAGCAGGGCGAAGAGCTCGTGAAGGAGCTGAAGGAAAGGGCAGCCTCGCTCACCGGCGCCGCGCGACAGGCCATGGAACATAAGATCGCAGTGTTGAAAAAGATGGTGGCGCTTGCCACGTCCGTGCCGGACGAGTGGGCGCAGCACGAAAAGATCGGAGATACGCCGCCGGGCTGGGCGCTGCATGCCATGGTGCTCGATATTGACGTCGGCCCGATGCTGCAAACCCACAAGCTCCTGACCTCCGTGATCTTTGCGCGCGAGAAGGGATATACGCGCCCGCTCACCGCGGCCGAACTGGAGATGATGAACTTGACCGGCGACGGCACCGGGCTCGACATGGTGACGATGCCGCAGGCGATGCGCGAGCAGGTGCCGACCTCCAATTTCTTCCAGCGCGGCGGCTACGAGCGCAATCCGGTCGCGATCCGCCACAACACGGTGGCGAAGCTTCTGGCGGTCACCGACGCGCGGATGGATTCCAACAGCAATTTGCTGGGCGCCAAGGAACTGGCGGCGGCGTTTTGATTTTCACCCTCCCCCTCCAGGGCGGATCATACACTTGACAAGGAGCGGCTGGCGAAGACGCCGCCGCAAAAGCGAGGAAACCGTAGCGATGAATAAGTGGATATTGTCGGCGTGCTTTTTGGCGCTTACGGCAGCTCCTGTTGCTGCCGCCGATGTGCGCCTAGATTCCTATCGTAATCCAAAGAATGAGGCGTTTCGCAACTTTAATCAGCTGTACCTAGATGGCGTAAGGAGCGGCCTGATTGCTTATAATGCGCGGATAAAAAGCCTTGGCGGCCAACCGGCGTTCTGCACGCCCGGAAACCTCGCAATGACCACTGACCAAACCGAAGACATAATGCTCAGGTCAGCCGATAAGCGGGCAGCGAAAGGCGATACGTTGATCGCTCTCCTGCTCCTATCTGGCCTGCAGGATACCTTCCCGTGCGAAAAAACCGGCAGTCAATAAACAATCCATTCTCGCTGTACTTTTCAAGAATATAATTCCCCTCCAGGGCAGGGGAGTCAGCGCACAAGGCGCTACCCTCAATTCGATCCGAACATGAATTTGCCGTCGCCCTCGAGATACGGGCCGGTCCGCATATAGAGCTGACCGTTGTGGCCGATGAAGAACAGCGTTCCCTTCGGCACCTTCTTCGCGCCCTTCAACAGCTGCCCGGCATTGCTGGTGCCCATCTTGTAGGAGAACGTCTTGCCCTCCTTGTCATAGGCGTAACCCATGTCCGTTTTCAGCTCCCACGGCGTCGGCTCGGCGGCTTGCGCGAACGCGGATGTCGCTAGCGCGCTCAGCGCCGCGGCCATCAAGAAGCTCTTTGTCGAAGTTTTTGTCATGATCATCCTCCCCGCGACGTTTTTTTGAACAAATCACGAACGTCATCGCTCGTTCAACACAACCTGCCTTCAGCCGGCCTTTAACCTGCCTTGGGCCGTTCGCGCGCGCCATAAGACTTTGTGATTTCCCGCAATCGCCTTCGCGACTATGTTCCCCGTTCGGCCTGGAAGAACGGTCTACAAATTAAGTCATAGGGATGATTCGGATGAACCACGTCATTAAATTCTGTTCGGGTATCGCGCTGTCGCTGCTGACGCTGGTTTCCATGGCCCGTGCCGACGAATTCAAGCTCAGCAACAACCAGAGAATCTCCTGCAGCCGCGGCCTAAGCGCCGGCAAGCTCAACACGTCGACCTGCAAGTCCTACGCCTATCTCTTCAACGTCAAGACTTCGGAATATTTCCGCTGCCAGGTCTCGCTCGCGCTGACGCGGGACAACAAGGAAGTGATCAACGTTCAGACCGACGGCGGCTGCACCAAGAAGCCGCGCATCTTCGAAACCGACTCCAATTACACCTTCGACGCCACCGAAACCGAGCCGCCGAACACCAATTCGTTCTTCGGCCCCGGCGGCTATTCGGTGTGGGCCGCCGACACCACGACCCAGAAAGTCCGCGGCTGCATCATCATCTCCTCTGGGCTCGGTTCCGATATTTCGAAATGCCTCGACATGAGCTTCCAGTGAGTGTGCGCCAACGAGCGCGTGAGCTGTTCTGATGCGCCCGGTCAGGCTTTGCCGCTCCTGGCTGTTTCTGGAAGGCGCCAATGAGGATTTGCTGCAACACGCCGCCTCAAGCGGCGCCGATGTCCTGATCCAGGAGCTTGAGGACTTTACGCCGCCCGCACTTCGGCCTGCCGCGCGGGCGATGGCGGGCGAGTTTTTTGCGAAATGGCGCGAGGCGGGGGCGGTGGTCGCGGTGCGCGTCAACCCGCTCGAGCAGGACGGTATGGACGATCTTGCCTCCGTGATGCGCGGCCGTCCCGATATCGTGGCGCTGCCGAAAGTCGCCGAACCTTCGCATGTGGCGCGGCTCGATCAGGCGGTGAGCGCCTTCGAGCGCGACTACGGAATTCCGGAGGGGTCGACGGCGTTGTTGCCGAATATCGAATTCGCGCGCGGCCTGGTGCAGACGGGCGCGATCGCCAAGGCGAGCCGGCGCGTGGCCGCCTGCCTGCTGGCGTCCGAAGACCTCGCCGCCGATCTCGGCGCCGAGCGCGGACCGGATGGCCTCGAGCTCGCTTACTGCCGGCAACGCTTCCTGGTCGAATGCGTCGCGGCCGGCGTGGTGGCGGTGGATTGTCCTTATACCTGGAGCGAAGCCGAAGGCGTAAGCCGCGATACGCGCTTTGCGCGGCGTCTCGGCTATGGCGCAAAAAGCCTGGTCGATCCGGCGCATGCCGCTATCATCAACGGCGTGCTGACGCCGAATGACGACGAGCTTCGCCGCGCGCGCGATATCGTCGCGACGTTCGAGGCGGCGCGCGCGGCCGGGAGATCGCGGGCCGAGCTTGATGGTTCGCTGATCGAGGTGCCGACCTATACCAACGCCAAACGCCTGATCGCGCGCGGCGAGGCGATGCGGCAGTACGAGCGTGATCCGGCAAAAGCGGGACCGGCTGTCCGAAAGACACCGCATAGCGCAGCGGCCAGTCAATTCTGACGCCACCGCGCCGGAAAATCCGTCTCAACGGCCCATGCGCGCCGAGGCCGGGTGGCCCGGCACCTTGAAGCGCTTGCCGGTGTCGGTGACCTTGCTGCCGTTGACTTTCAGGATCGAGAAATCCTGGGTCATGTAGTTTCCGGCCAGAATGTATTTGCCGTCCGGCGTGAACAGCACCGCCTCCGGCAAGCCGCCGAGCTCGATATCCTGGGTCTTGGTCACCTTCTTGCCGTCGATCTTCAGCATCGAGAGGCTGCCGTTCTTATTGTAGAAGAACGCCTTCTTGTTGTTGGAGCCGCTCAGGATGGCGGCGACCGCGAGATCGCCCTTCGGCGACATCGCGAGCCCCTCGGGACCGTCGCCGACCACGACGCTGTCGATGACGCGCGGCGGGTTCGCTTCGAGATCGATCACGCTGGTGGTGTCGACGTTGCCGTCCGACGAGCCGCCATTGCCGGTCTCGTTGAGCAGCGCGAGCTTGCCGTTGGGCGTCACCACGACATTGTAGGGCCACTGGCCGGTCGGCAAATCGAACTTGTTGTAGGTCACCTTGTCGCCGGCGATGTCGAGCACCGACAGCTTTGATGCGGCCGAGCGCGCCGCCAGCGCCCGCTTGCCGTCCGGCGTGAACACCACATGCGAGACGCTGTCGGGGAATGTCAGGGTGTCGGTGATCTTGACGTCGGTGCCGTTGATCGAGAGCACGCTGATCGTGTTGTCGCCGCGATTGGCAACCAGCGCCATCTTGCCGGACGGGCTGATGCTCAACCCCGACGGCTGCTTGCCGGCGGTGATTGTCGCCGCCAGTTTCGGCGGGCTCGCCTTGAGATCGATGACATAGATCTTGTTGTCCGGCACCTGCTTTAACGCATCGCCGTCCTTGGTCACGTCGACCGAATTGGCCACCAGCGCGATCGAACCTGACGGGTCGATGTCGAGATTGACCGGCGGTCCGACGATCGAATTCTCCAGCGGCAGCGTGGCGACGATCTTGGGATTCTCGGGATTGGCGAGATCGACGATCAGGACCGTGTCCTTGCCGGGTGCGGACAGGATGGGCTTTCCGTCATCGTCAAACGAGACTTTCTCGTCGTTGCCGACGATCATGAACGGCTTTGCGTGCGCGAGATTGAGGCCGGCGCCGCCGAACAGAAGGGCCGCTCCCACGGATATTGCAAAGGATATTCCGATTACGCGATGAAGATGCATTGTGGCGTTCTCCCGGATGTGACCAGCCTCTGACGGGCCGGTTTCGCAGGTGTCAGAGTATGCGGGGAACCGCATTGTTTCCAGTGCGAAACGCTGGCGCAGGTTCGGGTCAAGGGTTCTGGCGCCGGCATGGAGCCGCCGCCGGAGGCGCGCTTGGTTGAATGCCGGAGCGTTGCTCGGCGATTCCGCCGCCGCTGGCTATGCGCTGACGGCCATTGCCGGACGCTGTCGGAGATTTTCGGGCGGCCGGTTGGGGCTAATCTCACCACCATGAGCGCCTGCGAGCCATAGTCCCCCACACAGAGGAGTCGCGAAAAACTTCGCTTCGCTAATCACTTATCCCCATAGCGAAGCGAAGCGTTTGAAAAATTCGGTTTCGCGGCTCCCCCCTGAAGCATTCTTTTTTGGTGCGTTGCGTGAATTGTGACAACGCACCCGACACACGCGAATCTGCACGCTGATTCAAAAACTTGCTTTCAAACCGTCAAGCCGCGGCACCACTGGGACGACGACTGAGTAGCTTTTAGGCGTGAGGCTGTTCAATCAAATGCATTGCGAGACGCCGCGCATCGTGTACCTCTTGAAGCGTTCGCGACGTCCAAAGTTCTCGTGATTAGCGAGTCGAGAACTGAAAGGCGGGCGTGCAAATCGGCGGCGGTGTGCACATTAGCGACGCTTTCCAAGCGACGGTCGGATCGTAACTCATAGCAATATGAGAACGGTGGTTCTGTGCCTGGCGAAGTCCTCTGGCTTGCCTGTTAAAGCAAGAGAACTGCGCATTGAATGGTCGCAGCGACAACCCCGGCTGAAAGGAAGCGACGATCCAACTCGCCGAGCACAATCGGAGAGAAGGAAGCTCCATGTCTGAATAATGAAGGCAAGGCTCTTTCAAAATAGGAGATCCGGATGTCAGTTGTGAACGAACCACCGCGTAAGCTGCGAATTACCGTCACCCTGGAAGAATTTGATTCTCCAGAGTCTGGTGAAAAAAATTCGAACGAGCGGTTGGCGGATGAGGAGACCTCTCGAAGACAAAAACTTGTCGACTACGGCATTGATGGCCTTTGGCGACTCTTTTCTTGGTTCCTTTGAGCGGCCTGCGGACGTCGCAGATGATTTGCTGCTATTCCTGATGCATCCTATCAAAGGGTCATTCAGTATTAGGGAGAAATCGATGGATCGGCTCAAGGGAAAAATCGCGATGGTGGTCGGCGCCGGTTCGATCGGGCCGGGCTGGGGCAACGGCAAGGCGACCGCGGTGACCTTTGCGCGCGAAGGCGCGCAGGTGTTTTGCGTCGATCGCAACGGCGGCCGCCGCCGAAGAGACCGTGAAGATCATCACAGGCGAAGGCGGCAAAGCGAGCGCCTTCACCGCGGACGTCTCGCGCGCGAAGGATGTCGAGGCGATGGTGGCCGCCTGTCTCAAGGCCTATGGCCGCATCGACGTGCTCGACAACAATGTCGGCATCGCCGAGATGGGCAGCGTCGTCGATGTGACGGAAGCGAGCTGGGACCACGTCTTCGCCGTCAACCTCAAGAGCGCGTATCTCGCCATGAAGCACGTCATCCCGGTGATGGTGCGCCAAGGCGGCGGCTCGATCATCAATATCTCCTCGATCGCCTCGATCCGCCATCTCGGCCTCTCCTATGTCTCCTACGCCACCACCAAGGCGGCGATGAACCAGATGACGCGCACCACCGCGGTCGAATTTGCAGCCAGACATGTGCGGGTGAACGCGATCCTGCCGGGCCTGATGAAGACGCCGATGGTCGAACACTCCGCCGGACTTGCGGCGAGCTATGCCAAGGGCGATGTCGAGGCGATGTGGCGCGCGCGCGACGCGCAGGTGCCGATGGGCCACATGGGCGAAGCCTGGGATGTCGCCAACGCGGCGCTGTTTCTGGCGTCGGATGAATCGAAATACATCACCGGCATCGAACTCGTGGTCGATGGCGGCATCACCTGCAAGGCAGGCGCTTAGTGACGCAGCTCACGCCTGCGCACTTAATTCCGCGCGGTCGAGTTCTTCCTCGAGCTGATGGAAGGCGTCGTCGCCGATTTCTTCCGAGCGGCGCAAGGTGAGGATCGAGCGGCGGGCCGCGTCGATCGCGCGCCGGCGCAGCGGATCGGCCGGAAGCTCGCCGGTTGGGATGCCGCCATCTGGATCGCTTTCGGCGAGCATCAGCATGCGCTCGATATTCGAGCCGCAGGATTTCGGCTTCCTCCGACGGATCGCCCTCGATCTCGTCGAGCGCCGCACGAAAGGCGATGGCGCGGGCGCGGGCCACTTCGACGGCGACCGGATCGTCCTGCTTCAGCTGCAGCGCCACGATCAGCGGGCGCAACGTCAGGCCCTGAATGACGAGCGAGCCCAGCACGACGGAGAAAGCCGTCAGCAGGATCAGATCGCGATAGGGGAAAGCTTTCCGGCAGCGCAAACGCCGCCGCGAGCGTGACGATGCCGCGCATGCCGCACCACGCCACCACGAGGCCGCCTTGACGGTGGGCACCGCCTGATTCCGCGGATGAAGGAGCCCCTGGGCGACCAGCGTCCGCAGCATGACGCCATAGCTCATGACCCAGACGACGCGGGTGAGGATGACGGCGGCCAGCACGTAAGCCGCTATCGCGACGTACTCGGTGCGCACCAGATCGTCGAGCCGGGTCCAGATCGGCCGCAACTGCATGCCGATCAGCATGAACGCCAGCACATTGAGGATGAAGACCGCGGTCTCCCACACCGCATAGGCCGGCACCCGCAGCCGTGCCGGGGTCCGCGCCGGGGCGGTCTGCGCGATCGTGATGCCATAGGCGACGATGGTCAGGATTCCGGAAAGGCCGATGCGCTCGGCGACGATCCACACCGTAAACGCGCCCGAGAATTGCAGGATGATGGCGCTCGGCGCCTCCTGCACGCGCCGTGACAGCAGCAGCCAGGCCTTCGCAAAGAGATAGCCGGCCAGAAGGCTGCCCGCCAACGCCAGCACGACGGAGGGCGCGAACTCGCTCCATTTCGAAATGCTCCACCGCGGCGGCGCCGACCGCAACGCGATAGATCAGCAGCGCGCTGGCGTCGTTGAGCAGGCTTTCGCCTTCGAGGATTTTGAGGATCCGGTAGGGCAGCTTGACCTGGCGCAGGATGGCGGTCGCCGCCGCAGCATCGGGCGGCGCCACGATGGCGCCAAGCGCGATCGCGGCCGTCCACGGCATGTCCGGGACCAGCCAATGCACCAGCATGGCGACAGCAGCGGTGGTGATCCCGACCGCGACGAACACCAGCGTCGAGACCGGCACCCAATTGTCGCGGAGGTCGCGCAGCGAGGTGTCATAGGCGGCATCGAGCAGCACCGGTGCGACGAACAGCGCCAGCGCCAGAGCGGGCTCCAGCGTCCAGGACGGTCCTGAGGGCACGAACGCCAGCAGGACGCCGCCGACCGCAAGAAAGGTCGGGTAGGGCACCTTGATCCGCCGGGCCAGCGCCGACAGCGCGACCGCACCCAGCAGCAACGCGATGATCCATTCGAATGTCGTCAAGTCCTAAAGATCCCAGGCGCGCGCAATGGAGGTCATACCGATCGGTAATCTAGCATCAAAATCCAATTGTATTATCGAGTGCATGATCGCGTGTATGATCGCCGTTATACTTGCCGCAAAGCTGCCGCCGTCCTCGTGGCAGATCGTGGCCGTTGCAATTTGAAGCACGTCTTTGCCGGAATTCCGATGCGAGTTGGTCCAAAAATGCTGTTAAGAATCCGGACTCCTGCCGTGGTCGTGGGCCTGTTGTGCTCGCTGCCCCGGATCGCGCTGCGCGACCGGCGCCGAGCCTGCGAAAGAGCCGCTGGTCGATCCCGCGCCTTGCGTGGCTGCGGCGGCGGCCAACGACGACGACAAGATCGTCGCGGAGTGCGGCGTCTTGATCGACAACGAAAAGACGGTTCAGCGCCGACCGCATCAAGGCGCTGATCGCGCGCGGCGGCGCCTTCACCCGCAAGGATCAGATCGACCGCGCCATCGGCGATTACGACACGGTGCTGCGGCTCGATCCGACCTCGGCCGATATCTTCAACGCCCGCGGCGAGCTGTGGCGCAGGAAGGGCGACCGGCCCAGCGCGCTGGCCGATTTCGGCGCGGCGATCAAGCTCAAGCCCGATCATCCGGCCGCAAAAGCCAATTACAAGTCGCTGGCGCGGGAACTGGAGCGGCTCGGCGCGCTGATGGCGGTCGACGACAAGCCGAGCTTCAATTGCGCGACCGCCAGGCGCGCGGTGGAAAAGGCGATCTGCGCCAATCCCGAACTCGCCAATCTCGACCGCGAGATCAATGCCGCGAATATCAAGGTGGTCCGCGATGCCGCCGCCGACAACCCGCGCGCCGGCGCGCGCCTTGCAGCGCGAGCAGGACGATTTCATCGCCCACCGCAACGCCGCGTTCGGCCGGCCGGACTACGATCTGCAAAAGGCGATGCGCGAGCGGCTCGACCATCTGCTGGCGATTGCACCGCATTAGCCGCTGGGCGGCTGTTTCCGGCTTGATCTGGCGCCGCTTCCCGTGACAATGGCTCGAAAATAGCCCAGGCCGTGACGAAGACGGGTTGTTCGCCGGGAGAGACGCCATGAACATCCAGGACAACAGCCGCTATCACGAGGTCCATGCCCGCTCGCTGCGGGATCCCGAGGGCTTTTGGGGCGAGGCGGCGGCGCGAGATCGACTGGATCGAGCCGGCGAAGAAGATCTTCGATCCCTCCATGGGCGCTCTACGGCCGCTGGTTCGCCGGCGCCGTGGTCAACACCTGCTACAACGCGCTCGACCGCCATGTCGCGGGCGGACGCGCCGATCAGGTGGCGCTGATCCACGATTCGCCGCTGACCGGCAGCGTCACCAAATTCACCTATGCGCAGATGCTGCACGAGGTGAAGACGCTCGCCGCCGTCATGCAGGATTTCGGCGTCGCCAAGGGCGACCGCGTCATCCTCTATATGCCGATGGTGCCGGAAGCCGTGGTCGCGATGCTGGCCTGCGCGCGGATCGGCGCGGTGCACTCGGTGGTGTTCGGCGGCTTTGCGGCCAAGGAACTGGCGACCCGGATCGAGGATGCCAAGCCGAAGCTGATCTTCTCGGCGAGCTGCGGGCTCGAGCCCGGCCGCATCGTGCAGTACAAGCCGCTGCTCGACGAGGCGATCAAGCTTTCCAGCGTCAAGCCGCAGGCCTGCATCATCCTGCAGCGGCCGCAGCAGCGCTGCGAACTGATCGCGGGGCGCGATCACGATTGGGCCGAACCTGCGCGCCAAGCGCCGATGCCGCGAAAAAGTCCGCGCCTTGCGTGCCGGTGCTGGCGACCGATCCGCTCTATATCCTCTACACCTCGGGCACGACCGGCATTCCCAAGGGCGTGGTGCGCGACAATGGCGGGCATCTGGTCGCGCTGAAATGGTCGATGTTCAATCTCTACGGCGTCAAGCCCGGCGAAGTCTGGTGGTGCGGCTCCGACATCGGCTGGGTGGTCGGCCACAGCTACATCGTCTACGGGCCGCTGTTTCATGGCGCGACCTCGATCATGTATGAGGGCAAGCCGGTCGGCACGCCGGACGCCGGCGCGTTCTGGCGGGTGATCTCGGAACACAAGGCGGTGGCGCTTCTTCACCGCGCCGACCGCGTTCCGCGCCATCAAGAAGGAAGACCCGGACGGCAAATTCATCCGGCAATATGATCTGTCGAAATTCCGCACGCTGTTTCTCGCCGGCGAGCGCGCCGATCCGCCGACGGTGGAATGGGCGGAGCAGCAATTGAAGGTGCCGGTGATCGATCACTGGTGGCAGACCGAAACCGGCTGGTGCATCGCCGGCAATCCGGTGGGGCTCGGCATGCTGCCGGTCAAGCACGGCTCGCCGACGGTGCCGATGCCGGGCTATCAGGTCGACGTGGTCGATGAGGCCGCAAAGCCCTTGCCTGCGGGCACCATGGGCTCGATCGTGATCAAGCTGCCGATGCCGCCGGCCTGCCTGCCGACGCTGTGGCAGCAGGACGAGCGCTGCAGGGAAGCCTACTTCAACGAATTTCCCGGCTACTACAAAACCTCCGACGCCGGCTACAAGGACGAGGACGGCTATGTCTATGTGATGGGCCGCACCGACGACATCATCAACGTCGCCGGCCACCGGCTCTCCACCGGCGGCATGGAGGAGATTCTCGCTTCGCATCCCGACGTCGCCGAATGCGCGGTGCTCGGCATCAAGGACGCGATCAAGGGCGAGGTGCCCTGCGGCTTCCTGGTGCTGAAGGCCGGCGTCACGCGAAGCCATGCCGAGATCGAAAAGGAGATCGTGGCGCTGGTGCGCGAAAAGCTCGGCCCGGTCGCGGCGTTCAAGCTCGCGATCACGGTGGCGCGGCTGCCGAAGACGCGCTCGGGCAAGATCCTGCGCGGCACCATCAAGAAGATCGCCGACGGCGAGCCTTGGACGATGCCCGCCACCATCGAGGATCCCAAGGTGCTGGACGAGATCGGCGAGGCGCTGAAGGGCAGGGTGTGAGTTCCAGCGTCGTGACCGGGTTGCCTTTATTTCGATGGATTGCCGGGTCATCCCCGCGCAAACCAGACCAACTATGGAACAGGTCCATGCGGCCCACGCCTGCCATTTTTCTCATTCCGCTCTTGCTCGCCGCCCCGCTGCTCGCCGGTTGCCTCGAGCGGGGACAACCGCGTCGTGGACAATACGCTCAGCGAAGACGACGATACGTTCTGCCGCGCCAATAATGTTGCGCCCGGCTCGCCGGAATATGTCGCCTGCCGCAAGGATCGCGACGTTGCACCGCAACAACGCCAACCGCGCGACCGACCGCCGCCAGCGCGACCTCGGCGAATACATGCTGAACCATCCGGACCATCCGTAAGAAGCATGGGGGTTATCATGAACGAAGACGTCTTCAACGCCAGCCTGCGCAAATTCCTGAAGAAGGTCGGCATCACCTCGCAACGCGAGATCGAGAAAGCGGTGCGCGACGCGCTCGCGGCCGGCCGTCTCAAAGGACATGAAAAGCTGCCGGCCAAGATGGTCCTGACCATCGGCGGCATCAGCCTCTCGCATGAAATCGACGATGAGATCGAGTTGGGTTAGATGAGGGAACGCGCGATCTCTTCTTCCTTCTCCCCTTGTGGGAGAAGGTGGCGCGGACAAAGTCCGCGCCGGATGAGGGGTCTGCATCCGCGGAGAGATACCCCTCACCCGCCTTCGCTTTGCTCAGGCACCCTCTCCCACAAGGGGAGAGGGGAAGGAGAGGACCGCGCCCGTGTCATTTCCCGATGCTGCCGAGCTTGAAGCTGACCGCGAGCACCAGCAATATGCCGCCAGCATAGGCGAGATATTCGGGGTGCTGGCAAAACAATTTTGACGTCGTGCAGACGTCGCTGGCCCAGCCGCCGGCGGAAATTTCGTCGCCGCCCTCCTTGAACAGGAACGCGGCTCCGCCAAGCAGCAACGCCAACAGAATGAAGAATCCAGCCATCGCAGCACCCGTCCCGGTTGAGACGCGATTTTGCGCGCCGCGCGGCGGAAAGTAATCTCCGGGCAACTACGTGGTGGGAGGCGCGCGAAAGCGCGCGCCCGTCCTACTCCTGGTCCGGCTTCTTGCCGCCGATGGTCTTCAGCTTGGCGAACACGGCGTCGACATTGAGATCTTCGCGTTGCTTCTCGGTCGGCTCGAATTCCGGTTCCTTGCGCGTGGTTTCGGACGCCGGCAGCAGCGTGGCGCCGCCGTAGGCGGTTTCGGTCGGCTTCTCCTTGGCGGCGCGTTGCACTTCGAAATCGAGCTCGATCTGCGAGCACAGGCCGAGCGTCACCGGGTCCATCGGCGTTAACGTCGAGGCATTCCAGTGGGTGCGGTCGCGCACGCTCGCAATGGTGGTCTTGGTGGTGCCGACAAGCCGCATGATCTGCGCGTCCTTCAATTCCGGGTGGTTGCGCACCAGCCACAGGATCGCGCTCGGCCGCTCGTGACGGCGTGATACCGGGGTGTAGCGCGGGCCCTTCTTCTTGGCCGCCGGCGGCAGCGTCACCTTGCTCTCGCCGAGCCTTAAGCGATAGTTCGGGTCCTTTTCGCCCTTTTCGATCTCGTCGCGGCTCAACTGCCCGGTCGAAATCGGGTCCATGCCCTTGATGCCCTGGGCAGCGTCGCCGTCGGCGATGGCGCGCACCTCCAGCGGGTGCATCTTGGTGAAATCGGCCACCTGATCGAAGGTTAGCGCGGTATTGTCGACCAGCCACACGGCAGTTGCCTTCGGCATCAGCGGTGCATTGCTCATGGCAGTTCTCCTGGCAAATCTCGTTTGTGCTTCGCCCACCTCTTTTTGGAGGCGAAGTCTTTGGTCATCGGCGATGACGGGATTGCCTCCTATATAAGCCGTCCGGGGCCTGTGGCGCAATGGCCTGGAAAAGTGGCTTGACAGGGCCCGAAAGCAGTCCCAATTCGTACCCCGAACTGACCGTTCCCTGGCCCGCCGGTGAGGGGTGATTCGGTCCCGAGATCTCATCCCATGGCAGCCAAACCAGACCTGAAACTCGTGCTTTGCTCACCGCGGGGCTTTTGTGCGGGCGTGGTGCGGGCGATCGACACCGTGGAGCGGGCGCTCACCATCTACGGCGCGCCAGTCTATGTCCGCCACGAGATCGTCCATAACCGCTACGTCGTCGACAGCCTGAAGACCAAGGGCGCGATTTTCGTCGAGGAACTGGCCGAAATCCCCGACAACACCGACGCGCCGGTGGTGTTCTCCGCCCACGGGGTTCCCAAATCGGTCCCGGCCGAGGCCAAGACACGCAATTTCTTTTCGCTGGACGCGACCTGCCCGCTGGTCACCAAGGTGCACCGGGAGGCCGCGATCCATTTCAAGCGCGGCAGAGAAATCCTCCTGATCGGGCATTCCCACCACCCCGAAGTGGTGGGCACGCTCGGGCAGTTGCCGCAAGGGGCAGTGACGCTGATCGAGACCGCCGAGGATGCCAAGACCTTTGCGCCAAAGGATCCAAACAACCTCGCCTTTGTGACCCAGACCACACTGTCGATCGACGACACCGCCGAGATCGTCGCGATGCTGAAGGAGCGGTTTCCGAACATCTCCGGCCCGCACAAGGAAGACATCTGCTACGCCACCACCAACCGCCAGCTCGCGGTAAAGAAGGTGGCGCCAGTGGTCGACGCGCTGATCGTGGTCGGCGCGCCGAACTCGTCGAACTCGCAGCGCCTGCGTGAGGTCGCCGAGCGCGAGGGTTGCCGTATTGCTGTCCTGGCTCAACGTGCCGCCGATATCGACTGGAAGCGGTTCGAGGGCATCAGGAGCCTCGGCATCACGGCGGGCGCCTCGGCGCCGGAAGTGATCGTCGAGGAGATCATGGGCGCGTTCGCCGAGCGTTACGAGTTGCACGTGGAGACGGTGTCGGCCGCGGAGGAGAACGAGTTCTTCCCGCTGCCGCGTTCGCTGCGTCCCGACGCGGCCTGAACCCCCATGGCGGTTTATACCGACGTCGCCGCCGAAGAGCTTACGGAATTCCTCAAAGGTTACGACATCGGCGAATTGCTCTCCTACAAGGGCATCGCCGAGGGCGTCGAGAATTCCAACTTCCTGATGCATACCAGCCAGGGCGCGTTCATCCTGACACTCTATGAAAAGCGCGTGGCGGATGGCGATCTGCCCTACTTCCTGTCGCTGATGGCGTATCTGGCCGAGCGCGGGGTGCGTTGCCCGCAGCCGGCCAAGAACCGCAAGGGCGAAGTCTATTCGACGCTCGCGGGGCGGCCGGCGGCGATCATCAATTTCCTCGAGGGGATGTGGCCACGGCGGCCGAACGCCGCGCATTGCGCAGGCGTTGGCGACGCGCTCGCCGGGATGCATCTTGCGGGGAGGGATTTTCCGCTCGTCCGGAAAAACCCGTTGTCGGTTTCCGGCTGGCGTCCGCTGTTCGAACTCTCGGCGGCGCGCGCCGACAGCGTGCAGGCGGGCTTGCACGATTTCATCGCGCGGGAACTTGAGCATCTCGAAGCGCACTGGCCTTCGGATTTGCCGGTCGGCGTCATCCATGCCGATTTGTTTCCCGACAACGTCTTTTTCCTTGGCGACAAGCTTTCGGGCCTGATCGACTTCCCGTTCTCCTGCAACGATATCCTCGCCTATGACGTCGCGATCTGCCTCAATGCCTGGTGTTTCGAGCCGGATCATTCCTTCAACGTCACCAAGGCGCGCGCGCTGCTCAACGCCTATGGCCGCGAGCGCAAGCTTTCTGACGTCGAGCAGGACGCGCTGCCGCTGTTGGCGCGCGGCGCGTCCTTGCGTTTCCTTTTGACGCGGCTGGTCGATTTCCTCAACGTGCCGCCGGGCGCGCTGGTGAAGCCAAAGGACCCGCTGGAATATGTCCGCAAGCTGCGCTTCCAGCAGGGCGTCAAGAGCGTGCGCGATTACGGGCTCACCCATGACGGATGCATCGCGTGAGCGAACGGCCGCATGTGACCATCTTCACCGACGGCGCCTGCTCGGGAAATCCCGGGCCCGGCGGCTGGGGCGCGATCCTCCAATTCGGCGACACCGAAAAAGAGCTGAAGGGCGGCGAGCCGCATACCACCAACAACCGCATGGAGCTGATGGCGGCGATCTCGGCGCTGGAGGCGTTGAAGAAACCCTGCGTGGTCGATCTCACCACCGACAGCCAGTATGTCCGCCAGGGCATCACCGGCTGGATCCATGGCTGGAAGAAAAACGGCTGGCGCACCGCCGACAAGAAGCCGGTCAAGAATGCCGAGCTGTGGCAGCGCCTCGATGCGGCCTTGAAGCCGCATCAGGTGCGCTGGCACTGGATCAAGGGCCACGCCGGCCACGCCGAGAACGAGCGCGCCGATCAGCTGGCTCGCGAGGGCGTCGCAATGGCACGGCTGAAAGCGTAGCACCGTCATCGCCCGCACACCGGCGTCATCGCCCGGCTTGACCGGGCGATCCAGTACGCCGCAGCCTACCGGCTTATTTTCAACTGTTCTGGAATACTGGATCGCCCGCTTTCGCGGGCGAAGACAGCATCAGGGAGCGGGCGTCGCTCAGCTCACAACTGCCCGAGCAGCGTGTCGCCGCCGGAAACCTCGACCTTGCCGGGCGCCGGCTCGAGGTTGAGCTTCTTCACCACGCCGTCTTCCACCAGCATGGAATAGCGCTTGGAGCGGATGCCGAGGCCGTTGCCGGAGGCGTCGAGCTCCATGCCGATCGCCTTGGTGAATTCGGCATTGCCGTCGGCGAGGAAAGTGGCCTCGTCGCGCTGGTCGGTGTCGCGCTTCCAGGCGTTCATGACGAAGGCGTCGTTGACCGAGACGATGGCGATCGTGTTCACGCCCTTGCCCTTGATGGCATAGGCGTTGAGGAAAATGCTCGGCAGATGCATCTTGTGGCAGGTGCCGGTATAGGCGCCGGGCACCGCGAACAGCGCAACCTTCTTGCCCTTGAAGATGTCGTCGGTGGTCTTGACCTGCGGGCCTTCCGCCGTCATCACGCGAAACTTTGCTTCCGGCAGCTTGTCGCCAACTTTGATCGTCATCGTCAATTCTCCATGAATGAGCGGGGAATCCTTAAACCGGGCGGGTGGCAGGCACAATATTCAGCGGGGCCAAAACGGCAATGGCCCCGCGCGTTCACTGTTCTGTCATCAATCGACGCCCCTGTCACTGTCGAGAAAAGCCTGCTCGTCCGCCGTCGTTGCGCGCCCGAGAATGGGATTGCGGTGCGGGAATCGCCCGAACCGACGGATGATATCGGCATGATGCTCGGCGTATTTCAGGTTCTCGGTCGCGCCCGCGTTGCGGAACAGCTCGACGCAGCGTTCCTGATCGGACAAATTCTCCGAATGCATCAATGGCATATACACGAATTCGCGTAACAGGGGGTCGATGCGAAGCTCGACGCCGCCCTCGATGGCGCGAGTGGCGAGGTCTCGCGCCGGTGCATCGGTAGCGTAAGCGCGGGGGTCCCCGCGAAACATGTTGCGCGGAAACTGATCCAGCACAATGACCAGCGCCAGCGTGCCGTCGTCGCTGGCCTCCCACGAAGCAAGGCGGCCGTCGGCCGCCGCCCGCCATAGATCGAAGAAGCGCCGGCGAACCTCAGCATCAAAGGCGCTATCTCCAGCGAACCATCGGTCAGGCCCGGCTTCACGCCAGAACGCGAGAACATCCGCCGGCGTGACGTTATGGGCCTCGTCCATCTCTCGTTCGCGCCGGTCTGTTTAGGCCGCCGCCTTCTTCTCGTCGCGCAATTCGCGGCGCAGGATCTTGCCGACATTGGTCTTCGGCAGCGAGGTCCTGAACTCGATCTGTTTCGGCACCTTGTAGGCGGTAAGCTGCGTGGCGCAGTACTTGATCACGTCCTCGGCGGTGACGTTGGGGTCCTTCTTCACGATGAAGGCCTTGACCGCTTCGCCCGAGCGCGGGTCGGGGACGCCGATCACCGCGCATTCCAGTACGCCGGGATGGCTCGCGATCACTTCCTCGATCTCGTTCGGATAGACGTTGAAGCCCGACACCAGGATCATGTCCTTCTTGCGGTCGACGATCTTGGTGTATCCCCTCTCGTCCATCACGCCGATGTCGCCGGTGCGGAAATAGCCGTCCGCGGTCATGACCTTCGCCGTTTCTTCGGGCCTGTTCCAGTAACCCGCCATCACCTGCGGACCCTTGGCGCAGATTTCGCCGGCCTCGCCGAGCGGCAACTCGTTGCCGTCATCGTCGCGGATCGAGAGGTAGGTCGAGGGAACGGGAAGGCCGATGGTGCCGGAGAACTCGGCGGTGGTTGCCGGGTTGCAGGTCAGGGTTGGCGAGGTCTCCGACAGGCCATAGCCTTCCGACAGCGCGCAGCCGGTGACCTTCAGCCAGTTCTCGGCGACCGATTTCTGCGTCGCCATGCCGCCGCCGTTCGAAATCTTGAGTTTTGAGAAATCGACCTTGTCGAAGCCGGGCGTATGCAACAGCCCATTATAGAGCGTATTGACCGCCGGGAAGCTGTTGACCTGGTATTTCGACAGCTCCTTGACGAAGCCTGCCATGTCGCGCGGATTGGGGATCAGAAGATTGACCCCGCCGGCGCGCACCGCCAGCAGGTAGCACGCCGTCAGCGCAAAGATGTGATAGAGCGGCAGCGCGCAGACGATGAACAGCTGATCGACATGCGGCGGCAGCGTCATCGCGGGCTGCAGCCAGGCGTCGTTCTGCAGCACGTTGGCGACGATGTTGCGATGAAGCAGCGTCGCGCCCTTGGAGACGCCGGTGGTGCCGCCGGTATATTGCAGGAAGGCGACATCATCGAGGGTGAGCTTCGGCTTGTCGAGCTTCAGGCTGCGACCGGCCGCGAGCGCGTCGTTGAAGCCGATGGCGCCCGGTATCGAATAGGACGGCACCATCTTCTTCACCCGCCGCACCACCAGATTGACGATCACGCCCTTGAAGCCGAGCAAATCGCCCATGCTGCCGACGATGACGTGCTTGACCGCGGTGTTGGCGATCACCTTCTCGACGGTGGTCGCGAAATTTTCGAGCACCACGACCGCCTCAGCCCCGGAATCCTTCAGCTGATGCTCGAGCTCGCGCGGGGTGTAGAGCGGATTGACGTTGACGACCGCATAGCCGGCGCGCAGCACGGCGGCGGTCGCAATCGGATATTGCAGGACGTTCGGCATCATCAGCGCGACGCGGGCGCCCTTCTTGAGGCCCTTGCTCTGCAAATAGGCGCCGAGCGCGGTCGACATCTCGTCGAGGTCGCGGTAGCTAATCGACTTGTCCATGCAGATGAAAGCCTTGCGGTCGGCAAATTTCGCAAAGCTTTCTTCGAATAGCTCGACCAGCGACGAGTATTGGGTGACGTCGATATCGGCGGGCACGCCGGGTGGATATTGCTTGAGCCAGATCCGCTCCATGATATTTCCCCTCCGTCAATTTGCCCCGTTGATTAGGCCGGGACGTTTGTTTGGGGCAGTATTGAGCCAGCAAGCCGCGATGGCAAGCGGCCGGGAACGATAGCCTTTTCAGCGACGGCCGGCCGGCCGGAAGCCGTTCAAATAAGCGGGATTAGCGGCGTTAACCAGCCGGTTTGGTATCGCCGCTGGTGGACTTGGGCTTGGCAGGCTTTGCCGCGGTCTTGGGCTTGGCCGGCTTCGCATCGCCCGCAGATGCCGCAGGCGCGGGCTTTGCGGAGTCCGGCTTGGCGCTGGCGTGCCTGACCGGAGGCTTGGCGTCGGTTTTGCCGTCCGACTTGGCGTCAGCCGCGGTAGCCTGCTTTTTCGCTGCGACACGCGACCTCTTGCCGCGCCTGGTGGTCTGCTGGTCGGCGTCGCTGGCGACCGCGGCGATCAATGCAGCGCCGCTCTTGGTCGGACCGGTATAGACCGGGATCGGCTCGGACGGCTCGGGCGAGGCGGCCAGCCATTCCGACGGCTTTGGCAGGGGAGGTTGCAGGCCGGCGGCGAAGAAGGTCACCCCGGTCTCGCCGGTAGAGGACGACCCGGCGTTGTTGGCAACGATGCCTGCATCGTCCTCATCGCTGGCTGGCTTGTGGTGCTTGCCGCCGCAGGTCTCGTCGCGCAGGTTCGGCGGCGAAGCGTCGATCGGCACCAGATTGTTGACGGTGCCGAGCGACGGCCTCAGCCACGCTAACCCGTTATTGGCGAAGCCGCGATCCAGTAGCTGGGCTGCCCGTACCGCGCGCATGGTGCCGGAGGAGGCGCCGAGCACCACCGCGATCAGGCGTCTTCCGTCGCGGGTGGCGGAGGCCACCAGATTGTAGCCGGAGGCGCAGATGAAACCGGTCTTGAAGCCGTCAGCGCCGGGATAGCGACCGATCAGGCGGTTGAAATTCTGCGTGATCTTGCGTCCGAACCGGATCGAGGGGATGTGGACGAAATATTCGTATTCCGGCAAATCCTTGATGATGGCGCGCGCGAGGATCGCAAGATCGCGCGCCGAGGTGATCTGGCCGTCGGCCGGCAGGCCGTTCGGATTGACGTAGCTCGTCTGTGTCATGCCGAGTTTTTGCGCGGCCTGATTCATCTGGGCGGAAAAACCGTCGATTGAACCGCCGACGCCTTCTGCGAGCACCACGGCCATGTCGTTGGCCGACTTCACCAGCATCATCTTGAGCGCGTTGTCGGCGGTGACCTGGGTGCCGGGCCGAAAACCCATCTTCGACGGCGATTGCGACGCGGCGACCGGCGATACCGTGAACAGCGTATCGAGCGTGATCTTGCCGTCCTTGACCGCCTTGAGCGTCACATAGGCCGTCATCAGCTTGGTGACGGAGGCGGGATACCACGGCACCGTCGCGTTCTCGGCCTCCAGCACCTTGCCGCTGTCGGCTTCGATCACCAGTCGCGCTTCCGCCTGCGCGGCGCGCGGCATCACACACGCAAGCGCGGCAACGACAACGATCCAGTTCAGCTGTGACTTGCGAAGCAACAGACGAGGGTGATGCACAATCCGATTCCGGTCCTTTGAGACCCGCCTTGAATATAAGGAGGTCCTGATATCTGAAGTTCGGGTTTCAAGCGTGTCCGGCGCCGTCGTTCACGGCGGCTGCAAACCTATACCGGCTTGCCGGTCTGGAACAGAGGTTTGCCACGATTAATTCGCAAACACCACACTGGGCGAAATGGGCTGAATTTCGGCGACACTAAATCTTGACATCGGCGTTCGCATTTTGCGGCCGTTGCAGGCCTGCTGGAGCCGCCGATTTGAAGTTCCTGCGCCGCCCGCGTCAAGCACTGTCAGGAACTTCAAATCGGCGGCTCCCGAATTGAAAATTTGCAAGCGCCTATTACTTTCCGAAGTTCGCCTCACGGTGTTGCGGGCGCCTGCGAACTTCGGAAAGCAGGCGCTTGCGCGCTCGCCTGCACCATGAATTGGACGCGCGCGAGTTCCGCAAACCGGCCGCCTTTCGCGACCAGTTCATCGAAAGTTCCGCTTTCGATCACGCGGCCGTTGTCGAACACCAGGATGCGCGTGGCGTTGCGGATGGTCGAGAGGCGGTGGGCGATCACGAAAGTGGTGCGCCCTTTCATCACCTCGTCCAGCGCCGCATTGACCTTGGCCTCGGTGACCGCGTCGAGCGCGCTGGTCGCCTCGTCGAGAATCAGGATCGGCGGATCCTTGAGCAGCGCGCGTGCGATCGACAGCCGCTGGCGTTCGCCGCCGGACAGCATCCGCCCGCGCTCGCCGGCCTGGGTCTCGAATTTATTCTCGCTGCGCTCGATGAATTCCAGCGCCTGCGCGCGCGCGGCTGCGATCCGCAATTCCTCATCGGTCGCGTCGGGCTTGCCGACACGCAGATTGCTCGCGATCGAGCGGTTGAACAACAGCGCTTCCTGAAACACCACGCCGATATTTCGCCGCAGCGCCGTCAGCTTCAGCCCGCGCACATCCATGCCGTCGATCTTGATGAAGCCGGATTGCGGATCGAACGCGCGATGCAAGAGCGCGATCGCGGTCGATTTGCCGGCGCCGGTCGGCCCGACCAGCGCGATGGTCTGGCCGGGCAGCGCGGTAAAGGAGAGGTCTTCAACCGCGGGGCGCTTGCCGTCATAGGAGAACGTGACGTCGTTGAATTCGACTAGGCCGGAAAGCCGCCCGGTGTCGATCGCGTCGGGGCGGTCGCGGACCGCAGGCACCGCATCCAGCACGTGGAAGAATTCCTTCAGCCGCGGCGCTTCCATGAACACGCTGTTGATGAAAGAGACGACCTGTTCGAGCTTCTGGATCAGCATGGTGGCAAAAGCCACGAACATCACGATGTCGCCCACCGAAGTGAGGCCCTGCTGGTGCAGCGCGATGCCGATGGTGAAGATCGCAAGCACGGTGATGGTGGTGGAGGCGCGGGTGATGACGGTGACCAGCGCCCACCATGACAGCACCGGCATCTGCACCGCCAAGAGTTTGTCGGCGACGAAGCGCAAGCCCTGCACCTCGGCGTCGATCCGCACAAAGCTTTGCACCAGTGCGACGTTGCCGAGCGCGTCGGAAGCGCGCGCCGAGAGATCGCTATAATGCTCCTCGACTTCGCTCTGCATGACATAGGTCTTGCGCACCACGAGCGTCGTCAGCACCGTGAACACCACGCAGAGCAGGAACAACATGATCGCAAGCCGCCAGTTGATGTAGAGCGATAGCGGCAGCAGCACCACCACCGACATGATCGCGGCAAAATGCTCGCGGAAGAATCCGAGCCACAGCCGCCACAGCGAGTCGGTGCCGTTCAGCATCACCTTCATCAGCCGGCCGGAATGGGTGCCGGTGTGGAAAGTTATCGGCAGTTGCATGATGTGCTCGAAATAGCTCGTCAGCACCGCCTGGCGCTGGCGGTGCGCCAGCTTGTCGGCATGCAGCGCCACCGCCGCGCTGCATCCGATGGTGAACAGGCCGAATGCGACCCAGGCGAGCAACAGCGGCCAGGGCGATGATGAGGCGAACATGCCGGTCGAGGGCTTGCCAGAGAGCACATCGACGATGCGGCCGAACAGTACCGGCTCGGCGAACTGTGCGCCGGCCAAGAGCAAATTGGCGCCGGCCAGAATCCAGCCCAGCCGCGCCTCCTTGCCGAGCAGTTCGAGAACGCGGGTATAGAGGCGGAGCATGGACATGCGTTGAGATGCCGGCGCTTGCGAAAACAAGGCCTATTGTAATCAGGGATCGCAGCCGAGATACAGCGCCTAGTCAATAATTTGAGCCGCGCGATCGGGTGAACCGGCGGTCCCCTGCTCGCGAAATACACGCCGACCGACCTTCATTCCACGACGCATCAATGTAGCTTGATGCGGAGCGGTTGTTTTGATTCGCATGCTCGGGCGAGACGGCGAGGGGTGTGCTGGGCATGGTGGCGATGCGATCGCTGCGGCGGCAATTCGGATGGCTTTGGGCGGCGTATGCGGTCAGCACGTTCGGCACGTGGCTCGCGTTCGACGCGTTCGCCTTGATCGCGATCCTCGTGCTGCACGCCGGGCCGACCGAGGTGTCGGTGCTGGCAGCGGCCGGGACTGGCGGTGGGGGCGGCGGTAGCGGTGCCGCTCGGCCCGTGGGTGGAATTCCGCCGCAAGCGGCCGGTGATGGTCGCGATGGACCTGATTCGGTTCGCGGCGGTGATGAGCATCCCCGCCGCGTTCGCGCTCGGCTGGCTCAGCTTCGCCCAGCTCCTGATCGTGTCGGTCATCGTCGCCGCCGCCGACATCGCCTTCAAGGCGGCGAGCGGCGCATGCCTGAAGGCGCTGGTGCGGCCGGAGGACCTGCTCGTCGCCAACGGGCGGTTCGAGTCCACGACCTGGACCGCCATCGCGCTCGGACCGCCGCTCGGCGGGGTCGCGATCGGGCTGTTCGGCCCGGTGACGACCGTGGTGGCCGATGCGCGTCAGCTACCTGCTCTCGGCGACTCGGGATCGGCGCGATCGGCGGCGGAGAGCCGCGCCCTGCGCGAGCCGATGCACCGCGGCTGCGAGCCGGCGACCTGCTCGAAGGGTGGCGGTACATCCTGACCCACCCGGCATTGCGCCCGCTGTTCTTCAACACGATCCTGGTCAACGGCCTGATCATGGCGACCTCGCCGCTGGTCGCCGTCCTCATGCTCGGCCGCCTCGGGTTCGCACCGTGGCAGTACGGCCTCGCCTTCGGAGTACCCTGCGTCGGCGGCCTCATCGGCTCACGACTGGCGCGCCCACTCGTCGCGCGGTTCGGGCAGCACAAGGTCATGTTCGCTGCCGGCGCACTGCGCGCGTGCTGGTCGCTCGGGCTGGCCTTCATTCGGCCCCGGCGTTGCCGGGATCGTGCTCGTCATCGCCGTCCAGCTTGGCCTGGTCACCTGCATGGGCGTGTTCAACCCGGTGTTCGCCAGCTATCGGCTCGACCAGACCGAGACGGACCGAGTCGCCCGCACCCTGTCCGCATGGTCGGTCACCAGCAACGCCACCATCGCGGCCCTGACCGCCCTGTGGGGTCTGCTGGCCAGCATCACCAGTCCCCGCACCGCGATCGCGATCGCCGGCGTCCTCATGCTGGCCACCCCGCTCTTGCTCCCCCGATACGACGAGGTGCAGTTGCACGAGCGGGAACTGGCCCAGAGCCGCACGTGACCAACCGCTATTGCTTTCCGCCGGTCGTCTTTCCCAAGGTGATTTCAGGCCTGCGGAAACCCATCGCAATCCAGGCGGCGATCAGCTTCAACATGAACTTGCCGGAGTGACCACTATAGTTCGGCACGTCGTCGGCAAGCTCGACGCCGACGCGCCGCTCTCTTGTCATGACCCGCATTTCAAGTGGCGGCGCGCCCGTCGGAAAGCGGTTGCGGAACATCGACAGCCAGTGTCCTTTGGTGAAGTCGAGGAACATTGCCGAATTGCAGCAGGTGGCAACGACCCGTCGGGTCGGGGAATCGGGCTTGAGCCGATGCTCTTCAAGATACTCCGGCCCCATCACGCATTGTACTCGATCCTTTCGATAGAGGATCATAGTCTGTTCCACCGTCGGGATCGAGCACGGGCGGCGCGGAAGCCAGCTGCTCGAATTGACGTCCGGCTTCCTGGCAGCTCGTGCAATAGCAGGAGGCGGTCACAATCGGCTGGCCGACTGCCTCGAACTTCACCTTGCCGCATTGGCACGTCGCGGAAAGGTGTTTGTCCTGTTTCTGGTTCACTGCGCCTTCCCGTTCTCGGGTCCTGTTTAGAAGACTATTCTGTCGGCAGTGCGAAATGTCCGCAACCGCTCATGAGCGACCTCGCCTTGATCAAGCGGGCAGCTATCCGCATCTGGCTACGTGGTCATGAGTCCGCGCGGCTCAATTGATCAGGCGGCCGGCGACCGGAGGCAGGAAGGAATCGTCGAAAATATCCGTGGCCTGCGGCCGGTTCCTGAACTTATGTTCCTCGCCGATCTGGTCGATCGAGCGCTCGAGGCGGGCAGGGTCGATGCCGCCGAGCCCGTTGCGTTTGACCTCGCCGGTCAGGATGTTGTCGGCAAGCACGGTGGAGAGCCGTTCCAGTTCGAGATCGCGCGCGCCGCCATCCATCCGGCTCACGACCTCATCGGCCGCGCGCTCCGGATCCTTGACGGTGAGGTTGGTGCTGGCGATCACCGCGCGGACAAAACCCCGGACCGCCTCGGGCTTGGCCACGGCGAATACCGGATTGACGATCACGGCAAAGCCGTAGGCCTCGCAGCCATAATCGGCATAGCGGAGCACGGCGAGGTCGCTCGACGGCACGCCGCGGTCGCGCAGATTGACCGCAGCCAGATAGGAAAAGCCCGCGACCGCGTCGACCTGGCCGGCCGAGAGGATCGGCTCGCGCACCGCGGCGCTGATCCGGTTCAGTTTCACCGTCGCGATCTTGATCCCGTTCTGTCGCGCCAAGGCCGGCCACATCCGGATCGAGAAATCGCTGTCGGCGACGCCGACCGTCTTGCCTTCGAGGTCGGAGAGCGCGCGGATGCCGCGGCTCTTGCGGGCGACGAAGGCGTAGGGCGATTTGTTGAACAGCACGAAGATCGCCTTCACCGGCGGCGCATTGGCGGCGTCGCGAAAGCGGATCAATTCGTTGATGTCGACCATCGCAAGATCGCTTGCGCCGGAGGCGACGCGCTTGATCGCGTCCGGCGATCCGCTGGCGATATTGGTCGTGACCGCAAGCCCCTCCGCGCTGAACAGGCCATGCTCCAGCGCCACCACAAAAGGCGCCATGCTCGCTTCGAGCGGACGGTCGAAGGAAAACTGGATCGCGACCGGTTGCTTGGCGTCGTCGGCTGCTTGGGCGTTTCCCGCACCAGGAGACGTCAGCGCCATCAGGCCCAATAGCGAGGCCAGCATGCACCTGACAATAATGGTCTTCATTGCACGCATCTGACTACGCCGGGACCGGACCGGCTTTTTAAAATGCCGTGCGGTCGTTTCTGATTGTGACGCCTGGTGCCTTCGGCGAACGGTATTCTGGCGCATCAAACTTGAATGGTCCATGAGCGCCGAACATCCCGATTCCGGGTCACGATTTCGGCATCGTTCGATTGGCTTGCGGTTCGTCCAAGGAACCCAACATGCGCAGTCGGGGTTAGGATACGAAAGGCCGAGAGGCCGCCTACCACGGAGGATATTGCGATGTTTGCCCGAAAAGGTGTGTTTTCGTCGATTGGCCGGACAGCGGCCATGGTGAGCGTCGCGGCGCTAACCCTGACGGCGATCGAGCCCTCGCTGGCTCAGGCCGGCTCGGCGCCCGCGGCAAAGGGCCTCAGCGCGGCCTCCGGGACCAGCGGCGCCACCGATATCAGCGCGCGCCGCAGGATCTCCCCGGGCGGTGCTGCGGCAGCGGCAGCCTTTGCCGGCATCGTCGGCACGGGGATCGCGATTGCCGCAGCCCAGAACCGGCGGGCCTATTATGACGACTATTACGGCGGTGGTCCGGTCTACTACGGGGGCGGTCCGGCCTATTATGGCGGGCCCGTCTACTATGGCGACCCCGCCTACGGCCCCAACAGCTATGGGATGGACACGCCTTATGTGAACGGCCATCCGCTGGCCGGCTGGTAGCGGCAAATTTTCCGGACTGAATTAATCCGCCGGTCACCGCGGCCGACGGATTTCCTCGTTTTAATGTTGCCGTTAACACGCCAAGCTTGGGTTTGGATTACCTTTGGTGATCATGAATGATTCGCTTGAGCGGCTTTATCTGGCGGTACTCGCGGCCAAGGATCTCGATCCGGCGACGTCGCGTACCGCCCGGCTGTTTCAGCGTGGCCCCTCCCAGATGGCCAAGAAGCTTGCCGAAGAAGCCATCGAAGTCGTGATCGACGCCGTCAATGGCGATGCCCAGGCCGTGGTCCGCGAAAGCGCCGACCTGCTCTACAACCTCACCGTGCTGTGGGCGTCGGCGGGCGTGCGCCCCGATGACGTCTGGGGTGAGATGGAGCGGCGCGAGCACATGCTCGGGATCGCCGAGAAGCTGCCGAAATCGACCTTGAAACTGCTGCCAAAGCCCGCCTCGCCGCGGGTCGCCCGGCGACCAATTGTCGCGCTCGAGGGCCGCGGCCTGCGCAAGCGCCACTGAGGACTTCCCAAGTCTTCCTAAGTCTTGCCTAATTCCGGGCATGGACAAATCCGTCCCGGGGTGGTTCATCGCGCCATGCTTAGACGGATCTACGATTGGTGTGTCGCGGCCGCCGACAAGCCTTACGCGCTTTGGGTACTGGGAGCGGTCTCCTTCGCCGAAAGCTCATTCTTTCCGGTGCCTCCGGATATCATGCTGCTTCCGATGTCGCTGGCGCGGCCGCGGCGGGCCTGGCTGTTTGCCGCCTGGTGCACGATTGCCTCGGTTGCCGGAGGCCTGCTCGGCTACGCGATCGGCGCCGTGCTCTATGAACTCGATCGGGCATTGGCTGATCAGTCTCTACGGGCTTGGCGACAAGGTCGAAGCCTTCCGCGCCGGCTATGCCGAATGGGGCGCCTGGATCATCTTGCTGAAGGGGTTGACGCCGATCCCCTACAAGCTCGTGACCATCACCTCGGGCTTTGCCGGCTACAACATCTGGCTGTTCGTCTTGTGTTCGATCATCGCCCGCGGCGGGCGTTTTTTCGCCGTCGCGGTCCTGCTCAACCGCTATGGCGACCCCATCCGTGCCGAGATCGAGAAACGCCTCGGGCTGTGGGTGGCGGTGCTGGTCCTTGTTCTCGTGCTCGGATTTGTCGTCGCCTTTCGAATGATCTGAAACTGTGGCCGGGAAGTGCTTTGCCCGGCTGCGGCTTGAGGTTACGTTCGCTGTCATGATTGCTCGATTCCGGAGCCTCACTGCACGGTCGAGGGCGCCTGTCGCGACCGCCTGTGCGGTGTTGCCGATGCTGGTGATCGCGGCAAGCGTCGCCTGGTCGCAAGGAACGCAAGGGGGGACGCAAGGGACATCGGCTCCGCCCGCGCTCGGCATCCGCGAGGCGCCACAACAGGCCGCGCCGGCGCCGGCCGAGGGTGCGCCGCCGCCGCCGGCGGGCGAACAGAATCCGGGCCTGATCAATGAAATGGGCAAGCTGTTCGAGAAATCGCTGTCGATCCTGCCGAAGATAAAAAGCCCGAGCGAGACCATCGACGATCTCAACGCGCGCGCCAAGGATGCGGGCGAAAGCCTGTCGAACCTGGCGAAGCCCTCCACCATGGTGTCTGGGCGCTCGGTCTGTCCGGTCGCGGCCAACGGCGCGCCCGACTGCAAGATAGCGGCCGACAAGCTCTGCCAGAGCAAGGGCTACAAAGAGGGCAAGAGCCTCAACATGGATTCCGCGGAGACCTGCTCGGCGAAAGTGTTCATTCCCGGCCGCACCCGAAAGCCGGACGATTGCCGCACCGACAATTTCGTCACCCGCGCAATGTGCCAGTAGCCGCCAAATCCTCTCTATTAAGTCCTCTCTCTAGATCTTCTCAATGGCCGCTATTGCGTCGCCAGCTCGGCGCTGATGGGCGATCCGAACAGCTCGCTATGTTCGCCGTTGAAGCGCGACATCTGCATCTGCTCGATCGGGAAATAATCGGTTGGGCCGGTATTGATCTTGATGCCGGGTAGCAGCAAGCCGGGCGCGAAATCCTTCAAATTGGCGGCCTGTTTCATGACGTTCTCGCGCGTCAGCTCGTCGCCGCATTGCTTGAGCACCTGGACCATGGTTTGCGCCAGTGCGTAGCCATAGACGCTGAAGGTAGAGCTCTTGTCGCCTTCCGGGAAATACTTGTCCATGAAAGCGGCCCATTCCTTGATCGCGGGGTCGTCCTTCCAGGCCGGATCGGTCGGATCCTTGATGTAGTTGCTGGAAAGGATTCCCTTGGAGTTTTCGAGCCCGGCGGGCTTGAGCACCGAGCCGACGGAGTTAGAGATGCTGGCGAGGAACAGTGTCGGCTTCCAGCCGATCTCGGCAGCTTTGCGGATCGCTTGCGCGGCAAATTTGGGCGAGGCCTCGTCGAAGAAAATATCGGCGCCAAGCGTCTTGAGCGAAACCACCTGGGAATCGACCGTGGGATCCGAGGGATCGTAGGGCAGTTCGGCGATGATCATTCGCTTGGCGGCCTCCGGGCCAAGCCCGTCCTTCAGGCCCTTGAGATAGTCGCGGCCGGAATCGTCGTTTTGATAGAGCACGCCGATCTTGCCCTGCGGCAGGTTCTGCAGGATGTATTTGGCGTAGATGCGGCCCTCGATCTGGTAGGTCGGCTGCCAGCCCATGGTCCACGGAAAATTCTTCGGGTCGCCGAATTTTGTCGCGCCGGTGGCGACGAACAGCTGCGGCACCTTCTTCAGATCCATGTATTTCTGGATCGCATTGTTGGTCGGCGTGCCGAGACTTTGGAAGATCAACAGCACCTCGTCGCTTTCGACGAGCTTGCGCGCCTGCTCCACGGTCTTGGGCGGGGAGAACGCATCGTCATAGGAGATGAAGTTGACCTTGCGGCCGTTGATGCCGCCCTCGTCGTTGAGCTTCTTGAAGAACGCGGCCTCGGTCCGGCCGATCAGCGCATAGGCCGACAGCGGACCGCTATAGGGCATGATGTTGCCGATCTTGATTTCGGTATCGGAAACGCCGGGATCGTATTTCTTTTGTGCCGCGGCGGGGTTGATGCCGACGCAAACGCCCAGCAGGATCGACGCCAATAGAATGATTTTTCTCTGCGACATGTCGGCCTCCCCATGATGTTGCCGGCTGTGCGCCGATCTTGGGCCAGTCTATGGTGCAGATGGGAAGCGAGTCCAGCCGATGACAAACTGCGGCAGGCAGAATTGTCCGCCGCGCAGAACGGCGATCTTGCTTGGCGTCAGCGATTGCGTTCTTGGTATGATGTCTGGCATCTTTGGGTTCGACGCTTCGCGCCCTTCGTATCGCAAAAGGATCAGCCGCCCATGTCCATGCCTGCCTTGTTCAAGGGCCGTCTGTCGATTCCCGTGATCGGTGCGCCGCTGTTCATCATCTCGGTGCCTGATCTCGTGATCGCGCAATGCAAGGCGGGCGTGGTTGGCGCGTTTCCGGCGCTGAACGCGCGTCCGCCCGAACTGCTCGACGAATGGCTGGCGCGCATCAAGCAAGAACTTGCCGCCTACGACAAAGCGCATCCGGAACGGCCCGCGGCGCCGTTTGCGGTCAACCAGATCGTGCACCGTTCGAACAACCGGCTCGAGCACGATCTCGCGCTCTGCGAGAAGCACAAGGTACCTGTCATCATCACCTCATTGGGCGCGCGCGAAGAGCTCAATCAGGCCGCGCATCGCTGGGGCGGCATCGTTTTCCACGACGTCATCAACCAGAAATTCGCCCACAAGGCAATCGAGAAGGGCGCCGACGGCCTGATCCTGGTCTCGGCCGGCGCTGGCGGCCATGCCGGCGTGATCTCGCCGCTCGCCTTTGTCGCCGAGACCCGGCAGTGGTTCGATGGTCCGATCGCGCTGTCGGGCGCGATCGCCAATGGCCGCGCGATCCGCGCGGCGCGTATCCTCGGCGCCGATTTCGCCTATATCGGCTCGGCCTTCATCGCCACCAAGGAAGCCAACGCGGTCGAACGCTACAAGGAGATGATCACCAATTCGTCCGCCGAAGACATCGTCTATTCCAACTTGTTCACCGGCGTGCACGGCAATTACCTGAAACCCTCGATCATGGCGGCGGGCATGGATCCGGACAATCTGCCGACCTCCGATCCGTCGAAGATGAGCTTTGGCACCGACGCCTCGGGGGAGCGCGCCAAGCCGAAGGCCTGGAAGGAAATCTGGGGTTCGGGCCAGGGTGTCGGCAGCGTGGCCAAGATCTTGCCGGCCGCCGAGCTGATCGGGCGCTTCAAGGCTGAATACGAGGCCGCCGTCGATCCGCCCTTGTGAGGCGGAGCGAAGGTGGCCGTTACATCCGGCGTCTACTCGAGCTCCAACGCCTGGTACTTCCCGTTGTCGTCGATCGCCGTTCCCCAGATCTTGTGCGAGGCCTGGTGTTCCGCGCGGCCGTAACTTAAGGGAGCGCCAAGGCCGAGATCGAGATTGCGGGTATTTTCCAGAATGTCGATCAGCCGCTCGGTATCGAGTTGCGGACCGGCCTTCCTCATGGCCTGGATCAGGACATTGGCGGCCACATAGCCTTCGAGCGACACGTAGTCCGGCGACTTCGCCCGGAAAATACTTGGCCAGCGCGTTCTTGTATTCGAGCACGGCGCTGGAATAACCGCCCACCGCCGGCACCACCTGGGTCACGATGACGCCGCTCGCATAGCGCGGTCCGAGCAGCATCAGCTCTTCGGCAAGCGCGGTGCTGCCGACGAACGACACGTTCGAATAGATCATCCCGGGGAACTGATCCTTTGTCTTCTCGATGAACTTGGCGGCAGCCCGATAGCTCGCAACCATGACCACCGCCCTGACCGCGAGCTTCTGCGCCTTCAGCTGATTGACCGCGTCGTCGACATCGACGGTGTTGCGCTTGTAGTTGAGCCGCAGGATGGTGGTGTCGTTGAGACCAAGCGCACGAAATGCCTTGGCGACACCGGCAAAGCCCGCATCACCATAGGAATCCTGCTGGGCGAACACCGCGATTTGCCGCGGCTGCAACCGCCGTATCTTGATCAGATAGTGCACGACGGCGGCGGTTTCCTCGGCATAGCTCGCACGATAGTTGAATACGTAGCGATCGGGCGGATCGTTGCGCAGGATATTTGCGCCGGTGAACGCGCCAAAGAACAGGGTGCGGCGCTCGAGCGCGAAAGGCACCGCGACGGCCGCGGTCGGCGTGCCGACGTTGCCGATAAAGCCGAACACCTGCTCCTTGTCGTAGAGCTGCTTCATGGCGTCGAGCGTCCGCCCCGGCTCGTAGCCGTCGTCTGCCGAGATCAGCCTGAGCATCCGCCCCTCCACGCCGCCGGCGTCGTTGGCCCGGTTGAACGCGGTATCGATGCCGAGCTTCATCTGGCGCCCGAGTTCCTTCGTGGGGCCGGAAAACGGCGCCACGATGCCGAACCGGATTTCGTTGGCGGTCACGCCGCGCGCAGTCGAGGTGGGAACGGGCTGCGGCACCGGAGCCGTCGGCGCGGTGGCGGCAGCGGCCGAGGACGGCGCCACCACGGCGGCCAGCGACGGCGAGGGCGAGGGCGCCTTTCCGGCCAGCGACTGTTCGAGATCGGCAAGCTGGCGCTCCGCCGATTTGCAATCGGTGCGGCCCGCCGTCACGGCATTGCGGCCGTCCGCGACATAACGATCGAGCAGCCGTGAAAGGTCGTCACGCTCGGCCTCGTTGGTCGCGGTTTCCCTGATCACCTGCTGGAACTTGTCGCTGATGAACTGAATTCGGGGGCGCGCGATGTCGGTGCATGCCAGCGCCGAACCAATGATCGGCCCGACGCGGCCGGCGAGGTCGCGTACGATATTGGCGTTGTCGCCGATCGCCGAGCCCGCGATGCTTGCGAGCAGGCCTCCAAGCAGAGCTGCCATCCATCGCGATCGCGAGCTCCGCACGACGGTGATATTGGATCCGATATCAGGCATCATCGCTGTTTCCGTGTTTGTCGTTTAAATTATTGAGAGGTGTCGGCCTTCTGCCGCCATTGCATGAATTGCTGCAGCGTCTTGTCGGACTGCTGCTCGCGCGGTGCGTTTTGGGCGGCGTCGTTTGTTGACGCCAGCAGTCCGCGAAATTCGGAAAGCGCCGGCTTCGAACCGGCGTCGGCCTGCAGCGGCTGCGCGCTTTTCATCGACCGTACGGCCGCCGCAAAGGACGCACCGGCGTCCGGCTCCTGGGACGCGTGGACCATCAAGACAACGAACAGCGCCGCGAGCGCCGAAACGCCGATCGCGGCGGCCCCGAACAACGCCTTGCGGCGATCGACATGATCGCGCGCCAGCGCGGTAACCTCTTGCATTATCTCAGGGTCGAGTGAGCGGGGCAACTGGTACACCGAAGTTGGCGGCGGCATCTCTTGATTTGGCGGTGGTTCGGGCCTTTCGCGCAGTCGGCGCGGCGCATAGTAGAGCGGATCGTTCGGGGTGGGCTGGTCCTGTTCCATGGCACTCATACGCTACTCCTCTGACGCTTTACCGTTTTCCGTTGGTTCCCTTAGCTTTTGACAAAGCTTCTAAGTAAAAAGCGGCAGCCACGGAGGAAATCCGCGGTCATCCCGATCGAGCGGCAAAAATAAGCTGGAGAACTCGAATCAAAATGTCGGCAGGCCGATCCGACATCGCCCGATATGCTTTGCACTAGGCCTCGATATGCACATCGAGGCCGCGCCGTCCCCACTGATGTCATTGCCAGTCCCCGGCAAAGATCCGCCTAACTCGGCGGATTAAGACGCTCTCCCATCTGGGCCGTAACGTCACCAAGACGTGATGGAATCGAGGCAAGACATTATTAAGTTCGAATCGCGGCAGAACTGAGTTGAGTTTTTGGCCGACAGCAACTTTCGTTAACCGACCGTTAACTTCAGCGCGCCGTTTGCGCTTTTTTATCAAGCATTAACCCGGCATTAACCACGGCCGCCGATTGTTAACCATTCGATAAGAAAAGGTTAAGTCGATCGCCATGGAACCCAGCACGGAAGCCAACGCCGAGCCCGCCCGCCAACTGGTCCGTCTGCGCGGCCGCTCCTATGTCGCGTTTGTGTTTTGTCCGGTGGTGCCGATCGTCGAGTGGCTCTCCGAGATCGACGCAACGATGGGCCGCTCACCGGGCTTCTTCGTCGGAAAGCCGGTGGTGCTCGATCTGTCCGCCGTCGATCTCAGCCGGCCGGCGATCGCCCATCTCGTCCTCAGCCTCGAAAAGAGAAACATCCGCATCCTCGGGATCGAGGGCGTGGAGGCCGCGCGGCTCACGTCCAGCCTGCCGCCGCTTTTGACCGGCGGCCGGCACTGCGCGGTCCAGCAAGCCGAGCCGGAAAAACCCGAACTCAAGCCGGCGACATCGCTGTTGCTCGACAGCCCGGTCCGCTCCGGCCAGTCGATCGTGTTTCCCGACGGCGACGTGACGGTCTTGGGATCGGTCGGCTCGGGCGCCGAGATCGTGGCCGGCGGCTCGATCCACATCTACGGGACGCTGCGCGGCCGCGCCATGGCGGGCGTCAACGGCAATTCGTCGGCGCGGATTTATTGCCAGAAGATCGAGGCCGAGCTTCTGGCCATCGATGGTTTCTACCAGACAGCAGAAGAGTTGGACGCCGCTCTTCGCAATGGACCAGCGCAGGCGTGGCTTGAAGGCGACATCATGCGGATTACGCCGCTCAACTGAACCCAGGTAAAGGAGGTAAGAAATGGCCAAAGTGCTGGTTGTGACATCGGGCAAGGGGGGTGTCGGAAAGACCACCTCCACGGCTGCCATCGGCGCGGCGCTCGCGCAAGCCGGGAACAAAGTCGTGGTGGTCGATTTCGACATCGGCTTGCGCAACCTCGATCTCGTGATGGGCGCCGAGCGCCGCGTCGTGTTCGATCTCATCAATGTGGTGCAAGGCATCGCGAAGCTTCCGCAGGCCCTGATCCGCGACAAGCGGTTGGAGACTCTGTGGCTGCTGCCGGCATCCCAGACCAGGGACAAGGAGGCGCTGACGGATGAGGGCGTCGGACGCGTCATCGCGGAATTGCGCAAGAGTTATGACTATATCCTTTGCGACAGCCCGGCCGGCATCGAGCGGGGCGCCATGCTCGCGATGCGCTTTGCGGACGAGGCGATCATCGTCACCAACCCCGAAGTGTCTTCGGTGCGGGATTCCGATCGCATCATCGGGATGCTCGATTCAAAAACCGTCAGAGCCGAAAACGGCGAGCGGGTGGAGAAGCACGTCCTCATCACCCGCTATGACCCGGCCCGCGCGGCGCGGGGCGAGATGATCAGCATCGAGGATATTTTGGAAATTTTGGCGACGCCGCTACTCGGCATTATTCCCGAGAGCCAGGATGTCTTGCGTGCCTCCAACGTCGGATCTCCTGTCACGCTGAACAACCCCGCGAGCTCACCGGCCCGCGCCTATGTCGATGCTACCAGGCGTCTGCTCGGCGAAACCGTCGCCATGATGGTGCCGGCCGAGCGCAAGGGTCTGATGAATTTGTTGCGGGGAAGGAGGGCTGCATGAGCTTGCTACGGCTTTTTTCCAGCCGTCCCGCCCCCGCCCCCGCGCCTGCTTCGGCGCCGATCGCGCGGGAACGGCTGCAGATCCTGTTAGCGCATGAACGGAGCACGCGCGGCAAGCCCGACCTGTTGATGCAGCTGCGTGAGGAAATCCTCGCCGTGGTGTCGCGGCATGTTACACTCGATCCGGAAAAAGTTATCGTCCGGATGGAGAGGGGGCGGAATGTCTCGACCCTTGAAGTCGATATCGAGCTCCCCAACCAGCCGGCGCTGGCGGCGGCGGGTTGAGGTTCGCCTAACTCCATCGATCATTTGGCGGAGCTGACCATGACCGCGAGCCGGCCTTCGCTTCCCCTGACCGGCGGCTGCTCGTGCGGGGCGATCCGTTACGAGATCAATTCGTTTCCGCTGTTGCTCTACGCCTGCAACTGCACGGATTGCCAGACCGCCTCCGGCAGCGCGTTTGCGCTGAACATGCCGGTGGCGACCAAAGGATTTCGGATCGTTAACGGCGAACCGAAAGGCTGGCACCACAAATCGCCGTCGGGTGCGGACGTCACGTCGTGGTTTTGCGGCGACTGCGGGGCAAGGATCTTTGGCGAACGCAAGGGACGGCCCGACTTCGATGAACCTTCGAGCCGGAACGCTCGATGACACCAAATGGCTGGTGCCGGCCGCGCACATGTTCATGAGGAGCGCGCAAGGCTGGGTCCGGCCCACGGCCGACGTCGAATGCCACGAGATCGCGCCAGATGACTTTGGGTCAAGCCGCCGCAAAATGGCGCGCGATGTGGCCTGAGTTCTTCCCGCCAAAATAGCTTTTTTTCAGTCGGCAACGCGCGCTCATCCGTGCGGCTTGACATGTGACCAAATAGTCACCTATTATCGCCCCATGGACGACGTGTTCAAAGCCCTCGCCGACCCGACGCGCCGCAGCCTGCTCGACGAGCTGTTCAAGCAAGACGGGCAGACGCTGAGCGCGCTCGAGGAGCGGCTGCCGATGACGCGCTTCGGCGTGATGAAGCACCTGAAGCTGCTCGAAGAGGCCGGCCTCGTCGCGACCCGGCGGCGCGGGCGCGAGAAGCTGCACTTTCCTGAACCCCGTCCCGATCCGGCTCGTCCACGACCGTTGGGTGAGCAAATACGCCGAGCCCTGGGCCGCCGCCCTGAGCGACCTGAAGCACAAACTGGAGGACAGAACGATGGAAAAGATATTCGAAATCTACATCAAGACGACGCCCGAGCGGCTGTGGCAGGCGATCACCGATACCGAGATGCGGCGCAAATATAATTTCGGCGCGATCGTCACCTCGGACTGGACGCCGGGCTCCCGCTACGAGGGCGTCGGCGGGCGAGGCGACGATTTTCGAAGGCGAGAATCTGGAGGTCGATCCGCCGCGCCGGCTCGTCCAGAGCTTCCGCGCTCTGTGGGGCGAGGACGTGAAAGCCGAGGGGACTTCGCGGGTGACCTGGGAGATCGAGCCGGTCGGCGATTCCTGCCTGCTCAAAGTCACCCACGATCAACTGCGCGAAGGCGCCAACAATCAGCTCTACGGCGGCTGGCCGATGGTTCTCTCCGGAATCAAGACGCTGCTGGAGACCGGCGAGATGCTCACGACGCCCGGCTCGCTGCGCTGGATGCAAGGTAACGACCAGCCACGGCCCGAACTGCGGTGACCGTGATCAAACCATGGATGGAATAGAAACATGCCGAAACTGGTTGTTTACAATTCGATGTCGCTGGATGGCTTCTTCACCGACGCCAGCGGCGACATGAGCTGGGCCCACAAGCGGGATCCGCAGTGGCAAGCCTTCGTCTCGGAGAACGCGAGCGGCGGCGGCCAGCTTTTGTTCGGCCGGGTGACCTATGAGCTGATGGCGGGCTTCTGGCCGACGCCGCTTGCGGCTCAAGCCAATCCGGTCGTCGCCGAGCGGATGAACAATCTGCGAAAATTCGTGGTTTCCAGGACCATGGACAACGCCTCGTGGAACAACACCACGCTGCTCAAGGGCGACCTCGTGAGCGAAGTCCGCAAGCTGAAGCAGGAGGCGGGTCCGAACATCGTGATCATGGGAAGCGGCAGCATCGTCGCCCAATTGGCGGATGCCGGATTGATCGACGAATATCAGATCGCGCTCAACCCGCTCGTCGTCGGCAGCGGGCGGAGGCTGTTCGAAGGCGTCAAACGAAAGCTGCCGATGAAGCTCGCGAGATCGCGCGCCTTCGACAATGGCAATGTCATGCTGTTCTACGAGCCCGCGGCATAAAGGGCTCTTCTTTCCCTGCGGGAGATTCTTGTAGATTCCATGGGCAAAGCGAAGCGTGCCCACCATCCAGTCCACGCGTTCTGAATCTTGTGGTGGGCACGGCGCAACTGCGCCTTTGCCCACCCAACGAGCTACTGCGGCGCAGCGTTACACGCTGCACCGCGTCCGGGACACGAGCCTCTCGTTGGATCTACCCCACCATCCGCTCGCGCCCGACCCAGAAGCCTGCCTTCAAGACCTTCTTGTCGACCTTGCCGACGCCGGTCATCGGCAGCTCGGTGACGAATTTGATGTGCTTCGGCGCATGCGCCGAACCCTTGCGCGCCTTCACAAGGTTGATCAGTTCGTCCGCGTTCGGGCGAGCGCCCTCGCGCGCCACGATCACGGCGGTGACGGCCTCGCCCCATTTGTCGTCGGGCACACCGACGACGGCGACCATCGCCACGTCGGCGTGCTGCGACAAGCACGTCTTCGACCTCGCGCGGAAAGATGTTGAAGCCGCCGGAGACGATCATGTCCTTCTTGCGGTCGAGGATGAACATGTAGCCGCGCTCGTCCGCCCGCGCGATGTCGCCGGTGTGCAGCCAGCCGTTCTTTAATGTCTCCGCCGTCTGCTCCGGCCGCTTCCAGTATTCGGTCATCACGTGCGGCGCGCGTACGCAGATTTCGCCGGGCTCGCCGGTTTTAACCTCGCGGTCGTTGTCGTCCAAAATCTTGACGTCGCAGGCGGCGATCGGGAATCCGCACGACAAAAACAATTCAGGCGTTTTGGGATCGTGATCCGCCTTGCGCAACACCGAGACCGGATAGCACTCGGTCTGGCCGTAAAGCTGCGAGAATACCGGGCCGATCCGCTCGATGCCTTCGACCAGGCGGCTCGGCGACATCGCGGAGGCCCCATAGAGCAAGAGTTCCAGCGAGGACAGGTCGGTCTTGTCGAGCGCGGGATGATCGAGCAGGACATAAATCATAGTCGGCACGAAGAGGGTAAAATTGATCCGCTCGCGCTCGATGGTTTTCAGCACCGCCTCTGGGTCAAAACTTTTCAGCATATGCACGGTGCCGCCGCGCATCAGCGTCGGCAGCACTTTGGTCCCCGCGACGTGGCTGATCGGCGCGACCGTGAGATAACGCGCCGCCTCCGGAATCTCGAAATCGGCCAGGATCGCGTTGGCGAAGCCGCCATATTCGCGGTGGGTCCGCAACGCGCCCTTGGATTTGCCGGTGGTGCCGCCGGTATAGTTGAGGGTGGCGATATCGTCGGAGCCGGCGAAGGAGCGCGCGGTCGCGCTTCCTGCGGCCTCGATCGCGGCCACAAGGTCGGGCCGTAATTAGCGGCGCCGAGCGTGAACACGGTCTTCAGTCCCGACGCTTTGGCCGCGAGATCGCCGCCGCGATCGCGGAACGTCGCCGCGTCCACCACCAGCATCTGCGCGTCGGAATCCTCGATTTGAAAAAGCTGATCGTCGAGCGAGCCCAGCGGGTGCAGCCAGGTGATGGCAAGCCGCGACAATTGCGCGGCGACGCCGGCGCACCAGGTATCGGCGCGATTGGCGGTCAGGAATGCGACGCGGGTGCCGGGCGCAAAGTTGAGCTGCATGAAGACGGCTTGAATACGTCCGATCAGATCGGTCGCGCCTTGATAGCTGAGGGAGCCGCCCGGCCAGCTGAACGCGGTGCGTGAAGGATAGCGCGAAAGCGCGCGCAAGGTCTGTTCGCACACCGCTGGAAACGCATAGAGCGGATCGCCCATCTTAATCCTCCCGCCGGTTTTGTCTTTGGCTTGCTGTCGTGCCAATGTTGGACGCAACGCTAGCAAGGACGAAGGCCGCTACCTGTGGAGCAAACTGCCGATCCACTCGCGCGATTTCGCGATCGTCTCAGCCTGCCGCTGATTGCGGCGCCGATGTTTCTGGTCTCCGGCGTCGAACTGGTGGTAGCCGCGTGCCGCAACGGCGTGATCGGCGCGTTTCCGACGGTCAATTGCCGCGCGAGCGAACAACTCGATTGCTGGCTCGCCGAGATCGAAGACCGGCTGCGGCGGCATTCGCAGACCAGTGATAGGCCTCCCGCGCCGATCTGCCCGAACCTGATCGTGCATAGCTCCAACGCAAGGCTCGCGGAGGATCTTGAGGTGCTGCTGCGCCACCGGCCCGAGATCGTCATCACCTCGGTCGGCTCACCGGCGCCGGTGGTCAAGCCGTTGCACGACGCCGGCGCACTGGTGTTCGCCGATGTCGCCTCGATCCACCATGCCGAGCGTGCGGTTGAAGCCGGCGCCGATGGGCTGGTGCTGTTGACCGCGGGCGCCGGCGGCCAGACCGGCTGGCTCAACCCGTTTGCGTTCGTCCGCGCGGTGCGCGCGTTTTTCAGCGGCCCGATCGTGCTGGCCGGCGGCATCAGCGACGGCCACGCGCTGCGTGCGGCCGAGGCGCTTTCCTGCGATCTCGCTTATATGGGCACCAAGTTCATCGCGACCGTCGAGAGCATGGCGGATCCGAGATACAAGGCGATGCTGGTCGAGAGCAGCGCCGACGATATCTTGCTGACCAGGGCGTTCACCGGCCTGCAGACCAACATGCTGCGGCCCTCGATCTCGGCCGCCGGGCTCGATCCGGACGATCTGCCCGAGCGCGGCGCGATCGATATCGGCAAGGATATCGATGTCGGCGCGCGGGAAAGCAATCCAAAGCGCTGGCGCGACATCTGGAGCGCGGGCCATTCCACCTCGGGCGTGACCGGCGTGCTCTCGGTCGATGATCTCGTCGCGCGGACGCTTGCGGAATACCGCGGCGGCAACGCGTCTCGCCCATGAGCTGATTTTCGCCTCGCGGTTTTCGCCCCTTAACCCGCCATTAACCATCTCATCCCAAGAATTCGGACCAAGGCCGTTCACCGACGGGCCGCGGCGGCCGTCGAATTTGGAAGGGATGCGCGATGGATTTTGAGACGCTTTTTGCGAAGACCCCGGCGACGCTCGAGGAGATCAAGGCCCGGGTCGGCTACGCACTTGCCCGCCATCCGCTCTGCCGCAACGTGCGGTTCGACATCGTCAGCGTGCCCCGCACCTCCAGGGGTGGCAACTGGACCATCAGCCTGCAGGCGGTCGAGCCGCGCGCGCTGTGGGAAGCCTCCGATATCATCGCCGATATCCAGGCGGCCTACGATCTTGCCGCCGCGGCCTGATTTCCACCGGTTCCGGTTCGTTTTGCTGCGTTTTTGGTATCGCGACGGCACGGTTAAGCCTTAATTGCCGTTCAGTTTTCGGCCGCCAAGACCGTGCCTGGGCGGGGTAGGGAGCACTGTTTGACGAGAGCCATCACCATCATCGCGATGACCTGTCTGCTGGTGGCGGGTGCAGCCGTGATCAGTATCCTCGGCCGTGACAGCGTGCCCGCGGCGGGCGTGGCAACGGAAAATGCAATCATCAACAGCCCGGTCGTCGCCAACCGCGAAACAAAAACCGACAAGCTGACGGTGATGAAGTTCGTGCTGGCCGCGCTGGAGCCGCCGCAGACCACCGCCGCCTTTAGCGAACCGCTGCGCCAGGCTTTTGCGGCGAGTTCGCCGGCGGATATCGAGGCGGCGAAAGCGCTGGAGGCGGCGAAAATGCTGATGGCGCCAGCGATGCCGGTCGAGCCTGCCGTGCCCGTAAAGCCAAAGGCCGCGAGCAAGCCGGCCCCGCAAAAATCATATGCGCTGCTCAGCGATGTACAGATCGCCGGCATCAAGGAGCGCTTAAGACTTTCCGCCGCGCAGGAATCCTACTGGCCCGCGGTGGAGACCGCGCTGCGCGCGGTGGCGCGCAAGATCCACGCCACGCGGCAGGCCGATCCGGGTACGGGCAGCATGCCGATCGATCCCGATTCCGAGGAAGTCCAGCAGCTCAAATCGGCGGCAATGCCGCTTCTGTTCCAGCTGCGCGAGGACCAGAAGGACGAAGTGCGCAAGCTCGCCCGCATCATCGGCCTGGAAAAGGTCGCCGCCGCGATTTGAGTTCTGAGTTCTTAAGAGTCCCGCTTCAGGCCTCCCTTTTACTCCCCGCATTGCAAGCACCGACGGACGCGGCCGGTTCCGTTTTCTTTTGCGCATAGCTAGCTCGCGGAACATCGCTCTGCCCCGCGCGTTTGCCCGCGAAGAGAGAGGGAGCCGTGCCATGCGCACTTCAATGGCTTTTTTTGCGGGCGTGGGAACCGTGGTCGTTGCGATCGGCGCCGGCCTTGGCGGCGGATTGTTGATCGGCAACATCATGAGCCCGCCTTCGCCCAGGCAAGGCGCCGAGGTGACAAAACTCGAGCGGCGCATGTCAAGCGAGCCGATTCCGGCCGCAAATACACCAGCCGGGCCGGTGCCGTATCTGGCGGCAACGCAAACGCTGCAAGCGCAGCCGTCGATTGAAGCTGCCAATCCCGCGCCGGCCGCCGATACCGCCGCGAAGCCGCTAGAGGCTCGACCGTCACAACCACCGGCCACGGCTGCAAAGGCCGCACCACAAGAGCAGGCGGCTGCGCCCGAAGACGCCTTCGCCAAGGCGCGCGACGCAGACCTGAAGCGGACGGCAGAGAAGCGAAAGGCCGAACGTCGTCAGCAACAATGGGCGGATCGGCGCCACTATCAGCTACGCAAGGATGACGAGCCGCGTGACGTCGAGCGCAATGCGAAAGACGAGCGCAATGTGAGGGAGGAGCCCGAGCCGCGCGAATTCATCGAGCGGCCGGTGAGACTGGAATTTCCACGGATCAGATTGTTCGGTCCGTCTGACGACGAGCAGTGATCGCTGGCGACGAACCTCTTCTGTCATCCGACTTCGTCGATCCGTCTGAATTCTTGTCGTAACTGTTCTGCAACAGGGAAGATTGCCGCGCGCAGGCTCAAAGACTACGATCCACGCTGGCTGCCAAGCCTGATCGGGAGGTAGATCAGTGAGCAGCAAAACACCTCTCCCTTCCGGTTTGGTTCGACGGCCCCCGGCAACAGGAACGCTGCAAATGGAAAGCCGAGAAATTGGTGGCACTTGCTCCCTCGTGCAGCGCCAAAGCGGAAGCTTGTGTCGATTTATTCGGTTGTGCTGCACGGTTTTGCTGTTGTTCGTGGCGGTGATCCCCGCATCGAGCTGGTCGCAAATGCAGCAACAGGCGAAGCCTGGAGGCGCGGAGCCAGGTCCGGAACCTGCCGTACCTGCGATCCTTGCTGCCTTCGACAAGTACGAAGTCGTCGGTATGCCTGAAGCTCATGGGCAGAAGGATCTGGATGATTTCATTCTTTCGCTGATTCGAAACCCGTCATTTCCCGAGAAGGTCCACGACATTGCTGTCGAGTGCGGAAATTCGCTGTATCAGGCGGAATTGGACCGTTACATCGCAGGAGAGGATGTCCCATTCACAACAGTTCGAAAAGTTTGGCGAAACACCACACAACCGATGTGCGGTATGTCGGGATTTTTCGAACAGTTCTTTCCGCTGGTGCGGGCGATCAATCAGAAGCTGCCACCGGAAAGGCGCCTGCGCGTACTGGCCTGCGAACCCCCGATCGATTGGGAACAAGTCAAGACCCTGGAGGAGCAACGCAAGTTCCGGGACCGCGATGGCAGCATCGCTTCCGTGATGGAGAGGGAAGTCTTATCGAAACACCGCAAGGCACTCATGTTGTTCGGCACCTTTCATCTCATGCACGCGATGAATAATGCCGTCTCGACGTATGAGAAGAACTATCCAAACGTCACCTTTGTTGTCTCCGACCTCGGCATCTTCGATACCGAATTGCCGAGGCTGTCCGCAGGCCCGTTTGCATCCTGGCCGATCCCCTCGCTCGCGCGCACCAAGGGCACATGGCTGGGCGCCCTGGATTGAACTCATTTTTTTCCGCCGCCGATCCTGATTGACAAGGAGTGCAAGGTTCACAACGAGTTTCCCCAGGAGGTGCAGAAGCCGATGGAAAACCTGGTCGACGCCTTCCTCTACCTCGGTCCGCAGGATCTGCTGCTGAGAGAGCAGATTCCCGGTGATATTGTTTTGGATGGCGATTATCTGAAGGAGCTGGATCGGCGAGCAATCTTGCAGGGTTTCCCTGGCGCAGGGATGACGTTGACAAATTCCAGTCAGCGGATTGTGGATAGCGCCGAATTTCCATTGTTCACCTGGCCGAAGCAACCGGAAATGCGGGCGGCGTTGGAAGCGCCTCTCGTCAAAAACTGCCTCGAGCGAAAAAACCACGACAACGCCCCTCAATGACGGGGCCAAAAAGGGCGAACGTTCGCGATGCGAATGTTCGCCCAGTTCTTGGCCGTCACGCGCGAAAAACTTACCCGCCATGGGCTTCCACGACCTTGCGGCAGGAGGCCGAGAGCTTGGCCTTGTTGTCGCGCAGGCAGGCCTGCATCTGGGACGGCTTGCCGACGAACTGCGAGCACATCAATTCGGCGTCGCTGCGGCAGGCCATCTTCTCCTGCATGGTCGGCGCGACTTGCGCCATCGCCTGGGAGATGCCCGCCAGCAAGAAGACACTTGCGATCGCGGAAGAGAGGTTGATTGACTTTTTCATGGGTCGCACCTTTCGAAGAGTTAATGTGAGGGTTGGATGAAGCGCGGCGAACATCGTCGAGGTGGCGCCCAGGGTCCATGCCATGTTCATGGCATCCGGCAATCCCCGCAAAATCGCGGTTTTCAGGCCTGAAACGGGCAAATCTGCCCGCATCAATCGACCCCCCATGATCGTGGGATATTGCGGCAGGCGGCGATGGCCCATGTAGCTCCCCGTCGGCTGCGGTGACCGATCGGCCCATCGCAAGACCGCTTGAAACAGGAGAGATACCATGTGGACCAAATCGAAATTGATGAGCGCTGCTGTTGCCCTGACCGCTTTCTCGACGCTGGCGACGGTTTCGTTGACTGCTGCGCCGGCTGAGGCCGCCGTGGTTTATTGCAAGACGGCCGGCGTGCCGCAGGGCTGCATCGTTCGCCCGACCTATCCGGTGGCGGCGCCGGTTCGCATCGCCCCGGTCGACCCCGGTCGCCGTGCGACACGTCGGTTATACCCGCGTGACCCCCTATGGCGTGCGGCACGTCGGTTACACCCGCGTGTGGCGCTGAGGCGCATGATCCGGACCTGCAGGGCCGCGTTAGCGCAAAGTGGTTTTCCGCAAGATTCTGCGCAAACAAAAATCCAAGCGCGACGGCGATCTATCGAGCCGCCGCGCTTGGCAACTCAAGCGCCGGCGATGTCGCTGTCAGGAAACTTTTGAGGCAATGTCAGCCTGACACGCGTGCCGCCGGCGCCGGAGTTGAGCTCAAGCTCGACCCCGCAGCGCGCGGCGCGGTTTCGCATGTTGCGCAAGCCGCGCGCCGCTCTCTTTCCCTCCGTAGCCTCGCCCTCCGGGGTGAGCACAAATCCCTTGCCATCGTCTTCGACCGTGATGCGTCCGTAAGCGGATCCCGCCGCGTCGGTCAGTGTCTCGATAGAGACCGCGATGCGTCGCGCGCCGGCGTGCTTGACGGCATTGGTCACGGCTTCATCCAATAGCCGCACGATCTGGATGACGTGCCATGGCCGCAGTTCGGGATGAACCGGCAGGCCTTGCGGCGTCGCCACGCGCCAATCGAGCGCGATATCGTGCGGACGCAGCTGCGCCGCGGCGCGGTCGCGCCACGATCCGAGCGCCAGCATCAGATCGCCGCCGATGTCGTCCATCGAATCGATCACCAGGCGAAGATCCTTCAGCGCGGCGCGCGCCGCGTCGCCGATGCCCGGCGCCGGCATCGCCGCGCTCGCTCAGCGCGACGATGCTGACGAGCTGGCCGCCCAAGCCCGTCGTGCAGGTCGCGCATCAGCCGCGTCGCGCTCCAGCGCCAGCGCCGCGGCGCGTGCGCGCTCCTCCTCGCGGGCGAAACTCGCTTTCAGCTTTTCCTCGGCCTCGACGCACCTGGGTGACGAGATGGCGCGGCAAAGCCGTCGACCCGGTTGAGCGCCTGCGCAAATCGCCAGGTCAGCCCGGCGCCGATCGCGACCAGCATGGCCGAATAGGACAGGCGCGCGACGAAGATCCGGTCAGTCGGGGATGATCTGAAGCACCGAGAGCAGGTCGTGGACCCAGCAGGTCAGGACGATCGTGACGGCGCAGCCCAAAAGGAGACTGGCGACGTCCTGTCGCTTCACCTCCGACCACGCGACGATCAGCGCCATCAGCACCAGGTACAGGCCGATCGCCGGCACGCCGAGCAGCACGAATAATTCGCCGGTCAGGGCCTGATCTCCGATCAGCGCGACGGCGACCAGCAGCAGGCCGGGAGCGAAGATCAGCGCACCGTAGCGCGGCCATCGGCCGCCGAGAGAACAGTATCCCGAACGTCAGGACGAAAGCGGCTTTCGATCGGCGCGGACGTGATCAGGATCGCGTTCAGCCCTGGAATATTGCGACGGGTCCACCGCGGTCGGCAAGAACGCCTGCGCGACACCCAGCGCCATCGCGGCCGCCAGGATGCCGTAGGCCGGCTCATGGCGGCGCATCGCCCACATGATGGTGAGGATCACCGCGAGGATCGCCTGCCAAGCCGGAGATCATCACCGGCAGCGTGACGAACACCAGCGTCCGCTGCTCGTAATATCGACGCAGGATGTCATCCGGACCGATATAGGCGCTTTCGAGAAAACCCGTGAGCGGACCCCATACGAACAGCCGGATGGTGAGATTGTTTTGGCCGTCGTGAAGCAGCGAGGCCGGAATGACCGCGATCTCGGGGACGCGCGGTCGGGCCGGTTGGCGACCGGATCGCGCCGGCTGTCGAGGATCGCGACGCCGTTGACGGCAACCTCGACGCCATTGGAAAAGCGTGGCAGGTAGACCGACCAGGCGCGCTCCGCTTCGCTGCCCGACCAGTTGAATTGCGCGGTGTAGAGCGCGAGGATCATTCAGCGAGAACCGCGAAGAGAGATAGTCGCGGCAGCGTGACCGAACGCTCGGCGCCGCGCTCCTTCAAGCTGAACTCGCGCACCAGGTAGTTGGACGGAGGTTCGGGCAACGGCGACGCAGCGCGAAGATGCAGACGATCGACGATCAGCAGCCTGCACCAGAACATATTGGGCGAGACGGGAGGCCGCAGCTGCAGCGCATCGGCGCTCGCGGCCGGGAGGCCGGTTTCGCGTCGGCCTCCGTCACAGCTTGATCAGGCCCTGCTGCAGCGCCTCGAACACCGCCTCGCCGCGGGTATGCACCTCGAGCTTGCGGTAGATGTTCTTGATGTGGCCCGGCACGGTCTGGCGCGACAGTGCCAAGATGCTCGGCGATCTCGGCATAGCTAAAACCCTTGGCGATGCCCCACAGGATATCGATTTCGCGCGGCGTCAGCTTGACGGTGTCGAGCGGCGGCCCCGGCGGCGGTTCGGGATGGTTCTGGGTCCGGCGCACGATGAAGCGCGCGATCGACGCCGAGATCGGCGAATGCCCGGCAACGAGGTCGCGAACGGTCGCAGCGATATCGGTCGGAAACGCATCCTTGAGCAGATAGCCGGTGGCGCCGACCGTGATCGCGGAGATCACGCTTTCTTCGTCGCCGAGAATTGAAATCACCATGATTTCGGTCTCGGGAAAGCGCTGCCGCGTCTCGCGGATCAGCTCGACGCCGTGCCCGTCCGGAAGCTGCAGATCGGTCAGCAGCACTTTTGGGCCGCCTTCGGTCGAACGAGGCGCGGGCCTCGGCGAGCGTCGCCGCCGCCGTGACCTGAAAGCCGGCCTTGGTCAGCGCGTCCTGCAGCCGCCATAATGTCGGCGCGTCATCTTCGACCAGCAAAACCGTGATTGCCTGCGAAGCGCGCTCGTCGCTCAAATCAGTCATCAAGAATGTCCCTGCCGCCTTTGTTGCGGCCGGCGCAGTCTAACCCCGCCGACCCCCTCTACGACAGCCATATTCATGGGGGTCTGGCGGCGGGACGATTCAGGTTTGCCCGCTCACACCATCCCGGCGACGATCTTGTCGTATTCGGCTTCGGAAAATATTTTGATCGTCGTGGTCCGAAGGCTTCCCGTGGATGCCAGCGAGAGAACGAACTTGGCGACGGCCTCCTCGTCTTTGGCTTCCAGATGGATGATGAAATCGTAGACTCCGAGTGCGAGATAGGCGGCTTTGATCTCGACCCCGAGTTTGTTGGCTTTTTCGCGCGCCGCCGCGCGGCGGCTCGGCATGTCCTTCATGTTGCGGATGGCCTGATCGGTGTAGTTACAGAGAAGCATGTACATCGACATAACATCCTCCCTTTGATCGTCGGGCTCTACCGGTCCGACGCGGAAGAATTATGCCACAGATCGGAAGACGTGCCGAGCCGCCTGACATGCGGCATGTTGGGCAAGAACCTTCGGGGCGCGAGACAAGTTCCTCATCGATTCGCAACAGGGCTTGGCAACAGGGCTTGGCAACAGGGCTTGGAAAGTCCGCCTCACCCTGATCTTATCAGGCTTCACGAGCACCACGGACGAAAGGCTTCTCATGAGCACGCGGCGCGAACACGATCTGTTGGGCGACCGGGACGTCCCGGTGGAGGCTTACTACGGCGTCCACACCTTGCGTGCGGTGGAGAATTTTCCGATCAGCGGCACGAAGATCTCGATCTATCCCGACCTCGTTGTGGCGCTGGCCTCGATCAAGCTCGCCGCCGCCAGGAGCAACCGCGAGCTTGGGCTGCTCGATGACACGCGTGCCGACGCCATCATCGCGGCCGCGGAGGAAATCAGGGCGGGCCGGCTGCACCAGGAGTTCGTGGTCGACGTCATCCAGGGCGGCGCCGGCACCTCGACCAACATGAATGCCAATGAGGTGATCGCCAACCGCGCGCTGGAGCTGCTCGGCCGGCCGAAGGGCGATTATCAATTCCTGCATCCCAACGAGCACGTCAACATGAGCCAGAGCACCAACGACGTCTATCCGACGGCGCTCAAGCTCGCGGCCTATCACGGGAATCATGCGGCTGGTCGACGCCATGGCGGTGCTGCGCCAGGCGTTCGAGGCGAAGTCCGAGGAGTTTCGGGACATCATCAAGATGGGCCGCACCCAGTTGCAGGACGCGGTGCCGATGACGCTGGGCCAGGAGTTTTCGACCTATGCGGTGATGCTGGGGGAAGACGAGCAACGCTAAAGGAAGCGGTGCTTCTGGTTTGCGAGATCAACATGGGCGCGACCGCGATCGGCACCGGCATCAATGCGCATCCGGACTATGCCCGCCTGGTCTGCGAGCATCTTGCGCGACTGCACCGGCATTCCGGTCGTGACCGCGACGAACCTGATCGAGGCGACGCAGGACTGCGGCGCTTTCGTGCAGCTCTCCGGCGTGCTGAAGCGGGTCGCGGTAAAACTGTCGAAGACCTGCAACGATTTGCGGCTGCTGTCGTCGGGCCCGCGCGTCGGGCTCAACGAGATCAACCTGCCGCCGATGCAGGCCGGCTCCAGCATCATGCCGGGCAAGGTCAACCCGGTGATACCCGAGGTCGTCAACCAGATCGCGTTCGAGGTGATCGGCAACGACGTCACGGTTTCCTTTGCGGCGGAGGCCGGCCAGTTGCAGCTCAACGCCTTCGAGCCGATCATCGCCCACAGCCTGTTCAAGAGTGTCAACCATCTTCGCGACCGGCTGCCTGACGCTGGCTGAGAGATGCGTCAGCGGCATCACCGCCAATCGCGAGCATCTGCGCCGCGGCGTCGAGCACTCGATCGGGATCGTGACCGCGCTCAATCCCTATATCGGTTACGCCAACGCCACCGAGATCGCCCGCCAGGCGCTGATCACGGATAAAAGCGTCTACGATCTGGTGCTGGAAAAACAGCTGCTGACCAAAGAGCAGCTCGACCAGATCCTGCAGCCGGACGTGCTGACCCGGCCACGGTCATTTGCGGTCAGGCCGGCGCCCACGGAAGCCCAAGACCTCACCAAGCGCCCAAGCCAGATCGATTGAGCCAGGTCGATTAAGGCAAGTTCGTTGCACGAGCCGTCATTGTCGCGGTGGCTTCAAGCTCTCGTGTTATGGTAGAGTTGACGATCAAATGCCCGTCAAAAACGACGGCGATTTTTACGGCTGTCAGAAGAGAATGTAACCGCGTCGGCCTTTGGTTGAGGCAACGAAACGAGTGCCCGCATCCACCGTCGAGAATGGTTGCGGATTTTAATGGTGTGACGGGTCTCGTGCTTTCCAGGAGGAGTGTGCACGATGAACTCAAGATATCTTCTGCGTACTTCATTCGCCCTGACGACGGTTCGGAGCTGGCGGCGCATGTTATTTCCGCCGCTGCTGTCGGCGGCGCTTCTATTTGGACCTTGTCAGCCGGGCCTGGCGCAGCATGAAGCGCTGGAACTGGGACCCGAGGAGGCTGCCTCCGCTTTGCCCGCCGGCGGAGCGACGCTGTTTCAGAACGTCCGCATCTTCGATGGCAAGAACGCCGTGCTGTCGGCGCCTTCCAGCGTGCTCGTCAGGGGCAACATCATCGAGAAGATATCGGCTGACCCGGCTGCTGCGGCCGCGGGTGCCGATGTCCGCGTGATCAACGCAAACGGGCGTGTGCTGATGCCGGGCCTGATCGACGCGCATTGGCACATGTTCATGGCGGCGGTGCCGCCTAGCGATCCTGGTGACCGCCGATCCCGGTTACCTCAACCTGTTGGCTGCGCGACAGGCCGAGGCGACGCTGATGCGGGGTTTCACCACCATACGCGACATGGGTGGTCCGGTGTTCGGACTAAAGCGCGCCATCGACGAGGGCGTCACGATTGGTCCGCGCATCTATCCCTCGGGCGCGATGATCTCGCAAACCTCGGGCCATGGCGACTTTCGGTCTCGCTACGAGATTCCGCGCACTCTGGGAGGGCCGTTGAGCCAGTCCGAGCTCGCAGGCATCTCAGCCATCGCCGACAGCCCCGATGAGGTGCGGCTGCGCGCACGCGAGCAATTGCGACAGGGTGCCAGTCAGATCAAGCTGATGGCAGGCGGTGGCGTCAGTTCTCCGCACAATCCGATCGAGTCGACCCAGTTCACCGAACCGGAGCTTCATGCCGCAGTCGAAGCGGCCGAAAATTGGGGCACCTATGTAGCCGTGCATGCGTATACGCCGGTTGCAATCCGGCAAGCGATCGCCGCCGGCGTCAAATGCATCGAACACGGCCACCTGATCGACGAGCCCACCGCCAAGTTGCTCGCAGACAAAGGCATCTGGTGGAGCCTGCAGCCACTGACCTACGATGCAGATGTTTTCGCGCGGATGAGCCCGGTGTCGCAGAAGAAGGCGCTGGAAGTGTTCGCGGGAACGGAGAACGCCTACAAGCTGGCAAAAAAGTACAAGGTCAAGACAGCCTGGGGTGCTGATATCCTAGGCGATGCGGGGGCTGCCAGCCGGCAGGGGCAGTATCTCGCCATGATGGTCCGCTGGTACACGCCTGCCGAAGCGCTCAAGATGGCGACCGCCGACAATGGCGAGCTGATGGCGCTGTCCGGGTACATCAATCCCTATCCCGGCAAACTCGGTGTTGTCGAAGTGGGGGCGCTTGCGGATTTATTGCTCGTTGACGGCAATCCGCTCGAGGACATCAATCTTGTCGCAAATCCCGACAAGAACTTTGTCGTCATCATGAAGGATGGCAAGATCTACAAGAACACGCTGAGCAAGTGAGGTCGAACAAGAGGCGCGCGGGAGGAGCCGTTGAGTTCACTTCGCACATTCCTGTCCAGCTCTTTCGGCTGGCTGATCGCGGTGATCTGGTTTCTGTGCCAGGCCGCGCTCATCACGTGGGCCACCCTTGCCATCTATTATTCGAAATCTGCCGTGGCCGGAGCTGCGTCTGGGGTTGGCGGGCGCCTTCGCGGCGTTCGCGGTCTGGGCGCTCTGGCTTTCGCGTCAACGGCGCATGCCCGTGATCGCGACCGTGGTGTTTCTCGGCGTGGTCGCGTGGTGGATCACCATCGGTCCCTCGCACGACCGTCACTGGCGGCCGGAAGTCGCGGTGATGCCGCGGGCATTCATCGACGGCGACCGCGTGCGCCTCACCGGCGTCCGCGATTTCGACTACCGCACAAGGAATGATTTCACGGTGCGCTACGAGGAGCGCGAGGTGCTGCTGTCGCATTTGACGGCGCTCGATTTCTACGTCTCCTACTTCATGGCGGGTCCGGTCGGGCACACGTTCCTGAGTTTCATCTTCGACAACGCGCCGCCGCTCAGCATCTCGATCGAGACGCGACCGGAGGTCGGCGAGAGCTTTGCGCCCGTCGCCTCGCTCTTCAAGCAATTCGAACTGATCTATGTAGTGGGCGACGAGCACGACCTCGTCGGCGTGCGCGCCAACCAGCGGCACGAGGCGGTGTACCTGTATCGCCTCAACACCTCGCCCGAGGATGCGCGCCGGCTGCTCCTGGTATACCTGGCGCGGATCAATGAACTCGCCGATCACCCGGAGTTCTATCATCTGTTGACCAACAGCTGCACCATCAACATCGTGCGTTATGCGAACGCCGCCGGCAGGGTCGGCCGCCTCGATTTCCGCCATCTGCTCAACGGTCTGTTCGACAGCTACCTCTATTATTCGGGCCGGATCGACACGACGCTGCCGTTTGACGAACTGCGGCGTCGCTCGCAGATCAACGAGGCCGCGCAGACGGCCGACGGCGCGCCCGATTTCTCAGAGCGCATTCGGGCTTCCCTGCCGACGATTCCTCGCTGATGCTCCCGCCGTCCGTTCGGGTTCAAGACGCTGCCCCACGCCGACGGCTCAGAACGAACCCACCACGGAGCCGAGTGCGATGACGGCGGCGAGCGCGACAAGGGCGCCGATGATGCCGACCATAACGATGTCGCGATAGCTGTCCCGGTGCGTCGATCCGCAGACCGCGAGCAATGTGACCACCGCGCCGTTGTGCGGCAGGCTGTCGAGTGTGCCCGAACCGATCACCGCGACGCGATGAAGCAGCGCGGGATCGAGCCCTATCTCCGCGGCGCGCGTCATATACGTCGCGCCAAGCGCGTCGAGCGCAATGGTCAGCCCACCCGACGCCGAGCCGGTGAGGGCAGCGAGCACGTTGGTGGCGACTGCGAGCGACACCAGCGGTCCACCGCCGATGCTGAGCACGGCGTCGCGCACCACGGTGAAAGCAGGCATCGCCGCCACCACGGCGCCGAAGCCGACCAGGCTCGCTACGCTCATGGCCGGCAGTACCGCAGCATTGGCGCCGGCGTCCATGGTCGCACGCAGGGCGGGCAGTCGGCGACGGCTGACCGCGAGCACGGTCGCGATCGCGCAGGCAAGCGCCGTGATCACGGCCCACACGCCACCGACAGCTGCGAGCGACGTCTCACCCCAGCGAACCTCCGTGAGAAAGCGAGTGTCGAGTGCCGGCAGAATGAACAGCGACATGGCGAGATTGACGATGATCACCATGATGAGGGGCAGCGCGGCGAGCATGGCCGGAGGCGGTGCGTCGGTCGCCGCGCCATGCACGATTTCTGCCGGATCGAACTCGCGCGCGCTGGTGGCGCGTTCACGCAGCTTTTCGTCGGTGGCGAGACGTTCGGCCGGCATCGGTGCGCCGTCGCCAAAGCTCTCGCCGTTCCTCCTTGCGATCGCCTCTTGGCGATTGAGCCACCACAGGCCGAAGCCGAGCATGATCAGCGATGCCAGAATACCGAGGCCGGGCGCCGCAAAGGGCGTGGTGCCAAAGAACGGCATCGGGATCGCGTTCTGGATCGACGGCGTGCCGGGCAGCGCCGACATGGTGAAGGTCGAGGTACCGAGCACGATTGCCGCCGGCATCAGACGCCGCGGGATGCCGGCCACACGAAACAGCTCCTGCGCCATCGGCGCCAGTACGAAGAAAGCGACGAACAGACTGACGCCGCCATAGGTGACGAGCGCGCCGGCAAGCACCACCGCCAGCACGGCCCGCTGCGGGCCGAACCGCTGCGTCATAAAGCTCGCGATGGCGGCGACCGAGCCACTGTCCTCCATCAGCTTGCCGAACAGCGCACCAAGCAGAAACAGCGGAAAGAACTGCGCCAGAAAGCCTGCCGCGCTGCCCATGAAGGTTTGGGTCCAGTGGGCGAGCAGCGGCTCGCGGGAAAACAAGCGCTGCGATCAAAGCGGCGAGCGGCGCAAGCAGCAGCACGCTCCAGCCCCGGAAGGCGAACGAGATCAGCAGGCCGAGCCCAATCAGAATGCCGAGAAGCCCTAGCGCAGTCATTACCTCAGCATTCCGTGAGCAGCACGTCGAGATCGGTGGTGGAGTGCCTTTCCGATATCCTCGCCGTGGGCTGTGAGGAACGCGTCGGCGCTGTTGCGTCCCTCTTCTTTCAGCAGCGAAACGAAATCCCACTCGGCGTTGAGTTTCGACGACGCACCGAAGTTCGCGAGCGCGTCGCTCATGATCCGGTGCGTGCGCATTCCAGCCCAGCGCGCGCCTTCGCCGTGTCCGGGGTCCGCCACCTGGCGCAGCAGCGCGATCATGCGCAATTCCTTCATCAGCGGCGAGTTGAAGGAAATCTCGTTGAGCCGGTTGAGAATCTCGTTTGCCGTGCGCGGCGCGTCCAGCCGTTCGCGCGGATTGATCTGCACCAGGATGGTGTCGTGCGCGTCGCTCTCGCGGATCAGCGGCGTAAGGGTCGGATTGCCGGCATAGCCGCCATCCCAATAGGGATCGCCGTCGATCTCGATCGCCTGGAACATGGTCGGCAGACAAGCCGAGGCAAGCAGGACGTCGGCCGTAATCTCGGCGTTGCGGAAGATGCGGCCGCGGCCGGTACGCACATTGGTCGCCGTGATGAACAGCCTGATCGGTGCGCGGGCGAGCCGGCCGAAATCGATGCTTTCGGCGAGGATGGTACGCAGCGGGTTGAGGCCGAGCGGATTGAGATCGTAGGGCGAAATGACGCGGGCCATCAGGTCCATGGCGACATAGGCGGGTGACGTGTCGAGCGTCCAGCGGCCCATCAGCCGGTCGAGCGGCGAGCGCTGCAGCGGGCTGAACGCCGCAGCCTGCGACACGCGCCGCCAATAAGCGCTCGAGCGCCGCCCGCGCGCCTTCGGCTCCGCCTTGCGTCCATCCGTCCGCCACCAAGGCCGCATTCATCGCCCCCGCCGACGTGCCGGAGATCGCCTCGATCCGCAGCCACGGCTCCTCGATCAGCCGATCGAGCACGCCCCAGGTGAACGCGCCGTGGGAGCCGCCGCCCTGCAAAGCGAGGTCCACCAAGACCGGTTCGCGCGCTGTTTCGTCCATCGTTACCTCCTCGGTCGGAGATGTGTCGACGCCTAGGTCAGGACGGGCGTTTCGACCTTTCGTACGATCGACGCAGCAGCGCGAACAGGCTGCCGCCTGTCGCCGCACAGGAGATAGGTGACGGCGACGAACAGCGCGCGGCGCGCACTCCGCCAACTACACCTCAACGACCGCGGCGCAGGCCGAAGCCGAGTCCGATCCAGGCGGCGCCGGCCATGATGAGATCGATGCCGAGGAACATGCCGAGGATATAGAGGCTCGACACCGGCCAGTGCGCCAAAATCAAAAGGCCGAGCAGCAGCGTGATCACAGCGGACAGCAGTACCAAGAACCAGGGCATTTCCCGTTTCATGCTGAAGGCCAGAATGATCCGCATGATGCCCGAGGCCACCAGCGATGCGCCGAGAATGAGGGTGAGCAACGCGGCGGCGAGCAGCGGATTTTCGAACGTGACGAAGCCGGCGATGATGTAGAGCACACCGAGCAGGGCCCAGAGCAGGAATTTGCCCCAGCTCTTGATTTGGAAGGCGCTGAATACTTCGGCGACGCCGGCGACGATCATCATCACGCCGACGAGGAAGACGCTGGCGACGGTGGCCATCACAACGCTGCCAAGCGCGATAAATCCGGCGAGCAGATAGACGACGCCGAGCGCGACGATCCAGCCCCACTTGGCGCGCAGCGGCGCTGTATCGGAACCGGCTTGAAGATTTCTAAGGGCTTCTGAAGCATTGGTCATGACGGTCCTCCGATGCGAAAACCTATCCGACGTGCGTCTGCAAGAGACGGTGGCTGAGCGAAGCCAAAATATCCGACAAGTAGTACCGCCCACAATCGCTATTTCCGCGATTTCGGCTTTTCTGTTTCTTGAGATGGGTCCGCATTGCTGACGATTTTAATGAAATGACCCGGATTCTCCCGGGTTCTGTCAGGTGTTGTCGGGCTCTTGCCGCATTTCCACACATGTTCTTTCCCGGTCACCGACGTCGGCCCGAGCAAGGACTGGATGGTCAAGGTGATCGACGCCCTGGCTGCGGGCTCAATGCGGCGACGACTTCCGCAAGCGGATTTCGATACGCCGTCGCTCTCGAATATCGCCCGAAAAAGATCCGTCAATCGCCAGGGTCTCGTCGGTGTTGACGAGTTGCGCGCCGGACAAGGGTATCAGCTTGTATCCCGAAAGCAGCGGACTGCGGCTCAGCACGCCGACAACGGAAACCGCCCTTGCGAGCCCAAGCCCCGCATTATCCGCCGGAACAAGACTGGTGACCTCGGCGTAATTTCTCAAGACCGGAACCAAACCACGATCGAGGTTTGATTGTCGTATGCCCACCGGCTGTTCATCGGTGTGGCCGACGACTTCGATGACGTCGACGTCGTATTTTTTGATCAGCGCCGCGATCTGCCCGGGCGTCGACATCATCAGCTTCTCGCGGAACTCGGGCGACAGCTCCGCGCTTCCGGTTTTGAAGAAGTTTCCGTCAGCCTCGCTCAGCCTTATGATCGGAGGCCATTGGTGACCCGATGGCGTATCGCCGGAAAGTCCGCGGCCAACGGCGTCCGCGATCATTTGCGGGGTCATCGAAGACCGGGTGGCGGCAGGCATGATCTTTTCGATGCTGCCGACAATGTCGGCGTCGCGCAGGGCTTTTTCGAGTTTGATGCCTTTGGCGTTGAGCTGCTCCATCTCGGTGAGCCGGTCGCGGACATCCTTTTCCGACAGGCCGCCCTTTTTCAATTCCGCCATCGCGTTGCGGCTTTCAACCAGCTCGCGCCAGAACTCATCCACCGCTTTCGCGCCGCGCGAGGTCACGACCTCGGAGCCGAGCCGCTCATAGAGTTCCGGATTCTGCTTGATCACCATCACAAGGTTATGGTCGGCCATGCTGCTGACCCGCTCGATGCGGACCTGCTCTTCGGCTTCCTCCCGCTTCGTCTGCTCTCGCTTGAGGAACGCGGCCATGGTGATTAGCAGGCAGAAGATCAGAAGGATCATGATCTCGGCCATCGTCAGGCCGAGCACCAGACCCTGGCGATATGACGATGACTGTCGGAAGATATGGCCGTCCATGGCGAACCTGCCTGATGCTAGTAGTTTCTATCCCCTTCGAGGCGTACCGGGGAGGTCGGCGGCGCGGGAGCGCCGGCGGGATCGATCGAAGGATCAGAGGCGATACGCGCCGCCTCGTTGGCCCTGATCTCGGACAACAGAACCGATATCGCGCTCGAGAGCGCCTGCGTCTGCCGCAGATTGGAATTCACCGAAAGCGCCTGCGCCTCGGCATTCTTGCTGAAAGTGCTCACCACGCGCGTCAAACTCTGGATCGCCGGATCGAGCTTGACCTCGATGGTGTGGTCCGGCGTCTGCAACGAGGCGAGCTTCGAAGCAACGCTGTCGATTGATTCGATGATGGCGGCGGTGCTCGACGAGAGCCGCGCGCCGTCTTCGGCGAGTTGCTTGGCGGCCATCGCGAAGATCGCCAAAATCCTGGCGTTCAATTGTTCGATGGTTTCGCCGGATTGCTTGGAGGCGTCCTGCAGCGGCTTGTTGGCGTTACTTGCGAACTCCTGGAGCTGGCCGACAACCCGCTCATTTACATCTTTCAGCAGCGCCTCGATTTCATCAACCGCGTCCGTGAGCGTTTGCTGGGTGGCCCGCCTGAAGTAGCTGAATTCGAGCACCGTGCTTTCGAGCTCCCGTCTTACCTTTCGCGATGCGTCGGCAAGCTCCAGCCGCGCCGTGTGCTCGACTTCGATCGGATCCCGCCGCATCTGGTTGAAGAAGATCCGCAAGCGTGATGCCCGCAATCGTCGAGCCGATGGCGATGCCGAAATTCTGCACGATCTGTTCGGCCGATCCCGCCGACGAAAACTGATAGAGCGAAACGGCGAGGCTGGTCAGGGTGAACAGAAAGCCCATGTAGTAGAGATTGTCGCCGGATTGGTCGTCGCGCAGGCGGAACAGGCGCGCCAGTCCCAGCGCCAGGGCGTAGGCGATCATGATCAGCACGGGCACCAGCGTTACCTGGACCGCGCTGAATTCATGGAGCTTGGAGAACACGATGTAGCCGGCGCCGAGCACGACGACGCCAAAGAACAATAGCCCGTGCAACAGCCCGGGCGGCGCGTTCTCAAGACTATTGCTCGGGGCCACTACCTTGCCCCCTGCAGGCGCCGAGCGCCATCGAATATTCCCTTATTGTCCGTGATCCAGTCCCTCCAGAATTCGATGTGGCGGACACTATCGATCGTTACCTCGGTCTGTTGGACGTATTCGATCTTGACATGCGCATCGTGCAAGTCCGTCCTGAATTTTAAGTACGCCGGCGACCGCTTGAAACGCTCGATACGACAAATCGCCGGCGCGCGGATATTGGCTGTAAAGCGGCGTAAACTCCAGCATGTCGGAAATCACAATGAGCTTCTTTTCGACCTTTTGCGCAGCCGCGGAGGAGAATTGGTCGATCGCGATGTCCTGAATGGCGCCCATGATCGGCGAGCTCTTCGCCTTCGCGGACGAAAGACTGTTCTTGACGGCTACCTTCGCCGGCTGCCGGAAATTCTCAAGCCAGCGCATCCGTGCAAGACGCGGATTGTCGGTCCACTCGCTCAAGCCTGTTCCATCGCCCGGATTGCATTTCGAGAACAGCGAACGGCTTCGGCCGCCGGCAATGTCGAGCACGCGGATGTCAAGTTTGTGGTAGTCGGGAAGCTCGGAAATCTGATCTTCGAGTTGGCCTAGAACCTCGCGCTGGGTTGGTTCCGGCAGATCGTCGGACGTATCGACAAGGACCACCGTGATGCCATGAGGCCCGTCGACCGGGCACAACGAGGCCGCATCAAGCTTTGGCTTCGGGGTTACCGAAAAGTAGAACACAGCGAGGGCGCCCAACGCCGCAAGCGCGAGGAATATCAGCGCAATGCCGCCGATCGCAGCACCCGCGCCGCGCTCGCTGTTACGCCTTCTTGGCTGCCGGCGGGACACGCTTGTTCTCCGGGATCAGGTCGTCGATTTCGCGATACGAGCTCACAGCCTCATCGAAAGCCTGGTGAATAGCCTGAATCTGGCGATTCAAGATGTCCTGCGTCTCAAGAACCGACTGGCGAAGCGCCTCATCCCGGTCGGTTCCGACGTGGACGATGCGATCCATGCCGTAGGGCTTGGCGAAGTAGGAAGGCGCCGGCGTGGTTCGCGCCTTGCGGTTGGCTTCGCGGTAGATTGCGAGCAGCGCACGGGCGGATCGCTCGATGTGATTTTGGTGCTCGGCGAAGCGTTGCGCGAGCCGACCCCTGGCCTGAATGATCGAATCAAATTCACCGCGCCGCACCGACAAATCCCGTGCCGCGCCGTTCATGGCCTCGCTCGCGGCGTCCCTGATATCGCGCAGCCGCTCGATCAATTCCGCCTTGCCTTCGGTATATTCCGCGCGGGCCTCATTGCACCTTTGTTCCAGCGAGGCATAGCCAAAATACGGATCGGTAAACAGCAATCCGTCGGTCATTGCGACAAGCGAAAAGATAAAGCCGATCCCGAAAAACACCCAGGAGATGACGTCGTTCAGAACCAGCGGCGTTTTCAGAAGCTGCGTCATGACCTCCTGGCCGACATCGCCGTTCACGGTTGGAGGTATTTCGCGAAGATGGGCGAGCGTGAGATTGAGACCGATCGCGAAGGCGAGATAGAAGATGAAGGAAAACAGGCCGATCAATTTGAAAAAGAAGTTGCGGCGATTGACCAGGCGGATCGGAACGAGGCCCAAGAGGAAACTGGCGATGATATTCAAGGCCGCGAAACTCACCGCTTGAACGGCGCCGCCCAACAACCCTTGCGGATTTGATTTTGCCAGGAAATTGCCGTTGATCACCACTTCGATGACGAACAGGATCGCCAATATGCCCACCTTGAGCAAGGTCTTGCCTTGCGAAGAAATGCGGGCGGGCCGAACCAGCCTGTTGCGTTTGCGAAAATCGTCGCGTTCCTGCTCCAAATCATAAAGTCGCCGCCGCAGGCTGAACAATTCGTCGCGGCCAAGGGCTGCTTCCGCACGGAATTCGCCAACTGATTCGGGCGCCGCCTGCTGGATGATCGCGAAGCGCTCTTCGAAATTCAGCGCCGTCAGGCGTTCATCATAGGTGTGCAAATGGTCGAGATAGATCGAATGGGCATCCTGCTTGTGGGTCTCGACCAGCTCCACGACCTGATGCTCGATGTCGTCGAGCGTCTCCGCATCCGTCGATGGCCGGTTCTCGGCGCCCCGTTCGGCCCCGTCGCTGGTCAGATTCAAATTGTCCGCGACCCGGTTGACGTTCAGATCAAGAAATATCTCGGTGGAGGGCCGGTACGCATGCGGGGGCTGGCCCAGCAAACCCAATAGCCGCCCGATGGCAGAGCGTTGACCTTGAGACGCGTTCATCCAACTTCCTGGTGTTGCGTACAAGCGAAGCACGGACCCGCGGACGCATCCGGGCTCATGTTGTAATGATCCGTCTCGGTGTAGCAAATCGCGATAATTTCATGTAGCGACCCGCTTCCCGGATTTGGGGTATCGTCTAGCCCCTTTCGCAAAAATAATCCGTTCCGGTCTACCCAAATCACTCCTATATCCACCGCCGTTCCGCCCCCTGAGAGGGGCGTATCTCGTGAGCGGTCGCGCGGCGCGTTTGAGCGTTGCCGAATTGGGTGATACGCTCGGCGAACGAGGCTGGTGGGTGGTCGCGTTGATCGACAGGTTTCATGCGTTGACCGCAGCGGCTATCGCGTCCGCGATTTGTTGTTGCGGGTGCGGCGCTCGACTGTCGCAAGGCGCATTGGTTCCCCTCGCCGAGGCCAATACCGAAGGGACATCGCTTGTCCCGGTGCTCGTCGCTACAAAACGCAAGCGCTCGACAGCCGACGCTGGTGAAATGTTCGACAGCGAGCGGGCCGAAGAGGTGTCGTATGCCTCGGTCACTGTCTCGATCCCGCCTGACGCAACGCGAAAGATTGGCGAGGTGCAATGGCCGGCCTCGTCGCCGGGCGATGCCCAGCAAAATTTCATAACCGTTTCGGCGAACTATCTCGATAAGCCATCCTTTGTCGCTGCGCTGTCGACGGCCGCCAAACGGACTGGACGCGGCAAGGTGCTGGTCTTTGTTCATGGCTTCAATAACCGGTTCGACGAGGCTGTCTATCGGTTCGCCCAAATCGTTCATGATTCCAGGGCGCCCGCTATTCCGGTCCTGTTCTCCTGGCCGTCGCGCGGTGTCGTGGGGCTGCGCGCCTACCAGGACGATCTTGAGAGCGCAAACAATTCTCGCGACGTCCTCGAGCAACTGATCGACACGATCGGGGCCAATGCAAGTGTCAAGGAGGTAACCATCGTTTGCCATTCGATGGGGTGCCTCCTCACGCTTGAAGCGCTGCAGTCGAAGGCTGTCCGTGCCGGCAAGATTGGAGACAAGGTGAAAAACGTGTTGCTGGTAGCGCCCGACGTCGACGTCAATCTGTTTCGCACGCAAATGCGGCAAATGGGCAGCGCCAGGCCTCGCTTTGCGCTTTTCCTGTCGCAGGACGATCACGCTCTCAAATTGTCCAGGTCGATTTCGGGTGGGGTAACACGTCTTGGCGACGTCGATCCCGATCAAGAGCCCTATAAATCGGACTTTCAACGCGAGGGCATGATGGTCTTCGATTTGACGAGCCTGCAAGGAGGCGCGCACTCGCGAGCGTTTGAAAAGGTTACCTCGGTCATGGGCATGATCGAACAACGGCTCGCCGAAGGCCAACAGATGACGGACGAGGGCGCCAAGCCGGAAGCCGCCAGTCAGTGATATTCGGGGCGCGACGACGGAGACGCCGGGCGCTGACATGTTGCGACTTCTCCCGCCCTGATTGCTGTGCCATGATGGCGCCAACAAGAGCCGAAAAAGGCTAGAGCATGATCCGGAAAAGTGGGTACCGGTTTTCCGAAAAAGATCATGCTCAAACAAGAGAGTCCCAGCGGGAGGGTTCACCATGGATGAGCGGACGTCGCTATCTCGTCGCAAGCTGCTGCAGACACTCGCCGGCACAGGCGTCATCGCCGCGGCCGATCTCGCCTGGTGGGATGCCCCGTATATCGGCCCGCGCAAGGCCTGGGGCGCCGAGCCGGTGCGCTTTCAATGGAGCGTTCCCGAGCCGACGCGGATTGCGCTGATGAACTCGCTCGCCGAGCGCTTCAATCAGTCGCAGAAGGATTTTGTGGTCGCGATCGAATACGTGCCGCAGGCGCAGGCGCGCCAGAAACTGATCAGCGCGGTCACCGGCGGCAGTCCGCCCGATCTCTGCCAGGTCTGGGACAATTGGGTCGGCCAGTTCAACGGCATGGGCGCGGTCGAGGACATCACCGCGCGCACCAAGGCCTGGAAGCATTATGCGGATGTGGCGCCGACAGCCTGGCAGACCGTGACGATCAACGACCAGATCGTCTCGCTGCCGCTCTCGGTCACGCTCGACGGCATTTACTACCGCACTGACCGCCTCAAGGAGCTTGGCCTCAAGGAGCCGTCCCCGGACTGGACCTGGGACGAATTCCTCGCGCTGGCAAAGGCCTTCACCAAGGCCGACAAGAACCAGTACGGCTACGGCATGCGCGGCAGCGGCACCTGGGCATTACTTTACCCGAGCGAATTCGCCTACGCCAACGGCGCCGAAGTGCTGAAAGACGGCAAGGTGGTGATCAATTCGAAGGAAGCGATCGACGCGCTGTCCTGGTATCTCGATCTTGCGCTCAAGCACAAGGTCACGCCGCCGAGTGCGGCGACTGATGGTTTCGTCGAAATCGTCGAGACCTTCGGCCGCGGCGTCACCAGCATGTACCAGCACAATTCCGGCTCCAGCGGCCAGCAGAAGAAGAATGTCGGCGCCGACAATTTTGCGACGCTGCCGGTGCCGATTGGCCCCGCGAACAAGCGCGCCTCGTTCTGGTTCTCCGAGACGCTCACCATGTTCAAGGGCGCCAAAAACAAGGAAGGCGCCTGGCAATTCATGAGCTTCATGCTGGAGGAAGAGCCGAGCCTCAAATACTGCTCGACGCTCGGCCTGTTGCCGGCGCGCCAATCGATCCTCAAGCAGCCCGAATTCGCCAAGGACCCGGCGCTGGCCGGCTTCGTCAATTCCTTCCCGATCGGCATCGTCAGTCCGTATCTGGCCTACCCCGGCTGGGGCGGCAGGATCGATTCCGACGGCGTGCCGCTGATCCAGCAGGCGATCCTTGGCAAGATCCCCGCCAAGGACTGCCTCGACCGCTTCGCCGAAATTTTGAAGAAGGAAATGTCGTAGAGGTCGGTCATTCCGGGGCGATGCGGAGCATCGAATCCGAAATCTTGAGATTCCGGGTCTGGTGCTGGCGCACCATCCCGGAATGACGCCACTGCCCGAAATCAGGAATCATCATGACTACCGTCTCCCTTGCGAGGCCGCGCACCCGCCCGCTGATCAGCTGGCGGGTGCGCAAGCTCCTGATCGGCTATTCATACCTGGTGCCGGCCGCGCTGTGCCTGCTCGCGACCGTGGTGGTGCCGATCCTGCTCGCGATCAAGATGAGCCTCTATGCGGACGTGCTGTACAAGCCGCAGGATTACCGCTTCATCGGGCTGGGCAACTACCTCCGCCTGGTGCAGGACCCGGTGTTCTGGCTGACGCTGTGGAATTCCGTGGTCTGGGTGTTCGGCTCGGTCATCCTGCAATTTGTGTTCGGATTTGCGGCGGCACTGCTGCTGCAAAACGCCTTCCGCGGCCGCGCGTTGGTGCGCACGCTGACGCTGCTACCCTGGATCATCCCCGGCGTCGTGGTCGGGCTGATCTGGGAGTGGCTCTATCAGCCGAATTACGGCGTCATCAATGATCTGTTGATCCGCTTCGGCTGGATGCACGAGCGCCTCGCCTGGCTCTCGCAGCCGGATACCGCGATGGCGGCGGTCGTCTTCACCAATGTCTGGCGCGGCATTCCCTTCTTCGCGATCATGCTGCTGGCCGGGCTGCAGGCTGTGCCGGACGAGCTTTACGAAGCAGCCCATGTCGATGGCGCCGGCGTGCTGGCGCGGTTCTGGCACATTACGCTACCGTTGCTGCGGCCGATCATCGTGGTCGCGACGGCGACGCGGATCATCTGGACCTTCAACTATGCCGACCTGATTTTCGTCATGACCGGCGGGGGACCCGCCAACGCGACGCAGATCACCTCGACCTACACATTGCTGCAGGCCTATTCGAGCCTCGACTTCGGTTACGCCGGCGCACTCTCGGTCGTGCTCCTCCTGGTGATGCTGACCTTCACCTGGCTCTATCTGCGCGTCACCAAGGGCGTCGAGGAAACCGAATGACACGCCGCCGCGCCACGACAGATCTTGCCGAGCGACTATTGGCCGGCCCGGTGGTCTGGATCGGGCTTGCGCTGCTGACCGCGTTTGCGCTCGGGCCGTTCCTCTGGATGCTGCTGACGTCGCTGAAGGATCGCCAGGAGCTCTACGCGACGCCGCTGCAATATCTGCCGGTGCATCCGACTTTCGCGAATTACATCGATGCATGGACCTCGCCGGTCACGCCGTTTTCCCGCTTCTTTCTCAACAGCCTGTGGGTGTGCTCGGTCACCATGGTCTTAACCACCATCGTGTCGGTGCTGGCCGGCTATGCGATCGCCCGCTTTCGCTTCGCGGGACGCGATGCGCTGCTGCTGATCTTCCTGGCCACGCAAATGTTTCCGAGCGTGCTGTTGATCGCGCCGCTTCTGACGCAATGGCGCGCGCTCGGCCTGATCGACACTTATCAGGCGCTGATCTATTCGAACTTCTCATTCACGGTGCCGTTCACGGTCTGGATGATGGTCGGCTATTTCTCCTCGATCCCGCGCGACCTCGAGGAAAGCGCGATGATCGACGGCTGCAACCATTTCGGCGCGCTTGTTCGTATCGTGCTGCCGCTCGCCGCTCCCGGCATCGCCGCGACCGCGATTTTCGCCTTCGTCGTCTCCTGGAGCGAATTGTTGTTCGCAATCTCGTTCACGACCGAAACCAGCATGCGCACGCTCTCGGCCGGGCTGCTCTACATGGTCGGGCAGTACGAGGTGCAATGGGGCCCGCTGTCGGCCGGCGTGATCCTGAGCACGGTCCCGGTGGCGGTGCTGTTCAGCTTCCTGCAGCGCCATCTGATCCACGGGCTGACCGCGGGCGCGGTGAAGGGGTAGGGCGCGCGCAGGTCGGCAGTATTTGGAGTGCCTTTCAAGAAGAAAGCGTAAGTCGCGGCCGACGGCAGCGCGGAAGGCAGTGCCGGGAGCGGATCGTCCGCGACGTTGGTCTCGCCGCCAGTCACCACGTCCTCGAGCAGAAGTTTTGCGCCGAGTTCACCGCACAGGAACGCAGCCAGCTCCCGCTCATCGTCTGTCACAAGCAGATGGCTCACGTAGTCTGCCTTCGCGTTCAGCGGCGTAGCCCGATCGCCTCTCCAGAACGGCTCATAGACTTGAAACCGGAAGTTGACCGTATATTGGCTGATCCTTGCCGAACAACTGTTGCCCGTCGGCTCTAACCTTGCGGAAATTTCATCCGATTTCGCCGATGTGAATATCAAATAGTGCCTGATGTCACCCGGCAGGGCTGTGTTTTGGTCCGACGGTGAACTATCTGGGAGCGTAACGCCGGTCTGCGGCACCACGTCATCTTGCGATCCGGTGCGCCAGGCGCTGATCGTGCCGCCGGTGCAAGTCTCAGAGAGTCTCGAAACGACGCCAGGCCATATTCAGGTCATGGCGGCACGCGGTTTAGGCCGGTTTGGCCGTAGCAAGTATATTGCCTCACTAGATGGAGTTTGCTTCTTTGTCCGACGCTTTGGCTGGCTTGATCCCGATCTACGGCCCGTGGATCATCTTCGGTATTGTTGCGTTCGAAAGTGCCGGTGTACCTCTCCCCGGAGAGACAATCCTGGTTGGCTCTGCAGTCCTCGCCGCCACCACCGGCCAGATCGACATCGTCGTCGTCGTGTTGGCGGCCGCAGCGGGTGCGATGGTCGGGGACGGGTTGGGTTACCTGGTCGGGCGCCGGTTTGGCTCGCCATTTCTGCGCCGCTACGGCCACTACATCCGCCTCGATGAGGATCGATTGCTGATCGGTCGCTATCTTTTCTTGAAGTATGGCGGCGCCGTCGTGTTCTTTGGGCGTTTCATCGCCGTGCTGCGAATGTTTGCGGCCTTGCTCGCGGGCGCCAATGGCATGCCGGCAGCTCGCTTTTTCTTCTTCAATATCACCGGCGGAATCTGCTGGGCTTGTCTGTTCGGCTTCGGTGCTTATGCCGCGGGCGCCCAAATGTACAAGATTTCGGGAACGCTGAGCGTGGTCTCACTGGGCCTGTTTGTTGCGGCGGGATATGTATTCTCGATTTTCGTTCGACGAAATGAAGTATTGTTGCGCCGTCGGGCGGAGACAGCTCTGTCTGATCATTCGCGCGGATGATCGATTTCCGTTAATGGGCACCTTCGAGACATGCCGGCTGACCCTCAGAGTGTCTGTTGATTAATTGGGGAAGACCGGAAGTGGCCGGCCGACGGTCAAACCGGCGCCAATGACCCCGAGTCGACTCTCGGTGCCCTCGATAGCCCTTGACGAGCACCGCATGTGAGCCTTTCCCGGAAGCTCGATTGGACAGTTGGAAATACGGCTTCCTGAGTACGGGGACGATATTAGACCGCACCATAGAAATGCCGGTACTGCCATGCAGCCTCTCGCCTGAGCTGTTCTTCCGACCAATTCTTGTCACTAAAATCTGCAGGGGACATTGGCGAGAGGTCGAATGGGGGCTGTCCATCGACGATCCAGGCCGCGAGCGCATCGCCGATGGTCGGCGAAATCGAGAGACCGGCAACGTTGCAGCCGCTGGCAAAGAAGAACCCCTTCACCGCCGGCGCAGGGCCTAGAATATGATGGCCATCGGCCGTCATGGTTGGTATGCCGCCACGAAACTCGCGCGTCTTCGCCGTCTGCAGAAAAGGCAACTGCGCCTTGACCTCCTCTGCGGCACGCCGCAGCACCTCGACGTCAAGCGGCATATTCTTGACGTCGAAGGTCGGACCGAGAACCTTCATATCGAAAAAGCGGGGATCTTCCTCGTAGACCCCCCACAAGAAGCCACCTTGACAGGGCCGGACGTAGACTGCCGCATCCATTATTCGCACCATCGGCAGGTCCGCTCTGGCGCCCTCCAAGGCTTCGGTCACGATCAGCTGCTGACGGGTGGGCACCAATGGGACACGGATATCGCTTGCCTCAGCCACATGCCGCGTCCAAGCACCGGCGGCGTCAACAACGACGGAAGCTTGAAGCGGACCACCCGTGGTTTGCACGCCGGTGACCCTTTCACCTTCAATGGTAACTTCGGTCACATCGGTCTTCGGCAGCAAGATGGCGCCCTTGGCCTGGGCTCCGCGCGCGAATCCAACGGCAACTTGCGCCGGATCGAAGTATCTATCATCACCGATCCGCAGCGCGGCTACGACGCCGGATGACTTTAGGAATGGATTTAGGCGACAGGCGGCGTCAGGAGAAATCAGTTCGACATCGAGCCCCATGCGCTTTCCACGTTGCAGATCGGCCTCGATGACGTCAGCATCTTGGGACCGTCGGGCGATTTTCAGGCTGCCTGAGTGGACCCAATCCAGCGGTTGTCCTGTTTCCTCGGTGAAGCTCTCGATCTTTCGGCAGGCGTCCTTGATGAGTTTGATCATCAGATCGCCCTTCCGTACGCAGCTTACCATGCCTGCGGCGCGAGGGGACGTCTGCGAGCCAATGTCGTGCTTGTCGATCAGGGCAACGCTGAGCCCGCCGCGTTTGGCAAGATAATACGCGGTAGCGGCCCCAAGGCCGCCTGAACCTATAACAACAACATCCGCTTTGCTGATCACCGCAGCCTCGATGAAACTCGACGGAAGATGAAGAAGTCTATCAGACAAAACTCTCGCCGGAAGAGGTTGGGAATGAGGTTCTCAAGCCCGCAACCGCCCGAGGGTCGCTGTAACGCACAAGTGTTTTGGTGCTCGGTGTCGATCGTCAAATGATACCGCAATCTGACGTAGTCGCACGGGCCACGGAGAACGATGTGCTGACTTTGCCCATGAATGATGTCGTTGCTGTCGCGCTGGTTGAGGCGATCCGCGGAGGTGACATTGGCGCGCTGGCGCGTCTGCTTGACGAGCGCCCCGAATTGGCGACGGCGAGACTTGAGAACGCCAAGGGGACAGCGCGTACTGCGCTGCACGTAGCCGCCGATTGGCCGGGGTACTTTCCTAACGGTCCTGCAGTGGTGAATCTGCTGATCAGCGCCGGTGCTGACCCCAATGCCCCACACACCGGCGGCTCGCACGCGGAGACCCCATTGCACTGGGCTGCCAGCAGCGATGACGTCGACGTGGCCTCCGCGCTCATCGCAGGCGGCGCCGATATCGAAGCGACCGGCGCCTCGATTGCTGGCGGTACTCCATTGGACGATGCGGTAGGGTACGGGTGCTGGCATGTTGCAAGCCTGCTTGTCGAGCGTGGCGCCAAAGTCGAGAGGCTTTGGCATGCGGCGGCCCTCGGGATGATGTCTCGTGTGCAAGAATTTTTGGCAGGCAATCCGCCGCCGGTGCCGCGCGAGATCAACAATGCCTTCTGGCAGGCCTGTCATGGTGGCCAGCGCCGCGTGGCTGAATTGCTTCTGGCAAAGGGAGCAGATATCGGCTGGATCCCGGATTACACCAAACTTGCGCCCCTCGACGCGGCCGGCAGTCTTGATACGCGCAGGGATACGCTGGTCACGTGGCTGCGCGACCGTGGTGCCAAATCAGCCAAGAGCTGACCGGGGCTTGATCGAATAGCAAGCGTGGCCTTATCAATGTCGGCGAACGTAACCGTTATCAGCTCGTCACGTAAGGGGCGACCCGACGCGCGGGAAACATCATTCGGAGCACAAAGATTCAAAAACGAGCGTCAACTCAAGGCAAATATTCAATTTGTCTGCAACCTTCCGGTGGCAATTTGTTCAGGCGCGGCGCTTCGATTTTTTCTTGATCACCTTGATCGACCGGTCGAGGCCCTTGAGTGATCGACTGACATCGTCCAGCTGCGATTGAAGAGCTTTTCTTTTTCCCTCCAGATTTCTCAAGAGAGTCCTCTTTTGCGTTTCAGTCAGTTCGTCGAAGTCGATCAAATCTATAGTAAACGCACACATCGCTCCCTCCCGCTGTCAAATTCAATCAATGACTTATGCGACCTCCGATGATGGAGTGTCGACAATATCGAGTGGATAATCAAGCCGGATGATACTCAAGCCATCCAACATTTCGGCACTTGCGCGTGGCCGGACACGAGCATGAAGCCGGGCACCGATTTCTTGGCCAGCGTGGCGACGCCCACCTTATCATTCAAAGATCGGCCAACCGGCCAAGCTCCTTGTCAGGGTTTGCTGCCGCTTTGGCCAGGATTGCCATGTAATCCGCAATCCAATCCTGGCCGGTGTTCGGCCCGAACAAATCGTCCTTGTGCCCGCATATGCCGGTAATCCCCGACGAGCTCTCCTTGAGAGCTATCGAAAGCCACGCACGGTCGATCGGCATGACCGTCCGTCCTTCTTGATAACCGAAGGGGCGGACCATCACATCCGGTAGCTTTGGCGGTCGGCGAAACGCAACCTGGAGAACAAAATAAATTTGAACGAGTGATGCTGGGCACAAACCGGTTTCTTCCGCCAGCCGGGCGGCAATGATATCGAAGGGAAGTTCCTGCCTGACGTATGCCGCCAAAACGGCCTCGCGCACGCGATTGAGTGCTTCGCTAAAGGTCAGATCCGCATCAATTTGGGTCCGGATGAGCGTGGTATTCGCGAACGGGCCGATGACGCGTTCTCTCCGGAGCTGCGCACGATTGGCCATCAGGGTCGCCACGCAAATATCGGTGCACCCGCTTCGGAGCAGCAATAGCGTCTTGAACCCGGCGAGCAAACTCATGAACAGGGTTACACCTCGGCTATGGCTTAAGCCTCTCAGGCGCGCCACCAAATCATCCGATAGTTGAAACGGTTCTTCCATGACGCGCGAGGTCAGTTCGCCTCCAATGTTGACTTTCGGGGTGGTAAACAGGGATGAGACCTTGTCCAGGCACCTCTTCCAGTAGGCGTACTGTCTGTTTGCTGCAGCGCTGGTGGACCACTGACGCTGCCAACGAGCAAACTCGGAAAACTGAAGCTCTGGTTCGGGCAGCTCTGCCTTCCTGCCGCCGATCGAAGCGGAATAGAGTTCCGAAAGCTCCTCCATGAAGATGACCATCGACCAGCCATCAATGATGATATCGTGCACGACCAGAAGCAAAACGTGGTCCTTCGGCGTCGAGCCGAAAAAGATACGCCCGGAGCAGCGGTGCATGGCTCGTGTCGATCGGCTCCAGGGCTGCCTGCTGGGCTTCCAGCTTCGCCTTTGTGAGCAGGAGTTTCTTAGCTCGGGCACTTCTGGCCCCGCGCCGAGCTGTAAGATCCTTCACGATCAGAATTGATTCGACGTCGACGTCCGGCGTCACGAGAGCGATGGGGACCTCGTCCCGCCAGGTAAATACCGTGCGCAGCGAGTCGTGCCGGCGTGCGACGTCGGCAAGGCTCCGCTTGAGCGCGGGAACGTTTAGCGGGCCCTGCAGCCGATAAGCGAAGGGCAGGTTGAACTGGGGTAGTCCAGGGAGTTTGCGCTCGATCCGTAGCATGCGCTCCTGCACAATGGACACCGGCTGTGGGCCATCTCCCTTCGCGCACGCCGTTTCAACGGTCGGATCGCTTGAACTCGGTAACGGGTCCGTGGAGCCCTTTTTTGATGACTCAACGCGAAGCGCGAGAGCCGCAACGGTCGGTGCATTGAAGATATCCTCGAATGAGAAATCGACGCCAAAACGCTCCTCCAGACGCAAGATCATTTGCGTCATCGCAAGTGAATCCACGCCGAGCGCAAAGACGTCCTGATCAACGCCGACCTGATCGATGTCGAGGAGGTCCGCCCAGATGCCGGCCAGTTGACGCTCCAATTCCGAGCGGGGCGAGACCATCTCGCCGTCGCGTTTGTCCGCCGCCGACGAGTCTTTGAGAACGCGGCCACAAGCTCACCGCGCTTGATCTTTCCGCCACCGCCTTTCGGAATCTCCGGCACAATACGGATAAGGCCAGGGACCTTGAATCCGGCCAGGCGTTCGCGAGCAAAGTCTCGCAGCTTCTGCGCGCTCACCTCCGCATCCTGACGCAGTACGACGGCGGCGGCGACGTCCGCACCAAGTCGCCCATGGGGCACAGGGAAAACGGCGGCGTCGATCACATCCGGGTGGCTCAGCAACGCCCCCTCTACTTCGGCGGGGGCGACCTTCTGCCCTCCCTTATGGATAATCTCCTTGATCCGACCGACGATGAAGAGATACCCCTCCGCGTCCAGATACCCGAGGTCGCCGGTTCGGAACCAGTTGTCCCGAAATGCGACGCATTGTAGCGGCGGCATCATTGTCGTAGCCCCTGGTTATCGTGGGACCCCGCAGCGCGATCTCTCCGCGCTTGCCGGCTGGTAATCGCCGACCCCGATTGTCCAGAATCGCGATCTCGGGCCCCGCCGCCCGACCGACTGAACCCGGCTTTCGCCGCTGCAAAGGGTTTGCGGCAATCTGGGTAGCGGCCTCTGTCATGCCGTAGGTGTCGATAACGGAGACACCAAACAAGGCTTCCAGTCCGCCGAGCACGTCGTGCGCCAGGGACGTGGAAGCCGAACGAACGAGCCGTAGGGAGGATCGCCGTGCGGCCTCGTTGTGCGCATCCGCCTCCCTCAATATCGCTTGATGGATTGCCGGTACCGCCGTGTACCAGGTTGGTCGAAACTCCGTCAGCCAGCCAAAGAATGCTGTTGCATCGAAGCCTGGCGTACAGACCACGCTGGAGCCGACAGCCAGCGCGGCCAGAAGCCCGGAGATCAAGCCATGCCCATGGATATAGTGGCAGCACGCTCAGCAAACGGTCCCGAGCCCCAAGTTCGATGGCAGCGCCAACGTTGCGGGCTGACAGACAGACGCTCGCGTGGGTCAGAGGGACCGTTTTTGGCCGCGACGTGCTGCCCGAGGTCAAAAGCATGAATGCATCGTCAGCGCCGGACGCAAACTCGCCGTCGGCCGCACGCTGCCGCGCCTGACCAACAATACTGAACGCGCCGGCCCCCTCGTCGGGCCGCGCCGAAACGTCGATGACGGGTATGCCCAGGATGTGGGCGACGCGTCGGCTGGCCGAATTCAGGTCAGCGCGCGTTAATAGCGCCGCCAGGTGCAATTCGCCGAAATAACGCTGGTATTCGTCCTGGGTGAAGGCCGGGTTGAGCGGCACACAAACCGCGCCGGCGGCAACCGCGACCATTGCCACTGCAGCCTCAGGTCCGTCCGGCAACACCACCGCGACCCGGTCAGTTCGGCCCACGCCGAGGCTCCGCAGCCCGCGAACGACATCGCGCGTCTGCAACCACAGCGCGTCATATGTCATCGGGAAGCGCCCAGGGGCCAGAATGGCGCGGCGGTCGGGCGCGTTTCGTCCATAGTGGGAGAGAAGGTCCCGGAGGCAGGCAAAGGAAGGTGTTCTGGCGCTTTTGTGCGCGGTTTTATGTTGCAATTTCTTGACGATCTTCGACAAGCCCGCCCCTATTCGTCACCGTTCTGTTCGTGTTCCGGAAGCTTTTGAGATTTATCATGCCGCCTTGGTTCTGCACGGAACTGGATTAGCTGAGGATCGTCATTTCCCCGAACCATCAAGCGAATAAATGGCGAGGGCCCAGCGATGGCGTCGCTCAAAACTTGCTGGCCAAAGGGAAGCCGATGTTGCTTTGGCGGTTGTCATTCGCACACCTCCCACGTTCACGAGGCGCCATCCTAGCGGCCAAATTGCGCTTCTTGAAAGAGGTAAGGGGGCAGCAGCCGTTGTTTCCAAGCCGGTACCCTCGAGGAGCGCCACGAGTGTGTCCCGCATTAAGCCCGTCATGAGCCGACGGCGGGCTATTCGAGTAGGTACGCCAGCTTATGACCTTCTGTATCGACCGCTCGTGGCGCCGCAGCAGATTTTATCGTAAGAATAAATACACGAAGGGGTTTGCTTACGATGATACAAGAGCGCCCAGCTCGGATCGAACGCAGGTTATCAGCGATATTGGCCGCCGACGTGGCTGGCTATTCGCGGCTAATGCATGACGACGAAGAGGCGACGCACGCACGTCTGACCGCACTCTTGGCGGACGCCGTCGATCCGGCAATCGCGGAGCACGGCGGGCGCGTTGTGAAGAACACTGGCGATGGGTTCTTGGCGGAATTTCCGAGTGCTGTCGAAGCGGTTCGATCCGCGTTGCAGTTCCAGAACCGCATCCACGAACTTACAGATAGCGACGCGGAAGACAGGCGCATCCTTTTCCGTGTGGGCATCAATATCGGCGACGTGATTGTTGAACCGCATGACATTTTTGGGGACGACGTGAACATCGCGGCACGGCTTGAGAGCATCGCCGATCCGGGCGGCATCTGCATCACGTCTTCCGCGTACGATCAGGTCAGCGGCAAGCTCTCGATCGAGTTCGCTGATCTCGGAGAACAGAGCCTCAAGAATATCGCCCGTCCGATACGGGCCTATATCGTGGTCCGGGAAGGGCCTGGTGCGAGGACGCTGAACGCCGCGTTGCGCACCCCGATAACAGCGCCGCATCTGTCCATGGTGGTGCTGCCGTTCGCAAATTTCGGCGACGACCCCGAGCAAGACTATTTCGTCGATGGGGTGACCGAGAGCCTAACGACGGACTTGTCGCGCATCAGCGGCTCATTCGTGATCGCCCGCAACACTGCGTTCACCTTCAAGGGCAAGGCTGTCAATGTGAAGCAGGTCGGGCACGAGCTGAACGTCCGCTACGTGCTCGAAGGCTCGGTGCAGCGCAGTGGCAAGCGGCTTCGGGTGAACGTGCAGTTGATCGATGCGGAAAGCGGCAAACATCTTTGGGCCGAGCGCTTCGAAAAACCGATCGCCGATCTTTTCGATATGCAGGACGAAATCGTATCGCGGCTCGCCCAAGCGCTGGATGCCCAACTCGTTCTGGCCGAGGCACGACGGGCCGAACGTTTGCACAATCCCGATGTACTTGACCTCGTCTTTCAAGGTTTTGCCTCGGTCTACCAGGGGCCGACCCCCGAACACTTGACCCGGGCACGCGGATTTTTCGAACGTGCCTTGGCAATCGACGCGCGAAGTGTCTGGGCGCTGGTCGGCATCGCAAGTGTCGATGCGACAATGGGGGCCTATATGTTAACCGACGACCGGTCCGGGCGCCTTTCGACAGCTGAAGCAAATGCGATTAGAGCGCTTTCATTGGACCCGCACCGGGCACTGGCCCACAGGGTCTTGGGTACTGTCTACAATATGACAAATCGCTCTGCTCAGGGGATAGCGGAATGCGAGCAGGCATTGGCGCTTGACCGGAATTTGGCCGACGCTCACGCCGTTATCGGGATGGCTAAATATTATCTTGGTCGCTCTGCCGAGACTGAAGGCCATATACTCGAGGCCTTCCGTCTCTCTCCCCGCGATATCTTTGCCCACCGGTGGATGCAGTTTATAGGCGTGGCAAAGATACAGCTCGGTGCGGATTCCGAAGCCGCCGTTTGGCTCCGACGAAGCGTTGAGGCGAACCGCAATTCTCCCCTCACTCATTTTTTGCTCGCCTCTGCGCTGGGTTTGCAGGGCTTCGTGGATGAAGCACGAACGGCTGCGGCCGCGGGACTTGCGCTCAACCCAGGCTTTACCATTCGCCTCTTTCGCTCCTCCCAACCAAGCGACAATCCGACGTTCCTGGCCGGGCGCGAACGCCTGTATTCAGGGATACGCTTGGCCGGGGTGCCCGAGGGGTGATGTCCGCCAACGGCTACTTTTCGGACGTTGCGAGATGCATGATTTGAGTCCGCGATTGGGCCCAAAACGAACATCGACCTGTTGTTTCACAGTGCTCAATCTCAAATACTCAGGGCAGAGATGCGCCATATCCGCGATTTGCCCGTCGGGCTAGAATTAGCGGCCGGGTGCGGCTGATTCTACCACCGCTTCGTCAATGTGGGATTGAGCCGCACAGGCATGCTTCGCTTGCGACGAGCGGAAGCTTGACGCTCACCCCAAATCAGCGATTACCTCCCACGCTATCCCGCCTCGATAGGAGGGGCGTATCGCGATCGTCACGGACGTTGAGGCGGGATGCGGTGGACGCGACAGCGACGCAAGACGAGCGGCGCTTTTGCGGACGGCAAAGCCGTGGTCCGTCCTGGCGCCCCGACGCTGGCGTCAAGTTTTGCGGATGATCCGCAAAGCGACGGTGGCAAGAAAGCCCGGTCACCGGGGAGAGCACGAAATAAGCCGTTAAAACCATTGCGCAGGAAACGCCGGACTGCTCGGTGAACCTGTGGTGACTATGCTCGTGTGCTTTATCACTTTCGCACGCGAGGCTTCTGTAACGGGCCGCGATGAGTCAATCCCTATTTGCGTGATCCACTCGCCGGGGACTTGCTTCTGTCCGGGATCGGCACAAGGCCGTCGCCTGATGGGGTTCGTGGAGGATAGGTCGGCCAATCTGTGGTGGGCGTGATCGCATCTTGAGATGGCGTCGAGGACTCGCGTGGCGGCCTGACCTGATCCATCGTCCCGGCGAAGGGACCTCGCTTCGGGGAGGCCTGGTGTCGTGACCCGCCCGAAAACTGTGTTGCGCCTCCCGATTAGGCTGCCGCGGCAGCGTGGTTGAATGGTGTAGCGGTGACGAGCATAGGATGCAGGATCACCGCGAGCTTGCGCGCTAGCGCGACCTTCGCCTTGTTCATGCCGGCGCGCCTGGCGATCCGCATCGCCCAGCTCTTGAGCCGCGAGCATCCCTTGATTGGCTTGGTCAGTAGGATGTGGGCGGCTTCATAGAGCGCTGCCCGAACCGCGGCATCACCGATCTTGCTGATCCGCCCGGAGCGGTCGGTCTCGCCGGATTGATGCTTCTTTGGCGTCAGCCCGAACAGCGGTCCCGCCCGCTTTGACGATCGAAACCGCGCCGGGTCGTCGATGGCAGAAGCATAGGTCAACGCCACCATCGGTCCACCGCCGGTGTCGACATCAACAACCTGGTGTTTGCATTCAAACGCGACATCGCGCGCACCTGCTTCTCAAACGCCTTGAACTCGCCCAGCAATACGGCGCGCACCGAGAGCAGGCTCTCGCCGATCGTCTCGAGGTTCGGTTGATCCTTGACCAGCTCTTTAATCCGCTCAGCAAAGTTCGTCCGTGTTGTCTTGCCGACCTTCAAACCAAAGCCACGCAAGATCCCGCGCAGGCTGTTCTCGACGTCGAGAAGCTTGCTCTGCACCAGCTTGCGCGCCGTCAGTATGGCCCGCACCTCTTGTGCAGCCATCGACTTGCAGTGCACCGGCCGGAACCAGCCAAGCCGCATCAATTGCGCGATCCCCCGCGCGTCATTACGGTCCGACTTCACCGGCCTCGCCTTGAAGGCATCGCGCACGTGCCGCGTCTCTAAAAGTTCGACCGCAAGCCCGGCCTGCTTCATTGCCGCATAAAGCCATTGCGACAGCGGTCCCGCTTCCAGCCCGATCCTGGCCAGCCCAAAGCCCAGGGAACCGAACCAGCCGATCAACGCCGCCGGCTCGCTTTTGACCTTCACCTCGCGAACGATCTTGCCACTCCCGTCCACAACACACACACTCGACCATTCCAATGACACGTCGATCCGGCATAATGCTCCATGGTCGTCTCTCCTCGATGCTTGGAGCGAGGCTTCTTCCTCGACTGCGTAACACCATCAATGTGAGGGACGACCGCCAGTCTTCCAAGCAAGCCGCGCGACGCGCGCAAACCAACTGCGCCGTAGCTAGCGCGGCTTGCTTGCAGGGTCCCGAGCCCCGTTACCCCATCTGCGGGTGCGAGCTGCGCACCCGGCTTTCCCTGCGCCCTACTCTTTCGAGGGACAACGATCGTGCATTAGCTCGGGCAGACCACGCCGCGAGAGGGCCGATGCATGTCTTCTTTGATCTTTGCGCCCCGAAAATTCTAACGTAATCTGGGTCACACGCCTTTTGCGTCTCTTAGGTTAGTTCTTTGCCTCGCAATGTGTCCTGGTGTGACGGGGAACATCGATGCGGCTTTTAGGATTCCTTTCTCTTGGGTTTGCTCTCATCCTTTTTTGCGGAGCCAAGCCCGCCGACGCGTCGGCCGAGAAGCGAATAGCGCTCGTGATCGGCAACGGGGCTTATGTCAATGCGCCGCGCCTACCCAATCCCCCGCATGACGCCGAGGACGTCGCGGCTGCGCTCAAGCGCAGCGATTTCGAAGTCATTCTCGGGACCGATCTCAGCCAGGCGGGAATGGGGGATGTTGCGATACGATTTGCGCGCGCTTCGAGGGCTGCCGACGTCGCGGTTTTCTACTATAGCGGCCACGCCATGCAATTTAGCGGCGTCAACTATTTGATGGCGCCCTTCCAAACGGATATGCGCCGATGCGCCAGGAAGGCGCGATCATCCTCGGCATTGGAGGAGATAACAGCCATGCCTCCGCGGGTTCCTTCTTCGAAGGCGTGATGACGGCGGGTTTCCCTACCGACAGCGCCGATAAGGCTATTCAGGCCAACATCGTCGCGGTCGGCTATGGCGCGCCCACTGGCCTGTCTGGAACGCTGACACCGGGATCGGAAATCTCGCTGCAAGCGACCACGGCATGCTGTACTGGAGACTATGTTCGTAACCAGAACGGCGCCGCTGTCATCGCGCCGATCACATCGGGCAGCGCTGAGCAGGACAAGGGGGACTCAACTTGGATCGTCCGCCGCGGCCTCGCCGACAACTCATGCGTCTCCTTTGAGTCGAGAAACAATCCGGGCGACTTCCTGCGGCATCAGAACTCTGCTCTGCATATGCAGCCGTTCGACGGCACCGCTCTGAATCGGTATGACGCAACATTCTGTTCGCAGCCGGGGAAGGACGGGAAAGGAAATTCGTTCCACTCGGTAAATTACCCAACGAAATACATTCGCCACTACTATGGCAAGGTTTATATCGCTAGCGATGGCGACGGCACGAATCCTTGGGACACCACGGTGCATTGGACCGACGACGTAAGCTTCATCGTCGGCCCGCCTTGGTCGCCATAGGACCGAGCTCGCTCCTCGATCAACGTCCATCTTGTGGAGCGGATTTCCTCTTTAAGGCGTATTTCTATTAAGGTTCAGGCGGCCTTCGCATTCTTACTAGTTAAGAACGAAGGGGCTTTCATCGTTGTCTTTGGCGTGCCAGACGTAGACCAATTCGTGGTCGTTCGTGAGGATGCGATACCCTTGCGCCTGTGTCCCTGCCTCGGTGATGGAAAGCAAATGCTGACCTATTCGCTTCGCTTCCTCGATGTAAACACTCCCCCCAATCACCCGATCAACGACTGCCAGGCGATCACGGTCCGACCCAAAAATTTCAATCGTAAAGGGGGCTTTGTCGGGCATCTTTAATGGCTCCTTTCGCTTCGACAACTATGCGACAATGGCTATCCAAGGCCGCCGGAATAAGCGCCGCCTTAGATCGCGGTCTGCAAGATAACGTCCGACCGGAAGTGTCCACGCAGCAGCGTTCGGTTGGATAACACCATTCGCTGGTCGGCGGTCATTGACCAAAGCTCGCAAGCGACCTGTGCATCCAGCTTGGCTGCTTGCTCGATGCTGCTGCGTTTGACCAAGCGTAGAGTTGAATCGATAGTAGCTTCGGCTGCCGAACCGTGAATTGAGCCGTATTCAAGTCCGAATACTTCGCCGGGCAAATGGACGGTAGCGAACCGACCTTGCCCATCAGAAAAATGCTTCGAGGTGCGGACAGCACCACTCACGACCTGATAAATGCTCTCCGCGCCGTCGCCGTAGTGGTAAATGGCTTCGTCCGTCTTGCAGGCAACTTCTTTCATTGCGATGCCAGCGCGAGCCATAACCCGACTAAACCTATCCAAGGCGTCCGACGATTGACGTGGGGCCGAATTTGATCCGACCCACGCTTGCCGCAGGTCTCTAAAGACTTCCTGTTCAACTACACTCACATCGATCCCCGCCGCAGCCAGCAATAAATCGATTAGATTTTACTTTCAGCCGAACACGTCGTCGCTGACCGTTTTCCGGCTCAAAATCGAATTTGACGAGGTGTTGCAGAAAGACTACGCGAGCACATAGCCCCCGATAACGACTATTGAACTGTAAGGCTTTGGCGCGCTTCCCGCGCGGACAATGAAAAACCCCGCCCCGGAGGCAAATCCGAGCGGGGTTTTCCTTTAGGCGCGCGTCACTGAGAATTAGCGCTAAGGGGAAGATATCGGCGGTTTCTAAATATAGGACTACCGCAATGATTAAAGATGGTCTGGAGATTGGAGCCCGTTTTTGTTTGGACACTCGCGCTGACAGATTAGGACACGGGCAGCTGTCCGAAATTTAACTTCGGGCGGCGTCGGGTGTTGCTGCGCTATTATCGGCCATCGCGCAGATAATCGAGAAAGCTTCTAAGTAGAGACGAAAACTAGGCCGCAGTATTCTTTGGATCTTTTTTTCAAGGTCGCGGGCCTCTTCAAGCAGGCGGGCGATGTCGCCTATTGGGCACGTTTCGGACATTCCGTATTGGTCGCTGTATGTCCGCCATCAGGGGGATGAACGGACATTGCGATGTTCCTTCAAGAAGGCCGCTCGCGAGATTTAGGTCGGCGTAGCACCAGCTCGCGATCGCCCCCATCACCGCTCCCTTAAACTCTCCTGCGAATGCCGCAAGATCGGCGAGAGCAGGTAGTCGATGATCCGCCGCGTGCCGGTCTTGATCTCGACGGTGACGGCCATGCCGGGCGACAGGTTGAGGAGCTTGTCGTCGATCTGCATCCTGGTTTGATCGAGCGACACGCGCGCCGCGTAGGACGGCTCCGCCGCGCCGCTATCCGGAGCAGCGCTCGGTTTCTGCGGCTGGCGCGACACAGCCAACAGGATAGCGCAGCGGGACGTCCTGTCTTGAGATGAGGGGTTAGCAACCTTCACTCAAGACAGGAGCATCCCCATGACTGACGAGGCCATGAGCCCATTGCGGCGGCGCATGATCGAAGACATGACGATCCAAGTTAGCGCCGAAGACCCAACAAGGCTACATCCGTGCTTCGGATCGGCGGCGATCGTCAGCATGGTCTCGGTCGAGACCTTGAACAGGAGATCGTAGACGACGGCTTTGTTCTGGTAGGCGATGTCGGCGATCGGCCCTGGCAGCGTGAACACCACGTGATAGTACGGCACCGGCAAGAGGTCGGCCTCGCGGTCGGCGAGCCATTCCTTCGCGGCGGCGCCCTGGCACTTCGGGCAGTGGCGGTTGCGGTCCGCTCCTGAGGGATGAACGGACCTAGCTCAGACACGGTCTGAGGTTCGGGTTTGGACCCACAGCGGAAGTGCCCCGAGCCGTCATTCGATTATCTCGGGGAAGGCGACCATTCATCGCGCTAGCGGCTTCGATCCGCGCGTCGCCGTTGGCGGCGCCGTGACAGCGACGGCGCGAGGCGGCAGCGCCAGACTTAGTCGGGCCGCGGTTGTTGGCGCGAAGGTGAACGACGCTGTTTGCTGCAGTGCATTCAGTCCGTTGTTGAGACATCTCGGACCAGCCGGACCGTTCCGACGATATCTGCAGCTTTCGAAGGTTCGCGTCCAATTTTCAAACAGTGCTGCGCGATAGGTCAAATCTGTTGACCGATCCTGTCAAAAGTCTTGCGCCTAAAGACCACGAACTAAAGACCAAGAGGCGCTGTGTTAAATCGCGCGTTATCGTCATGGAAACAAGAAAATCCAATGGGTGAGGCAAATCCTCATCTGGATTTTGCCTCATCCGCTCAATCGAACGGAGGAGGAATCGAAGATGAGCACGAGCAGAATTTCGCGTGTCACGAGACGCCGGTTCTTGAAGGAAACGGGTCTCACCCTTGCTGCCGCCGGCGCGGCGCCCGTGCTCTCTGCGCCATTCGTGTCGCGCGCACTGGCCGACACCAAGACGCTGTCGATCGTGCAATGGAGTCACTTCGTCCCGGCGTACGACAAATGGTTCGACAAGTTCGCCAAGGACTGGGGCGAGAAGAACAAGATTTCGGTCACGGTCGACCACATCCCCGTGCAGAACGTCGCCGCACGCGCGGCCGCCGAGGCGTCGGCCGGATCGGGGCATGATCTGTTCGGGTGGAACGGCGCCGGCGGCGCGCATCTCTACCGCAAGTTCCTGATCGACGTCGACGATCTCGTCAAGTCCGTCGAGAAAAAGTACGGCAAGGTCAGCACCATCGGCAGGCAGCTCGGCTACAACCAGGACGACGGGACCTGGTCTGCCTTTCCCGATTACTACATCAATTTCCCGGGCATGTACCGCAAGAGCCTGTGGGACGAGATCGGGATGAAGCCCGACACGTGGGACAATCGTGCGGATCGGCGGCGCCAAGCTGAAAGCGAAGGGCAACCCGGTCGGGATTTCGCTCGGTCACAGCAACGATCCGAACACGACCTGGCGCGGCCTGTTGTGGAGCTATGGCGGCGCCGTTCAGGACGAGACCGGCAAGCAAGTCGTGCTCAACAGCAAGGAGACGGTCGAAGCGGTCAAGTACGTCGCCGCTCTCTACAAGGAGGCGATGACGTCGGACGTCCTTTCGTGGAACGACGCCAGCAACAACCAGTACATCGATTCGGGGGTCAGCTCGTACATCATCAACCCGATCTCGGCTTATCGGACGGCCCAGACAGCTCAATAAGAAAGTGGCCGACGACATTTTCGTCATGAAGCCGCCGAAGGGCCCGGTGCGCCAGATCATGGGCGGCGCCTCCGAATTCTACGGCATCTGGAAGTTCGCCAAGAACAAGGAGGCGGCGATCGAGTTCCTCAAATACTACGCCGATAACTGGCCCGAAGCCTTCAAGGCGAGCGAAGGCTACAACAATCCGATGCTTCGCCAATCTTGTACCCAAGCCGATGCCGATCCTGTCGGACGATCCGACCTCGACCCCGCACGACAAGCTGGCGATCCTGCAGGACTTCCGACGAGTGGTCCGCCATCCCCGGCTATCCGGGGCCGGCCTCGCCCGCCATCGACGAAATCTACAACGACTTCATCATCTCCGACATGATGGCGAAGACGGCGACGGGTTCGATGAGCGCCGAAGAGTCGGTCAAGTGGGCCACGCAACAGTGCGAGGCCATCTTCAAGAAGTGGGCCGACAAGGCCTGATCGCTGGCGACCGGACCGCGCGCTCTCGCGCGCGGTCCGGGTCATGCCGCGCGCTCGGGACGTCGGCTAAGGGAGCAGACACGAACGACGCTCCGCCGCGGGGATTGGCGGGGCGGATGATCTGCGTTGAATTTCTGGGAGGTTCAATGGCTGCGGTATTGACCAGGGATATCATCAAGAAATTTGGTGAAGTTCCCGCCGTCAACGGCATCACTCTGACGGTGCCGGACGGTGAGTTCATGGTGCTGCTCGGACCGTCGGGCTGCGGCAAGACGACGTTTCTGCGCATCATCTGCGGGCTCGAGAAGCAGACGAGCGGCGACCTCATGATCGGCGGCAACGTCGTCAACGATATTCCGCCGCGCGCCCGCGGCGTGGCGATGATGTTTCAGAGCTACGGCCTCTATCCGCATTACACGGTGCGCAAGAATATCGCCTTTCCGCTGCGGACGCAGCGCGTTCCCGGCGCCGAGATCGAAAAGAAGGTCGAGTGGGCGTCGCAACTGCTCGGCATCGGCCATCTTCTCGATCGGCGGCCGCGTCAGCTCTCCGGCGGCGAACGCCAGCGTGTCGCGCTCGCGCGCGCGCTCGTGCGCGAGCCGACCGCGCTGCTGCTCGACGAGCCGCTCTCGAACCTCGACGCCAAATTGCGCGCCTCGGCCCGCCTGGAGATCAAGCAGTTCCAGCAGCGGGTCGGCGTCACCACCATTTATGTGACCCACGATCAGGTCGAGGCGATGGGCATGGGCGACCGCATCGCCGTCATCGACCATGGGCGGGTGCGTCAGGTGGGAACGCCGGCGGAGATCTACGACGACCCCGCCGACCGCTTCGTCGCGACCTTCGTCGGCACGCCGCCGATGAATCTCGTCGCGCGCAACGGCGGCTATCTCGGCTTCCGCCCGGAAAACTTCCTGCCCAAGGACATGATCGACGACGGCAGCTTTCACCGAATTTTCGTTCCGCGTCGATCGTTCCGAATATCTCGGCTCCGAGCGGATCGTTTACGGCGCGATCGAGGGCTTCGATCCAAACCAGGTGATCACGGCGAAACTGCCGCCGGCGCACGTTGCCGAGGAAAGCATCCGGCCCGGCGAGTGGCATCCCTTCGCCGTGCGCAATAGCGCGCTGCGCCATTTCGACAAGGACGGCAAGCGGGCCAGTCGTCACTGAAACGAGTTTTCACCGATGGTCGCAATCGCTGAACCAGTCGCCAAGCCGGCCTCGCGCTTTCGGTTCATCCTGGACCGGCGCGACGTGCTCGGCGCGATCTTCGTCGCACCGGCGATCCTTTACGTGCTGTTGCTGGTCGGCGTGCCGTTTCTGCTCGCGGTGTATTACTCGGTCAGCGCCTACACGATCTACGATCCCTCGTGGCGCTTCGTCGGCCTGGCGAATTTCGCGCAGATCGTGCGAGAATCCCGGTCTTTCTCGCAAACGCTGAGCAACACCTTCATCTTCACGTTCGGATCGCAATTCCTCGGCCTCGTCCTCGGCAAGTTCGGCGCGCTGTTGCTGTTGCGGCCGTTCCCGGGGCGCAAGATCGTCAGGGCGCTGATCATATTGCCGTGGGCGGTGCCGATCGCGCTCGCCACCGTCGCCTGGCAGTGGATGTTCGATTCGCTCTACAGCGTCATCAACTGGACGATGATCGCGCTCGGCATCATCACCCGCTCGGAGGCGCCGAACTGGCTCGGCAATCCGCATCTGGCGATGTTGTGCGTGATCGTCGTCAATGCCTGGCGTTTCTTCCCGTTTGCGATCGTGATCTTCCTCGCCGGCATCACCGCGGTCCCGCAGGACGTGATCGACGCGGCGACGGTCGACGGCGCCGGCTTCTGGCGCCGCAACTACCAGATCATCCTGCCGATGATCCTGCCGATCGTGGCCGTCGGCCTGATTTTCGGCATCGTGTTTACGTTTACCGATCTTTCCATCGTCTTTCTGATGACCAATGGGCGGTCCGGTGGGCGCAACCTCGGTGCTGGGCTTCGAGGGTTTCCAGGTCGGCATCGTTTCCGGCGACGTGTCGCATGGCGCCGCCATCTCGCTGTTCATGCTGCCGGTGCTGTTCGTCGTGGTCGATCGTGATGTTGCGCTTCATCCGGCGGCGGGAGATCTGACATGCAGCGCGTCATCGCCAAGGCCGTCCGGGAGGTCTCGTTCTATGGCGCGGTCGCGTTCTTCGTCATTCTTGCCGCGTTCCCGTTCTATTGGATGGTGATCACCTCGTTCAAGACGAATAGCGATCTCTACAACGTCACTAATATCCCCTTCTGGTTCAACGATCCGCCCACGCTCGAGCATTTCCGCTATCTGTTCGAGGAGACCCTGTTCGCGACCTGGCTGTTGAACTCGCTGATCATCGGCGTCTGCGTCGTCGTGATCACCCTCGTCACCGCGCTGCCGGCCGCCTACAGCCTGGCGCGGATGACCGGCCGCAACGGCGAGACCCTCGGGATCGGCATTTTCCTGACCTACCTGGTGCCGCCGACGCTTCTGTTCCTGCCGCTGTCGCGGGTCGTCGCCGATCTCGGGCTGCAGAATTCGATGTGGTCGCTGGTGCTGGTCTACCCGACCTTCACGATCCCGTTCTGCACCTGGCTGTTGATGGGGTTCTTCAAGGCGCTGCCGCCCGAGATCGAGGAGGCGGCGATCGTCGACGGCTGCAGCCTGTTCGGCGCCTTCATCAAGATGGCGATCCCGCTGTCGCTGCCGGGGATCCTGACGGTGGTGATCTTCACCTTCACCCTGACCTTGCAGGAATTCGTCTACGCGCTGACCTTCATTTCCTCGTCCGACGCAGAAGCCGATCACGCTTGGCGTGGCGACCGATCTCGTTCGCGGCGACATCTTCTTCTGGGGCGAGATCATGGCCGGCGCCTTGATCGCCAGCGTCCCGGTGGCGATCGCCTATAACTTCTTCCTCGATCGCTTCATCGCCGGCATCACCGGCGGCGCCGTCAAATAATCGTCTCACGCCTGCGGCGCAAAATCTGGAGAGCCAACGGCTCGGCTAGGATGCGGGCTCCCGACTATTTGGTTCCAAGCGCTCTGAGAGCCGCAATAGCCTCAGCCGCAGGTTCTCGTGCGTGAGGCTCGCGAGACATCCAAAACCGATATTGACGCGGCTCGCGGCGTTTGAGGATCGGCCAAGTAAATGCCATCGCGCGAGTGACACGGCCATCTTTGTCAGCGAGCCAAATCCGACCGAGGCTCAACGGAATAGGCGTTTCTTCAATTCGCTTCCATTTGCTGGGACTAGGTTCAACGACCCGTCGAAATCTCTTGAACAGCATTGGCTTCCCCTTGTTTTCCCGCATGCATACTAATAGCCAAAACTCGGTCGTCCAGCGGGCGGTTACACGCGCCGACTGTGCGGTGGTCCGGCTCCCACGCTCCCTTTGAGGCCTCCGGACCGGATGATCAGTCAGCGGAAATGCGCAGCATCCCTGAAGGGAGTGAGGAGTCGCCGGATATCTTCGCTTCAGATTCCGATTTCCGGCTTGAGGTGGTCACTTCCGGAAATTTGTGAAGGTTTTCGGATGCCGGCCCCGTCTCGAAGCAGCTCCTCGTTCGCGAGCGTTACGACAATTTCATCGGGGGAAAATGGGTTGCGCCGTCCGAAGGACGGTATTTTGACAATCCAAGCCCCATAACTGGCAAGAAGCTTTGTGAGGTTCCTCGGTCGTCTGCTGCCGATATTGAACTCGCGCTTGACGCAGCACACAAGGCCAAGGACGCCTGGGGAAGAACATCTGTTCAGGAACGTTCTCGCATCCTCAACAAGATTGCTGACAAGCTGGAAGCCAATCTCGATCTGCTCGCGCTTGTTGAAACTCTCGACAACGGCAAGCCTATCCGCGAAACGACCTATGCCGACATGCCACTCGTCGTCGACCATTGGCGCTATTTTGCCAGCGTAGTGCGCGCACAAGAAGGCGGCATTTCCGAGATTGATCACGACACCGTAGCCTATCACTATCACGAGCCACTAGGCGTTGTCGGGCAGATCATTCCGTGGAATTTCCCAATACTCATGGCAACATGGAAGCTTGCACCCGCACTCGCCGCTGGGAACTGTGTTGTATTGAAGCCCGCCGAGCAGACGCCGCTTGGGATGCTCGTTGTGATGGAGCTGATTGCTGACATTCTGCCGCTCGGTGTGATCAATGTCGTTAATGGCTTCGGTGTCGAGGCGGGCAAGCCGCTCGCTCAGAATAAGCGTATCGCAAAAATCGCTTTCACCGGTGAGACGACGACGGGGCGAATGATCATGCAATACGCCTCGGAAAACATTATTATTCCGGTCACCCTGGAGCTAGGCGGCAAGTCGCCGAATATTTTCTTCGCGGACGTTATGGATGCCGACGACGAGTTCTTCGACAAGGCACTCGAAGGCTTCACGATGTTTTCTCTCAACCAAGGCGAGGTTTGTACCTGTCCGAGCCGCGCGCTGGTGCAGGAATCGATCTACGACGGGTTTATGGAACGAGCTATCGCGCGGACCAAGAAGATTAAACAAGGTCATCCACTCGATGCATCTACGATGATCGGCGCGCAAGCCTCCAACGACCAATTGGAGAAAATCCTATCTTATTTCGACATTGGTAAGCAGGAGGGTGCCAAGGCGCTCACCGGAGGCAAGCGCGCGAAGCTCGAGGGCGAGCTCGCTGAAGGTTACTATATCGAGCCAACTATCCTGGAAGGCCACAACAAGATGCGAGTCTTCCAGGAAGAGATCTTCGGGCCGGTTGTCTCGGTCACGAAATTTAAGGACGAACAAGAAGCCCTTTCTATCGCCAACGACACACTCTACGGGCTGGGTGCAGGCGTGTGGACCCGCAATGGCAATCGGGTTTATAAGTTCGGTCGCGAAATCCAGGCCGGCCGTGTGTGGACGAATTGTTATCATGCCTATCCGGCTCATGCTGCATTCGGTGGACATAAGCGGTCCGGCATCGGGCGCGAAAATCACAAAATGATGCTCGACCACTACCAAAACACGAAGAACGCTCTGGTGAGCTATTCGACCAAGGCGCTTGGCTTCTTTTAAGAAAGGAGCGCCCAAGCCTGCGCCGCACCATGCAATTGAGGCTCTCTATTCATGGTCAACCGAGTTGAGATAACGGATCAAGCCGCGAAGTTGGTGGCACTCCTGAAGGAACAACACGGCGCTCTGATGTTTCACCAATCTGGCGGTTGCCGCGACGGATCAGCGCCTATGTGTTACCCGCAAGGTGAATTTCGCGTTGGAGCTCAGGATGTGTTTCTGGGTGAAATCGCCGATTGCAAGTTTTACATCGGAGCCGCTCAATTTGAATATTGGCGGCATACACAACTCATCATTGACGTGGTGCCGGGACGAGGGTCGGGGTTTTCCATTGAGGCCCCGGAGGGTGTAAGATTTTTGACACGTAGCCGTGTGTTTACCGACCAGGAAGTTACCGAGCTGGAAGTCGCCGAGCTACCAATTCACGCTGGCTAATTGCTGAGATATCTACGTTTGTAGTCACGGCTTACGTCGAAGGTTCTGACCCGTTCAAAGGTACGTCGAAGTCGTCTTCTCTCAAGCTAGTTTGCCGCCTAGGTCGCACGGCCCGTCCCGCGACACGGAAGGGCCGCGCAAGCTGTTATTTACCGAACTCCGTTGCGAAGGCGCGCAGCTTCGGATCGGCGGCGATGCGCTTGAGGAAATCATCAGTGATGTAATCCGTCGGAGTCGGATTGGTCGGCACTGTTCCGGTATCGGTCATGAACTTGCCAATTTCGGAAAACCATCCATCGACCGTTGAGGTCCCATTGGCGCGTGACATGATCTTCAGTTGGTCGTCGAGCAGGAAGGTGGGGCGCAGCGTGAATTCTTGGTCCATCGCGCGCTCGGTCACCTCGAGCCCGCCCTGCTTGTAGAAGTCGAGCGCAAGCGTGCGCGCTTCCTTTGGATTGGCCTTGGCCCAGGACCAGCCGCGCAGGTAGACGGCCAGGAACTTCGCGACATCCTCGGGATGCTCCTTGGCGTAATCGGCACGCACCACCAGCGCACCAGGGACCACCGCGCCGGCGTCCGCGCCCGAGCAGAGATACTTGGCGTTGGCGCGGTCTTCGAGCGTGTAGGTATTGGGCGCCCAGACGCCGGCGATATCGCCGTTATTCGACGTTACGGCGGTGATGATCTGGGCCTGACCGAGATTGACGAACTGCATGTCGTTCTGGCCGAGCCCGAATTTTGCGAGACATTTGCGCGCCGCGATAGTCCACCGTCGAATTGGTCGTCAGCAGCAGGCGCTGGCCTTTCAGGAGTTTTGGGTCGGCCTTGATGGCGTCGAACTTGTCGCCGCGCACCAGCATGGCGTTGGCCTTCGATTCATCGTTGGTGATGCCGATGGTCAGGATATTGAAGCGCACGGCGCCGAGCACCGCCGGCACCGAGCCCGTTCCGCCGACGTCCCATGATTTCGCCGCCGACGCCGCGATCTGCGGCGCCCCGGCCGGGAAAGTCGAGAAGGTCGGGGTCGAGGCCGACCTCCTTCCACCATCCCTTCACGCTCGCGTAGTGGAACGGAAGCGCCCAGTAAAGCGACGGCTGGTAGCTGACGCCGATCGGCGTCTGCGCCTGCGCGGGCAGCGCGGAAGTGAGGCCGCTCGCAAGGGTAGTTGCTAAAATGGCCGTCCTGATTGCTTTAGCGTTCATGGGTTTCCTCTGGGTTTCATTTTGATTGTCCGTGCTGAAAGGATCTTGCTCACTCCTGGATGCAAGCGAATCCGATGCCGGTCTCAGGTTTTCTCCTCTCGCAGCGATTTCCAAATATGGGTGCGCAGATGGATGAAGGACTTCCAGGTCCATCACGTCTTCGATTCTCTGAATTTCGATTCCATTTCTCGGTGTTGCGGATAGCCTTGACGTCGACAATCTCCTTGATGCGTCCGGGCCGCCGCGTCATCACGGCAACGCGATCGGCGAGGTAGACGGCCTCCTCGACGGAATGGGTGATGAACAGCACGGTGCGCGGATTGACGCGCGCCAGCCGCACCAGTTCCTCCTGCATTGTCGACGCGGGTTTGCGCGTCGAGCGCGCCAAACGGCTCGTCCATCAGCAGCACCTCGGGATCCAGCACATAGGCGCGCGCGATAGCGACGCGCTGCTGCATGCCGCCGGACAGCTGATGCGGGAAGGCGTCGGCGTGGCTTTCGAGGTTCATTAGATTGAGCGCATCGGCGATCAGTCCGTCGCGCGCTCCTTTCGCAAGGTTCTTGTTGCGCAAGCCAAGATCGATATTCCCACGAACAGTCTTCCATGGAAACAGCGCGAAGTGCTGAAAGACGACAGCGCGGTCCGGGCCCGGATCGCTGACCAGCCTGCCGTTGACGCTGACGGTGCCGGAGGTCGGCCGCTCGAAGCCCGCGACAATGCGAAGGCATGTAGTTTTGCCGCAGCCGGAGGGGCCGACGATGGCGACGAATTCCTTTTCCCCAATCTCGAGATCGATGTCCTGGAGCGCCTTCACGCCAGCTTTCCCCGCACCGAAAATCTTGTTCACGCGCTCAAAGCGAATAGATCCCACGGCGATGTTCCCTAGGCCTCAAGGCCGCGCCGACGACGGATCAGGGTTTCGCCTTGACGCAGCAGGACATCGATCAGCATTCCTGCGATACCAATGGCGATCATTCCCGCCATCACGGTCGGGGTCGAAACATTGGCTTGAGCCTGCACCATCATGAATCCGACGCCGGCGGCGGCAACAATGAGTTCGGCCCCGATCAGGGATTGCCAGCCGAGCCCCGCCGCCACCCGCAAGCCCGCAACAATCGACGGAACGGAGGCCGGCAGCAGCACCTCGACAATGGTACGCAGGTGACCGGTGCCAAGCATTTGCGATGCCTCGATCAAATGCGGATCGACGAAGCGCGCGCCGCGATAGGCATTGATCAAGCACGGCGGAAAGGCGCCGGCAAAGATGATCATCACCGGCCCGCCGATGCCGGTGCCGAACCAAAGCGCAGCGAATGGCACCCAGGCGATCGGGGCGATGAAACGAAGCCCTTCGAAGATGGGCGACACGACGTCGTCGAGCAGCCTGAACCAGCCCATTAGCAATCCTAAGGGGATGCCGATGGCGGCGGCCAACAACATGCCGCACAAATAGCGCTGAAGACTGGACGCAAGATGTTGCGGCAAGGTGGCCCCAGCAAAGGGTTTGGTCAGAAGCGCGACGAAACGCGCGATCACGTCGAGCGGCGCTGGGAGAAACTGACGCGGTACCAATCCCGAAACCGACAACAGTGTCCAGATCCCGAGGAAGAGGCTAAGGCCGATGAGCCCATATGCCATCGTCTCCCGCAGTTTGAGCGGCTGGTCGATCATCGCTTAGTCCCTTGCCGCCATGTTCCAGGCCAGCGCTCGGCGCTCCACGCCCGCCAAGCACCCAGGTGGTGAAAAAGCCGAGTACGCCCACCGTCAGCATGCCGACCAGGATCATGCCGGGATAGATGTCCTGCTGCGCCATGTTGAGGACGAGACCAAGACCGACCAGAGCGCCGACGAGTTCGGCGGCGACCAGCGTCGTCCACGCCGCCTGCAGCGACAGCCGCAATCCGGTGAAGATCATGGGCGCTGCCGCGGGCACCAGAACCTCAGTAACAAACCGCCATCGCGGCGTGCCCAACATGCGCGCGGCCTCGATGGTCGGCCGCTCGATGGCGCGAACACCGCGAAAATGAATTGATCACGGAGGGCACGAAAGCTGCAAACCAGATCACCATGATCTTGGCGGCGTCGCCGAGCCCCAGCCACAGGATCGCCAGCGGAATCCAGGCCAGCGGCGGGATAGGCCGGATTATAAGGAAGACGGGGTTGATGGCAGCTTCGGCGCGCCGGCTCCAGCCCATCCACAGGCCAAGCGGCACTCCCGTCGTGATGGCGACGAGAAATCCGACCGCGACAAGAGCGAGGCTATGCAACGCATGGGTAATGAGTTCGCCCCCAGCATAGCCACGGGTCGTGATCTGAACCAACGAAAACCAGAAATCGGCGGGCCCGGGAAATCGTCCGGCCGAAACGATGCCGGTCCAGGTTGTCAAGGTGAACCACAGCAATACCAGACCGGCGAGCGTCGCCCATCCAATCGCCATCCGCCGCCGCCCAATCATGTCGCGTTTCCATTTTTTATGATGAAAGCGCTTTCAGCTTCTTAGCGTCAAGTATCGCTTCAGCCCTCCGCCAGCGCGCACAGTGCCGACCACATCGCGCTTTGTTGCTAATCCGGTCAATCAGGGGGCTTGGTGCGGGAGCCGAATGTTCGCGGTCGCTCCGCCGGGCTGCCGGTTGGCTGGCCGTCCCGAAAGGTAGACGTTTTGAGACGAGAGGGCTCGAGTTGGCACTCACATCGGGGAGCCCGTGCTTTAGATCTCAATGGCCAGCTCAGGTGTGGTGCGCCGCGCCGGTCAATCGGTGGGCTCGGTATGGGCTTGGCGAGGGTACCGGACATTCGTGGTGCGGCCAGCAGGGGGATCAGTGGCAGTCCAAACGAGGTCGTAAGCTCTTGGCGCTTGCATTCCTTCCCTTGTTCATTGCCCGCTCCAGACGAATGGCCGAAGTGGGAGGATTGTTGAGTTCGACCGATTTTCAGGTGGCAACCGATGAAGGGTGCCTGGCTAACCCAAATCATTGAAATCAAAAGACATTGTCGGAGCGTCGGGAAAACCCCGCCAGCCCATCATAGTGCTGAAGGTGTCATCCGGACGGTCCGCGTCATGGGGGTGAGAGCGGTTTTGGCTGTCACTGACGTGCTTAGCCGGTGGGTTCTCCGACAGCCATGGCAGTCCGCCTTCTCGCTGAGTTACTTTCGAGTACGCTGCCGGGTGGAGACAGTTGACTCCAGTTCCTCTCTCTCCCCACGGTAGGTTCCGGGTAGGATGGAGAAGTTTCGTTTCGAGTTCCTCTCTCTCCAGCAAGCAGTCCTCCGACATTGCCGCGCAAGCCTCGTGATCCTGGGCGGTGGCCGGCAAGCAGGATGCGCTCCTTCTCATCGATTCGGCACCCATCATCTACTTCCTGGAGGGGTACCCGAAATTCGGGCCGCGCTTCGAGCCGCTCTTCGAAGCCCATGGAGCAGGGCACCTGCGCTTCGCGGCCACGACCATCACCATCGCCGAAGTGTTGAGCGGGCCACTGCAGGCAGCTGATGACGCGCTCGCGCGGCGTTACCACGCGATCCTCGAATCGTGGCAACCGATCGCGCTTGACTTCGACATTGCGGAAAGCGCTGCGAGACTGCGAGCGTCCCTCCGACTCAAGCTTGCGGACGCTGTTCAAGCGGCTAGCGCGTTAGTGATCAACGCGGCCGCGCTGGTGACGCATGACCGTGACTTCTCACGCGTGCGTTCGGTGCGTATAATTTCTTGACGGCCCCGCAGGTCGAATTGACAATCGTTCACGAAAAGCTCTGCAGCTGGCCGAGGATTATCATGTCGTCGATAGGGACCAAGCTGCTCAATAGCCTTCGTTCCGTTGAACGCCCGGGCGATTTTTGTGTCGGCGGAATTCGAGAGATCTTCATGCCGACGATCGATGTCCAAGGTGTGGGCAGGATCTCCTTTCCGATCCTGCCCGTCCAGGCCGAGCGACTCGTCGCAATCGCCGAGGCAGCTCCCTATGGGCGGGGCGAGCAGACGGTGGTCGATCGCGAAGTCCGGAGAACTTGGCAGGTTAATTCCGCCAAGGTTCGGTGCGGAGGGCGTCACTGGGACAAGACCCTGGCCGGCCTCGTCGCCGACATAGCCCTCGCGCTCGGTGTGGACGAGCCGGTTGCGGCCGACTTCTACAAGCTTCTTGTCTACGATGCCGGCAGTTTCTTCGTCGATCACCGCGATACCGAAAAAGCGCCCGGCATGTTCGCAACCATGGTGCTTGTGCTGCCCTCGACCCATAGCGGCGGCGAATTGGTCATCAAGCATCTCGACCGGGAGGTCGTGCTCGACCCGCGTCCAGAGGAGCCGTCGGAGATCGGCTTCGCGGCCTTCTATGCCGACTGCGTCCATGAAGTGCGTCCTGTTACGAAGGGATGTCGTCTGGCCCTCATCTATAATTTGCGTTTCATCGGCAAGGGGCGCGCACTGAAGGCACCCGATTATCGCACAGAGCACGAGCGGGTGGTGGAGTTGCTGCGGAGCTGGGCGAGCGCGGAGGACGAGGCCGATAAGCTGATCGTGCCATTAGAGCATGCCTATACGCCGGCCGAACTGTCGTTCAGCGCACTCAAGGGCGCCGATGCCGGCGCGGCGTCCGTACTGGTCAAAGCGGCCGCAGAGGCGGATTGCGATCTCCACCTCGCTCTCGTGTCGATCGAGGAGAGTGGTAGCGCCGAACATACCGGCTATTACGGCCGGGGCCGTTGGAGTCGCGACGAGGAGGACGAAGAATTCGAGGTTGCCGAGGTCCTTGACCGGGCGCTGATCCTGTCCGAGTGGCGGCGTCGGGATGGCGGTGAGGCCGGGCTCGGCGATTTTCCATTTACCGAGGACGAGCTGTGCCCGCCCGACGCCTTTGAGGATCTGATGCCGGACGAGCAGCATTTTCATGAGGCAACGGGCAATGAAGGCGCGTCCTTCGAGCGCAGCTATCGCCGCGCCGGGTTCGTGTTGTGGCCGATGGCGCGGAAGCTCGCGGTGCTGAATCAGGCCGGCCTCCGCACGACGCTGCCCTATCTCGAAGATCTGACGGTTCGCTGGGAGACGAGCAACGCGCCCGTCCAATCACCATTGTGGCATGAGGCCGATGAGCTTTCACAGCACATGCTGCGCTCCTGGCCCCGCTCGCCCTGGCGGGAGGATGACGACGACGAAGCCGGCCGCATGCTCGATTTGCAGATCCGGCTGGCGAACGTGGAATGCATTGATGCGTTTTTCGCCGAAGTTTCCGCGGAAGGCCATTACGCCGCGTCCGACAACAGGGCGATCGTGCGCGCCGTCGCGCTTCTTCCGACCTCGCGTGCAACGGAACTGCTGGTCCGGATTGTCAGGCGTAACGCTCCAGTTCATCTCAGCGCCTGCGGCGATCTGCTGTTGCGCTGCGTCGCCGCGCCGACGGGTGCGACAGGCGATCTAGAGCAGATCTGCGTAGCCTTGATAGAGGCCTTGCCGGGCGATCCGACCAAGCGGAAGCAGGTCGACACCTGGACTCGGCCGATGCTGGTGAAGCCGGGCTTCGTCGTCGATCTCCTGAGGGCGACAAGCCGGATCGATGCGGGGCTCGCGGGGCGCGCGCTCGAGCACCTGCTGGCCTGGCCGAAGACATACAAGCCGGACGACGTCCTGGTCCCCGCTGCTCTCGCGATTGCCAAGCTGGTGGATAGCAAGGCTTGGCTGGCGGCCGGGCGGCTCCGAGAGGCGGCTCTCGACCATCTGCGCAGGCGCATCGCCCTGCCGCTGGAGGCGCCACGGGACTGGACCAGGACCAACCCGCTCAAATGCACATGTAGCGATTGCCGTGCACTGGCCGCGTTTCTGGTTACGCCGGATCAACAGCAATGGCGCTTGAAGGCTGTCCAGGATCGGAGGACCCATGTCGAGCAAAGTGTTCGGAGCGCGACGTGTGACCTTGACCTAACAACCGAAAGGCGCGGCAGCCCTCACACCCTGGTCGCGACCAAGAACCAGGCCAGCTACGAACGGCGCGCAAAGCAGCGCGGGCAGGACCTGGAGCATGTGTCGGCGCTGGGCGGATAATGTTGGACTTGCCCCGCACTGAACATCAATTTCGCAAAAGGCGAATTGGCCTATCAGGCAGATTTAGTCTCGATTCCGGGCTCCATTCGAATAACGGGCGGTGGAGTAGACTGGTCGGCGTATCCCGATCGATCGTAATGGATCCGTTATTCGATCGTGTAGCCGAGCGTGCGGTATCCGGCCCGCCGCTTTGCAGCCATCCGCGCCAGGACTGGTACTGCCGCATCCACATAGTCGACGACGACAACGTCCGCTTTCCCGGCATACAGTCGGTGGAGCCGTCCCACATATTGGGCCAGTGTCCCCTTCCAAGAGATAGGCATTGTCAGGAACAGCGTATCGAGCCGAGCATCGTCGAAGCCTTCGCCAATGTAGCGTCCGGTCGCCAGTATGAGGCGCTCTTCCCCTTCGGTGACGCCCAATGCCGCGTCGGCGCGTTTTCGCTCAGCCGCCGACAGGCCGCCACGCAAAACCGCGATATTCTTGACGAAGGAGGAAAAGCGTTTCTCCAGATAAAGGAGATGGTCCTTCCGTTCAGTCAGAACGATGGGCGATCGCTTTTTTTCGAGAGCTTCCAGAACATCGTCGAAAATGAGATCATTGCGTTCATCGTCCTTAGCCAGGGCAGCGTAAATCTCCGGCATCGGAGGTCTTTCCGCCGACGCCAGGGACAGGGGCAACTCGAACCTCGTCGTCCGGTCGCGAACCCGACGGCGGATGCCGCGCTCGGACGCTTGGGTCCGCGCGTCGACCTTGTGCCGGACCGGACCGCACTGCATGAAGATTATCGGATGATGCCCGTCCTTCCGGGCAACTGTGGCAGACAGCCCGAGAACGAAGCGGGCCTTGGTGCGGCGGGCCACCAGCTCAAAGCTCGCGGCGGACAGGTGATGGCATTCATCGACAACGAGATGTCCATACGCGGCGACCAGATCATCGACTTCGCTGTTCCTGACTAAACTCTGGATCAGCGCCACGTCAATGACGCTGGTCGGTTTGCGCTTGCCGGCCCCGATCACCCCGATTTGCTTTGGGTCGATGTTCAGGAAGGCCCGCAGACGCTCCACCCACTGATCAAGAAGCTCGCGACGATGGACCAGGACGAGCGTATTCCGCTGGCGATGTGCGATCAGCGCGGCGGCGACGACCGTCTTGCCGAATGCCGTCGTGGCCGCGAGGACGCCATGATCGTGAAGAGCGAGATCCGCGAGGGCTCTCCGCTGGACCGGCAGCAGCTCTCCGCGGAACGACAGTTCCGGCGGCAGCGGCTGACCGAGTTCGCGACGATCTTCCAAGGCCACCTCGATCCCATGGCTCTGGGCGAGCGCGGTCACCTCGTCGAGGCAGCCGCGCGGCAGAGCTACATGCCGGGGATGAAACTCGGCACAGGAGACGACCCGGGGCTTGCCGAATGTCGGCAGGCGCATGGCCTGAGCACGATAGAACTCCGGATTTTGGAATGCCGCCAGCCGGATGAACTGCGCGACCAATGCCGGGGAAAGCTGACTCCTTTCGAGGTAAATCTGATCGGCGATAACGATGTTCATCGTCTTCGGAACGGGGGCCTCGATCCGAGCTCGCCCGGTGCGGCGCGATGGGAGCATTTTCCACGGCTCGTCAGCAAACTCGTCTTCTACCGGCATCCGGACTTCGAGGATGCGTCCCGAATGCTCCGCCTCGTCGGCGATCCCGAAGATCGAGTCGGCCGGATTTCGAGTGAGCGTGGATAAAAAGGCCCACTGGTCTTCGTAGGGTTTTAGGTCTTCGTCGACGAAGACGCTGTTGCCAACTTCGCGTGCCAGTCTCTGCAGAGGCAAAGCAATCAAATTCCCGAAGCCGCCGAGGGGCATCGTATCCTGGTTGGGAAAGAACCGATCATAAGAGGAGAAGCCGATTTCTGGGCGCCTCTCCATTGTCTCGGTGATGAGTGCGGCCCCCATCTGACGCGCCGTCCGCGCCGGGATCGGCTCGCGGAAGAATATCCAGACATGGCCTCCGTTTCCCGACCGAGACCGTTCGAGAGCTGCGGCGACGCCCCTGCCACGGCATGTTTCCAAGAACGCCCTGGCATCCTCCGCCCACGCCTCCCTGTCGAAATCGGCGGCAAGGAACCAGCATGTCTCATCGGAAAGCAAGGGGTACACTCCCGCGATAAAATCACCGGATCGCGCATCGCCGCCGCGAAGGTGCCTTTCGATGATGTCGTCTGACAGAGGAATGAATGCCTGATGCGGGCATTTTCCGCATTTGACTTTTGGCTTTCCGCAAATGCCCTTTACCCATTCGTTGAAGCAAGCCGGCGAATATCCAGCGCGCGCCGCCTTGCGGTTTTCCCAACGCACCGGAAAGACATCCGGTCGACCGGCGAACAAATGACGAAATAGGGCGATCTTGTCGGAAGCCGGCGAACTGTTGGTAACCGTCGCACCCTCGAAGGGCGAAGATCGGCCGACCTCGTCAATCGCCGAAAGTTGATGCTCAAGCGAAGCGAGCGTGGCTTCAAGGCCCGCCTGCTCGGCGTTGAGGTGGGTGAGACGCCGCTGAATGCGCACGATTTCCTGTTCGATCGCATCTCTGTCTACGGTGACCACCCGGCACTCCTTCTACCGCAATTAAGCGGAGTACTTCTGCTTCCATCGTCCTGGGCCCACAGCGAGATGTATAGCAGACCCCGTATCCCGATTTGCGCATAACAGGTCGCTTGCGGGGCGCCATATAACCGTGTCTCGATCCGCGCTCCCGCACGGGGAGCGACCCCCTGCGGTCGACTTGGCGCGGCACATAAAATGTCTTCGATCCGCGCTTCAGCAGGATATCCGTTGGCTCCTATGATATCGCAGGATCTCAGCAGCAAAGCCGTCTCGGTACAATAACGCCATTCTCCCAGAAGCTGCACCCCGCGCGTCGGCGGAAACTCGACCGGATGCCGGCTGGATCCGGCGCCTGCCCAGTTGTGCAATTTTGTAGCGCAGCTAATCCCTATCCTCTTCCGACGGTGAGAGATTGTCGGCTTCCTGGAAACAGTTCGCGTTCTCGCAAGGCAGCGGCTATTCCGTCGAGTGAAGCAGCGATCGCCAATCCGTTTCGTGTCCGATTGTTCGAGGCGATCGCGCCATATGCGCAACGCATGCGGTGAGAGACCGAGCGCTGTGACATCCTCTGCTTGCGCCATGGCGCCGGCGCGCACGATCTACAACAAGATTGAAGCAGCTATCGCCGCGGAGATTTGTTCGCAAAGCCCGGGCCATTGATGTCTGTTGGGCAGAGTTTTGCGCAGGGGACAAGCATGTCGTGCGAGGCACTTGGCGCGCCGGAGCATGAAACGAGGGCGATTGTGAGGTCGCCGCATTGCAGCGGCATCTCACAAGGAGGATTTGTCATGCTGAACCCGATATGCGCTCCCCCGCCGCGCTACTTGTGCACCAAGGAAGCAGCTCGCTTTCTCAGCCTATCAGCACGAACGCTGGAAAAACACCGCACTTACGGCACTGACTCCGAACTCAAAACCTCGACTTCTGATCCACGCCGCGGACCGGCGCCAGCGCGGCGTCGCAAAACGACAGCTGACTGCGAGCAGAACGTGGACACAAGTCGAGATTGAGCTTCGAAAGCGCCCGTCGTCGATTGTGTTGCTCGTGCGGCGCATGTGCAAGTCAATGCGAGCACGTGGGCCGCACGAATTGGCGACAGTCTTGCGTCCGTGGGAGGCGCGCGATTTGCATACCGGTTTGCTTCGAGCGCGTCGGTTGTATGCAGGAACTTGACGTGTAGAGTGCGGCAAGGGCCGTCATCATCATGCGCGGCCATGGCGCTGCGACGGCAAATTAGGTGTGACCGACGATTGCGGCGGCCGCGCAAGTCTAATGCGTTCTTCTTCTTGCTTTGATCGCGACATAACACCGCTAGTATGCAATCGGTGTTCGAATTGATCGGATGACTTCACCGCGGCGTCTGCCTTCTTTTTCAGGACGTCTCTTTCGTTGATTTTTGAGCATTGATGCAGACCGTTGAGGTCTGGGATGGAAGGCGAGATAAAGCGAACTGGCGTTCGCTGGCTCCCTTCGGTCGCAAAGTGCTTGTCTGCACATTGGATTTTGCAAGTTTTCGCGACGTAAAAATGGCCCAGTGCAAGGTGTGCAGGCGCCGCCCTCCGCACTTTCCCGATGAACTTCAATCTTCTGAGAGATGGCGCTCGCAATGTGCGTCGAGGAGGAGCCCCGCTATTTGTTCGCGATCGTGCGCGTTGATGCGATGTGATGCGATCGATGCTCGGCAGCTCTTGTGTCGCCTCGTTCCGATGTCAATCGTCGCGTCATGGCACGTGATGACAGTGAGAATTTCCGGGTCAGACCTGGCCGGTCCCGAAACGGTGGAGCACGTATCAATCCGCGGACGCAGCCGTTCCTCAAGCAGGTCCAGATCGCGGTCCGCAAGGCAGGTGGTGATCCTCGGCGGATAGGCTCGGGAGCGCGATCGGGCGGCGGCCGGGAAGGAGGAAGGTCGGGCCGGTTCAACGCGCGCGGCCGGGGCGCGAAGGTCGTTGCCTCGTTTGCTCGGCAGGGCGGGGACGGTGGGTGGCAGAGAGATTCCGCAGGCCGCTTCCGGGCGCGGCGGGTGGTGGTCAAGGCAAGGGTGGTCCGGCTCAATCCGCAGCGGCGTGGCGCACGGGGTCCGAAGATGCGCGGGACGATGAGCAGGGCCGTCGATGCCCATCTGCGTTACCTTGAACGGGATGGTGTTACGCGTGACGGCGATCGGGGCAAGGCCTATTCGGCGTTCGAGAACGAGGCCGACGGCAAGGCCTTTGTGGAGCGCGGCCGGGAAGATCGTCATCAGTTTCGGTTCATCGTCGCGCCCGAGGATGCAACCGAAATGGCTGATCTTCGCGGCTTCACCCGTGACCTCATGCGCCAGATGGAATTGGATCTGGCTACCCGCCTCGACTGGATCGCGGTCGACCATCACAACACCGGCCATCCTCACACCCACATCATCGTCCGCGGCGTGCTCGATGACGGCCGCATCCTCAATATCGCGGGCGACTACATCGCCCATGGCGTCCGCCACCGGGCGAGCGAGCTGGTCACCCGGGAATTGGGTCACCAGAGCGAGATCGAGCTTCAGACAAAGCTGCAGAACGAGGTCGAGGCCGAGCGGGTGACCCGGCTCGACAAGATGCTCTTGAGCGAGCAGCAGGAGCAGGGCGTGATCGACCTGCGACCAGGGGAAGGCGCGACCTTCCTCGTCCGCGAGAACCGCAATCTCATGATCGGCCGGGTGAGGCACCTGGAGCGCTACGGAGTGGCCACCGAGCTTGAGCCGGGACGATGGGCCCTTTCCGACCGCGCGGAGCAAGTCCTGAAGGATCTGGACCACCGCAATGAGGTCATCAACTCGATCCACCGGGCGCTCACGAAGAATGGTCTCGCCGAGGAGCGCGGCGTCGGCCAATTCGCCCTTCACGGCGAAGGCTTAGGCGAGAAGATCGTCGGCCGGGTCCTGGCCAAGGGCCTGGCCGGAGACGAGATGGGCGAGCGCGTCTACCTGGTCGTCGACGGCATCGATGGCCGGGTCCATCACATGGAGTTCAAGGACCCGAGCCGGATCGAGGAGGTCGGGCGGGACATGATCGTCGAAGCCGCCCCAGTCGTCTCCGGTCCAAGACCTGCCGACCGCAACATCGCCAGCAATGCCGAGCGAGCGGCGATGGCATCTACCGGCCGAGCCGGCACCTGGAGCGTGTCCGTGACATCTTTGAGCGGCAGGGCAAGGACCCCGAGGCTTTCGTGCGTTCCCATGTCCGCCGCCTGGAGGCACTGCGCCGGGCAGGCCATGTCGAGCGGATCGATGCCGATCATTGGAAGGTCCCGAAGGACATCGTCGAGCGCGGGCAGGCTCTACGACCTCAGCCAGGGCGGCGACGGCCTCAGAGTACGGACGCTCTCGGCCATCGGCCTCGACAGGCAGATTGCCAGCGATGGTGCGACTTGGCTCGACCGACAGATTATTGCCGAGCGACCGCTCGGAAATCAGGGACAGCGGTTTTGGCAGAGAGGTCAACAAAGCTATCAGCCGTCGGGCTCGGCGACTTGTCGAGATGGGCCTTGCGACCGCTAAGGATGGCAACGTTCGCGTCCCCGTCGGACACGGTGGCGACTCTTGAGCGACGGGAGGTTGAGCGTGTCGGCCATCAGATGGCGAGAGAACGCGGGCTAACCTACATGCCAGCAAACGCTGGCGAGTACGTCAGTGGCCGCCTCGCTGGCGTCGCCAGCCTCGTCAGCGGACGCTTCGCCATGATCGACAACGGGCTCGGCTTTCAGCTCGTGCCCTGGCAACCTCTCCTCGAGAAGCACATCGGCCGGCACATCACCGGCCTACAGCGCGACGACGGCGGCATCGAGTGGACGTTGGGAAGGAACAGGGGGCTGAGCCTATAACGCCGCGATCGCACGACAGGCGGGCCGAGTTTGAATCGCGAAGCCGCCTGACGATGCTCGGGCTCACCAAGGGGATGGCTGGGCGGTCCCCCTAAATCAATTTTGCAGCGCTCGGCCCACAGAACCATCGTTTGCTGGCGTCGGCATAAATGGGGAGCGCAAGTCGTTTTCGTGGTCGCGCCCTCTCACAACAAATCGAAGAAAAATTCTTTTGCCACCGCTAAGTGTCCGCGACTATCCGAATGACCGTCGACGCGCGCTATCGTACGCGGTGGCGCTCGGACGTCCGCATTGACGCTGTTCATCGCAAAGACAAGTCTGGCCCCTGTTGAGTTCATCTTTTTGGCGGGTATGCGCCATTCCGCGCCAGTCAGGTCGAACTCGGCCCATTCGGCCTGACGAAGCTCGCCAGGTCGCACAAAAACCAACGGTGCCAGCTTTAGGGCGCATCTCGTTACGGCGTGCCCGTCAAAGCCGTCAATTGCCCGCAGCAGCGCACCGACAGCTTTGGGTTCGACAATCGTCGCCCGGTGAGTAACCGTCGGGGTGATCAGCGCGCCGCGCAGGTCTGCGGTTGGATCCCGTTCAGCGCGACCCGTTGCAATGGCGAAACGGAATACGGCACCAACAGTACCACGCGCGCGAGTGGCTGTTTCGTGCCGCCCGCGCTTCTCGATCTTCCGCAATGCATCAAGAATTTCAGGCACCTTGATTTCCGCGATCGGCCGCTTGCCGAATTCCTTGTTAGCGAAATCAAGCAGCCACTGTTTCTTCTTCAGCGTTTTCGGGGCATCGCCCTCTGCCTCGGACTTGTCCATGAGTTCTTTGGCCACGGCTTCAAAAGTGTTGGCCCGCGCCATCCGCGCATTGCGGCGCTCTTCCTTGCGGTTGACGGAGGGGTCGATCCCTTCGGCAAGCAGCTTCTTGGCATCGTCGCGCTTGATGCGCGCGTCCGCGAGAGAAGTGACAGGATACTGGCCTAGCGCGAGCAGCTTCTGCTTGGAGTCAAAGTTGTAGGCGTAGCGCCAGAGCTTTGATCCGGTCTTGGTGACGAGCATGGAGAGGCCGCCACTGTCGGATCGCTCGTAGTCTTTTTCGCCAGCTTTCAGGTGCCGAAAATAGGTGTCGTTCTTGACCGGCATCGGTTCAATTCCACCCAAAAGTCGCGATACCATGACCCCAATGATCTACCATGGAAGATACCATGAAAGTCACCGGATACCATGAGCTTTGGGCGAACGGCCGCGAAACCAAAAATGCGACTTGTGCCTGTCGTTATTGAGGAAAGTGAACGTTGGCGGATGAGGGCGGACGGTAGGATGGTGCCCCTGGCCGGAATCGAACCAGCACTCCTTGCGGAACTCGATTTTGAGTCGAGCGCGTCTACCAATTCCGCCACAGGGGCTTTCGGACGCCGGCCGAGCAGAGGCCGGCGTCGCGAAGCCGGCGGAATATAGCGGGCGCGCCCTGCCGGTCAACCCGCGCGTTGCAGGTCCGTGCCGAGGCGCCTGACGGTCATCGAACTCCCAAAACACTCCAGTGTGATCGCGCCCGTCTCGACAGCGCCGGGCGCGCGGGATAGGACGCTTCACGACACGGGAGACGAACGTGACGCTTGACGCCACCGCCAGCCCGTCGCATGCGCGCGACGCCGCCAATCCGGCGCTGACGGCGGCGCTGGCGATCACGGCCATCGCGGCGGCGACGCTGGCGGGCGCCTGGTTCTTCCAGCTGGTGCTGGATATCCGGCCCTGTCCGCTCTGCCTCGAGCAGCGCTACGCCTATTATCTGGCGATTCCGCTCGGCGCGCTGATCGCGCTCGCCGCGGCCAAGGGATGCCCCGCGCGCGGTGCTGCTCGCGGGGCTTGCGCATTCTCGCGCTGGCCGCGCTCGGCAATGCCGGGCTCGGCACCTATCACGCCGGCGTCGAATGGGGGTTTTGGCAGGGACCGACCGATTGCACCGGCCCGATCGGAAATCTCGGCAGCGCCGGCAATCTGCTGGAGCGTCTCGACACCGTGAAGGTGATCCGCTGCGACGAAGTGCAGTGGCGCTTTCTCGGGCCTGTCGCTGGCCGGCTACAACGTGCTGATCTCGCTGTTGATGGCCGCGATCGCGGCCTGGGGCATCGTCAGGACGATCAAGCGAGCTTAATCGTCGACATCTTCCTGCGGCCGTCCGAACAGATGGACGATGCCCGGGCGTCGCGATGGTGACGAACACGAAGCGCGACAGATGATGCGCGCCGACGAAGATCGGATCGATGTGCAGGGTCAGCGCCAGCGCCAGCATGGCGTCCATCGCGCCCGGCGCGAAGGCGACGACGATGTCGGCGAACCGCACATGGGTGGTCAGCGCGATCACGCGCGACGAAGATCGCGGAAATGACGATGGCGATCGCGAACGATCCCAGCGCCGCATTGACATGGCTGAGCAGGGTCTTGGCCTTCATCCGCGCGAACCGCGCGCCGATCAGCGCGCCGATGCCGACCAGCGCCACGCCGCGCACCCAGGGCGGCAGGCCGCCCTCGACCAGTCCCGTGCCGTGCAGCACGCTGGAGCCGATCATCGCGCCGAACATCCAGCTCGCCGGAAATTTGATCAGCCGCAGCAGCAGCGCGACCGCCACCGAGGCCGCGATCAGTTCGAGCCAGTTCGAGCGGCGAGGCGATCGCCATCGCCACGGCCGGCGGCGACGCCGGGGCCATCCCGGTCAGCGCCAGCAGCAGCGGCAGCGCCGCGGTGAGAATGATCACGCGCATGGTCTGCACCACGGCGATCGCCGGCACGTCGGCGCCCTTCTCGGCGGCGAGGATGGTGATTTGCGACAGCGCGCCGGGGCTTCCCGCCAGAAACGCCGAGGTCCGGTCCCAGCCATGGACGCGTTGCAGATAGAGGCTGCTGCCGAAGGTCGAGCAGAAGGTGGCGAGCGCCAGCAGCCCGATGGTCAAGGGATAGGCGCTGACGTGCTGCAGCAGTTGCCGCGACACCAGCGAGCCCAGCGAAATCCCGAGCAGCACCAGCACGGTCTGGGTCAGGATCGGCGGCATCGGCGAGCGGCCGCCCGGCGATCGCGGCGATGCCGACCGCGATCATGGCGCCGGAAATCAACCCGCCCGGCAGGTGTGCCCATAAAAACAGCAGCGCCGCCGGCGGCGCCGATCACCAGCGTTTCGAGCACGTTGAGGGTTTTGGCGCGGCTGGGAATGGCATGACGCCATCGATGCGGGAATGCAGGCTCACGCCGCCTTATGGCAAATCCGCGCGCAGGGACAAATGCGCCAACGCAATGCAGCAATGCGCTGCGACTCGCCTGAAGGTCGGTCGCATGGCAGGCAAATCGGCGGCTGCGGGACGTCGCTATCGGTAGCCGAGAAATCAGCCGCAACGCTCTCCCATCCTCGCGTCGAAGAGGGCGAGGGATCGGATGAGAGCAAATCACTGCTTGGCGGCAGCGCTTCTTGCCTTCGCGCGGTCTTCTTGCATTCGGAGCGGAATTTCTTGCGCTCCTTGCCGTGCAGTCCCTTGGCGTCGGCTTCCTTGGAGCATTCGAGCGAGGCGGCGCTGCGCGGCTTCTGGCCGCCTTCGTCGTCGCGCGGAGCCGCCGCGGCCGGCGCGGGGGTTTGCGCGAACGCGGAGCTCATCAGCAACAGGGATGCAAAGGCGGTCGCGGCCGCGCGGGAAGAAATCGTCATCATGGGAAGCACCTCGGGTTGAAGAGAGGCGCAACGTCGCGCCGCGATGCTGAACCGCGGATGAATGAAGTCGGTCGGATCGCGTTTTCGCGGCCACGATATTTTTGCGCGTGCGATGGATGCGCCGTTGTCACACGCCGTCGCTGCGCTAGGATGGGGTTCTTAAGTTCGCCACGCCCCAGGGAGACCAAGGATGACCATTCAAGCAAAATTATTGTGTGCAGTTGCCGTGTCAGGTTTTGCCGCGTTCGCTGCCATCGCGCCGGCGCAGGCCCTGACCACGCAGGAATGCAGTGCAAAATATCAGGCCGCCAAAACCGCCGGCACGCTCAACGGCCAGAAGTGGAATGATTTCCGCAAGGCCCAATGCGGCGCCGACGCCGCTGCGGCGCCCGCCGCCGCGCCCGGCTGCAGCCCGCGCCCGCCGCGCCGAAGAGGCCAAGAAGGAAGCCGCGCCCGCGCGCCGCGCCCGCGGCGGCGCCGGCCGGGCGGCAACGCGGTGTTCCCGTCCGCGGTCGATCCGAAATACGCCAAGGAAACCGCCGGCAAGGCCCGGATGCACACCTGCGTCGATCAGTACAACGCCAACAAGGCCACCAACGCCAATGGCGGCCTGAAATGGATCCAGAAGGGCGGCGGCTATTACAGCGAATGCAACAAGAAGCTGAAGGGCGCGGCCTGATCTGGCATCGCAGGCGGCCGACCTGTCGTCGGTCGCAATTTCAGGCTGGTTTCTGCGATTGTGCCCGGCGAGGCCAGCATACGACGGCAAGCAGGCGCTCGCCGGGCATCATTTGACGCGCTGATCGAGGCGACCGTTCATTGCGCGCGTGGATTACCAATGATCGCAAGCCTCAGCCTGATCCTGCTGTGCCAACTTGCCGGCGAAGTCTTCGTGCGCGGCCTCGGCCTGCCGATGCCGGGCCCGGTGATCGGCCTGATGCTTCTGCTGGTGTTGCTGCTGGCGCGCGACCGCTTCGCGGTGCTCGCGCGCGGGCCGCTGCAAGGCGATGGCGTGGAGAGTGCCAGCCGCGTCCTGCTGGCGCAATCTGTCGCTGCTGTTCGTCCCGGCCGGCGTCGGCGTGGTGCAGAAGCTCGATCTGCGTCGCCGAACACGGCATCGCCATCCTGGTCGTGCTCGCGGTCTCGGTGGTGGTGACCCTGCTGGTGACGGTGGCGACGTTTCTTGCTCGCGAGCCGCCTGATGGCGCGCGGGCGAGGAGCACGCCATGAGCGAAAATCCGTTCTCGCTGTGGGTCTATCTGTCGCAGTCGCCGCTGCTCTGGCTGACGGTGACGCTGCTGGTTTATGCGATCGCGGATGCGGTATCGCTTGCGACGCACCGGCATCCGCTGGCCAATCCGGTGCTGCATTCGATGTGGATCATCGGGGCGTTCCTGCTGCTCACCGGCACGTCCTACACGACCTATTTCGGCGGCGCGCAGTTCGTGCATTTCCTGCTCGGGCCGGCGACCGTGGCGCTGGCGGTGCCGCTCTACGAAAACCGCAAGGTGGTGCTGGCGGCGATCCTGCCGATGCTGGTGGCGCTTGTCGGCAGGCTCGGTCACTGCGGTCGTTTCGGTGGTGCTGCTGGCGGAGGCCGCGGGCCTGCCGCGCGCGGTGATTTTGTCGCTGGCGCCGAAATCGGTCACGGCGGGCGTCGCGATGGGCATCAGCGAATCGCTGCACGCCGATCCGTCGCTGACGGCGGTCGCGGTGGTCCTCACCGGCATCATGGGCGCGATCATCGTGACGCCGCTGATGAACCGGACGGGATCACCGATTTCCGCGCCCGCGGCTTCGCGGTCGGCATCGCCGCGCACGGCATCGGCACCGCCGCGCGTTTCAGGTCGACGCGGTCGCAGGCGTGTTCGCCGGCATCGCGATGAGCCTCAACGCGCTGGTGACGTCGCTGCTGGTGCCGCTGGCGGTGACGCTGCTGGTGCGCTGATCTCCATGCGTGCAGTTTGTGATACGGCCGCCATGGCAGATCTGCAGAAATTCCTTCTATGAGCGTCTCGCGAGCAAGGGTCGAGGTGACTTTCTTGATGATCTCCGCGATGCAAGGCGTGCTCGGACTGGCATCGGGAGCGCTGGTCGGATTTTCGCTCGGCCTGGTCGGCGGCGGCGGATCGATCCTGGCGGTGCCGCTGATGGTCTATGTGGTCGGCGTGCCCGACGCCCATGTCGCGATCGGCACCAGCGCCATCGCGGTGGCCGCCAATGCCGCGATCAATCTGTCGAACCATGCGCGCGGCGGCACCGTGCGGTGGTCGTGCGCGCTGACGTTCGCGGCGGCCGGAATCGTCGGCGCGTTCATCGGATCGATCTTCGGCAAGATGCTCGACGGCCAGAAACTGCTGGCGCTGTTCGCGCTGTTGATGCTGGTGATCGCGGTGCTGATGCTGAAGACGCGATCGCGGATCGGCCTGCCCGACGTGCAGATGAGCTGGGACAACATGCCGGCCATCGTCGGCCTCGGCCTTGCGACCGGGACGCTGTCCGGCTTCTTCGGCATCGGCGGCGGATTCCTGATCGTGCCGGCGCTGATGCTGGCGACGGGAATGTCGATCATGAACGCGGTCAGTTCGTCGCTGGTCGCGGTGACGGCGTTCGGCCTGACCACGGCGGCCAGCTACGCCTGGTCCGGGCTGATCTCATGGGAACTGGCGGGATTGTTCATCGCCGGCGGCATCGCCGGCGGATTGATCGGCACCCGTTCGGCGCGGCGCTTGTCGGCGCGGCGCGGCGCGCTCAACATCGTGTTCGCCGCTGTCATTATTGCGGTGGCGCTCTATATGCTGGCGCGTAACTTATCCCTATCTTGAGCGTAGATAGTGCAAGCTGAGGCGCCGGGAGACCAGACATGACCAAATCGATCGATCCAGCCCGGCTGAACCGGCGCCGCACCCGGCGCGAAGCGCTCGGCCTGCTCGGCGCGGGCGCGGTCATGCTCGGCATGGAGATCGCGCCGGGATCGGCGCTGGCGCAAGGCGACGACGACAACGTGCTGACGGAAGCCCTGGTGCTGCGCGATCCGGATATCCCGGTGGCCGGAAATGCCGATGGCGACATCACCATCGTCGAATATTTCGACTATCAGTGCCCGTATTGCCGCAAGCTCGAGCCCGAACTGCGGCAGGTGGTGCAGGACGACGGCAAGGTCCGGCTGGTGTTGAAGGACTGGCCGATCCTGGGGCCGGTCTCGGTCGTCGCGGCGCGGATGGCGCTGGCGAGCAAATACCAGGACAAATACATGCAGGCCCATGACGCGCTGATCGGCGTCAATTCGAAGCTGACCGAGCCGCGGCATCCGCGAGCTGCTCGCCGGCGCCGGCATCGATGTCGATCGCGCTCACGCGCGATCTCGCCAGCCAACGCCAAGGCGATCGACGCGATCCTGGCGCGCAACAACGATCAGGCCACGGCGTTCGGCTTCAAGGGCACGCCGTCCTTTATCGTCGGAAAATTCCGCGTGCCGGGCGTGCTGACCATGGCGGAGTTCGATCAGGTCATCGCCGATGCGCGCAAGGCGGCGGCAAGCAAATAGCGCCAAACGAAAAGCGCCCTCGCCGAGGACGAGGGCGCTGTTCGGTGTGCGCTGTCACGCGCGATTACTTCGACGACAGCCTGATCCAGTCGTCATGGGCGCGCAGCTTTCAGCGCGTGCCAGTCGGTCGCCGCGACGTCCCAGTTCACGATGGTGCGGTTGGCCTGCGCGACCTGGCCGTTGGCGACGGTCGAGGTCTGCATCGAATCATAGACGTAGACGCCCGCGACCAGCAGCAGCGCGCCCAAAATCATTCCCAGAAACGTCCGCATGGCAAAACCCTCCAGATGATGGCCGATAACGCGGACAGGAGAGGATGGTTCCGCGCTGTCATCCTCCGCTATTCGCGCAGGAAGATGGCGAAAACTTCACGGACGCACCTTGTGCAGGCGCCGTTGCGGGGACCGCGACCGGCGCTGCCGTCACCAGATTGAGCGATTTCAGCTCGTCCGGCTTGAAGACGAACAGCCTGTCGTGCGGCGTCTCCATGGCGTGCACCCAGACCTGCAGGCTGACGCCCATGTCGCCGAGATAGCGCTGGCAGCGCGCGGAGATGTTTTGCGCGACGCTCATCTCGTCGCGGGGAGGGCCGTTCGCGGCCGTAGCGCATCGCCGCCACCTGGTGCACGCCGATCATGGCCTTGTCGCCGGCGCGTCGCTCGACGCCGCCGGCAAACACCAGCGGGCACGACGACACGCAGTATTTCCCCGCCTCGACTTCGGTCGCGAATTTCTTTTCGCGAATCAAGCCGCCCCATCGCCAGCGCATCGGTCACCGAGCCGCCCGGCGAATTCAGCACCACGGTCTTGATGTATTCGCCGTGTCGCTCGGCCTCCGCCGCAAAGCTTTGCGAAATTTCCGGCGTGATGGTGCCGTTTGCCATCAATCGGCCGCCGCCGACCAGCTCGAACGTCATCGGCTGCGCCATCGCGCCATCCGGCTGCGGCAGCGGCATCAGGCGGTTGTCGCCATGCGGCAACAGCGGCGCGAGGATCGACGGCAACATGCCGGGAAGATTCAGCGCGGGTGAATCCTCCCTGATCTCCGTCGGCGCTATTGCCCGATCGGGATAGACGATCCATCCCTGCATGCTCGGCGAGGTCGAACGCGAGCACGTACGATCGTGACCAGGAGCGCGCTGCGGAAAATCCAGCGCAAGATTATTTCTTCGGCATGTTCCAACAGCCAGGCATGGACGCGTTGCCGTATGGTAGAAGATGCGACACGGCGATGCACTATTTGGTCTGCCGCGCCGTCGGCAGCGCGGTGACGTTTTCGTCGGCTGCCGCCGCCGGCTCGGCAACGCTTTCGCCCGGCGGCCTTGCTGCGCCAGGCACTGTCGGCGCTGCGCTTCTCCGACCTCGCGCACCATATGCAAAGCCGCGACCAATTCGCCCGCGGTCATATCGGAGGCGTTGAACGCCGGAAGCCCTTCGCGCCGGATCGAGGCGTGGACCACGCACAGGATCAGCACCAGCACCGCCGGCATCAGATCGATCGAGATCGCGCCTGCCCAGCTCGGGATGAAATCGCCGGCGTAGCGCAACACCGCTTCGGCAGGCGACAGCGTTTGAAACCTGATCGGTTCGACCTTGGGCATGGCCAGGATTTTATCCGCGGCGTCCGACAGCGATTGCTGCCTGCGCAGCAATCGAGCTTTCGACCTTGCCAACGACGGCGGTCTGCCGATCCGCAAGATCGGCGGTGTGGCCGCCCGCGGCCGGCGCGATGAAGCTGGACGACAGCGTCGTCGCCGCGCGCTTGACCGCCGGCGCCACGGACGTCTGCTGCAGATTGGCGATCACGCCCATCAGCGTCAGCGACTCGGTCGCCAGTGCATCGCTGCGCGCCGCAATCGGCCCGCGGTCGGAAATCAGCTCGCGCATCTTGGCGAGACTTTTGCTGCCCTGCTCGTACAGGGCCGAGACACGTTTGTCCGAAGCCTGGACTTGCTGGCCGAGACTATCGAGCTGCCCGGACATTTGCGTCAGAAGCTGCACCACGGTGCCGGACCCGGCGGTGCCGGTCAGCGAACCAGCACGTTCGGCGTCGGCGAGTTTTGCAAAGCGCGACGACGCTAGCTGAATATCCGGCAACAGTCCCTGGGCCGCGATGGCGTTGGTGTTGGCGGTATCGAGATCGCGGGTATAGTCCTGCACGGTGATCGCAAGATGCTGCTGGATCGCGGCTGCGCCGGCCAGCGCCGAGGCGTTGAGCCATGACGACATCGCCACGATCATCAGCGAGCCCAACAGCAGGCAGCCGAACATCAGGCCGCGGCCGCTGCGAAAGCTCACATGCGGCATGAAATTCATCAGGAACACCCAGAACGCGTAGATGCCGACGGATACCGCGACCGAATAGATCACCGCGGCAAACAACACCATGCCCGGGCTGCCGTTCAATAATTCGCGGACGCCGAGAAAGGTATAGACGCCGGCGGCAAGGGCGAGGATCGCGGTGGTGAATTTCAACGTGCCTTCGAGGCGGGTGACGCCTTTCGACAGCAGCATCGACGCGGAGGAGCGCGGAGGCATGGCTTGCTGGGCGAAAGCATTGTTCGGGGGCATCATGGGAATTCCGTGAGGTTTTGGACGACTGAACAGCGCCCCCGCTGCTCGTGCGGCGTAGATAGGTTCGGACGACATTTCGTAACGATCTAAGTATTATTTTCGCGACGACCCAAAATCATCGGGCGTCGGCCATCACAAACCCTTGAAGCAACTGGCTGCAGGACGTCAAGAATGCGTGGGGGCAGCTTCGGTATTGCCCTGACCTCAGCCTCGCGCGGCATCGAACGCCCGCATGAGCCAGTCGATGAACACGCGGACGCGCGGCGATAGCTGCCGGTTGCGCGGATAGAGCAGCGAGACCGGCGTCGGCGAGGGCGGACAGTCCGGCAGGACCGCGACGAGCGTCCCTCGTTTCAGATCGTCCTCGACGTGATAGCGCGGCACCTGGATCAAACCCAGACCGAGGCGCGCCGCGGCGACGAGAGCTCTCGGCGCCGTTGACCGAAACCGTCGCACGCAACGTCACCTCGCGCACGGCGCCGTCGACCACGAACTCGAGCGGCAGCAAGCGTCCCGGTTGCCGACGAATGGAAGCCGACCATGAGGTGACCGTCGAGCGCGTCAACGCTTGCGGGCTGACCGAAGCGATCGATGTAGGCCGGTCCGGCGCAGGTGATCTCTCGAGCATCGCGACGCGGCGCGCGATCATGTCGCTGTCCTGGAGATCGCCGACGCGCAGCACGCAATCGATGCCCTCGCGGATCAGGTCGACCAGCCGATCGCCCTCGCTCATGTAGAGTTCGATATCGGGATATTCGGCGAGGAAGTCCGGCAGGCGCGGCATCACGAAATGACGCGCCAGCGTGCCGTGCACATCCAGCGCGCACCAGCCCCTTCGGCTTGGCGCCGCCGAAGGCGCCTTCGGCGTCCTCGAGATCGGCGATCAGCGACAGGCAGCGCCGGTGATGGGCCTCGCCGTCCAGCGTCGGGCGGACCTGCCGCGTGGTGCGCTCCAGCAGCCGCACGCCGAGGCGCGCTTCAAGCTGCTTCACGGCGTCGGTGACGGTCGAGCGCGGCAGGCCGAGATCCTCGGCCGCGAGCGTAAAGCTGCGCCGCTCCACCACCCGCGTGAACACCCGCATCGCGTCAAATCGGTCCATCTGATTGTTCGTCTATTTCGGATTGTGATGCCGGATAATGGCTGATTATCCGGAAAATGAAAGAGCCTAGCTTTCTCCCATCGGACGCGGACTTTCCGCGAAATCATGAGGAGACTGAAAATGACCAACGAAACCAACAAGGTAGCAATCGTGACGGGCGCCTCGCGCGGCATCGGTGCCGCGGTGGCGGAGCGTCTCGCCGAGGACGGCTTCACCGTCGTCATCAACTATTCCGGCGACACCAAATCCGCCGAGGCGCTCGCCCGCAAGATCGAAGGCAAGGGCGGCCGGGCGCTCACCGCCAAGGCCGATGTCAGCGATCCCAACGCGGTGCGCGGCATGTTCGACGCCGCGGAAGCCGCGTTCGGCGGGGTCGATGTGCTCGTCAACAATGCCGGCATCATGAAGCTCGCAAAGATCGCCGACAGCGACGATGCGCTGTTCGACCAGCAGATCGCGGTCAATCTCAAGGGCAGTTCAACGCGCATGCGCGAAGCCGCGAAGCGGCTGCGCGACGGCGGCCGGATCGTCAATTTCTCGACCAGCGTGGTCGGGATCAGGCTGGAGACCTATGGCGTCTATGCCGCCACCAAGGCGGCGGTCGAAACGCATGACGGCGATCCTGTCGAAGGAACTGCGCGGCCGTTCGCATCACCGTCAACGCCGTGGCGCCCGGACCGACCGCGACCGATCTGTTCCTCAACGGCAAATCGCCGGAGCTGATCGACCGCATGGCCAAGATGAATCCGCTGGAGCGGCTCGGCACGCCCGAGGACATCGCGTCCGCCGTTGCGTTCCTCGTCGGCCCGGACGGCGCGTGGATCAACGGCCAGATGCTGCGCGCCAATGGCGGCATGGTCTGAACGCAACCAACGCAATCGCTTACAGAAGGATACGTGTCATGAAACAGGTTATCGTCATCACCGGCGCTTCCAGCGGCTTTGGCGCGCTGACCGCCCGCGCGCTCGCCGACGCCGGCCACATCGTCTACGCCAGCGATGCGCGAGACCGCCGGCCGCAACGCGCTCGCAAGTCGCCGAGGTCGCGCGCTATGCCGCGCGATACACAGCGTCGATCTGCGCGCGCGTCGAACTCGACGTCGCCTCCGACAGAATCCGCGGATGCCGGCATTGCGAAGATCATCGCCGACAACGGGCGTCTCGACGTGGTGATCCACAATGCCGGCCACATGGTGTTCGGTCCGGCGGAAGCGTTCACGCCGGAGCAGTTCGCGCAACTCTACGACGTCAACGTGCTTATCGACCCAGCGCGTCAACCGGGCGGCGTTGCCGCAGCTGCGCAAGCAGGGCCGGGGCCTGCGTGGTGTGGGTGTCATCGAGCAGCGCTCGGCGGCGGCACGCCGCCCTATCTGTCGCCCTATTTCGCGGCGAAGGCGGCGATGGATTCGCTCGCGGTGTCTATACGCCGGCGAACTGGCGCGCTGGGGCATCGAGACCTCGATCATCGTGCCGGGCGCGTTCACCAGCGGCACCAACCACTTCGCGCATTCCGGCTCGCCGCCGACAAGGCGCGCGTCGCGGAGTATGACGACGGGCCTTATGCCGGCCTGCCGGATCAGAGCGCTGAAGGGTCTCGCCGCGCTCGAGCCCGCCGATGCCGACGCGGGCGCCGTCGCCGAAGCGATCGTCCGGGTGGTCGACATGCCGTTCGGCAAGCGGCCGTTCCGCGTTCACGTCGATCCGTCGCAGGACGGCGCGGAAATCGTCAACGGCGTCGCCGACCGCGTCCGCGCCGAAATGTTCCGGCGCATCGGCATTCGCGGATCTGCTCTCGCCGAGGGTCAACGCTGAGAAGATCGAGCGTCGCGTCAGAGCCGGCGCGCGCGCATTGTCGCCGCCGCGCTCATCGATCATCGTCACCGCTCAGCCAGTTCAGGATCGCCGCGTTCATCTCGCGCGGATAGCAGTGGCTGAGATCGTCGAGCTCGCGGTAGGTGACGTCGGCGCCGGCCGCCGACAGCGCCGCCGTGCGTCTGCCGCGCCACCTGCACCGGAAACATCCAGTCGAGCCGGCCGTGCACGAGATAGATCGGCAGGCCGCGCAATCGCTCCGCGTCGGCCATTTCCGCCATCAGCGGATGGAAGGTGGCGGCGACCGGCGCGAGATGGGTGAAGGGCGACGCGCTCTCAAGCCCGGTGACGTAGCAGAACGTGCCGCCGTCGCTCATGCCGGTCAGCAGCAGCCGTGCCGGATCGACGTTCCAGCGCTCTCGCACCGAATCGAGAATGCGGGCGAGGTTCGGCGTGTCGGTGTCGTCGCCCATCAACGCCCAGGTCGTGTGCCGGTCGCGGTGGGCGCGACCAGGATGGCGCCAAGGCTGCGCGCGTCGCGCAGCCAGCTCCACAGGAAGCCGCGGCCATTGCCGCTGCCGCCATGCAGCGCCATCACCAGCGGCCAGGCGCGGTCGGGCGTATAATATTCCGGCACGTAGAGCGAGAAGCCGCCGCGGCTGCCGGGTTCGTTGTGGTCGTGCATGATCCCGGTATCTGGACGCGCCGGCTCGGCGAGGCGCGCCAGCAGATCGGCGTCGTCGCGCAGGGCGGGATCGACGAAAGAACTCGCTCACCGGCGGCAATTTCGCGGCCAGCGGATAGAGCGCCTCCTGCGCGCGCGGGGCATGACGCAGCGCGCGAAACACCGCGATCAGGTCGCCATTGCCGTGCTGTACCGCGCGCAATCCCTCGAACGCGGCGAGTGCCGCGTCGCTCGCCGTCTCGAGCGAGGTCCGTACATCGGCGAATTCCTCCGGCCAATCCGCCAGCCGCGAACGCACCGCCTGCAAGGCCTGATCCGGCGTGCCGGCGGCTTCCATGACCCGGCCGAAATCCGGCGGGTTGAGATGGCGCGCGATGAAGCCGAGCGCTTCCAGCGATTGCAGCAACGGCGGCAGCACGGCCACGATGTCGTCCACCACGGCCTCGCTCATCGCGCGTGCCTCTCTGCTACAGTGCTTAGTGCAGCCGCGGCGCCTTGAGCAGCTTGGTCCGATCGGTCGAGGTCAGCACCACGTCGAAGGTGACGCCCTCGTGATGGACCGTGAGCGGCACGTCGACGCCGGCCGGTCCGAGCGACCAGAGCTTGCGGTAGAAGCCGGTTTGACTCGATGATCTTTTCGCCCTTCACGGCCAGGATGACGTCGCCGGCCTTGAGTTCGGCGCGCGCCGCCGGGCCCTTCGCGGAGATGCCGATCACCACGACCTTGTTGTCGATCTCGGTCGAATACATGCCGAGCCAGGGCCGCGCCGGCTTGTTGACGCGGCCGAATTTGCGCAAATCGTCGAGCACCGGCTTGAGCAGATCGATCGGCACGATCATGTTGACATGCTCGGCTCTTGCCGTCGCGCTCGCGTTCGAGCTGGAGCGAGCCGATGCCGATCAATTCGCCGCGGTTCGAGATCAGCCCGGCGCCGCCCCAATTGGGATGCGCGGGATGGGTGAAGATCGCCTCGTCCAGCAGATACTCCCAGTAACCGGCGAATTCCTGCTTGGCGGCGATGTGGCTGGCGACCGATCGCGTGCGTCCGCCGGCGCCGCCCACCACCACGCGGTCGCCGATCTCGGCGGCGGCCGAGGAGCCGATCGGCAGCGGATCGAGATCGATGCGGCCGAGCGCCTGCACCAGGCCGAAGCCGGCTTACGGAATCGAAGCCGAGCGCGTGGCCTTCGACCACGCGGCCGTCGCCGAGATGCAGCCAGACCGCTTCGGCCTCGGTGATCAGATAGCCGATGGTCAGCACCAGCCCGTCGTCGATCAGCACGCCATTGCCGGCGCGCTCGGTGCCGAGCGTGTCCGCGCTAAAGGCGTCGGCGGGGATGATCGAATGCAGCCCGACCACCGAAGAAAGCACGCGATCGAGATCGAAACTGTAGTCGCCCGGGCGGGGCTGATTCGCCGGCGGCACTTTCCATTCGGTCAAAGAGGGCATGGAGATCCTCCGATTCCTTGAGGCGTCATGAACGTTAGCCGATTGGATCACAAGCTCGCGGGCAGGTGACGACATATCAAATCATTTCGGGATGCGGCGCGGCCGATTCCAGCCCGCGAAGCCAACGGATAGCGGAAAATTCCCACCGGCTGTGACACACGTTATCGCGCAAGCGTCGAGCCGGCTTAGTCGCGCGGGGCGGAACGCGTCTCACCCGGCCTTCGAGCGCCTTGGCTCGCGCACGGACTGGCATGATCCGGAATGCGCGGCCCTCTTTCAGCCACGCCGCGCGCTCGTCGCGCAGCAGCGTGCGGCGGACCTTGCCGGCATCGTCGCGCGGGCTGACGTCGACGATCTCGAAACTTTCCGGATGCTTGTAGCGGCTGAGCTGGTCGGCCAGGAAGCCGCCCATGCCGTCGATGCACCGATTGGGCATCGGCGGCACCGGTAAGTTCGAGGATGGCGTGGACGCGTTGTCCGAATTCCGGATCGGGCAGGCCGACGACGACGCAGGAACGCACGTGCGGATGCGCCATCACCGGCGGCCTCGATCTCCGCCGGATAGATATTGGCGCCGCCGCGCAGGATCATGTCGGCGAGCCGGTCGCCGAGATAGAGATAGCCGTCGGCATCGAGCCGGCCGATATCGCCGAGCGATTCCCAGCCGTCGGGACGGCGCTTCGGCTCGGCGCCGAGATAGTGATAGGTGCTGCCGACGCCGTCATTGGGCAGGAAATAGATCTCGCCGGTCTCGCCGGGCGCGACATCGTTGCCGTCTTCGCCGATGATGCGCAAGCGCGCAGGTTTCGCCGATCTTGCCGACCGAACCCCGGTGCGCCAGCCATTCGACGCCGGAAATCACGCAGGCGCCCTGCCGCTCGGTGCCGCCATAAAGCTCGCAGATTCTTCTCGGGCCCGAGCCACTCGATCCATTTCTCCTTCAGCCATGGCGGCATCGGTGCGGCCATGTGGAACACGATCTGCAGGCTCGACAGATCGTAGCGGTTGCGCACCTCGTCCGGCAGCGCCCAGATTCGGTGCATCATGGTCGGCACGAAATTGACCCATTGCACGCGATTGGCGGCGATCAGGCGCAGCGCCTCCTCGGCATCGAATTTCACCATGCCGGTGAGGCGGCCGCCGGCGAACAGTCGCCATGTGCGACAGGATGAACGGGGCGTTGTGGTAGAGCGGGCCGGGATTGAGCAGCGACACGTCGCGCGGAATTCCGAGCATCTGGTCGCGCGGCGGTGTCGACCACGGCCGGCTGATGATCGAGGATCACCTTGGGCCGTCCGGTCGAGCCGCCGCTGGTCATCGCCTTCCAGTAGCGCGCCACCGGGCTGTTGCAGCGGTTCGTCCGACAGGCCTTCGGGCGCGAAATTAGCCGGCACCGAATTGGGCGCATTCCAGTCGGCTTCGCCGCCGACCACCAGCGCGGGCTTGAGAATGTCGAGCACCGCGGCGGCCTCGCCGCGCGGCAGTCGCCACGACAGCGAGGTCGGCGTCGCGCCGCAGTTTCCACACCGCAAAGCGTGGTCTCGAAGAACGCGTTGCTGTTGGGCAGGCCGATGGCGACGAAATCGCCTGGCTTGACGCCCTTGGCGGCAAAGGCGCGGGCGCGGGCGTTGGCGCCGCGCTCCAGCTGCTCCCAGGTCAGCGTGTCCGCGCCATGGCTGACCGCAACGGTGTTCTTCGGCGTTCGTTCGGCGTACCAGCGCGGCACGTCGGCCATCGGAATCAACATCGGCGTTTCCGTTGCTAAGGCGTCTTGATGCCGCTCTTGAATGCGGTGGCATTTGCCACAGCCGCGCACTTCACCAACAGGAGCTGTTGTAAGTCAAGACGCGCGTCGATCGCGCAAAAAAGCCGGCCCAAACCCTTACGGATCGAGTTCGGTGTCCCAGTATAAATAATCGAGCCAGCTATCGTGCAGATAGTTCGGCGGGAACAGCCGGCCGTTGCGATGCAGCTGGTGCACCGTCGGCGCGAACGGCGGCTGCCTCGGAAACATCCGCGCCTGCTGCGGCGTCAGGTTGCCCTTGCGCAGGTTGCACGGCGAACAGGCGGCGACCACGTTTTCCCAGGTGGTCTGGCCGCCCTTGCTGCGCGGGATGATGTGATCGAAGGTGAGATCGTCGTCGGCCGAGCAATACTGGCAGACGAAGCGGTCGCGCAGGAACACGTTGAACCGGGTGAAGGCGGGATGCGTGGTCGGCTTGACGAAGGATTTCAGCGACACCACGCTCGGCAGCTGGATTTCGAACGAGGGACTGCGCACCGCGCGGTCGTAGTGCTCGACGATATTGACGCGGTCGAGGAACACCGCCTTGATCGCGTCCTGCCACGACCAGAGAGACAGCGGATAATAACTGAGCGGCCGGAAGTCCGCATTCAGCACCAGTACCGGCCAACCGCCTTGCGAGACATGTGCGTTCAAGTAACGCTCCTGGCCCCCATATTAGCTGCGAAGCAGCATGAGATGACATACTACAGGCAGCGTGACGGGATTGTGAAGAGCGTTGGCGGCCTTATCCGCCGCCGCGCCGGTTCGCGGCCGGATTGCATGATCGGCGTGAAGACCGCTAAACCGGGGCGGGCGGCGCCTTTCGGCCGCTGACGGACCCGGCAAAATGGTCACCACGTCCCGTTATCTTGAGGCGCCGCGCCGGCTGCGGGCGTTCGTTCGCGCCCATGAAACGAGCCTGGTCGTGCTGGCGGCGCTGATCGGAACCATCGGCGGATTGGTGGTGGCGGCGATGAGCGCCGCGGTCGAGGGGCTCCACGTGGTGCTGTTCAACCTCGAAATGGGGCGATCGGCTTTCCAGCCAGTTCAGGATCGAGCCGCTGCGCGCGCTTCTGGTTCCGAGCCTCGGCGGGCTTGCTGCTGGGCGTGGCCTTCCTGCTGCTGCTGCGCTGGCGGCCGGCGCGCGAAATCGATCCGATCGAGGCCAATGCCCTGCATGGCGGGCGGATGTCGTTTCGCGGCAGCGTGATCGTGGCGTTGCAGACGATCTGGTCCAGCGGCGTCGGCGCCTCGGTCGGGCTTGAGGCCGGATACACCCAGCTTGCCAGCGGTCTCGCCGCCTCGCTGGGCCGCGGCTTTCATCTGCGCCGCGCCGATCAGCGCATCATGGTCGGCTGCGGCGCCGCGGCCGCGATCGCCGGCGCGTTCGGCGCGCCGCTCGCCGGCGCCTTCTATGCCTTCGAGCTGGTGATCGGCGGATATACGCCGGCCAGCCTGACGCCGGTCGGCGTCGCCGCGGTCGCCGGCTATTTCGTCGCCCATGCGCTTCACGGTGCTGTCGCTCGGCGTCGGCGTCGGTCCGGTCGGCGACGTGCTCGGGCGCGACCTTGCCATCGCCGCGCTGCTCGGGATTCTCGCGGCGCTGTTCGGCATCGCCATCATGCGCGGCGTGGCGCTGTGCGAGACGCTGCTGGCGAAGACCGGACTCTGGCCGCCGCTGCGCCCGGCGCTGGGCGGTCTTGCGGTCGGTCTGCTCGCTTTGGTGACGCCGCAGGTGATGTCGTCGGGGCATGGCGCGCTGCATTTTGCCGGATTTGTTTCGATTCCGCTGACGGTCATTGCGACCATGTTCGTCCTGAAGGCGATCGCCTCGGTGATGTCGCTCGGCAGCGGCTTTCGCGGCGGATTGTTTTTCGCCACGCTGTTTCTGGGCGCGCTCGGCGGTCATCTGTTCGCCGCCGGCTTTGATGCGATCTGGCCGGGCCTCAACCTCGATCCGAACGTCTATGCGATCGTCGGCATGAGCGCGCTGTCGGCGTCCGTGATCGGCGGGCCGCTGACGATGTCGTTCATCGCGCTGGAATCGACCGGCAATCTCTGGCTGACCACGGCGGTGCTGGTCGCGGTCATCATCTCGACCCAGATCACCCGCGAATTGTTCGGCTACTCGTTCGCGACCTGGCGATTGCATCTGCGCGGCGAGACCATCCGCAGCGCCGCCGATGTCGGCTGGATCCGCGATCTCACGGTGCGGCGCCTGATGCGGCCGGACGTGGCCACCGTGAACGCCGACATGCCGATCGAGGAATTCCGCGACAAATTTCCGCTGGGATCGAAGACCCAGGTGGTCGCGGTCGATGCCGCCGGCCGCTATGTCGGGCTGGCGCTGGTGGCCGAAGCGCACGCGCCGGATATCGAGGCGGCGAAGCGGTCTCGTCGGCATCCTGCATCACCGGGATGTCGTGCTGCATCCGGCCATGAACATCCAGGAAGCCATCGCCGTGTTCGACGCCGCGGAAGCCGAATCGCTGGCGGTGGTCGAAACCGGCGGCGAACACCGGCCGATCGGAATTCTGACCGAAGCCCATGCGATGCGGCGCTATGCGGAAGAATCCGAACAGCGGCGGCGCGAGGCGGTCGGCGATGTCTGATCGGCGACGCGAAACGAGCCAAGAATGACCAATAGGAATTGGCATGACGAGCCGATCGCGGGGAAGCAGATGCGCAAGTCGCTGACGGTCATCGTCGCGGTCGTTGCTTGGCCTGGCATGGACCGGCATGGCCGCGGCGCAGGACTATCCGACGCGCCCGATCACCATGATCGTGCCGTTCCCCGCCGGCGGCGCGACCGACACGCTGGCGCGATTTCTGGCCGAGCAGATGCGGGCGATTCTCGGCCAGCCCGTCATCATCGAGAACGTCGGCGGCGCCGCCGGCAGCATCGGCGTCGGCCGCGCGGTTCGCTCGCCCGCCGACGGCTACACGCTGAGCATCGGCACCTCGACCACGCATATGCTGACCGGCGGCCTCTACGCGCTTCCGTTCGATCTGTTGAAGGATCTCGAGCCGGTCATCCTGATCGGCAGCGAGCCGCTGTTGATCGTCGGCAAGAAGAGCCTGCCGGCCGACGATCTGAAGGGGCTGATCGCCTGTCTGAAGGCCAATCCCGACAAGGCATCGGTCGGCATCGCCGGCGTCGGCGCTACCGGTCATCTCACCGGAATCTCGTTTCAGAAGGCGACCGGCACCAAATTTCAGTTCGTGCCGTATCGCGGCAACGCGCCGGCGATGCAGGATCTGCTGGCGGGACAGATCGATTTCATGATCGAGCCGTCGTCGAATTTCAGGTCGCTGCTCGCCGCCGGCAGCGTCAAGCCGTTCGCGGTCACCGGCAAGGCGCGGCTGCCTTCGTCGCCGAATATTCCGACCGCGGACGAAGCCGGGCTTGCCCGGCTTCTTTGCCTCGCTCTGGTACGGACTGTGGGTGCCCAAGGACACGCCGAAGGACATCATTGCGAAGCTGAACGCCACCATGATGCAGATGCTCGCCGATCCGCCGGTGCAGAGAGCGTTTCGCCGAACTCGGCATTCAGATCAGCGCCGCTCGATCAGCAATCGCCGGAGGCCCTGCGCGCGTTCCAGAAAGCCGAAGCCGATCGCTGGTGGCCGATCATCAAGGCGGCGAACCTCAAGGCGGAGTGATTCTTCTCCAGCTTCTGCAGGCAGCGGTTCGCGCGAACCGCGTCGGGCATCGGCGTATTGGGAAAGGAAGTCTTCCAGTTGGTGACACCGACTTCGCCGACATAGATGTCGCCTTTGGAATCCAGCGCGAGCCGTGCGGCGCCAGGAATTTGCCGGTCTCAAGGCCGGGCCCGTGCTCGCCGCCGAGCCGCGCGATGCGTTTTCCTTTTGCATCGACGATGGTCAGGCGCGGGCCGAGATTAGGCACCTTGCGATTGACCGGCATGCCCGGGCCGAGTTCGCCGACGATGAAGGTAGGACGCTTGCCGCCGCAGCAATGCAGCGCGCAAGGCCGGTGCAGATTGTTCCACTGCGTCTCGTATTTGCCGTCGCCGTCGAACACCTGCACGCGGTGGTTCTCGCGGTCGGCGACATAGACGAAGCCGTCGGCATCGGTCGCGATGTTGTGGACGATGTTGAACTGGCCCGGATCGGTGCCGGGCTCGCCCCAGGTCGTCATCAGTTTGCCGTCAGGGGTGTATTTGTGGACGCAGGCATTGCCGTAACCGTCCGAGACGTAGATCTCGCCCTTGGGCGACAGCGCGGTGTGGGTGCAGCGGTGAAACGGCTCGCCGCTCATGAACGGCGTCGGCTGGTTCGGGATGCCGATGGTCAAGAGCACCTTGCCGTCGGTCGTGCATTTGCGCACGGTGTGGTCGCCGTCATCGGTGCAATAGAGATTGTCGTCGGCGTCGATGTGCAGCCCGTGCGCGCGGTTGAACAGCCCTTCGCCCCAGCTTGTGATGAAATTACCCTCGCGGTCGAGCACCACCATCGGATGGGCGCCGCGGTTGAAGACGTAGACGCGGTCCTTGCTGTCGACCGCGACAGAAGCGACGTCGGTGAGTTTCCAGCCGCTTCGGCAGCTTCGCCCAGTTCTCCACCACGCGGTAGCGATGCTCGCCCGAGCCGAGAATGGCCGGGTCAGCGTTTGAGATCGTCGCTGCAGGAAGATTAACTGCCATGCGCTAATGCCCCTTCCTCGATCACCTTGATTTGCGACGGCAGATATTTCGAACCGATCCGGCATTGCGCGAGGCCTCCGGCGATGAACCAGAGGCCGGGTTTGCAACCCGCAGGCAGTTTTGCCCAGTTCTCCACCACGCGGTAGCGATGCTCGCCCGAGCCGAGAATGGCCGACATGTGTTTCTCTCCCAAATTGCTTCTGCGATAGTTTGGATCGAAAATCGGCCGCTGTCATGCCCCGATGCTAATCTTCCATATCGGCCGCGATGATCCGCTGACGAAGCGCAAGACGCACGAGTTCAATGTCCGAGGCAACGCCGAGCTTGGCGCGGATAAGATAGCGGGTGTTGGCGGCGGTCTTGACGCTGATATGCAGCGTTTCTGCGATGTCGTCCACGGATTTCTCGGCCAGCAACATGCGCAGGATTTCGAATTCCCGCGGGCTCAGCGCGTCGACCGCCGAGGGTTCGCCGGCGAGGCGGTTGATGGCGAGTTCGTGGTCGATATCGGGGCTGAGCGCGATGCGTCCAGCCATGACTTCGTCGATTGCGCGCAGTAGCGCGTCCGGCGGGTTGCTTTTTGTCACAAAGCCGCGCGCGCCCGCCTTGATGGCCTGGACCGCATAGGCGGCGCTCTGATGCATGGTGAAGACGAGGATGCGCGCGGAGCCGTCCCATTGCCGGATGCGCCGGATCGCCTCCACCCCGCCAATGCCCGGCATCGATACGTCCATGATGACGAGATCCGGCCTGGCCTCCTTGTAGATGCGATAGGCCTCGGCCCCGTCGCCCGCCTCGGCGACGACGCGAAGGCGGTCCTGCTTCTGCAACAGCGAGCGATAGCCCTCGCGCACGATCGCATGGTCGTCCGCCAGCATCACGCGCGTAAAGCTGCCGCTGCCGGTCATGCCCAAATTTCCTGCCCCACATTGGGAATGGTCGCGACAAGCCTGGCACCGCCCGTAGCTCGCTGCTCGAACCGCAGCGTTCCGCCGAGCGAAGCGACCCGCTCCTGCATGCCGAGAAGCCCCATGCCGGCTTTCGGCGCGAGATCGGCGGTTGCCTCGCCGTCGTCTTCAATGCTCAAGACGATGTCGGCCTGTCCCGTCTCGAGACGCAGTTGCACGCGCCTCGCCTGAGCATGCTTCGCTGCATTGGTGATCGCCTCCTGCGCGATGCGATAGAGACTGGCGCAGACGCTCGGCGGCAAATCGTCGACCTTGCCCATGATGGCAATATCAAATCGCGTGCGGCCCTTCTCGACGCCATTCCAACTCGCAACAAGGCTTTCGAGGCTCAGGGCGATGCCGAGTTCCTCGATGTCGGGTGGCCGCAGGCGCACCAGCGCTCCGCGCAGCGTTGCCATCAAGCCCGCCGTGGTGCGAGAGATGCCGCGGCATTCTTCGATGAGCGGCGGACATTCACGCTCTGCGGTATGCGCGGCGGCGGCGGCCTGCGCTGCGATTGCGGTGAGCGACTGACCGAATTCGTCGTGCAACTCGCGTGCAAGATGACGCCGCTCCTCGTCCTGTACGGCTATCAGCTTTCGCGTCAGCGCATTGCGTTCGGCAAGCGCCGTCTCCAGCTTCAGCGCAAGCGCGTTGAAGACGTCGGAAATGGCCGAAAGTTCGGCGAGATCGAAACTCGGCAAGCGAGCGGAAAGATCGTTCGCCGCAAGCTGCTTTAGTCCGGTCTGAATGGCATGCGTCGGCCGCAGTGCCCGCGCGAGCGCGGCATAGACCGCAAGGCAAAGCCCCGCCAGGGCGAAAGCCATGATGGAAAGCAGGCGGCTGGCCTCGCGCCAGCTCTGGCCGATCTGCACGGCGGGGTCGAACGTCGCGACCGCGACGCCCCCGGTCTCGCCTTCGATGAGCAGCGGCTTCAAGATCGGTTCGCCGGGATGGAAGATGGCGCGATAGAGTGCAGCGTAGCTTTCGGGTGCGGCAGTTTCGCCGGCGAGTGCGCCGCTGCAGAAACCCTGGCGAAAGGCGCCGACCTTGTCCTGATAGGCGATGCAGAGGCCCGGTTCCATCAAGGGCGCCGCGACCCTTTGCAAATCCGGCGTTCGCTCGGGCGACAAGGAGTACCAGCGCGCCTGCGCCTGCTGCAATGAAATATCCTTGGCGACGATATCGGCGATATGGCTCACCTTGGCCCTGGCGGCGCGATCGCTGTCAAACAAGGCGTAGGCCGCGACAGCGAGGAAGCAAGCCGCCGCGAGCGCTGCGACGCGCAATGCCAGTCGCAGCTTCAGGTCGATGGCGCGCGCGGGGCCCGCCATGAAATTGAGGGCCTGCTGCATCTTTGTTCCACTCCCCGTCGCATCTTGAGGCAGATTTCGGCGAGAAGAAAGCGGGTCCAGCCAGGATCGGGCATTTCACCCGGTCAATCCTGGGAAAATCTCCATTTCGCGCGGGAGGCGGATCGGACGATATGGGGACGATCCGGCTTCCCAAGATCCGGCTTCCCAAGATCCGGCTTCCCAAGGGTGCATCCATGCGCGGAATTGCTTTCGTCTTCGCCTCGGCGATGGTTGTCGCAGGGTTCGCGGTCGCAACTGCTGACGAATCGGCTGCGCCGGCCCCGATCAAACTGGCGGTTTTTCCCTTCGAGCTGGAAGATTTCAGCGCGGCTGCGGCCTATGTTCCGCCCGACGATATCGACCGCGAGCAATTGCGGCTTTCGACGGAAGAGGCGCGCCGGCTGATCGTGGAATCGGGACGCTACCAATTGGTTGACGTCGGCGCTGTGAACGACGAAGCGGCGAAAGCAGGTAAATTGCATTATTGCGGGGGGTGCGAAGCAAAAATTGCGGCTGGCCTCCACGCGGACCAATCCATGATCGGAATCGTCACGCGCATCAGCCGCACGGATTACGCGGTGACCTACAAAATTCGCGACGCCCAATCCGGCGCGCTCGTTGATGTCCAGCAGACCGACCTGCGCGCCGGCGCCAATTCGGCGTGGAGCCGCGGCGCGCGCTGGCTGATCCAGCGCCGTTTGCTGGAAAAGGCGAATTAGTGAGAACACCGATGAACCGACCATCCGTGGGCCTTGCCTTGGTTGCTGCCGCTGCTTTCTATGCCAGCCCGGTTCGGCAAGGCCATGCGCAAGGCGAGGCGCCGATGTTGGCGATCGCCGAAATCCAATATACCGACACCTCGGGCGAGGTCATCGATCAAAGCGCCGACCATTTCCGACGCCTGCGCGAATTCGAAGCCTCGTTGCGCACAGATTTGGCGGCGAGCGGAAAGGTGAGAAACGTCGCCCTTGATTGCCCGCCGAACGCCTGTTCGGTTGGCGACATCGACGCGGATCGGTTGCTCGACAAGGCGCAAGCGGCCGGCGCCGGCTATCTCCTGATCAGCAGCTTCCACAAGCTCAGCACGCTCGTGCAATGGGCAAAATTCGACATTGTCGATGTGAAAACCCGCAAGGTCGTTTTCAATCGTCTCGTCACCTTCCGCGGCGACAACGATGCGGCCTGGCGCCACGCGGAATCCTTCGTCGTCCGGGAAATCCTCGACCATGAGGAACCGTGAGGCGGAACGGATGCGCCAGCGGCGCGTCTCGCCCCGCGCGTGACGTTTCCGCTACTCCGTCTTTGCCGGCATGCGCGGCGGGGGCAAAGGAGAAAACACAAGGCCTTGGCTTTGGGCGGTGCTGGGATCGAGTTGATCGCCACCCCCGGATGGGTTGCCGCCGCCGGTAGCGACGATTGCCGCCGGAGTTGCCTCGGTCGGACCGATCCCCCCGTTTCCGGTCCCGGTATTTGCGGTGCGTCCGCCCTGGGGATGACCGTCAGCGCTGGCCTTGACGGCGGCTTCCGTCTTGTCCGCGAGTTTGGCGGAATAGGGCAGACGATAGGCTCGCGGGACTCCGCTGGGGAAATTGTCCTGGTCGTACGCCTCGACCCAGAGATAGATCGAGCCCGGATCATCCGCGACCGAATGCGGTTCGACGATGCGGGCGCCCAGCAACTTGAAGTTTGGCGGAAGAGGATCGTCCGCCGACCAACCCAACAGCGAGTGCGTGGCGAAGAAGCTTACGAGGTAGAATGCGCTGGTCACAACGATCGCGCCTGCTTTCACTGGCCAAGGCAGGTGCGTCAACAGGCAGGCGACCAGCAGCAAAACGCCTAACACGGCATAGGCGATGGCAAGGCTCAGGATGATCGAATTGAGGCTGCTCATAGCTTCTTCCGATAGCCCGTTTTGGGATCGAGATCGGCGCCGTTGAGATGGGTTCTGTCGGCATTCACCATCAGAGATTTTTCGCGATAGTTGACATCGATCACCTTGCCCTCGGCGTCCAGCGTAAAGCGCACGGCGGATTTCTCATCGCCGGTATGATCGACCGTGAGCGTGTTGTCGTGGATCACCTGCGCCACGGGATTGAGCTTCTGTACCTTCACCGTGACGGGAACTGGCCGATCCGTCCTTGCCGAGAAATGCGAGACGTTGACGGTATATTCCCCCGAAACGATGCCGCGAATGACGACGATCTCCTCGCAAATCGGCGAAACGATTTTCCTGCCGTTGACGATGATGAAATCATTGGGGCCGCCGCGATCGTCACGTTCCAAAACCATGAACCCGGCCTCGCGATGCCGATACCACGCAATATTGCCCGCGGGATCCTGCACGAAGAGATCGAGGTCGTCGGGATGATTGTCGGGCCAATCCATGGTGATGATGAATTCCGCCCTCGGATCGACCTTGCCGTCCCTGGCGTCGGGCGAGATCGCCAGAAGCGCAATGAAGAACAAGAACGAAATAACCTGCAGCGCCTTGAAGAGCATCACGCTGAATGGATCGAAAGGCTCTTCGCGAGGATAGAGGCCGAAGTCATCCCACATTTTGCCGTTCCAGGATCGGGACAATACGTGTTTCGGTCAGCGTGACCGCCTGCGAGAACAGTTGCGCGGTCGCCGCGTCCAGCGCGTAGTACTGAATCTTCACCATGATCGAACCCACAAGGCCGACAAGCGTCGTATACATCGCGACCGCCATGCCGTCGCTCATCAGGCCCATGGAGGACTTCATCAAAGCGCGATCACCGGCGTCGAGCCCTGCGATCGGCGCCAGCATGATGATGAAACCGATAATGGTGCCCAGCAGGCCCAGCTTCATTAGTGTGTCCCCGGCGAAGGCGCCCAGAGCGTTCGAGCTGCGCAGCTTGTCCGCCAACCCGCGCAGCAGCAGGGTCTGATCGAGCCGGCCCGGGCCTTGCGTCCGCGCCTTCAGCTGGAGATTGCGAATATGGTCGGCGATCAGGCCGGGAGGCAAGGCGTTGCGGCCGGCTTCGTCGGCCAAGACCAGCGAGCCGTCCGCGAACCCGCGCTCAATTCGGCTGCCGGCCTCGGCTTCGCGCGAGATCGAGATCGTTCGCCACAGGCAATGCAGCGAGGCAGCGACATAGAGCACGCAAATGAGCGAAGAGATATGGGTCCGGTCCGAAGCGACCATCAGCTTGATGAAGCCGAAGTGCCAAAGCAGCGCTACTGCGAAAATGGTCAACCCGGTAAAGATCATCCAGCGCAACAGCGGCGCTCGATCGGCGGTGGGCCGCTGTCGCGCATCGGTCTGAGATATCAAACTTGCGATCATGCCGTGGAGTTCCGGAAATCCTGGTTCATGAGGAACGGTGAGGCATGTCATGCGCCGCGCGGCAACAGGCCTTCCTCGATCGCCTTGATCTGCAACGCTAGGTATTTCGAGCCGATCCGGCATTGCGCGAGCCCGCCGGCGATGAACCAGAGGCCCGGCTGCCCGGTACGCACATACATGTTGCGCAATTCCTGCTCGTCGCCGAATCCCCAGATGGTCCCGACGCGCTTGGTGACTTCTTCGCCGAACAGTTTGCGCACCAGCTCTTCCTGGCGCTTGTAACCGGTCGCCAGCACGATCAGGTCGGCCGGGATCGTCTCGCCACTCTTCATCTTCGCGCCGGCTGCTGTGAAGGTATCAATGTCGGCAAACTGCTTAAGCCGGATCTCGCCTTTGACGATCAGGTCGGAGCAGCCGACATTGAAGTAATAGCCGCCGCCTCGCGTGAGATATTTGAACTGCCAGCCGGTGTTGTCCTCGCCGAAGTCGAGCTTGAATCCGACGCGCTCCAGGCCTTCGAGCAATTCCTTGTCGAGCTCTTTCGATTGCTCGGTCACCATGGCGTGGCTCTTGCGGGCAAGCGCCAGCGGCATCGAGGTCGCAATCAGATCGTTGTCGTCGAGTGTCCCCTCGTTGTAGGGCGAGTAGACCAGTTGGGCCGACGGCTCGATGCTGACGATCAGCGTCGGCGAGCGCTGCACGATCGTCACCTCAGTGCCGCTCGAATAAAGGTCCTGCGCGATGTCGTGGCCGCTATTGCCGGTGCCGATCACGATGGCGCTTTTGCCCTTCCAGTTCTCGCCATCGTCATACCGGCTGGAGTGCACGACCTTGCCGGCAAAATCCTTCAGTCCGGCGATGTCAGGCAAACTCGGTATGCCGCTGACGCCGGTCGCAAGCACGACATGCCGCGGATGCATCGTCCGCGTGACGCCGGCGCGGCGCAGCGTCACGGTCCAGCGGCCTTGCTGCTCGTCATAGCTGCCGCCCTCGAATTCGGTCTCAGTCCAGAAGTTCAGCTCCATGGCCTCGACATAGGCTTCGAACCAGTTGGCGAGCTTGTCCTTGGGGATGTAGGTCGGCCAGTTCGGCGGAAACAGCATGTAGGGCAGGTGGTTGACCTGCACCTGGTTGTGCAGCGTCAGCGCATGATAGCGCTTGCGCCAGTTGTCGCCGATGCGCAGCCCCCGATCGATAATCAGCGTATCGACATTGAGTTGCTTCAGCCGCGCCGCAATCGACAGGCCGGATTGGCCGCCGCCGATGACGAGCACGGTCGGGTCATGATCGGCATATTCGGCCGAGGCTTTGCGCAGATCGAGCCAGTTCGGTCCGCGAAAATCGCGCGAATAGGCGTTGCCGCGTGGGCGCGCCACGCCGAGCTGTTCCGCGAACCCTTTCAATTGCTCAAGCGTGGTGAGCAGCGTCCAGGCCTTCAGCCGATTTCCGTCGGCCGCATCCGGCGTAAGCCTCAGGATGCCATTGCCGCGGCCGACTGCGGTTTCGAACTTGAACATGATTTCGATCGAGTTGATTCCGGCGCGCGTCACCCGGCGCGGCGCGGCGCGACCGGGATCGATCTGGAAGTTTTTCGGCGCGGCGGCATCGCTGCGGGCTTTCAGCTCCTTCAGGATCGCCTCGGCGCCGTTGATCGTCTGGATGTTCCAGCTCAGCGCCAGCACATCGCGCCAATAGCTTTCGCCGTGGAACAGCGCCTCGAGCTCGTCGGGATTTTTGAGCGCACTTTCGAATTGCGAAAGCCAGCTTTCCGCCGCGACCGAAATATCGTCCGTCCTGTCCAGCATGCGCGCTTCTCCCGGCAGCCGTCTTCGCGGCTTCTTCCGGGAGATAAAGCTATACCCTTTGGGATCGCGCAGAAAGCGCGGCAGCTATGGCAGCGACAGCATGTGGCCCTGCTCGGGCGGAATGCGGCCCTGGAGCGTATCGAGATAGACCTGTGTCACCGCCGCAGGCCCGCGCCCCTCGATCACCTTCAGCCGCCGCTCCAGCGTCGGGGCGAAAGTAGACCACGTGGCGCCGAACCGTGCGTCGATACCGCCCGGTCCCCATTCCTTGGCGCGCCTGCGAATCTGATCAGGCGCGAAAAACCATCTTGGTTTGGCGCCGGGCAGTTCCGGCTCGTCCGGCGAGGAACTGCGATGCGTGAGCCCGATGCGCCCGGAATACTTCATCTGATCGCCGAAATGCCGGTGCAGTTTTTCGCGCAAGCCGCTGTTTCCGGCCATGTCCACGAAAGCGACCGGCACATCCGCCGGTAGCGAGGTGACGCGGTCATAGGTCACGACCTCATGGTAGCAGCCGAGCGAATTAACGTAGCCGACATTCGCGGCCGAGGTCAGCCCGGTCACTTTGAGATGGCCGCGGGCGTGCAGAAGATGCGCAAGCCCGAACGCGGTCTTGCTCGAGGCGGACGACAGCAGCACGCTCCGCGCGCCGTAAAATGCGTTCTCGGCCAAAAAATCGTCGACCAGGAACGAGAGCATGAACAGGGGCCGCAGCAGCGCCTGATAGTCGCCCTGTTGTCCGGCGAAGGCGGGATCGCCCGTAACACGCGCATAGGCGTTATAGACCGGTGCTACGCCTTGCCGGTGCGCGGCGCCATCGCGCAAGCCGCGTTTGTTGACGCCGGCCGCCTCGATCACCAAATGCGTCGCCATCGGGAAATAGCCGAACAGGCGCTCGCCCTCGGCAACGTCAGGATGTTTCGAGGCGATCACGTCGCCAAATCCCCACACCGGAATGTTACCGAAACCTTGCGGCGCCGGAAATAACTGCCAGTATTTCAGCTCATCGCCGAGCACCGCATAGGTGATGTTGTTGGCAGTGAACGCAAAGCGGTCGACCTTGACCAGCAGAGCTTCGCTCGGAAGTGCTGCGGCATCCGGCAACTGCGTTTCGACCGATTTGCACCGTTGCAAGTCATGACGGGCGACGACAAAGTCGGTTGCTTTCATGTTTTCGATCCCGGCGCTTTTCGTGCCGTAATCGTTGCGTTCATCGGGCGCCGTTTTGCAACAGCAACAATGTTTGAAACATCGTTTGGTTTCTGCTGGCCGGCGATCACGCCTTCGCGCTTCTTCAGGACACGGTAATAGCTCCACCACAGATGCGCGGCTGCGCCCCGCAGCGGGCGCCACGGCTCCGCCAGCGGCGCCATCTCTTTTGCGGTCGGACGCTTCTTCAGCCGAAGGCCAATCTTGACCGCCTCCTGCACGGCAAGGTCGCCCGCGGGCCACGCGTCGCCATGGCCGAGGCAGAACAACAGATACACGTCCGCGGTCCACGGACCGATGCCGTGCAACGAGGTCAGCGTGTTGTGGGCGGCGTCGGCGTCTTCGTTGGCGAGCACGTCGATGTTCAGCCGCTCGGCGGCGAGTTCGCGCGCCAGATTCTTCAAGGTCTTGATCTTGGCCGCCGACAGGCCAAGACGGCCGAGCCGATCGGCGCGGGCGCGGCGCAGCGCGTCAGGCTCGAACGGATCGAACGCCGCGCTGATGCGGGCCCAGATCGCGGACGCGCTCGCGGTCGACAATTGCTGGCCGCAGACGATATGCGCCAGCCCCGCAAAGCCGGGCTCGCGCCGCCGCAAGGCCGGCATGCCGGTGATCTCGAAGATCGGTTTCAGCCGCGGATCCTGCTTGACCAGCGCGTGGATGGCGTCCTCAAGGTCGTCTTGGGTGTTGAGGTGGATCAGCATGGCAATTAGAACCACCACGTCCCGCGAAAGAGATCAATGCCACCCGTTTTTCGTTTTGCGCCAAGCCCGAACGGTTATCTGCATCTCGGCCATGCCTACTCGGCGCTGTTGAATTTCGATTCGGCGCGGGAGGCCGGTGGCCGGTTCCTGCTGCGGATCGAGGACATCGACGCGGCGCGTTGCAGGTCCGAATTCGAGACCGCGATCTGCGAAGATCTCGCCTGGCTCGGCCTGTCATGGGAGACGCCGGTGCGGCGGCAGTCCGAGCATCTCGCCCTCTACCGCGAGGCGGTCGAAAAATTGTCGGCCCAGGGTCTGGTCTATCCGGCGTTCGAGAGCCGCGCCGAGATCGCAAGACTTGTGGCGCGGCGGGAAGCCCATGAATCGTGGCCGCGCGATCCGGATGGCGCGCCGCTCTATCCGGGTACCGCGAAGTCGCTCACGCACGACGCGCGGCAGCGCTTGATCGAACGAGGTGGGCCTTACGCACTGCGGCTCGACATGACGGCCGCGCGCGGGCGGGCGGGCGGCCTTGCCTGGATCGAGCAGGGTGAGGGCCTAGACGGGGAGAGCGGGCAGATCAGCGCCCGGCCCGAGGCATGGGGCGACATCATCCTGGCACGCAAGGAAACGCCGACCAGCTACCATCTGTCGGTCGTGATCGACGATGCCTTGCAGGGCGTGACTGAAGTGGTGCGCGGCCAGGACCTGTTCCACGCCACCAGCGTGCATCGGCTGCTGCAGCAATTGCTCGGCTTGCCGCAGCCATCCTATCGGCACCATCGCCTGCTTATGAATGATAGCGGGCAAAAGCTCTCCAAATCGACCGATGCCACCGGTTTGCGCGAACTCCGCTCGGCCGGCGCGACAGCGGCCGACATTCGCCGTTTGGTAGGCCTCGTTTAAGTTTTCACGTGGAGCAATCGAAAGCTCGCAGTGACTCAGATGGCCCCGCCGTGCCATGGTAGCGACCGTGCGGGGCTAAGGGGGATCATGGCGGTAAGAGCGCGTTTACAGCGCAAGAAAGGACTTGCCAAAAAACGGTCGGCGAAAAAACGCGGCCTCGCCCTGGCCGCGCGCGAGCGCGGGAGCAAGGCTGACGCGCCGGGCGTGGTCGAAGCCGCGCTTGCCGCGTTCGCCCATGAGGTCCGCACGCCGCTCACCGGAATCCTTGCCATCAGCGATCTGCTCGCGACCTCGGATCTCGATGAGCGCGAGCGGCGCTGGGTCGACACCATCAAGGCCGGCGCCGAGCATCTGGCGAGCCTTGCGACCTTGTTCGTCGATGCCGCCAAGGATGCGACCGGCGCGACCGGCGTGCGCCAGGATCTGTTCGATCTGCGCGCGCTCGCCCGCAACGCCGGCGATTCGCTGGCCGGCCGGGCGGCGGCGAAGGGATTGCAATCGCAAGTCGAGGTATCGGACGAGCTTCCGGCGCTGGTGGTCGGTGATCCCGTTCGCCTGCGCGCCGCGCTTGAAAACCTGATCGACAATGCGGTGAAGTTCACGGAAGCGGGCGGCGTTGCACTCCGGATGATGCCGATGCGCGGCACCAAGGCCAGGGTCGGCGTCGCCTTTGCGATTTCCGACAGCGGGATCGGCCTCACGCTTGCCGAGATCAAGCGGCTGTTCCGGCCGTTCTCGCAGGCCAATGTCTCGATCGCCTCGCGTTTCGGCGGTGCCGGGCTTGGCCTGTCCTCGGTCAAGCAGCTCGCACGATCGATGGGCGGCGACATCAAGGTCGCGCCGCGGCGCGGCGGCGGCGCCACCTTCACGCTGACGGTGAGCCTGAACCGCGCCACGACCGGCAAGGCGGCGGGAGCGGCCGCGGGCGAGGCGGCCGCGCCGGATCAGGTGCCGCCGCTGCGCGTGCTTAGCGTCGAGGACAATCCGTTCGGCCGCGTCGTGCTCAACACGATCCTGAGCGAACTCGGCCATCAGGCGGAGTTCATCGGGCGCGGCGAGGCCGCAACTGAGCGCATCGCGCTAGGCACTTTCGACGTGGTGCTGATGGACATGGTGCTGCCGGGCATCGACGGCATCGAGGCGATCAGCCGGATTCGTGCGCTTGGCCCGCCGCACGGCCGCATCGCGATCATCGGGGTGTCGGGCCGCGGCGACGATGAGGCGGCTTCGCTCGCCGCCGGCGCGGACGCCTTCCTGCTCAAGCCCGTGTCTCCGCGGGCTTTAGCGACTGCGCTGCTTGAAGCGTTACGCCGTGAGGCAGCCGCGACTTGATGATCGCGGCGTTCAACTCGCCGCCATAGACGAAGATCGCGGCGATGAAATACAAAAACACCAGCGCGATGATGACGGAGGCGAGGCCCGCATACATCGTGACGTAGTTGTTGGCAAAGCGCGCGAGGTACTGGCCGAACACGATGCCCGAGATCAGCGACGCCACCATGGTGAAGATGATGCCGGGCAGGATCTGCAGGAAGCTGCGTCGCCCCGCCGGAAGCCAGGCATGCAGGATGAACAAAGCGATGACCAGGGCCGCGATGGTGATGCCGTAGCGCGAGAGGTTGAGAAACTGCTCGTTGCTTTCCACCACCAGCGGAATATGCCGCCGCACCGCCTCGATGATCAAAGGCCCGAGCACGATCAGGAACGCCATCGCCAGCGAGGTGAAGGCGGCAATCAGGGTGTAGCCGATCGATTCCAGCCGCAGCCAATACCAGCGCCGCAGCTCGACCACCGAATAGGCGCGGTTGAGCGCGACGCGCAGGGCCTCGACGCCATTCGAGGCGAAATACACCGCAAGCACCGCGCCGATGGTCAGGATATCGCCACGGGTGGTCGTCAGCACATCATGGATTTCGCCCGACAGCGCATCGGTGACCTGTTTCGGCCAGACCTGCAGCAACAGCCCGGCCGCCTGGTCGGCAAGCTCTTTCGATCCGAAGAAGCCGGCGAGCGACGTCAGGACGATCAGGAACGGAAACAGCGCCATCAGGGTCGACAGCGCGATGTGGCTCGCAATCGCCCAGCCGTCGTCGGCGAGGAACGTGTAGAACGCGTCCATCACGACGAGGTAAACGTAGCGAAGCTGCCTCACATTTCACACTCGGATTTCATCTCGCCCGGCCGACGAAGGGCTCATTGTACCATCTGATATTATTGGGCTAAAAGCCAGATCGTTGCAGCCGTTCGTGTGCGATGGCCCATCGCCTTGTGCGGTGTTATTGACTTCCGATGGCTTCCTTTCTGAGTTCTATACTGCTTCCAATCGCGGTTGCCGCCGTCGCGCTGGTGCTGCTGCTGGGCCTCATCAATATGATGCGGGGCGGCTCGCCGAACCGGTCGCAGCAATTGATGCGGCTGCGGGTGCTGTTGCAGTTTGTCGCGATCGTCATCACCATGCTCGCGGTCTGGGCGATGGGACGCTAGGGGACGACGCCAGAGGACCACGACGCCAGAGGACAAACAAATGGTCGTGCTCAATCGGATCTACACGCGAACCGGCGATGACGGCACCACGGCGCTTGGCTCTGGCGAGCGCCGTCCGAAATTCGATCTGCGGGTGAGAGCCTATGGAACCGTCGACGAGACCAACGCCGTGATCGGCGTCGTGCGGTTGCATTTGCAGGACGCGCGCGAACTCGACACCATGCTGGGCCTGATCCAGAACGACCTGTTCGATCTCGGCGCCGACCTCGCGGTGCCCCAGCGCGAGGGCAAGGCCGAACGGTTGCGGGTGGTTTCAAGCCAGGTCGAGCGGCTGGAGCGCGACATCGACAGCCTGAATGCGAATTTGGCGCCGTTAACCTCATTCGTGCTGCCGGGCGGCACGGCGGCCGCGGCCTATCTGCATCTGGCGCGCACGGTATGCCGTCGGGCGGAACGGATCATGGTGGAACTCGCAGCCAAGCCCGACGAGCCGGTCAGCGATGCGGCGATCCAGTATATCAACCGCCTGTCGGATTTCCTGTTTGTCGCCAGCCGCTCGGCGAACAATAATGGCACAGGCGACGTGCTCTGGGTGCCCGGCCAGAACCGTTAGAGCATGATCCGGAAAAACCCTGCCCCGCACTTGATGCGGGGTGGGTACCGGTTTTCCGAAAAGATCATGCTCAATCCGGCTCAAGTGCCACAATCGGGGCGATTTTTGCCCCGCGCGCGTTGACCGGGGTTGGCGGGCGCTTTAGGTTCCGCGCCAAGGATTAAACCCTCAAAATTTCAAGCGAAAGACGATCGATGAAGGTTCTGGTGCCGGTAAAGCGAGTGGTCGATTACAACGTCAAGGTCCGCGTCAAAAGCGACGGTTCGGGCGTGGAACTCGCCAACGTCAAGATGTCGATGAATCCGTTTGACGAAATCGCGGTCGAGGAAGCGTTGCGCCTGAAAGAGGCCGGCAAGGCAACCGAAGTCGTGGTGGCATCGATCGGACCGGCACAGGCCTCCGAGACCATCCGCACCGGCCTTGCCATGGGCGCCGACCGCGGCATCCTGGTCAAGGCCGAAGGCAATGTCGAACCGCTGGCGGTGGCGAAGATTCTCAAGGCCGTCGCCGACGAGGAGAAGCCGGGCCTCATCATCCTCGGCAAGCAGGCGATCGACGACGATTCAAACCAGACCGGCCAGATGCTGGCCGCACTGCTCGGATGGTCGCAGGCGACCTTTGCCTCCAAGCTCGAAGTCGATGGTTCCGATTTCAAGGTGACGCGCGAAGTCGATGGCGGCCTGCAAACCGTGAAGCTCAAGGGACCGGCGATCGTCACCACCGATCTGCGGCTGAACGAGCCGCGCTATGCGAGCCTTCCCAACATCATGAAGGCGAAGAAGAAGCCGATCGCCGAGAAGAACGCCGCCGACTACGGCGTCGATCTCACCGCCCATCTCGAAATCCTCAAGACATCGGAACCGCCGGGCCGCAAGGGAGGCGTCAAGGTCAAGGACGTCGCCGAGCTGGTGTCGAAGCTCAAGAATGAAGCCGGGGTTCTCTGATGACCACGTTGTTGATTGCCGAACACGACCACGAAACCTTGAAGGACGTGACCAACAAGGCGCTGACGGCTGCCGCCCAGCTTGGCGCTGACGTGCATGTTCTCGTCGCCGGTGGCGGCCAGGGCACCAAGGAGGCCGCCGAGGCCGCCGCCAAGCTCGCCGGCGTCAAGAAGGTTTTGGTCGCCGAAGGCGATGCCTACGAACACGATCTCGCCGAGCCCTTGGCCGCGCTGATCGTCGCGCTGGCGCCGTCCTATGACGCCATCGTCGCGCCCGCGACCTCGCGCTTCAAGAACGTGATGCCGCGCGTAGCGGCCCTGCTCGACGTCATGCAGGTGTCGGAAATCATCAAGGTGGTTTCGCCCGACACTTTCGAGCGGCCGATCTATGCCGGCAACGCGATCCAGACCGTGAAGTCAAAGGACGCCAAGAAGGTGATCACGGTGCGGACCTCGACCTTCCAGGCAACCGGCGGCGGCGGCAGCGCTCCGATCGAGAATGCCGCATCCGCAGCCGATCCCGGGCTCTCCAGCTTCGTCGGCGAGGAAGTCGCAAAAAGCGATCGTCCTGAACTGACGTCGGCGAAGATCATCGTTTCCGGTGGCCGCGCCATGCAGAGCCGCGAGAATTTCGCCAAATATATCGAGCCGCTCGCCGACAAGCTTGGCGCGGGCGTGGGCGCCTCGCGCGCCGCGGTCGACGCCGGCTACGCGCCGAACGACTGGCAGGTCGGTCAGACCGGCAAGGTGGTGGCGCCGGAACTTTATGTCGCGGTGGGTATCTCGGGCGCGATCCAGCATCTCGCCGGCATGAAGGATTCCAAGGTGATCGTCGCGATCAACAAGGACGAGGACGCACCGATCTTCCAGGTCGCCGATTACGGCCTGGTGGCGGATCTCTATCAGGCGGTTCCCGAGCTTACCGAGGCGCTCGGCAAGCTCGGAAAGTAACGATGTTTTCAACGGCCGGATGCGAAAGCTCCGGCCGGTGTTAGATTTGGATGGCGTTTTCAGGCGAAGTGGGTACCGGTTCGCGTGAAGAAAACGCGTCGAATACAGGGTTTAGAGCCTCGGTTCGTGCCGAGGCTTTAGGGGATCAATGGGCAGGTGCGACATGCGCGCCGTTCCGGTGGATGACAAGATGGCATTTCAGATCAAAAAGGTCGGCGTGATCGGCTCGGGCCAGATGGGTAACGGGATTGCGCATGTGGCGGCGCTCGCGGGCCTCGACGTCGTGCTCAACGACGTCTCCGCCGATCGGCTGAAGTCGGCAATGGCGACCATCAACGGCAATTTGTCGCGGCAGGTCGCCAAGAAGGTTATTTCCGAGGACGCGCGCAATCAGGCGCTGGGCAAGATTGTCCCGACCGAAACCATGGAGGGGCTCGCCGGTTGCGATCTCGTGATCGAGAGCGCGGTCGAAAAGGAAGAGGTCAAGCGCAAGATTTTCCACGACGTCTGCGCGGTGCTGAAACCGGAGGCCATCGTCGCCTCCAATACCTCGTCGATCTCGATCACGCGCCTTGCCGCCTCGACCGACCGCCCGGAACGCTTCATCGGCATCCACTTCATGAACCCGGTGCCGTTGATGGAACTGGTCGAATTGATCCGCGGCATCGCCACCGACGATCAGACCTTCGACGCGGCCAAGGAGTTCGTGACCAGGCTCGGCAAGCAGGTCGCGGTATCGGAGGATTTTCCGGCCTTCATCGTCAACCGCATCCTGCTGCCGATGATCAACGAGGCGATCTACACGCTCTATGAGGGCGTCGGCAATGTCGAGGCGATCGATGCTGCCATGAAGCTCGGTGCGCACCATCCGATGGGGCCGCTGGAACTGGCCGATTTCATCGGGCTCGACACCTGTCTGTCGATCATGCAGGTGCTGCATGAGGGCCTGGCGGACTCCAAATACCGGCCGTGCCCGCTGCTCGTGAAATATGTCGAGGCCGGCTGGCTCGGCCGCAAGACCCAGCGCGGTTTCTACGATTATCGCGGCGCCAAGCCGGTTCCGACGCGCTGAGGGCACCCCACGGAATCCGTAGGATGGGTTGAGCGAATGCGAAACCCATCACCTCATTCACAGTCATTGATGGGTTTCGCTTCGCTCAAGCGATCCTACATTCTGGGTCCTTGTCCGGGACACCGCACGTTAACCACCACCGAGTATTGTGCCATCCGGGTCTGGGGTATTGCGTATGGACATGAGTTTGGTAGCGGCCGTTCTGGCGTCTCAGGCGGGGGCGGTGCAGCAGCAGGTCGCAAACTCCGTCCTGAAATCGAACCTCGACACCGAGAAGTCCGACGGTTCTGACGTTGCTCGGCGCCGGCCAGCAAACCGCCCTCGCTCGGCCAATGTCGGTGCCGGCATCGGCGGCAATCTCAATATCGCGGCTTAAAGCGCCGCCGCAGCCGGCTGCACCGCGGCCTTGATCAGCTTGATGGCGTCGTCGCTGTCCCATTCCGCGGGACCGGCGATGGTCGCGATCTCGCAGCCCTGGCCGTCCACCAGCACCGAGGTCGGCATTCCCAGCGCCCGGCCTATGCTCTTAAGATCCTGGAAAACCTTGGCTTTTTGGTCGCTGAAATAATCGAGCCGGGTCAGATTGGCTTCTTTCAGGAAATTCTTCGGCTTTTCGGGGTCGCGGGTGTCGATATTGATCGCGACCACCTCGAAATTCGGACCGCCAAGCTTGGTTTGCAGGCTCTCCAGCGCCGGCATCTCCTTGCGGCAGGGCACGCACCAGGTGGCCCACAGGTTCACCAGCACGGTCTTGTCCGCGCCAGTCGGAAAGCTTTCTGGGCTTGCCGTCGGCGTCCTCGAAAGGCGAGATCCGGCAGCCGCAACGGCGTGGTCGCCATGGTCAGCGCGGCGACTTCGCCATGCGCCAGCGGCGCGATCCTGCGCGCCAGCGTCGACGGCCGGCCGGCAGGCGGGATCGCCACCGACGTTGCGTACGAGCCCACCGATCCCGTATACCGCGGCAAATCCGATCAGCGGCCCCGATCACCACCGCCCCGATCGCAAGCGGGATCCGGCGCGTGGCGGTGCGCGCGGGTGAGGGTTGTTCAGGCATATCGTTTGTCATCCTGTATCAGATACGGCTATGCAGGGCCTATATTACCGCCGGCTCGGTAAGGGAAGCGCGCGTGGTGCGCGCATTCCCTTGGTTTCGGCGCGGCGTCAAACGGCAGGTCATGAGCAGCAAATCATGAGCAACAAGATGTGGGGCGGCCGGTTCTCGGAGCGTCCCGATGCGATCATGGAGGAAATCAACGTCTCCATCGACGTCGATCGTCACCTTTATGCCCAGGACATCGCCGCGTCCAAGGCCCACGCGGCGATGCTCGCCGCGCAAGGCATTATCACGGCCGACGATGCGAAAAATATCGGCAAGGGTCTAGACACGATTTTGTCAGAGATCGGCAAGGGATCGTTCGACTTCAAGCGCGCGCTCGAGGACATTCACATGAATGTCGAGAGCCGGCTTGGCGAGTTGATCGGTCCGGCGGCAGGCCGGCTGCACACCGCGCGCTCGCGCAACGACCAGGTCGCGACCGATTTCCGCCTCTATGTCCGCGACACCATCGACGAGACTCGATGCGGCGCTGGCCGCTTTCCAGCATGCGCTGGTCGAAGCGGGCGCTGGAGCATGCCGCGACCGTGATGCCGGGCTTCACCCATCTGCAGACCGCGCAGCCGGTGACGTTCGGCCATCATCTGCTCGCCTATGTCGAGATGGCCTCGCGCGACCGCGGCCGCTTTGCCGATGCGCGCAAGCGGCTCAACGAATCGCCGCTGGGTGCCGCGGCGCTGGCCGGCACCTCGTTTCCGATCGACCGCGACGCGACCGCGCAAGGCGCTCGGCTTCGACCGGCCGATGGCCAATTCGCTCGACGCGGTCTCCGACCGCGATTTCGTGCTGGAGACGTTGTCGGCGGCGGCGATCTGCGCCGTGCATTTGTCGCGCTTTGCCGAGGAGATCGTGATCTGGACCTCGCCGCTGGTCGGCCTGGTGCGGCTGTCCGACAAGTTCACCACCGGCTCCTCGATCATGCCGCAGAAGCGCAACCCGGACGCCGCCGAACTGGTGCGCGCCAAGACCGGCCGGGTGATCGGCGCGCTGACCGCGTTGCTGATCGTGATGAAGGGCCTGCCGCTCGCCTATCAAAAGGACATGCAGGAGGACAAGGAGGGCGCGATGGAGGCGTTCGGCGCGCTCTCGCTGGCGGTCCGCGCCATGACCGGCATGGTTGGCGACCTGTGCCCGACGAGGCGCGGATGAAGGCTCGCGGCCGGCGAGGGCTACGCCACCGCGACCGATCTTGCCGACTGGCTGGTGCGGACCTGAAAATGCCGTTCCGCGACGCCCACCACGTCACCGGGCGCATCGTCGCCATGGCGTCGAAACAGGGCGTGGCGCTGCATGAGCTGCCCCTGCAAGGCGATGCAGGCGATCGAGCCGAAGATCACGGCTGAGGCCCTGAAGGTGCTTTCGGTCGAGGCATCGGTGAAAAGCCGGACCAGCTATGGCGGCACCGCGCCGAAGAACGTGCTGGCGCAGGCAAAGGCCTGGGCGAAGCGACTGGAAAAACAGCGAAAATTGGGCTGAGGCCTGAAATTTCGCTGCAATTTCATGGTCATCCTGCTCTCGCCAGAACAGGGCAATCTTTGTATGGTGCGGCCGCATTGGGGATTTCGTCGTGACTAGCCATTTCCGCCCGACGTCTTCCGGATGGGCCGTCATCCTGTTGAGCGCTGCCGTGCTCGCGCTCGCAGGCTGTGGACGCAAGGGTCCGCTCGACCTGCCGCCGAGCGCGACGTCAGCGTCGTCCGCCGCGCCGCACCGACAGCCGAGACTGAAGCGGCCAGCCAACCGAGCGTGTTCAATCCGACCTACGGCACCGATGCGCCGCCGACCGCCCCCAAAGGCCGCAAGAAATCGTTCATCCTCGATCCGCTGCTGCACAGTAACTGAGCCCGCCATGAATCACTTCGACTATCGCAACGGCGTGCTGCACGCCGAGGCGGTCAATCTGATCGATCTGGCCGATAGCGTCGGCACGCCGTTCTATTGCTATTCGACCGCGACGCTGGAGCGGCATTACCGCGTGTTCACCGAGGCCTTCGCCGGCGAGAAGGCGCTGGTCTGCTACGCCATGAAGGCCAATTCCAACCAGTCGGTGCTGCGCACGCTGGCAAAGCTCGGCGCCGGCGCCGACGTGGTGTCGGGCGGCGAATTGAAGCGCGCGCTGGCCGCCGGCATTCCGCCGCAAAAGATCCTGTTCTCCGGCGTCGGCAAGACCGAAGCCGAGCTGCGCGCGGCGCTTGGCCTGCCGACATTCTCTGCATCAACGTCGAGTCCGAGCCCGAGCTCGAATTGCTGTCGCGGCTCGCGGTCGAGAGCCGGCAAGACCGCGCGCATCTCGGTCCGGGTCAATCCCGACGTCGATGCCGGCACCCACGCCAAGATCTCCACCGGCAAGTCCGAGAACAAGTTCGGCATTCCGATCGCGCCGCGCCCGCGCGGTCTATGCCCGCGCGGCGAAACTGCCGGGCATCGAGGTGACCGGCACCGATATGCATATCGGCAGCCAGATCACCGATCTGAGCAAGATGGAGACCGCGTTCCGGATTCTGTCGGAATTCGTTCAGACGCTGCGCGCCGACGGCCACACCATCTCGCATGTCGATTTCGGCGGCGGGCTTCGGCATTCCCTATTACATGGACCGCGAAGCGCCGCCCGCGCCGGATGCCTATGCCGCGATGGTCAAGCGCGTGACGCACAATCTCGGCTGCACGCTGATGTTCGAGCCGGGACGGATGATCGTCGGCAATGCCGGCATCCTCGTCACCCGCGTGATCTATGTGAAGCATGGCGACGCCAAGAATTTCGTCATCATCGATGCCGCGATGAACGATCTGATCCGCCCCACGCTGTACGAAGCGCATCACGACATCCTGCCGGTGCGTCGAGCCGCAAAGCGGGCGCGCGCCAGATCACGGCCGACGTGGTCGGGCCGGTCTGCGAGACCGGCGACTACCTCGCGCTCGACCGCACGCTGCCGCGAACCGAAGGCCGGCGACCTCCTGGCGATCATGACCGCCGGCGCCTATGGCGCGGTGCAGTCCGGCACCTACAACACCCGCGCGCTGGTGCCGGAAGTGCTGGTCAAGGACGATCAATACGCGGTGGTGCGGCCGCGCGTCGAGGTCGAGGCACTGATCGCGATGGACAAGCCGGCGCCGTGGTTGTGAGTTAGTGCCGTTCCCGCGAAAGCGGGAACCCATAATCACCGATGTTAATTGTTTGTGCTAGGCGCGGGCTCCAGCTTCTACAACAACGAAGACCTGTGGTCGTGGGTCCCGGCTCAAGGCCGGGACGACAAAGTCCTCACTTCGCCGCGTGGCTGCCTTCCGCTCCGCCCACCACGACGCCGGCCGCCTTTTCGATCGGCTTGATCGCGGAGGTGAAATCGGACTCCGCGCCCATGTCGCGGATCACGACTTCCCAGAGCCGCCCGACCGCTTCGGCGACTTCCATCGACAGTCCGAGCGACTTCATCTCTCGAGGCAGAGCCGGACGTCTTTCACCATCAGCCCGGTCGCAAAGCCGAAGTCGAAGCTGCGCGGCAGGATCGCGCGCGGAAACTTGTCGCGGCTGGCGGTGTTCATGCCCGATCCGGCATTGATCACGTCGATCATGACGTTGGGATCGAGCCCGGATTTGACGCCCATCACCACCGCTTCCGAGGTCGCGACCACGGCGGTCGCCGACAGGAGATTGTTGGCAAGCTTCATGGTCTGCGCCGAGCCCGGTTTCTCGCCGATGAAGAACACCTTGCCGATGACGTCGAGCGCGGGCTTCAGCGCTTCGAAATGCGGCCTTCGGGCCCGACACCATGACCGCGAGCGTTCCCTTCTCGGCGCCGCCGACGCCGCCGCAGACGGGGCTGTCGAGCTGCACGATGTCGCGCTTTGCGAGCAGATCGTGAATCTCGCACCGCCATCTGCGAGCCGACGGTGGAGAGATCGACGAAGCGTTTGACGCGCTTGCCTTCGATCACGCCGCCGGTTCCGGTCGCGACCTCGAGCGAGGCCTGCAGCGACGGCAGGCTCGCCATCACGGTCTCGACGCGGTCGGCGACTTCTTTCGGCGACGATGCGGCCTGCGCGCCCAGCGCGACCAGTTTGTCGACCGCCTCCTTGCGCGTGTCGAACACGACGAGCTGATGCTTGGCCTCGATCAGGCGGCGGGCCATGGGAAAGCCCATCTTCCCGAGGCCGATGAATCCGATGTCCATCGTGAAGCGCCCCTAGCCCTTGTCGATTTCGGCGAACACTTCGCGCGCAATTCGAAAACTGTCGACGCCGGCGGGCACGCCGGCATAGATCGCGACCTGCATGAAGATTTCGCGGATCTCGTCCCTGGTGACGCCGTTGATCAGCGCGCCCTTGATATGGACCCGCAATTCGTGCGGCCGGTTGAGGATCGAGATCATCGCCAGATTGAGCATGCTGCGGGTCTTGCGCGGCAGTTCCTCGCGGCCCCAGACCGCGCCCCAGCAATATTCGGTGACCAGTTCCTGGAACGGCTTGTTGAACTCGTCGGCATTTTTCAGGGCGTTGGCGACATAGGCCTCGCCCAGCACCGCTTTGCGAATTTCCAGTCCCTTGTCGTGCGTTTTCTTGTCCATGGGCTTTCCTCTGGCGTTTCCTGGTGGTTCGGCGGCCGACGTTACGGGGTCACGGCGCGCGCAGTCACGCCTTCGTGTTATGCGTGATTTCGGGGTGTGGGTTACCGTATCGGAACGGGTGCCTCACTGCCGCCGTTGTGCTAGGCTGCTGCTTCGGCAACCCGGAGAGATTGATTGAGCGGCGCCACCCCCGACCCATCAGAGCCAGCGCGCGACCCCGATGCCATTTCGCGGCTGCAAGCTGACGCAGGCCCTGCAGCGGGCAAAATATGCGATCGCGTGGGAACGCAGCTGGCCGCATCTGGCGCGGCTTTTGACCGTCGTCGGACTGTTTCTGGTGGTGTCCTGGGCCGGATTGTGGCTGGCGCTGCCGTTCGTGGCGCGCGCCATCGGGCTCGGCCTGTTCGTGGTGCTGGCGCTGGGCGCGCTGTTTCCGCTGGTCAGGTTTCGCTGGCCGAGCCGCGAGGAGGGCCTGAGCCGGCTCGATCGCGGCACCGGCATCCGCCATCGCCCGGCGACCGCGCTGACCGATACGCTGGTCACGCAGGATCCGGTGGCGCAGGCGCTGTGGCAGGCGCAGCGCGAGCGCACGCTGGCCTCGATCAAGCGCATCCGCGCCGGCCTGCCGTCGCCGCGGCTGGCGATCCACGATCCCTGGGCGCTGCGCGCGCTGGTCGCGGTGATGATGGTCGCGACCTATGTCGCGGCCGGCGACGAGCGCGCCATGCGCATCGCGGCGGCGTTCGACTGGAACGGCGTGCTGTCGCCGGCCAATATCAGGGTCGACGCCTGGGTGACGCCGCCGCTCTATACCGGCAAGCCGCCGATCATCCTGTCGGCGGCGAACAAGGAAGCCGCGATGCCCGGCCGGCGGACCGTTGCCGGTCCCGGCGGGCTCGCACGCTGATCGTGCGCTCGAGCGGCGGCACGCTCGATGTGGTCGCCGGCGGCGGCGTGACCGAGGCCGCACCGACCGAGCAGGCGCCCAAGGGCACCAACGAACGGCATTTCACGATCGCCGGCGACGGCACCGCGCATGTCCGCGCGCCCTCCGGTCAGCCGCAATGGAAATTCACCGCGATTCCCGACCGCGCCCCGACCATTGCGCTCGCCAAGGATCCGGAGCGTCAGGCCCGCGGCTCGCTGCAGATGTCCTACAAGATCGAGGACGATTACGGCGTCACCGAAGCGCAGGCGCATTTTGCGGCGCGCCCTGGCGAGGCCGCGAACCGAAGCAGGGACGCGGCCGAAGCGCGGCCGCTGTTCGATCCGCCGCAATTTCCGCTGGTGCTGCCGAATGCGCGGACCCGCAACGGCGTCGGCCAGACCGTGAAGGATCTCAGCGAGGATCCCTATGCCGGCGCCGACGTCACGCTGACGCTGACGGCCAAGGACGAGGCCGGCAATGAGGGCAAGCAGCGAGCCGTTCAACATGCGGCTGCCGGAGCGGCTGTTCACCAAGCCGCTGGCGCGGGCGCTGATCGAGCAGCGCCGCATCCTGGCGCTCGACGCCAACCAGAATGCGCAGGTCTATGCCGCGCTCGATGCGCTGATGATCGCGCCGGAATTGTTCACGCCGCGAGGCCGGCCAGTATCTCGGCCTCTACAGCGTCACGCAGGCAGCTCGAGGCCGCCCGCACCGACGATGCCTTGCGCGAGGTCGTCGCCAGCCTGTGGGCGCTCGCCGTCACCATCGAGGACGGCAACATCACCGATGTCGACAAGGCGCTGCGCGCCGCGCAGGACGCGCTCAAGCAGGCGCTGGAACGCGGCGCCAGCGACGAAGAGATCAAGAAGCTCACCGAGGATCTGCGCGCGGCGCTGGATAATTTCATGCGCCAGCTCGCCGAGCAGCTGCGCAACAATCCGCAAGCACTGGCGCGGCCGCTCGATCCCAATACCAGGATGCTGCGCCAGCAGGACCTCAACAACATGATCGAGCGCATGGAGCGGCTGTCGCGCTCCGGCGACAAGGATGCCGCCAAGCAATTGCTCGAGCAGCTGCAGCAGATGCTGGAAAACCTGCAGATGGCGCAGCCCGGCCAGTCCGGCGACGACGACATGGAGCAGGCGCTGAACGAACTCGGCGACATGATCCGCAAGCAGCAGCAGTTGCGCGACAAGACCTTCAAGCAGGGCCAGGATTCGCGGCGCGACCGGCATGCGCGGCAAGCAGGGCGACCAGAGCATGGGCGATCTGCAGCAGGACCAGCAGGGCCTGCGCGACCGGCTCAAGAAATTGCAGGAGGAACTCGCCAAGCGCGGCATGGGGCAGGGCCAGCGCGGCGAGAAGGGCCAGCAGGGCGAACAGGGCCAGCGCGGCGACCAGGGCGATCAGGGTCAGGGCGACCAGGGCGACGGCGAGGATGGTCTCGGCGAGGCCGACAGCGCGATGGGCGACGCCGGCGGCAGGCTCGGCGAGGGCAATGCCGACGGCGCGGTGGATTCGCAGGGCAAGGCGCTGGATGCGCTGCGCAAGGGCGCCCAGAGCCTCGCCGACGCGATGCAGCAGGGCGATGGCGACGGCCAGGGCGACGGCCCGGGCAATCGCGCCGGCCGGCAGCAGAGCGGCGGCAACCAGACCGATCCGCTGGGCCGGCCGCTGCACGGCCGCGAATTCGGCGACGATCTGACGGTGAAAATTCCCGGCGAGATCGACGTGCAGCGGGTGCGCCGGATTCTGGAAGAACTGCGCCGCCGCCTCGCCGATCCGCCGCGGCCGCAGATCGAACTCGATTACATCGAGCGGCTGCTGAAGGATTATTGAGCGTTTTCAGCGCTGTCATCGCCTGGCTTGACCGGGCGACCCAGTATTCCAGAGGCGCTGGTGCTCGAATCGAGGAGCCGCAGCCGTACTGGATACCCCGCAAGCGCGGGCAATGACGAGTTGAGGGCGTGGCGCCGCCGCGAGTTACGATTACTCCGCCTTCCTCGCCGCCAGCGCGTCGGCGACGGCGGTGCGGATATCGGCCACCGAAAACGGCTTTGTGATCGACGTCATGCACGATGGCGTTGAGGCCGGAGGCGCGTTCGCGCTGGTCGGCAAAGCCGGTCATCAGCAAGATCGTCAGGTCGGGAAATCGCGCGCCGCCGCCAGCGCCAGCGCGATCCCGTCCATCACCGGCATCTGGATGTCGGTGAGCAGCAGATCGAACGCGCCGTGTTCGCGGGTCAGGATCTCCAGCGCCTCGGCGCCGTCTTCCGCGGTGACGGTGTCGTGGCCGTCCATGGCGATGGCGCGCGCCACCAGCGTGCGCATCGAGTCTTCGTCGTCGGCGATCAGCACGCGCGGCATGAAGCGCAGCGTATTATTGACGCGGACGGACCATCACTCGTTCACGCGCTGCCGCCGGCGACATCGCGCTTGTTGAAGAAGCGTACGTCGATATTGCGCCCTTCGGGGGGCGGCGAGGCGAGCCGCGACTTGAACCAGGCCCGTTCGCCCGGCTTCAGCACCGGCTGTTCCAGCACCGCGTTCCAGGCATAGATTTCGGCGCCCTGGGCGTCGCGAACGGAAAAGCGCAGCCGCGGCAGTTCGACCGGCTTGCTTGGTTTCGCCGACGATCACGCCCTCGATCACCAGCACCGGTTTGCCGTCGACGGTTTCGGTGGTGATCTTGACGTCCTTGAACATCAGCCCGCGCAGGTTCACGTCGAGGCCGACCATCTTGTAGAACGACGCGGTCTGCGGCAAAAGGCGCACCACGTCGGCGCGCCAGATCGATCAGCGCCAGCACCAGCGCGCCCATGCGCGGCGCAGGCGGTCGGCAGGCCGACGACCGGATGCCGGGCGGGAGCAATCCGCGGCGCGTGCAGCAGCCTGGGCCGCATGGTCGTTGCGCAGCTCGTGGCGCGGCCAATGACTGCCAGTCGTCTTCCGCCTCGTCGTCTTCCGGCCGTCGACCAGTCGCCCGAGATCGAGGGGCTGTCGACGACGGGGGTCTGTCCTCGGTTTCCTCGCGGGCGAGCGCCTCCCATTCGGCGGCCGCATCCGCGCTCGAGCCGGCCTGGCCGGCCGCCGCCATCGCCGGCACCGGCGCGACCGCCTCGATCGCATCCTCCGGCCGCGCCAGCCAGACCTCCTTGCAGCGGGAACAGCGCACGGTGCGGCCGGCCGCGCCCAAGGTGGCCAGATTGATGGCGTAGGACGTTGTACAATGGGGGCAAACGATGTGCATGGAGCCGATCTCCACCATGAGGCTATTAGTCGGAAACGAGACAGTGGATGCTACAAGGCGACCGTTAACGAATCGGAAACCATAACCGACGCACAACCGGTTTGTTGCGGGCCGCTTCGTGCGCCGGTTTCTGGGGTTCCGGCCGCGTCGACATCATCGAACGGAGCTGAGCTTGGTTCGGTTCGAAAATGTCGGATTGCGCTACGGGCTCGGCCCGGAGATTTTGCGCGACCTCTCGTTCCAGATCCCGGCCCATTCGTTCCAGTTCCTCACCGGGCCCTCCGGCGCCGGCAAGACCTCGCTGTTGCGGCTGTTGTTCCTGTCGCTGCGGCCGACCCGCGGCCTGGTCAATCTGTTCGGCCAGGACATCTCGCTGCTCGGCAAGGACGAGATCGCCGATTTGCGCAAGCGGATCGGCATCGTGTTGCAGGATTTTCGCCTGCTCGACCACATGACCACCTACGAAAACGTGGCGCTGCCGTTCCGCGTGATGGGCCGCGAGGAATCGAACTATCGCAAGGAGGTCATCGATCTGCTGAAATGGGTCGGCCTCGGCGAGCGGATGGATGCGCTGCCGCCGATCCTGTCCGGCGGCGAGAAGCAGCGCGCGGCGATCGCGCGCGCGGTGATCTCGCGGCCGCAACTGTTGCTGGCGGACGAGCCGACCGGCAATGTCGATCCGACTCTGGGCCGGCGCCTGCTGCGGCTGTTCATCGAACTGAACAAGTCCGGCACCGCGGTCGATCATCGCGACCCACGACATCACGCTGATGGATCAGTACGACGCGCGGCGGCTGGTGCTGCATCAGGGACGCTTGCATATCTATGAGTAGGATCGACGACCAGCGCCCATTGGTTGACCTCGGACAGGAGCGTCCGCAGCTACCGGCGCGTGCGCGCAACCTGTCGCCGATCGTGCCGCGCGCCTCGATCTCCGGCCGCGCGCTGGTCGCGGTCGTCGCCATCATGACCTTCCTGGCCTCGATCACCACCGGCACGGTGCTGCTGGTCAGCGCGTCGGCGGCGGAGTGGCAGTCGGAGGTCGGCAGCGAAATCACCATCCAGGTGCGCCCGCTGGCCGGACGCGATATCGAGCGCGACGTCGCGGCGGCGACCGAGGCGATGCGCGCGCAGTCGGGAATCGTCGAGTGCGGCCCTTCACCAAGGACGAATTCGGGAAAATTGCTGGAGCCGTGGCTCGGCAGCGCTCTGTCGCTCGACGAATTGCCGGTGCCGCGCGTGATCGTCGCCCGGGTCCAGCCGGGCACGACGCTCGATCTGGCGGCGCTGCGCGCAAGCGTGACACGGGCGGCGCCGACCGCGAGCGTCGACGATCACCGCGCCTGGATCGAACGGATGCGCTCGATGACCGGCGCGACCGTCTTTGCCGGCATCGGCATTCTCGCCCTCGTCATCGTCGCCACCATCATTTCGGTATCGTTTGCGACCCGCGGCGCGATGGCGGCCAACCGACCAATCGTCGAAGTCCTGCATTTCGTCGGCGCCGGCGACCGCTATATCGCCGACCGGTTTTTCCGGCATTTCCTGCGGCTCGGCCTCGAGGGCGGCTTGATCGGCGGCGGCATCGCGATGCTCGGTTTCGGCTTCTCCGAATCGATCGCCGGCTGGTTCTCCGGCACGCCGGTCGGCGACCAGTTCGCAGCATTGCTGGGAACGTTTTCGCTGCGTCCCTCTGGCTATCTGGCGCTCGCGGTGCAGGCCGTGCTGATCGCAGCGATCACCGCCTGGGCGTCGCGGCGAACGCTGTTTGCCACGCTCGATGACATCGATTGACCGGCGCGTGTTTTACGCGAATGCAGCGCCAACCGGACTCCACTTCGCCTGAAAACCCTCTAAAATTGAGAGGGGGGAGAGCTATAGACAGTCGCATGAGTTCGCAGGCCGACGATCATTCGCCGAATGCGCCCATGCGTGCGCCGCGGGGCCGGCTGCGCTCGATTGTCGTCGCGGTGCTGGCGATCGTTTTCATGGCTGCTGCGATCGGCTTTGTCGGGTTCTTGTCGCAGTTGCGCGGTACTGAGACAAAGCCGGGCCGCCATGCCGACGGCATCGTGGTGTTGACCGGCGGCTCGTCGCGGGTTTCCGACGCCATGGAACTGCTGGCTGCCGGCTATGGCAAGCGGCTGCTTGATTTCCGGGGTGCATCCGACCAACGACGCCAGCGATATCTCGCGTTCGCTGCCGGACAACCAGTCATTGATGGGCTGCTGCGTCGATCTCGACCGCTCTGCCGTCAACACCCGCAGCAATGCGGCGGAGACCCGGCGCTGGGCGCGCGAGCGCGGCTTCAGATCGCTGATCGTGGTGACATCGAATTACCACATGCCGCGCGCAATCGTCGAATTGTCGCACGCGATGCCGGATATTGTGCTTATTCCATTCGCGGTGGTCGGCGATAAATGGCGCGACGAGCCGTGGTGGACCAATGGTGCGACATTGCGGCTGTTGCTGTCGGAGTACGTTAAATATGTCGCCGCCGAGGTGCGGGTGCGCCTGGCCGATCTCGGCCTCGAACTGGCGCCCGAATCGCCGGACCAGCCCACCGTTTCGTTGCCGCCGCACCGCCCGGCCACGGCAGAGGCTAACTGATCGGGTCTTCGATGGTTTTGATTTTTCTGCGCTCGCTCGTCTTCAACGTGCTGTTCTATCTCGTGCTTGTGGCCCTGATCATCATAGCACTTCCGACATTGGCGATGCCGCTGCCGGCGTTGTTGACGGTCGCCCGATGGTGGGCGCGCAGCAGCATCTTTTTGATGCGCGTGATCTGCAACATCAAGGTGGAATTCCGCGGCGCCGATAAAATTCCAAAGGGTCCGCTGATCGTCGCCTCGAAACATCAGTCGATGTGGGAGACTTTCGCGCTGCTGCCGTTCTTCGAACGGCCGATATTCATTCTCAAGCGCGAATTGATTTGGATTCCGCTGTTCGGTCTGTTCCTGCTCAAGGCCGAGATGATCGCGGTCGATCGACGGGCAGGCGGCCGCGCGCTGATCCGGATGACACGCCGCGCCGGCGAGGCGGTTCGCTCCGGCCGCCAGCTCGTGATCTTTCCGGAAGGCACGCGAAGGCCGGTCGGCGCGCCGCCGCACTACAAGGCCGGTGTCGCCCAGGTCTATGTCGATGGAGGTGTCGCCTGCCTGCCGGTTGCGCTCAATTCCGGGCTGTTCTGGCCGCGTCGGACCTTCATGCGTTATCCGGGAACGCTGGTGGTCGAATTCCTCGATCTCTTGCCGCCGGGGCTAAAGCGCGATCAATTCCTCGCCCGTGCCCGTGAGGTGATCGAGGATGCGAGTAACCGCCTCGTCGAGGCCGGACGTGCCGAACAGGCGCAATTGTTCGGCCGCGTGCCGAGCACGGCAAAGGCTTAAACGTTCACTCACCCGCCGGGGGAGGGTGAAGCGAATGCGCGTCGTTATGCAGCATCAGCGCGAGCCGATGCAATTGCTCGTCGCGAAAGCCTTGCGCCTCGATCGAGCGCACGGTGGACTGCACGTAGTCGCGATTGTTTCCGGAGCGGCCGTGTCCCTGCTGGACAAGGCGGAGCTGCTCGGCCAGCGACAGCCGCCCGGCATATTGCACATGGCCGCGATCGACCACATAGGTCAACGCACTGACGCGCTGGCGGGGCTCGTTGCCGAGCCAGACCGAGCGCAACACTTCGCGATAGACGTTGGTGGTCTGCTCGCGGCCTCGCAGATATTCCACCGTCTTGCCGCGTAGCTTCGGTGCGACGCGGAACGCGACACCGCGGCAGGCGCCGCCGCGATCGAGCCCGAGCACCAGACCGGGTTTCTCCGGCGTCCCGCGATGATCAAAGGAATAGACGCAGAGCGCACGATGCTCGCCGATCAGTCGCGCCGGCACCTGTTCGATGAATTCAAAGCCGGGCCGCCACATCAGCGAGCCGTAGCCGAACACCCACAGGTCTGCTTGAGGGAATTCCGGGTCTGATTGGGTAGCTTTTGACATTTCGCAAGGGGTCGATTGGCGATCGTGAAAATGCGTTAACTTGATTACAGCTAGCATGTCCCCTTTATTGACAAAATTGCTGGTCAAAGGGTCGCCGCATGTCCGATTTCCCGCTTGCGCCGCGTCGGCGCCCGCTTTGGCGCCTGTTCATCGCACCCGTCCTGCTTGTGATCGCAGCCATCATATGGAGCGCGTTCTGGTTCTATGCCGCTTCGCAGGTTGATGTCCAAGCTGACGCCTGGCGGGCGCGCGAAGCCAAGTCCGGCCGGGTCTTTGACTGCGCCAAGCGTTCGGTCGCGGGCTACCCGTTCCGGCTTGAAATCCGCTGCGATGACGCAAGCGTTTCGCTGATCTCGCAGACCGCAGGCGCGCAGGCGCCGGTCACGGCCAAGCTCGGCGAGATCCTGGTCGTCGCGCAGGTCTACGACCCGAAGCTCGTGATCGCGGAGTTTACCGCGCCGGCGACGATTTCGGATCGCAGCGCCGCTCCCCTTGTCGTGAACTGGAGCAAGGGCCGCAGCAGCGTGGTCGGATTACCGGCCGTGCCGCAGCGCGCTTCGATCGTGTTCGATGATCCCGCGATCGACCGCGTCAACGGATCGACGCAGGCGCAACTGGCGCGCGCCAAGCACGTCGAGTTGCACGGCCGGCTTGCCGATGGATCGCCGACGGATCATCCCGTCATCGAGGCCGTGCTGCAGATTGCCCAGGGCAGAATACAAGAGTTGCATCCGCTGCTCGCCGAGCCCTTCGATGCCGACGTCCGGATGTTGCTGAGTGGTCTGAAAGATTATTCGCCAAAGCCCTGGCCGGAGCGGTTTCGCGAGGTCCAGGCCGCCGGCGGCCATGTCGAGGTCGTGCAGTCGCGGATCCAGCAAGGCGATCTGGTCGCGGTCGCGGCCGGCACGCTCGGCCTCAACGCCAATGGGCGCATCGACGGCGAATTGCAGATGACGGTGGCCGGCATCGAGAAAGTGATCCCGGCGCTCGGTATCGAGAAAATGCTGGAGGATGGCGTGCCGCAGGCAACGCTCGATCGCGTCGCGCCCGGGGTCAAAACGCAGGACCTCAACAATCTGTTCGGCGCGCTGGACCGCGCCATCCCCGGCCTCGGCAAGGTCGTCAAGCAGAACGCCAATGTCGGCGTCGCCGCCGGGATCAACTCGCTCGGCACCGAAGCCGTGCTGGAGGGCAAGAAGGCGCGCGCATTCCCGCTGCGCTTTGTCGACGGCGCGGTCTTTCTCGGCCCGCTCAGGGTGGGGCAGATCCCGCCGCTGTTTTGAGAACGCTTCGATAACGCGTTGATCGCCGAACCGTGATCGACAATCCCCGCTAGCGCCGGGAATGCCGCGCCCTAAATGTCACTCTTGCTCTCAGACGGCCCGCATGTGGTTGAGGCCGATGCAAGGGGAGAAGATCGATGACGACATTTAAACTTTTCAGCGCAGCGCTCATCCTGTTCGCGGCGGTGGCAACACCGCTTGCCGCGCAGGAAGCGATCCAGGAGCCCGGCAACTACGCCTTCTATCATCCGAACGGCGATGTGCTGCATGCCGGCTCCACGCGCCCTGCCGATGCGATGGCTTCGCTGCCCGGCGACGTGGCCGGAATGCGAATGTCCGTGAAGCGGCACAAGACGATTGCGGTGCGCGCGCCCGCCAAGCGCTACTGAAGGGCCGCAAGGCCCCACGCGATAACCAAAGCCCATCTCTCTGTCGAACCTCCGAACTGGCTCAGCCATGCCCGGCTGAGCCACTTTTTATTTGGCGGATCATTTTCGCATTCGCGAAGCGATCAGGATTTCGCGGAAAAATTCCCACACATGATCGCGAGAAAAACGTGATGAGAAAAACTCTCACGCCCGCGAATATCGGGCGGCGAACTCAGGTCTCTCGGTCGGAGGAAGCACGCACACACCTGACCAAGGTGCGATGTGCGAAGGGCATTGCTTCCTCCTGGGCGGGAGGTTCAAGTGAGACTAGTCAAATGTGTTCTCATCGGCGGCATTCTGTTTTCCGCGAGTCAGGCATTCGCGGACGATGATACGTCATCCGAGATTCGTTCGCTCAAGGCCAAGCTGAAGCAGCTTGAGCAGAAGGTGGAGGATCAGGGACGAAAGGAAAGGGCAATCGAAGCGCAGGCCAAGGCGATGGGCCCGGCGCCGCTTCCCTACAAGGCGGCAATGAGTACATGTCCGGACGGAAAGATCTGCTACAAGGGCGTCACGCTGACATTCGGCGGCTGGGTCGACCTCACCGACATCTATCGGACCCGCAACCTCGCCTCCGACACCGGCTCGGTCTACAACTTCATTCCGTTCGCGCAGAGCAAGAACTTCTTCACGCCGGAATCGCGGTTCTCGGCGCGCCAGAGCCGCTTCTCGGTTCTAGCCGAGGGCAATGTGGGAGACGATACCCATGTTGCCGGTTACGGCGAAATCGACTTTGAGGGTGCGGCGCAGACCGCCAACTCGGTTGCGACCAATTCGTTCAACCCGCGCATGCGCCAGATGTCGGTCGAGATCGATCGGTATGATCTCGGTTTCCACGTGCTCGCCGGCCAGACCTGGTCGCTCAATGCCCCGAACAAGGCCGGTATCGATCCGCGCGGCGTTGACGCGCCCGGCGTGATCGATTTCGAATCCGTTCCCGGCTTCCTTGCCGCGCGCCAGCCCGGCATTCGCGTCTGGCAGGACATCGGACCGGAGTTCAAGATCGGTGCGTCGGCCGAAAATCCGCAGACCTCGTTCTTCGGCGGCAACACACCGACGGTCGGCACGCCGGCGGTCGGACCACAGGGCGTGCTGAACACGAACCTTTTGGTCAACCTGACCGGTCCCGGCGGCAGCTTCTTCAACAACGCCAACAATCTGAGCCTGAACCAGGTGCCCGGACTTCACCGTGAAGGCGGCGTGGGACCCGCGGCTTGGGCCTTACCATCTGCACATCGAGGCGTGGGGACTCTATCGCCAGTTCTTCGATCGCTTCAATTTCGCCAACCATACCTATGACACCGGCAGCTTCGGCGGCCATATCAATGCCGAGCTTATTCCGAAGACGCTGGAGCTGCAGGTCTACGGTGCCTACGGTGCGCTCGGTCGCTTCACCGCCACTCCGTTCCCGGATGCGACGCTGGCGCAGGACGGCACGATCATGCCGTTGACGATCTCTTCCGCCATGGTGGGGCTGATCTGGCACACGCTGCCGACGCTCGACATCTACAGCTACGCCGGGTTCGAGCGAGCCAAGGCAGCGTTCTCGGACGTCGGCACGGTGCCGTTCGGCTACGGCAACCCGCTCTACAACAATCTGGGCTGCAACACCGAGAATTCGCCGGCGGCGACCTGCAACGGCAATACCCGTGAAGTCCGGCAGATCACCGCCGGCTTCTACGACACCATCTATCAGGGTACGTACGGCACGGTGAAAGCAGGCGTGGAGTATTCCTACAATCAGCGCCTCGCCTTCATCGGCGTCGGCGGTGCGCCGAGGACGGATGACAGCATCGTCATGAGCCAGATCCGTTACTACCCGTTCTAAAGAGGATGAGGATCCCACCATGCCCAACGAGAGAAAGATCCAAATGCAAGACATGTTGCTGATCAGCCGGGTCGCGCATGTGATGGAGCGGACCGGCCTTGCGATGTCGGGAGCGATGTGCGGCACGTTCGTTGCCGCATTGCAGGTCCAGGCCAACCCCGCTTTGTTCGATTCCTTCGGCTTCATCCTGTCGATGGTTCTGATCGGTGCGATCGGGTTCTATCTGGGGATCGATATCCCCCGGCTGCGGATGCGGCCGAGGATGGATATGGTCGAGCTGTTGAGTGCGACCGGCACCTTCCTCGCCGCGGTCGCAGCGCTGATCTCGGTCTATGCCTTCGTGTTCGACGATATCCCGCGGCGGGCCTGGGATTTCACCTTGATTTCCTGGTGGATGCTCGGCGTCATCTTGCAGATCGGCGCAGGCCTGATCGGGCGTCTGCGGATCATGAGCAGGATGGCCGGGTGATCGGTTCAGCCCGGCTTTTTAGAAAGATGCGCGTGCGGGCGGCCGAAATCGGGCGCGGCGGAATCCTGGCCGATCTCGACGATGCCGCGGCGGATGGCGCGGGTGCGGGTGAAATGCTCGAACAGCGCCTCGCCGTCGCCGCGGCGGATCGCGCGCGTCAGCTTCGAGAGGTCCTCGTTGAAGGTGCCGAGCATTTCCAGCACCGCTTCCTTGTTGGCGAGGAAGACGTCGCGCCACATCGTCGGGTCGGAGGCGGCGATGCGGGTGAAGTCGCGAAAGCCGCCGGCGGAGAATTTCATCACTTCCGACGAAGTCACCTGGCCTAGCTCATCTGCGGTGCCGACGATGGTGTAGGCGATCAGATGCGGCAGATGGCTGGTGATGGCGAGCACCAGATCGTGGTGGTCGGGCGTCATGGTCTCGACCTTGGCGCCGAGCGCCGCCCAGAACGCGCGCAATCTTTCGACGGCGTCGGGATCAGTCCCCTCGGGAGGCGTCAGGATGCACCAGCGGTTGATGAAGAGCTCGGCGAAACCGGAGTCGGGGCCGGAATGCTCGGTGCCCGCTACCGGGTGCGCCGGCACGAAATGCGCAGCTGCCGGCAGATGCGGCGCCATGTCCTTGACCACCGCGCCCTTGACCGAGCCGACATCGGAGACGATCGCGCCCGGCTTGAGGTAGGGCGCGATCTCCTGCGCCACCTCGCCGCAGGCGCCGACCGGGATGCAGAGGACGACGAGGTCGGCGTCCTTGACGGCCTCCGCATTGGTCTCGACAACGGCATCGACAATGTCGAGTTCGGCGACGCGCGCGCGGGTCTTGGCCGAACGCGCGGTGGTGACGATCTCTCCGGCGAGGTGCTGCTCGCGGGCGGCGCGCGCGATCGAGCCGCCGATCAGGCCGAAGCCGATCAGCGCGAGCTTGTTGAATTGGGGCGCTGGCTTCACTTGCTTTCCTTGGCGGCCATGAAGTCGCGCAAGCCTTCGACCACGAGGCGATTGGCCTCCTCGGTGCCGATGGTCATGCGCAGCGCGTGCGGCAGGCGATAGTTGTTCAGCGCGCGCAACACGAGGCCACGCTTGGTGAGAAACGCATCAGCGTCAACCGAGGTCTTGCCCTTCTCGAGCGGGAAGTGGATCAGGACGAAATTCGCCACGCTCGGCGTCACCTTCAAGCCGAGCTTGCCGATTTCTTCGGTCAACCAATTGCGCCATTTTTCGGTGTGCGCCTTCGACATCTGCTGATGCGCGGTGTCCTCGATCGCTGCGACCGCGGCGAGCATCGCCGGCGTCGAGACGTTGAAGGGGCCGCGAATCCGGTTGACGGCGTCGACAATGTGAGCGGGACCGAACATCCAGCCAATCCGCAGCGCCGCAAGGCCGTGGATCTTGGAGAAGGTATGGGTCATGACCGTGTTGTCGCTCGTCGCCACCAGCTCGATGCCGAGTTCGTAGTCGTTGCGCGACACGTAGTCCGAATAGGCGGCGTCGAGCACCAGCAGCACAAGCGGCGGTAGTCCGGCGCGCAGCCGCTTGACCTCGTCGAACGGCAGATAGGTTCCGGTCGGGTTGTTCGGATTGGCGAGCCACACCAGCTTGGTGCGCGGCGAGACCAATTTGAGGATCGCGTCGACATCGGCGGTGAAATCGGTCTCCGGCGCCACAACATTCTTGCCGCCGTTCGCCATGGTCGCGATCGGGTAGACCAAAAAGCCGTGGGTGGTGGAGATCGCCTCGTCGCCACGGCTGAGATAGGTGTGCGCCAACAGGTTGAGGATTTCGTCGGAGCCGGCGCCGCAAATGATGCGGTCGGGGTCGAGCCCGAAGGCACGGCCGATCGCCTCGCGCAGCACCCGCGAGGTGCCTTCCGGATAGTCGTGCAGGTGCGCCGCCGCCGCCTTGTAAACGGCCATTGCCTTGGGCGAGGGCCCAAACGGCGTCTCATTGGCCGACAGCTTGAACACCTTGCGGCCCGGCTCCGGCACCGGGCTCTTGCCGGGCGTGTAGGGCGCAATATCGAGGATGCCGGGGTTCGGCGCGGGGCGGGACATTTTTGGCTCCGGAATCGCGGGGGCAGTCAGGATTTGACCCCGTTTGGGGGCACCGTATAGCGCGTTGCATGGCTGCCGACGAGAGCCGATGAACGCACCGACGCGCCGGCCTCGATCAGCGCCAGCTTGATCTTTTCGAGGCCGTTGGCGCCGGCAATCGACACCAAGAGGGCCGCGCCGTCGAAAGCGGTATCCGGCACCGCGACGATCTCGGCCAGCGGCGACAGCGCACGCGCGATCTCGGCATTCCAGCCGGAGACGCGCATGCTCCACATCTCGACCTCGGTAACCATCGCATTGTCGGCGACACGCGACACCGCGAACACCGGCAATGCCGCCGGATGGTCGGCGCGCTCGACAAAGGGCAGCCGCGCGATGATCTTCGGCGCCCCATCGGCTTCCAGCGCGATCCACCAGGGGACGCGGCTCGATGTCGCCGATACCAGCGCGAGATCGCCCTTTGATTTAGCCACCGCCTCGACCGCCGCCGACGCGCTGAAATGGGCGACATAGGGAACGGTGAAGCCGAAATGAAACCGCGCCGAATCCCGCATCGCCGGCTCGCTCACCGAGACATCGGCATGCACCGAAAACGGCGCCTGTACGTAGGTGAAGGTGGAGATGATGACCCGCCAGATGCTCTCGACGGTGTCGAGAGGCAGGATGCCGCGATGACGTTCGACCAGCCGCCGCATCATGTCGGCTTCGCGCGCCGGGCGGAACGCCGATCCGACTTCCTGAGTTTGCTTGACCTGGATCAGGCGATCGATGATGTCGCCGCGCGCCATCAACAGGCGATGGACCTGCTCATCGATCATATCGATCTCCTTGCGCAGCTCTTGCAGCGATGGCGGAGCGGGGGGCGGTTTAGACATCTTGTAAAGGCCTTCAGTGCCCAATCGGCTGGGTCCGAAGGGCAGATAACGGCATTGATTAGGTAAGACCGGCGTTGAAAGCAAAGAGAAACGTCGAGAAATCCTCAATCCTCGCCGCACTGCGCCATGCGGTTAACCATCCGCTTGCCTTGACGAAGACCCCGCCGGAGACTAGCTTTCCACCTGTTCCGTGGTCATTTGAGCCGGCCGGCTTGCAGCCACGTTAAACAACTCGCTAAACAGGCCGGGGACAGAGTTGATCCCGGCCGAACCTTTGTTCAGGCCGGGTTTTTTTATGGCCTGATTTCTGTTCGAAAACCTCCCTTGAAGGGAGGCCGGTGCTCCAGATGACGGACCTGCGGTCGATAGTAAGCCCTGCGATCCATAGCGACGAACGCGCGCAAGAGGCGGACCATCCGAGTTCGCACCTTGCGAAGTTCGGCATGGATCAGCCCTTGAAGCTCGATTGCGGTATCGATCTCAAGCCGTTCCAGATCGCCTATCAGACCTATGGCGAGCTCAACGCCGAGCGTTCCAACGCGATTCTGGTCTGTCATGCGCTGACCGGCGATCAGCACGTCGCCAATGTGCATCCTGTCACCGGCAAGCCCGGCTGGTGGGAAATCATGGTCGGCCCCGGCCGTCCGCTCGACACCGACAAATATTTCATCATCTGTTCGAACGTGATCGGCGGCTGCATGGGCTCGACCGGGCCGGCGTCAACCAATCCCGCCACCGGCAAATTATGGGGGCTGGATTTTCCGGTCATCACCATCCCCGACATGGTGCGCGCGCAGACCATGCTGCTCGACCGTTTGGGGATCGATACGCTGTTCTGCGTGGTCGGCGGCTCGATGGGCGGCATGCAGGCGCTGCAATGGACCGCGGCTTTTCCGAGCCGTGTGTTTTCCGCGCTCGCGATCGCATGCAGCACACGCCACTCGGCCCAGAACATCGCCTTTCACGAACTCGGCCGGCAGGCCGTGATGGCCGATCCCGATTGGCACAACGGACGCTACGCCGATCAGGGCACCCATCCGCATCGCGGGCTCGGCGTCGCGCGGATGGCCGGTCACATCACCTATCTGTCGGACGCGGCCCTGCACCGCAAGTTCGGGCGGCGGATGCAGGATCGCGATCTCCCGACCTTCTCGTTCGATGCGGATTTCCAGGTCGAAAGCTATCTGCGCTACCAGGGCTCGTCCTTTGTCGAGCGCTTCGACGCCAACAGCTACCTCTATCTGACGCGGGCGATGGACTATTTCGATATCGCCGCCGATCATGACGGCGTGCTGGCGCGGGCGTTCCGCGGCATCAAGACGCGATTCTGCGTGGTCTCGTTCACCAGCGACTGGCTGTTTCCGACCTCGGAATCGCGGGCGCTGGTGCATGCCCTGAACGCATCCAGCGCGCGGGTGTCGTTCGCCGAGATCGAGACCGATCGCGGCCATGACGCGTTCCTGCTCGACGTGCCGGAGTTTTTCGATATTTCCCGCGCCTTCCTGCAATCGGCGGGCAAGGCGCGCGGATTGGGCGGCGCGGGTGACTGACATGGCGCTTCAGGAACAGACGCTGCCGCTTGCCGGCGTAACTCCGCATCGCACCGAGAATTATCGCAGTGATCATCTGTTGGTCGCCGGGATGGTCGAGCGTGGCTCAAAGGTGCTCGATGTCGGCTGCGGCGACGGCGATCTCCTGCAACTCCTGGAAGGCCGCGGCATCGACGGCCGCGGCATCGAGCTGTCGCGCGAGGGCGTCAACCGCTGCGTCGCCAAGGGCCTTGCGGTGGTGCAGGGCGACGCCGATACCGACCTCATCAACTATCCCGACGATGCCTTCGACTATGTGATCCTTTCGCAGACCTTGCAGGCGACGCGGCAGCCGCGCGTGGTGCTGGAGAACCTGTTGCGGATTGGGCACCGCGCCATCGTCTCGTTTCCGAATTTCGGCTACTGGAAGATGCGGCTGCAGCTTCTGATCGGCGGCCACATGCCGCGCACCGAAAACCTCCCCGCGACCTGGTACGACACCGCCAACATCCATTTCTGCACCATCAAGGATTTCGTCCAGCTCTGCGACGAGATCAACGTCAAGATGGAGCGCGCGGTGGCGCTTGATCTCTATGGCCGGCCGCTGCGGCTGAATCTGCCGTGGTGGTTCTGGAACATGTTCGGCGAGCAGGGCGTGTTCCTGCTCAGTAGGGCGGGGAAGTCGAAATAATCACGATTTTTCTCTCCTGCCCGGACAAGCCCGGCCATGACGAGATGCCACGCATTTCGTGCCTTTGCGCAGTTATTTAGCCACCGACCTCGGGTCGCGCACGCTCCAGCGGCCGGCTTCGACCAGCGCGATGAAGCGCTCGACCATTTCGTTGAACAAGGCCGGCTCTTCCAAATTGAGCACATGGCCGGACTTTGGGAAAAAAGTCAGCCCCGCCGCGGGAAGATGTTTCTTCAGGAACAGGCTGGGCTCGACGCACGAATCGTCCTCGTCGCCGCAGATGATCAGCGCGGGCGTAGGCGCCTTGCGGATCGCGTCGGTGAGTGTGTAGATCGAGGGCCGGCCGCCCTGGAAACCGCGCATGGTGTTGGCCGAGCCTTTTGCATCGTGCCGCGCCAGCGCCGCATAGAAATCCGCGTGCCCGCGCGGGTCCTTGACCAGGAAGGGAATCCGGCCAGGCGCTTCGCGCGTCACTTTCGCAACTTCCACCGAGCCGAGCTTCTCGAACTGCTCGGCATTGTCCCGGCACTGCTTGCGGAACGCGTCGAGATTTTCCAGGCTCGAACCGGAGCCGATACCGGCCAATGTCATCGACAGCGCCCGCCCGGGCGCGTTCAGGCTGACCTGCAGCGACGAATAGGAGCCCATCGACAGACCGACAAAATGCGCTTTGGCGATTTTGAGATGATCGAGCACCGCGAGCGCGTCGGTATAAAAATGCTTGTAGGTATAGGCTTCAGCCGAAGACGGCACGTCGGAGGGCGTATAGCCGCGTGCGGAATAGGCGATGCAGCGGTGGCCGCGCGAGAAATAGCGCATCTGCGGCTCCCAATTGGTGTGGTCGGCCGCGAATTCATGCAGGAAGAGGATCGGCGTTCCGCTCCCCGCCTCTTCGAAATAGAGACGGACATTGTCGCTTGCGACGGCATGGGGCATTTGAAATTCCTTCTCTCGTTTTTGTTTTGACGCGTTTTCTTCGCGCGAACCGGCGGCCACTTCGCTTGAAAATGCTATGGGAGCCGATCCGAAAATTGCAGTTAATGCTCGCGGCATCAATTGGGCGAGATCGGTTCTTTTTGGTCAACAAATGATCGCGGAATGACCCCGAAACGGATTCCGCACTGCCGCATCGCGTCTTGTTCTCGCCACAGCTCGATTTGCATAGGGGCGCCGGGTGTCGGCTTCAACGGGCCGACGGGGATTGGGGGTGCTAACCAAGGATTGAGTATGGTCGAGTTATCTACGTTCCGCCGGTCGTTTCATGTGGCTGCATTGGCTCTGTGTTCGGCGGCGTTCGCCGTCACGGCAACGCCTGCTTCGGCAAGGTCTCATCACGGCGCAGGGCGCCATGCACGCGCCTATCACGCCGGCCACTATTCGAGGCGGCATTTCGCTCATCGCCATTTCAGGCACATCGCACACAGATCGCGCTGGGAGCGCAGCGTGGCGCTGATGCACTCGCACGGTCTTGCCGACAGCCAGGCCAGTCTGGCGTCGCCTGCGAGATCGGGCGGGATGGCGACCTCGGGCGGCCTCAGTTCATCGAGCCTCGTGTCGGAAGCGCGCCGCTACCTCGGCGGCAACCCGACCGGCCGTGGCAGCCTGTGGTGCGCGCGCTTCATGAACATGGTGCTGGAGCACACCGGCCATCGCGGCACCGGCTCGGACATGGCGAACTCGTTCGCGCATTACGGCCAGCGTGTATCGGGCCCGCAAGTCGGCGCCATCGCTGTGATGGGCCGGCGCGGCGGCGGCCATGTCGGCATCATCACCGGCATCGATGCCCAGGGCAATCCGATCATGATCTCGGGCAATAACGGCAACCGGGTCAGGGAAGCGCCAATCTCGCGCGGCCGGATCTACGCCTACGTCATGCCGAACGGATAGCCGTCATTGCGACGAGCGCGCAGGGTGGGTAAGGCGCCTTGTCCGCCGCGAGAGCGACGGTGTGAAAAATCACCGTCGCAACACCCGTCTAGGACTTTGGTCGATTCCCGCACGAACTGTTCTTTTTCGCCGCTGCTACGTCCGAACGCAGGCTGAAACCGGAAATCGGAATGTGGGCGTATCGCTCTTCGGGCACCCCGCCATGCATGAAGCCAAGCTTCGCCATCTGCATTTCTTCTCCCACCGTGATCAGGACCGGCGGGTATTCACCGATGATGACGGCAGCCCGCTCAGGGGTCAGCGTTGCCCTCTCATCCAGCAGCATCTGATACATCACGTTGATCGGGCGCGCGTGCTCAAACGTGAGATGCCGCTTCCAATCCTTGTCGCCCGCGTCCCGGATCTGTTTGACGGCGTCACTGACGCGGTGATACGTCCGCCAGTTCTCCCGCGTAAACTTCCCGCATTCCAGATAAAGCGAGACGCCGCAAATCATCTCCTTGATGGAGAAGCTCGACCTGACGCCTGCCTTTGCGCAGTCGATCAGCGCATTGATCAGGATGCGGGCCTTCTTCGCATCAAGCGACTTGTCGTAAATCGAGTACCGCATTTTCGCAAGCAATGGTGCCATTGATACCTTTACCGACCACCGCCACGCCCCATTGGGCCTTCCGCAGCGACGCTGTCGCCGACACCGATGGTGCCGGCACGGATCACCTCGGCATAGATGCCGCATTCATTGTGGCCGAGGCGGCGCTGCAGCGCCTGCGGGATCTCGAGGTCGCGCGCGGCGGTCTCGGGATCGACATTGACGGCGGCGCAGCGGGTGATCCGTTTCACGACCTTCAGCCGCGCGTCGCCGATCGCCAGGGTCTCGCCGACGAGTTCGAGTTCGTGCCAGGCCGGCCATCCCCGGACATAGAGGTTGGCGCGAAACCTTAAGGGATGAACCGGCGCGCCGATCATGTTCTCGATCGCCTGGACGCTGGAAAGGTTGATGATCGAAATGACCTTGCGGGCAACGTCGGAGAACCGGTGGCCCGGGCTGGTAAGGATTTTTGGCGGTCCCCTGATCTCGTCGGCGTAGGCGTCGGCGAAAAAGCGCTCGATCACGGTCCGCCCCTCGGCCGTTTCCAGATCTCCCTTGGCCAAAATCTCGCCATTGCGGCGGATGGTCAGGGTGTGGTTCGCATCCTCGAAATGGGTATGAAGCGCCGCGAGCCATTCGTCGCGCATCAGCATCAGGAAATGGGGTTTTGACAGCCAGGTTGGGGCCAAGGGATCGAAGCCGCTCGGCCCGTTCTCGATGGCATAACGGCGGTCAGCCGGAAGCATCTCGCCAATGTCGAGGACGACCTCCGGGAGTGGCTCCGGGGAAAGGCCTTTGACGGGGTAGCGGTAAAGGCCGCTGATCTCTGCAGGTGAGGTGATAGACATCCGGATTTATTAAGAGATTCCGCTCGCTTGCGCCACCGCACACGAATTTGTGAAGCCGCCTCTTCCGTTTCCCAAAACCCCTTCCCACATTTGCCCCAGGCCGGCGCGACCGTCGGCTGATCCGACCGCCGGCCGATTGAGGAACGTCAATCGGTTGCGCGGAAACCCAATGAAGATGCCGTTGCTGTGCTTTAGGGGCAGGGCGGCAGGCTGAGGGAAATACACCGATGAATATTGAAAAATACACCGAGCGGGCGCGCGGTTTCATCCAGTCGGCGCAATCGCTCGCCGTGCGCGACGGACACCAGCAATTCTCGTCGCTGCATCTATTGAAAGTGCTGCTCGACGACGGCGAGGGCCTCGCCGCCGGCCTGATCGACCGCGCCGGGGGCAATTCCCGCGCGATCCTGAAAGCCACCGAGGACGCGCTCAACAAGCTGCCGAAAGTATCGGGCAGCGGGGCCGGACAGGTCTATCTCGCGCCCGACCTCGCGCGCGCCTTCGACGCCGCGGAAAAGGCGGCCGAAAAGGCCGGCGACAGCTTTGTCACCGTGGAACGGCTGCTGCTTGGGCTTACGCTCGAAAAGGGCGGCGAGGCCGGCACGATCCTGAGCAAAGGCGGCGTCACCGCGCAGAACCTGAATGCGGCGATCGAAGCCTTGCGCAAGGGCCGCACCGCGGATTCGGCCACCGCCGAGAACGCCTATGACGCGCTGAAGAAATATGCCCGCGACCTGACGCAGGCGGCGCGCGACGGTAAGCTCGACCCAGTGATCGGGCGCGACGAGGAAATCCGCCGCACCATCCAGGTGCTTTCCCGCCGCACCAAGAACAATCCCGTGCTGATCGGCGAACCCGGCGTCGGCAAGACCGCGATCGTCGAGGGCTTGGCGCTGCGCATCGTCAATGGCGACGTGCCGGAAAGCCTGAAGGACAAGAAGCTGTTGTCGCTCGATCTGGGCGCGCTGATTGCCGGCGCCAAATACCGCGGCGAGTTCGAGGAGCGGCTCAAGGCCGTGCTGCAGGAGGTCACCTCCGCCGAAGGCATCTATCATTCTGTTCATCGACGAGATGCATACGCTGATCGGCGCCGGCAAGGCCGACGGCGCGATGGACGCGTCCAATCTGCTCAAGCCCGCGCTGGCGCGCGGCGAGCTGCATTGCATCGGCGCGACCACGCTCGATGAATACCAGAAGCATGTCGAAAAGGACGCGGCGCTGGCGCGGCGCTTCCAGCCGATCTTCGTCTCCGAACCGTCGGTCGAGGACACCATCTCGATCCTGCGCGGCCTGAAGGACAAATACGAGCAGCATCACGGCGTGCGCATCACCGATTCCGCGTTGGTGGCGGCGACGACGCTGTCGAACCGCTACATCACCGACCGCTTCCTCCCCGACAAGGCCATCGACTTGATGGACGAGGCGGCGGCGCGGCTGAAGATGCAGGTCGATTCCAAGCCGGAAGAACTCGATTCGATGGATCGGGAAATCATCCGGCTCAAGATCGAGCAGGAAGCCTTGAAAAAGGAAACTGACGCCGGCTCGAAGAGCCGCCTGCAGACGCTGGAAAAAGAGCTCGCCGATCTCGAGGAGAAGTCGGCGGCGCTGACGGCGCGATGGAGCGCGGAAAAGAACAAGCTGTCGAACGCGCAGAAGCTCAAGAGCGAACTCGATGCCTTGCGCATCGAACTCGCCAATGCCCAGCGCCGCGGCGAATTCCAGCGCGCGGGCGAGCTCGCCTATGGCAAGATTCCCGAGCTTGAGAAAAGGCTTGCCGAGATCGAGGCCAAGGAAAACGCCGGCGAGATGATGGAGGAAGCCGTCACCGCCAATCACATCGCGCAAGTGGTGTCGCGCTGGACCGGCGTTCCCGTCGACAAGATGCTCGAAGGCGAGAAGGACAAGCTCCTGAAAATGGAAGACATGCTCGCCAAGCGCGTGGTCGGCCAGGCCGAAGCGGTGCGCGCGGTCGCAACCGCGGTGCGCCGTTCGCGCGCGGGGCTGCAGGACCCGAACCGCCCGATGGGCTCGTTCATGTTCCTAGGGCCCACCGGCGTCGGCAAGACCGAGCTTACCAAGGCGCTGGCGGAATATCTGTTCGACAACGAGAACGCGATGGTCCGCCTCGACATGTCCGAATACATGGAGAAGCACTCGGTGTCGCGGCTGATCGGCGCGCCCCCGGGCTATGTCGGTTATGACGAGGGCGGCGCGCTCACTGAAGCGGTGCGGCGGCGGCCCTATCAGGTGGTGCTGTTCGACGAGATCGAGAAGGCGCATCCCGACGTATTCAACGTGCTGCTCCAGGTGCTGGATGATGGTCGCCTGACCGACGGCCAGGGCCGTACCGTGGACTTCCGCAACACGCTGATCATCATGACGTCGAATATCGGCTCGGAGTTTCTGGTCAACCAGCCGGAGGGCGAGGACACTTCCGCGGTGCGCGAGCAGGTCATGGGTCTGGTGCGCGCGCATTTCCGGCCCGAATTCCTGAACCGAGTCGACGAGATCATCCTGTTCCATCGCCTCCAGAGGAGCGAGATGGGCCGGATCGTCGAGATCCAGTTCGCCCGGCTGCAAAAGCTGCTGGAGGATCGCAAGATCGTGCTCACGCTCGACGCCGACGCGCGCGATTGGCTCGCGACCAAGGGCTGGGATCCCGCCTATGGCGCGCGTCCCCTGAAGCGGGTGATCCAGCGTTATCTGCAGGATCCATTGTCGGAGATGATCCTGGCCGGCGAGGTGAAGGACGGCGATCGCGTCGCAATTTCGGTGAAAGGCAACGTGTTGACCTTCAACGGCAAGGCACCGAAGACCGCCGAGATCGCCCAATTCGAGGCGCCGCAGCCCAAACGCAAGCTGCACTGAGGATAGGTTCGACGAGGATGCACCCGCTCACGGCAGGGTGTATCCTCGCCGTCATTCCTGGCTGACGACGGGGCCGGTTTCCTCGTCCTCCTCCGGCTCAAGCTCGGAGAGAATCTCGATCAGTTCGCCAACGCGTCCGCTCGGTAGCGGTTTGCCGGCGTTGATCAGCGGCTCGTCATTGGCGATCCAGGCCAGGGCCTCGGCCAGTTCATCGACCGTCGCGCTGGTCCCGATGATCTCGGCGATGGTGACATCATCGGCCGGGCTGACCGCCTTGATCACGTCGTCTCGCGTGAGGCGTCTCATCTCACCCTCCGTTGAAGGTTCCGCACGGCGGTGAAACGTAAAGCTGCCGGACCGGTTCCCGCCCCGCTCAAAGATAGCTTAACCGGCGGCTTAAGCCGCCGTTCGAGGAGGGGAAATGTTGGTGCGTCAGCGGTTGGTGACCTGCAGCGGAGCGCCAGTGGCGTCCGAGATGCGGGCGCCGCCGCCGCGACCGGACATCTGCGCGTCGAGCCGGTCGCGCTCCTTCTCGAAGCTCGCCATCATCGGGCCTTCGAGCGAACGGCCGCGCGGCAGCTTGATGCGCATCGGATCGACGAAGCGTCCGTTGACCAGGATCTCGTAGTGGACGTGGGCGCCGGTCGACATGCCGGTCGATCCGACGAAGCCGATCACCTGGCCCTGGCGCACCCGCTTGCCGACTTCCATACCCTTGGCGAACGCCGACATGTGGCCATAGGCGGTCTCGTAGCCGTTATTGTGTTTCAGGCGGACATATTTGCCGTAGCCGCCTTCCCAGCCGACCTTCTCGACCACGCCATTGCCGGAGGCGAAGATCGGCGTGCCGTAGGCGGTGGCCCAGTCGACGCCGGTGTGCATCTTCACGTAACCGAGGATCGGATGGCGGCGCCCGCCGAAGCCGGAGCGCATGATCGCGTTGTTGACGGGCTTGCGGACCAGAAACTTCTTCGCGCTCTTGCCGGTCTCGTCGTAGTAGTCGACGACCGCGTCGTCGGGGGTCTGGAAGCGGTAGTATTTCTTGGTCTCGCCGCCCACCGTGAGGGAGGCAAACAGCACCTCGCTCTTCTCGGTGATGGATGAGCCTTCGTCCTCGCCGGCGTAGAACACGTCGAAGGAATTGCCGGGCTGCACCTTGCGCTGGAAGTCGACGTCGTAGGAATAGATCCGGATCATGTCTTCGATGACGGGAGCCGGCACCTTGTTGCGCATCGCGGTCTCGTAGATGCTCTGATAGAGCCGGACGCCGCTGCCATCGTCATCTTCATCGTCATCGCTGCTCTTGTTGTCGGCAGTGTCGGTGACGGTGTTCATGCTCTGCACGTCGACTGCGACGTATTTGCCGAGATCGGACAGCGCGGCAACCGCCTCGACCGCAGCATCGTTGGCGACGATCACACGGTAGGGCTGCAGCCGCGCGCCGGGAGCGGGGCCTGACGGCGCCATCAGGATGCGCAGCTTCTCGCCTTCCTTCAATCCGCCGTCGCGGCCGCGGGCGCCAAGGGTGGCTGCAATGGCCTTGGCCTCTTCCTGGGTCGCACCCTGTTCCTTCAGGATCGAAATGACGGTATCGCCCTTCTTGACGGGGTGGACGCGCTCGCCGGACGAATTGCCGCCGGTCGCCTGCTCCTTGGTCTTCGGCAGCAGCGTCACGTTTTCCGGAACCACCCGGGTTTCAAAACCAGCATAGGGATCGGAGGCAGCGCTTTCCGTGGCGTAGGCAAGCTTCATGTCGGACTGCGCGCCGGTGACATCAGCGGCGGTGTTGGCGAGCGCGGCATAACGCACCCCGCCGCCGTTGCCGTGCCAGTTCGCGGCATCGCGCACCCGCATCAAGACCTCGTCGAGCGCGACCACGGCTGCGACCTTGGCTTTGGGCAGGATCGGCGCCAGATCCTTGGTGACGAACGAAACCTCGGCGTCGGGTTCGGCGGCGTCGGCATTGTTCGGATCGTCGGCGGCGGCGGGCGCAGCCGAGCCGACGTCGGTCAGCATGCGCTGGGCGTTGAACGGCGGGATCTTGGCGGACAGATCGCTGGTCGTCATCGACAGATTGCCGGAAATGCGGATGAAGGGCCGCACCCGCATCACGTCGCGGTTGCCGACACGGGTGACGGTGGAGACCCGAACCACGCTGCGCGCGGCGGTCGATTCGCCGGGCGGCGGCAGGCGGTCGCTCTTTCGAAGGCTCGCAGTACGGTCGTTGGCGCCGAACGCGCCCCTCAGCGCGCTCTCGACCCGTTCCGGCACCCTGGCAAAGGTCATCTCGCCGTCGAGCGAGGCAAAAACGGCGCCGCCGATCAGGGCCGCGCCGCATAGACCAGTCAGAATGGTACCGCTAAACCATTGCACGGAGACGCGGCGGCGATCGATCACCGCGGCCTCGGAGCCATCGACGGAAAGCGGCGGCTCGTGACCGAGATCGATGATCCCGGTCTCGCGTCCATAGCCACCCCCGCGTGACGTCCGTTGATTCAACCCACCGTCCCCCCAAGTTCCAGTAACATACGATTAAAACCTTTGCCCGTCCCGGCGCTTTAGAGCTTTCGCCCCCGCTTAAAAGGGGCGATTCGGCAACACGGCTAGCCGCATCGCTGCCCGGGAATCAGAGGCCAAAACAACGGCCGGAATCGCGAACAACTATGCTGTGCAGGTCTCTCGATGTTTCGCAGCGGTTAGGAAAAGGCGACGGGCACATCTGAGGTCGCCCGTCCCCTGACTTGTGAACCCCGGCACCCCCACTGGCACCCGGCGATTCAATGCTTATGTAAGTGTCAGAACGTCGCAGGATTGTGGCTCAAGTACGGCGTAAAGTCCCCTAAAATCGAGACTTCTTTGCGTCGCGGGATTCTGCCGCACGCTGCGACGATTTGTTGACAACAACCGTTGACAACGCCGATCGGGCGGGCTTATAAACCGCCCACTGAGCGCGGCGCTGTCTTGGCCCATGGCCAAGGCATGTATTCGTGCCCGTGAAGCTCCTCATTTAGATGAGTGACTGAACAGCCGATTTTCATCGGTTGTCATTTGCCGTCGAATGAAGTCTTCCGGAACTCCCCCAGGGGAGAGGGGTCCTTCGGATCCCGGGCTGTTTGACAAGTGAAGATGAAGAAAGAGAAACGTGGACGGCGGAGTCCTTGCGAGTCTCGATTGTCTGAAAACCTCGGTTTTCACTGATCGGGACTGGACGAAAGACTTCGGCGGTACACGTTTTGAAAAAGGTTACACCATCGTTGTTCGCGATGTGAATCGCGTTCAATAAATATGGTGGGACCTCGTCAAACGTTGTGATCAGCCGGCTCAAAGTTTCAAGTCCAACTTGAGAGTTTGATCCTGGCTCAGAGCGAACGCTGGCGGCAGGCTTAACACATGCAAGTCGAGCGGGCGTAGCAATACGTCAGCGGCAGACGGGTGAGTAACGCGTGGGAACGTACCTTTTGGTTCGGAACAACCCAGGGAAACTTGTGCTAATACCGGATAAGCCCTTACGGGGAAAGATTTATCGCCGAAAGATCGGCCCGCGTCTGATTAGCTAGTTGGTGAGGTAACGGCTCACCAAGGCGACGATCAGTAGCTGGTCTGAGAGGATGATCAGCCACATTGGGACTGAGACACGGCCCAAACTCCTACGGGAGGCAGCAGTGGGGAATATTGGACAATGGGCGCAAGCCTGATCCAGCCATGCCGCGTGAGTGATGAAGGCCCTAGGGTTGTAAAGCTCTTTTGTGCGGGAAGATAATGACGGTACCGCAAGAATAAGCCCCGGCTAACTTCGTGCCAGCAGCCGCGGTAATACGAAGGGGGCTAGCGTTGCTCGGAATCACTGGGCGTAAAGGGTGCGTAGGCGGGTCTTTAAGTCAGGGGTGAAATCCTGGAGCTCAACTCCAGAACTGCCTTTGATACTGAAGATCTTGAGTTCGGGAGAGGTGAGTGGAACTGCGAGTGTAGAGGTGAAATTCGTAGATATTCGCAAGAACACCAGTGGCGAAGGCGGCTCACTGGCCCGATACTGACGCTGAGGCACGAAAGCGTGGGGAGCAAACAGGATTAGATACCCTGGTAGTCCACGCCGTAAACGATGAATGCCAGCCGTTAGTGGGTTTACTCACTAGTGGCGCAGCTAACGCTTTAAGCATTCCGCCTGGGGAGTACGGTCGCAAGATTAAAACTCAAAGGAATTGACGGGGGCCCGCACAAGCGGTGGAGCATGTGGTTTAATTCGACGCAACGCGCAGAACCTTACCAGCCCTTGACATCCCGGTCGCGGACTCCAGAGACGGAGTTCTTCAGTTCGGCTGGACCGGAGACAGGTGCTGCATGGCTGTCGTCAGCTCGTGTCGTGAGATGTTGGGTTAAGTCCCGCAACGAGCGCAACCCCCGTCCTTAGTTGCTACCATTCAGTTGAGCACTCTAAGGAGACTGCCGGTGATAAGCCGCGAGGAAGGTGGGGATGACGTCAAGTCCTCATGGCCCTTACGGGCTGGGCTACACACGTGCTACAATGGCGGTGACAATGGGACGCTAAGGGGCAACCCTTCGCAAATCTCAAAAAGCCGTCTCAGTTCGGATTGGGCTCTGCAACTCGAGCCCATGAAGTTGGAATCGCTAGTAATCGTGGATCAGCACGCCACGGTGAATACGTTCCCGGGCCTTGTACACACCGCCCGTCACACCATGGGAGTTGGTTTTACCTGAAGACGGTGCGCTAACCGCAAGGAGGCAGCCGGCCACGGTAGGGTCAGCGACTGGGGTGAAGTCGTAACAAGGTAGCCGTAGGGGAACCTGCGGCTGGATCACCTCCTTTCTAAGGATGATCCTTCAGATCAGCTTACGCTCATCTATCGGATCGTTTTAGAAACATCAGGGGCCAGTAATTTCAGGATTGCTGAGCTCCATAGGCGGGATTTCGCCGTCTTCGTTTCTCTTTCTTCGCGGACGAACACGCGCCAGGGGCTTAGCGCTTGTGCTGACGCATCCGGCGCGAGCCGGCTGCGCGCGCGCATGCTCCCGATCCTTGATCTGCCGATCCTTAAAGATCTGCAAAGGAAAAGCGTTAGGGGCTTGTAGCTCAGTTGGTTAGAGCGCGCGCTTGATAAGCGTGAGGTCGGAAGTTCAAGTCTTCCCAGGCCCACCACTTTGATCGAGCGCGTTTTCTCTCTTGAAAAGAGATGCGTCTCAACAGCCGACGTTAAGCATTCGTCTTCTGGTTACGGGGCCATAGCTCAGCTGGGAGAGCGCGTGCTTTGCAAGCATGAGGTCGTCGGTTCGATCCCGTCTGGCTCCACCAGATGGTTTGATCGCCAAACAGGCTGATCGCCAAAAAACGTCCGCGAAAACATCACTTCGCATGCGTCGTCCTAACGGACGCGACATGCGGGATTTCTGACATCGTAAAGAGGAGATCGATCCGAGTTGGATCGTGCAAGCAATTGCGCGCCCCATCACAATCTCCAGGTCATTTCGGCGCTCGCGTCATCGCAAGATGAAGCGGGTTGTAAATGATCCTGTTAGCGAAGCTTGACCGCCTCGCTATCGGTTCGATCTTACGAAGCAAGCTGGTCTTTCTAATCAGTGTCCGGCCGCATATCAGCATTCATCGAGGGTGCGCGCTGTCAGAGGTTTCGATCTCAAACAGCAAGTGTGCGGCATACATTCTGCCGAGTGTGTGGACATTGATAATGAGAGCAATCAAGTGCCTTAAGGGTGTTCGGTGGATGCCTTGGCGCTGAGAGGCGATGAAGGACGTGCTACGCTGCGATAAGCCGTGGGGAGCTGCGAAGAAGCTTTGATCCACGGATTTCCGAATGGGGAAACCCACCTTCGATAGCCGGAACTCCAAGACCTTGTGTCTTGGGGTTCGAGCAGAGATGCGAGAAGCCAGAGCCGCGAGGTTTTGGATTTCCGGTTATCAAGTGAAGGTATGAGACCTCCGAATAAAATAGGAGGTTTTAAGCGAACCCAGGGAACTGAAACATCTAAGTACCTGGAGGAAAGGACATCAACAGAGACTCCGTTAGTAGTGGCGAGCGAACGCGGACCAGGCCAGTGACACATCAAAGACAACCGGAACCTGTCAGGAAAGCAGGGCCTCAGAGGGTGATAGCCCCGTACGGGTAATGCGATGATGTGTCCTCGAGTAAGGCGGAACACGTGCAATTCTGTCTGAACGCGGGGGGACCACCCTCCAAGCCTAAGTACTCCTCAGCGACCGATAGTGAACCAGTACCGTGAGGGAAAGGTGAAAAGCACCCCGACGAGGGGAGTGAAATAGACCTGAAACCGGACACCTACAAACAGACGGAGCCCAAGATACGTTCTGGGTGACGTCGTACCTTTTGTATTATGGGCCAGCGACTTAATTTAACGAGCAAGCTTAAGCCGATAGGCGTA
>CAVQNB010000038.1:180000-582739 GCA_963713785.1 uncultured Alphaproteobacteria bacterium
TTCGCTCCGGCCGCGCGATTTTCGGCCATGATTGGCCGCCACGATCAATTCCGAGTTCATTGCCCGTTCATTTCAAAATCCGTACGCAGACCTGCCCTACAATTCGAATCGGCCCCCAACCGAGGAGACTCCCCATGCGTGAGTTCATTCGTCCCGCCGCCGCCGCGTTGAGTATCGCCTGTCTCGCGGCCTCGATCGCCGTGCTCTCCACCGACAGCGCGCTGGCGCAGGCCAAGCCGCAGATGGCGCCCGCCCCAGCGGCCGCACAGCCACCGGCGCTGAAGCAGATGGCGCTGACCGAAAAGCAGATCGAGGGCGTGCTGGCGGCGCAGCAAGGACATGGACGCGATCACCGACGAAGCTGCCGGAGAACGCCAAGCCGGATCCCAAGGTCACCGCGCAGCTCGAGGGCGTCGCCAAGAAGAACGGCTTTGCCAGCTACGACGAGTACAACAACGTCTCGACAATATCAGCCTGGTGCTCGCCGGCTTCGATCCGGCGACCAAGAAGTATGTCGGCACCGAGGCCGTCATCAAGGCGCAGATCGCCCAGGTCCAGGCCGACAAGAAGATGTCCGCCAAGGACAAGAAGGAGGCGCTCGCCGATCTCAACGAGGCGCTGAAGTCGCCGGCGCCGCCGATCGAGAACAAGGGCAATATCGATCTCGTCGTCAAATATTACGACAAGCTCGCGCCGTGCTCGGCGAGGACCAGAACTAAGAACCAGAACTAAGGCTTGCGGTAGCGCGATCGAGACTACACCCAGCAAAAAGCCCCGGAGCATCCTCCGGGGCTTTTCTTGTTTGAGCATGATCCCGCGCAAACGCGTTCCGCGTCTGTCGCCTTTTGCACAGGCGTCAGGTGCGCGTGCGCATCCGCATCATGAAGCTGTCGAAGCTCAATTCCGCCACCTGCATCCAGGGCAGCGATTCGTTCCGGAAAGCGGTCAGGCTTGTATACAGCTTGTTGAAGTGCGGATTGGTTTTCGAAAGCTCCGCATAGATCTCGTTGGCGGCGGCATAACAGCCTTCCAGCACCTCCTGCGGGAACGGACGCAGTTGCGCGCCGGCGACAATCAGCCGTTTCAATGCCGGCGGGTTGACGTAATCGTACTTGCCGGTGACCCAGGTAAAGGTGTCGCGCGAAGCGCTCTCGACCGCCGCCTGATAGTACTTCGGCAACGCGTTCCACTTCTCGAGGTTGAAGACGTTGTGGCCCTGGCCGGTGCCTTCCCACCAGCCCGGATAGTAGTAAAGCTTCGCCACCTTCACGAAGCCGAGCTTCTCGTCGTCGTAGGGGCCGACCCATTCCGCCGCATCGATAGTGCCTTTTTCGAGCGCGGGGTAGATGTCGCCGCCCGCGATCTGCTGCGGCACGCCGCCGACCTTGGCGATGATCGTGCCGGCAAAGCCGCCGACGCGGAATTTGAGCCCTTTCAGATCTTCCATCGACTTGATTTCCTTCCGGAACCAGCCGCCCATCTGGGCGCCGGTAGAGCCGGTTGGAATGCTCGTGCAGTTGAATTCCTTCAAGAGGTCGTTGAGCAGGTTTTGCCCATCGCCCCACAGCAGCCAGGAAATGTGCTGGCGGGTGTCGAGCCCGAACGGCAGCGCGGTGCCAAAGGTGAACGCCGCGTTCTTGCCCCAGTAGTAATAAAGCGCAGTGTTGCCCATCTCGACTGTGCCGTTCGACACGGCGTCGAGCACCTGCAAACCGGGGACGATTTCGCCGGCCGCGAAGGGCTGGATCTGGAAATGGTTGTCGGTGATTTCGGCGACACGTTTGCAGAAATATTCGCAGCCGCCATACAGCGTATCAAGGGATTTCGGCCAGCTTGCCGCCAGCCGCCACTTGATCTCCGGCATCGACTGAGCGATCGCCGGCGCGGCAACCGTGCTCGCGGCAAGGCCGACGCCACCGACTTTCAAGAAATCACGACGTTTCATGCGCTTCCCTCCGTATGTGCCGATGTTTTCGACGAGGGACAGCGATCTTGAACGTCGCTTATTTGGTTCGCCGACGGCAGATTGATCAGGTCACCGATGCCCGGATACCGACGGACGCCGGCCAAGCCTCAGCCCGTGCGCAGGATGACGAATCGGCCGCGGGGAATCAAGCAGGATGCGCCATCCCGCCGTTTCCACCTTCGTAGTGCGTTGCGGCAAACTGACGCCGGTCGCCGCCATTTGCTATGACAGACGAAAACCGCTCCGGGAGGTGCTCGAATGATAGGTAAGAAGGTGGTGGTCGCCGGCGCGACCGGGCTCGTGGGCAACGCCGCCTTGCGGCATTTCGGCGGCGTTAAGGGGTGCGAAGTCATAGCCCTGTCGCGGCGAAAGCCGCGCGAGCTCTACAGCGCGCGCCACCTTGCCGTCGATCTGACCGATGCCGCGCAGTGCTCGCGCGCGGCGACGGATTTGGGCGGGGCTACCCATTTGATCTACGCCGCGCTCTACGAACAACCCAATCTTGTCGACGGCTGGCGCGACGACAAGCAGATCAAGACCAACGATTTGATGTTGCGCAATTTGATGGCAGCACTCGAGCCGGCCGCGCCATCGCTTCGCCATGTGGCGCTATTGCAGGGCACCAAGGCCTATGGTGTTCACGTCCGCCCGCTCATTGTGCCGGCGCGCGAAGGCCGTTCCGAAATGTACGAGCAGCCGAATTTTTATTGGGCGCAGGAAAATTTTCTGCGCGGGGTGCAACAGGGCAAGGCCTGGCATTGGAGTATTCTGCGCCCCGTGCTGATCGTGGGCCTCGCCATGGGCGGCGCGATGGATCTGATCCCGCCGCTCGGCGTCTATGCCGCCATGCTGCGTGAGCAAGGCGGGGCGCTCGACTATCCCGGTGGCGCCGCGCGGGTCACGCAGGCGGTCGATGTCGATCTGCTGGCGCGCGCTATCGCCTGGTCCGGCGAGACCGAGGCCGCGCGCAACGAAGCCTTCAACGTCACCAATGGCGACGTCTTCACCTGGGAGAATATCTGGCCGGCGATCGCGGATGCGCTCGGCATGAAGCCGGGCGCCGCGGCGCCGCTGTCGCTCGCGAAAGAATATCCGAATTGGATGGCGCCGTGGGAAGCGCTGCGCCACAGGCATAATCTGCTTTCGCCTGATCTGGAGGAATTTGTCGGCCTGTCGTTTCAATATGCCGATTACAGCATGCGCTATGGGCACCGCGAACCGGGTCCGCCCTCGATCGTCTCGACGGTGAAGATCAACAAATGCGGCTTCACCGAGATGATGGATACCGAGGCGATGTTCCGCAAATGGTTCGGTCAGGCGCGGGCGAGCCGCTTGCTGCCGTAAATATTATTTAGCGAACGCCGCTTCCATCGCCTTGCGCGTCTTGACGGTGTCGTTATTGGCGTCGAACTCGACGTCGCTCCAGCGCACCACCGCGCCATGGGCGACGTCGTTCTTCAGCTTGACGCGATGCGCGAGTCCGATCGGCAGCGCGCCGGCTTTCAGGCTTGCGGCAGCCGGCATCAATTTGCCCCACACCGTGTAGCCGCCTTCGCCGTCGAGCATTTCGCCGGCGCGCAAATCACGCTTCGCAACGGAGGCGACGTCGCCGCGAAAACCGTGCGGCTGCCCGGTCGGCTCCCGGCGCAGCGCCGCCGACAGAATCGAGATGTTCAGCTCAAGCCCGATCAGATGATAGGGCTTGTACATCGCGGCATAGCGCCCGCTGGCGTCGGTCTTCAGGCCGTATTGCTTGAAACAATCCGCGGCGTAATCGTTCGGCGCTTCCAGCACGACATAGACGCCCCAGCGCAGATCGCGAAACACCGGACGCCCGTCGCGCTCCAGCGACGATACCACCTCCACCACGCCGGATTTCTCCAACACGCCGCCCTTGTCGCGCGGCCGCATCACATGCGGCAGATCGTCGACGCCGCAGGGCGGAAACAACAGTCCGCTGGTGGGCACCTCCAGCCCAGTGGCGTTGGCGATCGCTGCCATCTCGATGGCCGACTTGGTGCCGTCGAGGAACGAATTGAACATCTGCGGGTTCATGCCGGCCGATTGCGCTTCATCCGCGGTCAGCCCGTAATGCTGCCAGACGCCCTCCGGCGTCACGTCATGATAGGCCGGCAGGTATTTTGTGCCTTTGCCGGCGGCGACGACGCGGAATCCGGTGGCGCGTGCCCAGTCCACCATCTCGGCGGTCAGCGCCGGCTGGTCGCCATAGGCCAGCGAATAGACCACGCCCGCCTTGCGCGCTTCCTCCGCGAGCAGCGGCCCCGCCAGCACGTCGGCTTCGACATTGACCATCACGATATGCTTGCCCGCCGCGATCGCCGCGCGGGCATGTCTGATGCCGACGGCGGGATTGCCGGTCGCCTCGACGATCACGTCGATATCGCCGAGGTCGCTTTGGCGGCATCGGCGGTGAAGGTGGTTGCGGCGATCCGCTCGGCGTCCCAGCCGACGGTGCGGCAGGCCTCCTTGGCGCGCTCCGGATCGAGGTCGACGATGACGGCACTTCGAGCCCGGGCGTATGCGGCACCTGCGACAGGAACATCGAGCCGAACTTGCCGGCGCCGATCAGCGCGACGCGAACCGGCTTGCCGGCGGCGCGGCGGGCGTTGAGGAGACGATAAAGATTCATGGAGGGGTCCGATCGGATCAGCCTGTCGTTCCGGAACACGCGTGTTCGCGTGGACCCGGAATCCCGAGGTTGTTGGCGCGAGATTCCGGGTTCACGCGTTTCACGCGCGCCCCGGAATGACGAATGAAAGTCTACTCCGCCGCCTGCGCGGTGCGCGCGCGCAAGCCGCAGCAGCGCGTCGTCGTCCACGGTCTGGATCGGCGTGAAGTCGCGATGGGCGATGTATTCCGGCCGCGTCGGGGTGCGGATGTAATTCGAGACCGCGTTCAGCGTCAGATAGACGATCTTGCGCGGATAGGGCGTGATGTTGCCGGCCGAGCCGTGCACCAGATTGCCGTGGAACATCAGCATGCCGCCGGCCTTGCCGGTCGGCGCGACAATGCCGCCCTGCTTCACCAGCCGCGTCACGGTTTCCTCGTCCAGCGTCCACAGCGGATACGAGGTGGTCTCAAGATCGTGCGAGGCCTTGAGATCGCCGGCATGCTGGCTCTTCGGCACCAGCATCAAGCGGGCCGTTGATCGGCATCACCTCGTCGAGAAAGATCGCGATGTTCATCGCCCGCGGCTCGCGGCATGCCGTCGTCGCGTTTCCAGGTGCCGTAGTCCTGGTGCCACTGCCAGACGTCGCCGGTGAAGGCCGATTTGGCGTTGATCTTGTACTGGTGCATGTAGACCTTCTCGCCGAAGATCTGCTCGACCGGATCGATCATGCGCGGATGCGCGCCGAGCAGGCCGAACGCCTCGTTGTAGAGATGCGCGGCAAAGGCGGTGCGCGGCGCGCCGCTCTTCTCGCGCCACACCTCCGGGCGGTCGGTGTCGTAGATGCCCTCCGCCTCGCGCGCCAGCAGGGCCACTTCCTCGGGGCTGAACAATTCGGGCAGGAACAGCCAGCCCTCGCGGTTGAAGTCGTCGATCTGTTGCTGGGTCAGTTTCATGGTGGTTCCTCCTTTGGTTTATGCTCTCGTCATTCCGGGGCGATGCGCAGCGTCGAACCATGGCGTGCCATCGGCATCTCGAGATCCGGGCTGTCGTCGGCCATCCGGAATGACGGCGCTACGCCGCCTCGTCCGATCGCGTTCAATCTCTCTTCCGTCATTCGTCCGGCGCGTCATGCGCATGCGCCAGTGCCGCAACTCTCCGCGGCTTTCGCATCGCCGGCGAGAACATGCGCGGCGATGGTTTCGTGTTCGGCCCAGGCACTGGCGCGATAATCGAGTTCGGCCAGCACCGTCGCCATCGAGCGGCGCATATGCGGCCATTGCGGCGCGATCATTTCCTCGATCGCCGGATTGCCGGCGAGCCGATAGATCGCGCTGTGGAAATCGACGTCGAGCGCGATCAGCCGGGACAGCGGCGTTTTCTCGTCGATCGCGCGCCCGGCGCGCAGCGCCGCCTCGAGCTGCGCGCGCCCGGCGGCATCGGCCTTGACTGCGTCCGCGCCGCGAGCCGGGCCGCCAGCGCATCGATCGCGCCGCGCACCTCGTAGAGCTGGCGGATGCGCTCGGGATCGAGCTGCGTGACTTCAAAACCCTGGCGGCCGCTTTCGGCGACCAGGCCCTGGCGGTGCAGCAGATGCAGCGCGTGGGAGACCGGCTGCCGCGACACGCCGAGCTTTTCCGCAAGCTCGTTCTGCCGGATGCGATGCCCCGGCGGCAGCGTGCGGTCGGTGATCGCCTCGAGAATCCGCGCATAGACCTGGTCGATCAGGTTGGGAAGCGGGTCGAGCGGGATCATGCCAGCGTCCAGTATGGAATACGGAATTCCGAATTCCGAAACTAGCGGCAGAGCGGGTGGCCGGTCAAGCCCGCTTCTGAGCCGACCGGCGGTCAACGACCCCCGGGGCAGTCACTCCGCCAGAAACTCCAGCCACGATCTCGGAAAACTCCTGCGGCGCCTGCTCGAACATCCAGTGGCGGGCGCCGGGGATCATCGCGGTCTCGCGCGCCGGGAACATGCGGCGGCCAGCGCGCGCAGCGACCGCGGGCAGCGCTGCCCTTGGTGTCGGCGCCGCCGATGAACAAGCGTCGGTGTCCGGATCGATTGCGCATCGGCCTTGCTGAAAGGCTTGCGGTTCTCGCCGGACCTGCCCGATCAGCGTGAAGACGTTGTCGCGCAATTGCTGCTTGGGCGCGGCCGGCAGCCGCGCCCAGGCGCCGTCGCCGTCGATCGCGTCGAAGAACAGTCTTGCAGCGCGCCGTCGATGTCGCCGTCCGTGACCTTCTCGGCCGACGCCGCGATCCGCGCCGCTAGCGCTGCGAGGGACCGGCGGCGCAGCCGCCGGATCGAGCGTGGCATCGAGCTCGCCGCCCGGCTCGGCCAGCACCAGCTTGCGCAACAGCTCGGGCCGCTGCTGCGCGACGCGGAACGAGATGTGCCCGCCGCGCGAATGCCCCATCAGATCCACCGGCCTCGGCGTCGAGCTGCTCGATGAAGCCGATCACGTCGGCGACATGCTGCGCCATCAGATAATCGTCGCCGACGCCGTCCCAGTGCTCGGGAAAGAAGTGCCGCAGGCTGACCGAGATCACGCGATACTTCTTCGACAGCGGCCCGATCACCGCCGACCAGGTGCGGAAGTCGCCGAGCGTGCCGTGCACGCAGACCAGCGGCGGGCCGTTCCCGACTTCGAGATAGGCCATGTCGTATCCGTTGACGCGAAGGGTTTGCATCGGAGTCGTTGTCGGAAGGTTCATCTCATGGCGCCAGCCGGCCAGAAACTCCAGCACGATCTCGCAAAATTTCTGCGGCGCCTGTTCGAACATCGGATGCGTGGTGTTGGGGATCATCGCGGTCCTCGAATTCGGCAACATGCGCCGCCAGCGTATGCAGCACCTGCGGCAGCGTGCCCTTGGTGTTGGCGCCGCCGATGAACAGCGTCGGCGTCTGGATCGCTTCCGCGTCGGCCTTGGAGAATGGCGGCCGCTTGTCGCGGACCTGCCCGATCAGCGTAAACGCGTTGTCGCGCAGCAGCTGCTTCGGCGTCGCCGGCAGCCGCGCCCAGGCGCCGGGGCCTTCGATCGCATCGAAGAACAACGTCAGCCCGCCCTCGACATCGCCGGCCGCGATCTTCTCGGCCGCGGCCGCGATCCGCGCCGCGAGCGGCGAGGGGCCGGGCTTCGAACGCCGGATCGAGCGTGGCGTCGAGTTCGCCGCCGGGCTCGGCCAGGATCAGCTTGCGCAACAGATCGGGCCGCTGCTGCGCGACGCGGAACGAGATGTGGCCGCCGCGGGAATGCCCCATCAGGTCCACCGGCCTCGCGTTCGAGCTGCTCGATGAAGGCGATCACGTCGGCGACATGCTGCGCGATCGAATAGGTGTCGCCGACGCCGTCCCAGTGCTCGGGAAAGAAGTGCCGCAAGCGACACCGCGATCACGCGATGCTGTTTCGGTCAGCGGCCCGAGCACCGCCGACCAGATCCGGAAATCGCACAGCGAGCCGTGCACGCAGACCAGCGGCGGGCCCTGTCGCCGACCTCGAGATAGGCCATGTCGTAGCCGTTGACGCGAAGGGTTTGCATGAGGCTCGGGGAATCGAGCGAGGGCCTCGTGAAACGGATAGGCGGGCATGCCGGAGGCCGAGGTTGCGCGCTCGGAAAGCTGTGGAATGCCGCCGAGATTTCCCCGGAATCCGGGTGGATCGCAACATTCTCCAAGCCTAGATTCCAGGCCAGCATCAAGCTCACACCATGGAGCCGAAGAGTTGGAGCCAGCCATGACCGGACACAGCATTTTGCAATATTCGACACCGCGATCGGCCGCTGCGGCATCGCGTGGGGCCCGCGCGGCATCAACGCGGTGCAGTTGCCGATGGGCAGCGAGGACAAGACCCGCGCCCGCATCCGCCAGCGCTATGGCGACATCGCGGAAGCGCCGCCGCCCGCCGAGGTGCAAGCGCGCGATCGACGGGATCGTCGAATTGCTCGCGGGCAAGCCGAACGATCTCACCGACGTCGTGCTCGATCTCGACGGCGTGCCGGAATTCAACCGCGGCGTCTACGACATCGCGCGCACCATTCCGCCGGGCAAGACGCTGACCTATGGCGATATCGCCAAACGGCTCGGCGGCGTCGAGCTGTCGCGCGACGTCGGCCAGGCGCTCGGGCGCAATCCCTGTCCGATCGTGGTGCCCTGCCACCGCGTGCTCGCCGCCGGCGGCAAGCCCGGCGGATTTTCCGCCAATGGCGGCGTCGTGACCAAGCTGAAGATGCTGGCGATCGAAGGCGCGGTCGTCAATCACACGCCGAGCCTGTTCGACTGAGCTCCTCTGCGTCGTTACGGAGGCGCTGCAGCGCTCCCTCCCGGCGGGAGAGGTCGCGCTCACCCGGGTTGCGGAGTTACATCGGGTAGCGCTTCACCCGACCCGCTGCAATCCGACCTCTCCCGCAAGCGGGGCGAGGTGAAATCGAGCACCTTAGCTCGCCGCCACCGCTTCGCAGGAAAATCCGTTGCCCCGGCGGCGGATTTTTCCCGTCGAGGGCGAGGGGAAATGCGCGGTGCAGCACAGCGTGTCGGTGTCGCAATAGCGCTCCAGGAAATTGCGCCGCGTCACCGCGGCCTGCGCCTGGATCGACGTCGAATTTCGCCGACAGTTCCGGATAGCGCGTCTGCAGCGGCGAATGCATCAGGTCGCCGCTGAACACGGCGTCGTCCTTGCCGCGGCCGAAGGTGAAGGCGACATGTCCCGGCGTGTGGCCCGGCGTCGGCAGGATGCGGACGTGATCGCCGATCTGATAATCGTTGCGCACGATCTCGGCCTTGTTGGCTTCGACGATCGGCAGCACGCTGTCGGCGAACGGCGGCACCGTCGCCTTCGCGTTCTGCTCGGTCCAGTAATCGAATTCGGTCTTGCCGAACACGTAGCGCGCGTTCGGAAAGGTCGGCACCCAGCGGCCGTTTTCCAGCCGCGTGTTCCAGCCGACGTGATCGACATGCAGATGCGTGCACATCACGAAATCGATGTCGCCGACCGAAAAGCCCGCCGCCGCCAGCGCGCGCATATAGGTGTCGTCGGTCTTCATGTTCCATTTCGGGCGCAGCGGCCGCGGCTTGTCGTTGCCGATGCAGCTGTCGACCAGAATGGTGTGATGCGGCGTCTTCACGATGTAGGACTGGAAACACAGGATCAGCACGTCGTTGTCGTCGATCGCGCCGGCCTTTCGCATCCACGACCGGTTCTCGGCCAGCAGCTCCGGCGTCAGGCCGGGCAGCAACTCCAGCGCCGGCAGGAAGGTGGTTTCCTGCTCGATGATGCGATGGATGGTGAGATCGCCGACGGTGAATTTGAGGCTCATGGCAACTCCCTGCTCCGGTTACGCCGGCGGCGGCACCGAGATCTTGACCGACGGCCGCGCCAGCATTTTTTCGTGGAAGGCATCGAGCTTCGGATAGGCCTTGCGCCAGCCGCAATCGGCAAAGCGGAAATCGGCATAGCCGAGCACGCAGACGAGCGCGATCTGCGCGATATCGAGCGGCCGCGACAGCACGTCCGGCGTGCTTCTCGAAGCGCGCCATGCCGTTCCAGGCCCGGTTCCAGTGATCGTCGGACCAGGCCTGCCAGTGCAGGCCCTGCGGCCGCACCATCTTCTCGTAGCGGCACAGCAGCATCGAATCGAGCATGCCCTGCAGCAGCGAATGATCGCTCTTGACCTTCCAGCGCGTCGGCCCGGACGCCGGAATCGAGCTTGCCGCCGCCGGCGAGTTCGTCGAGATATTCGACGATGACATAGGAATCGAGGATGACGTCGCCATTGTCGAGGATCAGCACCGGCAGCTTCTTCAGCGGGTTGATGCTGCGAATATTCGTCGTTGGGCTGGCCCGGCACCACCGTGGCCGGCACGAATTCGATTTTGTCGATCAGGCCGAGCTCGATCGCGGCAATGCGCACCTTGCGGGCAAAGGGCGAGGCGGGGGAGAAGGTGAGTTTCATGGTGAGTATCCTTAAAAGCAAATGGAAGCTGCCCGTCATTGCGAGGGGCGATGCACGTCGCCGAAGCAATCCAAGTCGTTGGTCAGGTCGTCGTGGCATATGCTTCGCGTTCGCTCGCAATGACGATGGCGCGCGGCAGGACGACTGGCGTCAGCTCACGCCGCGACGATTTCCTGCCGCTGTTCGCCGAGCCCTTCGATGCCGAGCGTGACGACGTCGCCGACATTGAGGAATTTCGGCGGCTTCATGCCGGTGCCGACGCCGGGCGGCGTGCCCGTGGTGACGATGTCGCCGGGCAGCAGCGTCAGGAATTGCGAGACGTAGGAAATGCACTTCGCCATGGTGAAGATCATGGTCGAGGTCGATCCGGTCTGGCGGCGCTTGCCGTTGACGTCGAGCCACATCGACAGCTTCTGCACGTCCGGCGATCTCGTCCTTGGTGACCAGCCACGGGCCGAGCGGGCCGAAGGTGTCGTGCGACTTGCCCTTGGTCCATTGGCCCAGACGCTCGATCTGGAAATTGCGCTCGGACACGTCGTTGCAGACGCAGTAGCCGGCGACGTGATTGAGCGCGTCGGCCTCGGAGACGTATTTGGCGCGGGTGCCGATGATGGCGGCGATTTCGACTTCCCAGTCGAGCTTGGTCGAGCCGCGCGGCTTCTCGACCGGGTCGTTCGGGCCGCTGACAGGGCGGTGTTGGCCTTCAGGAAGAAGATCGGCTCGGCCGGAATCGGATTGCCGGTTTCCTTGGCATGGTCGACATAGTTCAGGCCGATGGCGACGAATTTCGAGATGCCGGTGACCGGCGCGCCGATCCGCGGCTTGCCGCTGACGGCGGGAAGCTTGGCGGTATCGAGGCCGGCGAGCTTGGCCAGCGAGGCCGGCGCATAGGCCTCGCCGTCGAGGTCCTTCACATGCGCCGACAGATCGCGCAATTGGCCGGATTTATCGATCAGGCCGGGCTTTTCCTGGCCAATGGCCCCGTAACGAACAAGCTTCATTTTTCATCACTCCCTGGAGGGTTTTGGTTGCTTGGATGCTTCATGGAACAGCGCGCGGCGGAAATTCAACTGCTGACTGCGCCGCATTGCAGGCTGCTGCATTGGCATGAATGTTCGCGATCGCGCCCTAAACGATGAATTTGAAGGCATCGCCGTCGCGCTTGATGTGGCCGGCGTTGAAATGTCCGCCGATCACCAGCGTCGGCGTATCGGCAAAGCGCGAGAACAATTCGCGCCGCGTCACCGCCGATTGCACCGGGTCGGAATCGGCGGTCGACGACCAGTCGAGATGCGCCATCTGGCAGGGATGATGGGCGACGTCGCCGGTGAGCAGGCCTTCTTCGCCGTCCGATTGGATGTGCATGCTCATATGGCCCGGGCTGTGGCCGGGCGTCGGGATCAGGGTGATTTCGTCGCACAGCCTGGCGTCGCTGGCGACGAGGTCGGCCTTGCCGGCATCGACGATCGGCTTCACGGAATCGTTGAACACCGCCGCCTTGTCGGGCTCGTCGCTGTGGTCGCGCCAGTGCTCATATTCGGTCTTGCCGAACACATAGCGCGCATTGGCGAAGGTCGGCACCCATTGGCCGCCGACCAGTTTCGTGTTCCAGCCGACATGGTCGACATGCAGATGGGTGCACAGCACGGTGTCGATGCTGTCAGGCGGAAAGCCGGCCGCGCGTCATGGTTTCGAGGAACGGCGTCTTTGCGGTTGTTCCAGGTCGGCACGTTGCGGCCTTCCTTGTCGTTGCCGAGCCCGGTGTCGACCACGATCCGGCGCGACGGCGTCTCCACCACCAGCGAGTGGATCGACATTTTGAGCCGGCCTTCCTCGGTCGCGAAATGCGGGAATCAGCCAGGGCAGTTTCCGGATTTCTTCGTTGGTGGCCAAAGGCAGGATAAACCGCGTGCTGCCGATCGTCTCCAGTTCGACGATTTTGGTGATTTTGACCTTGCCCACATTCCAGTGCATCCGGCGTTCCCCTTCGTTACCGCGCGCAGTCGACGATGACGGTGCCGAGCTTGTCGCCTTTCTCCACCGCGAGATGCGCCTGCGCGGTCTCCGACAGCGCAAATTGCGCGGCGATGTTGTGAATGCGCGGGCCCGCCGCGAGCCATTTCGAGATATCGGCCTGCGCCGCCGCAAGCAAGGGCGGCGGCAGCGCGAACAGCACCAGCGCGCGCAGCGCGATGCATTTCTCCATCAGTTCGCGCATCGGCAGCACGGGGTTGCGATTGCCGTTGGTGGCATAGACCGCGATGGTCGAATTCATCGCCATCAGTTTCAGCGTGGTTGCGATATTGCCGCCGAAATCGACATCGACGACGCGATCGACGCCGCGCTGCCCGGTGAAGGCCAGCGCCTTGGCGACCACGTCCTCGGTCCTGTAGTTGATCACGAGATCGGCGCCGGCCAGCCGCGCCTGCTCGGCCTTGGCCGCCGAACTGACGGTCGCGATCACGCGCGCGCCGCCCCATTTCGCCAGTTGCACGGCATAGTGGCCGACCGCGCCGGCGCCGCCGGTGACCAGCACGGTCTGGCCCGCGATCGGTCCATCGCCGAACAGGCAGCACCATGCGGTCATGCAGGGAATGCCGAGCGTGGCGCCGGCGCGAACGAAAGATCGTCCGGCAACGGCGTCACCAGATGCTCGGCGAGCGCGATATATTCGGCCGCGGTGCCGAAGGCGCGGCCGTTGCGCTGGCCGTTGAACAGCCAGACCCGCTGACCGACCTGGAGCCGCGTGACGCCGTCGCCGACCTGATCGACGATGCCGGCGCCATCGCTGTTCGGGATCACGCGCGGAAATTCCATCGCGCGATAGCTGCCGGCGCGGCGGCCGACATCGGCGGGATTGACGCCGGAGGCCTCCAGCCGGACGCGAACCTCGCCCGGACCGGCCACCGGCGTCGGCATCTCGCCAAAGGTCAGCACCTCGGGCGCAGCGTCCGGTTCGCTCGTACCAGACGGCCTTCATTCAGCGTGCCCGGAAATGCGCCGCCGTCGAGCAGGATGTTCTGCCCGGTGATGAAGCCGGCCTTGGCGCCGCACAGAAACGCGCAGGCCAGCCCGAATTCCTCGGGATCGCCGAAGCGGCCGGCGGGATTGAGTCTTGGCGCGTTCCGCCAGCATCTGGTCCACGCGTGATGCCGCGCTTCTCGGCCTCCGCCTTCGCGACCGGGCCGCGCAGGCGGTCGGTATCGAACGGGCCCGGCAGCAGGCCGTTGATGGTGACGTTGTTGATCACGGTCTTGCGCGAAAGCCCGGCGACGAAGCCGGTGAGGCCGGCGCGCGCGCCGTTGGACAGGCCCAAGCACCTCGATCGGCGCCTTCACCGCGGCGGAGGTGATGTTGACGATGCGGCCGAACTTGCGCGCCATCATGCCGTCCACCGTCGCCTTGATCAGCTCGATCGGGGTCAGCATGTTGGCGTCGATCGCCTTGATCCAGTCGTCGCGGGTCCAGTTGCGGAAATCGCCGGGCGGCGGGCCGCCGGCATTGTTGATCAGGATGTCCGGATCGGGACAGGCCTTCAGCGCGGCCTCGCGGCCGGCCGGCGTGGTGATGTCGCCGGCGACTTCCGTCACCGTGACGCCGGGATGGGCTTTGCGTATTTCGTCGGCGGTCTTTCGCCAGCGCCTCGGCGCCGCGCGCGGTCAGCGTGACATGCACGCCTTCGGCGGCCAGCGCCATCGCGCAGGCGCGGCCCAGGCCCTTGCTGGATGCGCAAACGATGGCGCGGCGGCCTTTGATCCCAAGATCCACTGTTTCACTCCCGTTAGGTCAGATGTTTTTTGTAAGCGTCCTGAGTCCGGCCACTGTAGCCAACCCGGACGGCCCTGATAAGGGACGACGCCGGCCGAAATGCATATCAGGGAGGGTAATGGCTGCGGCAGCGCGGAGGCCTAGATCCGCTGGTCTTTCTTCAGGCGATCGATCGTGGCCGCGACCTCGGGCGGCAGCGACTTGAAACCCTTTTGCCCGACCGCCGACAGCAGCGGCCGCAGCTGCGAGCCGTTCAGGAACGCCGGCTGGCGGTCGGCCGGAACGAGCTGATCGAAAATCAGCACCAGCGTGATCGCGACCAGGCCGACGCGCACCGCGCCAAGCGACCGCGCCGGCAAGGCGATCGCCGATGCCGGCTTCCGACCCGATGGTCTCGTCGAGCGCCATCCGCATCAGCTTTCCAAGCACCGATGCCGATCGACCAGAAACATGCCGAAGAACAGCAGCGAATTCTGCGGTCAGCGGCGAGGCGCCCGCACCGGCGATTCGCGGCGCGATCAGCGACATCGCCCAGACCGCGATCGGCATCGCGATCAGATAGGCCAGGATCGTGACCGCGCTGCGCAGCAGTCCGGCGTTGAAGCCGGTGACCATGGCAATGACCAGTCCGGGATAGACCACGACATCGAAGCTGTTCATGACAGCTTGTTCTCTGCCTGCTCGTCGTGGCCGGCGCTTGGTCAACGAAACCGGTTTGCGATCGCTAAAATCGTCTGTATCAATGGGCGCGTACGCCTTTCGAGTTTTCGTCATGTCTGACCTATTCGACGTCGTAAAGAAATCATCCTCATCACCGGCGCAACCCAGGGGCTGGGGCGGCAATTCGCGCGCGTCCTGTCCGCGCACGGCGCTGCCGTGGTGCTGGCGGCGCGCCAGACTGCGAAGCTCGAGGCGCTCGAAGAGGAAATCAGGGGCAAGGGCGGTCGCGCCGCCGCCGTGCAGATGGACGTCACGGATGTGGCTTCGCTCGGAAAGGCGCTCGATGCCGCGGAGGCAGCCCTTGGCCCGGTCAGCGTGTTGATCAACAACGCCGGCATTGCCATCGAGAAGCTGTCGACCGACCAGAGCGAGGCCGACTGGGACGCCGTCATCAACGCCAATCTCAAGGGCGCGTATTTCCTGGCGACCGAGATGGCGCGGCGAATGATCGCGCGCAAGCAGGAAGGCAACATCGTCAATGTCGCCTCAGTGCTCGGCATCACCGTGATGAAATTTCTCTCGCCCTACACGATCTCGAAGGCGGGGATCGTGCAGGCGACGAAGGCGATGGCGCTAGAGCTTGCGGGCAATCGCATCCGCGTCAATGCGCTCGCGCCCGGCTATATCGACACCGAGATGAACCACAATTTCTGGGCGACGCCGGCCGGCGAGAAACTGACAAAACGGATACCGCAGCGCCGGGTCGGCGCCGAATCCGATCTCGACGGCGCGATCCCGCTGCTCGCGTCCAACGCATCGCGCTACATGACCGGCAGCGTGGTGACGGTCGATGGCGGGTTTTTGCTGAACTGAGGCTGCTTCTACGCGCGCTGCCGTCATCCTGAGGAGCGCGCCTACGCGCGTCTCGAAGGATGCCGCTTGTTCGTTCGTCATCCTTCGAGGCTCGCCGAAGAGGCTCGCACCTCAGGATGACGACGCCCGCATCTCGCTCTTGATCATGTCGGCGGCCTTCTCGCCGATCATGATGGTCGGCGCGTTGGTGTTGCCGCCGATCAAGGTCGGCATGATCGAGGCATCGACGACGCGCAGGCCTTGCGAGGCCGTAGACCTTCAGCTTCGGATCGACCACCGCCATCGGATCGTTGACGCCCATCTTGCAGGTGCCGACCGGGTGATAGACGGTGTCGACATGCTGGCGCAGGACTTTTCGAATATCGTCGTCGCTCTCGACGCCTGCGGTGAACACATCGGAGGTTTGCAGCGCCTTCAGCGCGGGCGCATCGAGCAGCCGTTTTGTCATCTTGAAGCCCGCGACCATGGCGTCGACGTCGGCATCCTCGCCCAGGAAATTCGGATCGATCGCGGGCGGCGGCATGCGGATCGGCGCTTTGCAGCCAGACGCTGCCGCGGCTCTTGGGGCGCAACAGGCAGACGTGGCAGGAGAAGCCGGTGCCCCAGCGCGGCTTGCGGCCATGATCGGCCACCATCGCCATGCAGAAATGCAGCTGGATGTCGGGCACATCGAGGTCGGGGCGGGTTTTGAGGAAGCCGCCGCATTCGGCGACGTTCGACGTCATCGGTCCGCGCCGCTCGCGCCGGTATTGCGCAATGCCCTTGAAGATTCGCGCGATGCCCGCCGAACGATAGTCCGGCGAAGTGCGGCGCGTCGGAGGTGAAGCCGAACACAAAGTCCGGATGATCCTGCAGGTTTTGTCCGACGCCGGGCAGATGATGCGCGGTCGCGATGCCGTGCTTTGCCAGCGCGGCCTGTCGCCGACGCCGGACAGCATCAGGAGTTGCGGCGTCTGGAACGCGCCGGAGGAAAGGATCACTTCGCGGCGGGCGCGAATTTGCTTTAGTCTCCTTGCCCTGACGGTATTCGACGCCGACCGCGCGCTTGCCCTCGAACAGGATGCGGGTGGCGTGCGCGTTGGTCTCGACGCGCAAATTGGCGCGCGATCCCATGAAGGGGTGAATGTAGCCGCGCGCCGCGCTCCAGCGCTCGCCGTTCTTCTGCGTGACCTGGTAGGTGCCGAGGCCTTCCTGCTCCTCGCCGTTGAAATCCTCGCGGATGCGGAACTGCGCCTCGCGCGCGGCCTGCAGATAGATCTCCCGCACCGGATTGTCGGATCGCGATCCCGTGACGTGCAGCGGGCCGCCCTTGCCGTGATATTCGCCGCTCGAGTTCGGAATTATCTTCCGAGCGTTTGAAGTAGGGCAGCACGTCGGCATAGGACCAGCCGGTGTTGCCGAGCGAAGCCCAGTCGATCGTAATCGCGTCGGTGGCCGCGGATATAGACCATCGCGTTGATCGCGGACGAGCCGCCGAGCCCCTTGCCGCGCGGCTGATAGCCGATCCGCCCCTGGAGGCCCGCCTGCGGCACCGTGTCGAACGCCCAGTTGTTGACCTTGCCGGAGATCATCAGGATCAGCGCGCCGGGCGTGGTCACCACCCAATTGTCGTCCTTGCCGCCGGCTTCCAGCAGCGCCACCGACGTCTTCGGGATCCTCGGAAAGACGGCTCGCGACCGCGCAGCCGCCGGAACCGCCACCCACCACCACGAAATCGAATGTGTCCGTCACGCGTCTCCCCCTATTTCCGGGTTCGGCGCCATGGCGCCTCCCGGTCGTTCGTTGCGTCAAGGCTGGGCCTTTGTGGAACTTCTGGCAAGAGCGCTCGTTTTGAGCGGGTTTTTGGCATGATCCGGTTGTCACAAAATCTGAAAAAGTCGAAGCTCAGCCCTTTCCAAAGCGGATGCGCGTTGGTACATACCGCCCGCACCCAAGGGCATGTGGCCCGGGTTGCCTTCTCAGGAAGCCTCCGGACGGGATCGATCGGCGCCCTTGGGCGTCGGTCCAGAGCCGTTTCGGTTATCGGTTTTCTCGCAAGGCGCGCAATGGTTTATCGCGGGGTGGAGCAGCCCGGTAGCTCGTCAGGCTCATAACCTGAAGGTCATAGGTTCAAATCCTATCCCCGCAACCAGTTTCGTTATAACTCACTCACCGTCCCGGTCTAACCGCCGGGACGGTCTTCGATTTTCTTGGGAAGGCGGCGCCGCGATCGCTCGGCAGGGTAACGCCACGGGTTGCCCAATGGCATTGACGCTCCATGGTCAGTGAAGATGGGCAATGCTTGGCCATGGCGCTACGAGGCCGGAGTTTAGCTGGCGAGTACGAGAGCTCCACTGCCGCGGAGAAGGCGACCGCGAAATAGATATAGCCGCGCGGATTATGAAGCTTAAGCCTATTATTTCTCGCCCAGATACGCCGTGCCAAACGCTGCCCGATAGACGGCCCAGTACACAGCACCGACCAAACCAGCACCACCGACGATATTGCCTAGTGTGACCGGAACGAGATTATGGATAATTCCAGATATCGAAATAAGTGAGGCGTCGAAATTAGTCGGAACGTTGCCCGTCTGGGTCAGCAGCCAAGCCAACGGTAGAAAATACATGTTGGCAACGCAGTGCTCGAAGCCGGCCGCTATAAAGGCGGAGACCGGCAATATCAGAGCCAGAATCTTGTCGGTGACCGACCGGCCTGCATATGCAAGCCAAACCGCCAAGCAGACCAGCACATTGCACAGAATTCCCTTGAAGAAAAGTGTCACAACGTCGGGCTGGATCTTTGCGACAGCCGTATTCAATATCGACAACCCGATGCGGCCACCGTTCATGTCGAGGTGATGTGAAAAAAAGACCAAGACGACAAGTCCAAGGGAGCCGACCAGGTTGCCGAAATACACGATGACCCAATTGCGCAGCATTTCTCTCGTAGAAACTCTTCCGCTCGCCCAGGCCATTACGATCAGGTTGTTACCTGTAAACAGCTCGGCGCCTCCCACCAAGACAAGTACCAGCCCAAGCGAGAACACCAGTCCGCCGACCACGCGTATGCTGGCGAAGCTCAGCGCTGCGTCGCTGGCGACAATGGTATAATAAAGAGCCCCAAGGCCGACGCTGCCGCCAGCAACGATCGCCAGCATGAAAGAGGCTTGAAGAGGAAGATTTGCCTTCTTGACCCCGACTTTTTCGACCGCCTCTTTGATCTCGGCCGGGCTGTAAGCGTTTAAATTGAAGATGGGTGGTTGCGGCGCCGATGCTCGGTCAGCCATCCTGTATCTCCTCTACGCGGGTTCTTTTGTCCAGTCAGGACCAATGATAGACGGCCGCGCCGGCCGGGCGGACGAAGGGAAATAGGAATTCACCGATGATCGGGCCTGATCTGCGTCGCTAGCCGGCGTTACCCGCAACCGTCAAAAGACCGACGATCTGCACCGCGATTACCTTCACGAGCGTCATCGAGGGGAAGATCATGGCATACCCAATATCGGGACGTTCGGTCGGCGCCATCTTGGTCGAGTAGACAAGAATGGCGGGATTTCCTGTCGCGCCAGACGCGACGCCAACGAGGTCGTCGTACGGAATCTTCAGCAGAGTAGTGGCCGGCCAGCAAGACGATGAACACGGTCGTCAAGAGAACTGCGACGCCGATGAACAGCATCGTCAACCCGGATTCCGCGACGGTACGGACGAAAGGCTGTCCGGCGTTGACGCCGACGGTGGCGAGGAACATCGCAAGGCCGAAATTTCGTAGCACGATATTTGCCGGCAACGGCATCGTCCAAAGCAAGGGGCCCGTGCGTCGCAATTTGCCAAGGATAAGCGCGACGATCAGTGGTCCGCCGCCGATGCCGAGCGTCACGATGCCCACACCGGGAATGGGAATTGGAATAAGCCCGAGCAGGACGCCGAGCACCATCCCGATCCCAAGCGATACGTAGCTGAATTCGGCGGCCGCCTTGACGGTGTCGCCGAAGTGGCGACGGATTTCCTCTTTCCGGTCGGGAGGCGTCAGCACGCCGACGCGATCGCCGAATTCGAGCATCAGGTCGGGGGCCGGGACCAGGTCGGCGTCGTAACGCCGAACGTGCAGCAGGTGGGTTGGATAGCCGGCCGGCATCGGAAGCCGAGCAAGCGGGACGCCGACCACGCTGGCCTTTCCGACGAAGACCCGGATGTAGTCGAGGTCGGCGCGGTCGCTGGCCAACCGGCCAGGTTCCAGTTTCCCGAGCCGAGCGGCCGCTTTCGCGATCGCTTCGTTGCTTTCGGCAACGACCAGGACGGCGTCGCCGGCGGACAGCACGGTATCGTCGGTCGGAACGAAATTGTGCTCGCCCTTTCGAACCATGGTCACCTGCAGGCCGCTCAGCAGCTTCGGCAGTCAGCTCGTCGAAGCCGCCGACCGGAAAAGCCTTCGCCGATCGAAATCTCTCCCATGTGGAAGCGCTGCGCCTTCGCCGGGAATTTAGGCTTGCACGATACGCGTCATGAAGTAGATGCAGAGAATCGGACCGATGACGCCGAACGGATACGCGATCGAGTAGCCGATCGACGGATCCTTGTTCTTGATGACGTCAAGCGCTGCCTGAAGCGTCGCGGTGCTCGTCATCGATCCGGCGTAAATGCCCAGCGTATGTCCGATCTTGATGCCGAAGATGTGCCCGAGGCCGAGTGCAACGAACAAGCCCGCCAGGCAGGCGACCAGCGCCAGCAGATTGTACTTCTGCCCGACGCCTACCATGCCCTCGAAGAATTGACGGCCGTAGAGAATGCCAATGCCGTAAAGGAACATGATCAGGCCCGTCAGGCCGATCGGCCCGGTGATCTGGGCTTTTGGTGCGAACGCGCCGATGGCAAGGCCGACAAAGAGAACGGCACCGACGCCGAGCGAAAATCCGCCGATGCTGATCTGGCCAACCAGGTAGCCCAGTCCGATCGCGAGAAATGCCGTCAATATCGGCTGGCTTCCGATGATATCGCGAGCAAGGTCCAACATGTCTGATCTCCCCCGATCGACTTCGATTCGGTCAGCGCGCCTGACAGCCGGCGGCTCGGAACTGCTCGATTACCCGATTCACCAGATCCCGGCTCGGCGGCGCGAGTATCGAGGAGCTTGTATTCGAGGTCCGATCGCCTTCCACTTGAACTGCACCCATCTGATGGAACGGCTGCACCTCGACCCATTCGACGTTCTTCATGGGCGCGACGAATCGGGCGATGCCGTCGACATTGGCGGGATCGTCGGTTTCGCCGGGAACGAGCGTGAACCGGACCCAGACCGGCTTGGATAGCGAAGCAAGGCGCTCCGCGAAGCGCAGCGTCGGCGCCAGGTCGCGGCCGGTCACTCGGCGATAGGTGTCGGGATCCGAGCTCTTGATGTCGAGCAGAACAAGATCGATCGCCGACAGGTACAACTCGTCCGCGCGATCGCCCAGAAATCCCGAACGTCTGGATCGCCGTGTGCAGGCCCATCTCCTTGGCGCCGGCAAATATTCGCCGGGTGAAGGCGAGCTGCACCATCGGCTCGCCGCCCGATATCGTCAGGCCGCCACCAAGGTCGACGAATTGCGGGCGCGAAGTCGCCGAGGCGACGGAGCACCTGATCGACCGAGACGTAGGTGCCGTCCTTCAGATGCCAGGTGTCCGGATTGTGGCAGTAGGTACAGCGCAGCAGGCATCCCGAGACGAACAGGACGACACGCAGACCCGGTCCATCGTATCGCGACGAGGTCTCGTAGGAATGGCAATACCCGAACGAGCCTTCCTCGTCCTTGATCTTGTCTTCATCGGGAGCGTCGGGCGAAATCCCACCCGGAGGTCATAACGACTTCCGGATTCAAGCGGCTGCACCGTCGACATCGCGCGACCTCCGCTCAGATCTGGCCGTGGAAGGTACGGCTGATCACGTCCCTCTGCTGCTCCGGCGTCAGGCGGACGAAGTTCACGGCATAGCCCGACACGCGGATCGTGAGTTGCGGATATTTGTCCGGATTCTTCATCGCGTCCTCGAGCGTCTCCTTGTCGATCACGTTCAGGTTCATGTGGAAGCCGCCGCGATCGAAATAGACGTCGAAGGCCTTGACCGCTTCGTCCACAAGCTTGGCTTTCGGACAGATGCGCCTTCTGCGGAGCGACCGACACGGTGTAGCTGATGCCGTCCTGCGCATCCTTGTAGGGGAGCTTCGCGACCGACAGGCAGGACGCGAGCCAGCCGTGGCTGTCGCGGCCGTGCATCGGATTGGCGCCGGGTCCGAACGGCTCGCCCTTCCGGCGGCCGTCGGGGGTATTTCCGGTCGCCTTGCCGTAGACGACGTTGGAGGTGATGGTGAGCACGCTTTGGGTGTGCGTCGCGTTTCGATAGGTCGGATGCTTGCGGATCTTTTCCATGAAGCTGGTGACGATGTCCGACGCAATTTCATCGACGCGATCGTCGTTGTTGCCGAATTGGGGCGTGGCGTTGTTGCCCTCGTTTTGATAGTCGACGACCAGTCCGGTCTGCGTCGCGCGTGACGCGAATCTTTCCGTACTTGATCGCGCTCAGGCTGTCGGCAACCACCGAAAGGCCGGCGATCCCGAACGCCATCGTTCGCAGGATGTCGCGATCGTGAAGCGCCATCTCCAGGCGTTCGTAGAAGTACTTGTCGTGCATGTAGTGGATGCAGTTCATCGCATGCACGTAGGTGCGGGCGAGCCATTCCATCGTGGTGTCGAACTTGGCCATGACGTCGTCGTAGTCGAGGAAATCGCCGACGACCGGCAGTGTCTGGGGCGCGACCTGTTCGCCGGATACCTCGTCGCGGCCGCCATTGATGGCGTAGAGCAGCGCCTTGGCGAGGTTGACGCGGGCGCCGAAGAACTGCATCTGCTTGCCGAGCCGCATCGCCGAGACGCAGCAGGCGATGCCGTAGTCGTCGCCCCAGAACGGCCGCATCAGATCGTCGTTCTCGTATTGCAGCGAGGACGTGTCGCGGCTGACCTTGACGCAGTAGCGCTTGAACGCCGGCCGGCATGTGGTTCGACCAGAGCACCGTGATGTTCGGCTCGGGCGCCGGACCGAGATTGTAAAGGGTGTGCAGCATCCGATAGCTGCTCTTGGTCACCAGAGCGCGTCCATCCAGATCCATGCCGCCGACGCATTCGGTTGCCCAATAGGGATCGCCGCTGAACAGCGCGTCATAGTCGGGCGTGCGGAGGAAGCGGACGATGCGAAGCTTCTGCACCAACTGGTCCCAAAGCTCCTGCGCTCGGCTTCGTCCAGAACGCCTTCCTTGAGGTCGCGCTCGATGTAGATGTCGAGGAAGCTCGAGATGCGGCCGATCGACATCGCCGCGCCGTTGGCTTCCTTGATCGCGCCCAGATAGGCGAAATAGGTCCACTGAAATGCTTCCTGGGCATTCGAGGCTGGCTTCGATATGTCGCAACCGTAGAGCTTTGCCATCGAGGCCAGGTCCTCGAGCGCGCGCATTTGCTCGGACAGTTCTTCGCGCATGCCGAATGATCTCGTCGGTCGGCCACATGTCGTCGATCTGCGCCCGTTCCTCGCGCTTGACCTCAAGCAGCCGATCGAGCCCGTAAAGAGCCACTCGCCGATAGTCGCCGATGATGCGGCCGCGCCCGTAGGCATCCGGAAGACCGGTGATGATGCCGGACCTTCGGCAATTCATGATTTCCGGCGTATAGGCGTCGAACACGCCGTCATTGTGCGATTTTCGATATTTCGTGAAAGTTTCGTGCACCGCCGGATCGGGATCGAAGCCCGCTGCCTTCAGGCCTGCCTCGACCATGCGCAGGCCTCCGAACGGGAAGATCGCCCGCTTGAAGGGCTGGTCCGTTTGAAGGCCTACGATGATTTCGTTGTCGCGATCGATATAGCCGGCCTTGTGGGCCAGCAGCGTCGAGGGAGTTTTTGCATCGACCGCAAGCACGCCCTTCTTCCTTTCGTCCGCGAAGTACGGCTGCAGCTTTGCCCAGACGGCCTTTGTGCGCTGCGACGGCGCCGCGAGAAAGTCCTCATTCCCGTTGTAAGGCGTGACGTTCCGGACGATGAAATCGCGAACGCTGATGGAAGTAGCCCAATCTCCGGGCCGAAAGCCTTTCCAGCAATCTCCGGCGTCAACTTCCTTTCTTAGAGCTGCGCTTGCCTTCATGGTGCATCTCCCGGCGGTATACGATTGGTTGCCCCGGCGCCAGCGATCGATCCAGAACTGTCGCGGTTGCTTCGAGCTACGCAATCATTGGAGTGCCGGCTTTACGACGATTGATCTATGTCAAGCCAAGTAGATCAGCCTCTAGAGGAGAAGCGGTCTCATTCAGCACGTCGGAGTGCGACACAGCCGGCCGTCCTGGCTGCTATTCGAGGATTACAGTGCCCTTCCATTCGGCCAGCCTGAATCGATAGAATTGCCTTAACGCCTCGGGACCGCAGCGATGAAATCGGCGCAAGTTTACCAAGCGGATTCTAGAAAGGCCTCATTGCCGGAGGCCGCGACCGACGCTGTTCAAAAAGAGGGGCAAGATTTCCCATTAATTATCGCAACGATGCCGGCAACCGGACGGCAAAGGGCGGTAGCCGTCGGCATCATCATCCTTTTGATCGTCGCGGCGGCTGCTATCGCACCGTTCGCGAGCATACAGGTGGCCCGAGTTGATGCCTTCATTCCGGTTTTGCAGACTGTCTTGAGCGTTGTCGATTTTATTACGGCAACCCTTCTGTTTGCTCAATTCTCGATCCAGCCTCAGCGCGCCCTTCTCGCGCTCGCAAGCGGTTACATATTCAGCGGCTCGTTTGCGTTGTTGCAGACGCTGGCCTTTCCCGGCGCGTACGCGCCAGCTGGTCTGATCGGTGATGAATTAAACACTCCAGGTTGGTTCTTCGTGCTTTGGCACACGACGTTTCCGACCGCGATCCTGATCTATGCGCTCTCCAAGGATTCGACTGGAGTGACCACGCTGCCGGGCAGATCGACAATGATCCGTGTCGGAACCACCGTCGCCTGCGTACTTGCTGTGACAGCTGGATTGACTTGGATCGTGACAACGAAAGCGGACTATCTCCCGAGCCTCTATATCGCCAACGTCACGTTACAGACGCGGTTTGCCAATCAGATCAACGCTGCGCTTTGGCTGTGGGGCGCTACGGTGCTCGCCGTGTTGTTCGCTCGCAGACGCACGATCCTCGATTTATGGTTGATGGTGACTTTGCTCGCCTGGACGCCAAACTTCCTGGTAGCTGCCATGGCCAGTTCGGTAAGATTTTCCATCGGTTGGTACGCGGCTCGTTGCTTCGTTCTGATCGGCAGTTGCATGTTGCTGAGCGTGTTGCTCATCGAAACAATGTTTCTCTATTCACGCCTCGCCAGCGCCATCATTTTGCAACGACGCGAACGCGCTAACCGGCTTTTGAGCGTGGACGCTGTCACGGCCGCTGTCGCCCACGAGCTGAGGACGCCGTTGGGAGCTATCGCACTTAACGCCAGTACAGCCCTCAGCAAGCTGCGTTCGAACCCTCCAGAACTGGAAGAAATGGACGACATCCTTAGTGACATAGAGGCCGAAAGCTATCGCGCGGGTGCAATCATTTCGAGCATGCGCGAACTGACGAAAAAGACGACTGACCGAAGTGCGCTGGCACACGTTGAGGATGTTGCTCGGCTAGTACTAAGATTGTTGCAATACGACCTTCGAAATCAACGAAGTATCCATCGCTACAGAGTTCCAGGGCAACCTTCCCGAGGTGCATCTGGATGGCACGCAACTCCAGCAAGTCCTCTTGAACCTCGTCAAAAACGCTATCGACGCAATGAGCTCCGTAGTCCCTGAAGCACGACGTCTGCGGCTCACAACGAGTTTCGACGGTCACTCAACCGTATTGCTGTCGGTCCAAGACTCCGGACCCGGAATTCCCATCGAGGATCGAGAGCGCATATTCGATCCGTTCTTTACGACAAAATCCGGCGGCACAGGATTGGGGCTCGCTATCTGTTTTACCGTGGTCGAAAGCCACGGAGGCAAATTGCGGCTCGTCAAGTCTGACTCCGACGGCTCCATTTTTGAGGTCGCTATTCCGGTCGGCTTGCAACACTCGGCCGAGCAGGCGATGTGATCTCAATTTTTTGCAAACCCATCATCGTGACGAGGGTTTCCGAGGCGGCTTTTGAGCCGCCTCGTTTTGCCTCCCGATGCTTACTGACAGACGTGCATCAGGCCGTCGTCAAGCTTGACCATGGTGCCGGGCGTGCACCTGAGGGAGTTACGCGCCGCGTAGTCATCCCACCCACTGTAGCCGTACCAGGGGCCGCCCTCGTAGTAGGCCCGCACTGCATAGTGAGGTTGGCCACCAGCAACGGCGAGTGCCCCGGATGGGTAACCACCATAGTAAGCCGCGTTGGCCGCCCGAACAGTACCACTGTAGTTGGGGCCACCAGCGTAATAACCTGCACCCGTGTAGTAAGGCGCGGTGGCGCCGACAACGGCCGCCGTGCCGATTGCGGCCCGCCGGTAGTGGCGGCGCGCGACGCCCGCACCGCTCATGGGTGTCAGCGGACGGCCGACCCGTGCTTCTGCCTTCTCGATTGATAGCGAGAGGCCACTCTGCTCCGACCAGCCGATCGAAAAAAGCGCCGCAAACGCAAAAGCGGAAGCGGCAAGAGTCACTCTTCTCAATTTCTGTTCCATGGGTTTCTCCGTTATGCATAGAACACGGTAGCGATGCATGTCGCTGCTTTTCAGCTTGGCTAGGCTTGACACAGATCAAGGGAATCGGAGGAGCCACGGTTTCGGGATCGTTGGGATAACCGTTCGCTGTGTCGGCACAGGCTGCGCCACTTGGCTCAGTCAAAATCACATGCCCGTTGGGACAATGGCCATCAGGGCAATAGTCCCGAGAACGGCACTGTCGTAGGTTGCCAGGATTAAACAAACCCTCAGGCAGGGGGTATTGATGACCAGTCATTTGGAGTTTAGTGCGCGGGCTGCGCTATGCCGGAAACTCGCAAAGCATGAGCCGGCCAACCGACGTCTCTGGATGGCCGAGGCGGAAAGCTGGTCACGCTTGTCGAAAGAGAGGTTTCGCGGCGAGGTCGGGGCAATAATCGGTTTCCGCATCTTGGCAAGCTTGCAGGCGCGCTCGACAAGATGCTTGTCAGTTTCAGCGTCGGCAAGAGCTCTTATGAAAAAATGGGACCGACGCCTAACGGGCGGACTGATGGTGAGGGCGACGCCAAGCCGGAAGTGGACCTGACCTCTATGCAGTTCGCACACGGAATGCGAGTAAGATAAGTCCTGCTCCCGGGCCTTGGCTTGCCGCGATCTCGCCAGCAGGCCACTGAACTTCATTGACCTAGATCAATCCGGCTGGTCCTCAATGATTATCGTTGTCAGGATAAACAGAGGAGGTTGCTATGAGGCGAATCAGCTTTAAGCAGGCATTCTTGGCCGCCGCGGTTGTCGCGTGTGGAACTCTTGGGTCGGCAGACTGGTCGCCAAGAGACGGTCTTTCGCTGTCAATTGAAAGCGCGCAGGCCAGGGTGGGACGACCGGCAACTCCAGCGAGCGTCGCAGGCGTTGCACGACGAACGACACGGCGTGCGGTAGTAGGTGGCGCGGCCGTAGGTGCAGCCGCCACAGGCTGTGTCCGCGTACTGGTAAACGGGTCGTATGTCTGCCGCTGAGGCGTAACCTGATCGCGCCCAGAAGTACGACTATGCCCTTTCATAGTGCTTTCGCCGGCCGGAAACGAGGCCGGCGGCAGCCGGTCGCCTCTTTGGAATGACAGTCTCAGAACCGATTGCTACGTCCGAGGTGGCAACAGGTAGAGGGTCATGCCGAAGATAACGTAAACGGTAACGATCAAAGCCCCGAGGAACCAGGCCGATCGGCCGCTGTTGGTAACGAGGGACGCCGTTATAGCCGCAATCACCGTCATCGCGACCGCGCCTCGCCAGAACTGCAGGTCCATCGGTGTCGGGCCGATTACATAGCTGAAGAGCACAAGCACGGGTGCAACGAAGAGTGCGATCTGAACCGCGCTTCCAAGCGCAATTCCCACACTCAAGTCCAGCTTGTTCTCACGCGCGGCAGAAAACGCCGAGACCATTTCCGCGGCGCCACCGACCAGCGACACGATGATGACTCCGACAAAAGCGGGCGTGATCCCGAGCGCGACTGCCGCTTGTTGTACCGATTCGACGAAGACTTCGCTCACGAACGCGACCAGCACAGTGACGGCTGCAAGCGTTATGAGAGCCAAACGCAATGGCCATTGTGGTTCACCGGCCTCGCCGTGAGCCACGCTCGCAAAGAGTTCGCGATGCGTCTTGAGCGAGAAAAGCAGGCCTAAAGCGTAGGTGACGATGAGCAGGATGGACAGACCGACACTCAGGGACTGCGTAAACGCCGGATTCGCGGATGTGGCGTCAGCCTCGGCGAGCAGCGATGGAATCAACATCGCAATCGTTGCTAGGAAAAGCAGGCCTGCCTGAAGGCGCGCGGTATTGCGGTTGAACTCCTGCACATGGTGAGTGAAGCCGCCGAGCAGGAATGACGCACCCAGCATGAACAAGGCGTTGGTGACGATCGCTCCGACGATGGAGGCCTTCACCAGAACGTATTGCCCGGCACGCAAGGCGGTCAGTGCGATGAGCAGTTCTGTCAGATTGCCCAACGTGGCATTGAGCAAACCGCCGATCATGTCGCCGGTTCTGGAAGCCACCGATTCGGTTGCGCGACTGAGCAGAGCCGCCAAGGGCACGATGGCAGCGACAGAGAGCAGGAAGAGAAGCGTGTGGGCTTCCGGACTGAGAAATTGTGCGGAGAGAACGATCGGCACTAGGGCCAACAGCCACAGCAAGGGATTGTGGCGGATCTCTTCGAGCAGATGTTTCATTTCGCCACCAAACCACACGCATTACTTGCTGGCGCCCATACATGGGAGCGCATCGACGCACTAAATCTGCGACCAAAAGCAGCACGCCCTCCTGGTCAGTTAAGCTGCATGGTCAGATGTCTGACCTGAGGCTCCCGTTTGGAGCCGGGCCGGAAGCCGAATTTGCTGAACACTTTCAGCATCGCGGTGTTCTCGGGCAAGACCTCCGCGATCAGCTCCTTCAGTCCTGCATCGCGCGCCAGGCGCGCCAAATGGCGCATGAGGGCCGATCCGATACCCTGTCCCTGATACGCATCGACCACGACGAAGGCTATTTCGGCCTGGCCATGCTGGACAACGATGTAGCGTCCACCTCCGACGATAGAGAGCCGTCCATCTTCATCGATTTGTGCGACGAGCGCGACATGATTGTCGAAATCGATGTTCATGAAAAAAGCGAGTTCGTTTTCTGAGAAACCGCGCTTCGGCACGAAAAAGCGTCGTTGCAGCGATTGAGGGCTGGTACGGCCGATCGCCGCGAGCATGTCCTCCCGATCATCCGGTCGAAGCGCGCGTATTTCGATCATGCGCCCGTCGCGAATACGCTCGATGGCAGAATAGTCGGTAGCCTTCTGCATGATTGATAGTTCTCGCATCGAAACAGGATGACGTCCGCTCTGAGAACGTTCATGGGAGATCAGCAGCGACCCACAACCGGCGCTTGATCTGGATCAAGCCAGGGGTTCGAGAAGCATCGGTAAGGTCAAATGTCATGTCAGAATTGACGGCCAATCAACCGGCTCCGGCGAAGCACGGGTGATCGTTGCTCGGCCGAGCGGATATGGTGAAAGAATGTTGCGGGACAGCCGATCGGGTGAAGAGATCATCCAGCTGGCGATCCGCCTCGGGCTGCTGGCTTTCCTCGTCTATTGGTCGTTCGTCCTGCTTCGTCCGTTCATTCCCATATTTGCTTGGAGCGTGGTACTGACCGTCGCTTTGTATCCGGCGTACGACTGGCTATCGGTACATCTCGGCAATCGGCCGAAGCTCGCGGCAGTGATCATAACGAGCGTAGGCCTTGCGATTGTCATCGGGCCCGCGACCTGGCTCGGACTGGGCTTGATCGAGAGCTTGCGAAGTTTCGCCGGGCGGCTCGACTCTGGTAGCCTGATGGTTCCTTCCCCTCCCGACAGCATCAAGGACTGGCCGATCGTTGGGACACAGCTTCATGCCTTGTGGGAACAGGCCTCGACCAATCTCAGGGCTGCTCTGAGCGAGGTCGCGCCGCACTTGAAACCATTGGCCGGTCCAATATTCGCGTTTGCCGGCAATGCCGGTATCGGCACAATCAAATTTGTCGGCTCGGTGGTGATCGCCGGTTTTCTCTTCCCGACAGGACCTCGACTCGTTGCGGCAACCAGGAGCATTCAGGCTCGCCTCCTGCCGCAGCGAAGCCAGGATTTTGTTGCGCTGGCGGGCGCGACGATACGCTCGGTGTCCCAGGGCGTAATTGGCGTCGCTATTCTTCAATCGCTGCTGGCTGGAATCGGATTGAAACTTGCCGGCGTTGCTAGCGCCGGCGCGCTTGCTTTCGCCGTGCTGGTTCTCGGAATCATGCAGATCGGGTCGGCGGTCGTTATTATTCCCGTGATCATCTGGATATGGACGAGCAAGGATTTCATGGCCGCGCTCCTGATCACGATCTATTTGCTGGTCGTCGGTCTGGCCGACAATGTCTTGAAACCGATGCTCATGGGGCGCGGTCTGAATACACCTATGCTGGTTATCTTCATCGGTGTGCTCGGCGGAACGATTGCTCACGGCATCGTCGGCCTGTTTATCGGGCCCATTATCCTTGCGGTGGCTTGGGAATTGATGACGGCCTGGATTCGTGAGGGTCAGGCCACGGCTGACCCGCTAGAGGCGGAGAAGGTCGCCGCCGAAGCCTAGGCGCAAGCGCAACACCTTACGCTTTTCTTCGGGCGTCACATTGCTTCATCGACTTCTGCTTGTGCGCGGATCCGACGCGCGGACGCCGATACCTCTCTAAGAAGAAACCCTTTGCTTGACCTATATCAAAGGTCTCCTCCGCCCACGCGCAATCCTGATGCGCGGGCTGCAAGGAGTGAGAGATTTGAGCATGTCAACCGACAAGCCGGCAGTTTCGGGCCCCGAATTGCCCGGGATTTTTGCATCTGCCTTGGAGTATCTGGTGGACACCGGGCAACGCAACGTCCTGTTCCTGGATGTCATGCGCCAGCGCGGCGTTCAATACTGCGAACATCTGGCCGAAACGGCGCCTCATGTCCTCGACTACGACGTCGAGCTGATCGTCGACGGAAGGAACCTTAAGCGGCCGGTGAACTATGGACTGGTGCGTATCACTCCCCCCAGCGGAGTTGAAATCGATTTGAAGCGCCGTCCATTCGTCGTGGTCGATCCCCGCGCGGGGCACGGACCCGGAATCGGCGGCTTCAAGGCCGACAGCGAAATCGGCGTTGCCATGAAGGCCGGTCATCCCTGTTACTTCATCGGCTTCCTGCCTGAACCGATGCCCGGCCAGACGATCGAGGACATTGCACGGGCCGAAGCGGTTTTCATCGAGAAGGTCATCGCTCTGCATCCAGATGCCGACGGCAAACCGTGCGTGATCGGCAACTGCCAGGCCGGCTGGGCCGTCATGATCCTGGCTTCGCTGAGGCCGGAATTGTTTGGCCCGATCATCGTCGCCGGTGCACCGCTATCCTATTGGGCCGGTGTTCGCGGCAAGAACCCGATGCGCTATTCGGGCGGCTTGCTCGGCGGAAGCTGGTTGACCGCGCTCACCAGCGACCTCGGCGGCGGCAAGTTCGACGGCGCGTGGCTGGTCCAGAACTTCGAGAATATGAATCCCTCGAACACGCTCTGGACCAAGCAGTACAATGTCTTTTCGAAGATCGACACCGAGGCTGATCGCTATCTCGATTTCGAGCGCTGGTGGGGCGGACATGTCAACCTGAATGCCGAGGAGATCCAGTTCATCGTCGATGAGCTGTTCATCGGCAATAACCTCGCGGCAGGGCGCATCAAGACCTCAGACGGCAGGGTTGTCGACCTGCGGAATATCTCTTCGCCGATCGTGGTGTTCTGCTCAAAGGGTGACAATATCACGCCGCCGCAGCAGGCACTCGGCTGGATTCTCGATCTCTACGACGATGTCGATGAGATCCGGGCCTACGGGCAAACCATTGTCTACACCGTTCACGAGACGGTCGGCCATCTCGGAATATTCGTTTCAGGCGGCGTTGCCAGGAAGGAGCACAGCGAATTCTCAAGCAACATCGACCTGATCGACGTGCTTCCGCCCGGGCTTTACGAGGCAACCTTCGAAGCCAAATCCGCCGATACCGCCAATGCGGAGCTTACGGGCGGGAAGTGGATCATGCGTTGCGAGCGCCGTACGCTCGACGATATCCGGGCCATGGGCGGCAATGCCGCCGAGGACGAGCGGCGCTTTGCAGCTGCCGCCCGTGTATCCGAGATCAACCTCGCCAACTACCGGAATTTCGTGCAGCCATGGCTCCGCGCCGCGGTTCCTCCCCAACTGGCGGAGTGGATGCGCAAATGGCATCCGCTCCGCGTTTCATACGAGACCTTCGGCGGCGATAACGTTGCCATGAAGGCCGTAGCCGAAGCGGCTGACAATGTTCGCGAACACCGCAAGCCGGCGGCAAACGACAATCCATTTCTTGCCTTCCAGGAGACCGTCTCGAAGAAGATCGTCGATGTACTCGACAAGTGGCGCGACGCGCAGGAGGCTCTCAGCGAGTCGCTTTTTCTCGGCATCTATGGATCGCCCGCGCTGCAGGCCGCGGTCGGAATCAAGCCGGATGCGGACGCGTCGCCGAAGCCCGAGATGTCGCCAGAGCACCGCAAGCGTCTCGAGGCGCGCATCGCGGAGCTGAAGTCGCAGATCGGCAAAGGCGGTCTCAGGGAATGCGTCATCCGCGGCCTGCTTTACGTCGGCATGGCCCGCGGAATGGTCGACGAGCGGAGCCTGGAGGCGTTGCGCCGGGTCCGCGCCGGCGACGCCGGCGCGCGCCTCACGCTTGCACAGTTCAAGACGATCGTACGCGAGCAGTTCTTCATGCTGCTGCTGGAGCCGGAGGCGAGCCTCGCTGCCATCCCGAAACTGCTGCCGCCAAGCGAGGACGAGCGTCGTATCGGTCTGGATGCCATCCGCGACGTGCTGTCGGCGAGTGCGGAAATCTCCGGCGAAGCCGCCAGACGGTTCGATCGGGTGACACAGCTGTTCGGCCTGACCGCCGAACCGCAGGCGAAGGCGTCATAGGTCCTTTTTGAGGTGATGAGGAGTTGAATGATGAGCGTTGCATCCATGGAAGCGGGCGAGGCCAGGCCTGGCGCAAAATATGATCGTCTCATCGCAGCAGCGAAAGCAATCCCGGCCGCTACGACGATCGTCGTGCATCCATGCGACGAAAGCTCGCTGCGTGGCGTCGCCGATGCCGCCGAAGCCGGCATCATCAAGCCGACCCTTGTCGGGCCATCGGCGAAGATCAAGGCTGCTGCGCTCAAGCACAATATCGATATCAGCCGTTTCGAGCTGGTCGATGCCCCTCATAGCGAGGCTGCTGCAGCAAAGGCCGTCGAGCTGATTCACGCGGGCAAGGGCGAGATGCTGATGAAAGGCAGCCTGCATACTGACGAGCTGATGCGAAGCGTCACCGCAAAGGCCGGCGGGCTGCGCACGGAGCGGCGGATCAGCCACGTGTTCGTCATGGATGTGCCGGCCTACAGCGAGACCATCTTCGTCACCGACGCCGCCATCAACATTTTTCCGGATCTCGATGGCAAGCGCGACATCGTGCAAAATGCGATCGATCTTTATACGCAGGCCGGATTTGGCACCTCTCCGCGGGTGGCTATCCTGTCGGCGGTCGAGACCGTCACATCCAAGATCCCGTCGACGATCGAGGCCGCGGCGCTCTGCAAGATGGCGGATCGCGGCCAGATCACGGGCGGGCTGCTCGACGGACCGCTCGCGTTCGACAATGCGGTCGACAGGGAAGCAGCCCGGATCAAGGGAATAAAATCGGAAGTCGCCGGGCGGGCCCAGATCCTGGTGGTGCCCGATCTCGAAGCCGGCAACATGCTGGCCAAGAATCTCACGTACTTCGCCAAGGCGGACGGGGCCGGCATCGTGCTCGGCGCCCGTGTTCCGATCGTGCTGACCTCGCGGGCCGATTCGCCGCGGGCCCGCATGGCATCCTGCGCCGTTGCAACGCTCTATGCTGCCGCGCGGCGCCGTGCCCAGACAATCGCCGCGTGACGCCATGGATACGATCCTCGTCGTCAATGCCGGCTCCTCAAGCGTGAAGTTCCAGGTATTTGCCGTCGACGGCGACGGCAGGCTGCGACGGCAGATCAAGGGTCAGATGGACGGCATTGGGAGCCGTCCCCGGTTGCGCGCCACTGGACCAGCGGGCGACACACTGGCGGAACGGGCCTATCCGATCGAGAGCGTTCCGGACGTTCCGGCGGCACTGCTGCTTGCGAGCGCCTGGCTGCGGGATGAACTCCAATTGAGCCCGCTCGCCGTCGGCCACCGGGTGGTGCATGGAGGCCCGGACTATGACCGTGCCGTGCTGATCGACCATGGCGTGGTCGCGCGCCTGGAGAATTTCACGACGCTGGCGCCACTTCATCAGCCCCATAATCTGGCACCGATCCGTTCGCTTCTTACCAAATTTCCCACACTGCCTCAGGTCGCATGTTTCGATACTGCATTTCACCGTGACCATGACGAAGTGGCTGATCACTACGCCATACCTCGCCAGCTCCACGATGAGGGTGTAAGGCGTTATGGATTTCATGGACTCTCGTACGAGTACATCGCGAAGACCTTGCCGAAGGTTGCGCCGGAAATCGCCAAGGCGCGTGTCATCGTCGCTCATCTGGGCAGCGGTGCTTCGATGTGCGCCATTCACGGAGGCCGCAGCGTCGAAAGCACGATGGGCTTCACCGCCCTCGATGGACTTCCCATGGGAACGCGGCCTGGCCAGATCGATCCCGGGGTCGTTCTCTATCTTATGACCGCAAAGGGCATGTCGCCCGCCGAAGTGCAGGATTTTCTCTACCGTGATTGCGGACTGAAGGGACTTTCCGGCGTCAGCAACGATATGCGGGAGCTTCAGGATAGCAGCGATCCCCGCGCGGCTTTTGCCGTCGACTATTTTGTCTACCGGGTTGCGCTTCACGCCGGAATGCTGGCGGCTGCCTTGCAGGGCCTTGACGCCTTCGTCTTCACCGCAGGCATCGGCGAAAACTCCGTCGGCATTCGGGCGAGGATTGCCGAGCGGCTCGAATGGCTCGGAATATCTCTCGATCCGGCAGGCAATGCCCGGCACGCGCTGCGGATATCTCGCGCGGATAGCCCCACCGCCGTCTACATCGTGCCGACCGATGAAGAGCTGATGATTGCGCAGCACACATTGTCGCTGCTGTGGGATCGACATTCGTCCTCGAGCCCAAATCGCAAGAGAGCGTCATGACAATTCCCGTATTTCCAGAGACCAAGGTTGCGCTAAAGGGACGAAAGGGCCTGATCGTCGGCATCGCCAACGATCAGTCGATCGCGTGGGGATGCGCCAAGGCGTTTCGGGCGCTGGGCGCGGAGCTCGCCGTCACTTATCTGAACGAGCGGGCAAGAAAACATGTCGAACCGCTGGCGAAGGAGCTTGAGGCGCCAATCTTCATGCCGCTCGACGTGAGTGCCGAAGGGCAAATCGAACAGGTGTTCGAGCGGATCGAGAAGGAATGGGGACAGCTCGATTTTCTGCTGCATTCGATTGCGTTCTCCCCGAAGGAGGCACTGCACGGGCGCGTGGTTGATGTTCAGCGCGACGGCTTCCTCAAGACGATGGACGTGTCCTGCTGGTCATTCATGCGCATGGCGCATCTGGCGGAGCCGCTGATGAAGAACGGCGGTGTCCTCTTCACCATGACGTATTACGGCAGCCAGATGGTGGTGCAGAATTATAATGTCATGGGAGTTGCAAAGGCGGCACTGGAGGCCGCCGTCCGATACATTGCAGCCGAACTCGGCCCCAAAGGCATACGGGTGCACGCGATTTCGCCGGGGCCGCTGGCGACGCGCGCGGCTTCGGGTATCCCCGAGTTCGACGAGTTGATGGACAAGGCGCAGGCCAAGGCTCCCGCTCGCAGCCTCGTGAGCATCGACGATGTCGGTGCGGCGACGGCGTTTCTCGCGCTCGACGGCGCCAAGCTTATTACCGGCGGCGTCATGTATATCGATGGCGGGTATCACATCATCGACTAGGGTGTATGCTCATTCGCGCGTAGCAGGATTCAATCGCCGATATCTCCAACCTGTCGCAGCAGTCCCAGCGGCGGAGGTACCCGTATGTTGCGGCAATATCTCGTGGGCGCCGCCGCCAGTGTTTGCAACATTGCGATCCATGCTGTGGTAATGGTGGTCGTAATAAAGGTGACGCGCATCGCGGATGAGTTGGCAACATCATATCAATCGCTTCGATTGATCACCGTCATGATTGCCACCGTGACGGTCTTGATGATCGCACATCTTGCCGAGGTCCTCGTCTGGTCATTGATCTACGTGATTACCAGTGCGGCACCAGCGGGCACCGATCTCATCTATTTCGCCTTTGTGAACTATACGACTCTTGGCTATGGCGACGTGACGCCGGTCGTGCGCTGGCATTTGCTTGGGCCAATGACCGCGATGAACGGCGTGCTGTTGTTTGGCTGGTCGACTGCCGTGATTTTCGAGGTGCTGCGGATGACGCTGATGGCGGGCGGCAACGAAGGGGAAAAGAAACGTTGGTGGCCAGGGTAGGGCGCTCGCTCAGCTGATGTGATAACCAGGCCGGCCTGTGCCTTTTGTGAGTGTTCCGCATCAACAGGCAGGCGGCCGCACGATTACCGACGACCCTTGATCTGTATCAATCCCAGTGTTGGGACTGTCGCCAGTCTCGCATCTGCGCTCCGGATTGGCTTGAAGGAACTGCATCTAGAAGGACGGATCGCTGGGGGACCATTTGGAGCCTCCGACATAGGGAGACCAAAATGAAGCTCTCGATCGCAATATCGGCCCTGCTGATAGCTGGGCTCGTAGCCGCTAGCACGGAACAGGCTGGTGCCGTTGTGTACTGCCAATACGTCGCATATCCGGCCGGTTGCACCGTAAGAGCCGGCGTGGTGCTGCGCCCACGGCCGGTCGCGCGCGCCGCGGTGACCCCCGGCGTCGGCGCTGCGGGAACACCCTTGAACCGCGGCGGTCCGGTGGATCGCGTCGGCCGACGCTGATTGGTCTTTCGTGCGGCGGCACCTTGGTCGCTGATCGCTCGACGCTGAGGCGATGCGGGCGCAACGGACATCTTGCCGAGAGTAGGCTGCGCGTGATGCCTGTTTTGCTGCGGCACATGGGCGCGAACCGGCGCCAAGTTGACTGTAGGTGATATGGAGGGCTGAGTGGTCGGGAGTGAATTGGCTATCGGGGTTGGTCCTATAGGTCCAGCTCGGCCAACCGAACCCGGTCCAACAGCACGATCCGACGCTGGGTTGGTCCCAGGAAACCAAGGATCCCTCTGCCGTGAAGGTATGAGAGCGCGCGCGATACGGTTTCGAGTGTCAGGCCGAGATAGTCGGCGATATCGCGACGACACATGGGAAGCGCCATGACGCTGGTGGCGGTCAGGCGGCGATCCATCTCCAGCAGGAACGCCGCAACGCGCTCGAGCGATGTCTTGCGTCCCAGCAGCAGCATATGGTCCTCAGCGTGCTGAAGGCAGCTGGTCGTCATATTCAAGAGATCAAGTGCGACGAGCACATCGGTCTCCGCCACGTGCTCCAGACTGCGCCGCTTCATAAGGCGCACGGTCGTGTCGACAATCGCCTCTGTGGTAAACCGATGGACGGAACCGTTTTCCAGGCCAAAGATGTCGCCAACCAGGTGGAAGGCCCCGATTTGGCGGCGGCCGTCGGACAGGAGCTTGTAGCTGCGAACCGCACCATCCACGACTTGGTAGATGTAGTCCGCTGGCTCCGTTTCTCCGTAGATCTCCGCGCCTCTATTATACTTGAATTCGCTTAAAATGACTCGTGCACGGGAAAGTTCTCCAAGCTCACCGAGAGCACTTTGCCTGCCAGCCGAAGCGGCGTTGATGTTGACAAGCATGGATATCTCCCTGTCTACGCAATCCGTTCGCTTCCGTAAGGGCTTGAAATGTAAGCGGTTCGGAAATCCAGCCCTGATATCTCACTCTGTCGGGAATGGTTTACGACGCAGCCTCTGCAGTCGGCTATTGGCTTGAGAGCCATTGTCCCAATGGTCATTGTCCGAAAGGGCATTGTCCTAAAGGGCATTGTCCTTGCGGACATTTTCGCAGGCGCGGCAATTTTTCGCGGGACTTATACGTCGCTTTGGGTGCATAGTCTCATCGACACAATCGGACGTTCGTCTTGCGTTGAGATCCGCGTGTCATGCTTGTCAACATCACTGACCTGCTTCTCTGCCCGACTTCGTTCCCGGTGCCGGTTGTTTTGACGGCAACGGAGGCGCGTGCGCGGTCAATACCGGTCATCGATCAGTCAGAAGCGAGGGAGTCGTCTTGCTCTCCGGTTTTCTTCGGGCTCCGTGCGGCGGGGAACGCCGACGGCCGGTTGGACACCACTCTTGACGCGGAACATCTCGATGTGAGTCGCTTCAACAGTGCGGCCCACGCGCAAAGCCTGCGGCGGCATCTGCAGAAGAGATATCAAGATAGGTCGATTGGCGTTGCGGCTGCCGTCGGCACGGGTACTTTCGAACTCGTGTTGTGCTCGTGGCCGGGAGGACGCATTGTCCTTGCGATGGTAGATCCGATCGATTTCGCCCGATCAAAGCTGCCCTAGGAGATATGCTATGCTGGGCGTCGTGCATGTCGTTGATGATGATCCTTCGTTCCGGACAGCCATCGAACGCCGTTTGAAGAAAGCTGGCTACGAAGTCGCAACATATCCTTCGGCCCAGCATCTGCTGGACCGCTTGCCCAATGAGAGCGGTTCAGGCTGCATCCTTCTTGATGTGCGGATACCTGGTTTGAGCGGTCCGGAGCTGCAAAGCCGCCTCAGCGAACTCGGCTCGACGCTGCCCATCGTGTTTCTGACAGGCTATGCCGATGTCCCGACCACGGTGCAGGTTATTAAGGCGGGCGCGGATGATTTCCTGACAAAGCCAGTTACGTCTGATCAACTGCTTCGCACCATCCAGCGGGCAATGTCGCGTCATGAAGCGACACGCGGCGTAAGGATCGAGCTCGGCACCATTCGCGCTCATATCGCTGCATTGACGCCGCGCGAGCACGAGGTCTTCGAGCTTGTCATTCGCGGCAAGACCAACAAGCAGGTCGCTAACGCACTGGGCGCAACCGAACGCACGATCAAGGCTCATCGCCACAGGGTGATGGAGAAGATGCAGGTCCAATCGCTGGCCGAACTTGTCTCCCTGGCCGAACGAGCGGGGGTCCTGGACGGTATGTCAGGTTGCCGACAGACGAGTTGAGCAATCTATCAGCACCTTTTGAATTTCTATTGTCCCATGGGACAATATGAAATCCGATGCGCGAAGCGTATCGATTGTAACAGATGTGATTCCCCGACAAGTTTGGCACATTTTAGATTGGCCAATCGGCCGAGTGGATTGTTTCGCCAACTGCGCTGAGTCGTATCCCTATCAAAGTCACCTAGGTAAATTAGAGTTATTGATCGTGCCAAACCGAAAAGCCGTCTTTGTCGTGGATGATGACCCGGGCACGCTGAGGGGCGTGAAGAGGCTGTTGAGGGAACATGGCTATGACAGCGTGTTGTTCCAGTCGGCGGAGGCGTTTCAAAATCACGACGATTTCGATCGGGCGTTTTGCGTCGTTCTGGACATCAACTTGAACGATGCGTCCGGGATCGAGGTTAGGCACCGCCTCAAAGCCGCTGGAATCTCTGTTCCGGTCATTTACATCACCGCTAACGACAGCCATGCCGTTCGCACGGCCGCAATAGAATCCGGATGTGTTGCCTACCTGACCAAGCCATTCTCCGCGAAATCACTGATCGACCCGATTGATAGAGCTTCGGCCGGCCTCGCTTAGGTCTTCCACGCTCGTTATGCCTCACTCGTCGATAGCTTGTTCAAAGATCTGCGTCGGAGTTCCCCGTCGAACTGCTGCGAATTGGTTGAGCGGGAGTGACGTACTCACCGTCAGGACGCTGGAATCGACTACCTCCAGCAGGAGCTTTTGTCCCGACTCCATTTCGCGGATCACTTTCGAATCGATGCGATCGGCAGCGATGCAGGTGTTGGTCAGGCACCAGACATAGGGGAACTGATGCGGCGTTCCCTGATCGACGGTGATTTTGACGCCGGCCTGCAGGTAGAGGCCGACCGGCAGGAAAAATTGCAGACGCGCAACTCCTTCTCCCTCGCGATCGATCAGGTCGATCCGGACAGCGGATTGACCTGTTTCAAACGTGCCGCTGATGGTCGTCCGGCAAACCATGTTCGTTCCGGGCGTCTTGAAGCAGAACTTGCGCCAATCGGAATATTTGATCTCTCTCGCCATGCGCTGGCCGCGTGGCGCGAACTCTTGGCCGGCAGGCTTCTCGTTCGCTTGAGCGGTGCCGGTTTGGGAATTCTGCTGCCCGTAAGCTGTCCCACTGCTGCCATGCAATAGCAGCAGAACCAACAGCGCCGCCACGGGAGAGATTGATCGAGAAAGAAATCGGCGGGAGAGCTGCTCGATCATGTCTTGTCTCCATCACAGCTATTTTTCTGTTATTGGCGCTTATCAAGGAACCTGCTCACTAGCGGCGCCCACAATGGGATGGCGTCGGCTGAACCGATAAGGAAGTGCCCGTCATTTCCGAAAGGCGGAAGCATATGATATTCAGCATTGCCGCCCGCGCTCGTATACGCCTCATGCATTTTCTTGGACAAGGCTGGTCCGAAAAACGTGTCGTTCTCCGCGTAGATCCAGAGCATGGGGATACGAGCGGTACGTCCGAACTCACCTGTCGCCTCAACCAGCTTGTCGGGCGCGCAATTATTGTTCGGCTTGCCGCCGACGCGTCCACCGCGTCCTGCAGCAAAAGTAATGATTGCCCTGACCGAGGGCAGGTTTCGGCTCGACAGCGCGATCGCTGCCCATCCGCCGGCGGATTGGCCGACTACGACCACGTTATCGGGCACGCTCATTTTCTGATCGGCCATGTAGTCGATAATCCACTTGTCGAGCAGAGCGACGGCGAGGCCCGCGTCCCTGAAATTTGGGTTATCGCAGCTGCCGATCTTTGAAAAGAACGGTCCGTATAACCCGCGTTCAGGAACATCGAGAGCCGCGGCACCGTATCCCGAACCCGTCGGCGCAACGACTATGTAGCCCTTGCGTGCGAACCACATTGCGGCGTCTCTGAACTCCACGACAGGAAAGAAGCTGCGTTCTCTCGGATTGAGGGAAACACCATGGTTCATGACAACAAGCGGAAACGGAGCGTTGCCAATGGGACGAACTACGTAAGCGATTGTGGGCATCGTGACCGGAATCGCCCACACCTCCTCCTGGATGGCCCGATCTGCCGGTTGGTCGTCAGCGAAGGCCGCAACGATCAACACCAGCATAATGACCATGTAGAAAATAAGAGCACGCCGCAGACGTCGTCGCATGGCGCAGGTCCGGTATCTCGTCGCAACTGCCGTGATTGAAAGGCTTTTCCCGACGACACCGTGGGACATTGATCTGGATCAACGAGGACCCTCGGTCATGGCTTCATTGGCATCGATAAGTGTCACGGCTAAGGCCAGCGCGAGCTCAGGAGAATGCGAAAGGGGAGTGAGAATATGGAAAGCCATTCAAGACGGGTTGCTCAACTTGCTCTGGTAGCGTCGCTGGCGTTCGGCTTGGCGACGGCCGCGAAAGCGGAGACTGGTGCTGTCCGGGTCGTGTTCACCAAGGGAGGGTTTATTGTAGGCGTCGGCAGCGGCCGCGGTGTGCTCACGTTCCGCGGCAATCACTACCCATTCAGGGTTTCCGGAATGAGCTTTGGCGCCACGATCGGAGCCTCAACCACCGACCTGGTCGGGCGTGCCTTGAACATGAAGAGTCCAGGTGACATTGCAGGCAACTACAGCGCGATCGGCGCCGGTGGTGCCTTGGCTGGAGGTGTCGGTGGTGTGCAACTGCAAAACGAGAAGGGCGTCATCCTGCAGCTGCACGGCGTCAAGGTCGGCGTGGAGCTATCCGCTGCGGTGGGCGGCGTGCAGATTGCGCTTGAGTGATTCCGCATGGCTGAGACTAGAATAGCTCGTTGAACGAGACGCGCCGCCGGGGATGGGCTCGGCGGCTTGGCCCCTCAATACCGCTCGACGACGAATTCCATTCTTCGCAGCGAGGCTTGGTCGTCATAGCGTCCCTTGTGTGAGCGTTTTGGCAGCCGGACCGGATCACGCGATACGCGTTTGAAAGGAATTGACTTCAACACATGCGCAATGCAGTTCAGCCGCGCGCGGCGCTTGTCGTCGGAGCGGATGAGGTGCCAGGGCGCGTGTCTTGAATTTGTTGCCTCGAACATCAGGTCCCGCGCGCGCGAATACTCATACCAGCGCTGGTAGGACGCGGTATCCATCGGGCTCAATTTCCATTGCCGGAGCGGATCGTCAATTCGGGCCCTGAACCGCTGCTCCTGCTCATCCATTCCGACCTCGAGCCAGAACTTGATCAGGATGATGCCGGCGTCGACGATATATTTCTCAATTTGCGGGCACAGCGCCAGAAAGCGATCATGCTCCTCGGCTTCAACGAAGCCCATGACATATTCGACGCCGGCGCGATTATACCAGCTGCGATCGAAGATGACGATCTCGCCTCCGGCCGGAAAATGCTGCATGTAGCGTTGAAGAAACATCTGGCTCTTCTCCCGGTCCGAAGGAGCGGGAAGTGCTACGACCCGGAATACGCGGGGACTGACCTTTTCGGCGATAGCCTTGATCGTGCCGCCCTTGCCTGCGGCATCCCTGCCTTCGAACACGATGATAGCCCGCAGCTTCCTTTCCTTCACCCATTCCTGGAGATGGCAGAGCTGAACCTGAAGCTTGCGCAGCTCCTTCTCGTAAGCTTTCCGTTTCATTTTGGACGAAGCGTGTCCATTTCTCGCCATGGCGTCGCTCCTCAACCCCCAAGCGCAGCTAGTCGCCCCAGGCTATGACAATGCTAATGTCTCCCGGAATGCCTCCTGGAAAATCCACGATCTGATATCGGATGCGGTAGCCGCGCGGCTTCAGGTGATCGAACCAGAGCTGATAGATTTCCTGAGCCATTCCCGTAAGCGTCTTTTCCCAACCCCGTTCCTGCTGATTGATAGCCCGGCCCTTGTCGGTGCACAGTGAGTTGGGAAATCGGTAGACCTGAACCTCGGTCAGGCCGTTGCGCACTGCCCGCTGAATGACGGTCGCAGCAAGCTTGACCTTTTCATCTTCGGTCAAGCCCGAAGGCTCGCGAAGCTTGTCGATCAAGGCGCGCTTTTCCGCCTCGGCAGCGACGAGCCTGCGGGCATCTTGATCGGCCTTTTCGGCTTCCTTCAGGGCGGCTTGCTTCTGGATTTCCTTTGCCGTGGGCAGCAGATCGTCGATTTTTGCGGGCATGGCTGGTCCTTCCTGAATGACCGTCTCGCTTGGATTGCCAACTAGGGTCGCCGCGCGGTCGCCCCTTTGATCCAGATCAAGCGTTCCGACCGGATTTCTTGTTTCGTTCTGCTTGCAATGGCGCGGGCTGTCAGCCCTCGGCCGAAACCGACGCACGGAGAGACGGCATGGATCGGCTTCTCAAGTTCGCAATCGCTGCCACGACATTGACGGGCTCGATCCTTGTTGAAAAGGCGCATGCCGTCGACCTCTCCGGAGCATGGGCCACGGACGCGGATCAATGCAGCCAAGTATTCACCAGGAAGGGGCGAGCGAACCAGATCGGCTTTGCCGCACTTTCCGAGCAGCATGGCGGCGGCTTCATCGTCGAGGCTGATCGCCTCAGAGGCAAATTTGCCAGTTGCAAGATCAAGACCAGGAAAGAGGACGGCCAGAACGTCAATATCATCGCGGGATGTGCGACCGACATCATGCTTTCGAACGTTCAATTCAGCCTGAAGGTGCTTGAGCCGAACAAGATTGCGCGGGTGTTCCCGGGCGTCATGGATATGGAGATCAGCTATTACCGCTGTGCGATCTGAACGAAGTTGAGTTGCAAGCAGCCGAACCCGGGTCGGGGATTGATCATATTAAGGGGATTGATCATATTAAGAGGCCGCGGCGGCGCCCCGCCAAATGGGAAGGAGGTTGTCCTTGACAGCGTCACCTAATCCGACCGCGACAACGCATATGCCGTTCTTCATCACGGCGCCGGGCGATACCGACGTACTCTTCAACGTTACGTTGGTGTTTGTCGTTGCATGCATCATTCTTGCGGGTGTGGTTTTCCTTACCATCCACTCCTTGCCGGAACGAATGGCGCACAAGTCGAAGAAGATTCTGCTCGACCTTATCGCCTTGCTCTGCCTGCTCGCGCTCCTCACGCACGAGCACCTTTTCTGGTTTATAGCGATCGTGCTTGCCTTCATTGATATTCCGGACTTCCTGACGCCGGTAAACCGGATTGCAAAGTCAGTGGAAACCATGGCCGGGCAGGAAGCTGGCGACAAACCGGAAGACCGTTCGGCTCCCGCTTCGTCCGAGGCAGCGACCGCTGATCAACCCCGTCCGCGCAAGGAGGCCGTCCGTGCTTGAGCTCATGCTGTGCTCCATGCTGACGCTGGTCCCCGATTTCCTGTTCCGTCGCTTTGTGCAGGGCAAACGCCTGGGTCGTGAGATCACGCTGTTCTCGGTGTGGTACGAGCTTCGCTGGGGCATCACGCTTTGCCTGATCCTGACCATCCTCCTCATCACGGTGGTCTTTACAATCATCCGTCGTCGACCAATGCAACCTCTCTGTTCCGCACCATCTCGCTATTTCCCGAGGTTGGTGGTCGGGTAACGGAGGTCTATGTTGATTACAATCAGAGGGTGAAAAAGGGCGACCCTCTGTTCAAGATGGACAGTACGAGACAGGAAGCCGCGCTTGAGCGGGCGCGCCTTCACGTCGTCGAGGTGGACGCGTCGATGGTGACGGCAGAGGCCGACATCCTGACCAGCGAGGGCAAGCTTCAGGAAGCAAAGGGGGCCCTGGAACAGGCGCAGGACGAACTGCGAACCAAGTCACAGTTGCAGCAACGCAATGCGGATATTGTTGCGGCCCGTGAGATCGAGAAGCTTCAGACGCTCGTGGCAACACGGCAGGGGGCCGTTGACGCTGCGGCAGCCGCCAAGGCGTCGGCGCAAACCAAGCTTACGACCGTTTTGCCCGCACAGAAAGCAAGTGCGGAAGCAGAGCTTGCCGCAGCTCAGGTCGAACTAGACAAGATGATCACCTATGCGGGTGTTGACGGACGGGTCGACCAGTTCGTGCTACGGGTCGGAGATATCGTCCAGCCGGCGCCTGTTACCAGGGCAGCGGGAATTCTCATCCCGGAGGGCGCCGGCGAGAACCGGCTTTTTGCTGGGTTCAATCAGATCGAGGCGCAGGTGCTCAAGGTCGGTATGATAGCCGAGGCCACTTGCATCAGTAAGCCGATGACAATTATTCCCCTTTTTGTCGCCAAGACACAGAACGTGATCGCCGCTGGGCAAATTACCGGGAGCAACCTGCTCACCGAAATGCAAAAGATCGGCCCGCCCGGCACTGTCCTGGCGTTTCTCGAGCCGCTCTACGAGGGCGGACTGGAGGGCGTCCCTCCGGGAAGTAGCTGCATCGCAAATGTCTATTCCAATCACCACGAATTGCTTGAATCGAAGGACATCGGATTTCTGAAGAAATTTTATCTGCACATCGTTGATACGGTGGCTCTCGTTCACGCGTTGGTCCTTCGCATGCAGGCAATTGTTTTGCCGCTGAAGGCGTTGGTCTTTGGGGGGCACTAGCGGATAAAGTCGCGGAGTTCCCAAGATGGGCTGATGTCATCGATGCCGAGCATATTGGCGGCGCGGTCGTGGGACCAATTCATGTCAATCCGCGAGCCGACCGGGCTGGCGGCCTCGGTCGGTCAGTTCCGCTATTCGTTCCAAACGAGCGACCTTGATCTTAATCAAAGCTTCCATGCCCATCCGGTTCATGGCTTCACCATGTGGCGGTGGTGGAGGGAAGCATGCTGCGTTGCGGGAAATTTCTGTTGGCGCTCGCTATCATGGTTGCAACTCCCCTGGTCGCAGCGGCGCAAGGGACCGACACGCCGGCTTCGTCATCTTCTGACCAATCCTTGTTGAAGCCCGAGCAGCTCGACGCTCTCGTGGCACCGATCGCGCTGTATCCCGACGCGCTGCTCGCCAACATGCTGGCGGCATCGACCTATCCGCTGGAGGTGGTGGAGGCCGATCGCTGGCTGACCGGAGCACAAGAACCTGAAAGGCGATCAGCTCAAGGCCGAAGTGGACAAGCAGTCCTGGGACGACAGTGTCAAGGCATTGGCCAGCACGCCTACTGTTCTCGCCATGATGAGCGAGAAGCTCGACTGGACCAGATCTCTCGGAGATGCGGTTCTCGCCCAGCAGCCGGACGTGATGGATGCGATCCAGCGCCTGCGGTCAAGGGCGCAGGCGAACAACAAGCTGCCCTCCACCAAGGAGCAGAAGGTCACGGTTCAGCAACAACAAGGCAAGCAGGTGATCGTGATCGAGCCGACCGATCCCAACACGATTTACGTTCCCTACTACGAGCCTGCGGCGGTCTACGGCGATTGGCCGTATCCGGACTATCCGCCCTACTATTTTGGCGCACCGTCTTATATCGGTGCAGGCGTCATCGCGGCCGGGATTGCCTTCGGCGCCGGTTTCGCGCTCGGCCGCTGGAGCAATTACTGGCGGCGGCGGATGCAACTGGGGCAACAACAACTTCTTCATCAACCGCACCAACAACATCGGCAATAACTGGCAGCACAATCCGGCGCACCGCCAGGGTGTCCGATACAACAATGCCGGTGTCCAGCAGAGGTTCGGCAACAACAACCTGCGTGCCGGAAGCGCGGACCGAATGGATTTTCGAGGTCGAGAGTGGCCAACAAGTGCTCGATCCCGGAAAGGATCGCGCTGGCGCAGGCGATCGTGCTGGCGCCGATCGGCCAGGGGCGGGCGAGCGCGGGGCCGGTGATCGCCCCAAGACTGGTGATCGCGCCAAGGCCGGTGATCGCTCCAAAGGAGCTGATCGCCCCAAAGGAGGTGATCGCGCCAAGGCAGCTGACCGCAGTCGCGCTGCCGGCGCGGGAAACAGGGGCGGGCGCGATACCGCCATCTCGAATATGTCGTCGGGGAGGGCGGCCAATCTTCAGTCGGCGCGTGGTCGACAGAGTTTTGCCAGTGCAGGCGTTCCCCGTGCAAGCATTTCTCGCGGTGGCGGCGGCGGTGGGTTTGCCGGTGGCGGCCGCGGCGGCGGTGGTGGTGGGTTTGCCGGTGGTGGCGGCCGCGGCGGCGGCGGTGGCGGACGGCGCTCCGATCTCGCGTTGAAGCACGACGTCGTCCAACTCGGATATCTCGACAACGGCCTCGGCTATTACCGCTTCAGCTATCTCGGCAGCAACAAGGACCTATGTCGGCGTCATCGCGCAGGAGGTGCAATCAGTGATGCCCGGAGCCGTCACACGTGGGGCGCGACGGTTATCTCCGGGTCGATTATCGACAAGCTCGGATTGAAGTTCCGCACTTACTGCGACTGGCTTGCCGCCGGCGCCCAGATTCCCACACGATCGAGGATATGATGATGGTTCAGTTCGATCCGATGTGGCCGCTCTTGGTCGCCTGGCCTCGTCGCATCAGCAATTCTGGTCTGCTGACGTCGCCGTGCCGGCGCACAGCAATCCTTCAGTCGCCGGAGGATGCTGCTGCGGCGCTTGGCCGCCGCGGTCAAGATCCGGCACGAAGGAGGACATCCTGAAGGTGCTCGGCAGCGAAGCAGTGAGGACATCGTCGATTCCGGTGATGATGTGGCCGACGCGGACGCGCGCCAACGCTTCTGTCGCGGCCTACGACGCCAAGCATTCGGTGAACCGTCGAAGGCGACAACAAGGCCGTGCTCATTCTTGGGCCGGATGACTTTCCCTTCCCAATTCCGCTGACCCAGCAACAAAATCGGCTGGGAGTTCGATACGGCCGCCGGTCGTCTCGAAATCCTCTATCGTCGCATCGGACGGAATGAACTCGATGCGATCCAGACCTGTCTGGCCTTCGTCGATGCGCAGAACGAATATGCCGACAAGGATCGCACTGGCGCCGGGCCAGGCGTCTATGCGCAGCGAATTGTCAGCAGTCCGGGCCAGAAGGACGGCCTTTACTGGCCGATCGGACAGCAATGACAGTCCTCTCGGCGAGCTTGCGGCGCAAGCCTCCGCCGAAGGCTACAAGGCCGGTTCCGAGCCGCAGCCGTATCATGGCTACTACTACCGGATTCTGACGCAACAGGGATCCAATGCCGCAGGCGGCGCGCTCCATTATGTCGTTAAGGGACAAGATGATCGGCGGCTTCGCGCTCGTCGCATATCCGGCAGAGTACGGCAATTCCGGAATATGACCTTCATGGTCAGTCACGCCGGCACCGTTTACCAGAAGGATCTCGGCGAGCGTACCAGCGCGATCGCGAAACAGATGACCTCTTTCGACCCTGATCAAAGCTGGAAGAAGGTCGACACAGCGAGGCCCTAAGAATGAACCTGGCAGGCCGGATGCTGTTCGTTGCCGTGGTCGCACTGACATCTTTGAGTGCGATCTCTCAGCAACGTCCCGATCAATCAGCGAGCGACACCGAAATCCGCATCGGCAATCTCATGCCTTATACGGGGCCGTTGGCGGCATTTGCCGCGATCGGAAAGTCCGAAGCCGCGTATTTCGACATGGTCAACGACCGCGGTGGAATTAACGGCCGTAAAGTGCACTTCATTTCCTATGACGACAATTCCGATCCCACGACTGCGCTCGATCTGACCCGCGGGCTTGTCGAGAGGGACAACGTGCTGCTGATGTTCGGGTCCTTCGGAACGCCCGGGAACCTAGCGGTGCGAAGCTTTTTGAATGAGAGGAAGATTCCCCAACTCTTCGTTGCTTCCGGCGACGAGGAGTTGAGCAACCCCCAGGCGTTTCCGTGGACCATGGGGTGGCAGCCGTCGTTCCGTGCCGAGGGACGCATCTACGCCAATTACATCCAGGCTTTCTATCCGGAGCGCAGGATAGTGGCCCTTTGGCAGAATGATCAATTCGGGCGCGATCTATTCAAAGGATTCCAGGAAGGGCTCGGCGATCTGACCCGCATGCTTATCGTCGACGTCGCCTTCGATATTTCAGATGCATCGATCGACACCCATGTTTCCATCCTTAAGAGAGCGGGCGCTGAGATTCTTCGTTTTTGCCGGCGCGCCGAACATCGCTGCCAAAGTGATACGAATGACGGCGGATTTCAATTGGCACCCCGTGTTTATTCTGGACGATGCAGCCGGGTCGATTGCCACCGCGCTAAGGCCGGCTGGTCTTGAGAACTCCGCGGGCGTGATCTCAACCTCCTTCTTGAAGGATGCGAACGATCCGGCATGGAAGGATGATCCGGCCATGAGGGATTGGTTGTCGTTCATGGATAAATACTATCCAGGCGGTGACAAGGACGACAGCGCCGCCGTGTACGGCTATGCGGCAGCGGAAACGCTGGCTCAGGTGCTCAAACAATGCGGCGATGACCTGTCCCGGGAAAATGTCATGCGGCAAGCGGCGTCGCTGAGAGCCTACCAACCCTCCGTATTGTTGCCTGGCATTACGATCAGCACGGGTCCGGAAGACTACAGGCCGATCAAGCAAATGCGCTTGATTCAGTTCGATGGCCGCACTTGGCAAGGGATAGGGGACGTGATCGAGGCTGCGTTTTCTGACGGCCGAAGGAAATAGTCTGTCGTCGCGAGTATGTGGGAGATCAGTCCGAATTGGGCTCGGCTTGGTTGCTGACAAGGAGGTGCTTCGATGCGCAGGTATCTGGTCCAACTTGCTCTACTGACATTGCTTGCAGCTTTCATTCCGGTCCATCCCGCCCACGCAAAGACCGGATTTCTCCGCGTCACATTTACAAAGGCCGGATTGGTTGCGGGAGCTGGTCTAGGGTACGGGGTATTGAGGTTCGATGGCCGCGAATATCCGTTCAGGGTTTCGGGCCTGAGCCTGGGTCTCACGATTGGCGCATCAACTACCCGCCTCATTGGGCGGGCTTCCTATTTGAGCGAGTTGAACGACTTCGCCGGCGCCTATACCGCAGTAGGCGGCGGCGCTGCTTTGGCCGGCGGTGTCGGAGGTGTGCAGTTAAAGAATGAAAAGGGCGTGATCATCACGCTGCAAGGTCCAAAGGCGGGCCTGGAATTCTCGGCCAATCTGAGCGGTATTAGAATTACACTCGAGTGAACGCGCCGGTCCCGCTCTCAAGGTACTGGCGGTCCAAAGGCCGCCCTCCACACGCAGCCGGCTTCTCACGAAGTGCGCATAATGCTCTGCCTTGACCCTTCGTAGGATCGCCGCAGCAGCGCCAGCAGGCTACCGCCAGTTGCCGCGCCGAGGACGTAAACGACAATCGTCAAGACCGCGAGCGGCGCGCGGAGCTTGAAGCCGAGGAACGACATGGTCACGATTTCGAAGTTCTGCAGCGCGAAGACAAGCGTCGCGACCGCCAACAAGACGATGACAGCGATATAGAACCAGCGCATGGACTCTTCTCCTCCGACAGGCCGAAGTCGCTCAACGAGTCGTCGGGCACGCGACGACAACCGGCACGGCGGCGCGATCAGGCCGGCGATGACAGATGTGACGAAACCTGACCTCGGCGGAAGCCTAAGCCGATCCCGATCCAGCCCGCGCCCGCCATGATGAGATCGATTCCGAGGAACAGACCGAGGATATAGACGCTGTTGATTGGCCAGCGCGCAAGGATCAGCAAGCCGAGCAGCAGGGTGATGACGCCGGATAACGCCACCCAGATCGAGGGCGCTTCGCGCTTCATGCTGAATGCCAGAATGATCCGCATGATGCCGGAAGCGACCAGCGACGCGCCCAGCACGAGCGTGAGCAGTGCTGCGGCGAGCAGCGGATTTTCGAATGTCACGAAACCCGCGACGATGTAGAGCACGCCGAGCAAAGCCCAAATGAGGAATTTGCCCCAGCTCTTGATCTGAAAGGCATTGATGACTTCGGCAACGCCGGCGACAATCATTGCTACGCCGACGACGAGCACGCTTGCCACCGTAGCCATCGTGATGCTGCCGAGCGCAAAGAAGCCGGCAATTACATAGACCGTGCCCAGGGCAACGATCCAGCCCCACTTGGCACGTAGCGGCGCCATCTCCGACGATGTGGCTTGAGAATTTTGCAGAGTATCCGAAGTGCTTGTCATGGCTGTCCTCCAATGCGAAAGCTGTTCCGACACTGGTCTAAGCCCTCCATCCGGGTCGTGCCGCTGACCTTGAGCTTCGCGCTCGCGGTCCGCCTCAAGCACATCGCACAAGCCGCAGTCTCAGAAGGCGATCCGTGTGTCGATTATCACCAACCGTAGTGTTGCAGATGTCAGCAGTAATCCACCCGAATGTTTGAACGGCTTTGATCTAGCTCAAGCCAGCCGACATGCCGGGCTTCTCAGGGCCTCGAGAAAATATCGCGCCCAGGACCGGTGTACTGGCAGGTTAGACCTGGAGATTGGCAGCAAGTAAGCCGTCGAGGGTCATGGTGCGGTCGAGGCGTCCCACCTTGTCCTCGATGCCATCGGCTCGAAGCAGATCGCGCACCGGTCCGCGAGCACCGATAATGCGGAGCAGAATACCGCGGTCGGCAAGTTCGGCCTGGAGCTCGCGCAGCATGCGTGAGCCTGCAAGATCCATATAGGGCGCGGCGGAAAGATCGCAGACGGCCAGCCGAATCGCGGGAGAATCAGCTTCACGAAGACGCCTCAAGACCGCTTCCCGAACAGAGTCGGCATTGACGTAAATCAGGGATGCTTCGGGACGAAAGGCAATTGCGCTCGTTAGCGGCTCGTTTTCGGGATGGCGGGCCAGGTCGGAATAGTGGTTGGTACCCGGAATACGGCCGAGAAATGCAATATTTGGCTGCGACACGCGAGCCAGCAGCAAAAGTATCGAGGCCAGTGCGGCAAGCAGAATACCTTGCAAGTATTCCGAGCAGCAGCACAGCCAGAAGAGCGATTGTCGCGGCATAGAAATCCAGCCGACTCATTCGCCACATGCGCAGCAGTGCCGGAAAGTCCAGCAAGCCGTACACCGCAGTCAACACCACGGCGGCTAGCACCGCCTTCGGAAGGTTCTCAAGCAGGCCGGTGAGAAAGAGCAAGCAAAGCGCAAGCGTCATCGAGGCAAAGACGAGCGCCAGGGGCGTGCGTGCGCCGGCCTTGTCATTCACGGCTGATTGCGACAGGCCGCCGGCCACCGGGTAACCATGTCCCATCGCTGCTGCAAGGTTAGCTGCCCCGATCGCCAGAAGCTCTTGCCGAGGATCGAGGGCATAGGCATGTTTGGCAGCGAAGGTGCGGGCGGCGGAGACACCTTCAATATACGCCAGCAGCACGCAGCCGGCCGCCAGAGGAACTATTCCCTCGACGTCGCGTAGCCTGAGGGCCGGCCCTGCCAGGGTAGGTAAGCCCGCCGGGATTTTCCCTGTCGTCGGTACACCGAGCGAGGGAAGCCCCAATATGGTGGCAGCAACGATCGCGAGCGTGACAACCCCAAGCGCGACAGGTTTTCCCGGCAGTAGTTGCTCGCCCAGCACGAGTAATCCGATCGCAAAAACGCCGACCAAGAGAACGACGTATCGCGTCTGGTCGAGTTGCCCGAGCAGTAGCCAGCTACGGTCGAAAAAGTTATGCCCGCCGCCCGCGACCCCGAGAAGGCTAGGCAGCTGAGTCATCGCAATGGTCAAGCCTGCGCCGGCCTTGAAGCCGACAAGAATACTGTCGCTGATCAGCTTCACGAGCGCACTCAGTCGCAGCAACCATGCGAACAGGCAGAGGGCTGCAACGGTGAAGGCTACGAGGCTTGCGATCTGGGTGTACCGTTGCGCGTCTCCATCCGCCATTGCCCCCACCGTTCCGGCAATCATCAGTGAAATGGCTGAGGTGGGCCCGATCGCAAGCTGACGCGAAGAGCCGAGCAGGGCGTAGCCAAGACCACCAAGCAGATATCCATAGACGCCAGCTTGCGGAGGTAGGCCTGCAAGTCCCGCATAGGCAAGCGAAACCGGGATCGCGTAGGCGGCCAACGTTATTCCGGCCACGATATCGCTGAAGAGCCAGGAAGACTGGTATTCGGCCAGCCAACGAGCCGGCAGAAACCATCCAGGCCAAGTCGCTTCCTTTTGATCCTTCAACGAATCCGCCATGCAGCACCCACACAACCGTCAATTCTAGAGCTCCCCCGCCAGCTCGCTTGATTCAAGTCAAGGCATGAACCCGATGATTTCTAAGGATGGGTGCAGCCCCTCAACCAGTAGAGGCGGTGAGCGAACCAGCAGTCAAACAGGCGGAGGGCAGGTCGCTTCAACCATGGCTTGGCACTGTAGCTTTTCAAGTCTCTCCTGATTTGGCGGCAATAGGCCAGAAAGCGTCGTTGCTACTGACTTCAAGTTTGCAAGGTGCTAGGTTGTCTTGGCTGACGCGTTTCCTTTGGATGCGCCATGCGACGATGCGATTTCATCACCTTTCTCGGGAGTAGCGCAGCGGTCACGCGGCCTTTTTCCGCGTGTGCCGAGCAGGGCCAGCGCGCGCGGCGGATCGACGCGCTGTTGCGGAACTCGCAGAAGGCGATCCGGCGGCTGCGAAGCATTGCATCTGCACCGCGAAACTGCGCACCATCCTCCTGATTGCATGCGCGGGCTTGGTTATGTCGATCGCTGGATGTTTGCCGGTGTCGGCGGCAACACGGCATATCGTTGTGCTTTTTGACGAACGGGTCGAATTGCCTGGCCTGTCGCTCCTGGATGCGGAACTGGTCCGCGCACTTCGGTCCAACTCCACCGAGCCGATCGAGGTCTATCGCGAATGGATGGATTTGTCCCGATTTGGCTCAAGCTCTTACAAGACGTTGCTGCGAGACTTCCTCCGTGCCAAATATGCGGACAAGAAGATCGACGTGGCAGTCGCCGTCATGGCCCCCGCGTTTGATTTCCTGCTGGCCTCTGGTGATCTGATCTTTCCGGGCGCACCAATCGTGTTCTGTGGATTGGACAGAATGCAACTTGGCACTCGCTCCCTGCCGCCCAACGTGCAGGGCGTTCTGATAAAGAGAGAGTTTGCGCCGACACTGGAGCTTGTACTTCGTCTGAATCCCAAGACCGAAGACGTTGTCGTCGTTTCGGGCACGTCAGAATTCGATACCATGCTTCTTGCGCAGGCAAAAAAAGAGTTCCGGTCGTACGAGAACCGGGTCTCGTTCGCTTATCTTTCAGAACTCCCTCTGGAACAGCTTCTCGCGAAGCTTTCGCAGTTGCCCTCGCGAGACATCGTGCTGTTTATCTCGGTGTTTCAAGACGGCATCGGCCAACGCTTCGTTCCACACGAGGTCGTTGAACGTGTTTCCAGCGCGGCAAGCGTGCCTGTCTATGGCTTTCTCGATCAATATCTCGGCCACGGGATCGTGGGGGGAAGACTGTATAGTTTGACCGCGCTTGGCGCCGAGACAGCCAAGCTGGTTTTGCGGCTCCTGGCGGGCGCGGCGCCTCGGCAGACCGTTACTGAGGTCTTTAGCAATAAGGTAATGTTTGATTGGCGGCAGATGCTGCGTTGGGGCATCCGCGAGGGCCGTCTTCCCCCGGACAGCGAAATCTACTTCCGAGAACAAACCATATGGGAGCGGTATTCGTGGCAAATCGCGTTCATTGGCGCCCTTTTTCTTACACAAGCCGGGTTGATTTCGGTCCTGCTGCATGAGCGTCGTCGGCGTCGCCTGGCCGAAGTGCAGTCGCGGCAGCGCATGGCCGAACTTGCCCATATCAACCGCTACTCAACGGCTGGCGAACTGACCGCGTCAATTTCTCACGAAATCAATCAGCCGCTTGGGGCTATTCTGACGAATGCCGAAACGGCACAATCGATGCTCATGTCTACGCGCCCCGACATCGATGAACTCAACGATATTGTTGATGATATTATAAAGGACGATCGGCGCGCCAGCGAAGTCATTCGGAGGATGCGCAGTCTGTTGAGAAAGGCGCCCTTCGAACAAAAAAATTTGGACCTCAACGAACTCGTGCGAGAAACAGTCGAATTTCTTTCGGCGCTTGCCGTTGGAAGGGAAGTCGAATTGGGTAGCTTTGTCGCGCCGCTTGTACTGCCCATCATCGGCGACCGCGTCCAACTTCAGCAAGTCATCATAAACCTGGTGGTCAATGCGATCGACGCGATGGCAGACACGCACAGCGATCACCGCAAAATCAGCATCCGGACTTCGCGAACTGACAATTTTGCTGAACTCTCAATATCGGATTGTGGTTCGGGTATTCCGGGGGACAGATTGAAGGAGATCTTCGAGCCGTTTTTCACAAGTAAGGCGAAAGGGTTGGGCATGGGCCTGTCCATTGCGCGGACCATTGTGGAGGCGCACAAGGGACAGATAGGGGCAGAAAATCAACCTGGCGGCGGCGCATTATTCCGGATCAGACTTCCGCTTGAAAGGATGGTTGGATGACCAAACGGGACTTTCGAATGAGACGCGACTTCCGCTAGTAGCACCAAACGGAATTTGATCCCTTGCCATCGATGTCTGTTGACGGTGGCAAATCGTACTCAACAAAAAAGCCCCGGACGATGCCGGGGCTTCAGTTGGCCGGAGATCAAGGAGATCAGTATTTCGCTACGACCGGGCTGCCCCAGCCAAAGCGGTAGTTGATACGCGCCGTGATCATATTAACGTCTGACCTGGTATTGGCTGTGATGGAGGTGACACCAACGCCAGCTAACCCCGGCGTCAAGAACGTGTTGCTATCGCTCTCCCGCCAAATATAGTCGTATTCTATACCGGCGCTCCAATTCGGCGCGAAGCCGTACTCCCAGCCAACACCGACCGTCCCACCCCAACGTGTCCGATCTGTCTGTGCCAATCCGATGCCAGTAGCTGTATTGAAAAGAGTAAACTGCTGGCCGGCGACCGCAGCGCCGCCCTTCACATAAAACAGGGAGGCATTCCATGCGTAGCCAATCTGACCCGTGAACAGACCCAATCCATTGATCTGGGACCTCCAGGTATCCGCGGGAAGCAAGAGGCTGGTACGCGAAGTGCGGACATTGGCCCAGTCCCCCTGAGCCTCAAGTCCGAACACCCACGACGATGCCGTCTGCCAACGATAACCTATCTGGCCACCAGCGACCCCACCCGAGGCACTCCTGCATCCTTCGGCGAAGACGTCGCTGATCCCGTTAACGGCAGTGACATCGATACACTGATTGCTCCAGGCACCTCCGCCGTTCGCGCCGATATAGAAGCCGCTCCAGTTGTAAATCGGAGCCACTACCGGGGGTGGTGGTGGCGCCTTGACCGCCATATCAGCAGCCGATGCCGGCGTCGCCATCCCCAATGCAATCAAGCCAACGCTAGCCAGCAGAAGCATCTTCATCGTATTTTCTCCATGTGTCCCACGATAAATGCGCGCGCCCCAACGCCCTTGCATTTGATCCCAAATTCCAAAACGCACTTTAAGCGTGTGCGCCTTGGGACCCCGTGCCAAAATGGCAACACACAAGAAAAATCAGTGGAATCAGACCTCAAGGGTCATGATTTATGTATGTGTTGCTGACCTTATCTGTGGACATCTGCGAGCGTTGCTGAACGCGAGCGGACCCGGGTTAGCCGGAACGAGCATCGCTTTAGATCGGCTCAAAGGCGCGATAGATCAGCTCGCCGGTTTTCGGCATCGTCGAACTGTTGTGCAACCCGCCTGCCGAGCAAGATCGGAACGGGACGGACCGAGACGCGACCCGGAAGCAGCCCCAATTCTGCCTGCTACTTTTTTTGCTCTTCAGCGTCATCTGGCTCCGCGTTTTCTTGTTCTTCCGCCTGTTCGAGCCAGGAAGGGATGCTTCTCGAAGGAATCAGTTGTCTCGGCAAATGAGGGTTGATGGTGCCGGCATAGACTGTCAGTCCCTCATTGAACTTCGCTCGTGCGAAGTCCCTGGCTTCCGTTTCAGTCTCGAATCTTCTGGTTGCCCGAGGGCTTCGCCTTCGAGGCAATACACCGCGTTTCTGCACCTCGAAAGTCACGTACCACGTGTACGGCATCTGTCGCCCAGGAGTGACACAGCGGGACTTGCCGAACGTGCATTGGCCACAACCAATGTTCGTAGCTGCCCGGTCCCCTGACGCGGACCGGGCTCAGCGACAGGTTCTAGTAGCAAGGTGGGTTGGGATAGTATCCGCAGCGTGGGGCACTTCCATAAGCTCCGTAGGCAGCAGCGCCGACGGCAGCAGCTCCAACGCCTACCGCCACGCCACGACGTACAGCTGCGCCACGATAAGCGCCGCCGCGATAGGCGCCTGCGTGATGAACGCCAGCGCGGCCAACGCCGGCGCGCCCACCGCGATAGGCGAAGGCGTCAGTTGAAATCATGGCAATGCACGCGATACCGACGAAAATGGATGCAGTTACCGAGAAGATCGTTCGACGTGACATGATTGCTCTCCTTTACTTCCACGATTGCCAAAAGCGTATTGCTCTGGTCGCCGGACTGGACGATTTTGGAACAAGTTGCGCCGGGGAGCGGCGACCTCGCCCCAAGGGTCCTGCCTTGGGTCATTGCCTCGTTGATCTAGATCAACACGGTCACAGTTTGGAACTGCGTGCATCAGAGCACTTCACCAGACCCGCGTGAGGAGTTTTTGACCATGAGCGAAATGATCAAATCGGAAGAGATCTCCCGTCGAAAGGCGCTTTCCTTTTTGGGATTGATTGCTGCGTTCAATCTCGCGGCAACTTCTACGGTGCTGACCGTATCCGAGGCTGAGGCCCAGACTGTTGGTATGGAGCGGCGTCACGAGCGACGTGTAGGACGCACGGAGCGGCGTCAGGAGCGGCGAACAGGACGCACGGAACGGCGCGAGGCGCGACGAACAGGACGCACGGAGCGGCGCGAGGAGCGGCGTAACTGAGCGAAGTGTATGCATCAAAGCGGCTGGATATTCCGGGCGTCGATCGCGTGGCACGGGCGAATACGATAGCGTTCCACTCACATTCATCGACGGTTTGACAATCGATTAATGCTTGCCAGATGGACGCTTGGCGGGGCCGGAGTGGAGTAACGAATGCCCCTAATGCGATATTTCTGCTATGTTGGCGGAATACTGCTCGCGCTGCTTTTTATTGCGGATGCCTATTTTCCGAAATTGCCGGATGCCCACAGCGCTGGTACGGTTTCGTATATCATCCGCATTCACTCCGATCGGAAATGGCCGGAGCGCGTTGTTTACGACACCAGCCATCCGACCATCACCCATGCCATCCCTACGCAGATCGCGAACATCGCGGCGAGCGCGCCGGCCCCGGCAACGATCGCGCCGGTCAAGGCGCGAGAGTGGGAAGCATTTGCGCAACTGCCAGCGTCTGATGCCAATCGGCTGCAATCATCCGATTCAAAAAAGCGAGAACCGAAGCTGCAGCGCCAACGCAAAATTGCAAAACGACACATGCCGCCGCCTGTGCTCCTGGTGGCGCGGCAACGGCAATTCGCCTGGTTTGCCTATTGGTGAGCAGATTTACGCATTTTGCGCCTAACGTCTGCGTAGGTTGTCAAGCAAAATATATACGCTGATCAAAAGCACCCAAACGGGCAATACCGCGAAACTCCACCCGATGTAATAACTGCCGATCAGCAGGACCGACGCCGACAAATACCCGATAAAGGCAATCCAGCGCGGAGCGATGCCGGTGTAGATCACAACAGTTGACGTTGAAATCATGAAGACGGCCGCCATCTTGGTAGCGTACACATTGGTAACGATGTATGCGGCGGCACGCGCGAAGCGAAAGGTGGCCGAACTCGTCAATTGATTCGGTTCAGCAGTAGAGGCCAACAGCATAACCGCGCCGATCACCGCAGCAGCAGCAAACAGCATGGCCAGATACAACAGGGCACTGCCGAAAAACACCGTGGCAAAGAAGCGATCTTCCTGCCGACCAAGCCGATCACGCAGCACTCCGATGAACCACAAGAAGGCAACGCCGGCAAAAGGAATGAGGTTCAACGCGAGCGCGATCGCCTTCGTATCGGTGGTGAGCCATGCGCCGGACTCCAGCGGGTCGGCCGGAATGGAGCGCCGAAGCAGCCCAAAAATCGTGAACATCAGCAGGGAAAAAGCGATCCCGGCCAGGGCCGCGGCCTTCGGAGTCTTCAGACGTGCGTGAACGAGGGTGTCATCCTCCAGCATCGGCAACAAGTCCTCATTGCATTAGTGCAGGCGACTCAGGGCTCAAGCTGAGATTGCAAGGTGCGTTAATGTTTGATCGTTCCGCGATGCCCTCCCAAGCCCTGAGCATCCGCGACATGCGCAAGCACCCGATCCTCGGGGTAAGTGAAGTGCCTCTCTATTTCGCGATCGAGCAGGCCTAACTCCTCAAACAGCGCTGGGTGATGCCGCGCGGGGAGCGTCTTCAGCAGGTTTTCGATCATCGCCCGCAGCCGCCTTACAATTTGGAGATGGTTCGAACCGCATGCGCGTATCTCCCTGAATGCGAGATGGACAAAATCCTCCCAGTCGGGGGTTCGGAAAACCGCGCGCAATTGTCCGGAGTTGTCGAATAATTCGTCGGTGCGCAAGTTGCGTTTGCCGACATTTCGCAGCATGCGATGGAGCTGGTCGATCGCCAGCACGGCTGTGGTGGGATCGTTGATCGCCGGCGACAGCGCCTTGAGCGCAATGTCGACAATAATGCGAAATGCAAAGGTAGGATCCTGCTCCAAAGTGCGCTCCGACCCGAGCGCGACCGATGCCCGCAATCTCTCTTCGTCGATCATCTTTGTGCCACCATAAAGGTTGAACAGGGGCTCATCGACCGAGACAAAATCGCCGATCTGGCAGACGAATTCGATGACGCCGTTCGAGCGCTCGGCATCAGCTATCAGCTGGTCAAGATTTACCGCAAGAATAATGCCTGACGCTCCCTGATGCTGAACGACACGATCCGGAGCACCGAGCTCTACACTGTCGCGTTCCCGGATGTCGGCAGCGAGACAAAGATCGGGATAGACGCTTTCGATCACCTCTAGTCCGCTGTTGCCGACGTGCGCCAAAATACTGATAGGGCGCAATAGTCGCGATGCATAATCGATCAGATAGAAGAACGCGGCGAAACAGGATATTCCAAGCAAGGCTGCGACGAGCACGACCAGCTGGTGGACTTCCTTGTCCATTCTGTTCTGCGCGCTCAGCATGAACATCAAGGTAAATATGAATAGACCAACGGTGTATTTGACGACGCCGTTTCGCAGCAACGTCGGGGCAATAATGCGCGGGGTCATCTGCGCGCTGGCGACTTGAATCGCGATGAGCAGCGAACCGAACGTGAAGACCACGAAAGATAGCGTTACCGTGACAAAAGCTCCGAGCAACGCTTGCGCGCCTTGCATCGTTAAGCCCAAAAGAGTTCCATCCGAGCCAACCGTCAAGTCCATGCAATAATCGTGTGATGACGAGTTCAATAGGAATGGCAATAAATGGAACGAGCCAAAGCGACGACTTGAGATAGCTTCTGAGGCCGTATTTTTGACTCCAGTTCATCAGCATCTCTTTATCCCGGTCCCGCTTATTGCCTCGCGTTGTCCGCCTGGCCCGGCCCGGCGTTAACGACGATCCGCTGCAGGCGCTCAATTTGACTTTTGTCGGGACGAAATCATTCAACGGGGACGGTCGGCGGCTTTGATCCACCTCAACACCGCTCCAAAACCGCAAGAAATTGTAGGCAAATGACACTTTTCGGGCGTCGCCGGCGCAGCCGATGGTGTCCGATCTTGGGACTGGAAGCTCGGCCGCTGTCGCAATGGCTGCTCAGTGCTCTTGCCGGCGCAGAGTCCGCCTCGTCTTTGAATCCGATGATGGAAGGGCCCGCGGAGGGCGGCCGAAAGAGCTCCTAATCATCAAGGCGCATATAGTACCCAGATCGCCGCGCCGCAGAGAGCGACCAGCCAAACAAGCGAAAGCCAGACAAGCACGTCGTCTCGATCCATGGTCGGGTTCTGCCAGATGAAGTTAGTTTAGCCGCGAAGTGCGGTACTCGGCGGCGCTGATGGATTACCGGAGCACCCGCATCCAGGTCTTGTTATTGCGCGCCAATGATTTGGGTTTTGGCGCCGAAAAGCTCCGAAAGAAAATCTCCGCAATGATGAACTGAGGACGGCGCGGACCGGCTCGAATTGCGGCGCTGCCGGTCACTTACCGTCTTTCTTGTCAACGGTTCCCCTTGAGGGTCGCAACCTGTCCGTCCTCTATCGTGGGGGCATCGACGATCGGAATTGTCTCGGGTTCATTCCGGTCCATCGTTTGAATGCATTCGTGAAAGAGCTGATCTCCCGGTATCCCAGGAGCCACGCTATTTCCGAAATAGGCAACTCGCGATCCCTGAGATAGCGTCTGGCGAGAGCAACCCTAAATTCCTCCAGCATTTTGGTAAAGGATAGGCCCTCGGCAGAAAGCGAGCGCGACAGGGTACGACAACTGAGACCGAGATGGCGCGCAACCTCCGATATTTTGGCTTTGCCATGCGGAAGCAATTGCGGGATCACTCGTTCCACATTCGCACGAACGCTGTCGCGCTCTTGTGGCCGCTGAGCGAGTGCTTCATCCGCGTATTGCCGTAGTAATCTGTTTAGATAAGTGTCGGCCGCAACAATCGGAAGAGAAGCGACCTGTTTCGGAAAAATTATCTCGTCAGCATCAGCACCAAATTCAACATCGTTCGTGAGAAACGATTTGTATTCCGCGGGCGTGCTGTCGCGAAAGTGCCTGACCGTCAATTTTCGTGGCGCTAATTGGCTGCCTGTCAATTGTCGGCATATACGCACCAATGCAGTCAGCCAGAACTCTATCTGATGCTGATCCGAACGTCGGTCTACGCTTATGTAATCAAGCGCGATAACCGTCGCCCGGTCTGATTGGAAGTGCAGACGGACTCCTTCATTGTTGATCCCGCTGTAGCGCTCTGCGTTACGAAGAGCATCCGCAAGTTGCTCTGACGATGCCATGACGTAGTAGAGAAGACCAATCTCGCGCAGGTCGAAACTGCGCGCCAAATGAAATCCGAGAAATTCATCTTGAAGTTCTTGTGCTGCCAAGTCCAAGACCCTGATTTGGGCGCGCACCTCAAGACGAATGGTCGGATTGTCCACATGCTCGACAGTCAACCCTGCCCCAGACAGAACAGCCGCCGTGCCTTTGCCTGCTTTACGCATTCGGGCGAATGCCAGACGAGCGATCCCCCCGGTGGCGCTCGGTACCGAACGGAAATCCTTAGGCTTGGTAGAGCGCATGAGAACGGCTCCTACTTGCGTGCCAGATGGCGCCTTCGTTCGACACCATGAGGGCTAGTTATGCGGTGGTGACGGTATCAGTCCATCGACGGCCTCAACGTCAGCGGCTGTGGGAGGCACCAGCGCGCTGAAAATTTCGCTCGCCGCGCCGCCTGGTTCAGTCAACGGCATACCGGTTGGGACAATGTCCCTTAGGGCAATAGTCCCAAAACGGTACCCTTGGTAAGTTTTGGGGCGGGAATAAATCAACCCTTCGGCAGAGGGTGCCAAATGGCCAGTCAGTTGGAGCTTAATTCGCGGGCCGCGCTGTGCAGGCGGCTCGCAAAGCGCGAGCGCCCTAACCCGCGCGCAGTGCAGAGGAGGTTGCGATGGCCGAAATAAACAAACTCTCCGTCAGCAAAGTGCTCGACAAGCTACGCAGCAACGATGCACCAAAAAGCTCGAAGACCAGTCGGCTGGAAAAGAAAATTGAGGCGGCTGACGAAGAGATACAGCGCTTGAGAGCGGCAAGCCGCCGCATTAAGCCGGGCCCGCGAGCCGGCACGACCGGGCGCGATTGAGATTTCCGTAAACTTTCGTCAACTGCGTTGCGCGCTCCCACGGGGTTTGGCTTCATAGGGCACCGTTTGGCATGCTCCAGGCCCACGGACTGTCAGCGCACCAGCGGCGAGTTGCTGGTAGCAAGACGGGAAATCGCAGGACGCAATCTGCAATGAAATGGCAGGCGCTTTGGCGGCTTTGATTTAGATCAACGCTCGTGGCGCGTTGACGTAACCTTGTGGGAACAACCCAAGCCTCTGCGGTCATCGGGAGGCGATTGCCACGGCAATTTATCAGCTAACCGTCCGAGGTTAGGTATCATGTCGGATGATCCTAAGGATGTAATCGAGTTCGCCATTCGCTCGGCCTTTGTGGGTTACCCAAAGGAAGACGACCCGGATTGGCGAAGCCCGCACTGGATCAAGCCGGAGGAATGCACGCATTTGGCCAAGATCGTAATACTCGAATTGCGGGCCAAGGGGTTCCAAATCGTGAAGAAAGCTACCTGACGCCAAAAAAGGGAGCTTCATCGGCGCCCCAAAACAACTTTTTGGCCCATGATCACAATCCGCGGCGCTCGCTACCTTGGTATCCGCAATGGTATGGGTGCCATGAAAAATCACTCGCCGAGGAACCCCAGGACTCGGTGAGTTATTTTCAGTGACATTAGAAAATGATCTGCGCGGCCACGTAGCGAAGTGTCGGCTTTGCAACGCTACCCAACCCAGTGCTGCTCGCCGCATGTTTAGTCTCTTAGCGCACCTCCAAAACTGTGTCGCGGACAAGTCAGGGATGACATTCTTGCCAAATCAGAACCTCGTATTTGTCGTCGATGATGACCGCGCGATGTTGAGGGGGATAGCGCGAGTGCTGCGGCAACACGGGTACGGCACCGTCCTGTTCCCGTCTGCGCAGGCTTTCAGAAACCACAACGATTTCGAAAAGGCGCTTTGCGTCATTCTCGACATCAACCTGACCGATGGGTCAGGCATCGAGCTGAGGCATCGCCTCAAGGCTGCCGGGAATTCTGTGCCGGTCATCTACGTGACAGCGAACGACAACCCTGCCGTTCGTGTGGCTGCGCTTCAATCCGGATGCATCGCATATCTCACAAAGCCGTTCTCGGCGAGATCGTTGATTGAGCCGCTCGAGAGAGCATCGACGGGGCTCATCTAGGCGCCGCGCCCTCACGGCTTCCATCGTGCGAGCTGCGTCCATGGGCGCCACCGATCATTGCCGCACCTTAGCCAACATAACCTGCTGCTCGCATCAGCGATTGTCCCACTGTCGCTCGTTGCTACGCCGGCAGAGTGATTTCAAAAGTGCAGCCTTTTGAAGTTGTCTCGGTGAGCCGGAGATTACCGCCGTGATCCTCGATGATCCTCCGAGAAATGGAAAGTCCCAATCCCATTCCGGAAGCCTTGGTCGTAAAAAACGGATCAAATACCTGGGTTTCGTTGTCGAGAGTGACGCCCGGTCCTGTATCTTGGACATAAAGCGAGACGACCGATTTTCCATCAAAGGTCGTTGTCAGTCGAATAGCCTTTATGGTTGTGGGACCAATTGCGATTGCGTCAACCGCGTTCTTGACTAAATTCAAGATCACTTGCTGTAGCTGGATCGGGTCAGCCCTTACTTGCGGAACGTCTTCTTGAAATTCGGTTGAAACTGATACGCCGTGAACACGCAGGTCGTTCTCAACCATCCTCAACACTTCCCGGACAAGACGATTGATTTCAACCATCGTCCTTTGGCCCGCGGCCGTTTTAAACAGTGCGCGAACACCCATGACTATTTCATTCGCGCGGCTGTTTTCGTTCTTCACGTCCGTTAGACAGGAACGTAATTCTTCGAGGTCAAGCGGCGTTGCTTTGAGACACTCCAACGCCGCGTCGCAGTTTAGTGACATTGCACCCAGCGGCTGCTTGATTTCATGCGCTATTGCGGCCGTCGCTTCGTCGACGCTCATAACCCGATGGGCACGCTCGCGCCGCTGCAAGAGCATCGCGCTGGCAAGTCGCGTGTAGAGCATCGTCGTTTCCACGAGCAATACAATCAGCACCATGCAACTGCCGATCAGGGTATAGCTGCGCGCCGTGTACCAACCGAGAGAGAACCGGAGATTTTGATAGAAGAACGCCAATGAAAAATCAGGTAATGACATAAAAACCGTTACAGCTAGCCATACATCGAGGATAGTCCGCATACGCGCTAACAGCAGCACGAGTGCCATAGCGTTGAGTAACCACAACGCCCCGGCCAGGTATTGATTAAGGGAGACCTGTCGCGTTATGTCGATAAGCAGACTTGGCAAATCTTTTCCGCCTGCAGTGCCGAGCCACGTCAGTCCGGCGGTCACCGCGAGTGCGCAAGCGATGGTTACAACGATAGCCCGGCTTGGCTCGTTCTCTATGAGCTGGCTGGGGGTATCATCCGCGTCCTTCAAGAGCGCATAGCTAATAACAGCGAGCGCGAATGTTATGCGCCAGAAATTGAAGAGCCATGCAGCACCGCTCGGTCCGCCGCCGAGAAGACCGGTCGCACTATAGGCACCCGGAAATTCGAGCGTTTGCAAGAACGCGAACAGGCCGCTGCATATATAGCCGCTTGCGAGAGCCAGAAGGGCGCGCTGGGGTTGGATCGAATATTGAGCAAACAGAAGAACCGCCGTGATGAGGTCGGTAACGCAAATTATGGATTGAACCACCGGAATAAAAGGATCGATACGCCTAACCTGTAGAGGCGCGAACGGTATGACTACAGCGAACACGACGGACAAGAAAATAACAACGCCCAACGCAATCCTGCGCAGTTGGGCGCTGGCCGGTATGCTCGCAATTAGGGCAGGAACCTCTTTGCCCGCGTCGTGAGCTAATTCCCTTGGCGCGTCCTTCTTCATTCGGACCAAAACACTAGCGCTATACGAAATTTACCCTGATGATCTGTTGTTCGGGCCGAACGTACAGCATCGTCGGGTTCAAACCAATGTTCTGACCGAATTGAGAGGGTTATTGAATATCAAGGCTCTTTGCGATGCGGAACTAATGCGAATCGCGATGGGACGCCAGCCGGAGGATGTGCGGCGTACGCCGAAACTTCTCACGCTCACCGGCGATAAATGACGCACAAGGCAATTTGACCAGTGATGCTTACCAATTGATCTGCATGCATCATCGCCCTTAGATGGCGATGGAATTGTTTGACGGCTCGTGCCCCAAACGGGAATGCTCGCCGGAGGGCATTGCCGTGCCGATGTGCCAGTCGCCAAAGATCGCTGATGTCCTGCTTCGAACAAGGAGCCTCCCCGCGAACGACAATTACCTTCTCGTAGAAACGGGCATAAATTCCCATAAGTCAAAAAGCACTTGCGGGGCCGCTTGGCCAACACTTGTTGTTCTCCTTTGTGTCGGCGTGTTGCTATTCCTTTTAAATTAGTCGTCATAGATCGGTTAATTGGCAGCAGATGTTGCGTTAGGGCATCAGCGACGGCGACGCCCCCGACAGTGAAATCCGGTACCGGGAGCTAACCGCCTGGCGCGCGGTATACGTGGCAAATTTCTTTGACAATCGCCGTTCTTCTAGTGCAAGCGGCATTTATCTCGGTGCCGCTACACGAGCACCGTCAGCGTCGGCAGGCGCAGGTGCCATCGCGGTAGTGCAAAAAGACTGCACGATCGGCCGTCATTGCAGCCCACGCCTCCTATCGCCTTGCTCATACGCGAGACGTAGCAGCGAACGTTTCAGAGAGAATTATTCAACGCTGCCTTAGACCCTTGATCTAGCGCAATTCTCGCCAAATCGCGAAGCACATCGTTCAAGCGTGGAATACGGCATCGTCGTCAGCGATCGCTACGGCTGTCTTGGTCACTTCCGCAAGGGGATCTGCGACAATGGCCGGACTATTCGCCGCGACGACATTGAGCGGCGCGTGTTGGCCGGCCTCAACGGTCGCAGTGCGGGCCTATGCGAAGGAGACCAACCGCCAGAACCATGAGCGGCAAACAGAAGCGGAGCGCCGCACCCTTGAGAAGATTGAGAGGGGCATTGGGGGATTCTCGACGCCATCGAAGACGGAATGTACCAGCCGGCCATGAAGGCTAGGATGGGCGAGCTGGAGCGGCAGAAGGCCGAGATCGAGAAACGTCTTGCAGAAGCTCCGCCCGACATACAGGACGTGCATCCGAATATGGCCGAACACTACCGCACCAAGGTGATCCGCCTCGCGGAAACGTTGACCGAGCCGGAGTCCAACGGGGAAGCCCGCGAGGATATCCGCTCTCTGGTTGGTGGGCTGGTGATAACCCCCGGCGATAAGCGGGGTGAGAGTCACGCCATCCTACGCGGCGAGCTGATGGCGATTCTCGATCTTGCCGCAGGCCGTCGAAGGTCTGCCAAGCCGGAATTATAACAAACGCGCTTGCGTGTCCCCGCAACCGAGTATCAAGCCATTGAAAACACATCGTTTTCAAGCGCATTTTGCGATTCGAATATGGGCCGGACATTTCGCGCGTGGAAGCGTGGCGGAAGCGGCAGGGGGGAAGTTGTCCTTTAGTTCGAATGTGCCCGACCTGCCGGACGCGCAAGTCTAGTGCGCGATGCCCTCGCGGCCAAACAATGCCATCATGGTGCCGGTCATGGTCGCGATCAGTTTCTCCTTGCCTTGCTCCGCCGCAAAAGCTTGCGCGTCGCAAACGGTGATGGTTCGGCCGGGCTTGAGGACCGATGCCCGAAACAGAAAATAATCGCCTTTAGCCGGGGCGATGAGGTTGGTCTTGAATTCGACGGTCAGAACCGCCGCATCGTCGGGCATCAGCGAGAACGCGGCATATCCGCAGGCCGAATCGAGCGCAGTCGTGATGATGCCCGCGTGGATAAAACCGTGCTGTTGCGCATACGCGGCGGCGTACGGCATCCTCAATTCGACCTCTCCGGCCCTTAAGTCAACCATTTCAATGCCCAATGTCACCATCGCGATTTGGCGCGCAAAGCTCGTCCGGACACGGGTTTCGAAGTTTGCGTCCTTCGGATCGAATCTCGCCATCTGTCGCCTCGCCATCGGCCGCCCCGGAATCGCAGACGAGGAGACGTACCCGGTTCTGCAAGCCGGCGTCTTTGAAAAATCGGACAGCGTCTCCCGTGATCTGCTGCCGCGATAGCGCGCGAAACCGGCCCGGCGACACACCAGCGTGTCGGCCCAGATCCGTCGTCAGATGCGCTTGATCGGAATAGCCGGTCTCCGATGCGATCTCCGCGAGACTTTATGTCCAAGCGCAACCTGCCGCAGCGCGCCGCCAAAACGCTGGACGGCTGCATATTGCTTGGGCGAAAGTCCGGTGCGGTTTCGAAAATGGCGCTGAAGCGTGCGGGGAACGACACCGACAGTAGCGGCCATCGAGGCAACGCTTGTGCCGCGATCCAGTCCGCCCGCAAATAAGGCGTCCTCAAGAGCGGCTGCGATCTCCGGCCTGCGCAGCTGCCGCGCGCCGGCGGTGCTAAACTGCGGTCGGAGTTGCTCTATCCAGTCATCCAGGGCACCGATGATTGGATCGAACGGACGCTCGCTCTCGCCTTCGATTGTTGAGGTGATGAGCTCAGACAATCCAGCGAGCGCAGCATCCCCTGTATCGAGCTCGAGGGGTCGACATCGAATTCCGAGCATCCAGCCGTGAAAACCACGCCGGCGCGGTTGCCGCCCGAAGCGTGGCGGCAGATGAATCGCTTTCCAGGCGACCACGCCATCGTCGTCATCCCCATCGTTATGCGGGCGTTGGGCCACCAGGGCAATCTCGGAAAACGGCGAAGCAAACAGGTTGCGGCCGACGCCGGTTAGGCGGCCCCGATCCCTGAGGACGAAGAGATGATCGACAAACGATCGATGGCGATACATCGGCTCCAGTTCGGCATAGACAGCCGGATTGGCCTCGCGGGTCTTGCTCGTAGGTCTTGCCCTCGCCATTCCCCCATCTCACGCGCCTGTGTTTCGGGGTGTATTGTCGTCCATCCGGCACGGCTCGTCGAGCCTGTTACCCCCGAACAGAGGTTGCCCAGGCATTGCGCTATCCCCGGCGCGGAGGGGCTGACGAACGTCGGATGCGGAGATGGCGACTGCTGGTCTTTGCCGGGCGCGGCACTCGGCGGTTCAAAAATAAACTCGTCAAAATAGCGTTGTAAGGAAGCTAATTTGTGCTATGGTAGTGAGGCTTTGCCGGCCGCTGTCGAAACGGGGAGAACCGAATTGTTTCTCAACAATGCCTGGTATGTCGCTGCATGGAGCAAGGACATCACGACGAAGCCGCTCGGACGCACCCTGCTCAACGAACCGATTGTGCTCTATCGAACCTCGGCCGGGGCCGTGGCCGCGCTGGAAGATCGCTGTTGCCACCGCGGCATGCCGCTTTCATGCGGTCAGGTGTTCGGGAACAACATTCGCTGCGAGTATCACGGCATGGTCTTCGACGGCGCCGGCAAATGCGTGGAAATTCCCGGGCAGGCCATCATTCCGCAAAGCGCAACGGTCCGCAGCTTTCCGGTCGAAGAACGCGATGACCTGGTCTGGATATGGATGGGCGACAAGACGCTTGCCGATCCGGAGAAAATTGTCCGTTATCCGTGGCACCAGGCGTGGCCTTTCAAGAGCAAGACCGAGCGCATCGAGTGCAATTATTTGCTGCTGTCCGACAATCTGCTCGACCAGACCCACGCCGCCTATGTGCACCAGTCGACGCTCGCCAGCAATGTGGACGCCTATGAACGCGCGGAAATGACCATCGCGTCGACGCCGGACGGCGTGAAATTCACCCGCTGGATGCTCAATTGCATCCCGCCCGGAATCTACAGCAAGGCCGTGACGTTCAAGGGGCGCGTCGACCGCTGGGGCGAATTCGAATACGTGGCGCCGTCCTGCATCCTGCAATTCACCGGCGCGCGGGACGTCGGCGAGGGCGCCTATGAGCGGGATGCCCGCGACGGCGGCTTCGGCTTGCGCATCTTCTACGGCATCACGCCGGAGACCGAGCACACCAGCTGGTTCATGTGGTCGGCCGCCAACAGCTATCGCCAGAACGAGCCGGCGGCGACCGAGGAACTGTTCAAGGAAATCGAGACCGCCTTCAAGGAAGACGAGGATGTGCTGGTGGCGCAATACGCCACGCTGCGCCGCCTCGGCGACCGTCCATTGATCAACATCGCCTCCGACGGCGCCCGGCTGCAGGCGCGTCTTGCGCTGGAGCGGAAGATCGCGGCCGAGCGCGGTATCGCGCGCGAAGAGGTCATCACGCTGGCTTGAGGGCTGAGGAATTGTTTCGCAATCTGTCTGGGAATCGAATGCCGGAGAATCGAACACCATGACCAACCACATCGGGATATTCGGGCTTGCCGTGCTGCTGGGCTTGTCGGGTGGAAGCGGTATCGCGGCGGAGACCAAGTACGGACCCGGCGTGAGCGATACCGAAGTCCTGATCGGCCAGACCAATCCGTACAGCGGTCCGTTGTCGTCCTACGGCACGCAGGGCCGCGCCGAGACGGCCTACTACCAGATGATCAACGACCAGGGCGGCGTGAACGGCCGCAAGATCAAGCTGTTGTCCCTTGATGACGGCTATTCGCCGCCGAAGACGGTGGAACAGCATCGCAGGCTGGTGGAGGGCGACGAGGTGCTCGGCATCGTCGGCACCATGGGAACGCCGACAAATTCGGCGATCGTCAAATATCTGAACAGCAAGTCGGTGCCGCACATCTTCCTGGCGAGCGGCGCGTCGAAATGGGGTGATTTCAAGAGCTCGCCCTGGACGATGGGCTGGTATCCGACCTATCGGTCGGAAGGGCAGATCTACGGCGCCTATATCCGCGAGAACATCAAGGACGCCAAAATCGCGATCCTTTTTCAGAATGACGACTACGGCAAGGATTTCGTCGCGGGTTTCAAGGCCGGCCTTGGAGAGGTCGCCGACAAGCTCATCGTCCAGGAGCTGAGCTATGAAGTCACCGAGCCGACCATCGACTCGCAGATCATTACCTTGAAGGCAGCAGGCGCGAACGTGCTTTTCAGCGCCTCGACGGCCAAGGCGGCGGCGCAGGCCATCAAGAAGGCCGCCGAACTTGACTGGCATCCGACGCATTTTCTCGTGCAGAACGCCAATTCGATCTCCAGCGTCCTCACCGCGGCGGGGCTCGACAAGTCGAAGGGCATCATCTCCACGGCCTACATCAAGGATCCCGCGGACCCGCAATTTGCCGACGACGACGGGATGAAATGGTATCTCGCGTTCATGAAGAAGTATTATCCCGAGGGCGACGTGAATGATCCGCAGAACGAGATCGGCGTATCGATCGGGGCCACGTTTGTCCAGGTGTTGAAGCAATGCGGCGACGACCTCACCAGGGAGAATCTTCTGAAGCAGGCCAACAGCGTCAAGGATCTTCAATTGCCCCTGCTGCTTCCGGGCATCCGATTGAACACCAGCACCGAGGATCACTATCCGATCGAGCAGCTACAGCTGGTGAAGTTTGATGGCAAGACCTGGGTACGGTTTGGCGCGGTGCTGAGTAGTCATTGATAGCTGAAATCCGGCCCTTTCGGAGCGCAAGATTCCGTCGATCGAAGGCTGCATGGTGCAGCGCGAAATCCTGTTCGATCAATAGCTAATTTTAAAGACGTTTGCGGCGTTTTGCCTAGCCGCGCCCGGCCCGTCGGTGTATGAGGTCGTCGTCTCGAACTGACCTCACGATTCGTCAGATCGACGCGATGTCCCAAAAGCCGATGGTGATGTGAGTGAAGAAAAGCGCGACCGCAGCCAAACGTGGCTCAGCCGGCAAGGCCGGTGCCAAGGGCAAGAGCGGAGATCAAGCGAAACCCATCGACAAGAAACCCTTGGACAAAAAGCCGCGCTCCGCTCCGCCCCTGACGATCTCGCGCCCGGAAATGCTGGTCCAGGGATCGGATCGCGCGTTCCGCCGTCTTGTGCATGGCCTGTTCGGGTTTCTCGCGCGTCATGAGGCCGTTCGCGCCGGTCATGGTGCGCGGATTGGCCTGGTCGGTATTGAGTACACCGTGCTGATCTCGATCGGTCACCTTTCCGTTCACGAAGGCGACGTCAGCGTCAACCGGATCGCCGAGCACCTCTATCTCAGTGGCGCGTTCGTCACCGCGATCACCAACAAGCTTCTGCAGCGCGGCCTCATTCACAAGACGCAGGACCCCAAGGATCGCCGCCGGGTGCGCCTGGAGATATCCGAAAAAGGGTGGCAACGGTTGGCTGAATTGGCACCGGTGCAGCGGCAAGTGAACGACGCGCAATTCGATTGCCTCAGCGCGGCTGAGTTCAAGCAGCTCTTGGACATCGTGGAACGACTGATCGACAGCAGCAACCGTGCCCTGAGCCTGCAGGCTTACTTTGCCGAGAAGGGCGTCACGGCTGCTCCGGATCGGGGCGACTCGCCATCCAGGCGCGAGCGCTTCTCACCCAAGCTCGATTTGCAATAGAGTCCGAGCGCCGGGAGCGGCTTGCGCCGGTTGCCGCCGCCGCGCTCACCCGGAGCCGGCGCGCTCGCATCCTCGTTAAAATCGCAGCGCCATGGTTTGACCGGGTGTTGCCCCGCGCCGTTCGGCGTTTGGCCGATTCCTCTGCGGTGCCGCACAGACGAACGCAAGGCAGTCTTACGGCAAACGCGCCTTGCAATACCTTTTAAAATTAGCTATTAAAGAATGATTATGGGAGGATTGGATGCTGATCCGCAAAGTCGTCACGCTGGTCGACGAAGCCCGTCAAGAGGCCGGTCGTCCCGCAGGCACTCCCCTTCGCAAGGTCGCCGCGGCAGCCATCATCGGCAATCCTTTCGCCGGCCGTTACCAGGACGATCTCTCGAGCCTGGTCGAGGCCAGCGCTGCGCTTGGCAAGGAAATTTCCGAGATCGCGCTGAACGCCATGGGCCCGTATCTGGTCGAAAGCTATGGCAAGGCGGCGATCATCGGTCTTTCCGGCGAGCAGGAACACGGCGTTGCCCTGCTGACGACGGTGTTTGGCAATGTCATGCGGGCCACCGCCGGAGGTGGGGCGGCCTGGATCTCGTCGTTCACAAAACGCGCGGCCCCCGGGGCAACCATCGACATTCCTCTCGCCCACAAGGAGGCGCTCTATGTGCGTTCCCACTACGACGGCATCTCCATCACTCTGCCCGACGCGCCGCTGCCTGACGAGATCGCGATCATTTGCGCCTACGCCAATCGCGGGCGCCTCAATCACCGCGTCGGCGGCCTTTCCAGTCACGACATCAAGGGACGCGACGGTCTCGTTTGACCTCGGCATCTCAAGAACCGGGAGTTTGAAGCATGGCGATTTGCAAGACCGGAGCCGAACATCTGGCGTCATTGAAGGACGGGCGAACCGTCTACATTGACGGGGAACTGGTTTCGGACGTCACCACGCACCGCGCGTTTCGCAACTCGGTGGCGTCGGCGGCGAACCTCTATGATTTCCAGGCCGCGCCCGAGAACCTCGAATTGATGACCTTTGCGCCGGAGGGCGGCAATCGCCGCATCAACCGCGCCTGGGAGCTGCCGCGATCACATGCCGAGATGGTCAGCCGGCGGCGGGCCCTAACCGCATGGGCGGAGTGCAGCTACGGCTTCATGGGAAGATCACCCGATCATCTGGCCTCGGCGCTGGTCGGTCAGCGAATGGGCCTGGACATTTTTGAACGAGGCGGTGCGGAGCGCGCCAAAGCCTTTGCCAATTATTTCGACTACGCCAGCGCCAATGATCTGTTCCTGACCTATGTCATCATCAATCCGCAGGCCAATCGCTCAAAGGATTGGGGCGATCAGGACGAGGATCTGGTCGCGCGCATCGTCGATGAAGACACCACCGGCGTGACCATCCGTGGCGCCAAGATGATGGGGACGAGCTCGATCATGGCGAACGAGATCTTCGTTGCCAACCTTCAACCCTTGAAGCCGGGGGAAGAGCATCTAGCGTTCAGCTGCGCTCTCGAGATGAACACCAGGGGTTTGCGGGTGCTTTCGCGGAAATCCTATGAAGCCGGCGCCGCGTCGGTCTACGACAATCCGATCTCCTCGCGATACGACGAGAACGACGCCGTCATCTATTTCGACGACGTCAAAATTCCCTGGGACCGTCTGTTCGTTCATCGCAACGTCGATATCTGCCGCGCGCAATTCCACGACACCCCCGGCCACGTGTTCCAGAATTATCAGTCGCAGATCCGGCTGGTCGTGAAGCTGAAATTCCTGGTCGGCCTTGCGCGCAAGCTGACCGAGACGATCGGCACCTCGACCATGCCGCAGGTCCGTGAGCAGCTCGGAAGGTTGGCTGCGAATGTCGGCATGGTTGAAGCGATGCTGCACGGCATGGAAGCCGGCGGCGAGCATTACGGAAAGTTCTGGATCCCGAACCGGCATTACCTCTATTCATCGCAGGTGGTCACGCAGGAGCTCTATCCGAAGATGATCAACACTATTCGCGAGTTGGCCGGCGGCGCGTTCATCATGCTGCCGTCGTCGTACCGGGACTGGGGGAATTCAGCGATCGAGCCGCTGATCCGGAAGACCCAGCGTTCCTCGGCGCTCGATCCGGAGCAAAAGGTCAAGTTCCTTAAAGCTGCATGGGACGCGATCGGCTCGGAGTTCGGATCGAGGCACGTCCAGTATGAGATGTTCTATGCCGGCGCGCAGTTTGTCACCGCGGGTCACAGTTTTCGGACCTACGGCTGGGACTCAGCCGAACTCCTGGTGCAGAACCTGCTCGCGAGCTTCGCGCTTGCAGCCCCGCAAGGTTCGGTGAAACACTAGACAGTCATTCCCTCCCCGCTCATTGAACCGGGCCAACCCCATGCGCGTCGCGATCGTCAACATCGGAAAGATCGTCTCCGGCGACTGGCGCGAGCCGATGATCGCCGGCGATACCATCATTTGCGAGGACGGCCTCATAGCCTCCGTCGGCACCGCGTCTTCTGCGGCCGTCGAAGCCGCCCTCGTCGTCATCGACGCCGGTGGCACGACGCTTGTTCCCGGCCTGATCGACTCTCACGTCCACATCACGTTCGGCGATTACACGCCCCGGCAGCAGACGGTCGGATACCTCGAGAGTTACGTCCATGGCGGCACTACGACCGCGATTTCGGCATCGGAGGTCCATGTTCCGGGGCGGCCGAGAGATCCCGACGGGGTCAAGGCGCTCGCCATCGCCGCCCGGAAATGCTTTGCGACCTATCGTCCCGGCGGCATGACGGTCCACGCAGGCTCAGTCATTCTCGAACCCGGCCTGAAGGATGAAGATTTCGCCGAGTTGAAGAGACACGGTGTCTGGCTCGCCAAGGCCGGGTTCGGCAATTTTGCTAGCGCCTTTGACTATGTGCCGCTTGTCGCCGCAGCACGCGCGCATGGCATGATCACCACGGTTCACACCGGCGGCTCTTCGATCCCGGGCTCCGGTGCCATCACGGGAGAGCATCTCATGGCGATGAGGCCGCATGTCTCGTTTCATGTGAACGGCGGTCCGACCGCGATGCGCGACGCCGATTTCGAGCGTCTTGTCCGTGACAGCGAAATCGCGCTGCAGATCTGCACCGCCGGAAACCTGCGCACCGCGCTTCTCACGGCCGCTCTTGCGAAGCAATACGAAGCGTTCGACCGCGTGCTGATTGCGACCGACACGCCTACGGGGAGCGGCATCATGCCGCTCGGGATGCTCTATACCATCGCCCACCTGGCAAGCCTCGGAAACGTTCCGCCGGAAGCGGCCATCGCTGCGGCGACTGGTAACAATGCGCGGGTTTACGGTTTGAACAGTGGGCGCATTTCGGCAGGTTGCGACGCCGATGTCGTTCTGATCGACGCGCCCGATGGCGGCTCTCAGAATACGGCACTCGATGCCATCAGAAATGGCGACATCGCGGCGGTCGGTGCTGTCATCACCAATGGTGAGCCGCGCTTTGTGGGGCGGAGCAGAAACAGTCCCGCAACGACGCGCACGGTGCAGGTCGCGCATTGCCGCGTGCCGATGTCCTATTCCTCTTCCCGGCATTGAAGCCGATCGCATGATGCTCGCATCAACGGCATCGGATCGCACCTTTTCGGATCGTGATTTCCGCGACGCGCTGGGCTTGTTTGCCACCGGCGTTGCGGTGATCACCGGCATGACCGGCGAGGGCGCGCGCCTTGGTGCGACCGTCAGCTCCTTCAGTTCGGTATCGCTTGATCCGCCGCTTGTCTTGTTCAGCATCGGCCGGAGCGCGAGGGCATTTTCTGCCTGGGAAGCCATCAAGAGGTTTGCCGTCAACATTCTGGCGGAGGAACAAAGCACTATCTCCACGCGGTTCGCCCGCTCGCTGACCGACAAATGGGAGGGCATCGAGCCCCGTTTGGGCGCCAATGGTTCGCCGCTTCTGCGCGGCGCATTGGCGTGGCTGGAATGTACGTCCTACGCCAAGTATGACGGTGGCGATCATCTCATCCTTGTCGGGCGCGTCGACGCATTGACCGTTCGCGCGGCCTCCGACGCCCGTCCGCTGGTGTTTTTTGGCGGCAAATATCGTCGCCTCGATTCAGATCGCCTGATCCAAACTCCGCCCGATGCCGAACAATGGCTTCACGGCTGGTGAAGTCGCTTCTCGGCTTCTGTTAGGCGCTTGCCGGGATCGCCGAAAAAATCGGCATGCCGGCAACGGGGATTTGATCGCGAGATCGGTGAGCCCGCCTGCCTTTGATGGGCTTTTTCATGCATGGTGTCGCGCCAATTCACGAGCCACCCACCATTCGAGAAGGTTCCATGCAGCACATCCATCTGCCGACGCTCGGCCCGCGCTACTGGGTTGCGCTTTGTCTTGCGAGCATTTTTGGCGCTAATATGGGCGACTTCGTCGCCCGCAACATGGGACTTGGCCACGTCACCGGCCTTCCGTTTCTCGCAGTCGCCCTCGCGGTCGTGATGGTCGCCGAACGTTTCGACCGCACGGTGCATCAGGCCTATTACTGGATCGCCATCATCATTGTCAGGACCGCGGCCACCAATTTCGCGGACTTTGCCTGCGGTGACATGAAGCAGCCGAGGATCTGGGTGATCGCCGCGCTGACGGCGGTGCTGATCCTTGCCGTCTGGCTGAGCTGGCAATTGTTGTGGCGCCGGCGCGCTGAAAAGACCGGTGATGGAGCCACCGTGCTCGGCGCCGATACCGGCTATTGGGTCAGCATGTTCACCGCCGGCACGCTCGGCACGGTGATCGGGGATTACTGCTCGCACGATCTGCATCTTGGCGACGCCGGGGCATCGCTTCTGCTCAGCCCGCTGTTAGGCGTGCTGTTCCTGGTCGGACGGAACGGCCCGCTGCGCTGGCTGCCGTTTTATTGGCTGACCGTGGTGATGGTGCGAGCCGCGGGCACCGCCGTCGGCGACCTCGTCTCGGGCCGCAATATGCTGGGTTTGGCGCTTTCGACCTTTGTCACGGGAATGCTGTTCGTCGCGCTGCTCGTGATCTGGAAGGAACGGCGCGGATCGGAGCCGGTCGCGCAGCCCAACTGACCCTGAAATTCCGTCGCGCCGGAGCTAGCGGCGGGTGCGCGCGATGGCGCCGGCGAGGATTTGCATCGTCACCCCAAGCACCCACGCAGCCATGATCGCGATGGTCCAGGCGACGTGCGGACTTTCACGAAGCACGATGATGCCGACTGAAACAAAGGCCGCCACGGTCGCGAGGAACGTACCGGCGGCCGTAAGAAATTCGGCGGCATCGATCTTCCCGTTGGTCTCGCCTTCCGCGGGCTGACCATGCTCGTGAAAGGGCAGCGGTGGCGTGTCAATTCCGAGGTAAAAGCCGACTGCGCCGGCAACCATCATGATCAGAATGAAGGCCTGAGACGTGAAGGCCGCAATCGTCGATCCCACATGCGCGGCAACGAACAAGCCGCATGCCGCACCCGCCAGAGCAAGGCCGGTGCGCTCCAGAACGTGAGCAAACTTTCTGACGCGGAAGCGCATGATCGTCACCTCAAGGCCCCAGAACGGTGCTTCCGATGTTGTTCTAGATCAAAACGGCGATCTGGCGAAGGGAAAATCCGGTGGAGGAAGGTGACGTGAGGCGGCGAGCGCGCGAATTTCGCGTGGCGTCCATCTGCGCGACTTTGCGGATCATCCCTTGGCGCGTGATTGCGCTCGCGCCCGGGGCGGGGAGAGTTTGCGCTTCGATTTCATGGAATCCCTTGCGGCCTCGATCTCGGGCTCGATCGATCCCAGCCTCTCATAGATTTCCCGAAAGATGGCTTTGAGGCGATCGACCTCGTCCTCGGTATAGCTGGACACGGCCACGTCGGCGAAATGCACGGCAATCGGCATCAGCTCTTCCACCAAGCCTCTGCCTTTCGCCGTGAGATTGATGGCAACCGTGCGCCCGTTGTCTTCCGGGCGGGAGCGCGTCACCAGACCCTTGCGCTTCATCTCGCCGATCAGGCGCGACAACGTCGAAATCTCGGCGGTGGTCACCTCAGCGAGAACGCTCAGCCGTTGATCGCCTTTTTCCCAGAGCGCAGCCATCACCCGGTACATCGGCAAGGTGACGCCGAACGGCGCGATGCGGCGCGAAAACAATTCGCCCATCCGCACGCCGACCCGGTTGAGCAGATAGGGGAACGAATTTGAAAGTCTGTACAAGGCGTTGGGTTCCGACATCTCGCAACAATTGCGCTTTGTACAACTACCGAAGCGCCGCCCGTTTAACAACAAAATTTGCCTCCAAAAATTTTGATTGACAAATTGTTGCATTTGCAAATATTGTGACTGAAATAATCAAGAATCCGACCAAAGAAGCGGAGCTGCAACAAGACCGGAGAGACGCATGTCCTTGGATTCCGCCACCGACGACCTCCGGTCATCGTTCAAGCTTGCGATGCGCCGTTTCCCGGCGGCGGTCACGGTGATCACGTCGGCCGACCAGACCCGCCGGCATGGCATGACGGCGACCGCGGTGACGTCGCTATCGATGGACCCGCCGTCGCTTTTGGTCTGCGTCAATCAGGCAAGCCTGCTTCACGACATCATGCTCTTGGCGCGCAGGTTCTGCGTGAACCTGCTGCGCAAAGACCAGGCCGCGCTGTCAGCGGCATTCAGCGGGGCGCTGTCGCCGGAAACGCGCTTCGGGCTCGGCGAATGGGCGGTTTCGCCCGAGGGCATCAGCTATCTCGAGAACGCCCAGATCAATCTTTTTTGCAGGAAGGCAGCCGCCGTTCCCTACGGGACTCACACGATCTTCATTGGCGAGGTCGAGCTCGTCAACGTACACGATCCCGTCGACCCCCTGATCTACCAGGATGCGACTTACTGCTTTTCGGTGCCGACCGAGATCAAGGCCGCTTGACCCGCGCGGCCTCAAGCCGCCTGCCGTCGCTATTTACGGAGGGACCACATGAATGTTGCCGCACAAGCCATCGAGAGGTCTTCCGCTCAGCCGTTCGACACGCGTCCGAGTATCGCTGAGCTCAGATCCCGGCTCGCAGGCATATGCGCGCAAATCAAGGCGAGGGCCTACACCACGGAAAAAAGCGGCCGTGTTCCGGCCGAGAACATCCTTGGCTTGCGGGAGATCGGTTATTTCGACATCGTGAAGCCCCGCGCTTTCGGTGGCTACGAGTATGATTTCGATGTTCTGGTGGACTTGAACATCGAGCTTGCCAAAGCGTGCGCCTCGACCGCCTGGGTAGGCGGGCTGCTTGCCGCCCATCAATGGCTGATCGCAAGCTTCTGCGAACAAGCCCAGCACGATGTCTGGGACACAAATCCCGATGCGGTGGCTTGCGGATCCTACGCCCCCGCCACCAGGGCGGTGGCGGCGGATGGCGGCTATCGGCTGACCGGCCGCTGGTCATTCGCCAGCGGCTGCGACAACGCGCAATGGTCATTATGTGCGGCGCTGCTGCCGTCGCGAACGGAAGCCGACCGGTTCACGCCGGCGTTTCTGCTGGTGCCGGCTCACGACTATCTCATCGACGATGACTGGAATGTCGTCGGCCTTGCCGGAACGGGAAGCAAGACGCTGCAATTGAAAGACGTATTCGTGCCCGAGCACCGGGTCCTGACATTTCTCGAGACGACTTCGGGCAAGACCCCGGGCGCATCGCTGCGTCCGCAAAATCCCACCTTCTCGATACCGATGCTGTGCAACATCCCGTCCTGCCTCGCGTCGGTTGCGGTCGGGGCCGCGGCCGGCGCGCTCGAGGATTATCTGGAAGCGACCAGCAAGCGCGTCACGCGCGGCGCCGTTGCCGGCAGCAACAACCGGATGGCGGAATTTCCCACCATCCAGTTGCGGGTCGCGGAAGCGGCTGCGTCAACGGATGCGGCGCGCGAAATTCTGCTGCGCGATTTGCGCAATCGCGCCACGGCCGTTCGCGCCAACCGGCTGGTGTCGATCGAGGACCGCATCACAAGCCGCCGCGGGCAGGCGTTCTCCGTCTCGCTGTCGATCCGGGCGAGCGAGGCGCTCAATGCCTCGACCGGCGGACAGGGGCTTGATCTCGCAAATCCGGTGCAGCGGGCCTGGCGCGACGCCAACGCGGTCGGCCGCCACATCAGCATGAACTGGGACGCGGTGGGCACCATGTACGGCCAATTGGCCTTGGGTCTTTCGCCGCAAGGTCAGTACTAGAGCATGATCCGGAAAAGTGGGAACCGGTTTTCCCTCGCGACAAACGCGGAACGCGTTTGCGCGGAGATCATGCTCAAACAAAGAGATGAAATCGTGATCCGATTCAATCGGATCATGATTTAGAGATCAGGGAGAATGACGATGCAGGGCAAGATCGCGCTCGAGGAACACTTCGCTATTGCAGAGACGCTGATGGATTCCGCGGGCTTCGTGCCGGAGAGCTATTGGCCTGAGCTGAAGGAGCGGCTGCTGGACATCCAGGACAAGCGGCTGCGCCAGATGGACGAGCAGGGCGTCGAGATGATGATCCTTTCGCTCAACGCACCGGCGGTCCAGGCGATCCCCGACGCCAGGATTGCGCAGGAGGTCGCGGCGCGGGCCAACGATTATCTGGCCGAGCAGGTCGCCAAACGTCCCGACCGATTTCAGGCGTTTGCCGCGCTTCCGATGCAGGACCCGGATCTGGCCATCGCCGAGCTCGATCGCGCCGTCAAGACGCTCGGCTTCAAGGGCGCGCTGGTGAATGGTTTCTCGCAAGTCGCAGACGCGCGCACCACGGCCTATTACGATCTCGATCGTTATTGGCCGTTCTGGGAGACAGTCGAAGCGCTCGACGTGCCGTTCTATCTGCACCCGCGCAATCCTCTCGCCCAGGATAGCCGGATCTATGAAGGCCACGAATGGCTATTGGGGCCGACCTGGGCGTTCGGTCAGGAAACCGCCGTCCACGCTTTGCGCCTGATGGGATCCGGGCTGTTCGATCGCTATCCGGGGCTGCGCATCATTCTCGGCCACATGGGCGAGGGCCTGCCCTACAGCATGTGGCGCATCGATCACCGCAACGGCTGGGTCAAAACGCCGCCGCGCTACAAGGCGAAGAAGAAGATCTGCGAATATTTCAGCCAGCATTTCTACCTGACGACGTCAGGGAATTTCCGCACCCAGACGCTGATTGACGCGATGCTCGAGATCGGCGCCGACCGGATCCTGTTCTCCGCGGACTGGCCGTTCGAGAATATCGATCACGCCGCGCAATGGTTCGATGCCGCAACGATCAGCGAGGCGGACCGCAAGAAGATCGGCCGAGACAACGCGCTGCGCCTGTTCAAGCTGAAAGACAATAGCTCGTCGCAAACCGGCAAGGTCGCACAAGCCGCAGAATAGCCGGCAAGCACCTTAAAACGCCAAACCATATCGGGGAGGGTGAAATGACTTCGCAAGCGATCGACGTTCATCAGGAACTGGCGGATGCCAAGGTGGGCGCATTCCACTGGCGTCTTGGCGCCATCATGGGACTACTGACCCTGTTCGATGGCTACGACACCTTCAACCCCGCCTATGTCATCCATTACGTTGCGGGGCCGTGGGGCCTGAAAGCGGGACAGGCCGGCCTGTTGATCTCGAGCGGATTGGTTGGCTTCCTGCTCGGCGCCGCCTTGCACGGCGTGGCGGCTGACCGGTTCGGGCGCCGCGGCACCTTGCTCGCCGGCCTCTGGATCACCAGCGTGTTCACGCTTCTGACCGCGCTGCTTGCCAACTCGTTCGTGACGTTTTGCACATTGCGGCTGTTGACCGGATTGGGTCTCGGTGTGCTGTTGCCACTCGCAACCACCTATATCAACGAGCTTGCGCCGCGCCGGGTCGCCAACACCTTCGCGCTATGGGGCGTCGCCCTGGGCTGGGCCGCTGGTGGCACGCTTGCGGGATTGGTCGGCGTCTTCGCAACGCCGTCGCTCGGCTGGCAGGGCCTGTACTGGATCGGATCGCTCTCCTTCCTCTTGCTGCCGTTCATGCATCTGACGCTGCCGGAGTTGCCAAAATTCCTCGTGATCCAGGGGCGGGTCGCCGAGATAAAGGCGATGCTTGCGAAGTTGCGGCCGGAGCGCGCTCACGTTTACGAATCGGCGACGATTTCCGCCGACGCCCACCAGGCGTCGGGAAACCTGATGCTCGAGTTGCTGCAGCCGCGCTATCGCAAGACCACGATCGCGATCTGGGCGACCGCCTTCCTCAGCCTGTTCTGCATCTTCGGCCTCTCGGGGTGGATCCCCACGGTGATGATCGCGCGCGGAGAGACGTTCGCGGCGAGTTTCGGGTTCGGCGCGCTGATGCAGATCATGTCCTTTATCGGCGCCCTTGCGCTTGGCCATCTCGTCGACCGCTTCGGCCGCAACCGGGGCCTGCTCGGCCTGTGGTGGGGGCTTGGCGGATGCGCGGTGCTGACCCTGGTGTTCCTGAACGACCATCTCGTGAATTTGACCTGCGTCGCCGCCGCCGGGTTCTTCATCATCGGCGCGCAGTTCGTGCTGAACAATTTCACCGCGGCTTCCTATGAGACCAATGTGCGGGCAACCGCGGTCGGCATGGAATTGGGCGTCGGGCGGGTCGGCGCCATTCTCGGGCCGTTTGTGGCGGGCGCGCTGCAACAGAGCTATCAAAGTGCGTTACCGATGTTCGTCTCGATCGGCCTTGCGGCACTCGCCGCCGGCGCGATCATCCAGCTCGCAAACCGCGCGAGCGTCGCGGCAAGCAACGAGGGCTTGGTTGCGTCCACGGCCGCGTAGCCGCACTTTCACGCGCAGGAAGAGGCCGCGCACCAAGCGGCCTTTTTCTCTTGCAGCGGGCGTCTCACTTCTTCCCTTCCTCCACCCGCTTGATCAGCTCGTCGGTCTTCGACAGAAACAGTTTCAGGATCGGCGAGGCATTGGCCTTGTGGTAGCCGACCACGAGATCGATCGCCGGTGTTTTTCCCTTGATCGGGCGGCTGACCACCGACCATGGCAGGAAATTTTGCACATAGCGCGGCAATAGCGCGAATCCTCGCGTCGAGGCGACCAGCGAGATCGCCATGGCGATATTGTCGGCCTCATGCGCCGGTGTGATCGCCAGACCGGTTTGCCGGATGTAGTCGTCAATCACGATGCGCAGCGCCGGTGCGGTGCTGGAAACGTTGATGAAGGGGGCGTCCGCGATCTCTGGTACCGCGACGGTTTTCTCGGAAGCGAGCCGGTGATCGCTCGGCAATACCGCGACCAGCGGCTCCTGCGTCACCGTCCGGAACAGAAGATCGGCCGCGTTCGCTTCGCGGCGCATGAAGGCGAGGTCGAGCTTGCCGCGCATCAGGCCATCGGCGAGAACGGGCGAATATTCGCTGGCAATGGTGACGTCGATATTGGGCAACTCATCGCGCAGGATGTGCATGGCCTCGGGCAGCCAATCCATCTCCTGCCCGGTCAGAAAACCGAGCGCAAAACTCGGCTTCTCCGGTTGCGCCGCGCGTCGCGCGGCTTGGCGCGCCGCTTCTACCTGCGTCAAGGCCAGCCGCGCGTGATCGAGGAATGCTTTTCCGGCCGGCGTGAGTTCGACGCCTTGCACGCTGCGCGTCAAGAGGGGAACGCCGACCTCAACTTCGAGATCGCGGATCTGCCGGCTCAGCGAGGGTTGCGAGGTGTGCAGCACCCGCTCGGCGGCAACCGTCAGGCTGCCCTCCTCGGCGACGGCTACGAAATAGCGAAGGTGCCGTAGCTCCATAGCGGGCTTCCATATCTCCAGGGCATGTCCCCCAACTTACAAAGTCTGTTGCGAGGACGCCAGGGGACCCTATTTGGCTTTCAACGAAAGCGCCTGTGATTGATCTAGGTCTCTGAAAAGGTCGGGGCCGCAGGGTCCGTTTCCATACTCTGCCGGCATGGCAGAAAATTTGCGAGGATTACAAAATGAGCAACCCAGTAGTGTTGATCACCGGCGCCTTGACCGGCATCGGTCGCGCCGCCGCCGTCGCCTTCGCCAAGAAGGGCGCGAAGGTGGTCGTTGCCGGCCGGCGCGATGAGGTCGGCAAGGCGCTCGTCAAGGAGCTGCGCTCTTTCGGTTCGGAGGCAGAGTTCATCAACGCCGACGTCCGCAAGGAGGATGACGTCCGCGCGCTGGTCGACAAGACCGTCGCCCGGTTTGGCCGTCTCGATGTCGCGGTGAACAATGCCGGCACCGAAGGGAAGGTCGGCCCGATCACGGACCAGACCGCCGAAAGCTATGCCGCGACGTTCGACACCAATGTTCTCGGCGTGATCCTCAGCATGAAGCACGAAGTGCGCGTGATGCGGGCGCAGGGCAGCGGCAGCATCATCAATATCTCCTCGACCTACGGGCACGAGGGTGCGGCCGGCGCCTCCATCTATGTCGGCAGCAAGCACGCCGTCGAAGGCATCACCAAGGCTGTGGCGCTCGAGATCGCCAAGTCGGGAATCCGTGTCAATGCCGTGGCGCCTGGTCCTACGGACACTGGCATGTTCGACTCGCTTCACGGGCACGCCGGAGAACAAGGCGGCTCTGGTGACGAGCGTTCCGATTGGTCGCCTCGGCCTCTCCGAGGAGCTTGCCAACGCGATCGTCTTCATCGGGTCGGACGAAGCTTCGTTCATCACCGGCCATGTCCTCAACGTCGACGGCGGCAAAAGCCGCTAACTGAAAGCAATTTCCGTTCACGCATCATCTGGTGCCCCACCTGATACCCGCTGAGTAATGAGGACTGCGACCATGATGGTTCATAGCCGCCCGGCAATGATGCATGCCGCCCGAGAAATGGTTCATACCCACCAGACCGCGCCGACGCAGTTCGTGGACGCGGCTGGTGTTCGGTTCGCTTACCGACGCTTCGGCAAATCAAGTGGCGTGCCGCTCGTCTTCAACATGCATTTCACCGGCACGATGGACCACTGGGACCCGCTGGTGACCGACGGCTTCGCCAAGGACCGCGAAGTCATTTTGTTCAACAACGCCGGCGTCTCCAGTTCCTCTGGAGAGGTGCCGACCAGGATCGAGGCAAATGGGCGCTAACGCGGTGGCGTTCATCAAGGCGCTGGGACTGTCGAAGGTCGATGTGCTCGGCTTTTCGATCGGCGGCTTTGTCGCGCAGGAAATCGCCCTTCAGGCGCCCGACCTCGTCGAGGCGCCTGGTCTTGGTCGGCACCGGCCCGCGCGGCGGAGAGGGCATGGCGACGCCTCACGCCAGAGGCTCAGGAAATCTTCGGCGCCGCCTATGAGGAGCCCGATCATCTTTGGCTTCGCGTTCACTTCACGAAGTCCGAGAAGAGCCAGGCTGCGGGCCGCGCGTTCCTCAAGCGCTTCCGGCTACGCGCCGAGAACCGCGATCCCGAGGTCAACGAGAAAGTCGCGCCCGCCCAGATCGAGGCGATCAGCAAATGGGGCGCGCCGCGGGAGAAGCCGTTCGAATATCTGAAGTCGATCCGCCAGCCGACGCTGGTCGTGAACGGCGGCAAGGACGTGATCATCTACCCTGTGAACTCATTCATCCTGCAGCAGCACCTGCCTAACGCCCAGCTCATCCTCTATCCCGACGCCAATCACGGTTCGCAGTACCAATATCCCAAGCGATTTGTCGAACACGTTTCCCTGTTCCTGTCCGAAGAGGAAGCGCGATGAAACTCTACCACTCCGCCTCCTCACCCAATTCGCGGCGCGTACGCATATTCCTCGCCGAAAAGGGACTCTCGATTCCCCTGGTCACAGTCGATCTCGGCAAAGGCGAGCAGCATTCCGACGCCTACCGCGCGATCAACCCGCGCCGCGTCGTGCCTACCCTGGTGCTGGAAGATGGCACCGCCATAGGCGAAGTACCGGCGATCTGCCGGTACGTTGAAGAAACCCATCCGACGCCGCCCATGCTTGGCGAGACGGCGAAGGAAAAAGCTCTGGTGGTGATGTGGGAACGGCGTGCCGAACTGGAAGGTTTTGCCGCGGTCATGGAAGCCATCCGCAATTCCGTGCCCGGTCTCAAAAGCCGCGCGATCGCCGGGCCTCATGATTGCGAGCAGATTTCCGAATTGGCAGAGCGCAGCAAGCTTCGGGTGAATAATTTCTTCGCCGATTTCGACGCTCGATTGGGTGAGGTTCCTTTCGTGGCCGGCCAGCGCTTCTCCGTCGCCGACATCACCGCGCTGGTGACGGTGGATTTCGCCGCCAAGGCGATCAACTTCTCTGTTCCGGACGAGCAACGATCACTGAAGCGCTGGTACGACGCTGTTTCAAGCCGATCCAGCATGGCTGCGTAGTCCGCTGCGGTCCCCAAACAGGCGTCGTCAGGAGAATGAAATGAGTGAGTCAACGGAATCAAAGAACAAGGCGCTCGTCCTCGAAGCATTCGACACCTTGTTCAATAAACGAGACTACGCGGCCGCTGAACGCTTCTGACGCAACGCTCGTACCGCTCGTTAGACCCGACCCCGAACCAAGAGGATCCATGTCAGTTCCAGTGAAAATCATCGTCGTCTATCAGGATATGGTCACACCGTGAAGATCGCTGAGGCAGTCGCGCGTGGTGCAGCAGCCATCAATGGCGCGAGCGTAGAGCTTGTCACTGCGGAACAGGCGCCCGGCCGATGGGGACTTCTCGATGGTGCAGACGCTATCATCATGGGCGCTCCCACCTACATGGGCAGCCTGTCAGCGCCGTTCAAAGCATTCATGGATGCGACCTCACATCTCCAATATGCCGAGAAGCGCTGGGAGGGCAAAGTCGCTGCAGGCTTCACCAATGGCGCGTCCCGCGGCGGTGACAAGCAGAACTCGCTGGTCCGGCTGATGACATTTGCGGCCCAGCACCAGATGCATTGGGTCAATCTCGGGATGAACTATGGGAACAATCGCTCCTACACCAACGAGGACATCCTCAACCGCGACAGCTACACGCTCGGAATGGCCGGCCAGGCCGACATGGACCAGAGCGGCGACGTTGCCCCGCCGCCCTCCGATCTTCGGACGGCGGAGTTCCTTGATCGTCGAGTGGCCGAGGTCGCGCAGGAGCTGTCGGTTGGCCGGGCGATGCTCGGCCGGCCGGCCAACCGCGGCGTTTCGGGTGGCGCCGACAATCAGGATCCGAAACGCAGGGGCGTGGGTGGCATCGGAAGCGTATCAAGCCATCGCTGGACTGGTCACCGCGTGAGGATTGACGCGGCCCCGTTACGTATTTCGCAAAACCCGGAAGCTGGTTTGCCAAATCCCGGACAGCAGATTCGTCCAGTCCTTGATCACAATTTGCGGCCCACAAGGGAGAACCACAGCGTGACCGTACCGTTCCCAATTCAGAAGGAGACAAATCATGGCTGACAGGCCGATAAAGATTCCGGGCCCCGATCACCCGATTTCGATCGAGGCGAACCCGTCTCGCGTCGTGGTCAAAGTCGGCGGAAAAATTATCGCCGACACGCGCGACGCGTTGACGCTTCGCGAGGCGTCCTATCCGCCCGTCCAGTACATCCCCCGCCGGGATGTCGATATGGCGGCGCTCACGCGCAGCGAACACACGACGTATTGCCCCTACAAGGGCGACGCTTCCTACTACAGCATTCCGGCTGGCGGGGATCATTCGCTCAATGCGGTGTGGACTTATGAGACCCCATTTGAGGCGATGGCGCAGATCAAGGATTACGTCGCATTCTACCCGGACCGTGTCGACGAGATCAGGGCGGCATAGCAAGAGAGAGGACAGAGGCCGATGGCGAAGCGTACCGCACTTGTCACGGGTGCCTCCGGCCTGGCCGGCGGCTACATGCTGGCGCACCTGCTTGAGCAGGGCGGCTGGGATATCGTTGCGGTGTCGCGCCGCAAACCGCGGATTCCCGGTGACTACAGACACATCGCCGTGGATCTTCTCGATCCGGCCGACTGTCGGACAAAACTCGGGCCGCTCACGAATATCTCTCACCTGTTCTATTTGGCGATCACGGAGCGCTCGGATCCCAGCGAGACGGTGTCGGCGAACGCCAACATGTTCTTCAACCTCGTCAAGACCGTCGAGGCCGCCTCGCCCGCGCTCGAGCATGTCCATCTCTCTCAGGGCACCAGGTGGTACGGAAACCACCTCGGTCCCTACAAGACTCCGACCAAGGAGGACGATCCGCGGCACATGCCGCCGAATTTCTATTACGACCAGCAGGACTTTCTCGAAGAATTCCAGAAAGGAAAGCGCTGGACGTGGTCGGTCGGGCGTCCGCACGCGGTCTGCGGATTCTCCACGGGAGGACCGATGAACCTGACCTTGGCGATCGCTGTTTATGCGAACGTCTGCAAGGCGTTGGGACTGCCTCTCAGCTTTCCGGGCAAGCCCGGAGCCTATACCGCACTCTACCAATGCACGGACGCCGCTCTTCTGGCAAAGGCCGTCGAGTGGATGGCGACCGATCCGAAATGCGCCAACCAGGCCTTCAACATCACCAACAGCGATCTGATCAGGTGGCAGAACTTGTGGCCCAAATTCGCCAATTTCTTCGGGATGGAGCTGGCGCCGCCACGACATATCAACCTTGCGCGGTCGATGGCCGACAAGGGTCCGATATGGGAAGGGATCGTCGAAAACAACGGATTGCAGAAATACCGCTTCGAGGAAATTGCGGCCTGGGGCTACCCGGACGGCGTGTTCGCATCGGATTACGACATCGTCTCCGATACCAGCAAGGCCCGCCGTTTCGGATTCCACGAGCTGGTTGACACCGAGGAGATGTTTCTTCGGATGTTTTCCGATTTTCGGCGCGACCGGATCATTCCCTGAGCTTGCGAAGCTTGGCGCTCCGCGCCAGGTCAGTCGCGCCATTTGCCGAACAGGATCGACGTGCCGGCGGCAAAAGCCGGCTGAAACAGTCGAAAATGATCCCAAGCTGCCGAAACCCAGACATTGAGCAGCGCTTTCGGCAATCAACCAGGAGCCGAACCCATCCTCGGTGACTTTGGCTTCGCCAGTTCAGATGCCGAGCGCGCTCTGGTAGGCGAAAAGCGCCGGCGCGCCGCCTGTGTGCAAGAAGACGACATCCTCGTCCTTGCGCCAACGACCTTGGCGGATCAGGGCGATCAAGCCCGCGAGCCCCTTGCCCGAATAGACCGGATCAAGCGGAAGAGCCTCGATCCGGCCGGCAAGTCGGATCGCTTCGATTGTGGCTTCGTGCGGAACCCCGTAGGCGGGTCCCGCATGCCCCGCGACGACTTCCACCGTTGCTTCGTCGAACGGAACATCAAGCAGACTGGACGCTTCTCGCGCAAGCGCCACGACATCGGCTCGCACCCGCGCGGGCTCGGCGTCGATATCAATCCCGACGATCCCTGTCTTTGGCATTGCCACGGCTGCACCGACGACGAGACCAGCCTGCGTGCCGGCGCTTCCGGTGCAGTGCACGATAGCGGTTGGTGCGAAGCCCAATCGCGCCGCCTGCGCTTCGATCTCGGAAATCGTCGTGGCATAAGCGACCGCGCCCAGGGCATTCGAGACCCCGTATGGCACAAAGTACGGCGTGTGACCCTTCGCTTCGAGATCGCCGACGAGCGTGCGAATGGCTGCATTGCGGTCACCGGTCCACGGCACGTCATGGAGGTGGGCGCCGAACAGCCGATTGAGAAACGCGTTGCCCGAGGTCTTGTATTCCGGCGTCGGCGGTTCGAGTCGGCCGTGGTAGACTGCAAGATGGCACGCGAGGCCGAGCTTTGCCGCAACCGCCGCAACCTGCCGCTGGCTGTTCGATTGCACGACGCCACCTGAGACGATCGTATCGGCGCCGCTCGAAAGTGCCTCGTGCAGAACGTAGTCGAGCTTGCGCAACTTATTGCCGCCAAAACCGAGCCCGGTAGCATCTTCGCGCTTGACCCACAGCCGCGGTCCGCCGAGATGAGCCGTCAGTCGCTTCATCGGCTCGAGTGGGGTCGGCAGATTGGCCAAACCCAAGCGAGGAAAGGCAGCGAGTCGGTCGAATAATGGTCTGCGATCAATTTGCATTGTTCTGTCCGTCCGACTCACAAGTGATATTCCAACAATAGCCCGACGGCCGCTATCATGGCCCCATCGACGATAGCTGCATCACATTCAAGCGAACGATGGAAGTCTCCTCGTGGCCCATCGCGCCATTTCCGCAGAACGGGCTTTCGGCCGTCCCATTTTTTTCTGGAAAGACACAGATGTCCGAGCTGGGCCTGGATAGCGGCGGCCCGGGTGAAAGACTTTGCTGGTCGATCTATTTTTGCGCGAGATTTGCTTGATTTTTGCTCGGGAAGGCCTTGTCGGTACCGCTCCGTTTCGTGCAAGTGATTTGCCCGACGGGCAGTTTTGCGAAAGCGCTGTCCAGCCCTCTTGCGAAAAACATCGTCGGGCAAATCAGCGGCACTGAGTTCGGGCCGTCCCGCCTCGATCAAGGGGCGTTTCGCGATCGTCACGAACGTTGGGTGCGGGATGCGGTGGACGCGGTGGCAGCGCAAGACGAGCGATGCTGTCGCGGACGGCAAAGTCGTGTGGTCCTGACGCCCCGACGCTGGCGTCAAGTTTTGCGGGATGATCCGCAAAGCGACGGTGGCAAAAGAGCCCGGTCACCGGGGAGAGCACGAAATATGCCGTTAAAACCATTGCGCGGGGAAGGCCGGGTTTTCCGGCGTACCTGTGGTGACTTGCTCGTGTGCTTCCATCATTTCCCACGCGAGGCTGCGGGTGCAACGGGCACCCGGCTTTCCCTGCGCCCTGTTATCAGAGGGTTTTTTGAAAGGCTCGGGCGCTTCCGTGTCGCGAGAGCGCCGACCGCTGCCCACAATCGCCGACCGGGACACACAACAGATTGCGCGTGACAACGCTCCGCGCTTGGGCTAAATACTTCGCATGCGAACTAAATATTGCCTGTCACGGCGATCTCGATGGCCGACCGGCGTCTGATCTTCCTGCTCAACGTCGCGCAGCGCCGGTTGCAGCGCTGGCTGGCGGCGCAGGCGCCAAGAGGCGGCGTGACCGCAGCACAGAGCGGGCTTCTGTTCGTGCTGGGACGGCGCGACGGCGTCCTGATGGGCGAGGCGGGGGCGGCGCTCGATCTGGGCATGCCCGGCATCAGCGGACTATCGGACCGGATGATCGAGGCCGGGCTGATCGAGAAGCGCGCCGATGCGAACGACGGGCGCGCCTGGCGCCTGTGGCTGACGGCCTCCGGGCGGAAGGCGCTCGCGCGATCCAGGGCCGGCGTAGCCGAACTGAACGCGCGCCTGACCGATGGTTTTAGCGATGCCGAAATCGAAATCGTCGCCCGCTGGCTGACCAGTTTTCAGGCGAAATTTCCCAAAGGAGAAGACCCATGACCGAGCACATCAAGATCGAGAACAAGGAAAACATCCTCAACCTGACCTTCGCGCGGCCCGACAAGAAGAACGCGCTGACCAATCTCATGTACGCCGCGCTCGCGGACGCGATTGTCGCCGCGGAGACGGATCGAGCCGTAAGAGCCATCGTGATCCGCGGCGAAGGCGACATCTTCACGGCCGGCAACGACGTCGGCGAGTTCGCGGCCATCGCGACCGGCGCCTTCAAGGGCGAACGCCACGTCGCGCGGTTCGTAAGCGCGATCGCGCGCTCGAGCAGGCCGCTGGTCGCCGCCGTCCAGGGACGTGCGGTCGGCATCGGCACCACGATGTTGCTCCATTGCGATTTCGTCGTGCTTGCGGAGAACGCGCAGCTCTCGACGCCGTTCGTCAATCTGGCGCTGGTGCCGGAAGCCGCCTCGACGCTGCTGATGCCGTTGCGCGTCGGCTATGCCCGCGCCTACGAGATGTTCGCGCTCGGAGAGACGATCGACGCCAGGACCGCGCTGGGGCTCGGGATTGCGAACCGGGTGGTGCCGCTCGAAAAGCTGCACGCGGAAGCTGCGGCAGTAGCCCAGCGCCTCGCCAAGCTGCCGGCCGGCTCGCTCGCGGCCACCAAGCGGCTGATGCGCAACGCGGACGTGTTGACAGCGCAAATTGACGCCGAAAGCGAGTGTTTCGCCGAGCGGCTGACGACGGAAGAGGCGCGCGAAGCATTTACGGCGTTCGCCGAGCGAAGGCCGCCGGACTTCATGAAATTTACGAAATAGTCCAAGTGCCCGCATGACGAGCGGTCGGACAGACCGCTCGGCTTGCGAGAACAGGAGTGCTAATCTGTTATTTCTGCTCGAGTACGTTTTTCAAAACGAGATCGGATAATTGAACAACAAGCGACCTCAGTCGCGCATTTTCTTCGAGCAAAGATACCAGCTCGGAGTCCACATCGGTGTCGAAACCATCATCTTCACATTGCAGCGGCACCGACTTACGATTCACAGTTGAAGGCGGATACACGTTACCCATGACTGATACCCCCTGGCGACAAAACAAAAAACAAACCCCAGCCAAGTCGATTGGGGAATCATCGGCTCAGTCGGCGTCGAAATTTCGACGGTTCAAAGGGCAAATTGAAGCAGCGATACAGCGAAGTGTGGGCGTGCGTCGCGATGTGACGATCACGTCACGCTTCGAGTCAAATTTCCGCGATAACGTCAACTTTTCTGCACGTGATCCGCGATGTCGGCAACGACCGCAACCAGCTTGGTGCGTTTTTGTTTTGCGCTAGTCTCTTCTGAACCGGAGTCTCGCTCATGCCGTTCTGGACCTGCGAACAATGCGGCGCTCAATTTTCCGAGAGCAGCGAGCCGCCATCCTTGTGCCTGATCTGCGAAGACGAGCGGCAGTTCGTCAACTGGAAAGGGCAGATTTGGCTCGCGCGCGATGAACTCACGCAGCGCTACAACCTCGACTGGCGCGACGATCTCGGCGTTCCCGGCGTCGGTGTCGAACCGGGCTTTGCCATCGGCCAACGCGCGCTGCTTTTGCGTGAAGCCGACGGCTGTGTGATGTGGGATTGCGTTCCGCTGGCGACGGACGAAGCCGTGCAATACGTGAAATCGCTCGGCGGGTTGAAGGCGATTGCCGTCTCGCATCCGCACTATTATGGCGCGGTCGCCGACTGGAGCGAGGCGTTCGGCGGCGCGCCGGTCTATCTGCATGGCGACGACCGCGCCTTCGTCACAAGGCCGCATCGGACCATCGTGCCGTGGTCCGGCGACACCCTCCAGCTCTCGGACGACATGATGCTCTTGCGCACCGGCGGGCATTTTGCCGGCGCCACCGTGCTGCACTGGCGCATGGCCGCAGGCGGGCGCGGCGCGCTGTTCACCGGCGATATCGCAACCGTTGCGATGGACCGCCACTCCGTCAGCTTCATGTACTCCTATCCGAACTACATCCCGCTCAACGCCATGGCCGTGCGGCGGATTGCGGATGCGGTCGCGCCGCTCGCCTTTGATGCGATCTACGGCGCCTGGTGGGGCCGAAATATCGCCTCCGGCGCCAAGCTTCTGTTCGAGGCCTCGGTCCGGCGCTATCTCGCCGCGATTTCCTGACGAAAATTCTAGCCCGCCCTGTCGGAAATGGCCCGCCTCGTTCGTCTTGGAGGGACGAAGGAAAAAGGGGAAAAAAGGAGATAGGCATGCAGTCGTCTTATCGTTGGGTGATCATCGCGGCCGGGGCGCTGATGACCTGCGTCGGCATCGGGGCGATGTTCTCGCTCGCCGTCTATCTCGCGCCGATGTCGGTCGAGACCGGCTGGTCGCGCACCGGCATCTCGAGCGCGATGACGCTCGACTTTCTGGTAATGGGCGTCGCCGGCTTCGGCTGGGGCGCGGCCAGCGACCGCTTCGGCCCGCGCGCCGTGGTGCTGACGGGCGCCATCTTGCTCGGGCTCGGGCTGGTGCTGGCGAGCCGGGCGACCTCGCTGATCCAATTCCAGCTCACTTACGGCATGATGGTCGGCCTTGCCGCGGGCGCCTTTTTTGCGCCGATGATCGCGGCCGCCACCAACTGGTTTACCGACAACCGCAGCCTCGCGGTCTCGCTGGTCTCCGCCGGGATGGGGGTTGCGCCGATGACGATCTCGCCGTTCGCGCGCTGGCTGATCTCGACCTATGACTGGCGCACCGCGATGATGACCATCGGCATCGTGGCCTGGGCGCTGCTGATCCCCGCCGCGTTGTTGGTCCGGCAGCCGCCGGTCGCAGCGGGCGGCGCGGTCAGCGGCCCCGTGGCCGATGCCGAGCCCTCGATGTCGGCAGCCGAGGCGTTCCGCTCGCCGCAATTCATCGTGCTGGCGCTCACCTTCTTCCTGTGCTGCGGCGCGCATTCCGGGCCGATCTTCCACATGGTGAGCTATGCGATCGGCTGCGGCATCGCGCCGATGGCGGCGGTGTCGATCTATAGCGTCGAAGGGCTTTCGGGCCTCGGCGGCCGGCTGCTGCTTGGGCTTCTCGCCGACCGGTTCGGGGCCAAGCCGGTGCTGATCGCGGGCCTCCTGGTGCAGTCGGGTGCGATCGCGAGTTATCTTGTCGTCGACCGGCTGGGTGAGTTCTACACGCTCTCGGTGATCTTCGGCCTCGCCTATGGCGGGGTGATGCCGCTCTATGCGGTGCTGGCGCGCGAATCCTTTGGCCAGCGCGTGATGGGCACGGTGTTCGGCGCAATGACCATGGCATCCTCGATCGGCATGGCGTTCGGGCCCTGGGCCGGCGGGCGGATCTTCGACACCTTCAACAGCTACATGTGGCTCTATATCGGAGCGACCACCGTGGCGCTCGGTGCGGTCGCGGTCGCCTTCACCTTCTCGGCGCGGCCGTATGCCGCGCGGCTGCAACCGGCGTAAGGAGGATCACCGATCGAGCACCGACACGCCGCAGGTGTCTTCGAGGGGAAATTGGCGATATCCTGCGGCGCAAGGCCCAGTTGGGCCACATCGGCAGGATGGCCATGAAAGTCAGTGGATGGCGCATGACATCGGTCGCAGCGCTTGGGCTTTCGCTATGTCTTGGCAGCGAGCTTGCCCATGGCGCCTGCCTCGATCTAGCGCAGGACAATCGCCAGACGTTTGAGGGAAGTCTGTATTTCCAGGTGTTTGGCGGCCCGCCCTACAACGGTGGCGTCAGCAAGGGCGACACGCCCGAGCCGACCTTTATCCTGAAGCTGGACGCTCCGGTCTGCGTTGCCGGCGACGAGTTCCTGGATGCCAACGAGAAGGTGGACAAGGTCCAGATCTTTTCCAGCGACGACAACGCGGCCGAGTTCTTCAAATCGCTGCGACGGCTCGCCGGGCGGAGGGTCCGCGTCGAAGGGAAATCCGCCTTCACCGCCCACACCGGTCATCACCACGCGCCGCTGCTGTTGCCGATCGCGAAGATTATCGAAACCTCGGACCCTGCGGAAGCCGATGGCGGTGGCATGGCGGTGGTACAGGCGTTCTATCTGGCGCTTGCCGAGGGCCATGGCGAGGTGGCGGCTCGCTTTGTCGTTCCGGAAAAACGGGCGTCCGGCCCGCTCTCCGCCCGTGCCATGACCAGCTTTTACGGCCAGCTCGATGAACTGCTCGCGTTCATGGAGGTGAAGCGGACCGGTGCCGATGAATTCAAGGTGCGCTATTCCTTCGTCAGTCGCGGCAACCAGCGTTGCGATGGCGCCGCGATGGTCCACATCGTCGCTGTCAACGGCGAAAACCTGATCGGCGCGATCAAGGCGCTGAACGGCTGCTAGGGGGCCGCAGGCTATGCGGCTGCATCCGGCGCGACCAACGACACGGGCGGCCGCAGCAGTACCTCTTCCTCCGGTGTGATATCGGCGATCTGGTCGGGCCGGATCGCCGCCGGCATATTAGGCGGCTGATAGGGCGTGTTCGGCACGCCGAACACCGTGGATTTCTGCCCGAGCTTCTTCATGACGCTCCAATGCACGCGCTCGTTGACGTGGGTCTGGTCGGGATTGGCCGTGTTCATGAAAACCCCGTGCTCGATCGCATCCGGCGACAGGATCACCCGGTAGTGCGGGAATTTCTCGTCGATGAACCAGCCTTCGGCGGAGTCGACAATTTCGCCATTGATGTTCGCTCTGGTCACGGCCCTGACCCGCGCAACGTCGAACTCGAGGTCGGTGAGGGCCTGGATCCGCGCGATCATCCAGATCAGCGCCTGATCCGAAAGGCCGGCATCCTTGTAGCCGCCGCCGATATTGCAGTGGACGCCGGCGAACCATGTCTGCTCGACATGGGTCTGTGGCGGCTTGTCTTTTGGCGCGGTCCAGAAGGTGGGAACAAAGGGGCGGCGTCGTTCGTCGACCGCGACCGCATGCAGGGCGACGTCGACATGCGATCCGATTTCGGTGTCGTGGAAGCCGAGAAACGCCAGCGTGACGTAGCGGCCGAGCGCCGCGAGGCCAATACCGGCGGGAACGCCGTAGGATCCGACGGTGTCGAACACGCCGACGCATTTGATGCGCGGGCTGGGATCAATGGTATTTTCGGCCGCGACCTTGTTGTAGGTATCGATCGCCTTCTGGTCGCCCGAGCTTGCGGCCTTGGCGCCCGCGCGGACCTCTGGGTCGACGCGAAAGTGGTTCCATATGGCGTAAAATATGGCGTCCGAACCCTGAGGGCCGGTGGATCGCTGGATCCCCGACGCGTGGATCAACCCGGCAAGCGCGCGTGCGGCATAGGCGCCTCGGGAGAATCCGAGGATATAGATTTCATCGCCGCGCTCGTAATTCGTCGCGACCGTTTGATAGGCCTCCAGCACGATTTTCCGCAGACCGATGCCGATCGCCCCGCCGAGCCAATGCTTGACGAAGTCCGGATCGTTACCGACACCATCGTGATAGAAGGCCCTCTGCTCGGTGCCGTCGGCGGCTACCGGCTTGATCAGCGGGGCGGCCGCCTCCTTACCTTTTGGATAGTTCGGGTCAAGCTTGGCAATGTTGGTGTCGTTGCCCTTGCCTTCCTCGTTCCAGGTGCCGTCGATCAACATGATGATGCGTTTCATGCTACCCCCACTAAAAAGCGTAAGATCCGCACGCGTTTAAATTGATGCCATACGACGAACTTGCCACCGAAGATAGCATTGCTATATCCGGGTTTTCTGTGATGTAGCTGACACTAAGCGAGCCTTATTATGACGACTACCGATACCGCCCCCGTCTCCCAGCCGTTCCAGGCCGAGGTTTCCCAATTGCTGCACCTGATGGTGCATTCGGTCTATTCGGAGACCGATATCTTCCTGCGCGAACTGATCTCGAACGCGTCGGACGCCTGCGACAAATTGCGCTATGAGGCGATCGCCAACCCCGGCCTGATCGGGGACGGCGAAGCGCCGAAAATCCGGATTATTCCGGACAAGAAAGCCAATACGCTGACGGTGGCCGACAGCGGCATCGGCATGGAGCGGCAGGAGCTGATCGACAATCTCGGCACTATCGCCCGTTCCGGAACCAGGGCGTTCGTGTCGCGCCTGGCTGAAGCCAAGGACGGGGCGGGGTTGATAGGCCAGTTCGGCGTCGGCTTCTATTCCGCCTTCATGGTGGCGGAGAAGATCGTCGTCATCAGCCGCCGCGCTGGCAGCGGCGAGGTGTGGGCGTGGTCGTCGTCCGGCAACTCCGGGTTTGAGATCGCGCCTGCGAGCGAAGAGGATGCCGGGCGGGTCACGCGCGGCACCGAGATCGTGCTGCACCTCAAGACGGAAGCGGCGAAATATCTCGAGACCTACGAGATCGAGCGCATCGTCGGCGCCTATTCGGACAATATCCAGTTCCCGATCGAGCTTAAGCCGGAAGAGGGCGAGCCGCGGCAGATCAATTCGGCGAGTGCGTTGTGGCAGCGCCCGAAATCGGAACTGAAGGGCGAGGACTACACCCAAGCCTACAAGTCGATCGCGAACGCCTTCGACGAGCCGGCGATGACGCTGCATTACCGCGCCGAGGGCCGCTACTCCTATGCGGTGCTGTTGTTCGCGCCGTCGACAAAGCCGTTCGACCTGTTCGAGCCGGCGCGCAAGGGCAAAGTGAAGCTCTATGTGCGGCGGGTGTTCATCACCGACGACGCCGATCTGCTGCCGGCCTATTTGCGCTTCATGCGCGGCGTGATCGACAGCGAAGACCTGCCGCTCAATATTTCCCGCGAAATGCTGCAGAACAATCCGCAGCTCGCGCAGATACGCAAAGCCGTGACCAGCCGCGTCGTGAGCGAGCTGGAGACGCTCGGCGAAAAAGAGCCCGAGAGTTTTGCCAAGATCTGGGATGCCTTCGGTCCGGTGATCAAGGAAGGCATCTATGAAGATTTCGAGCGGCGCGACAAATTGCTGGTGCTGTCGCGGTTTTCCACGACAACGGGCGAGAAGCGCTCGCTCAAGCAATATGTCGCGGACTTGAAGCCGAACCAGACCGAAATCTATTTCCTCGTCGGCGACAGCATCGAGCGCCTGAAATCAAATCCGCGGCTCGAAGCCGCAGGCGCGCGCGGCATCGAGGTGCTGCTGTTGACCGATGCGGTCGACGCGTTCTGGACCTCGGCGCGGCTCGAGTTCGAAGGCAAGCCGCTGAAGTCGCTGAGCCAGGGCGACCTCAACCTCGATCTCGTTCCGCTGGTCGATGAACAGGCCAAGGACTCCGAGCCCGCGGCCAATGAGGCGGAGACAATCGCGGTGATCAAGGCGAGCCTGGGCGATCGCGTCACCGATGTGCGGGCATCGGCGCGGCTCACCACTAGCGCATCGTGTTTGGTTGCCGGCAGCCACGGCCCCGACCGAGAGCTCGAACGGATATTGTCGCAGCAGGCCCGCGGCGTCAGGACCAAGCCGATCCTCGAGATCAATCTGCGCCATCCGCTGGTGGCTGCGATCGCCAAGGCGCAGGCAAACTCTAAGACCGCCGACGACCTGTCGCTGTTGCTATTGGAACAGGCGCAGATCCTCGACGGCGAATTGCCCGAAGATCCGGCGGCCTTCGCCGCGCGGCTCAATCGGCTGGTGCTGCAGGGAGTGGCGTAGGCGCTATTCCTTCTTCACGCCCGATAGCTCCACGACCTTGCGCCATCGTTCGGTCTCCTCCGCGAGCATCGCGCCGAATTCGCTCGACATCGCCGGTGATCGGGATGGCGCCGAGCTCGCCGAGGCGCTGCTTGATCAGCGGGATCGGTCAGCGCAGCGTTGATCTCCTTGTTCAGGAGATCGATGATTTCCCGCGGCGTGTCGCGGGGCACGCCGACGCCGTAGAACGAACTGGTCTCATAGCCCGGCAGCGTGTCCGAGATCGGCGGCACGTCCGGCATGGTTTCCGAACGCTGGCGCGTCGTCACGCCGAGCGCGCGGAGCTTTGCCGAGCGCACCAGCTCGAACGACGACGTGACGTTGTCGAACATGCCCTGAATTTGGCCGCTCATCACGTCGGTCAGGCCCGGCGCCGAGCCGCGATAGGGCACATGCGTGAATTGGATGCCGGCCATCGCCTTGAATAGTTCGCCGGACAGATGCAGCGAAGTGCCGATGCCGGAAGAGGCGATCGAGAGTTTGCCGGGATTGGCTTTGGCAAAGGCGATGAACTCGGCAACGCTGCCGACCGGCAGATCGTTGTTGACGACCAGCACCAGCGGAATGCGGGCGACGCCGGCAACCGGCGCGATGCTCTTGGCGAAATCGAACGGCAGCGACGGATCGAACGAGGCGTTGATCGCGTTCGCGGTCGAGGTCAGCAGCAGCGTATACCCATCCGGCGGCGAGGCGATCACGGCCTGGGTGCCGATATTGCTGCCGGCGCCCGGCTTGTTTTCGACGACGAAGGGTTGGCCGAGCCGCTCCGACAGGCGCTGGCAGATCAACCGCGACAGCACGTCGGTCGCGCCGCCCGCGGTGTAAGGCACCACCCATCGCACTGGATGCGATGGATACGCCAGATCGGCATGGGCGGATGGGATTATTCTGACACCGGCAAGCGCTAGGCCCGCGCCGGCTGCCGAACGAAACAAGGCTCTTCGGTCGATCATCGCGCCTTTCAAGTTTTTGCAAGCTTTTTGGTTGACACGTTTTCCTTGCGCGGACCGACGCCCGCCTGAAAAGCGCTTTGTTGTCATGGCTGCGGTATTGCAGGAATCGGGCCAAGCCGCACGGCATTCCAGCGATCGTGGTAAAATTCGAGTGCCCGAGCAAAATGGGCGTTATTCGGCGGCGTGCTTGATCTCGTCAACGGGCGGCTCGGAGCCGTCCGGCTTCCTGGTTTGCGTCCAGCGTGACAGCGCATTCGAGAGATTGTCGAGATAAAGATAAACCACCGGCGTGGTGAACAGCGTGAGCGCCTGGCTGACGAGGAGGCCGCCGACCATGGCATAGCCGAGCGGCTGGCGGATTTCCGATCCGGTGCCGGTGCCGAGCATCAGCGGCACGCCGCCAAGCAGCGCCGCCATGGTGGTCATCATGATCGGACGAAACCGCAGCAGCGCCGCCTTCCGGATCGATTGTTTCGGCGACAGGTGCTCTTCGCGTTCGGCGGCGATCGCGAAGTCGACCATCATGATGCCGTTCTTCTTGACGATCCCGATCAGGAGGATGATGCCGATCAGCGCGATCAGGCTGAAATCGAATCCGAACGCCATCAGGATGGCGAGCGCGCCGACGCCGGCCGACGGCAAGGTCGAGAGGATGGTCAGCGGATGGATATAGCTCTCGTAGAGAACGCCGAGGATCAAATACACCACGACCAGCGCTGCCAGAATCAACAGCGGCACGGTGCCGAGCGATTGCTGGAACGCTTGTGCCGTGCCCTGAAAGCTTGAACTGAGCGTGGCGGGCGTGCCAAGGTCGTACACCGCCTTCTGGACCGCATCGGTGGCCTGGCCGAGCGCAACCCCCTGACCGAGATTGAAGCTGATGGTGATCGCCGGAAACTGGCCCTGGTGCGCGATCGACAGCGGGCGCACCGGGACCGTCGTCCACTTGCAGAATACCGATAGCGGCACCTGATCGCCCGTGCTCGGCGATCTCAAATAGAGCTTGTCCAGCGTGTCGAGCTTGCCTTGCAGCTCCGGCAGGATCTCCAGGACCACGTGATAGCTGTTGAGCTGGGTGAAATACTGCGTAACCTGGCGCTGGCCGAACGCGTCATACAGCGTATCGTCGATCAATTGCGGCTGGATGCCGTAGCGTGATGCGGTGTCGCGGTCGATCGTCAGTGTCAGCGTCGTGCCCGGTGGTCTGCTGATCGGTGGCGACGTCGCGCAGTTCGGGCAGCGTCTGCATCTTCGCCAAGATCTTCGGCGCCCATTCGTTGAGTTCCGCCAGGTTGGCATCCTGCAGCGTGAATTCGAACTGCGTGCGGGTGGCGCGGCCGCCGAGCCGCACATCCTGCGAAGCCTGCATGTAAAGCCGGGCGCCCTCGACCTTTTCAAGTTTCGGCCGAAGCCGCGCGATGATCTGCTGCGCATTGGCATTGCGCTCATCGTGCGGTTTCAGCGTCACATACATGCGGCCCGAATTGAGCGCGGTGCCGCCGCCGCCGATGAACATGGCGATACTATCGACGGCCGGATCGGCCTGCACGATCGCGCTCAATTCCTCCTGATGCCGCTTCATGTCGGCAAACGAGATGTCCTGCGACGTCTCAGACACCGCCGTCAGGAAGCCGTTATCCTGCTGCGGGAAGAAGCCCTTGGGGATGATGACGAACAAATAGACCGACAATGCCACGGTGGCGAAGAAGATGCATAGCGTCGTCAGGCTCCAGCGCAGCGCGAGATCAAGACCCCGTTCGTAGGCATGCAGCAGCCGGTCGAACGCACGCTCACTCCACCGGTAGAACTTGCCGTGTTTGGTCTCGCCATGTGCACGCAGGAAGCGCGAGGCCATCATCGGGGTCAAGGTCAGCGACACCACCAGCGAGACGAAGATGGCCATCGCCAGCGTCACCGCGAATTCACGGAACAGCCGGCCGATCACGCCGCCCATCAACAGTAGCGGAATCAGCACCGCGACCAGCGAGACACTGATCGACAGGATCGTGAAGCCGATTTCGCTGGCGCCCCTGAAGGCGGCGTCGAGCGGCTTCTCGCCTTGTTCGACATAGCGCGTGATGTTCTCGAGCATTACGATGGCGTCGTCGACCACGAACCCGACGGCGATCGTTAGCGCCATCAGCGAAAGATTGTCCAGCGTATAGCCAAACGCCCACATCAGCGCGCAGGCGCCGAGCAGCGCCAGCGGCACCGTCACGGTCGGAATCACCGTGGCCCAGAAGCTGCGCAGGAAGATGAAGATCACCATCACGACCAGAACGATGGTGATCGCAAGTGTAAGCTGCACATCCGCGACCGCGGCACGGATGGTGAGTGTTTGGTCGCTGATGATCTTGATCTTGATCGCAGACGGCAAAGCCGCGATCAGCCGCGGCAACTGCGCCTTGATGCGGTCGACGGTCTCGATGACGTTGGCGCCGGGTTGCTTGAAGATCACGAGGAATACGCCGCGCTTGCCGTCCGCCCAGGCTGCCTGCTTCATGTCCTCAGGCCCCGCGACCGCCCGACCGATTTCGCGGATCCGCAACGGCCCGCCGTTGCGATAGGCGATGATGACGTCGTTCCAGTCCTTGGGGTCGAGAAGCTGGTCGTTGGCGTAGATCGTATACGCGCGCTTTTCACCGTCGATGTTGCCCTTCGGACTGTCGACCGTGGTGATCGCGATCTGATTGCGGACGTCCTCGAGCGTCAGCCCCTTGGCGACGAGCTTCGCCGGATCGATCTGAACCCGGATCGCAGGTTTTTGCTGGCCGCCGATGAATACCTGCGCCACGCCCGAAATCTGGCTGATCTGCTGCCCGAGCTGGGCGTCGACCGCATCGCTGACGTTGATCAGCGGCAATGTGTCCGACGTCGCCGACAGCAGCAGCACCGGCGAGTCCGCCGGATTGACCTTGCGATAGGTCGGCGGCGACGGCAGGTTCTTCGGCAGTTGTCCGCTCGCGGCATTGATGGCGCCCTGGATATCGTTGGCCGCGCCGTCGATGTTGCGGTTGAGGTCGAACTGGATCGTGACCGCGGTCGAGCCCAGCGAACTGGTCGAGGTCATCTGCGCGACGCCGGGAATCTGCGCCAGCTGGCGCTCCAGCGGCTGCGCCACCGAGGACGCCATGGTTTCGGGGCTGCCGCCCGGCAGCGTCGCGGTGACCTGGATGGTCGGAAAGTCGACCTGCGGCAGCGGGGCGACGGGCAGCAGCGGATAGGCGACCACGCCGACGAACAGGATGCCCGCCATCAACAGCGATGTCCCGACCGGGTATCTGATGAAAGGCGAGGAAATGCTTTCGTTCATGCGTCAGGTCCACCGGATGGCTGGCGCATCTTTTCCCGAACGCCGGGAGTTGTCCGCGGAGCCCCGAGCTCCGAGCACGAATGTGCGTGTTCCTCGCCTTAATCAGGCGGTTCCTTGGGTTTCCCTGGGATCAGGGAATCCACGACCACCTGTTCGGCAGCATAATCGCTCCGGCCCGTGGCACGAACGGAAACCTTTACCCCGCTATTCGACCTTCGTCCTATCGGCGATCGCCCGAAGTGCATGACCAAACGCGGGTTTCGACGAGCGGCAAACCGCTTTTAACTGTTCAGGTTAACACCTGATCAGGCCGGCGCGTCTATACACTTGCGGCATGAGCATCCAGCCAGCGGGCAATACCGGCGTCATCGAGCGGCCGACGAGCGACGAGCCGTCGCGCGCGAAACCGTCGGCCGCCAAGAGCTGGCTGAAAGCGATCGAGCTCACCTCTCGCATCGAGGCCAATCCTCGCTCGCTGTTTGCCGATCTGGTCGACGACTGGGCGAGGCGGCAGCCGGATCGGGCCGCCCTGATCTCGGGGACGGAAACCTTCAGCTACCGAGCGCTGTCGGAGCGGATCAATCAATATGCCCGCTGGGCTCTGGCGTCGGGAATTAAAAAAGGCGACGCGGTTTGTCTGTTGATGCCGAGCCGGCCTGATTACATCGCCGCCTGGCTTGGCATCGGCAAGGTCGGTGGCGTGGTCGCGCTGATCAACACGAAGCTTGTCGGCCAATCGCTGGCCCATTGCATCAACCTCGCCAAGGCCGACCACGTCATCCTCGCCAGCGAGCTTGCCGATATATTCGAGACCGCGCGTCCGCATCTTGATCGCGCATCAAAAATCTCGGTGCACGGCGGTGAGACGGGCGAAGCGAACCTGAATGCTGTTCTCGACGCGCTCGATGGCAGTCCATTGTCGCGGGCCGAGCGGCGCGAGATCACCATCAGCGACCGCGCGCTGTTGATCTACACCTCGGGCACCACCGGTCTGCCGAAGGCGGCGAGCATCAGCCATCGGCGCATCCAAAATTGGGGCGATTGGTTCGCCGGATTGACCAATGCGTCGCCCGAGGATCGTCTGTATGATTGCCTCCCGGTCTATCATTCGGTCGGCGGCATTGTCGCGCCCTGCAGCATGCTGAGCGCGGGAGCCTCCGTCGTGCTCGCGGAGAAATTCTCCGTAAGCCAGTTCTGGCAGGACATCGTGCGCTTCGATTGCACGCTGTTTCAATATATCGGCGAACTCTGCCGCTACCTCTTGAAGGCGTCGCCATCCGAATTCGAAGCTGCGCATCGGCTGCGCCTCGCCTGCGGCAACGGACTGCGCGGCGATATCTGGGAAGCTTTTCAGCGGCGCTTTTCGATCCCACAGGTTCTCGAATTCTACGCGGCGACCGAGGGCAATTTTTCGCTCTACAATGTCGAGGGAAAACTAGGCGCGATCGGCCGGATTCCACCGTTGCTCGCGCATCGTTTTCCGGCTGCGATCGTGAAGCTCGACGCCGAGCTCGGCGTTCCCGTGCGCGATGCCAGCGGGCTTTGCATTGCTTGCGCGCGCGGCGAGGTCGGTGAAGCCATCGGCCGCATCGGCACTGCCGATGAGGGCGGCGGCCGCTTCGAGGGCTACACCGACGCGGCCGAAACCGAAAAGAAGATCCTGCGCGACGTGCTCGCCAAGGGTGATGCCTGGTTTCGCACCGGCGATCTGATGCGGCTCGACGCGCAAGGCTATTTCCACTTCGTCGACCGCCTCGGCGATACCTTCCGCTGGAAGGGCGAAAACGTGGCGACCTCCGAAGTGAACGATGCGGTGCGGGATGGTCCGGGCGTGGTCGATGCCACGACCTATGGCGTCGTGGTCCCCGGCACCGATGGCCGCGCCGGAATGGCGGCGATCGTGGTCGACGATCGCTTCGATTTTGAAGATTTCGCTCGTCATCTCGCGCGCCGCCTGCCGATCTATGCGCAGCCGGTGTTCATCCGCATCAGCGCAACGCTCGATGCCACCGAGACCTTCAAGCAGAAAAAGCAGCAATTGGTTCGCGAGGGCTTCGATGCGCCAACGCTCGACCGATCCGCTGTTCTTCAGAGATCCGGCCTCCGGCGACTATCAGCCGCTCGACGCGGATATTTATGCGCGCATCACTGACGGCGCGATCAGGCTCTGAGCGCAATCCTTTTCGGGAACTTGCGCGCGGTTCCGGCCAACATCGCGTTTACCACGGAAGCCAAAAGATGACTGAGCGGCAGCTTCATTTCACGTTTGCGCTGTATTATCGAGAGCTGGAATTTAAGCGGGAAAGCGAAGCCAATGTCGGTAAGGTTAAGGATTATTTCGGCGATGAAGCAGATCGCCGAAGAGCAGCAGGTCACGCTGCCGCCGCTCGATGACGATCTGTCCCTGCACGAAACCGGCTTCGATTCGCTCGCCTTCGCGATCCTGGTGGCGCGGCTGGAGGACGATCTCGGTATCGATCCGTTTACCATCTCGGAGGACGCGGCGTTTCCCCTGACGGTCGGCGATTTCGTCAGGGCCTACGAAAATGTCCCCGCGTGAGATCTTCGCGCTTCGCGATTATCTCAGCCCGGAGCTGAAGGGCCGCACCATTTCGGATGCGCGGCAGGTCGTGTCGCTGACCGACATTCTTCGAACACACCTGCCTGGTCGGCCGCTCTGGCGAGCTCTCCGGGCGCTCGGTGCTGCTCGCCGTTTCCGATCAGTTGATCTCGGCGCATCGCGATGACGGAAATCGACGGCGTCGCCCGGCGCATGCTGCTGTGCCCGCCCGATCTCAACCCCGATCACGTCCAAACCCTGATCGAGGATGCCGAGATCGATGCCATCGTCACCGACCAGCCGCCACGCTGGGCGGACGCGGGCGTCTATCTGGTGATGGCGGCGCGAGCGCCCGTGCGCGGCGGCCGCAAAGCCAAAAACCGAACGCGCGACCGAATGGCTGATGCTGACGTCGGGCACGTCGGGCGTGCCGAAGATCGTCGGCCATACGCTGGAAGGACTGACCGGCGCGATCGTCGCCGACGGTGCCGCGCACGGCGCGGCCGCCGGTCTGGGCGACCTTCTATGACATCCGCCGCTATGGCGGCCTTCAGATTTTCCTGCGCGCCATCATCGGCGGCGGTTCGATGGTGCTGTCGGAACCCGGCGAGGCGATCGCCGATCATGTCGCGCGGCTGCACGCAGCACGGCGTCACCCACATTTCCGGCACGCCGTCGCACTGGCGCAAGCTCCTGATGAGCGGATCCGGCCTCCGGCTTTTCGCCGCGCTATGTCCGCCTGTCCGGCGAGATCGCCGACCAGGCCGTGCTCGATGGCTTGAGCCGGACGTTTCCGGCGGCCTCGATCGGCCATGCCTATGCGTCGACCGAGGCCGGCGTCGGCTTTGCCGTCGACGACGGCCGCGAGGGCTTTCCCGCCGAGATCGTCGGGCCAGAATCGCGACGGCGTCGAGATGAAGGTCGAGGACGGCTCGCTCCGGATCCGCTCCAAGCGCACCGCGCATGCCTATGTCGGCCACAAGGCGCCGCCGCTGACCGACGCGGACGGCTTTGTCGACACCGGCGACATGGTCGAGTTGCGCGGCGACCGTTATCACTTCGTCGGCCGGCGCGGCGGCATCATCAATATCGGCGGGCTGAAGGTTCATCCCGAGGAGATCGAAGCCGTCATCAACCGGCACCCGGAGGTGCGGATGTCGCGCGCCAGGTCGCGCAGGAGCCCGATCACCGGCGCGATCGTGGTCGCCGATGTCATCCTCGCCGACGGCGGCGACGCCCGCGCGCGAGAGCGAGATCCGCGACAGGATCCTGGCCGACTGCCGGGCATCGCTGGCGTCGCACAAGGTGCCGGCGGTGATCCGCTTCGTGCCGGCGCTCGACGTCACGCCGGCCGGAAAGCTGGCGCGTCACGATGCGTAACGTCCTCGTCACCGGCGGCAGCCGCGGCATCGGGCTTGCGATCGCGCGCCGGCTCGCCGCCGCCGGCTACAACGTGATCGCGGTGGCGCGGCGCGAGAGCGAGCGAATTGCGCGACGCCATCGCTGAACTCAAAGCGGGCAGCGGCGGGCTTCACTTCCGCGCCTTCGATCTCAGCGAGATCGATGCGATTCCGGCCTTCGTGAAGAGCGTGCGCGACGAATTCGGCGCGATCTACGGCCTCGTCAACAATGCCGGGATCGGCACCGAGGGGCTGCTCGCGACCATGCACAATTCCGAGATCGAGGCGCTGATGCGTCTCAACGTGCTGTCGCCGGTCATCCTGACCAAATATGTCGTGCGCCACATGATGGCCGATGGCGACGGGCGCATCGTCAACATCTCCTCGATCATCGCCTCGACCGGCTATAACGGCCTGTCGGTCTATGGCGCGACCAAGGCGGCCGCGACCGGCTTCACCCGCTCGCTGGCGCGCGAGGTCGGCAAGCTCGGCATCACCGTGAACGCGATCGCGCCCGGCTTCGTCGATACCGAATTGACGCAGAGCCTGTCGGACGACCAGCGCCAGCGCATCGCCGGCCGCAGCGCGTTGCGCCGCCTGCCCGAGGCCGACGACGTCGCTCGCATGGTCGAATATCTGCTCGGCGAGGGCGGCCGCAACATCACCGGCAGCGTGCTGACGGTCGACGCCGGCAACACCGCCTGAAGTTGCATCGAGAGCGATTTGGTTCCTCATCATTGAGTTCGACCGCAATTCGTGGGATGCAGGCGCGCCCCGGGTGAGGTGGTTCGATGCGGTTGCTGCAGACTTTTCAGCTCTTCGATTTCTTCGACACGCTCATCAGCCTGTTTACGGCTTTCGTGTTCGGCACCTTGATCGGCGCCGAGCGTCAGTACCGGCAACGGAGCGCGGGTTTGCGCACCAACGTGCTGGTTTCGGTTGGGGCCGCCGCCTTTGTCGATCTTGCCAACCACCTGACCGGCGCGGACGGCAGCGTGCGCGTGATCGCCTATGTGGTCTCCGGCATCGGATTTCTCGGCGCCGGGGCGATCATGAAGGAAGGCATGAATGTTCGCGGCCTCAATACGGCTGCGACCCTGTGGGCCTCGGCGGCGGTCGGCGCCTGCGCCGGCGCGGACATGATCGCGCAATCCGCCGCCGTCACGCTGTTCGTGCTGGCCGGCAACACACTGCTGCGCCCGCTGGTGAACGCCATCGACCGCATTCCGCTGAACGAGCGGACTTCGGAAGCACATTATGAGGTCGTCGTCACCACCGATGCCGCGCACGCCGCGGAGGTGAGGGATCACCTCGGCGAGCGGCTGGAAGCGGCAAGCTACCCGGTCAGGGAGACCAAGGTGGTGTATCGCTCCGACAACAATGTCGAGATCACGGCTGAGCTGATCAGCCTCGCGGTGGATCCGGCGGATCTCGACGGGGTGGTGGCCGGGCTTGCCAAGCTCCCTGTGGTCAATCACGCCACCTGGAACGTCAGCACGCTGGACTAAATCGCCGGTCGGATCGTCGAGCGCGATGCGCGGTGATCTTGTTCGCTCGACACATTGAGCGCAGTATTGGGCGTTGAGCTTTTCGACATCGGCGCAAGACCGTGACGGGGAGATTTTGGGATGGCGACGCGACGAGATTTTGTGTTGGGAGCGGCCGCGGCAACACTTCCCGGCTGATCACGTCCGGCATCGGCGGGCCGGCGTCGGCCGCGGAAGTGCCTGCGCCGCGGGACGAAAACTGGGACCAGGGCGAGGTGCAGCACCTGATCCCGACCGTCAGCCACGACCGTTTTCTGATCAAGGCTTCGTTCAAACAAGCCCAGCAGGCCGCGCCCGAGCTCAAGGCCGGCGCTATCAGCGCGCGCGGCCAGCCCAACACCGCAGCCGGCGATTTCTGGCAGTTCGACGTTACGGGACTTGCTCCGTCGACGCCCTACAAGCTCTCATTGACCGGCGCCGGCGGCCGCGCGCTGTGTGAACCATGGTCGCTGTCCACATTCCCCGCGCCGGATGCAACGCCGGAGCGGTTGCGGCTGATGATCTATACCTGCGGCGGCGGCCATGACGCGCTCAGTGAAGGCCTGCCCGAGGGCAAGATCAGCTTTCTGCCGTCAGCGCTACGTCGTCGTCTGCTGCAGCGCGGACTTTCATTCAAGCCGGATGCCCTGATCGCCAATGGCGACCAGATTTACTGGGATCTGCGCGCGCCCCTATCGATAAAGAGGACTCCCGAAGCGCTGCGCGCCAAGATCGCCGGCACCTTCGACCGCGCGCAGCCGGTGTTCGGCACGTCGAACGAAGCCGTGTTCCGGCGCGCGACCGCCCCGCAGATCATTCCGCAATATGGCGCGCTATTGCGCTCGACGCCGGTCTTCTTCATGCAGGACGACCATGACTATTTCGACAACGACGAAGCAACCGACGAGATCATCACCTTTCCGCCCGATCACTTCATGCTGGCATTGGCGCGCGCCACGCGCCAGCTCTATTACCCGGAATATCTGCCCGATCCCAATCGCCCGCTCGGACTTCCCGGCGCGTCGGCCCCGGATCGGCCGCCCGGCGTCGCCGAAGCGTTCGGCACCTTGCGCTACGGCAAGCTCGCCGAGATCCTGCTCTATGACATCCGCCGCACGCAGACGCTGAGCGGGCCGAGCGCCGTGTTCGTCGACGGCACGGTGGAGAACTGGCTCAAATCGCGGATGACGGATCGCGAGATGATTCATGTGGTCAACATTCCCTCCAACCCGCCGGGATGGAGCGCGGGCAAATGGGGCGAATGGTATCCGGACATCCTCGGCAAGGACGGCAGGCTGACGACCGATATCGCAAAACCCTATTGGCAGAGCGGCTGGCTCAAGCAGCACGACCGGCTGATGGCGGAGATCTCGGCGATGCCGGGGCGGATCCCGCTTGTTATCAGCGGCGACCTGCACGCCATCGCCGAGGGCCGCATGATGCGCTGCGGCGCGCTCGAATTCGCGAAGAACCCGGTTGTGGTGATCCTGTCAGGACCGCTCGGCACCGGCGATCGCGGCTGGCCGTCGGCCTTCCGCGGCATCGGTGCTTCCGTTCCCAACCATCTTCAGATGGAAGAGAATTTGAAGCCGCTCGAGGAGAACGGTTTCATCATTGCCGACTTTACGCGAGAGAGCATTACCGTCCGCTATTTCCGCTTCAGCTATCACAAGCAGTCGGCGGATGTGATCGATACGCTCGAGCCATTCAGGGTGACGGAGCTGAAACGAACTTAGTTGCCGTCACGCGTCGAGAATGCGCTGCATAAAGATCAGATCAAGCCACCGTCCGAACTTGAATCCGACTTCGTGGAAATGCCCGACCTCCCGAAAACCGAGCCGGCTATGGAATTTGATCGAGGCGTCGTTCGACGCGTCGATCGCGCCGATCATGACGTGTTTGTTCAGCGCGAGCGCGTAAGGAAAGATCGCCTCGACCAACTTTCGCCCGATACCGCCGCCACGGCGGTCGGACCGGACGTGCACCGAGTGCTCGACGGTAAAGCGATAGCCCGGCCATGCGCCGCGCCAGTCGCCGAACGAACAGAAGCCTGCGATATCGCCGCTGCCTTGATCGGCGATCAGCACGGGGTAGCCGCGCTTCTGTTGTTCGAGCAGCCACGCTTGCCTGTTTTCCAGCGTGACGGGGTCATCGATGTAGATTGCGGTCGAGGAAGCCACCACCTCATTGTAGATCCGCAAGATGCCGGGGACGTCCTCGATAGACGCTTGCCGGAAGGCTATTTCTCCCTTTCGAGCGGACATGCTCAGCTCCAAATCATTTGTTGCGCACGATGACGATGTATTTCGCGGTCACGTCGGCGGGATTTTCAAATGTCACAGCGCGCATCACATCGAAGTCGAGGCAGTCGCCCTCATTCAAATCAAACCGCTTCAGATCGATATGGACGGTCAGTTTTCCCGCCAGCATCAGCAATTGTTGCGTATAGGCTCTCCTGCCCCAGGGGCTATAGGGAACGCGTGCGCCGCCGGGCAAATCCACGACGATGATCTCTATGCCGCTCGCGACATTTTGCGCCGAGGCGTGGCGGCGACGATACCCGGTCTCGGGATCACGCCAGATTGGCTGGTCGACGAGGCGAGCAAGACGTTCGGGCGGACGGTCGCTTAGCCCGATGACGGAACTCAATGTCACATCGAGCGCGACACAGACCTTGCCCAATAAAACCGCGGTCGCACTGCTCTCACCGCGTTCGACCCGTCCTATCATCGACCGGCTGACACCCGAGCGCGCGGCGAGTTCATTTAAACTGAGACCCGCTGTCGCGCGCAACACCTTGAGTTGGGATCCAATTGCCTTATCCAGCTCCTTTTGACCCATTCCCGCGCGCCTCGAGTTTGGAAGCTTCGACACTTCGAAGCTCCCGAACTATCTAGGCTTTCCGCGAGAGAAGCTCAACGAAGCGATCGGACGAGATCACGGGCGCAAAGAAGTTATTGATGCGTTCCATCGCCGCAGCCTCCTGTTCCGGCTTCTGGCAGGCGCAAGCATCGCCGATGACGATGGGCAGATACCCCGCATCGCGCGCTGCCCGTGCATTGCCCTCGATACACCAATCGAGATGAATGCCGGTCAAGACGATCGTCTGGATTCGCTTGCGGCTGAGCTCGAGCGGCAGCTGCGTGCCCGCAAAAGCCGTTTGCAGCGCCAGTTCGTTGAACTCGTTGTCCCCCGGCTGGACCAGCGCGCGGAGCTCGCCGACCAGATCACCGTCCTTCTTCTTCATTTCCGGCGTAAAGTTCAATCCCTTGACCCAGCTTGCATACTGGACCCGATCAAAATCGCTCTGTGGATAGTTCTCCCTGAAGACTTCGTAACCGATCCAGTTGAATGATTTGAAATTCGGCGCCTTGCGCGCCGCCGTCACGACCTTGATGGTGGCAGGCAGGCTTCCGCGTTCGCGGTGTTTTTCGCCCGCTTGCACGCCGCCCGGATCATAGAGAGACTTGTTCTGGCTCACCGACATGTAGGCGGCCGGCCTGGAAAGGATCTCGGCAAGATCGAGTTCCTTCCACTGCGGTGCTAGTTCGGGAATCGCATTGATCCCGCCCACACCGGAGGCAGCGCTGGCTGATTTATCGGCAACAAGTACTGAAGCCGCGGCAACGCTGATGGCGCCGGCCAACGTCTCTCTTCGCGAGGCAAGTGGAAAATTCATCTGTTAACTCCTGCATATCTTGACGATGAACGTTTTTCGTTGGTCACCTGTCGATGATGACGTCCCGAAACTGCCCAAAACACGCAGCAAGTGATGTGCCTTCGGGCCGGGGCTACCGGTCAATATATTGGAATTGCGCGTCAGGTCATGATCGTGACGTCACTACTACCCCTTGCGGGCGTAGATCTCGTAGAAGGTGACGAGGATTTCAAACGCGATCAGGATGACGATGATGATTTCCAGCCGCAGCGTGCGCTTGGTATCGATGATGTCGGCGAGCGTGGTCGCGGTGTCCGCGATCACAGCGAGCTTGCGGTTCAGGGTCTCGACCCGTTCAGAGAGTTCATATTCGTCTTCCAGCCGCGCATAGAGCCGCTCGAGATCGGGCCGGTCCCACAGCACGTCCGGCTTCTCGCCGACGGCGACGCGGCCCGACAGACGATGCTGCACCAGTAGCGCGTTGCCCAAGAGCTTGAGCAGGTCGCTTCTGTTCCGCGACGTCTTCCCGAAATCGAGCGAGTTCGCGCGCGAACGGCTCGATGGTGTCGAAGACGTTCGCGACTTCCCTTTCATCCCGCCCGAGCACGACGCTTTTGGCGAGCGCGTCCGATATCACAAGAAGCCTGTCCAGCGAGAACTCCCGGACCAGGATGGGTCCGCCGACAGGAATCGGTTCTTCGGCCTCTTTTGCAATCTGTATTTTCGCCCATTCTTCTTCGTGAGGTGTGATCCTGCCGAAGGTGCGGGGCTGCAATCGTTCGAGAAACTCCGCTTCCTGGTCGGCGGTCAGCCCGATGAAAACCACGACGCCATAGCGAAACACCACCGCCGTGCCGTTCGCTCCGACGCGCAACGCGAGCGGCGTGTTCGACAGCACCTGGCCCTCGAAGCCGGCTGTATTGGCGCGATCGCCGATCTGCAGGGCGTGCGCGGTCAGCTGGGTGGTTGGATTTGAATCCGGCATTGTCTGAAAGTAGCAGACGGCAGGGGACATTTCGATGACGCTGGATAGCCCGAGGCGGTTTCGATAGGGTGGGTGAACCCGTTTTGCCGATCCGACCGTATCTTGCCCGATGATCTGGAATTCCGGACGATCCCGCCGATGACCACAACCGACGGCAGCGAACCGTTCTACGACAGCATCCCGGTCTTTCGCGGCTTTGGTAGCCTGATGGACCCGGCGCTGTATTCGCCGTTGCCCGATGACTGGACCGTCGGCGTCGCCGATATCGTGGAATCCACCAAGGCGATCGCGGCGCAACGCTACAAGGCGGTCAACATGGCCGGCGCCGCCGTGATCGCGGCCGTCACCAATGCGCTCGACGGCCACGAATTTCCGTTCGCGTTCGGCGGCGACGGCGCGAGCTTCGCTGTCTCGGGCGACGATCTCGATCGCGCCCGCGAGGCGCTGGCGGCAACCGCGAGCTGGGTCAAGGACGACCTCGATCTCGCGATGCGGGTCGCGCTGGTGCCGGTCTCCGCGATCCGCGCGCAAGGCCTCGATGTGCGCGTGGCGCGGTTCGGGCCGTCGGCGAATCTGTCCTATGCGATGTTCTCCGGCGGCGGTCTTGGCTGGGCGGAGGCTGCGATGAAGCGCGGCGAGTTCGCGGTCGAAGCGGCGCCGTTGGGCACGCAGCCGGATCTCTCGGGCCTGTCGTGCCGGTTCGAGGAAATGCCGGCGACGCGCGGTCTCATTCTTTCCGTGCTGGTGGTACCGGCGCCTGACGCCGATCCGGCCGCCTTCCGCAAGGTGATCGAGGACATCATCGATCTGGTCGAGCGCAGCCCCGATGCGGGGCGGCCAGTGCCGCCGGGCGGTCCGCCGCTGCGCTGGCCGCCGGCCGGCGTCGAATATGAGGCGCGCGCGGCGCGCGGCGGCTCGCTGACGCGGCGGCGCGCCTATGTGCTCGGCCGCACCTTGTTCGCCTATATCATCATGCGCTTCGGCATCAAGGTCGGCGGCTTCGTGCCGAAGATCTACACACGGCAGGTGGTGGAAAACTCCGACTTCCGGAAATACGACGATGGACTGCGCATGATCCTGGATTGCACGGAAGAGCTCGAGCGCGCGCTCACAAAGCGCCTTGAAGCTGCGGCCTCGCACCGCATCATCCGCTACGGGCTGCACCGGCAGGACGCGGCGATGATGACCTGCTTCACGCCGTCGGCGATGCGCAGCGACCACGTGCATTTCATCGACGGCGCCCGCGGCGGCTATGCCTCCGCCGCCACCGCCTTGAAGGCGATGGCCGCCTAAGCCTCCGCGTCGTCAGCGTCCGGCCCGTGTCCAGGTTTCGCCGCCGCACAGCAGGCCGACGCAGCCTTCGACCCTTAGCGAATCCGGACCGACCACAAAGACATGGCTGTCATAGCTCTTGCCGTCGTCGGCATTGTAGATCTGGCCCGACCATCGGCTCGGACCGTCCGGCCGCATGCCGGAAAACAACGGAAGTCCGATCATCGGCCGCCTGGCGAGTGCCGGATTCGGATTCTTGTCGTCGACGGCAGGTTTGCCGGTCGCGGCATCGATCGGCTCGCGCAACCAGACGATGACCCCGCAGATGCCGCCGCTGCATCTGGAGACCTTCACCTTGGCGTCGCCCGCCAGCGTCAGCCAAACGCCGCTGGGCTCGCCGCCTTCCTGTGCCTTGGCGGGAACGGCGAATAGCGCGATCAGAACGAAAATAGAGAAAATATATCTATGAGCCGAATACCTGCGCATCGTCGAACTTCCCAAAAAAATTTGCACGCCTCATAGCAGCAAATCAATTTTGTGCAATTGGGATTTGAGATTCGCTGCGCAACGGGCGCTCGCCCTACCAGGGTAGGCCGCACAGGTCGATAGTGCCCCGTCGCGGCGTGCGCTTGAGGTCATAAACATAGGGCGCAATCGCGGTGAAGCGCGCGCGGCCACCGCCTTGCTCGGCATAGATATCCCCGTCGAACGGCTTCCAGCCGCGCCGCTCGTAAAACGGCGCATGATGCGGCTCGCAGAACAGCAACGCGAAATCGATCGAGCCTTCGTCTTTCAGCGTTTGGATTGCGGCATCGAGCGCGATGCCGGCATATCCGCGGCGGCGGCAGGCTTCGCGGGTCGCTACCCCGCCGATGCCGCCGGCGCGCATGGTGCGTCCGTTCCAGATCACGGCGCGGCGAAAGATGCCGACATGGCAGACGATCTCGCCGGATTGCTCCGAAACCAGTACCCGCAGATCGGCATGGGCAAAGACGATATGGCTCCAGGGCAGCGTTTCAAGCACCTGCGGCGGCCAGACCTCGTCGAACAATGCCTCCGCGGCGTCCCACGATGCGTCTCCGTTCAGGACGTCGATTTCTATGCTCATTGTACCCGCCGGTATTGCCAAATTGCGGTGTCGGACAGCGATGGAACCTTCTATAAGGGGTTTCGGTTAAGTCACGTCTTCCCCTCAGTTGCGGACATCATCCCATGACCTTTACGCTTCCCAATCTGCCCTACGCCCACGACGCTCTGGCGCCCCATATGTCGAAGGAGACGCTGGAATTCCACCACGACAAGCATCACCAAGCCTATGTGACCAACGGTAACAATGCGATCAAGGGGACCGAATTCGAAGGGAAATCCCTTGAGGAGATCGTGAAGGGATCGTTCGGCAAGAATGCCGCCGTGTTCAACAATGCCGGCCAGCATTACAACCATCTGCACTTCTGGAACTGGATGAAGCCCAATGGCGGCGGCAGCAAATTGCCCGGCCGCCTGGAAAAGAAGATCAACGAGGACCTCGGCGGGTTTGAAAAGTTCAAGACCGATTTCGCCGCCGCCGGCGTCGGCCAGTTCGGCTCCGGCTGGTGCTGGCTGCAGGTCAAGAACGGCAAGCTCGAAATCTCCAAGACGCCGAACGGCGAGAGCCCGCTGGTGCATGGCGCAACCCCGATCCTCGGCTGCGACGTCTGGGAGCACTCCTACTACATCGACTATCGCAATCGCCGTCCGGATTACCTGAAGGCGTGGATCGATAATCTGATCAACTGGGAATATGTCGACCAGCTGTTCGGCAAGGCCTGATATTGCAATCAGTCATTCCGGGATGGTCCGAAAGGACCAGACCTTAGATGTGCAATTGCACATCGGGGAATCTCGAGATTCCGGGTTCGCGCTGCGCGCGCCCCGGAATGACTCTCATAAGATTTTGGAAGGGCGGCAGCACTAGAACTGCCGCCCTTTTGTTTGCCGGAATGGCTCATGATCCTTGCGGGCATCGCGGGCATGCGGCAAAAACCAGTCCGGCCGGTCGCGGGGGATGCGATGAACTATGTCCTGGTCTTTGTCGGCGGTGGCCTCGGTGCCTCGCTGCGTCACTTCATCAATGTGGTGTGCGGGAAATTCTTCGGCACCGCGTTTCCCTACAGCACCTTCATCATCAACATATCAGGCTCGACGATCATGGGCCTGATCGCGGGCTACCTCGCCTTCAAGGGCGAGGTGTCGCAGCCCTGGCGGCTGTTCCTGATGACCGGCATTCTCGGCGGCTACACCACCTTCTCGGCGTTCTCGCTGGACGCCGTGCTGCTGTACGAGCGCGGCGCGCTTGGGCTCGCCGCATTTTACGTGCTGGGGTCAGTCGTATTCTCGATTGCGGGTCTGTTCGCCGGCCTGTCGTTGATCCGCTACCTCACCTGAGCCCGCGGCCGTGGCAATCTCGCATACGCATCCATGATGCGTGCATGGGTCTTGCCGCGCTTCTGTTTGCATCGCGCACGGGCCAAGACTAAGCAAATCAGGTGCCCCACGCCGCGCCAGTCCTGATTCCTTGTCCGACCGCCCGTTGAAAGAGCCCCCGCCTGCCTCCGACGCCGGGGAAGGCGAGCCGCGGCCCGGGCGTGTCCGCAAGCCGGTCGGCTGGTCGATGATCACGATCGGCGTATTGGTCGCGGTCAGCGCCACGCTGGTCTATCGCCGCGACGGCATCAGGGGCGTGCTCGAAATCCTGACCCACGATCTCGCGCTGTTCGGCGGCATCCTGCCGCGCGTGCTGGCCGGTTGCCTGCTCGGCGCCTTCATTGCCGAGATCTTGCCGCACGAGAAGGTGTCGCGATCGCTCGGGCCGAATTCGGGGGTGATGGGCCTTTTGATCGGGGCTGCGTTCGGCGCCATCCTGCCGGGCGGGCCGTTCACCGCCTATCCGGTGGCGAGCGCGCTCCTCACCGTCGGCGCCGATTTCGGCGCCACCATCGCGATGGTGGTGAGCTGGACGCTGATCGGCTACGGCCGCGCGGTGGCCTGGGAATTGCCGATCATGGGCACCGATTTCACGCTGTGGCGCATCGTGATCTCGCTGCCGCTGCCGGTGCTGGCCGGCGCGCTCGGGCGCTTCGTCTATGTGCGGATGTATCCGAAGGGCGAGGCCGAATGAGCGCGGCGCTCTTGATCGACATCATCCTGTGGGGCTCGGTCGCAGCCGTCGGCTTCATCGCCTTTCGGCGCGGCCCGAAGGTGCTGAAAGCATCGTTGCGCGAAGGCAGCATGGATTTCATCAACATCGTGCCGCGCATTGCGCTTGGCGTGATCGGCTCGGGCTATATCGCGGCCGTCATCCCGCAGGAAATCATCACCGGCTGGCTCGGGCCCAACAGCGGCTGGCTCGGGGTTGCGACCGCCGTAGTCGCCGGCGCCGCGACGCCGGGGGGACCGGTGGTCGGCTTTTCCATCGGTGCGGTGGCGCTGAAGGCCGGCGGCGGGCCGCCGCAGGTCATCGCTTATGTCATCGCCTGGGCGCTGTTTGCCTTCCAACGGCTGCTTTTGTGGGAAATCCCGTTCATGCCGGCGAAATTCGTCTGGTTTCGGGCCGCCGTCTCGGTCCCGTTCCCCTTCCTGGCCGCCGCGATCGCCATGGCGATCGGGAAGCCTTGAGGAACGTCGGTAGACACCTGTAATGTTACAATATAACATTACAGAATGGTTCCACCCGATCCCCACAGCCACGACCACACCCATGGTCACGCCCATGGTCCGGCTTCGCCGCATCCGGCGCAGGCCGCACCCTGGTCGATCCTGCGCATGCCGGTGCTGTCGCGACTTGGCGCGGCGCTCGTCGTTAGCGCCGGCCTGTGGGCCGTGGTGTGGCTTGCGATGAGATGAGCATGGCCGCGCAAGTCCAATTCCGCCAAATCCATTTCCACGATGTCACGCTGGGCTATGATCGCCATCCGGCGGTGCATCATCTCAGAGGCGAGGTCATGTCCGGCGCGCTACTGGCGGTGGTCGGCCCCAACGGCGCCGGCAAGTCGACGCTGTTTCGCGGGCTGGTCGGCATTTTGAAGCCGCTCGCAGGCTCAATCACAACCGATGGCCTCGATATCAGAGATATCGCCTATCTGCCGCAGACCGCCGACATCGACCGCAGTTTTCCGATCTCGGTGTTCGATTTCGTCGGCACCGGTCTGTGGCGCGCCACCGGCTTGTTCGGCGGCGTCGGCAAAGGCGCGCGCGAAAAGATCGCGCAGGCGCTATCGGCCGTCGGCCTTACCGGCTTCGAGAACCGACCGATCGGCACGCTGTCGGGCGGGCAGATGCAGCGCATGCTGTTTGCGCGGGTGCTGTTGCAGGATTCGCGGCTGATCGTGCTCGACGAGCCCTTCAACGCCATCGACGCAAAGACTTCGGCGGACCTGCTCGCGCTGGTCAAGCGCTGGCACGCCGAGGGTCGCACGGTGCTGGCGGCGTTGCACGACATGGATCTGGTGCGCGGCCATTTTCCGCAAACCCTGCTGCTGGCCCGCGAGCCGGTGGCCTGGGGCGCGACCTCGGAGGTGCTGACCGCCGAGAACCTGCTTGCCGCGCGAAGAATGTGTGAAGCGTTCGACGACAGCGCCGCCCCCTGCGTTGCCGACGATTTGCCGTCGCAAGCGGCCTGATTCCAATGTTGACCGAAACGCTGATCGCGCCGTTCACCGAATTCGAATTCATGCGGCGCGCGCTCGCCGCGGTCATCGCGCTGTCGCTCGGTGGCGCGCCGATCGGGGTGTTTTTGATGCTGCGGCGGATGAGCCTTGTCGGCGACGCCATGGCGCATGCGATCCTGCCGGGGGCGGCGATCGGCTTTCTGCTGTCCGGGCTCAATCTGTTCGCGATGACATCGGGCGGATTGATCGCGGGCTTTACCGTCGCGATTCTCGCCGGTGTCGTGTCCCGCACTACCGGCCTGAAAGAAGACGCTTCGCTCGCGACCTTTTATCTCGCTTCGCTGGCGCTCGGCGTGACCATCGTCTCGATCAAGGGCACCAATATCGATCTGTTGCACGTGCTGTTCGGCAATATTCTGGCGATGGACGACCAGACGCTGCTGGTGGTCGCCTTCAACGCCACCATCACGCTGTTGGTGCTCGCCGTGATCTATCGGCCGCTGGTGATCGAAAGCGTCGATCCGCTTTTCCTGCGCACGGTGAGCCACGCCGGCGCGCCGGCACATCTCGCCTTCCTGGCGCTGGTCGTCGTCAACCTCGTCAACGGTTTTCAGGCGCTCGGCACCTTGCTCGCGGTGGGATTGATGATCCTGCCCGCGGGGATCGCGCGGTTCTGGTCGCGCGACATCACCGGCATGATCTGCATCGCGGTGATATCAGCCATCGTCTCGGGCTATGCCGGGCTGGTGCTGTCGTTCCAGACCAAGGTGCCGTCGGGGCCTGCGATCATCCTGGTGGCGACGGTGCTTTATGTCGGCTCGGTGCTGTTCGGCAACGTCGGTGGCCTTGTCAGGCAGATGTTTCCCGCACGCCATCTCGAAGCCTAGGCCATGCGACGATTGCTCTGGCTTGTTGGTCTGGCGCTGATGGTGACGGCTTTTCCCGTGCGTGCTGCGGATCGCCTCGAGGTCGTCGCCAGCTTTTCCATCCTCGGCGATTTCGTGAAGAATGTCGGCGGCGACCGCGTCGATGTCACGACGCTGGTCGGACCCAATAGCGATATCCATGTCTATACGCCCACGCCGGCCGATGCCAAGAAGATCGCAGACGCAAAGCTCGTCATCATCAACGGTCTCGGTCTTGAAGGCTGGCTGCCGCGGCTCATACAGGCCTCAGCCAGCAAGGCGCCGATCATCACGGCGACCAAGGGCATTACGCCGCTCCACCTCGGCTCCGATGCCGATCCGCATGCCTGGCAATCGGTTGCGAATGCGAAGATCTATGTCGCCAATATCCGCGACGCGCTGGCCGCCGCCGACCCCGCGGACGCCGAGGCGTTTCTGGCCAATGCCGTCCGCTATCAGGCCGAGCTCGATGCGCTCGAGGCCGAGGTTCGGGCGGCGGTCGAAAAAATCCCGCCGCCGCGGCGCAAGGTGATCTCGACCCACGATGCCTTCGGCTATTTTGCCGTTGCCTATGGTGTCGAATTCATCGCGCCGGAGGGGGTTTCCACCGAGACAGAGCCGAGCGCGCGCGATGTCGGTGCGATCGTCAGGCAGATCAAGTCTGCGAAAATCCCGGCCGTGTTCCTTGAGAATATCAGCGACCCCAGGCTGGTCAGGCAGATCGCCGCCGAGACCGGCGCAAAAGTCGGCGGAACGCTGTTTTCCGACGCCCTGACCGACGAAAAGGGGGTCAGCCCCACTTACATTGCGATGGTCAGGCACAATATAAAGGCCCTGACCAGCGCGCTCGGCAATTGAGGGCAGGGGCCACCCCGCCGGCCTGAGCGCCTTCCCCCGTTTGGAGTGGCTATGGCCGAACCTTCGTCCCAAAAAATCCCCGTGACTGTGCTGACCGGCTATCTCGGCGCCGGCAAGACCACGCTTCTCAACCGGATCCTGTCGGAAAATCACGGCAAGAAATACGCCGTCATCGTCAATGAATTCGGCGAGATCGGGATCGACAACGATCTGATCATCGGCGCGGACGAAGAAGTGTTCGAGATGAACAATGGCTGCGTCTGCTGCACCGTGCGCGGCGACCTCGTGCGCATCCTCGACGGATTGATGAAGCGCAAGGGCAAGTTCGACGCCATCATCGTCGAGACCACGGGCCTTGCCGATCCCGCGCCAGTGGCGCAGACCTTCTTTGTCGATGAGGACGTGCAGAAAAATGCCCGCCTCGACGCCGTCGTGACCGTTGCCGACGCCAAATGGCTGTCGGATCGCCTGAAGGACGCGCCGGAAGCCAAGAACCAGATCGCGTTCGCCGACGTCATCGTGCTGAACAAGACCGACCTTGTCTCCAAGGGTGAACTCGCCGAAGTCGAGGCGCGGATCCGCGGCATCAACCCTTACGCCAAGCTGCACCGCACCGAGCGCTGCAAGGTCGCGCTGTCGGACGTGCTGGAGCGCGGCGCCTTCGACCTCGATCGTATTCTCGACATCGAGCCGGATTTTCTCGAGGCCGGCGACGAGCACGATCATGACCACGACGGCCACGACCACCATCATGGCCACAGCCATGGCGGGCTGAAGCACTACCATGACGAGGAAATGCAATCGCTGTCGCTGCGATCAGACAAGCCGCTCGACGCCACCAAATTCATGCCCTGGCTGCAAAACCTGGTCGCGAGCGAAGGCCAGAAGATTTTGCGATCAAAGGGCATTCTCGCCTTCAGCGACGACGATGACCGCTACGTGTTCCAGGGCGTCCATATGATGCTGGAAGGCGACCATCAGCGCAAATGGAAGGACGGCGAGCCGCGCGCGAGCCGCCTCGTCTTCATCGGACGCGAATTGCCGGAGCAGATGATCCGCGACGGCTTTGAAAGCTGCATCACCTCGTGATGAGCGCTTTCGAGCCCGGCGAACCGGCCTCCATCGCTTCCGTCACTGATCGCGTGCGTCCCCTCGCGATCGGTATGCCGGTCACCTCAATCCATTTTCTCGGCGCGCGCGCCGCCTTTGTCGGCGCCGAGGAAAGCGTGGCCTTGGTGGACGCCGAGGGCGAAATCTCGCGCGTCACGGCCCATGGCGGCGGCATCCTCTGCACGGCGTCCGACGGGGCGCGCGTCGTCATGGGCGGCGATGACGGCAAGCTCGTCGCGCTCGATGCCAGGGGCGAGGTCACGCCGGTGACGCTCGATGCAAAACGGCGCTGGATCGACAATGTCGCGCTGCATCCCGACGGCGCGGTGGCCTGGTCGGCCGGCAAGACCGCCTTCGTCCGCAGCGGCAAGGGCGAGGACAAGACGTTCGACATGCCCTCGACCGTCGGCGGCCTCGCATTCGCGCCAAAGGGCCTGCGCGTGGCGGCCGCGCATTATAGCGGCGTGACGCTGTGGTTTCCCAACATGGCGGCGCAGCCGGAATTTCTGGAGTGGGCCGGCTCGCATCTCGGCGTCGCCTTCAGCCCGGACAACAAGTTTCTGGTCACCGCGATGCACGAGCCGGCGCTGCATGGCTGGCGCCTGGCCGACTCCAGGCACATGCGGATGAGCGGCTATCCCGGCCGCGTCAAATCGATGTCGTGGAGCGCCGGCGGGAAATTTCTGGCGACCTCGGGCGCCGACGCCGTGATCCTGTGGCCGTTCGCGAGCAAGGACGGCCCGATGGGCAAGGAGCCCGCGATGCTCGCGCCGTTGTCGGCGCGGGTTTCCGCGGTCGCCTGTCATCCGAAGCAGGACATCCTTGCCGCCGGCTATGGCGACGGCACCATCCTGATGGTGCGGCTGGAAGACGGCGCGGAGATCCTGGTACGCCGCAACGGCACGGCCGCGGTCTCGGCGCTGGCCTGGAATGCGAAAGGCACGCTGCTCGCATTCGCCGACGAAGAGGGCGACGCCGGCTTGTTGCCGCTCTGAGAGGGCGGTTCCAGGCGGAACCAACGCACTCCCTCGGCCGTTGATGTCGCGAACTAGATCGCGGGTCGAACGCCATGTCTGCCGATGACAGCAAACGTGCCTACCGGAAGGACTTGTTGCTGGCGTCAGCGTTGGTGACGGCGGGGCTTGTGACGTCGGGCATGTCGCTGATCGTGCTGATCGCGCACCATCCGCAAGAAATGGCGCAGGCAACGCAGCCGCTGCAATCCTCACCCGGCCCCGCTCCTCAGGAGAGCGCGCCCGCTGAATCAAAACCCGGCGGTGACCGTCCGACCACGCCGGCGCCCGAGCCGGCCCTTCCCGATGCGCGGGCGCAAAAGGCCGGCGCCAAGCCGGTGCTGCCGCAAGCGCCGGCCGAAAAGATCGGGCCGCCGATCCAGCAAAAGTAGCCGCATCCGCGCCGCTCTCATCGCGAAGTCGTGACGAGGAAATGACGCTTGCCCGGCGATTTGATCTGCATTGGCGATTTTACAGCCTCGCCTGTTGTCTTTTGCCGCCGCATAATGCCTCCGGGCGCGGCAGCACAAGAGGCAAATCAATGAAGATCGAAGATGTCAGGCGAACCGCCTATTCGATGCCGCTGAACAACCCGGCGTTTCCACCGGGCCCCTACCGTTTCTTCAACCGCGAATATTTCGTCATCACCTACCGCACCGATCCGGAAGCGCTCGCCGCCGTGGTGCCGGAGCCGCTCGAAGTCACCGAGCCCGTCGTCAAATACGAATTCATCCGCATGCCCGACTCGACCGGGTTCGGCGATTACACCGAAACCGGGCAGGTGATTCCGGTTCGCCTGAACGGCGAGGATGGCGCCTATACCCACGCGATGTATCTGGACGACGAAGGGCCGATCGCGGGCGGCCGCGAGCTCTGGGGATTTCCGAAGAAACTTGCCAGGCCAAAGATCGAAGTCGAGAGCGACGTGCTGGTCGGCACGCTGCATTACGGCTCGGTGCTGTGCGCCTCCGGCACCATGGGCTACAAGCACCGCTATGTCGACCACGACACCGTGCTCAAAAGCATGAAGGCGCCGAACTTCATTCTCAAGATCATTCCGCATGTCGATGGATCCCCGCGGATCTGCGAACTGGTGCGTTTCTCGCTCGAGGACATCACCCTGAAGGAAGCCTGGACCGGCCCGGCGGCGCTCGGCCTGTTCCCGCACGCGCTCTGCGATGTCGCGCGGCTGCCGGTGCGCGAGGTCGTCTCCGCCCTGCATTTCAAGGCGGATCTGACGCTGGGCCTCGGGAGCGTGGCGTTCGATTATATGAAGAAGTGACGAAGTCATTCCGGGGCATCGCACAGCGATGAACCCGGAATCTCGTGCCACAACCTTCGAGATCCCCCGATGCGCAATTGCGCATCTGAGTTCTGCGCGCTTCGCGCGCATCCCGGGATGACCCCTGCGGGGTCACCGCACCAGCACGTTCCGGAACTGCCAGGGATCGCTCGTGTCGATGTCTTCCGGAAACAGTCCGGGACGGTCGGTGAGCGGCGTCCAGTCGGTATAAAAGCCCTTCACCGGGCCCAGATACGGCATCTGGATTTCCAGGCAGCGGCGGAAATCCATCTCGTCGGCCTCGACGATGCCTTCGTCGGGATTTTCCAGCGCCCACACCATGCCGGCGAGCACGGCGGACGACACCTGCATGCCGGTGGCGTTCTGATAGGGCGCGACGGTGCGCGTCTCCTCGATCGAGAGCTGCGAGCCGTACCAATAGGCGTTCTTGGCGTGGCCGTAGACCAAGACGCCGAGCTCATCGATGCCGTCCTCGATCTCGTTCTCGTCCAGGATGTGCCATTTCGGCTGCATCCTGCCGGTGGCGCCGAACATCTCGTGCAGCGACAGCACCGCGTCGTTCGCCGGGTGATAGGCGTAATGGCAGGTCGGGCGGTAGATTACATTGCCGCCGTTACGCACCGTAAAATAATCCGCGATCGAAATTGATTCATTGTGGGTGACAAGAAAACCGTATTGCGCGCCCGGCGTCGGGCACCAGGAACGCACGCGGGTGTTGGCGCCGGGCTGCTGCAGATAGATCGCCGCGCCACAGCCGTCCGGATGGGTGCGGCCATTGTCCGGCATCCACTTCTCATGCGTACCCCAGCCGAGTTCGGCCGGCTGCATGCCCTCGGACACAAAGCCTTCCACCGACCAGGTGTTGACGAACACGTTCATCGGCTTCGGCCGCTTCGAGCGCTGGGTGTCGCGCTCGGCGATATGGATGCCCTTGACGCCGAGCTTGTGGGCGAGCTGGCCCCAGCCCTCCCGGCTCTTCGGATCGTTGAAGGGCGTGTTGGTATCGCGCGCGATGTCGAGCAGCGCCTGCTTGACGAACCAGGACACCATGCCGGGATTGGCGCCGCAGGTGGAGACCGCGGTCGGCCCGCCCGGGCTCTTGTGCTTTGCCTCGAGCAGCGTCTCGCGCAGCGCGTAGTTCGAGCGCTTCTCGGTGCCGATATTCTTGTCGAAATAAAAGCCGAGCCACGGTTCGACGACGGTGTCGATATAGAGCGCGCCGATCTCCCGGCACAAGGTCATGATGTCGACCGAGGAGGTGTCGACCGACAGATTGACGCAAAAACCCTGGCCGCCGCCGGCGGTCAGGAGCGGCACCAGCAGCTCGCGATAATTTTCGCGGGTGACGCCCTGCTTGATGAAGCGCACGCCGTGCTGTTTGGCGAGCTCGCCGTCCTCATGCGGATCGATGATGACGAAGCGCGATTTGTCGCAAGCAAAATGCCGCTCGATCAGGGGCAGCGTGCCTTTGCCGATCGAGCCGAAGCCAATCATGACAATAGGGCCGGAAATTTTGGCGTGGATCTGCGAGGCGGGGCTCATAAGGTGGGTCTCCGGAAAGCAGCGATGGGTTGGGAAAGGGGATCAGGCGGCACGTCGGGCTTGGCGCGCGGTTTACGGGTTTTTCCGCAGTGCGCGCAAGCCTTCGCTATATCAGGGCTTGGCTATATCAGGGCGAGCGCTGTGTCACGTCGGGGCGCGGCGGCGGGGCCGAGCCCCAGCGACGCACCAGGATGTCCCTGACGATCAAGATGCTCAGGATGACCAACAGGATCGTGGTGACGATGCTGCGCAGGCGCGAGGGCGCAGCATCGCGCCTTGGGGCGAGGTTTTCCGGCATGATGGTGGCGCCTCAGGCCGCGCGCGGCACGGCGCGCAGCGCCTTCTTGGCGCGCGTCGCCTTGTTTTTCAGCACTAGAGCCCCATCCGTTTCGATGAAATCGAAACGGGGCTCTAAATTCTTGATTTGACGCGTTTTCTTAACGCGAACCGGACTCCACTTCGCTTGAAAACACTCTGGCGCGCCGGTCGGCACGATCATGCCCCAGGCGCCATCGAGCGCACCCTCGGATAGTTCGAGGCCGAGCAGGCGGTCGCGCTCGAACGCACCAGGCAACAGCAGCTCGCTGGCCTTCGCAGCCGAAAAGCCGAAGCGGGCGTAGTAGGGCGCGTCGCCGAGCAGAATAACCGCGCGATGGCCACGCGCCTTCGCCGCCGCGAGCGCGTGGTCCATCAGCGCAGCCCCGACGCCAAGCTTGCGGCAGGTGTTATCCACCGCCAGCGGGCCGAGTATGAGCGCCGGGATGCCCCCGGCGCTGACGTGCCACAACCGTACGGTCCCGACCAATTTGCCCTCGCGCACGGCCGACAGGGCAAGGCCTTCGGCGGGCGCGCGTCCGTCGCGCAGGCGCTGGCAGGTGCGCATTTGGCGGCCCTCGCCAAAGCAGGCATCCAGCAGCGCTTCACGCGCAACGACGTCGGATGCACGTTCCGCACGGATCGCGAACGGAGCGGCATTCGAAAGCAGGGCTATAGAGGTCTTCCGCAATTTGGTCATGGCACGTCAGTCCTCGCTTGCCATGGCGGGGAGACCGCCAAGGCCAGCGTTGTCAAAAGTTCGCTTCTTGTAGGGGAGGGAGCCGGCGGGCCGGCTCCCGGTTATTCAGACCTCAGAGCTTTAGGAGGTCAGATGTGGTAGGTCTTCAGCGGCGGGATGCCGTTGAAGGCCACCGACGAGTAGGTCGACGTATAGGCGCCGGTGCCCTCGATCAAGAGCTTGTCGCCGATCTCGAGCGTCACCGGAAGTGGATACGGCAGCTTCTCGTACAACACGTCGGCGGAATCGCAGGTCGGACCTGCGAGCACGCACGGCGTCATGTCCGCACCGTCATGCGGGGTGCGGATGGCGTAGCGGATCGACTCGTCCATCGTCTCGGCGAGACCGCCGAACTTGCCGATGTCCAGATACACCCAGCGCACCTCGTCCTCGTCGCTCTTCCTGGAGATCAGGACGACTTCGGTCTCGATGACGCCGGCATTTCCGACCATGCCGCGGCCCGGCTCGATGATGGTTTCCGGGATCTGGTTGCCGAAATGCTTGCGCAGCGCGCGGAAGATCGACCGGCCGTACTGCACGACCGGGGGAACGTCCTTGAGGTACTTGGTCGGGAATCCACCGCCCATGTTGACCATGGAGAGGTTGATCCCGCGCTCGGCGCAGTCACGGAACACGGTCGAGGCCATTGCCAACGCCCGGTCCCACGCCTTCACCTTGCGCTGCTGCGAGCCGACATGGAACGAGATTCCGCACGGCTCGAGCCCAAGACGCTTGGCGAGGTCAAGCACCTCGACTGCCATCTCCGGGTCGCAGCCGAACTTCCGCGACAGCGGCCATTCGGCGCCGGCGCAGTCGTAGAGGATGCGGCAGAACACCTTGGCGCCGGGGGCGGCGCGGGCGATCTTCTCGACCTCGGCTGAGCAATCGACCGCGAACAGGCGAATGCCGAGCGCAAAGGCGCGCGCGATGTCGCGCTCCTTCTTGATCGTATTGCCATAGGAGACGCGGTCCGGCGTCGCACCAGCGGCCAGCGCCATCTGGATCTCGGCCACCGTGGCGGTGTCGAAGCACGAGCCCATCGAGGCGAGCAGCGACAGCACCTCCGGCGCCGGATTTGCCTTCACCGCGTAGAACACGCGGCTGTCCGGCAAGGCCTTGGCAAAGGTCTGGTAGTTGTCGCGCACGACTTCGAGGTCGACGACGAGGCACGGCTCGGTGTCGAGGCCCTCCTGGCGGCGGTTGCGCAGGAATTCCTGAATACGTTCGGTCATAGCACTCTCCCAAAACGGCCCAGCGACGGGACCTGTTCCAAGTGGTTCTCGGACGTGAGTTGGTTGGCGTTGCCGCACGATGGAGACGCGGCGAGGCCTTGAACTCAGACCGAATTGTGCTGCCGTGGATTGGTTGGGAAATTTCCCGCCCGCACACCTGGCAATGAAGGACAAGCCTTTTCAGTAGCCCGCGCCGGCGGTGGAATGCCGGTAGAGACCAAAAAAGCCCGATCCGTCGTTGCTTTAAGTCGCGTCCCCCGTTGAGAGCGGGGTGCGCCGGTTCGCCTCCGGCTGCCAGTCACGGTTGCAAAGGATGGAGAGACCTTCAGCGGCATCTCTTGAGAGAGATGCTGGCCTCTTAAGTCTTCGATCTGGAGTCATGGACTCCTGAAGTCTCGGACTTAAGCGACCCTCGGTTCTTCATCCCTTGGCGGCTGTCCGGCCTCTTGTCCGGATACCTACCGACTGACACACGACCACAGGCACGTGCGAAATTGGGCAAGAACCGAAATAAGACTTTTGAGTCTGCTTCGCAACAATTTTTTTAGGCTGAGGGCAAATTTGCCTAACAGCTGCTTGCGAGCGGCGTTCGAAGATGAACAGGCGTTAAGTTTTTTTCGGAGACGCGAGCGCGTGCGAGCCAAGCGGCGCGCGGCTTTCCAAGCTCGCTTAAGTTAAGCTCGCCTCGTGAACGGCTCGACGCGCTGCGCGGCGCGGACGAACGCCACCATCACGAAGACGCCGACCGCAAACAGCACGGCTTGGAGGATGTGAGCGCCGGTGTCGTCGAGTCCGAACAGGATCGCGAGCGCCCAGCCGCCGGCGAACGCAGCGCCAAACACCTCGGCTCCGATCAGGATCGCCGCGCTGATCACGGTGATGACGCTTGGCCAAACGATCTCGCGGGAAGGGGTCGGGGAGGGCTGCGCATCCATGGATTTTGGTCCTGTTTGAAGGGCGCAATCTCTCTGAAAAGCCCCGTGCTATCAAGCGCAAAAGGCCCAAAAAAGCCCCATCGCGTGATATAGAAGGCCAAAATCGAATTGCGACGAATTTGGGATTTGCGATGTCAGAAACCGCTCAAGATACGGCCGCCGCACCGGCGCCAATCAACCCGCTCCTCGTCCCCTGGCAGACGCCGTTCGAGACGCCGCCGTTTTCCGAGATCGCGCCGGAGCATTTCATCCCGGCCTTTGAACGGGCCTTCGCCGACCACTCGGCCGAGATCGACGCGATCACCCACGACCCCTCGAAGCCGGACTTCGCCAACACCATCACCGCGCTGGAGCGCTCCGGCAAGCTGCTCAACAAGGTCTCGGCGGTGTTCTACGACCTGGTCTCGGCGCACTCCAATCCGGCGATCCTGGAGATCGACAAGGAGATCTCCTTGCGGATGGCGCGGCACTGGTCCCCGATCATGATGAATGCCGTGCTGTTTGGTCGCATCGCCATGCTGCACGAAAACCGTGCCAGCCTGAAGCTGGCCCCTGAGCAGATGCGGCTGCTGGAGCGCACCTATACGCGCTTCCACCGCGCCGGCGCAGGCTTGAGCGAAGACGCCAAGAAGCGGATGGCCGAGATCAACGAGCGGCTGGCCCATCTCGGAACAGCCTTCAGCCATCATTTGCTGGGCGACGAGCAGGACTGGTTTCTGGAGCTTTCCGAAGAGGACCGCGCCGGGCTCTCCGACAGCTTTGTCGCCTCCGCCAAGGCCGCGGCCGAACAGCGCGGCATGGCCGGCAAGGCGATCGTGACGCTGTCGCGCTCCTCGGTCGAGCCGCTCCTGAAGAGCTCGGGTAGGCGCGACCTGCGCGAGAAGGTGTTCAAGGCCTTTACCGCCCGCGGCGACAACGGTAACGCCAACGACAACAACGCCATCATCGTCGAGATCCTGAGCTTACGCGAGGAGAGCGCGAACTTGCTGGGCTTCCCGACCTTTGCCGCCTACCGGCTGGAAGATTCGATGGCCAAGACACCGGAAGCAGTGCGCGGCCTGTTGGAGCGGGTCTGGAAGCCTGCCCGCGCCCGGGCGCTCGCCGATCGCGATGCCTTGCAGGGGCTGATCTCCGAGGAGGGCGGCAATTTTGCCCTCGCCCCCTGGGACTGGCGCTACTACGCGGAAAAGCTCCGCCAGCGCCGCGCCAATTTCGACGACGCCGCGATAAAACCCTACCTCGCGCTCGACCACATGATCGAGGCCGCCTTCGATTGCGCGACCCGCCTGTTCGGCATCACATTCGCCGAGCGCAAGGACATCCCGGTCTGGCATCCGGATGTCCGGGTCTGGGAGGTGAAGGACGCCCAGGGCCGTCACAAGGGGCTGTTCTATGGCGACTATTATGCCCGGCCCTCGAAACGTTCGGGGGCCTGGATGACGTCATTGCGCGACCAGCAGAAGCTCGACGGCGACATCGCGCCCTTGATCATCAATGTCTGCAATTTTGCCAAAGGCGCGGAAGGCCAGCCCTCGCTGCTCTCGCCCGACGACGCCAGAACCCTGTTCCATGAGTTTGGCCACGGCCTGCACGGCATGCTCTCCAACGTCACCTATCCCTCGCTGTCCGGAACATCCGTGTTCACCGATTTCGTCGAACTGCCGTCGCAGCTCTACGAGCACTGGCAGGAGCAGCCGCAGGTGCTGCAGCAATTCGCCCGGCACTACCAGACCGGCGAGCCGTTGCCGGAGGATCTGCTGAAGCGGTTCCTAGCCGCGCGAAAATTCAACCAGGGCTTCGCCACCGTGGAGTTCGTCTCCTCGGCGCTGATCGACCTCGAATTCCACACCCAGCCGGCCTCAGTGAGCCGGGATGTCGGAGCGTTCGAGAAGGCCGAGCTTGCAAAGATCGGCATGCCCGAGGAGATCGTGCTGCGGCATCGGCCGACCCAGTTCGGCCATATCTTCTCCGGCGATCATTATGCGGCGGGCTATTACAGCTACATGTGGTCGGAGGTGATGGACGCCGACGCGTTCGGCGCCTTCGAGGAAGCCGGCAATATTTTTGACCCGGCGACCGCCAAACGGCTGCATGACGACATCTATTCCACCGGCGGATCGGTCGATCCGGAAGACGCCTATGTCGCCTTCCGCGGCCGCGAGCCGGAGCCCGAGGCGCTGTTGCGCCGGCGCGGGCTATTGGAAACGCCCGAGGCTGCCTGAGGTGAAAAGGCTGCCTGAGGTGAAGATCGCCCCGCGCCGGCTTCTGGGCTTGCTGCTTGCCGGGTTTCTCATGGCAGGCGGCGGGGTGGCCGAGGCGCATCCCCATGTCTGGATCACGGCGACCAGCGAATTGCTCTATGCCCCCGATGGCTCGATCACCGGTGTGCGCCATGCCTGGACGTTTGATGACATGTTCTCGACCTACGCCTTGCAGGGCATCGAGACCAAGCAGAAAGGCGTCTACAGCCGCGAAGAGCTTGGCCCCCTGGCGCAGACCAATGTCGAATCGCTGAAGGAGTACGGCTTCTTCACTTTCGCGAAAGCCGACGGCAAGAAGGAGAAATTTTTGGAGCCGGTCGACTACTACCTTGAATACAAGGATACAGCGCTGACGCTGCATTTCACTCTGCCGCTGAAGACACAGGTCAAGCCGAAGCAGCTTGTGCTCGAAGTGTTCGACCCGGAATTCTTCATCGACTTCAAGCTGGCCGACAAGGACCCTATCAAGCTGGTTGGCGCGCCCGCCGCTTGCCAGATGAAATTCGAGCGGCCGAACGATGGCGCTGCCGGTGCCCAGAAGATCGGCGAGCAGAATTTCCTCAGCGGCGGAGCCAACGCGAACTATGGTGCAATGTTCGCCAACAAGATCACGGTGGATTGCCCATGACGTTCAAATCGGGTTTTGCGCGCGCCGTGGCGCTTGGCGCCGCGGCGGTGGTCTTGATGCTGGTGCTCGACGGCGTCGCCCATGTCCTGATGGCGCAAAACCCGTTCGGCGGGCCGCGGCCTGCCGCCGAGCCGCAGGTCGGCGGTATCGTCGGCTGGATCCTGCAAAAGCAGTCGGAGTTTTACCGCGAGATTTCCGCAACCATCCGCGCCGCGAAGTCGGACGGCTCCGCGGTCTGGACCCTGCTTGCGATTTCCTTTGCCTACGGGATCTTTCATGCCGCCGGCCCCGGCCACGGCAAGGCGGTCATCTCGTCTTATCTGGTCGCCAATCAGGAGACGGCGCGGCGCGGCATCGTGCTGTCGTTTGCCTCCGCACTGATGCAGTCGCTGGTCGCGGTCGTCATCGTCGCAATCTGCGCCTGGCTGTTGAACGCCACCGCGAGCACCATGTGCAACGCCGAGAAGGTGATCGAGATCGCAAGCTACGCCCTGATCGCCGCGTTCGGCGCGCGGCTGGTCTGGACCAAGGGCGGCGGTTTCATCCGCGCGCTGCAGGTCGAGCGGCCGGCGCCGGTGCTGGCGGCCGTCGCGCATCACCATCATGATCACAGCCACGACCACGATCATCATCACCATGATGAGCATGATCACGGCCAAGACCAGCATCATGGCCACGATCACGTCCATGACGAGCATTGCGGCCACTCGCATGGCCCTGTGCCGAGCGAACTCGCCGGTCCCGGCGGCTGGCGGCGCGGCCTGGGAGCGATCTTCGCGGTGGGGCTGCGGCCCTGTTCGGGCGCGATCCTGGTGCTGGTGTTCTCGCTGGCGCAGGGCCTGTTCTGGGCCGGCATCGCCGCGACCTTCGTGATGGGGCTCGGCACCGCGATCACGGTTGCGACCATCGCCGTCATCGCGGTCTCCGCCAAAGACGTCGCGCGGCGGCTCAGCAATGCGAGCGAAGGTTCTGGCGCATTGATCATGCGCGGGATCGAATTCGGCGCCGCAGGGCTGGTGCTGTTATTCGGCGCCGGTCTTCTGTTCGGCTATATCGCCGCCGAGCGGGTGACTTGCTTCTAGCAAATCGACTTGCCCGCGTAGCTCAAACACGTCCTGCCAGGTCTAATGCTGCAAACCCAGGCTTTGCAGCAACGACGGTGGCTGGGGTGGCTGGGCATTTTGCACGGACTGGTCCGGCGCGCGTGCATCTTGTGCGGGCCGGACCAATGCCCGCGCATTTTGCTCCCGCCGGAGCTTTGCTCGGGGATTTTGCGCGGGCCGGATCTCCGCACGTGCATTTTGTGCGGGCCGGACCCTTCGGTGCCTTTGGATGTGCCGGACAGGTGCTCGGGCATCCTCCTCAACCTGTGCCTGGTCGTCTTCTACGACTTGCGCGGGTTGTACGGATTGCACGGGCTGTACGGGCACGACCGGTGCCCGTGTATCCTCCTCGGCGGCCCAGGCCTGGAATTGCTTCAATACGTCTTCAGTTGGCGGCTCACTGTTCTCGGCCTTCATCTGATTGGCGGGTTCTACAGGGGCAGTAATTTCCGCGCGCGTCGGGGCGTCCGTTGCAGTCGGCGGCAAAGCCTGAGCGGTTGATTGAATTGCTGGCGTCGATTGACCCGCGCCAGACTGAAACGCCATCATGTCGACCAGCGAAGCCGTGACGTTCGCAAAGAGCGCGACTGGATTGCCCAACCACAGGATCGCAATCGCCGCCGCCGCTAGAGCTAAAACACTCATCTTGAGGATACGCGACGAGATAGCCGCTCCGTCCCAAGCCTTCCCCATACCCGGCTCCTCGAATTCCTCGGCATATTCGGAAAGAAAGACAGGCAAAGGATGGTCCGGCGTAAAACCGTCTTTCGTCGGCATTAGGTGATGCCTCCTCTTATGGTTCCTGTCGACCAGTACCTGCTATCGGGGTCCAAAAAGCGCCAATCACCGGCACGATTTGGGAGAAATCTTGATTTCACTGGGGCCGCCATGCGGAACCGTTTAAGGATCGCATTAAAGCCGGCTCAGTTCAACCGCAGCTCGCGTGATGTGCCGCGGATCGGGCTTCAGCTCATTGCGTTCCACGCGCTTGACGATGTCCGTCAGCACGGCATTGGCGCGGCAGGAGAGGCCGACCTTCTCGCCTTCGCGCACCACCAAGCCGTTGAGGAATTCGATCTCGGTGCGCCGGCCCTTCTGCATGTCCTGGCCCATCGAGGGACGCTGCTCGGAGGAGGTGCGCTTGCCGTCCTTGAAGCGCTGCTCGTCGCAGGCGCGCATCGCCGCCTCGTCGCCCTCGCCGGCGCGCGCGATCGTCTCGGGCGGCAGGTGCAAAATCTCCTCCAGCTGATAGCCGTGCGCCTGGCCGACGCGGATCGCTTCGCTGCCGAGCCGGGTGGAGAAGCGGCGGATCGGCTCGCTTTGCAACATCTCGCCGCCGGGCAGCCCGGTGCAGGCGGAAAGCCCGTTGCCCATGACGTTGGCGACCAGTTTCGACCAGCGCTCGCCCCACAGATTGCCGGTGACCTTGGCGCTGTCGGCGTAGCCGACCAGGCGGCAGATTTCCTCCGCCCGTTGCGTGATGCGGCCGTGCACTTCGCCGGCGCGAAATACGGTGTGCGCCGCCCCGCCCTTGCCGGCGCCGCGGTGGATGTGGCCGGGCTCGGGCAGGTTGACCGTGATGCTGCTGGCAATGCAGCCAAGCGTCTTGCCCCAGCCGACGATGCCGGCGATGGTCTCTTCGTTCATGCAGTTCTGCAGCGACACGACATAGCCGTCCGGCGCCAGATACTGCCGGATCAGCATGGTGGCCCAGGCCGTGTCGTAGGACTTCATGCACACGAAGGCGATGTCGACCGGCGCCTCCTTGGCGAGTTGCTGCGCGTCCGTGACGTGCAGCGCGCGCACCGGAACCGAGAATTCCGCGACGTCCCTGGCGTGGGTGACGCGCAGGCCGTGCTTCCTCATGTGCTCGACATGCTCGGGCCATGGATCGATGAACGTGACGTCCTCGCCGGCCTGCACCATATGGGCGCCGGCATAGCCGCCGACCGCACCCGCTCCGACGATAGCTATCTTCCGACCCATGCTTTCCTCCCGGCGTTTCTTGCAGCCGAGGCTAGCGCGCCGGCCGGGCTCATCGCAACGGCTGAACCGTGTCGCATCAGGCGCCACGCGCATGGGCAACCCTAAGCGATCATCGTGGTTCGCCGGAGAATGCCTGCCGCAGCGCCGACAGCCGGTCGAGCGCAGCTTGCGGCAGCGGGCCTTTTTGGACCGCGGCGAGCGCGTCCTCGAACTGTTGCGGCGTCGCCATGCCGACCAGGATGGTGCCCATCGCCGGGTGAGACAGCGCAAACCGCGTGGCGGCTTCGGTCAGGCTGGCGGCGAACCCCTCCTTGACCAGCGGCATCAGACGGCGTGCGCGATCGACATCGGCTTCGTAGCTCATCGCCGAACCGATCGGCTCGGGCGCCGGGCCTGCAATCGGGTGACGCTCGGCCGAGCCCGACAATGCGCCGCCGGCCAGCACGCGGATGCCCACGACGCCGACGCCGGCGGCCTGGGTGTGATCGAACAATCGTCCATAATCCTGTGCCGGATAGCTTTGTCGGCAATGGCTCGGCGGCGGATGGATTGAGCATGTTGTAGACGATTTGAGCGCTGTCGAAGGCGCGGGCATCGATCACCTGTTGCAGCGCCGCCGTGTCGCCGACCGCCGTCATCCCGAGGAAACGAATCTTGCCCTGCTGACGCAGGCGCTCGAACGCCGGCACCACGTCGCCGAGCACCTGGCCGGACGCTCAGCGCCGCTCCGCCGCCTGTCTCGGTGATCGGATTGTGCAGGTGAAAGATGTCGACCCGGTCAAGACCGCAGTCGCGCCAGACTGCCTTCGAGCGACGTCGTCACGGCATCGGCGATGCGGCCGAACTCGCCGGGCGGCAACCGGACCTTGGTGCCGACGGCGACGTTGGCCGGCTTCAGCTTTTGCAGGACGCGGCCGAGGTTCTTTTCCGATTCGCCATCGCCGTACTGCACCGCGGTGTCGAAATAATTCACGCCGGCGGCGATTGCGCGTGCGATGGTGCGCTCCTGGTCGGCAGGATCGCCGCGCACCATGAATCCGCCTACCGCGCCGCAGCCGAAACCCAGCACCGAAAGCTGCATTCCCGTGCGCCCAAACACCCGCATTTGCATCGCTGTTCCTCCGACTAAATACCGCGAGCGGCGAAACCGTCGCCGCGCCACCCACCGGCTTGATGAATTTCCGCCGCTTCCGCGATCTCGCGAGCCTAGCACTTTGCGAGACTGGCGGAATGGCTCACCTCCGGAGCAAATGGTGATCTGGCCAGCTATTCGGGATAGATCATTCGCAGACGTCGCGATTTAGCCGGGCAATGTCCACTTCAACAAAAGCGGATATCAGTAAAAGGCTGATTGAAGCCATTGGACGCTGCCGACCTTTTTGCTAAAGTTGCGGCAACGAAAAAATCGGCCAAAGAGCCGGTTCCATGCCGGGAGGCAACCATGTTCGTGACAAGAGCGCTTGCGCGGCTGACCATGTGCGCTGGCTTGATGGCGCTGCCAATTGCAATCCCCACCGCAGTTTATGCACAGCAGACCGTAACGGTCGGCCCCACTGATATCGGCGGCACGGTGGTCAGCGCGGCAGGTCCCGAAGCGGGGGTCTGGGTGATCGCCGAAACCACCGATCTGCCGACCAAGTTCGCACGCATCGTCGTCACCGACGATCAGGGCCGCTACCTCGTGCCCGATCTTCCAACAGCGAATTACACCGTCTGGGTGCGCGGCTACGGTCTGGTGGATTCGGCCAAGCTCACCGCAAAGCCGGGCCAGCTTCTTGATCACACCGCGGTGCCGGCGCCGAACGAAGCGGCGGCGGCGCATTATTATCCGGCAATATACTGGTACGCGATGATGAAAATTCCGCCTGCCAGCGAGTTCGGAGGCAAGAGCGACATTCCCGAAAAGCTTACCCAGAATGACTGGTTGAAGCAGATGAAGAACATCGGCTGCATCGGTTGTCACCAGCTCGGCCAGGAAGCTACCCGCACGATTCCGTCAGCTTTCGGCAAGTTCGATGCCGGCCAAGATGCCTGGATGCGGCGCGTTCAATCGGGGCAGTCCGGCGAGCAGATGACCAACCAGCTTGCCGGGAATTTCGGCGGCGCCCCCTTCAAATATCTCGGCGACTGGACCGACCGCGTCGCCAAAGGCGAGCTACCCAAAGCCAAGCCGCCACGTCCGCAAGGCGTCGAACGCAACATCGTGATCACTTCGTGGGAGTGGTCGACGCCCGACAAATATCTGCACGATCTGATTTCCTCAGACAGGCGTAATCCGACGGTCAATGCCTATGGCCCGCTTTACGGCTCACCGGAATATTCGACCGACAACATGCCGATCCTGGATCCGAAGACGAATAAAATTTCGTTTTTCAAGATGCCGGTCGCAGATCCCGAGATGCCGAAATCGTTAGGTCCCGGACATGCCGCCAGCGTGAAGCCGCTGGAACCGTCGGCCTATTGGGGCGAGCAAAAGCTCTGGGATACGCGAGCGAACAACCACAACTCCATGTTCGACGAGAAGGGCCGGCTCTGGCTCTCCGCCACTGTGCGCGGCATGGATAATCCGGCGTTCTGCAAGCAAGGGTCCGACCATCCGTCGGCCAAGGTGTTCCCACTGGAGAAGTCGGCGCGGCAGGTGGCGATGCTCGATCCCAAGACGATGAAGTACAGCTTTATCGACACCTGCTTTGCCACCCATCACCTGCAGTTCGGCTACGACGCCAATGACACGCTGTGGCTCAGCGGCACCGGCCCGGTTGCCGGTTGGATCAACACCAAGGTATTTGACGAAACCGGCGATGCGGCGAAGTCGCAAGGCTGGTCGCCGTTCGTGCTCGACACCAACGGCAACGGCAAGCGCGACGATTATGTCGAGCCCAACGCCCCACTCGATCCAGCTAAGGACAAGCGGATCGTCCCGGGTTCGGGACCTTACGCGGTGATGCCCTCACCAGTGGACGGCTCGATCTGGTACACCGTCGGCATCTTCGGCGGAACGCCGGCGGTCTTGCGATTCGACCCGGCTACCGGACTGTCGGAAGTGTTCAATGTTCCCGCGCCGGCGTTCGGAATCCGCGGCGGCGATATCGACAAGAACGGCGTGGTCTGGGCGTCGTTGTCCAGCGGTCACCTCGGCAGCTTTGACCGCCGCAAGTGCAAAGGCCCGCTCAATGGGCCGAACGCCACCGGCAATCATTGTCCGGAAGGCTGGTCAATCTATCAGTATCCCGGCCCTGGCTTCGAAGGTATCGGTGAGAACAGCGCCGAGTCGAGCTATTACACCTGGGTCGACCAGCACAACACGTTCGGACTTGGCGAGAACATACCGATGTCCACCGCCAATCTCGGTGACGGCTTCGTGGCGTTGAAGGACGGCAAGATGATCACGATCCGGATTCCCTATCCGCTCAGCTTCTATGCCAAGGGCTTCGATGGGCGTATCGACGATCCGAACGCCGGCTGGAAAGGCCGCGGGTTGTGGAGCACGAACGGCGACCGCACGCCTTGGCTCAAAGAAGGCGGCAAGGGCGCAATGCCGCGCGCGGTGCACATCCAGCTTCGGCCCGATCCGCTGGCGAACTGAGGTTCGCTGAGACAATCTTTCGGAGCAAATCGCCGCCGATGGTCGTACCGCCGGGTTAGCTCCGAGCTCGTGAGCGGAGCGAAGCCAGCAATTATTCCGGAGAAGGAGCCATGAACAAGCCTTTGCCCGTTAACCCGCCCGAACTTCGGTCGACCATCGTCGCCGCGTCGTCGATGCCCTGGCAGCGAACCGACTTCGATGGAATAGAGATGAAGATCCTCTACAAGGACGACGAAGGGCGCTCGACCATCCTGTTCAAGATGGCGCCCGGCGCGATTGTGCCGTTACACGAGCACACGGCGCTCGAACAGACCTTCATGCTCGAAGGATCGCTGGAGGATTCCGAGGGGAGCGTTGCGGCGGGTGACTTCGTGTGGAGACCGGGCGGCAACGTCCATGTCGCGCATGCTCCCAACGGCGCCATTTTCATCTCGATATTCAACCGCCCGAACCGCTTTTTCGATGGCACGAAATTTTTCACTGCCGCCGAAGAAAGCAAGTAACGCGAAGTTTTCACGGAATATGGGGCCGCATCTTTGATGCGGAGGGACGATCGTCTTCCGTGACCTTGCCGACCGCGCTTGCAGCCTCGCCTCGCTTAAAGGCATCCGCGCGGTGGGTGCGACGGGCGGCATCTATCTGAGATCGCCTGGTCTTCAGATATCGATTTACGTCTGATTCATCCTGATTGTTAGAGCACGATTCAACTTTTCCGTTCATGGTCATCGTGCTTGCTGCGCGATAGTTGGTTGCGATGAGGGGCAGCAACTTGTCTCGCGTAAATCGGAATGATGGGCATGGCGATCGCGGATCCAGCGCATTGTGCTGACAAGTGCTGCAAATCTGCAAAGACGCGGCCGGGCCCTGCGTCATTGATCCCAAAGTTTCTGACCATCCCTGTCGCTTTCTGCGCGCTGGTAATCGCCGGCTGCGCGCGCGATCCGGTTCACCGCGAATTCGATCCGGTTCAGCATGAGGTCAGGGCAACTCCGGTCCGCGCTACCGCCCGTGCCCCCGCCCGTGCCCATAGATACACTGAACCACGTCGATATTCCGAACTGCGAATCCACCGGCCCGACCCGTCGCTGCTCGCACCACAGCCGGCACCCGACTGCGAGTTCAAGAGAACCGATGTTGGGGCCGTGGACCCGAATGAATGGGCCCGCTTGAAGATCGACTACGAGCGGCAATGCTACCAGGATGCCGAGAAGATTGCGCGCGACCGTCTACGCCTGCTCCAGTCGTCGAGCATGTGCGAGATTGAGCCCGTTCAGCATCGGCGACCCGCCCAATAACCATCAGTGCAACCAAGACTTGCTGCTGATCGGCGCTCAACCGAGGCCAGTGTCTGCTTGATGGCAATGGTGGGGCGGCAGCCCTCAATTTTGTCCTCTTTTTGCCATACCGGGCCACCACCTTTTGGGTGGTAAGGTTTCGTTTGATTCAATGTTGGGGCTGTCAATCGTCGACTTTAGCGACGAGAGCGAATTGCTGAGGAGGAGTAATAGTAGTTGCGTGAGTGATTGTTATGAAGTCCCTTTACGATTTACTTGATGCACTTCCGGATGACGACGCCGACGGCCTCAGAGCCGCATTCCGCAAAGCCGCCAAAGCAAATCACCCCGATAACAACCCCGGCGATTCGGATGCCCCACTGAGATTCAGGCGGATCATCCGCGCCAATTCCATTCTCAGCGATGAGCGGCAACGGGCGCACTATGACCAACTGCTGGCAGCTGCACGCCAGGAGCGACGTCTGAAATTCGTGATCGCGGGTAGCATTTCCTCGGTAGTGTTGATGGGGGGATACCTGCTGTTCGGATACGTATCGAAGGCATCCCTCATCGCGGCAGAAGTGATCGAGGTATCCGCGAGCGAACCGGCCCCGGCCGCTGTTGTAGTATCGGCAGAGCTGTCCGACACAATCGGTCGAGCTCGCCCCCGCGACGAGCCGGATGATATGGTAGTCCCCAACGAGCGGGAGAATCCCGAGGTTGTTAAGCAGGCGGCGGCGCCGAGCGCCACTGCACCTGTGGAGAATACCGGCGGCACCCCGGCGACTGCCAATATCCGCGCGGCTCGCGACTTCGGGGTGAACGATGCCAGATACTATCGAGAGCGGGGCATCCAGGCGTACCGCAGTGGTGACATATCGCTCGCGCTCATTGACCTCGATCTGGCGATCGATCTCGATCCGCACTTCTCCGACGCCTATATCGACCGCGGCGTCGTCTTCTATCGCATGGGCGACTTCAACCGCGCATTTGCCGACATTGCCCGGGCCAAGCGCATTGACGACGTGAACCGAAGCCAGAACTCCACGGCGTGAACCACAACAAACCGCGCCGTCGTCGGGCAAGAATTGAGTTTGGCTGGTGCCGGTCACGGCGCCGAACGCGGCAGGCAACGTCGGTTAATACCACCCGCGAAGTTGGCTATTTAATCGACCCGCCGAAGCACCGCTTCCTGGATCGTGGCGCCGTCCTGCGCGCAATTGCCGTCCAGATGGCGAATGAGAAGCTCGCCACGCAAGATTTTCGAATCGTCGGAAATTCTGAAATTCAATTCAGAATTCTTGAAATAACTGGATGGGCAGCCGGGTACATCTCCCGCGATCGACGGAACTCTACCGATGAAATCTGCAATGGCGACGTATTCGTATACGAATCCCGTAAATGCCACGTCCCCAACCCTCACGCCCGAGCGTGCCTGGGGTTCGGTTACCGTGACGGCGATACAGCTAAACCCTCGACCGTTCTGTGAGCACGAATAGTGTGCTCCGGACTGCGATTGCCAAAGGCCGGAAATATTGGCGACCGGATTTAAATCCCTTGAACCGTCGGGCCTGGCGTTGGCAACAGGATAGGTGCTGCGTGTGAATTTTTCCTCCTGGGCGCAGGACGGCGAGACCCCCACACTCCCTGCTATAGCGGCACAAAGCCCAGCGATTGGCAAAATCTCATGTGTACCTCCCCTGAGAATGCCTCTGAGCGTAGCCGCGCAAGACGCTGCCGAATTAAACCATTGATTTCACATCACGCCTCTCAAGGCGCGGATTCCGACTGAGGCTAGGCGGGGAAAAGGCCTTAAATACCGCACGCACCGGCTCAAATAGGGCCGTTTCCTCGAGAATGTTCTTGATTTTGTCTTTTATGTTTGTGTGCATCTGATGGCCCATTGTCTGCCCACTCCAGTCTTGGAGATATTCCATTTGTTGCACGTTCTCGTGGGAAAACTCTGCGCCTCTTTTCGTACGAACCAAGGCGAACACGCCCCGTGTTAAATCGTAGCCCGCCATCGATTCACCGACGGATGGTGAAACTTCGTACCAGTTATCAACGTCTCCGACATCTGCAAGAAACACCTGGGTTTCGCTATAACCATTTGCTTCGGAATAAAGAGCGAAAAAGATACTTGGTGAAAATTGCCAGAATCCGTGACCGCAAAAATTATTTGCAGGAACCATGTGCAGGATTTGGCCGCCTGAAGCACAAATTTGCGAGATATTCGACAGCGCCTGAGGAGCGTTGAATATATGTTCCGTTAGTCCAGCGTCGATTATCGTGTCGTAGTTATAATTCTCTCGGAGCGGCCTATTAAGATCGTGAAGGTGCGTTGCGCCTTCATAACTGGAATAATCAAATGATTCGACCTCTGTTGCTCCGAAGTGAACCTTTAAAAGCTCTTCGCAGTATTTTCCGTAATCTACCTCCGTCTTGGGTTGCATCAAACGGCGCAATTTGTCGGCTGATACATGCAGGGCTTGCCTACCCAAAGTTGCCACGCGCCCAAATTGCTGTCGTTTACTCGCGAACCGGCAAAAATTGATGGCATGAATATCAAGTCCCATACTTACTCCCCGGGTGCCCGGCCGCGCCTTGCCGAAGTAGCGCTGGATTGTCGATGTCACGTCGCACCACTGAGATAACCAATCAGCGGCATCGCCGGCCGCTGCGCATGCACAGCAAGTGGCCACCCAACCGCAGCGCCCGCTACAAGCCGGATGAATTTCCGTCGTCGCATGCGCTCCTCATAAGGACCACGCCTTGCGCAACTTCTAAAGTTTAGCACTTTGCGGTAGCGGAGCGAGCGAGAAATGGCACAACGGCCTGAGAGTGGATGTCCTGAAACGGGGCATTCGCGTTGTTTTGACCGTAGGCTGGCCGCTTCCGGTATACCCCGATTAAGGGACGTCTTCAGAACCGGTCGGCATGTCTCAAACGTGCCGATATTGTTGCAAAAGTCTTTTTGGGGTGGCGAACCAAAATTCTTAGAGCCGCTGATGCGTCTTACGCGCGGCGACGTGAGGGACCTTATCGTTTCACCCAAAATCGATCACCGATCTCCGTAGTGGCGTTGAAAAGCGACGCAGCAGCAGAGAAGTCCAATGATCAGCTTTCGCGAGATTTTTAGGGTTGTTCGATTTTCGACTTTTGCAACAATATCTGCCAAAAACGGACGCCAACTTGGCGGAGATGCCGGGCCGCCCTCGAGATTGAGGCCAGCCGCCGGCCTCCGCCTTACAACAGGACTTTCTCCGCCGTGATTATTGTCACATGATGGCGGCGCATCGGCACGAGGCGCCCATGAGTTCCGCGAAGGGCCTGCGTCAGGTCGGATATTTCGATTGTCCGGGCGGCGGCCAGATCGTCGTTGCGGGCACGACCGCATTCATCGGCCACATGCGTGCGCCTGCCGGCACCTCGATCGTCGATATCGCCGACCCCGCGCATCCGCGGCTGCTTGCGCGGCTCGAGATGCCGCCCGGCGCCCATTCGCACAAGGTGCGCGTGGACAATGGGTTGATGCTGATCAATCGCGAGCGCAACCACGCCGACAAGAACGCAGCCCCCGAGAATTTTCGCGGCGGGCTCGGCATCTATGACGTGACGAAGCCGGCGAGCCCGCGCGAGATTACCCGCTGGGAGACCGACGGCATGGGCGTCCATCGCTTCGATTTCGACGGGCGCCACGCCTATATCTCGCCCACGGTGGAGGGCTATCGCGGCAACATCGTGATGATCCTCGACCTCGGCGACCCGGTGCACCCGCGCGAGGTCGGCCGCTGGTGGATGCCCGGACAATGGACCGGCGGCGGCGAGGAGCCGAGCTGGCAGGGCACGGCGCACCGCTGCCATCATCCGCTGCGCCAGGGCGACCGGCTCTATACCAGCTATTGGCACGGCGGCTTCGTCATCCTCGACATCGCCGATATGGCAAAGCCACGCCTCGTCTCTTCGTTCGACTGGAGCCCGCCTTTCGCCTGTCCGACGCATACGACCTTGCCGCTGCCCTTCCCGCTGCATGGGCGGCGCGTCATGCTGGTCGCCGACGAGGACGTGGCCCGCGCCGCGCCCGGGCCGCCCGCCTGCCTGTGGCTCGTCGACATCACGGACGAGCGGCACCCGATGCCGTTCGCGAGCTTCCAGGTCGACGGCCTTGACGACGGCACGCCGCAACCGGAGTTCACGGCCTGCCATCAGCCGAGCGAAAAGGTGACCGGAACCGAGATCCCGGCCGCATGGTTCGCGCACGGGCTGCGCCTCATCGACATTGCTGACCCGCGCCGGCCGCGCGAGATCGGCCATTTCCTGCCCGAGGTTCCGGAAGGCTCGCAGCGCGTCCAGAGCAACGACGTCACTACCGACGACCGCGGTCTGTTTTATCTGCTCGACCGCCTGCGCGGGTTGACCATTCTCGAGCGCTGCTAGAATCTGCCGACGAGACGGTTGACAGCGCCCGGGCGTTCGGCCGCAATGGCCTAAAAGCCTGAGGTGGCGCATGGACATCCAAACCCGTCCGGACCCGGTCGCCCGCGCCCGCGAGCTCGCGGCGGAGATCGCCGCCGCAGCCGACGAGATCGAGCGCACGCGGCGCATTCCCGAGGCATTGCGGGGGCGGCTCCATGACTCGCGGCTGTTCCGCATGCTGCTGCCGCGCTCGGCGGGCGGCGACGAGACGGAACCTGCGGTCTACGTGGCGGCGATCGAAGAGCTCGCCCGGCACGACGCCTCGATCGCGTGGAACGCATTCGTCGCCAACAGTTCCGCCCTGATCGCCGCCTGTCTGGAGCCTGCGGTCAATCACACCATCTTCGCTGATCCGCGCAGCATCGTGGCCTGGGGACCTCCAAACGCATCGCGCGCCAGTGCGGTTGACGGAGGCTATCGCCTGACCGGCAAGTGGGATTTCGCCAGTGGCTGCCGGCAGGCCCGTTGGATGGGCGCGCACTGCCATGTGCTCGAAGCGGACGGCGCGCTGCGGCTCAACCGCTTCGGCCGGCCCACGGTCCGCACGCTGCTGTTTCCGGCTGGAGACGCGACCCTGCTCGATACCTGGCGGACGATCGGGCTACGCGGCACGGCGTCGGACTCCTATTGCGTCAACGATTTGTTCGTGTCCGAGGCATTCAGCACCACGCGCGAGGACCCGACGCTGCGCTACGAGCGCGGCCCGCTCTATGCCTTTACCATGCAGTGCCTCTATGCGACCGGGGTCGCCGCTGTGGCATTCGGCATCGCGCGCGCGATGCTGTCCGAGTTCATCGCGCTGGCGGCCCGCAAGTCGCCGCGCGGCCTGGCCCGGCTCGCCGACAACGCGGTCGTGCAGGCCGACGTGGCGCGGGCGGAGGCGCGGCTCGGCTCGGCGCGCGCCTACCTGATCGAGACGCTCACCACGATCTACGCGCATGCCGACGACGTGGCGCCGATCGAGGTAGCCGATCGGGCCCGCGTGCGGCTCGCCACCACCAACGCGATCCAGGGCGCGGCCGAGGTGGCAGACTTCGCCTACAAGGCAGCGGGCGTCGATGCGATCTTCCCGGGCAGCCCGTTCGAGCGCCGCTTCCGCGACATGCACACGCTCTCTCAGCAGATCCAGGCACGCGGTGCCCATTTCGAACAGGTCGGGCAGATCCTGCTCGGCGTGCCGCCCGAGGTGTTTCTTTGAGAAGCGGCGAAGGTTCGCCAGGACGAAAGGGTCGCCCGCCGACCATTCACAAAAGACCTGGCCTTTGATAGGCTAATGCGCGCGCTTGAGAAGCGCGCACCATTTTTCGAATTTTTATTTCCGGGAGATCATCCATGATGCGTCGATTGTCACTTGCGTTCATGTCCGCGGCGGTCGTCTACGGGCTATCGATTTTACTCGCGCCGCGACCCGCGCTGGCGGTCAATTGCGACGTCAATGCTTGCATAAGCGTCTGCTCAAAAAAGTGCGCCACCCCCGGCTGCATGTGCGCGGCGAACTGCCTGCAGACAATAGATAAGCGCAAAAAAAGCGGGCAGTGCAAGTAATCGCGCGCTGAACTTTCTGGCGGCCAGGCGCCCATTGCTTACGCACCTGATTTGCCCGTCGGCAAATCAGGTGCCTTTTTCTGGATGTCGCTTCGCTCGCCTGGCCTTGAGGCTTCAAAAATCGCGTGCGCGTAAACGGCGATTTGCTGAGGCGCTTCAAGCTGATTTGGGTCGTCCAGTCCCCCTCGCAAAAATATTGTGCTTGTGCCGGTCGGGCAAATCAGCGGCACTGATGTCCGGCCGTCTCGCCTCGATAAGAGGGACGTACGCGTCGTCACGAACGTTGAGGTGGGATGCGGTGGACGCGAAAGTGCTGCGCGACGAGCGGCATTATCGCGGACGGCAAAGCCGTGTGGTCCTGACGCCCCGATGCTGGCGTCAAGTTTCGCGGAGTTATCCGCAAGCGACGGTGGCAAAAGAGCCCGGTCACCGGGGAGAGCGCGGAATAAGCCGTTAAAACCATCGCGCAGGGAAGGCCGGGTTTTTCCGGTGAACCTGTGGTGACTATACTCGTGTGCTCTATCACTTTCGCACGCGAGGCTGCGGGTGCAGCGGGCACCCGGCTTTCCCTGCGCCCTTGTTATTCGAGGGCAGAAGTTCTTGCACAGCTCGGGCGCGATCAGCGCCGCGGGGTAGGGAGTCGCGTCCCGAAAATGATGAAGCAATCACGGTTTCTAGCCCGGCAAAAATCGCCGCCATGCCGGCAAGAAGAAGATCGCGATGTTGATCGCAAAGCCGATGCTCCACAGGATCGAGCGCAGCGTCGGGCGGTTGCCGAGATAGGTGAAGACATAGGCGATCCGCACGATCAGGAACAGCATCGCCAGCTCGTCGATCAGCCGTTGCGGCGCGATGCGGAATTCCGCCAGCAGCACGGCGACGGCAAAGAACGGAAACGCCTCGATGCCGTTCTGGTGCGCGCCCAGCGCGCGCGGCGCGGATCGGGTCGTCATAGAAGGCGGGGTCGCGCGGCTTCGCATTGTCGAAACGGCGAAATCCGATCCACTTGACCGAGGCGATCGTCAGCAGATAGAGCATCAGCGTTCCGAAAACGCACCATTCGGCGACCGTCATGGTTCCTCCCGCGCAGGGTGGTAAAGGGTGACAATATCGAACCGGGCCATTATCTTGACAAGGATGGTGCAACGCGCGAAGCCACAGCCGTCATGACAGCGGTCGTTCCCATCGAGAAGTGCAAGGCCTGCAGCCGAGGTCAAGCCGCAGCGCGTCGGCGTGCTGCTGGTCAATCTCGGCACCCCCGACACCGCCGACGCCGAGGGCGTGCGCGTCTATCTCAAGGAATTCCTGTCCGACCCCCGGGTGATCGAGGATCAGGGGCTTGTTCTGGAAGCTGGTGTTGAACGGCGTCATCCTGCGCGTCCGTCCCGCGCCGCAAGGCGCGCGACTACCAAAAGATCTGGAACACCGAGAACAACGAATCGCCGCTGAAAACCATTACGCGCGCGCAAGCCGAAAAACTCGCCCGCAGCATCGCCGATCATGACCACATCGAGGTCGATTGGGCGATGCGCTACGGCAATCCCTCGATCGCCTCGCGGATCGACGCGCTGACGGCGCAGGGCTGCGACCGGCTGCTGGTGGTGCCGCTCTATCCGCAATATTCGGCGGCGACGTCGGCGACCGTGTGCGACGAGGTGTTCCGCGTGCTCGGCCGGATGCGCGCGCAGCCGACCTTGCGGGTGACGCCGCCCTATTACGACGACCCCGATTATATCGAGGCGCTGGCGGTCTCGATCAACGCGCATCTGGCGACATTGCCGTTCCAGCCGGAGCTGATCGTGGCCTCATTCCACGGCATGCCGCAGGAATATGTCGACAAGGGCGATCCCTATCAGGCGCAATGCACCGCGACCATCGCAGCGTTGCGCAAGCGCATGGGGCTCGATGCTTCAAAGCTGCTGCTCACCTTCCAGTCGCGCTTCGGCTTGACGAGTGGCTGAAGCCCTACACCGACAAGACCATGGAGCGGCTGGCGAAGGACGGCGTGCGCCGCATCGCGGTGGTAACGCCCGGTTTCTCCGCCGATTGCCTGGAGACGCTGGAAGAGATCGCGCAGGAGAACGCCGAGATCTTCAAGCACAATGGCGGCGAGCAATTTGCCTTTATCCCGTGCCTGAACGACAGCGATCCCGGCATGGACGTCATCCGCCAACTGGTGCTGCGCGAGCTGCAGGGCTGGATTTGACAGTCGAGGAAATGCACTCTTGCCACGCCGATGCGTTGATTGATTAAGATGAATTTCGCCAAAGCCGCCACGGCGCGCTGCACTGCGGTCGGCTTCAAGTTAACGATACACGGCGAGTTAAGGCTGGGCGTTTTTGAACGAAACAAGCTACTTGGCCATGGCGCAAACAGAGACGTCTGGCGGGCGAAAACTGATACCTACCTGATCCAATTCGAGAACGTCGGGCTGAACCGGCGCCGCTGGTTCGCAGACACAACGAAAGTCATTCGCAGACATGTCGGCGCGGAATGCGCGGGAACGCTTGCTTGCCGCCTTGGGAGGATTTATGACCGGTTTCGACATTTTCGCTATTGCGCTCGTGCTGCTGGTTATCTTCACGTTGTTTGCCGGCGTCAAGACGGTGCCGCAGGGCTACGACTGGACCATCGAGCGGTTCGGCAAATACACCCGCACGCTGTCGCCGGGGCTGAACCTCATCATGCCCTATTTCGACCGCGTCGGCCGCAAGATGAACATGATGGAGCAGGTGATCAACATTCCCGAGCAGGAAGTGATCACCAAGGACAACGCCACCGTGACGGTCGACGGCGTCGCCTTCTTCCAGGTGTTCGACGCGGCGAAGGCGAGCTACGAGGTCTCCAATCTCAACCAGGCGATCATCGTGCTGACCATGACCAACATCCGCTCGGTGATGGGCTCGATGGACCTCGACCAGGTGCTGTCGCATCGCGACGAGATCAACGAGCGGCTGTTGCGCGTGGTCGATGCCGCGGTGTCGCCGTGGGGCCTGAAGGTCAACCGCATCGAGATCAAGGACATCGTGCCGCCGGCCGACCTCGTCGAGGCGATGGGACGGCAGATGAAGGCCGAGCGCGTCAAGCGCGCCGACATCCTGCAGGCCGAAGGCCAGCGGCAGTCGGAAATCCTTCGCGCCGAAGGCGCCAAAGCAAGGCCAGATCCTGCAGGCCGAAGGCCGCCGCGAAGCCGCGTTCCGCGACGCCGAGGCGCGCGAGCGCTCCGCCGAAGCCGAAGCCAAGGCGACGCAGATGGTCTCCGAGGCGATCGCCAAGGGCGATGTCGCCGCGCTGAACTATTTTATCGCCGACAAATACATCAAGGCGTTCGGGCAATTCGCTGATTCGCCGAACCAGAAGATTCTGATGCTGCCGATCGAGGCGACCAGCGTGCTCGGTTCGCTCGCCGGCATCGGCGAGATCGCGAAAGCAACCTTTGGCGAAAGTGCGGCTTCCGCTGCCGCCGCCGCGCGCCGCTCGTCGGTGCCTCCGGCCGGCACGGCCCCGCCGCCGGTCACGCCGCAATAGTCTGTTCATGGAGGTCATGTCATGGCCGAGATGTTTACGACGCTGGGCACCTGGAACTGGCTGATTTTCGGCTTCATCCTGATGGCGCTGGAATTGGCGGCACCCGGCGTGTTCCTGTTCTGGCTGGGATTAGCCGCGCTGCTGGTTGGGCTGGTGTCGTTTGTGGTCCATCCCTCCTGGCAGACGCAGCTTCTGATGTTTGCGATGTTCGCCGCAGCTGCGGTGCCGCTGTGGCGGCGTCTTGCCTGGGGCAACTCGCATCCGAGCGCAAGCAATCCGTTCCTCAACCGGCGCGCCGACGCGCTGGTCGGCCGGGTGTTCACGCTGGAAAAGCCGATCATCGACGGATCCGGCACGGTGCGGATCGACGACACGATCTGGCGCGTGGCCGGTCCCGATGCGCCGGCAGGCAGCCGCGTCCGCATCGTCGAGGCCGATGGCGCCAACCTTACGGTGGCGGCGGCGTGAAGTTCAATTCTCCTGCCGCCTGCTCCAGCGCTCGGCGAAGCGATGGAGCGGCAGGAAGGTTTCGTTCAGCTCGCGTCCGAGCGGCGTCAGGCTGTAGCCGCCTTGCCCGCCGAGCTCGACGAGGCCGGCCTCGCGCAGTTCCGACAGCCGCGCCTGCAGCACGGTGGGCGAGGCTTCGTCGCAGGCTTCGCGAAGACTGCGCGATGTCAAAACCTGCTCGCGCAACTCCCAGAGGATTCGCAAGGTCCAGCGCCGGCCCAACAGATCGAGCAGCGCCATGACCGGCCGACCCGACCGCGAGCCGCGAACGGCGCGTTTCTTTATGATCGGCATCCGCCGTCTCCCTTGCTATGCTACAGATAATGTATCAGAATGCTACTGATATTGTAGCACGGGAGTCCGTTATGTCACGCATCGGGCCGCTTCAGCCGCCCTACGAGAAGGAAATTCAGGGCCAGTTCGACCGGATCATGCGCGGCGCGCCGCCGCTGATGCTGTTCCGTGTCATGGCGGGAAATCCGCGCGCCTGGGAGAAATTCCGCGCCGGCAGCCTGCTCGACCGCGGTCCGCTCAGTTTGCGGGAGCGCGAGATCGTCATCGATCGCACCACGGCGCTGACAAATTGCGAGTATGAATGGGGCGTGCATGTTGTGACGTTTGCGGAAGCAGCTCACCTGACCGAGGAGCAAGTCCGCGCAACCGTGCTCGGGCCGGCCGACGCGCCGTGCTGGTCGGCGGCCGAACAGGCGATGATCGCGACGGTGGACGCGCTGCACGCCCGCGCGACCCTGAGCGATCAGGAATTCAAGTCGCTGTCGGCGCATTACGACGACGCGAAAATCTTCGAAATCATCCTGTTGTGCGGCTTCTATCGCACCGTGTCGTATCTCGCGAACGGGCTCGACCTGCCGCTGGAGGCCAAGGCGGCGCGGTTTCCGAGGGCGGAGCCGTAGGGTGGGCAAAGCGCAGCGTGCCCACCAACTCCCACAAAAAGGTGGGCACGGCGCAAGCGCGCCTTTGCCCACCCTACGAACCTACGCCACGCCCGCGCGCAGCAGATCGTGCAGATGCACGATGCCGACCGGCTTTAAGCCGTCGGTCACGATCAGGGCCGTGATCTTCGACGAATTGAGCAACTCCAGCGCCTCGCCGGCAAGGGTGTCGCGGCCGATGGTCTTGGGGTTCTTGGTCATCACCTCGTCGACGGTGGCCGTGGTCAGGTCGGGCCGCATGTGGCGGCGCAAATCGCCGTCGGTGACGATGCCTGCAATGTTGCCGCGCGCATCGATGATGCCGACGCAGCCAAAGCCCTTCGACGTCATCTCGACCAGCGCATCCGACATCTTGGTTCCCAAAGGCTTCAGCGGCACGGCGTCGCCGCCATGCATGAGGTCGCGGGTATATTTGAGCATCGCGCCCAATTTGCCGCCGGGATGCAGCACGCTGAAATCGACCGAGGTAAAGCCGCGGCCCTCCAACAGCGCGATCGCAAGCGCATCGCCGAGCGCCAGCAGCATCAGCGAGGAGGTGGTGGGCGCGAGATTATGCGGACAGGCCTCGCGCGCCTTCGGCAAGGTCAGCGCGACATCGGCGGCGTTGCTCAAGGTCGACTCGCGCTCGGCCGTCATCGCGATCAACGGAATGCGGAAGCGCTTGGCGTAGGTGATGAGGTTCTTCATCTCCGCCTGCTCGCCGGACCACGACAGCGCCATGATGACGTCGTCGGCGGTGATCATGCCGAGATCGCCGTGGCTCGCTTCGGCGGCGTGGACGAAGAACGCGGGCGTGCCGGTGGAGGCGAAGGTCGACGCGACCTTGCGCCCGATATGGCCTGATTTGCCGAGCCCGGTCACGATCAGGCGTCCCTTGGCGTTGCGGATCAGCTCGGCGGCGGCGGCAAAGGGCGCGCCGAGGTCGGATTGTAGCGCCGCCGAGATCGCGGCGATCCCGCTGCCTTCGGCATCAAGCGTGCGCAGCGCCGATTGAATGGCGGCGTCAGCGTGCGCGGTGCCGGATGAATTTGCCATCAGCGGTTTCGGATTGGCCATGTCTCGTTCCAGGGGGAGGGGGCCTTGGGCTCGGAGCCCTCCATAGCACGGCCGATTTTGCGGCGCGACGCGCGCAGCCCGACCTCAACGGCTCATTAACCATAATTGTTTTAACTCCATTAACGACGTTTCTGCTCGGTGTTGTTGGCGTGCAGCTGGAACCGTCAGACTAAGTATATGAAGTGGCTGGGGTATTTTCATCGTGACGTCGGGTCCAGGCACGGGCCGCAAAAAGCGCGGGAAGCGGTTGCGCGCGCTTTTGCCATGCCTGGTGCTGGCCGTGCTCGATACGAATTCCGCGCGCGCCCAGACCGTCACGCCCGACCTGCTCAATCCGGTCCGCGGCAGCTTCGTCGGGCCGCAGGAAAATCCGCTGCGCAAGACCGCGGACAACAAGACCAGCGATGATATCGGCGACACACCGGGCGGTGACCCGAACGACCGGCAGCGCGGCGGCAGTCCGCCGGCGCCATCGCGGATCGGCCAGATCCCGACCTATGGTTTGCCCGCCGCCAACGGCGCCAAGGAATCCGGCTACAACTCGCTCAACCGCAAGCGCAAGCAGCCGAAATTTTATCCCGGCCAGGCCAAGCCGAAGCCGCCGCCCGGTCCCGGCACGCCGCCGCCCTCGCCGCCACCGGTCAACACTGCCGGATATTTGCGCCTGTCGGTGCCGCCGTCGGAGGGCGCCAACAAGCCGCCGCTGCCGCCGGCGATGGCCGGCACGATCACAGGCCAGCCGCCGCGCAAGCGGCTCAAGGTCGACGACGATCCGTTCGGCGCGGTCGGCGACTATGCCGGCAGCTTTCTCGTCAAATCGGCCGTCGAACTCTACGGCGGCTACGATACGAATCCCGGACGGCTGCCCGAGCCGCACGGCTCGCCGCTCTATGTCGTCGCGCCGGAATTCTTGGCGGTCTCCGACTGGGAGCGCCATGCGGTCGTTGCCGATCTGCGCGGATCGTTCACCGGCTACACCAATCAGATGCCGCAGTTCGTCGACGGCGGGGTTTCGCCGGCGCCGACTGACGTCGACCGTCCGAGTTTCAACGGCCATATCGACGGCCGCCTCGACGTCAGCCACGATCTGCGCCTGACCGCGCAGGCGCGTCTGGTGGTCGCCACCGACAATCCCGGCAGCCCGAACATCCAGGCAGGGCTCGCGCGCTATCCAATCTACACCACGCTCGGCGGCACCTTCGGCTTCGACCAGAGCTTCAATCGCCTGGATGTCGCAGCCGGCGCCACCATCGACCGCACGTCGTACCAGCAGTCCAAGCTCACCGACGGCACCATGTCCTCCAACGACGACCGCGATTTCAACCAGTATGGCGGCATCAGCCGTGTCTCCTACGATCTGACGCCGGGCGTCAAACCGTTCGCCGAGGTCGAGGGCGACACCCGCGTGCATGACCAGCAATTCGACCGCAACGGTTTTGAGCGCGATTCAACCGGCGGCTACGCCAAGGCCGGCACGTCCTTCGAGTTCACGCGAATTCTGACCGGCGAAATCTCGATCGGCTACGCCGCGCGCAACTACGTCGACCCCAGGCTCGACCGGCTGCAGGGCCTGCTCACCTCGGCCTCGCTGATCTGGAATGCGACGCCGCTCACGACCGCGAAATTCTATTCGGATACGCAGATCGCGGAGACCACGCTGCCGCTGACCTCGGGCGTGCTGGTGCACACCTACACGTTCGAGGTCGATCATGATTTTCAGCGCTGGCTCACGGGAATCGGCAAATTCACCTACGGCACCTACGACTACCAGGACAACATCCGCAAGGATCAGACCTATTCGGTCGAGGGCGATCTGATCTACAAGCTGAACCGCAATTTCTGGATCAAGGGCACGCTCCGCCACGACATCCTCGCCTCCAACGTGCCGCTGTCGAGTTCGAACGCGACGGTGGTGATGCTGGGGGTGAGGTTGCAGAATTGAGGGCCGTCATACGCCGCGAAAGCGGGGTATCCAGTACGCCGCGGCTTCGCGATTGATTTCTAGTGCTCTGGAATACTGGATCACCGGCTTTCGCGGGTGATGACAGCTGTGGGGGTTGTTCCTCTAGAGACAACTACCGCGGCAAATTCGTCTTCCCCATCAGGAACTGATCGATCGCCCGGGCGCACAGGCGGCCTTCGCGGATCGCCCAGACGACCAGCGATTGCCCGCGGCGCATGTCGCCGGCGGAGAACACGTTGGGCCGCGAGGTCTGGTAGTCCGACGGTGTTGGCGCGCACATTGCCGCGCTGGTCGAGATCGACGCCGAGCGTCTTCAGCAGGCCCTCGTGCACGGGATGCACGAAGCCCATCGCCAGCAGCACGAGCTCAGCCTCGAGCTCGAACTCGGTGCCCGGCAATCGGCTTGAACTTGTCGTCGACCTGCACGCAATGCAGTTTTGCCACCTTGCCGTTCTCGCCGGAAAATTTCTGCGTCAGCACCGCGTATTCGCGCTTGGCGCCTTCGGCCTGGCTCGACGAGGTGCGCATCTTCAACGGCCAGTTCGGCCAGGTCAGGCCCTTGTTCTCGCGCTCCGGCGGCGCCGGCATGATCTCGAGCTGGGTCACCGACAGGGCGCCCTGCCGGAATGACGTGCCGATGCAGTCCGAGCCGGTGTCGCCGCCGCCGATCACCACCACATGCTTGTCGCCGGCGAGAATGTCGGAAACGCTGCCGAGCGGCTCATGGCAGACGCGGCGGTTTTGCTGCGGCAAAAAATCCATCGCGAAGTGAATGCCGTCGAGATCGCGGCCGGGGATCAGGAGGTCGCGCGGCGCTTCGGCGCCGCCGGTCAGCGCCAGCGCGTCGTACTCGTTCAGCATTTCGCGCGGATCGATCGCGCCTGCCGAAGTGCCGCCGACATGGGCGCCGTAGTGGAAGGTGACGCCCTCGGCTTCCATCTGCGCGACGCGGCGGTCGATGACGTGCTTCTCCATCTTGAAGTCGGGAATGCCGTAGCGCAGCAGGCCGCCGGCCTTGGCGTATTTCTCGAACAGATGCACGTCGTGGCCGGCGCGCGCGAGCTGCTGCGCGCAGGCCATGCCGGCGGGACCCGAGCCGATCACCGCGACCTTCTTGCCGGTCTTGACCGGTGCGATTTCCGGCTTGATCCAGCCGTTGTCCCAGGCGCGGTCGACGATCGCGCATTCGATGGTCTTGATGGTGACCGGATTGTCGTCGATGTTGAGCGTGCAGGAGGCTTCGCACGGCGCCGGGCAGATGCGCCCGGTGAATTCCGGAAAATTGTTGGTCGAGTGCAGGTTGCGCGAGGCTTCTTCCCAGTTGCCCTGATAGACCAGATCGTTGAAGTCGGGAATCTGGTTGTTGACCGGGCAGCCCGGCGTGCCCGGCGCCACCGAGCCGGTGCCGTGGCAATAGGGAATGCCGCAATTCATGCAGCGCGCGGCCTGGTCGCGCGTGTCCTTCTCGCTCAGGGGAACGACGAATTCGTGAAAGTGCTGTACGCGCTCGGCGACCGGCGCGTATTTGCGATCGTGCCGCTCGATTTCCAGAAAACCAGTAATCTTGCCCATTAAACCTGACGCCCCTGCATCGTTCCTAGGTCCGTCATCCCTGCATAACGGCTTCGCCGTTATTGCTGGAGGAGCGCGCTCTGCGCGCCTCGACACCTTCCCTCGTCATCCTTCGAGGCTCACCGAAGACGGCTCGCACCTCAGGATGACGTAACCCGTTACGCCCCGATCGCGATTTTCGGCTCGGCGTCCGCGTTCGCCTTCATTTCCTTCAGCGCGCGGCGGTATTCCACCGGCATCACCTTGCGGAATTTCGGCAGCCACGTCTTCCAGTCGGCGAGGATATCGGCGGCGCGCTTCGAGCCGGTCAACTTGGCGTGCCGGGTGATCAGGATGTGCAGCCGCTCGACGTCGGCATCGAGCAGGTTCTCGAACACGTCGACCCGGCCATGCGCCTCGAGATCGCCGGTGTGGTGATAGGTGTTCTCGTTGATCATCTCTTCCGACAGCACCGGCTCGAGCTCGACCATCGACATGTTGCAGAGTTTTTCGAAGTCGCCGGCCTCGTCCAGCACATAGGCGATGCCGCCGGACATGCCGGCCGCGAAGTTGCGCCCGGTCTTGCCGAGCACCACCACGATGCCGCCGGTCATGTATTCGCAGCAATGATCGCCGGCGCCTTCGACCACGGCGATCGCGCCGGAATTACGCACCGCGAAGCGTTCGCCGGCGATGCCGCGGAAATAGCATTCGCCCTCGATCGCGCCATACATCACGGTGTTGCCGACGATGATGACTCTCTTCCGGCACGATGCCGGAATTGCGCGGCGGCTTGACGATGATGCGGCCGCCGGAAAGGCCCTTGCCGACATAGTCGTTGCCTTCGCCTTCGAGATCGAAGGTGATGCCGCGCGCGAGCCAGGCGCCGAACGCCTGGCCGGCGGTGCCCTTGAAGTTGACCTGGATGGTGTCGTGCGGCAGGCCGGCATGGCCGTAGATCTTCGCCACCGTGCCGGACAGCATCGCGCCGGCGCTGCGGTCGGTGTTGTTGATCTCGATCTCGATCTTGACCGGCGCGCCGCGGTCGAGCGCGGGCTGCGCCTTTTCGATCAGCTTGCGGTCGAGCACGGCTTCCAGATGATGGTTCTGCGCCTCGGCATGATAGATCTTCTGGCCCGGCTGTTCCTTCTGGCGCACGAACAGCTTTGAGAAGTCGAGCCCCTTGGCCTTCCAGTGCGCCACCAGCGTCGACTGGTCGAGCATCTGGGTCTGGCCGACCATCTCGTTGAAGGTGCGGTAGCCGAGCGCCGCCATGATCTCGCGGACTTCCTCGGCGACGAAGAAGAAATAGTTGATGACGTGCTCGGGCTGGCCGGTGAAGCGCTTGCGCAGCACCGGATCCTGCGTCGCAACGCCGACCGGACAGGTGTTGAGATGGCACTTGCGCATCATGATGCAGCCGGCCGCGATCAAGGGCGCGGTGGCGAAGCCGAATTCGTCGGCGCCTAGCAGCGCGCCGATCACGACGTCGCGTCCGGTGCGGAAGCCGCCGTCGACCTGCACCAGGATGCGGCTGCGCAGCCGCTCGCGCACCAGGGTCTGGTGGGTTTCGGCGAGCCCGATTTCCCACGGCGAGCCGGCGTGCTTGATCGAGGTTAGGGGCGAGGCGCCGGTGCCGCCCTCGAAGCCTGCGATGGTGACATGGTCGGCGCGCGCCTTGGCAACGCCGGCCGCGACCGTGCCGACGCCGATTTCGGAGACCAGCTTGACCGACACCAGACCGTCCGGATTGACGTTCTTGAGGTCGTAGATCAGCTGCGCCAGATCCTCGATCGAATAGATGTCGTGATGCGGCGGCGGCGAGATCAGGCCGACGCCGGGCGTCGAATGCCGCACCCGCGCGATCACGGCGTCGACCTTGTGGCCGGGCAGTTGGCCGCCTTCGCCGGGCTTGGCGCCCTGCGCCATCTTGATCTGCATCATGTCGGAGTTGACGAGATATTCCGTGGTCACGCCGAAGCGGCCCGAGGCGACCTGCTTGATCGCCGAGCGCATCGAATCGCCGTTCGGCATCGGCTTGAAGCGATCGCTCTCCTCGCCGCCTTCGCCGGTGTTGGACTTGCCGCCGATCCGGTTCATCGCGATCGCGAGCGTCGTGTGCGCCTCGCGCGAGATCGAGCCGAAGGACATCGCGCCGGTGGCGAAGCGCTTGACGATGTCCTTGGCCGGCTCGACCTGGTCGAGCGGCACGGGCTTGCGCTTCTCGTCCTCGGCGGTCTTGATCTGGAACAGGCCGCGCAGGGTCAACAGCCGCTCGGACTGCTCGTTGAGGATTTTCGCGAACGCCTTGTAGCGCTCCAGCGAATTGCCGCGCACGGCATGCTGCAGCGTCGAGACGGATTCGGCGGTCCAGGCATGATCCTCGCCGCGGGTGCGATAGGCATATTCGCCGCCGACGTCGAGCGCGGTCTTGTAGACCGGCGCATCGCCGAACGCGTCGGCATGGCGGCGCGCGGTTTCCTCGGCGATCTCGGCCAGGCCGACGCCTTCGATGCGGGTGTGGGTGCCGACGAAATATTTCGCGACGAAATCCGCCTTCAATCCGACGGCGTCGAAAATCTGCGCGCCGCAATAGGACTGATAGGTCGAGATGCCCATCTTCGACATCACCTTCAACAGGCCCTTGCCGATCGACTTGATGTAGCGCTTGACGATTTCGTAGTCGTCGAGCGCGCCGGGCAGCCGGTCCTTCATCGCGATGATGGTCTCGAACGCGAGATAGGGATTGATCGCTTCGGCGCCGTAGCCGGCGAGGCAGGCGAAGTGATGCACCTCGCGCGGCTCGCCGGATTCGACGACGAGGCCGACCGAGGTGCGCAGGCCGGTGCGGATCAGATGATGATGCACGGCGGCGCAGGCGAGCAGCGAGGGGATCGGAATCCGGTCCGAGCCCGCCATGCGGTCGGACAGGATGATGATGTTGACGCCCTCGCGCACCGCGGCTTCGGCGCGCGCGCACAATTCGTCGAGCACCTGCTCGAGCCCGGCCGCGCCGAAGCCGGCATGGAAGGTGGTGTCGAGCGTGCGCGACTTGAAATGGGTGTCGGCGATCTCCGAGATCGAGCGGATCTTTTCCAGATCGGCGTCGGTCAGGATCGGCTGGCGCACTTCGAGGCGCTTGGTGCCGGCCAGGCCCTGCAGGTCGAACAGGTTCGGCCGCGGCCCGATGATCGAGACCAGGCTCATCACCAGTTCCTCGCGGATCGGATCGATCGGCGGATTGGTGACCTGCGCGAAATTCTGCTTGAAGTAGGTGAACAGCTGCTTCGGCTTGTCCGACAGCGCCGAGATCGGCGTGTCGTTGCCCATCGAGCCGTTGGCTTCCTCGCCGGTGGAGGCCATCGGCGTCATCAGGATGTTGATGTCTTCCTGTGAATAGCCGAACGCCTGCTGCCGATCGAGCAGCGGCAGGTTCGAGCGCATGCCCTTGGTCGGGCGCATCCGGCAATTCTTCCAGCACGATCTGGGTGCGGTCGAGCCACTCGCGATAGGGATGGCTCTTCGCCAGCTGCGCCTTGATCTCGTCGTCGGGAATGAGGCGGCCCTGTTCGAGATCGACCAGCAGCATCTTGCCGGGCTGCAGCCGCCACTTGGTGACGATCTGGTCCTCGGGGATTTTCAGCACGCCCATTTCGGACGCCATGACGATGCGGTCGTCGCTGGTCACGAGATAGCGCGCCGGGCGCAGGCCGTTGCGGTCGAGCGTGGCGCCGATCTGGCGGCCGTCGGTGAAGGCGATCGCGGCCGGGCCGTCCCACGGCTCCATCATCGCGGCATGATATTCGTAGAACGCGCGGCGCTGTTCATCCATCAGCGGATTGCCGGCCCAGGCTTCCGGAATCATCATCATGACGGCGTGCGGCAGCGAGTAGCCGCCCTGCACCAGGAATTCGAGCGCGTTGTCGAAGCAGGCGGTGTCGCATTGTCCTTCATAGGAGATCGGCCACAGCCGGCTGATGTCCTTGCCGTAGAGTTCCGAATGCACCGAGGCCTGCCGCGCCGCCATCCAGTTGACGTTGCCGCGCAGCGTGTTGATCTCGCCGTTATGCGCGATCATCCGGTACGGATGCGCCAGCGACCAGGTCGGGAAGGTGTTGGTCGAGAAGCGCTGATGCACCAGCGCCAGCGCGCTCTCGAAATCCGGCTCGTGCAGGTCGGGATAGTATTTGCCGAGCTGGTCGGCGAGGAACATGCCCTTGTAGATCACGGTGCGGCACGACATCGAGACCGGGTAATAGCCGGCGAGGCCGCGGTCGCGGCGCTGATAGATCGCCTGCGAGATCGACTTGCGCAGGATGTAGAGCCGGCGCTCGAACTCGTCCTCGGTCTTGATGCGCGCCGCGGCCGATGAACACCTGCATGTTGGCGGGCTCGGTCGGCTTGACGGTTTCGCCGAGCGAGGAATTGTCGGTCGGCACGTCGCGCCAGCCGAGCAGCGTCAGTTGCTCGGCCTTGATCTGGTCGGCGATGATGCTCTTGATGACGTTGCGCCAGGCCGTTTCCTTCGGCATGAACAGCGCGCCGACCGCGTAGTCGCCGGGCTTCGGCAGCTGGAAGCCGATCTCGGCGGCCTTGCGCGCGAAGAAGGCGTGCGGAATCTGCACCAGGATGCCGGCGCCGTCGCCGGCGCGCGGATCGGCGCCGACCGCGCCGCGATGCTCGAGATTGCAGAGAATGCTGATCGCGTCGGAGACGATCTGATGCGACTTCTTGCCCTTGATGTTGGCGATGAAGCCGACGCCGCAGGAATCCTTTTCCAGGCTGAGGATCGTAGAGACCTTCGGCCGGCGGGCGCCAGTCGTGCTCGCGCATCGAGCATCGTGCCGGTTTCGAGGCCGCGGCCGCCGACAGCGCATCCGTCACGATGTTTTCGCGCTCGAACTCCGACCCGCTCATCTCAGTCCTCTCAATCCGGCTAAGGGCCTCACCGTCGTCGTCGGCGCACCTTGGGCGTTTGCGGCACCCACCGGGCCACCGCTCGTCCTCCGCGAGCCGCAATTTCAGAATTCAGGCCTGGGCGTTCAACGTCCCCGACGAACGGCCTTGCCTTTATACTTCCTGGCGCTGGAGCGCCCGACTTTCGTTGCAATCCCTGTGCCGGGTTTGCACCGCAATTGAGACAGTGATGCTGTCCTAACTCCGACCATGCCAAATTTTTTTCTATCACACAAGCGCGTGAAAGTCGCCGGTTGCATGTCGATCGCGGCGCGGCGAGTCGGCGCCGCCCCGGATTTGAAGCAAACGCGCCGCGATCCGGCCCAAGGACCGCCGGATTCGGCCGACTGAAGATTGGCGGCCGCGGACACAAGAGAGCGAAAACGCTCGGGGCGGTGGGGCGTTACAGGAGCGATGGGCGATGAAGCTGTTCACAGGATGGGTCGATGTCGGCCGGGCTGGTTCTCGCGGCCGCGGCCGCAAATGCTCAGATGCTGGCGCCGACTGATGCCGGCAGGTCGCCTTATGCAGGCGGCTTCCGACGTCGACGGTCCCTATGCGGCGATGCCGCCGGAAGCGCCGGCGCCGCGCTACGGGCCGACGCTTGCTGCCGCCGCGGGAGGTCTACACGGTCGTCCGCGAGAACGGGTTTTCGCCGCTCGGAATTCCGCAGCCAGCGCGGCTTTGTCTATACGATCGCCGTGATCGACCGCGGCGGCGACGACGGCCGGCTGGTGATCGACGCCCGCAACGGGCGGATCATCCGCTTCATGCCGGCGTACCGGATGGGCGACAATTATGGCGAGGATTATCGGCCGCCCTATGGTCCGGCAGTCCGGGCCCTATGGGCACCGGTCCAGGGCGCTATGGTCCAGAAGGTCGCTACGGCACGCAAGGCCGCTATGGCACTGAGGGCGCTATGGCGCGCAAGGTTCCGGGCCCATGGCTCGATAGCACCGGGTCAGGCCGGACGCTGCCGCCAACGGCCAGTGTCGGAGGCGGCCCAAGGCCGCTGCCTCGATCCGCGCGTCGCAAGCCGCACCGTGCCGGTACCGGCGGCGAACCGACCGACTGTCGGTCAAGCCAGACTTTGCAGTCAAGCCAGACTTGCAGCAAGCCCGACGCGTCGCAGATAACCCGCGGCGGCCGCAGCAATCGGTCGCGGTGCAGGCCAAACCGGCTGATGCACGCCGCCGCGCCACCGCCAGCCGCGGCACCAGCCATCGCTCAGGCCAAGCCGCGTGCCGCCGATCCAGCCGACCCAGGAAATGCCGAAGGTGCAGGGGCTGGAGTAGATCCGGAAGTCTGTCCCTGCTCGGTGCGGGGACGACTGAACGACCATCAGTTGTAGCCGGCCGCGGCAAGGATCAGGTCGGCGATCTCTTTGGGATGCGACACCAGCGACAGATGGCCTGCATCGAGCTCGACGGTGGTCGCGTTCATGCGCTTGGCCAGAAATCGCTCGAGGTCGGGATTGATGGTCTGATCGAGCTTCGACACCGCGTACCACGAAGGTTTTGAACGCCACGCCGCGACCGTGGTCCTTCCTGCGAACATCGAGGCAGCGGTCGGCTACTGCACGGCATAGAGGATCTTTGCCTTCACCGGCTCGACGCCATTGGCGAAATATTTCAGGAAGGCGTCCTCGGACAATACGGTGAAACCGTCATGTTCCTGGACGCCGGCGCGGACCGGACCGGCCGGAAATTTTCCGGAAAGCGCGACGAAGTCCTCACCGGCGTCGGGGGCACGCGCGGCGACATAGACCAGCGCGGTGACCTTCGGATCAACGCCCGGCTTCGCTGATGCACGGTGCCGCCCCAGGAATGGGCGACCAGCACGGTCGGGCCATCCTGCAGCGCCAGGGCGCGGCGCGTCGCGGCGACCGAATTCTTCCAGCGACGTCAGCGGATTTTGCACGGCGGTGACATTCAGGCCTGCGGCCTGAAGCAGCGGAATGACCTCGGCCCAGCTTGAGCCGTCGGCCCAGGCGCCGTGCACCAGCACGACATTCTTGGCCTCGAGCGGCGCGGCCGATTGCGCGTGCGCGATGACCGAATGGCGCCGCCAAGCGCGGCGACGGCAACGCAGTGTCAGGACCCGCAAGAACTTCATCGAACCAACTCGTGACTCCGTTTTGCGTGATGCTCTCCGGCTGCACATAGTTGCGACGCGATGTCAGGCCGTGCTGTTACCGGGCGTCACGACCAGCGTGATCTTGCGAAGGTTGGAAGCAGGCCAAAAAAAACGCCCCGGTTTCCCGGGGCGTTTTCGTCATCGACAACGTTATTGCACGGAATCGAACCGTTTAGGCGGCGACCTTCTCGGCCGAGCCGTCGACCACCTGCGGCGCCTGCGTCGCTCGGTCGAGATCGGAATGTTGCGGGGCTTCTTGGCCTCGGGAATCTCGCGAACGAGATCGACATGGAGCAGGCCGTTCTCGAGCGAGGCGTTCTTCACCAGCACGAAATCGGCAAGCTGGAACACCCGCTCGAAGGCGCGCGCGGCGATGCCGCGATACAGCACCTCGGACTTGTCCTTGCCGTTTTCATTGGCGGATTTCTCGCCCTTGATCGTCAGCGTGTTTTCCTTCGCGACGATCGAAAGCTCGCCCTGCGAGAAGCCGGATACCGCGACGCTGATGCGGTAGGTGTTCTCGCCGGTGCGCTCGATATTGTAGGGCGGGATAGCCGGGGCTGCCGTCAGCGGTGGCCTGGTCGAGCAGGGAAAAGAAGCGGTCGAAGCCGACGGTGGAACGATAAAACGGGGTGAGATCGTAGGTACGCATGGGTAGTCCTCCATTGAGCGACTGTTTGAGTTAACCCGCCCGCCATCGGGCCGGGCTTTCGTCTGTGTGCAGCCTTGTGTTTCGAGTTCCGAAACACTGGTAGCGGCCTGCACGAAGGTGATATGGGAGGGGCCGAGACGGCGTTCAAGAGGGCGGGAACGCGCCCTTTTTGCGACGCTCCTGCCGCCCTTGATTTTCAGCGCTTTTCACCTAGCCGGTCCCGTCCATGACGCTCGTCTCGATTCCCGCCAATCCGGTTCCGGAGAACGTCGTCACCGGCACCATCAAGACGCCGGACGGCGCGGAATTGCGCTTTGCGCGCTGGGCGCCGCCGGCCAACCGCAAGGGCACGGTCTGCGTCTTCACCGGCCGCGGCGAGCAGATCGAAAAATATTTCGAGACGGTGCGCGACCTGCGCGACCGCGGTTTTGCGGTGGCGATGATCGACTGGCGCGGGCAGGGCCATTCGTCGCGGCGCCTGCGCGATCCGCGCAAGGGCTATGTCCGCGATTTCTCCGATTACGAGGTCGACGTCGAAACCTTCGTGCAGCAGGTGGTGCTGCCGGATTGCCCGCCGCCGCATTTCGCGCTGGCGCATTCGATGGGCGGCGCGGTGATGCTGCGGGTCGCGCATGCCGGCAAGCGCTGGTTCGACCGCATGGTGCTGTCGGCGCCGATGATCGATCTGCCCGGACACCGCACGTCGTTTCCGGCGCGCGCGCTGTTGCGGGTGCTGCGGCTCGCCGGGCAGGGCGGCCGCTACGTTCCCGGCGGCAGCGACGCAACTGACCGGCACGGACATCGTTCGTCAACAATCCCCTGACCAGCGATCCCGTGCGCTACGCCCGCAACGCCGCGATCCTCGAGGAAGACCCGACGCTCGGGCATCGCCTCGCCGACGGTGGCCTGGGCCGATACCGCGTTCACGCGCGATGCACGGCTTTCGCGCCGTCCAACTATCCCTCGGAAATTCGCCAGCCGATCCTGATGCTGGCCGCCAGCAACGACACCATCGTCTCGACATCGGCGATCGAGGAGTTCGCCTATCATCTGCGCGCCGGCTCGCATCTGGTGATCGCCGGCTCCAAGCACGAAATCCTGCAGGAGCAGGACCGCTACCGCGCGCAATTCTGGGCGGCGTTCGACGCCTTCGTGCCGGGCACGCCGCTGTTCGGGTGAACGTGCCGATCAGGCGATGCATTGTAGATCGCGCTGGCGGCGAGATAGAGCCCGAGAAAGATCATCGCGATCAGGAACCAGCGGCGGAAGGCTTCCGGCTGCATCCGCGAGCGCACCGCCTGTCCGATGAACATGCCGGCGAACGAGCGACGCCATCGCGACCGCGCCGGGCAGCGCGGTCGCCGCCGTCAACAGTCCGGCGCTGGTGAGATTGAAGGCCAGCGCCAGCGTCGCGACGGTGAAGAACACCCCGAGCGCCTGCACCAGTTCGTCCTTTTCCATGCCGATCGCCTGCATGAACGGCATCGACGGGATCACCTGCACGCCGGTCGCGGCGGAAATCATGCCGGTGATCAGGCCGACGATGCCGCCGATCCATTTTTCGTCGCGGCGGGCGACGCTGAAGCTGAATTTGCTCAAGCCCGATGATCGCATAGATCACCAGCAAGCATGCCGAGAACGATCGGTGCCGTAGCGCGCATAGGGGCCGGTCAGCATGCCCGCGTTCAGCCAGATGCCGACGACGGTGCCGATCATCAGCGGCCACAGCCGCCGGATGATGTCGCGCAGATAGGGGCCGACGAAGGTCTGCCAGATATTGGTGACGATCGCCGGCACGATGACGATGGCGAGCGCCTGCGCCGGCGGCATCGTGACCGCGAGCAGGCCCATCGACACCGTCGGCAGGCCAAGCCCGATCACGCCCTTGACGAAGCCCGCGAGCAGGAACGCCGCGGCGATGAGAATCAGCAGAGGTTCGAACATTCGGCGACATTGACCGATCGGCGCGATCGGCACAATCTGGAGGTTACGGAGCCAGCCTTCGGCCATGACGAAGGCAGAGGCTGACGGAGATCGCCATGCGTTTCGATCTGGTCGACCTGCAGCTGTTCATCGCGGTGGCCGATCAGCGCAGCATCACGCGCGGCGCGCGACCGCGCCCATCTTGCGCTGGCCTCGGCCAGCGCGCGGATCAAGGGCCTGGAAGCAGCGCTCGGCGTCGCGCTGCTGAAGCGCGGCCGCCGCGGCGTCGAGCTGACCGCGGCCGGCGAAAGCCTGCTCGATCATGCCCGGATCGTCATGCACGATGTCGAGGCGATGCGCGGCGATCTCGCCGCCTTCGCCAGCGGCGCCAGGGCCAGCGTCCATCTGCTCGCCAATACCTCGGGCCTGTCGGAGCATCTGCCGAAGGCGCTGGCGGCCTTCCTGCGCGAACATCCCGACATCAATGTCGATGTCGAGGAACGCGAAAGCACCGATATCGCGACGGCGATCGCGACCGGCGCCGCCGATCTCGGCTTTGCCGCCGAGCATGCGCTTGCCGGACAATGTCGAGCGATTTCTGTTCAGCGAGGACCGGCTGATGCTGGTGGCGTCACGGCGCGGCGCGTTCGCCGGCCGCCGCCAGATCGATTTTCGGAGGTGGCCGAGTCGCGATTTCGTCGGGCTGACCACGTCGACCGCGCTGCAGATCCATATCGCCAAACATGCCGCCCGGCTCGGCGTGCGCCTGCGCTTCCGGGCGCGGTTGCGGGATTTCGACGCGATCTGCCAGATGGTGGCGGCCGATGTCGGCATTGCGGTGGTGCCGGAAGCCGCCGCCAGGCGCTGCGCGCAATCGATGCCGATCGTGATGATCCGGATCCGCGATTCCTGGGCCAACCGCAAGCTGGTGATCTGCGCCCGCAGCTTCAAGACGCTGCCGCGGCCGGCCAAGCAATTGGTGGAGCATCTGCGCGGAGCCGCGCAGCGCTGATCCGGACAAGTGCGGAACCGGTTTTCCGAAAGGATCATGCTCTACAGAGAGATGAGCTCACTTCGTCGTCTCGACGCCGGCGTCCTTGATCACCTTGGCCCATTTCTCGGTTTCGGTCGTCGATAAACTCGCGAAAATGCTCCGGCGTGTCGCCGACCACCGTGAGGCCCTGATCGGCGAGTTTCTCCTTCACGGCCGGATCGTTCATCGCCTCGTTCGCGATCCGGTTCAGGGCGGCGACGATTTTCTCCGGCGTTCCGGCCGGCGCGATCATGCCGTACCAGTTCTCGATCAGCAGATCCGGCATGCCGACTTCGGCGGTGGTCGGCACGTCCGGCGCGGTCGGCGCGCGCTGCGGCGCGCCGAGCGCGATCGGGCGCAAGCGTGCCGGCCTTGATCTGCGGCAGGATCACCGGCAGATCGAGGAACGTCATCTGCACCTGCTGGCCGAGCAGATCGTTGATGGCGGGCGCGGCACCCCGATAGGGCACGTGCACGATGTCGATCTTGGCGGTCAGCTTGAACAATTCGCCGGCCAGATGCGGCAGGCCGCCGACGCCGGCGGACGCAAAATTGAGTTTTCCGGGCTGCGCCTTGGCCAGCGCGATCAGTTCGGCCATGTTGTTGGCGGGAACGTTGCTCGCGACCACCAGCATCTCCGGCACCGTCGACGACCAGCGTGATCGGCGCGAAATCCTTCGGCGACGTCGTAGGCGACTTTTTCCATGGTCGGGCTGATGGCGAGCGCGCTCGCGCTGACAATGCCGATGGTGTAGCCGTCGGGATTTGCCTTTGCGACCGCGTCGGTGCCGAGCACGCCGGCCTGTCCGCCGCGATTGTCGATCACGACCGGCTGCTTGATCAGTTCCGACATGCGCTGGCCGATCACGCGCGCGATGATGTCGTTCGGGCCGCCGGGCGGAAACGGCACGATCAGCCGGATCGGCTTGGTCGGGAAATCCTGCGCGATTGCCGCGGCCGGCAACAGCAATAGCGTTAGTCCGGCGAGCATCGTGCGCAAGATGTTCAAGCAAGCCTCCCTGGTCCGCGCGGACATTTTTCTTGGCTTCTTGGCACGGGGCCCCTCAAGGCCTGTACCGAACGTCCGTCGTGTCTTTACGGGGACAAGTATGCCGCCTGCCGCGGTACGATTCCAGAGGCCGCCATCCGCGGAACGAATTTACCGAAGTGTCGGCCACTTCACACGCGCCGGCTGAATTCGACGCTATCAGGCTGACGACAGCCTGTTCTGCCAATGCAAGATCGGAGTGCATCATGTTCAAGACAGATCGCCGCATCTTCCTTCAGTCGTTTGCAATCAGTGCGGGCGCCCTCGCCACCACGCAATCGCTGGCGGCCGCGCCCGATGGACACGCCGCGGGGTACGATGTCTCGCCGGCGTCGGACTTTCTGAAGACCATTCCGCGAAAATCCGGCGAGCCTGTTGTCTTTACGACTTCGCTCGACAAGGGGCCCATCAAGGCGACGTCCGGCGGCTGGGCCCGTGAAGTCACCACGCGCGGGCTTCCGATCGCCACCGATATTGCCGGCGCGCATCTGTATATGAACGCGGGCGGCGCCCGCGAGATGCATTGGCATAATTCAGCGGAATGGGCCTACGTCGTCGACGGGCATTGCCAGGTGACGGTGGTCGATCCCGAGGGCCAGCTCGAAGTCGTCAATCTCGCAACCGGCGATCTCTGGTATTTTCCAAAAGGCCACGGTCACGCCATTCAGACCCTCGGCGCGACGCCGTGCCACGCCATTCTTGCTTTCGACGACGGGCTCTATTCGGAGCACGGCACCTTCGGCATCAGCGACTGGATGAGCCGTTACGACACCAAGGCGCTTTCGCAAGCCTTCGGCGTGTCCGCGGAAGCCATGGCACGCATCCCGAAGGCCGAGACCTACATCATGCAGGGCGAGGTGTTGCCGCTGGATGGCCCGCAGGCCCGCGCCGCCCACGAACTCGGCCATGGGCGCAGTCATCGCTACGCGCTGATGGCCCAGAAGCCGAAGGTCTCTACCGCCGGCGGCGCACTCTATGTGGCCTCGGCAAAGGAATTTCCGCTATCGACGACCTTGGCCGGGATGGTGCTGAAATTGAAGCGTGGGGCGATGCACGATCCGCATTGGCATACCGATGCCAATGAGTGGCAATATGTGCTGAAGGGGCATACGCGGATCACGCTGTTCGGGCCGGACAAGCGCGTCGCGGTGGCCGAACTCTCGCCGGGCGAGTGCGCCTACATCCCTCGCAATTGCGGACACTCGATCCAGAACGTCGGTGCGGAAGATGCCGAGATGGTCGGCGTGCTCGATAGCGGCACTTACCACGAGAGCTCCTTGTCGGACTGGCTGGCGAAGGCGCCACGCCATCTGCTGGCGAATAATTTCGGCATCGCGGAAAAGGACGTCGCCAACTTCAGCAGCAAGCGGATGGTGATATCCCCGGCTTGACGCTGACCTCGACGAGGTCTCGCAGACCGCAGGCCAAACGCATCGGAGGAATTTCGATGACCGCATTTGTTCGCAGCCTTGCCCTGTGGGCGGCGCTGCTTCTGGCCACGATTTCCGTCACCTTTGCCGCGGATCGGACGATCGATCTGCGGGTCGGCTTCAAATCGTCAGTCGTGCTCGACAGGGCCTTTGAAACCGTGATGATCGGTGACTCGGATGTCGTCGATGTTCATACCAACGATCATTGTTCGGTCATTCTCGAGCCGCTGGCTCCGGGAGCCACCAACCTCGTTTTCCTCGACGACAAGAATATCGTCATCGCCAACATCGCGATCCTGGTTCGCCAATCGGCCGTCAACCTGGTCGGCAAGGTTCCTTAGCCGGTGTCGGGGTCCAAGTCGGGGTCCAATCGTTGATGCGGCTATAGATGACGAGAGGGGTTCGAACCGGTGAACCCGTGTGGGTCAAAGCAGTAATTCGTTCGCGCTGACGATCTTGATCGACCGCTGAGTGATAAGATTGCTCCATACCCATTGGTGATGACGAATGACGCTGAGGGCATCGAGGTGCGGTCGATCGCTCAGCGTATGGGCGTCGGCAACCACGACGACGTTGTGATGGTTCTCGACCGCTGATCGGACGGTCGTATCAACGCAGAGATCGGTCGCCCATCCAGTAATCAAGAGCCGATCTGGCGCGATTTCTTTGAGGCGCGCCTGCAGGTCCGTCCCGGCGAACGGATCGTTCAGATTTTTCCGCACAACTATATCGGCAGGATCTCGAAATAGTGCGGGAAGAAACGCCCAGCCGGGCGTTTGCGGCTCAAAATCGTCGCCCTTGCGGCCACAATGCTGGACGAAGATTACCGTGCCGAACTCCTCACGGACCTTGGCGGCGAGCCGATTGATGCGCTCGATGACGCCGTCCAGATCGTGTTTGGGCTCCCCGTTGAGGAGTCCAACCTGCATGTCCACAACAAGCATGGCGTCCATCGTGCACGCCCGCTAGCTGTTGAGCAGTTTCATCGCCGCTTCATGCACGCGCGGATCGCCGGCGGCGATGATGCGGCCGCCGCTCTGCGCGGGCTTGCCTTCCCAGGTGGTGACGATGCCGCCGGCGCCGGTGATGATCGGGATCAGCGCCGCGATATCGTAGGGCTTCAGTTCGGTCTCGACCACGAGATCGAGATGGCCGGCGGCGAGCATGCAGTAGGAATAGCAGTCGCCGCCATAGCGCGTCAGCCGCACCGCTTCTTCGACGCGGCCGAAGGCGGCGCGGTCGGCGGCGTTCATCAACAGCGGACTGGTGGTGAACGAGGTCGCCTCCTTCAGCGAGGCGCAGCGCCGCACCGCCAGCTTCCGCTCGCCCGACGGCCCCTGGTAATGCGCCGAGCCGCTGTCGCCGGAAAAGCGCTCGCCGATAAAGGGCTGGTGCATCATGCCGAACACCGGCGTGCCCTTGTGCAACAGCGCGATCAGCGTGCCCCAGATCGGAAAGCCCGCGATGAAGGATTTGGTGCCGTCGATCGGATCCAGCACCCAGACATATTCGGCGTCTTCGCGCTCGTTGCCGAATTCCTCGCCGACAATGCCGTGCTGGGGAAAATTGGCCTTGATCAGCCGCCGCATCACCGCTTCCGCGGCGCGGTCGGCTTCGGTCACCGGATCGAAATCGTGGCTGGTGCTTTTGTTGTCGATGCGAGAGCGACGTCCGGAAGAACGGCAGGATGGTTTCGCCGGAGGCGGTCGCAAGGCGGCCGATGAAGGCTGTAAAATCGATGACCGTCACGGCTGGTTCCTTGCAGAGCAGAGCGCGGCGAAAATTCCCGCTCCTGCCTAGCCCAATCCTGCGGCCGCGCACGGACGCACGGCTATCCGGCCGATCGACGCTGGTATTTTCGGCATGCGAATCAGAGCGCGGCAGCGAGTGGTGCATTTTCCGGTGACAGCGTCGATCACGAATTCGAGAGGTTAACGTGGCAACAGCCCTGGCAGGCGTCCGCTTGGCACGATAAGGCGATCATAACTAGTTGAAAATACGCAGTAAAATGGATAGAGGCCAAATGTGTTGCCGCTGGTGCAAGCCTCGTTGAATTTTGCACCGGAAATGATTCAAAAGCCCTTGCATTTTGTGCAGCGCGGTCGCATATTGTTGCGGTGCGGTAGCGCCTCGCGCTATCGCTGCCCTCCTTGGGCGTTTCCTCCCTAGACTTGGGCCGCTTGTTTATTCAAGCGGCCCTTTTTTCTTGGGCAGGCTTCCTTTCCCGAGAAAGGCTCCCGGGCACTGTCATTCCGGGCAAAAGCGCGAGCCCGGAATGACAGGATTCCAGGTGTGGGGTGGTCTCGTAGATCGCCTGGAACGAACAAGAGACCGGGAATAACGCGACTTTATTCCGCCGCGGCCTGGAACGGTCCGAGATCGCCGAACGGCACGGCGGCCAGCGCGTCGGCCAGTGCTGCGAAATCCGCGGCCACCTGCGCAAATCGCGGTCCGCGTTCGCGCCGCCGTTCGTCCATGTAGATCGCGCGGTTGAGTTCGAGCTGGATGGTATGCAGCCCGCGAGGCCGGATTGCCGTAATGCTCGGTGATGAAGCCGCCGGCATAGGGCTTGTTGCGTCCGACCGAATAGCCGAGCCCGCGCATGGTTTCCTCGACCATGTCGGGCAGCAGCGGCGCGCAACTGGTGCCGTAGCGGTCGCCGATCACCACGTCCGGCCGCCGCGGCTCGTCGCGCGACACGCCGATCGAGGGCATCGAATGGCAATCCACCACGACCACCGTTCCGAACGCCTGATGCGCCTTGTTGATCAGCCGCCGCAGCGCGCGGTGATAGGGCTTGTAGAGCGCCTCGATCCGCGCCAGCGCGTCGTCGACGGAAAGCCGCTCGCGATAGATCTCCTGGCCGTCGCCGACCACGCGCGGGATGGTGCCGAGGCCGCCGGCCACCCGCATCGATCGCGTATTGGCGAAGCTCGGCAGTCGGCCCGTGAACATCCGCGGATCGAGTTCGTAGGGCTCGCGGTTGACGTCGACATAGGAGCGGGGAAAGTTGACCCGGACCGTCGGAAAGCCGCGACTCGCTCAGATCCCCGATCAATTCGTCCATGAACGAATCTTCGGAGCGGCGCAGCGCGGCCAGATCGATCCGCGACGCGTTGAGGAATTCGTCCGGATAGACCGAGCCGGAATGCGGCGAGTTGAAGATGATCGGCGCCCGCCACTCGGCCGGCTCCACGATCTCGAACGGAGGCGACAGTTCGCCATCAAACTGGGTCATCGTCGGGCGCCGTCCCTGGAATCCGCGGTCTCTGGACACGTCGATTCTGCCAGAAAAACGGAGCTTTTATGGAACGCATTGTCGGTAATCGCAACCGTTCTGCCAAGCGAAAAAAGTCTTAAAGCCGGCTGGAACGTCTCTTGAGAAGCGGAAAACGCCCGGCTTCATTGCATTGGACGCGCATTCCGGTACAGAAATAGACCTAGCGATGCCGCCGACCGCGCTCGCTCGCCTTTCACCCGAAATTTACCCTCTGTCGGGCTTAGTGAGCGGATTGATCCTCCCATCGGGATTCGACGACCAACCGCCATGCACAAAATCCTCCTCGCCGAAGACGACAACGACATGCGCCGCTTCCTGGTCAAGGCGCTGGAAAACGCCGGTTTTCAGGTCTCGCCCCACGACAACGGCCTGTCGGCCTATCAGCGGCTGCGCGAGGAGCCGTTCGAGATGCTGCTGACCGATATCGTGATGCCCGAGATGGACGGCATCGAGCTGGCGCGCCGCGCCTCGGAACTCGATCCCGACATCAAGATCATGTTCATCACCGGCTTTGCCGCGGTGGCGCTCAATTCGGATTCCGAAGCGCCGAAGAACGCCAAGGTGCTGTCGAAGCCGGTCCATCTTCGCGAATTGGTCAGCGAAGTGAACAAGATGCTGGCGGCCTGATTCCGCCCTCCAGCCTGAGGGCGTGATTCGGGTTAGTCTTTTGTTTTGACGCGTTTTCTTCACGCGAACGGGTACCCACTTCGCTCGAAAACGCTATGGCCTTGCCTGCCCGCTTTGGAGCCGATATACGGACCCCAACCCGTCATTAAGGCTTTAGGGCGCGTAGCTCAGCGGGAGAGCACCTCGTTGACATCGAGGGGGTCACAGGTTCGATCCCTGTCGCGCCCACCACCCACACTCTGTAGTTGTATGTAGAATAGGACACTCGCAGTAGCGCCGCAATTTCAAAGACATGTCTGCCGAAGTCTCTGGTTAGCGCAGTCTCTGCTCATGCAATCGAGCCAAATGAGCCCACTTCGCCGCCGCGTCTCTGCAGCAAAAAATTCCGTTCCTGGCTCGAGGTTCGGAGAGGGGTTCGATGACTGCGTGGGGAGCAGGCAGTTTTGATCCAGATCTTCTCCACCACCCAGTCCTTCAAGACCGTCGAACAGATATGTGTTTGCAAATGGGCCGTTTCTGCGGGGATACTGCGATCGCGGTCTCTGCTAGCGCCTGACGCCCTTGCGGGCGAATTCGTTGGCTCTGTCTCCGCACTCAACCATTCCGCTGGGAGGCCTGTTAGGGGTCCGGGCGGATTCCCGGTCCTACGGCTCTGGCGCTGGACGTTGGCGGGTCCGGCCGCCGCTTTCTAACGCGTCGCGATTAGGAAATGGGGGACGAAATCGACGCCTTTTAGCTGTTGCGATTATTTCGACGAGCGCCTGCTATTTCTTTGGCGATTTTCTGGGCTCCTTGAGAAGCATCCGGCTAGCCTTCAACTCTGCACGCTTCTTCAAATCATCCTTGATTTTTTCAATCAAGGTTTTCTGTTTCGGCACCTCTTTGAGAGCCGACCGCGGCACTATCGCCTCGACTTCTTTGCTTTCTTCTTGGGCTTTGTTTTCACGGCGTTCTTTTTGGCAGGCGTCTTCTGCGATTTCTTCGCAGATTTTTTCGCTTTCATGGCCTTTTTGACTTTCCTGACGGCTTTCTTGGCAACCGTTTTGGTTGCTTCAACCGCGGTGGTGATAGCGTCAGTTACGTGCTCCATTATCGGCTTGTCGTCGTCCATGTCAGCCTCCAGTTTTCCCCTTTCAAGCTTATGCTGATTCGAGGGGGATAAAACCCCTGATTGCAGGGCTTCGTTCGTCATAGAGACGTTTAGAGGCGTCCTGATGCCTCGTGGCAAGGTAGATTGGAGTTTTGGTCGCAAGCGCGGGTTGGGCTCTAACCTTGTCGGTTGGGTTGAGCGCCAGAAGCCTCTACTTGCTGATCGGGCAGCTACCGGGCGCATTGCAAGGTGCAGGCGTTGACCGGGTGGTGGCGGTGACCTCAGTGGAGGCTGCGCCCTCTACTCCGTTCACGACTATCGAAATATGCCAACGATAGGTCGATTGGGGGGCAAGGCCTGTGTCGCTGAAACTGTATTCCTGGGTCTCACCTACGACTGCGAATTGGCTATCCGCGCCGGCGCGCGCGACGCGGTAGGTCGTTGTTCCCTCCATCGGTTTCCAGGCGAGATCGGCGCCCGTGTCCGACGTATCGATCACCGCAGGTGCTGGTGCTGCCGTGGGCGTGCCGACCGGCGTGGGCGTCGGCTTTGTACCGGAAGTGAGAGCGTCGAGCATGGCCTTGATCGTCCTAATCTGGGATCCGGACTTGGTCACGTAGCTATCTGCGTGATCGACGTAACTCCACCAGTCCCAGCAGGCTTGTGGATTATATGGCAGGAAAGAACTCACTCTCGTTTGCGGATAGAGCACAATGAGACCGTTGGTGTCGGCCCAGGCGTTGTAGCCGGTGTTTTCGACAAACTTTTGGCCGATGTCACCGACGTCCTGCTGGCATCCGTGGAGAGCGATATGGACGCGACAGGCATCGCCGCGCTGGCAATCTTCCGGGACGAAAACATAGCCGGTATCGCCGAGGCTCAACGAGTTGGGCTCGTCCGGCTTAGTGTAAATGGATTGGTCAAAACGCTTCAGCGAACCCTTAAGCTGGCCCCGGTTAGGCGGGTTCAACGCGCCGTAGGTGTGCTGCAAGATAATCCCGGCCTGATCATAGCCGCACTGGTCAATGTACGGACTATCGTTGACGTTGCAGGCATCGAGGCCAGTTGCCTGCTTGTCGTCTGCGACGACCAGTGAGTGGCCGGCTCCGATTGTCGTTTGGTAGTATAAGTTGCCGATGGTTGTGCCGAGATAGTGGCGATAGAACTCGGCGGCCGCGTCGGTAACCTCCTTGGCCACGACGGCGTCATTGTAGCCGTGGAACAGATAGATTTTTTGCTCTTTGAGATTAGTAAGGGGATCGATGTCGCCGGACGCCGCCTTGGCGCCTGCCTTTGCAATAAAATCGCTTATGTTCAGATCCGATGCCGGTCCCTTCATGCATGAGCCTGTGGCTCTCCAAACGGGGCCCCAATAGCCGGTAATTGCGTCATCCTCATCGGCTTTGGCACACCAGAACGGTCCACCAGCGACGATGCCAACTCCTTTGATCACAGATGACCACGCCGTGCCAAACTGGACAGCCATGAACGCGCCCGACGAAATACCAGAAATCGAGCTCTCGCCGATTGAGGCATTATAGCGGCCCAGCGCCATGGGCTCCGCGGCGAGCGGCGTCACGGTGATAAACCCGGCGCAAGCCAGGGCCGCAAGGGTTCCGCGTAGTCGGCCGAGGTTCATGATGACTTCTTTGAACCAACATGGGCGAGCGTATGCTTCCCCGAAGTACATATTCAAGATTTCATCTACGACAGGGGTTGAGCAATGTCTTCACCTAGTCCTTCAAAACTACGGAATTGCAAGCTGACTCTAAATAGCCCATTTGTACGTGGATATTCGCGATTTATTTCTGCGCTCGCGGTTTCGACAACCGCCTGACTTTAGCAGCTGCACATGCCGCCGCTCACGAAAGTCCTTCGAATCACTGGCCATTATTTGATTATCCTTTAGGTTCTGCCAGCCATTCGTGGAGCTTCGACCACCGCCGCCGTCCCGAGACGGTGCGCACTGCGATCGCGACGGCTTTCTTCTGGCCGACCAGCACGACCAGCTTCTTGCCGCGCGTGACGCCGGTGTAGAGGAGGTTCCGCTGTAGCATCGTGTAGTGCTGGGTCATCACCGGGATGACGACGGCGGGGTACTCCGAGCCTTGGCTTTTGTGAATTGTCGCGGCATAGGCCGGCACCAGCGTGTCGAGTTCACCAAAGCCGTAAGTAACGGCACGGCCGTCAAAGCTGGCCGTAAGCTCGCCCGCCTCGGGGTCTACATCGTCGATGTAGCCGATGTCGCCGTTATAAACTTCCTTGTCGTAGTCGTTCTCGATCTGCATGACCTTGTCGCCGGGTGCGAAGGTCCAGCCGAAGCGTTCGACCTTGCGCTCGCCGGCGGGGTTCAGCGCCGCCTGCAGTTCGATGTTGAGCGATCGAGCGCCGACGCCGCCGCGATTCATCGGGCACAGCACCTGGATGTCGCGAATGGGGTCGAGGCCAAACCGCTGGGGAATGCGAGTCTTCACCAGTTCGATGATGCGCGGCACGGCGGCTTCTGAATCGTCTGCCTGTACAAAATAGAAGTCACTGTCGCCCTCCGGCTTTCCGAGATCGGGGATCGATCCCTGGTTTATTCGATGGGCGCTGGTAATGATGCGGCTTTGCGCGGCCTGCCGGAACACCTCGGTCAGGCGGACAACAGGCACGGCGCCGGACGTGATGATGTCAGCCAGGATCTGACCGGGGCCGACCGAGGGCAGCTGGTCTACGTCGCCAACCACGAGCAGAGCGGCGGTCTCCGGCACCGCCTTAAGCAAGGCGTGCATCAACAACACATCAACCATCGACGTCTCGTCCAGCACCAGCAGGTCGCAGTCGAGCGGGTTCTCCGCATTCCGCTTGAAGCCGCCGCCCTTGGGATCGACTTCGAGCAAGCGGTGGATGGTTTTGGCCTCTTGCCCTGTTGTCTCGTTCAGGCGCTTGGCCGCTCGCCCGGTCGGAGCGCAGAGCAGAAGCTTCACGGTCTTCGCTGCGAGAATACGCAGGATCGCGTTGACGATGGTGGTCTTGCCGACGCCCGGTCCACCGGTGATCACGAGGACCTTGGAGGCGAGTGCAAGACGGACGGCCGCTTTCTGGCTTGGCGCCAGTTCGAGGCTGATCCGATGCTCGATCCAGGGCAATGCCTTATCGGCGTCAATCGGGTCCCAGGGTAACTTGGCTCGGGAAAGCGCCAGTAGCCTCTCGGCGATGGCCTGCTCTGCTCGATAGAGACTTGCCAGAAAGATGCAATCGGTCTCGCCGAGGCTGTCGGCAATCACAGTGCCATCGGCGAGTTCGAAGTCGAGCGCCGTGCGGATGAGGCCTGCTCCAACGTTCAAGCAGTTCTTCAGCCAGCGGCACCAGATCGGTGGTGGGAAGCCCACAATGCCCATCGTCCATCGCTTCGGTCAGCGCATACGAGATGCCGGCGCGCACCCGGATCATGGCGGTTTTCTCTACGCCAAGCTTCATGGCGATCGCGTCGGCGGTCTTGAAGCCAATGCCACGAATGTCGCGCGCCAGGCGGTACGGGTTTTCCGTCATGACCTGCACGGCGTCGGCACCGTAGGTCTTGTAGATGCGCACCGCCCGCGCCGTGCCGACGCCGTTGCTGTGCAGGAAGACCATGATCTCGCGGATGATCTTCTGTTCGGCCCAGGCATCGGTGATGCGCTTGGCACGTACCAGGCCAATGCCAGTCACCTCGCGCAGGCGCTCGGGCTCCGCCTCGATCGTGTCGAACACCTTCTCGCCGAAAGCGCGCACAAGCTTTTTCGCATAGACCGGACCAATGCCGCGGATCATCCCGGAGCCGAGGTATTTCTCGATGCCGTCGATTGAAGTCGGCGCTGATGTGCGCATGAAGCGCGCTTTGAACTGTTGGCCATGGGTGTGGTCGTTGACCCATTCGCCAGATGCCGTAATCCACTCGCCTGCCGAGATAGTGGCGGCGTGGCCGATGACCGTGACCAGATCGCGATGGCCACGGGCCTTTGCCCGCAGAACGCAGAAGCCGTTCTCGCTATTATGGAAGGTGACACGCTCGACAAAGCCCGCCAGTACTTCCTGGGTCGATGGTTCCTGCTGTGGCCTCATTTGTGTTGCCGCTGTTGCCGCCAGTCCCCCAACCGGATTGGGAGACCTGCGCTGCGCTCGCGCTTCCCGTCAGCGACGCAGTGCCCGCGAGTACTTTCGATAGGCGACCGCCCAGTCGTTGGCAACCGTCCAGCGATTCAAATCCTCGGCTCCCTCGAAGCAGCTTGCGACGATGGAGCCATCGCGGCCGTGGGGCTAACGCAGGATCGACCGGCCAATTCATTCGGACGAAGCGAGCGATGCCTGCTGGGCGACCGCATCTTCCTCATATCGCCGCGCTTGGTGCACGTTCAGGCGGAGTTGCCGATCCGCGCGCCGCGCGGAGCGAAAGCGATATCGTAGCGATCAAGGCGGGTGGCAGAGACGCGGTTCGATGGACTGCGTGGGGAGCAGCCAGTTCGATCCATACCATCTCCACCATCCAGTCCTACGAAACCGCAAATCCCGGCGCCGACTCGAGATAGGCCGTTTCTGTGGGGATTTTCGCCGGTATCGTTCCGCTCTTTCGGTCTCCGGTGACACTTGCGGTCTCTCAGGCCGATTTTTAGCCTCCCGTCTCTGCATCCAAAAATTCCGTTCCCCGCGGCAGGGTTTCGACGGCCAATGCCGGTCGGCGCCGGGAATTTTGGGAGTCTTTGGAGGCCAAAAGCGCGTCGTTTCGAGCCCGGTCCGTAGTTATTGCGGATTTAATCCGAGGGCTTCGAACTGCCGGCTCCATTCGGCTGGCAGCATCGCGAAGTCGCTCGACTCCAATGCCGCGTGGCAAACGACCTTCGACCGCGGCGCGCACGAGGTCTGGTGCGAGGAACGCGAGCGAGATCGTCATGTTGACCTGGCGCACGCTGCATTTTTGACGTGTCGCGATCTGCTGAACGTCGGTCACCGAGCCCGAGACGATTTCGTCAAGCCAGCGACGACCTCGGGCGATGGCGCTGACGAGGCGCGCGCGACGTTCGATCCGCGTCGGACGGACTTCGCTTCTGGGAATGCCGTGCGGGAGCAGGATCTGCCGGGATCTCCTGGACGGCGGCTTCTGCCACGGGATCGAGAGTAGATGATCGTCGGCCGAGTCAGATGTTTCTTCGTCGTCTGCTGACTTCAACCGAACAGCCAGACGATCCTCATGCACATCAATGCGCGCGACCAGCTCCGTGCAACGCTTTGCGGTCCCCGACGTTGCGCTGCGCTGGAGGCCGGCTGTCTCCTTCTGAGCGATAAGATGCTCGTTGAGAGACTTGACGATGATGTCTTCGATGTCGGTCGCCGGAACACGGGAGACCGATCCGACTGATGCGGTCTTGGATTCTCCATGCAGGTGCGGCAGCGAGACATAATAGCGATAGCGAATGCCGGCCTTGGTGGCGTGGGTCGGGACCATGCGATGACCGGCATCGTCGAACAGCAGTCCGGTCAACAGATGGTCGGACTTGGTTCCGCGCCGTGGATCGGGTGGACCATTGATCCGTGAGCTTTTGCTGGACCGCCTCAAACAGCGCGCGATCCATGATCGGCGGCTGCTCGCCGGGCAGGATCTCGTCCTTGTATTTGACCTCGCCGATATAGAAGCGATTGCGCAGCAGGTAGAACAGCGAGCCACGGCCGAAGGGGATGCCGCCGCGGGTCGCACCGGTCGCGAGCAGTCTTGATTTGGTTCGGATATTGCGCTCCCTGAGGTCCCGCACCAGTGCATTGACGCCGCCGAGTTCGAGGTAGCGCCGGTAGATCAGATCGGACCCGTTCGGCCTCTTCTTCGACGATGGCGATCTTGCCGTCCTTCATCTCATAGCCGAGGGGCAGGGTACCGCCGACCCACAGGCCCTTTCGCTTGGAGGCAGCGATCTTGTCGCGGATGCGCTCGGAGGTGACCTCCCGCTCGAACTGGGCAAAGGACAGGAGCACGTTGAGGGTCAGCCGGCCCATCGAGGTCGTGGTGTTGAACTGCTGGGTGACCGAGACGAACGAGACGCCATGGGCATCGAACAGTTCGACCAGCTTGGCAAAGTCGGCCAGCGATCTCGTCAGGCGATCGACCTTGTAGACGACGATGACATCAATCTTCCGGGCGCGGATATCGTCCAGCAGCCTCTGCAGGTCGGGGCGGTCGGTCGACCCACCGGAGTATCCGCCGTCGTCATAGCGGGACCGGATCAGGGTCCAGCCGGCATGGGCCTGGCTTTTGATGTAGGCGGAGGCGGCCTCGTACTGGGCATCCAGCGAGTTGAACTCCTGGTCGAGCCCATGCTCGGTGGAGACCCGGGTATAGATCGCGCAGCGGACCGGTTTGATCGAAGGAGCCTTCATGGCCGAGCCTCCGTCGCCGATCGATCTTCCTTATCCCTCAGGCCAAAGAAGCGCGGACCGTTCCATTTGGTGCCGGTGATCGCGAAGGCGACCTTGGAGAGGCTGTCATAGGTCTGGCCGTTCCAGGCAAAGCCGTCAGCCATCACCATCACCCGCTGCGACTGTCGATCCCACTCCCGGACCAAGACCGTCCCGGGCGTAAGCTCGGTTCGCTTCTGATCGAAGCTGACCAGACGCGCGGACATTGCCGGTCCGGCTTCCTTCGCAGTCCGTCCGATCGAGCACCTGCCTGGTCTGCGTGATCGAGATCGCCAAGGCGATCGGCCTGAAGCCGATAGGCGATGACCGCAAACAGCAGATGCCGCGGTCAGATGATCGGGCGGCGGTCTCTGAAAGACGCTCTGCCATCGTGATCGAAGTCCTTTGAGATCGAGACCGCGCAGATGCGCGATCTCGTCCTCAACGGACGTTTTGGTCGAGGCACGACCGTTGCGACGCTTCTTCTGCATCGCATCAGGCCGCCTGCTTCACGCGATCGACGGCGGCGGACGAAGCCTTGCCATCCTTGATGCGATAGACCCGACCCTTGTCGGTTTGTTCGGAAACAAGATTGAGACCGAGCTTCTTGCGGACGACACCGGCGAGAAAGCCGCGCACCGAATGCTGCTGCCAATCCGTGGCGGTCATGATCGCAGCGATCGTTGCGCCAGCGGGCGTCCGCAGCATCGCGATGATGCGGGCGTGCTTGGTGTCGGGCCGCGTCGCGGTCTTTGACGATGCAGGCGCGATCGCTGTGCGAGACGTGGACTTGCTGGTCTTTCGGACGGTTGAGCGGGTCGCAGCCTTCGGCTTGGATTTGGGCTTGGTCATGGGATCCTCTGAGGTTTGCGCGACGCCATCCGCCGCACCACCTCAGCCCCGCCCGGGCAAATCACCCGGCAGGGCAGGATCCCGAAGCGCGCCTCAGCCGCCCCAAGTCACCACAGCAACGCTCCGATCAAGCCCGAAAGCCAGTCAATTCTGAGCAAATAGTCACTGGAAGGGCCAATATCCGTATCGTGGGTTCGAATCCCACTCTCTCCGCCATATGACATTGATTTAGTTGATGTTTTATTGATTTTCGGGATAAAACCCCCCGGGGAAACCTCGGCATGGCCGGGCTGAAAATCCTTATCGAACAGGCGAGGGCGGCCAGCGCCGCCTTTTGGCCGGGGTAGCAGCACCGGGGCGGGACCATAGGACCCCGCACAGAAGCTCCTCGCGGCCGGAAAAAGTTTTGTGACCCCGCAACTTCCCGGATTCACTACACGAAAAAGCGATCGCATTTTGTCAAACCAGCTATGCATTTCCACAGACCAACTGAGTAAGTGAGTTTTCTTCGTTTCGGGGGCTCCCTTTGAAAGCACTTCGCAAGGCACAATCGCGATGCCTGGATCAGTTTCCAGTTTTTGAACTGGCCTTGAAGAGGCGCGGCCGAACATGGCGGTGGTGCGTGTGCACAACCGAGGGGGCTGTCGTCATGCAGGGTTCGGAAAGCAGCCGACCCGCTGCCAAATACAAAGCTTACAGGGCGCTCTTCCTACTGCTGCTGTCCGCGCCGTATCGATCGATCCAGCTCAGCACGCCTCGGAGCCCTGAAGAAACTATTTGAAACTTAAAATATTTAGATGTAGACCGGTTCCAATCTTGAAGCCGAGGCTTAGGGTCAAACCGGAGTACCCGGAAGAAAGGCTGCGCGCTGAAGTTGCGCCTTTTGCCTTCACTCGCTCGCATTTATTTGCGACATTAATCCCTACTTGCGGTTTGATTGTCGAACATCGCTTGGGAGGCCGGGTCAACTTTTTGCCTTCGCCAATATCCGAGCCGAGTGTGAATTAGCGGGCCTTGCCTGCGGCATCTTTTTGTAAAAGGGCGTACCCAAATGCCATCTTCCTCAAACCAGATCGCGCTGTTCATCGATGGCGCCAACCTTTATGCAACAGCCAAGACGCTCGGTTTCGATATCGACTACAAGCTCCTACTCAAGGAATTCCAAAGTCGCGGCACGCTGTTGCGCGCGTTCTACTACACAGCAATCATCGAAGATCAGGAATTTTCATCGATCCGCCCGTTGATCGACTGGCTGGACTACAACGGCTATACCGTCGTTACCAAGGCGACCAAGGAATTCATCGACGCCAGCGGCCGCCGCAAGGTGAAGGGCAATATGGACGTCGAGCTTGCCGTCGATGCCATGGAGACTCGCCCAACATATCGACCAGATGGTGCTGTTTTCCGGCGACGGCGACTTCCGCTCGCTGGTCGAGGCGGTGCAGCGCCGCGGCGTCCGCGTCACCGTGGTCTCGACCATTTCCTGCCAGCCGCCGATGATTGCCGATGAGCTGCGCCGGCAGGCTGATGTCTTCACCGACCTTGTGGAATTAAAGTCGAAGGTCGGCCGCGATCCGTCCGAGCGTCCGGCCCCGCGCGAACCGCGCCAACACGCGCCGCAATTCCTGCAGCGTGCGACCACGGTGGCGCCGAGGGGTGATGATGACGACGATTTCGACGAGTGAGAGAGATGCGTCATAAGGCATGTGCAGCCTGAGACGACAAGACCACACGACAACAGAGGGGCGGCTCGCAAGGGTCGCCCTTTTTGGCCCGGCTATTTCACCATAGGACAGCAACGCTGGCTTGAACAGCATCAGCGCCAGTCACACATCCACGCTATCGGGGATCGTTGGCCCGACACACTGGCAACGCACCGGCCGCCTCATTGAGGCCGTGCGTCCAAACAAGAGGCACGGGCCGCGTTCGAGGACCGCTCGACGCAGCACACCTCTGCACGCAAACGCAACGGGACGAGCCGTCGAGGGAAACCTTGGCGGTTCTTGCGTATGCTGCATCACCTTTACTTCGCGGCTTCGCAGGCATTGGCTTGCTCAAAGATCAATCTGTTGCACGATCCAACGATTTGGCTTGCACAAGGCATTACCGAGCGGTCCTTAGCGGGACGCGGTTCCCGTGTATGTCCTTCACAAATTGCCTAGGGAGGCTTCAATGGCACGGTATGTAGTTCGCTTCATGAAAGTCGTGCTTGGCGAAAACGGACACGAAACTGAAATCTGCCAGCGTTCGATGGAAGTCGATGCTGCAGACAAGTTGAAGGCCGCAGACTTGGCCAAGGTCAGTTTCTGTGAAAGCGAATGCGTGAAGGAATGGTCACTCCATGCAGACCGCGTTCACATTACCGATGCAGAGTTTCCAAGATCCGGGTATCTATGCCCTAAGGTTTACGACGGGGACGGGGAGGCCGCGTACTCATAAATCGAGATTGGCGCGCAACGGTTAGTCAATGTCGGCTTTGGAACGCTTCGCAGACCCACGTCAGACGTAACGCCCAATTCCGAGATGTGCCGCCATCTTCAAACTCGTGCACCGCAGCAATTAGAGACCTTATTCAATCACTTCGTCGGCGCTCGCGAGCAGCGTCGATGGGACGGCGTCAGTCCGGTGGACTTCGTCAATTCCTATGGCTACCCGGGACCCCCAACGTCTGGTACCGTCAAGGGCTTGCCAGGGTTCTTCCAATGAAAGTCGGCGCTACTGAAGACCTTGATCGCCGGGGAGCGGCCCGCCGCGCAACATTGCCACTGGGCTGGCAATTCCAGAACAGAAATATATTGAGAGAGGAAACGCCATGAAACGCCGCGAATTTCTGAAGACCGCGGGCGCTGGGCTTGCCGCGTCCACCACTATCGCGGCGCCGGCCGTCGCGCAGTCGATGCCCGAGCTGAAGTGGCGCTGCACCACGAGCTGGCCAAAGTCGCTCGACGTTCCCTATAGCGCGTCGGAGACGATTTCGAAATACGTCGCGGAAGCCACCGACAATAAATTCCAGATCCAGACTTTCGCCGCTGGCGAGATCGTTCCAGCCTTGCAGGTGGTCGACGCGGTGGGCAATGGCACGGTCGAGATGTGTCACACCGCCGCCTATTACTTCATCGGCAAGGACCCGACCTTCGCGCTCTATTGCTCCGTTCCGTTCGGTCTGAACTCGCGCCAGCAGAATGCCTGGTTTCAGGATCACGGCGGTCAGGACATGCTCAACGAGTTCGGCAAGAAGTACAAGACATACGCTATCGCCGGCGGCAATACCGGCACCCAGATGGGCGGCTGGTTCCGCAAGGAAATCAACACCGTCGACGACCTCAATGGCCTCAAATTCCGGATCGGCGGATGGGCCGGCAAGACCCTTGCCAAGCTCGGCACCGTTCCGCAGCAGATCGCGGGCGGCGATATCTACCCGGCCCTGGAAAAGGGCACCATCGACGCGACCGAATGGGTCGGTCCCTATGACGACGAGAAGCTCGGCTTCTTCAAGATTGCCAAATACTATTACTATCCCGGCTGGTGGGAGGGCGGCACGGCGTTGCACTTCTTCATCAACTCGGACAAGTGGGATGCCTTGCCGAAGGCTTATAAATCGCTGCTCACGATAGCCTGCGGCTATGCCAACATGGATGTTCAGGCGCGATATGACGCGCGCAATCCGCAGGCGATAAAGCGCCTGGTGGCGGCCGGGACCCAGCTGCGCCCATTCAGCCAGGCGATCATGGAAGCCTGCCTGAAGGCGTCGAACGAGGTCAACGCCGAGACCTCCGCGGTCAACCCGGACTTCAAGAAGATCTTGGATTCGCAAACGGAGTTCCGCAATGACGGGAATCTCTGGTGGCAGGTTGCGGAATACTCCTACGAAACCTTCATGATCCGCACCCGCTCGAAAGGCTGAACGGACTCATTCAGATTACTTAGCGTCCGCGTCCGCTCGGCGCGGCTCAGAAAATATCTTGAGCAACTCAGCGCACGCTTCGTTGAGTGAGGCTTCGGAATTGCCGTCTATCGATTGCATCGCTGAAAACCTCGATTAGCTTTTTGTCCGTGACAATCCTGGGTTCTCAGAAGCCTGATCAAACTCACAAACAAGCATAGCATGATCGGGGCTTCCGACCTTCCGAGACGCGCCCTCTGGGACTAGTCGCTCAAACTCCCACAAGTACTCCACTCGTCTCGGGACCAAAGAAGCGGAAAGAAAAATGTGGTCGATCTGCCTTTCAGTCCCGAACTGCGGATGGCGCCAACTGTAGCCCGACACCGGCCGGATATGTTGCCACCCGCCTTGAGTGAGTTTTGCGAAACAGTCACCGCAACGGGCCTTGGAATCGCCGGGGGCAGTGTTGAAGTCCCCTACAATCAACGCCGAACCAGCGCGAAGTCGATCAGTTTCGCCAAGAAGCCAATTCCACGTCAGACGCTTCAGTCCATGCTCCTTCGCATCGAACGCGGGCATTCGAAACCCGAGAACAGCCAGCTCGGGATTTCCCAACCACACTTCCAAGCTATTCGATGGCACTGAGGGGTGAATGTCGGGCGCTATCAGCTCATACCGACGCTGCATATCCCGCGAAGCAATGAGCACCTGATTCTCGCGGCCAGGCTGGGCCGAGCAGGAGAATTCAGAAAGCCCATCAGCATTGAGACTGGCGAGAAAGAAATCGTGGTCTGGTCCTTCAACATACTCCGTCAGGACAAGGATATCTGGAGCCTGTTCATTGATAGCCGCAGCGATCCACGGGGGAATTTGTCGGCGTGCAGCTCGATGATTCAGGTTCCAAGCAAGGAGTTTCATATATGAAACGCAGAGATCGGGAATGAGGCGTGGACTGTCGATATGCGGCGGTGCAAGCCGTCGAACTTGCTCATCGACGATACTCCAATTCGGCCCAAGCGACCACCGATCGAAAGTATCCAAAGGCTTCGGCGTCCGCATCGGCGACACCGGTGATGCCGACTTTGTTGACGCATGGGGGGACATCCGGCCCCGCCTCAACCGCGTCGGTCACAATAGGCCGGTGACCGTCGTGTCAGGGCTGGATGCGTCTGAACAGGGGCATCCAGCCCGCCTGTACTATGCTTCTGGAAGCCGTTGATGTTGCAGCGGTAACATGGCCAGCTTCGTGATAGGCCATGCCCTTCAAGTGTTCAGCGGCATCCGATTGTCTGTCCCGGCCTTCATGATGTCGCCAGAATGGAGCGTCAACAGGGCCGGTACGTTGGATTGGAGGCGGCACATGAGAAACATCGTGGACGAAGTGGGCGAGATCATCGCGAAAGCAACGGATGACCATACGGTGATCGGCGGCCACCACCGCCTCGCGGTGGCGGCCAGCCTCGGTCGAAGACTGTTCTGGAAAGATACCGGCGAACCTGTGAAGCTTGATCCCTTCTTCAAGGGAAGTTCTAATCGAAATACAGCTTGATGCGCAGGCAACGTGACGCGACTGGCGTCCGGTCGAGGCGCATCACGTCGATGCTGCCGAGGTTCATGCATCTGATGACCGTGGGCGGGTCAAGCGCCACTCCTCCTCACGCTCCCGGCGCACCGCCGCGCTCGCCGGGTTCTTCGACTTGAGCCACATCTTCGACGGCCCGCTGCGATAAGGCGCATCCGTGCGCCTTCGCGTTAACCCTCAACCTACGGCGGTGTGGTATGCCCTCTTGAGGGGGAAACTCTATCCGAGCGCCCAGCTCCGCGCGAACCGCGCAATCACACGCCCCAATTTCTGCAGCGTGCGCCCGCCGTAGTGTCGAGGGGTGACGACGACGATTTCGACGATTGAGAGAGATGCCAGCCGCGATTGCCTGATCCACCGCCGCTCCCCATTTTTGCGCGTCATCCGGCATGAAGGATCGAAAGCACGGTCCCGCCTTTGGGCTGGGGGCGCGGTGTGTAAGGCAGGACCGTGCCGGGCCACGAACGGGGGGCGCGCGTGGCCCGACTTAGATAACGGGGATATTGCGAAAGTGGTTCCGGCTGCGGCGGGCCTCGGATGGGCAATCCCGAAACGGCACTAAACAGACGCCTGTGCCTTGTATCGATCCCTTAAGGTGGCGGCGACTTGCGGCCCTCAAAGGTTCGCAGCAGAACCGATGCAAAGGATAGATGATCAAGACAGAGATCGATTGGATCTGCTCTTATGTCATGGCCGCGAGGATTTCGTATCGCTGACATTGAGCCAGCAAAAACGAACCTAAACCCCATCTGCTCGTCTTTGTCACTGATCGTGGAAAGGTCGTTCAACTTTATCTTCGGACTTGCCTCGTTGAACGCTAACATCATGAGCTTGTAGCCGCTCTCCGGGATACCTGAAACATCCTGCACCTTATTGTCGAGAAGCTTGAATGCTTCAAACGTGGCCTGCGAATAATGACCGTCGTCAAAAAGTTTCACCGACACTGCTGCGATATCGGGATGGATATTACGCTCATCGAATGGGTGGACCTCGTGCGGTTCGGACAAATTGCGCTGCCCAACGTGCTTTGCACTACGCACAAACCTCTCAAAGACCGAGAAGGGGTCACTCATTCAGCAGATTTGCCTTAATGCTCTTGAAGATATTGTCATACGTCTCCGCACTCGCTTCCGCAGGCAGATTAATTTCGACGCGAACGGTGAGTGCCATATCTTTCTTTGCCCTAACGCCAGATGGATCAGGGGGATTGGATTTTACGGGGTCTGGCTTTGTTGCCTTTTGCTTTGGTGCTTTTGCGGCAGACTTAGTAGACGCTCCAGCGGGCTTCTGTGATGGGGTTACTGCCGCATGATCGCGGCCAGCGAGTCCGCGGAAAGTCTGAAATACACTCGCTTGGCGAGTCCCAATCACTTCGCTGGTCTTGTCCGCGCTGCGAAAATAGCTAATCAGCGCAGTCTTGTTCATGGTCCAAGCCTCCTCGCCACGCAACTCAAATAGGTCTTTGTATGCATCCTTTATCAAGCCTTCGAAGGCCTTCTTGAATTCGGCGTCATCGTGCGTGGAGAGAACCTCACGTCCTAGCCCGGTCCTCTTGCCTTCCTCGTCGATAATTCCGATAAATTGGAGGGCATTGATAACGTAACTTTCATTCTTGGACGCGAGACCCAGTTTCTTCACAGTGTCGGAGTTGACGGTCGCAGGGAAATTCTTGCGAAGAACCCTAATCATCTCTGCAATATTTACAGCTGTGTGTACCGAAAACGATATCCGAGTTTATTGAGCGATAGAATCGGCTAAGTTAGCGCGATGGTCGCGCTGATCTGCTTCGTTCTGGCCGTGCTGGCCTTGCCATTCAAGTCGAAGAGCCGACTTGAGGCAGAGAATGCGGCGCTCCGACATCAGCTGATCGTTTTGCGACGCAAGGTGAGAGGGCGGGCCCAGCTTTCGAACAACGATCGCTGGTTTTTCATCCAGCTCTATCGTTGGTTTCCGTCGATCCTGCAGGTCGTCACGATCCTCCGTCCCGAGACGTTGGTGCGCTGGCATCGGGACGGCTTTCGTCGCTATTGGCGCTGGAAATCGCGTTCACGAAGAGGGCGCCCGCAAATCGAGACAGAACTGCGCGCGTTGATCCGGCAGATGAGCTTGGAGAATTTGCTTTGGGGTGCGCCGCGCATTCACGGCGAACTGCTCAAGCTTGGGTTTGAGATCGCGCAGTCGAGCGTCGCTAAGTACATGGTCAAGCGCCGTGGACCGCCGAGCCAAGGCTGGTGGACCTTTCTCCGAAACCACGCGCCTGACATTGCCGCCATGGACTTTTTCGTGGTCCCGACCATCGGCTTCAAGCTGCTGTATGGCTTCGTCATCATACGGCTTGATCGCAGAGGTCTCGTCTGGATCAACGTGACAACTAACCCGACAGCGGAGTGGGTCGCGCGTCAGATCACCGAGGCCTTTCCTTGGGATGAGGCTCCACGCTATTTGATCCGAGATCGGGATCAAATTTACGGAGCTGTCGTCACACGTCGGTTGCGCGCCATGGGCATTCGAGACAAGCCCATTTCACCAGCCTCACCTTGGCAGAATGGCTTTGCCGAACGGTTGATAGGATCGATCCGGCGTGAGTGTTTGGATCACCTCATCGTCTTCGGCGAGGAGCATCTGCGCCGGATTCTGAAATCTTACGCCGATTATTACAACTGCGTCAGAACGCATCGATCCTTGCACAAAGATGCGCCGGTTTCTCGTCCTGTTCAGCGATCCGGCATCATAAGTTCGCACGCTATCTTGGGCGGACTTCATCATCAATACGCTCGGATTTAGATTCTTGGTACACACAGGATCAGCGCGGTCACACTGGGCACCCACGAAATGCCGCGAGCTGTCCGGTTCTACCGCGCGCTAGGATTTGAGGTCCTGCATGGCGGCGATGAGTCGTCATTCACCAGCTTTCGAGCAGGGACGAGCTATCTCAATCTCATCGCCCAGCCTGCCGGCGGCGCTGGTCCTGGTGCGGCCGGGTAATCTTCTACGTTGCCGATGTTGACGCACTTTACGACCGTGCACTCGCAGCGGGATACCAACCAGCTACCGCGCGCCGCGACGCCGAATGGGGTGAGCGCTTCTTCCATCTGACTGACCCCGACGGCCACGAACTCAGCTTCGCTCGGCCTTTGCTCCCGGTTTCTGTCCAATAACAGCTCGAAGCGGCCTGCCATTCCAAGAGGCGCTGGGAGAGCGTATGGTGTTCTGATTATCCGCTGAACCTGGGAGGCAATCATGCAGTTCAGGACAATCAGACTACTGTTGCTCGGCGCGATGGCGCTTCCTGCCGCCGGGACCGCACAAACCACCCCCGCTCCACCGGCAATTACACGAACAGTGATCGCCGCAACGAAACTGCCGACTGTCACGGAGGTGCCGCTCCATTTCAAAGCGGAGAGCATCACTCTTCAGCCGGACACGAAGAGCGGCGTCTCGGCGGCCAACGGCATCCTCTACCAGATGTCCGGATCGACCGAGGTCGTGCTCGATGGCGAGGCTAAAACGCTCAACGCCGGCGAGGGGCTGTTTATCGCCGGCGGAAAGACCGCGGCGCTAACGGCAGGCAGGGGAGGGCCGTCAATTTTTCTCCACTTCTTCCTTGTCCCCGCTGTGGACGTGGGTCGGCCTGTTGAGGCGGCACCTGCCGCCGTGACAGAATTATATCGCACAGCGAATCCGATCCCCGACCTGAAGTCAGGCGGTTATGATCTCAATCTCACACGAGTCATATTTCCGGCGCAGATGCCCTCCAACCCGCCACACCATCGGTCAGGAGCGGCTCTGTACTATATTATTTCCGGCACCGGAGCGAATACGGTCGACGGTAAGACGGAAGCACGAGGACCAGGTTCCCTGATCTATGAACCGTACGCTCTCGTGCACCAATGGGGAAACCCAGGCAACGAGCCGTTGATATTCTTGGCCTTCAACATCAATCCGGAAGGTATGGCAGCCGTGCTTCCGGGCGCGCCAGCAAAGAATCAATAGCTAACGGCGAGCGGCCACCGTGCTATCTGAGATCCGAAGAAGAAGGTGGAGCTCACCTACGTGCTGTCGAAGGACGCCTCGGATTACACGCCGTATGAGGGCCTCAATGCCTCAATGTCACTGGATGGCCGGAGCTTACGATGGTGCGCGGCCTATGTATCGTAAAATGATGGCAGGCTTGTCGGCGGGAAGGGTTTCGGCAAGTTCATACAACGCCAGGCATACCGCCAAGAATTTAGCGGGCGTGAAGTGTGAATATGAACCGAGTAACGTTATCAGATCCAGATGGTGCTTCGTCGGTGCAGAGACGTTTGCTGCACGCCTCGAATACCGAAAGGTCTCAGACCTTAACATCCGTTACGTAACGTAGTGGGACATCCGGCCAAGACCAAGATCTCACGAGCCCGCGAGCGACATCGACATTGCACTGGCGGATAGTCTAAAAGCGCTTGACCCCAAATGGCCGATTAGAGAAGCGGACATGGATCGGCGGCCAGGCTCAAACATCCGAAGACACATTCGTGGATTGCCAGTGAGAATACCGCGAACCAGCCAATGATCGCGTTTCCGATTAACATCCCCGCTATTAATCTACGCCGCGGTAGATCGTGAGCAATTATGGCTGTTTCGCCGCTACGATAGCTTCTCTTGCCTTGGCGACGATCCGGTCTCGGGTCAGGGGGCGACATCGGGCACCAACTTTACAAGGAGTTCGGAGCCGGCTAGCTGGATGGCGTAGATTTCCAGAGTGTGCCGGCCGATGAAGCGGAGGACGCCGGCTAAGGCTTCTGGCGGTTGGATGCGGCTCGGGCCGCGCAGGAACAGACACAGGCTCGCGGCCCAAACGCCGATGCCGAAAATGAAGACGGCGAACTGGATCTGAGGAAACGAGTATTCCCGTTGTTCCTGCCAGACGCAGACGACCACGGCGGCAATACGAATCACCGACGAGGATCGATGGCGCGCGTTCTTTTCCTGTTACCGGCACTGGATTTCGATCCGAGTGAAGCTGCGGTGAGCTGGCAAGTGCTCGTGAACGCCGGACACGTCGTCCGCTTTGCCACGCCCGACGGTCGGCCGGCCGTTGCCGACGACATGATGCTGACAGGAAGGGGCTTGGATCTTTGGGGGCAAATTCCGTTATTGCGAAATCTGCCCCTCCTAGGGCTTTTGATGCGAGCGAATCGCGATGCACGACAAGCCTACGCTAAGATGATCGTCGATCCAAACTATGTCGCGCCGCAGCGCTGGGATGCCATCGATCCAATGGCGTTTGATGCGTTGTTGTTGCCTGGCGGTCATCGTGCACGTGGCATGCGCAATTACCTTGAAAGCGATATCCTGCAACGGCTCGTCGCCCATTTTTTCGATGAAGAGAAACCGGTGGCGGCAATCTGTCACGGCGTGCTCCTGGCGGCGCGCGGGATCTCGAAGCGGACGGGGCGCTCGGTTCTCAACGGATACCGGACGACTGCTTTGACCTGGGCGTTCGAAAGCAGTGCGTGGTCGGTTGCGCGCATCACGCGATTCTGGGATCCAAACTATTATCGGACCTATCTGGAACAGGACGGACAACCGAAGGGCTTCATGTCAGTGCAGCAGGAAGTGACGCGCTCGCTTGCATGCGCGCAAGATTTCCGCGATGTCCCCAGGACAGATCCGCACTATCGTCGAAAGACTTCGGGCCTGAAGCGTGATTCGATGGACGATGCGACGCCGGCCTTTGTCGTCCAAGATCGCAATTACGTTTCGGCGAGATGGCCGGGCGACGCTCACTCGTTCGCAAAGACCTTCGCTGGCATGCTGAAGAGTCAACGACAGCCCGATTGAGCCGTGGTATCACCGATCAACTCGGAAAGTCGCTTGAAACTAGACCATTTGCCGTTCAGCGTCCGGCAACGCTGCGGGATCGCCATCGAAACCCCGTGCGCTCCCAAGCTTATCGCCGAGAAGCGACTCGGAACTGCCCGACGTATACTCGCTTCTGGATCGAGAGTGATCCATTTCTGAATGTCCGGGGCAGTTCAAAAGCGGCAGTATCGACATCTCCGCGGCACGACCGCTTCACTCCAACAAACGGACATTCATGGGTTCGCCCGTTACGCCAGCTTTTGTGCCCCAAAGGCGGAAGTGCAGGTTGCTCTGACCCCAATCGCAGCAGGGCTCCAACGGCTATCGCATCGCTGCATCAGTTTGCTGCTCGTCGAAGAACGCGCTCGGCCCCGAAAAAGGGGCGCAAGTTGCAGGACAACCAGAACTCGTTCACGCCGTGGCCGTCCGAGCGAATATGCGGTCAATCTTGGTGGCCATGATGAAGTCGTTCTCATGCAGTCCCTTGATCTTCTTGGTCTGCAGAGAGACCGTCGCATTGCCCCAACCGAAGCTGATATTCGGATGATGGCCTTCGGCTTCCGCGAGTTCACCAATCTCCTGAACAAAGGTAAGCGGCTCGCGGAAATTGCGAAACCGGAAGCTCCGCTCGATGCGGTGAGCTTCCTCGGCCAGTTGCCAGTCTGGGGCCTGTGCGTGAAAGAGCTCAGCTTGCTCGCGCGTGAGTGGGGGTATTCCCCCGCGACAGGGAGTACAGGTTTTGCTAGCAAGATCTTCGGTCATGTTGCCTGCCCTTCGTGTCAACCTTCGCCCGCATAAGGCTCGCAAACTGCGAAGGTGAATGTTGCGGCGCGGGCGCTGTCCGCCTCAATCACCCGCGCCGGGATTTGGCGAGAAGTATTGGAGTTTGTCCGGCTTCCCCTCCCACTCCTTGGAGTCGGGCGGGGGCGCTTTTTTGACCGTAATATTTGGCCAGATTTTCGCGTATTCCGCATTCAGCGACAGCCATTTCTCAAGCCCCGGCTCGGTGTCAGGCTTGATCGCGTCGACCGGGCATTCCGGCACGCAGACCCCGCAATCGATGCATTCGTCCGGGTGGATGACGAGCATGTTCTCGCCCTCGTAGAAGCAGTCCACGGGGCACACGTCGACGCAGTCCATGATTTTGCAGCGAATACAGCTCTCGTTGACGACGAAGGTCAATTAAGCGTCCTTTCAGCAGATCGCAGTGGCGAACTCATTCATGGTGTCCGTCCGTCCTCGCGGTGCTCGTTCGTTGGTTGAAAATGGACGCACAGAAGACCTATGTCCTCTGGCTGAATCGGAACACCGAGGAGCAGGCATTCAGCGGCCGAGGGGCCCGTGCTCGGCAGGTTGCCGCGCATCTCTCTGCCGAAGTGGGTGCAGTCCGGGCAAACACCGAAGCGCCGATCCGCCCCACTCGCAGCTAGAGTGGACAGCACTTGGTGCAGGGCGCGACGCATCGCAGTTCGCTCTGTCGCATCGAGCGAATCCACGGCGCGCACCAGAGCCTCGAACGGATCGCGTGCAAGCGCTTTTTTGCCCTTGCTCGTCAGTCGCAGACTTACGCTTCGCCCGTCCGTCTTGAATCGCTGTCGGACCAAGTACCCACCCGCTTCAAGCGCCTTAATGGCTTGTGTCGCGGTGCCGCGGGTTGTCGCTTGAAATTCCGCGAATGCCGACGGGGTCCGCGAGAACGGGTTGGCTCGGGCGAAGAAGCGGAGCGCCATCCATTGGGCCGGACTGAGTTCGCCGTCATAGCCCTCAGCTTGTACGAGCCGTCCCACCTGCAGCAGGAGCTCTGCCGTTTCGCGTGCTGACATGATTACCTCTTCGAAAAATATGATAGTGTTTCGAAATCAACTTGACAACCGATCGGATGCAGATAATTTTGTTTCGAAACTAGTTGGAGGGCTTGATCATGGCCCGCAACGCGGCCCTGCCGTTCCTTACGGCCGAACCCGGCCTCACCCATTATCTTGAGGAAATCCGGCGGTTCCCGATGTTGGAGCGCCAGGAAGAATACATGCTAGCCAAGCGCTGGCGCGAGCACGGCGATCGCGACGCGGCGCACAAGCTGGTCACCAGCCATCTGCGGCTCGTGACCAAGATCGCCAGGGACTATCGCGGCTACGGCCTGCCGATCTCCGAGGCGATCTCCGAGGGCAATGTCGGCCTGATGCAGGCGGTCGAGCGCTTCGAGCCGGAGAAGGGCTTCCGGTTCGCCACCTACGCCGTGTGGTGGATCAAGGCGGCGATCCAGGAATACATCCTGCGCTCGTGGTCGCTGGTGAAGATGGGCACCACGGCCAACCAGAAGAAGGTGTTCTTCAACCTCAGCAAGGCCCAGAGCAAAATCTCCATCCTCGACGATGGCGATATGCGGCGGGACCAGGTGAAGATCATCGCCCGGCGGATCGGCGTCACCGAAACGGACGTGATTTACATGAACCGGCGGCTCGGCGGCGACGCCTCGCTCAACGCCGCGATCCGCGAGGACGGCGAGTGGCAGGACTGGCTGGTAGACGAATCCCCGGACCAGGAGACGACGCTCGCCGCGAGCGAGGAGTTCGATAACCGCCGCAAGACGCTGTCCGATGCGCTCACCATGCTCAACAAACGCGAGCGGCGCATCTTCGAAACGCGTCGGCTCGCCGATGCTCGAACCAAAGCAATGCCATTTCAAGGTGGGACGACGAAGGTGGCGCGTCCAGCGCTGGTGACCGGTCGGTCAGAATACCCTCCAGCGGCATCGAGCAGCCCGTTAAGGGCGCTGTGGCTCCAACCCACATCGAGGATTGCCAGTCGAATTCGGACGTCCCGGGAAAGGGCCGATTTGCAGTTCGGGGTGGCGTCCCGCGTAAGAAAGGGCGGTAGAGCAACAACGGAACGGCCAATGCCACAGATAAAGCCAATGTCCGCCAAACGGGCGTTGAGACGGCGATGGCCTGATGTTTTGCTCAGGCTCCCGCTCGAAAACCTCCGCATGTACGGAGAGCGCAAGGAATGACAAACGTCACCCCGCCGCTGGTCACGCCGCCGCCGAAGGGAATCCTCGATCCACGCACTGGCCGACCGATTGGCGCCGACGATCCCTCGTTCGGGACCCTCAACAACGAGCTTGCGGACAAGGGCTTTCTCGTTACCGCGACCGACGAACTGATCACCTGGGCGCGCACCGGCTCGCTGATGTGGATGACGTTCGGACTTGCCTGCTGTGCGATCGAGATGATGCAGATGTCGATGCCGCGCTACGATGCCGAGCGTTTCGGCTTCGCCCCGCGCGCGTCACCTCGTCAGTCCGACGTGATGATCGTGGCCGGCACGCTCTGCAACAAGATGGCGCCTGCTTTACGCAAGGTCTATGACCAGATGCCGGAGCCGCGCTACGTGATCTCCATGGGCTCCTGCGCCAATGGCGGCGGTTACTATCATTATTCCTATTCGGTCGTGCGGGGTTGCGACCGCATCGTGCCGGTTGACATCTACGTTCCCGGCTGCCCGCCGACCGCGGAGGCGCTGCTCTACGGGGTCATGCTATTGCAGAAGAAGATCCGCCGCACCGGCACCATCGAGCGCTGATTGGTGCGGCCAGTGCGTCAGCGCCAGGCTTGGTCCGAAGCGTGTGAAGCTGCTTTAGGATCAGTTCGGAGTCGCCATGATCGACGCTCTCCGACGGGCCGCCGAGGTTGGCCGGTTCTGCAGCATCCGCGGCTTCGAAACGAAGGTCGAACGCACGTCCGATCCTGAATCTCGGAATTGGTCATGGTTCTTGTCCCTATGTCTCGCTTCGCCATCGACCTCTCCTAGACCGTGCGCTGGTAGAAGGGTTTCTCGCCGGCCGCGTGGTCCGTCGTGTCCACGATGTCGACAATCTCCGGTGCCACCCTGCGCACCATGACCTCGAACCCCTGTCGCAAGGTTACGGAAGAGGCAGCGCAACCTTGGCAGCCTCCGCTCATCACAATGAATAGGTTGCCGTGCCGAACGTCGGCGATTGAGATCTTTCCGCCATGGCTTGCGATGGAACGATTCACTTCGCGGTCCAGGAGTTCCTGAACGCACGCACGAATCTCGCCGTCGGTTCGCCCCCGCGCACCTGCGTTGCGAGGAGCCTCGAAGATCGCGGGCACACCTGTGAGCAGCTGCGTCCGGATGGCCGCGCCGATTGCCGATTTCAGCGCCGACCACGCGACACTCGGGTCCTTTCCAACCGTCACCACGGTCTCGGCCACGAGCACATGGGAAACGCCCGAAAGGGCGAAGAGTCGCTCGACGAGGGGCGAGCCGGATGCCCGATCCTTGCTGTCGAAAAAGAACGGACCACCCGGATGCACCGTCCGGCTGACCGTAAACTTGCACATGTCGGGGTCGGCCTGTGATGTCTCGGCGCGGATGGTGGTCGTCGGGTCGATGGATAGGACCTCAGACATCTTCCACAACCCTGGCTGCACCGCGTTCACCGAAGGCCCGCAGGTGCTCGAACGAGTAGATCCCCGTGCTGTGACCGTCGTTCCAGCTGATGGTGATGGCGTAGTTGCCCACGCTGGTGATCGTGCGGGGGGTTACGTCCGGTCGCACGCTCTTTGGATCCAGGAGAGGGCGCCCGCTCATCTCTTCGACACAGACCGCGCATCGGCACGCCAATCGGAGGTCCCGGACGTCGAAGTCGTTCCGCTGGCCGTCCTCCCAGAGCACGGACAGCGTGCGAGCGTCGCGCAGGCGGAAGCCAATCGCCGTCGTTCGCGAGCCCGATGGTCGGATGGCACTCTCGACCCAGCGAGGCTCGCCCTTGCCGGTTTCCCAGGTCCACGCGAACGGCTTCAGCCCCGTGGTTGGAAGTCCCTGGAGGCGGCCAGCCAGTTCCGTGGCAATTGCCAGGTAAGCCATAGCAGCAACTGAGTTCGGCTTCTCCAGGACAATCGGGCGGCCTTTATCGCCGCCTATGACGATGTCTGCGTCCAAGGGGATTGCGCCCAGGAACGGCACGCCGAGCTCCCTGCTCATCCGCTCACCGCCGCCACTGCGGAACACGTCTGTGCCCTTTCCGCAGTGAGGACACGTGAAGGTGCTCATGTTCTCAATGATGCCGAGTATGGGGACATGCACGGTCTCGAACATCCGCAAACCGCGACGGGCGATCTTCAGGCTCACGTCCTGCGGCGTCGTCACGATGATCGCACCCGACAAAGGGTAGCTCTGCGCCAGCGTCAGCTGGGTGTCACCGGTCCCGGGCGGGAGGTCGAGAATCAAGTAGTCCAGGCGTCCCCACTGCACGGCGCCGATGAACATTTTCAGGTACTTGCCCACCATCGGTCCGCGCAAGATGGCCGGGTTGTCGTCCCCGGTCAGCATGCCCATCGACATCACTTTCAGGTTGTGGCAATCGGCGGGGACGATCTTGCCGTCCGGGGTGGTCGTGGGCGGCTGACCCACCGGAAGCCCCAGCATGCCAGGGATGCTCGGGCCGAGGATATCCGCATCCACGAGCCCGATCCAGCCCCCGATCTGTTGGAGCGCGAACGCGAGATTCACGCTGACCGTGGACTTGCCTACGCCGCCCTTGCCGCTGCCCACCGCGATGACGTGGCGGATCCCAGGTAGCTTCTCTGAGCCGGCAGATGCTTGGGGCGACGCGCCAGGCGCGTGCTGGTCGTCGTCGTGCGGGTCGGTCGTCCGCATTCCTCAGTTCCTTTCTTTCTCACCGGGCTCGGTGGCTGCTCCTACACCTCGAGCTCGATGTCGGTTCCCGTCGCGCGAACGCCGTGTCGCACAACGGCTCGCTGGGCCGGCGGACCTACGACTTCACCCGTCCGAACGTCGAATGTGGCGCCATGCCAGGACAGGTCACTTCTCCATCAGCGAGAGGCCCGCCGCGGTGAGTGCAGGTGTTGTCGAGCGCGAAGAACTGGCTGTCGACGTTGAACAGGGCAATCTGCTCGCCCTTCACCTCGACCAGACGCGCCTAACCCGGCTAGATCTCGGTTGTCCTCGCTGGCCGGGAGACCAACATTGTGAGATCACCTTCGTTCCAATCATCCCCGTTTCATTTGGGGAGAACGACCGCGCCGGGGTGCAGCCCACCTCGACGCAGTGTGCTGACTTCGTATTCCCTGCGACGATCCGCGCCTCGCATCGTCATCAGTGCATTCTCATATAGAGAGAAAAGGAAGGAGGTGAGCATAATGCGCATCCGACATTGGCAAGACGTCGCCAGCCTATTGTTGGGCGTGTGGCTGGTCTTGTCGCCGTTCGCCCTGGGCTTCGGTGGGGCGGCTCTCTGGATAACCATCGTGCTTGGGTTGTTCGTCGTTCTGCTTGCCGTAGAGGGCTTTGTCATTCCATCCTATCTGGAGGAATGGGGAGAGATTCTCTTCGGTCTGGCTCTGGTGGTGGCACCTTGGACGTTCGACTACGAGTCGGTATCGGCCACGCTAAGCAGCATGGTATCGGGCACACTGGTGATCTTGTTCGGAGCCTGGGAACTAGTGACCGATCGCGATTTCATCAGCTGGTGGCACGATCGCTGGCATCACCCAGCCAGCTGAGAAGGATAGTTGCCTGAACCCTAAGCCCGACCGTTATCTGCTTGCGGTCGGAAGAGAGGATTGTGTCGGCGATGTGGACGGCGTGAGCAAAGGTTTGACCTCTCCCTGCTGAGCCGCGAGAAAAGTGTGCAGGGCCTGGCGGCCCCGCATATGGCGACTTTGTTATTATGCGGTTCTAGGCTCTATCGGTTCCCAGATGCTGATTTTACGAGTCTCCGGCATTAGGAAGAGGGCGAGCACGAAGCACACCGCGGGAACCGCGATCGGGTAGATCAGCGCGTAGCCGATGCTGCCGGTGGCCGCGAAAGCTGACGTAGTGATGAACGGCACCAATCCGCCACCCCAGCCGTTGCCGATGTGATACGGCACCGACACCGACGTGTACCGAATCCTGCCGGGGAAGTATTCCGCCAGAAACGCCCCGACCGGCCCATACACCATCCCGACGTAGCAAACGAGGATGAAAATGATGAAGATCGCGACCGGATAGTTGATGTTGCCAGGCTGCGTGACCGTTCCCAGCCACAAATACAGCGGATAGTACGTGATCGCGGCGAACAACATGCCTCCCAGGATCACGGGCTTGCGGCCGATCTGGTCTGACAGCCAGCCAAAAAAGATCAAACTCGGCGTTGCAATGAGCAACGCGGCTCCCACGATGTAGGCCGAGGTCAGCGGGTCCACCTTGGAAACCTGCTGCAGAAAGTACAGCGCCCAGAATTGGCCGCTGTACCAGACCACTCCCTGCCCGATCAGCACGACGGTGGCGATCAGAATGTATTTGATGTTCGAGCTAAGGAAGGCCTCCTTCCATGGGTTCCTGGTCATCTGCCCCCTAGCCTTGATCTCCTGGAAGATCGGCGTCTCCTGGAGCTGGAGCCGGATGTAGATTGCGATGGCCACCAGCAGGAACGAAACCAGGAACGGAACGCGCCACGCCCATTCGTCGAATACTTGATTACCAAAGTACGTCCGCGTCGCGATGATCACGGCCAGCGACACCACGATCCCGAGAGTCGGAGAGGTCTGGAGCCAGCCGGTGTAGTAGCCGCGGCTGTCGTCCGGCACATGCTCGGCAACGTAGGTGATGGCGCCGCCATATTCGCCGCCCAGGCACAGGCCCTGGATCATCCGCAAGCCGAACAGAAGGAACGCGGCGGCCAGACCGATCGACTGGTAGGTCGGGATCAACCCGATCGCCCCCGTGCCCAATCCCATTCCGCTGAGCGTAACAAGGAAGGTATACTTGCGGCCGACCCGGTCGCCCATCCATCCGAAGAGGAAAGCCCCCAGTGGACGGATCAGGAATCCCGCGGTGAACAGCGCAATCGTGCTCAGCAGAGCTGCGACCGGGTGGGATTGTTCAAAGAACTTGACCGATAGAACTGCGGCCAAGCTGCCGAAGATATAGAAGTCATACCATTCGATGACGTTTCCCACCGACGCAGCGACAATCACGCGGCGGAAATCGCTCGGGATTTGAATTGCCATGTGTGGCTCCTGTTATTTCAAAAGCATTGCCTCCATTTTTCAGCGCGTCGTTTTCTCGCGGAGCGAAGGTTCATGCGCGACGTTTACAGGCGCGAGTTGCGAGTGCGCCCGCAACGCTTGGCCTCAGGGGGAATTGAACCACCCGAGGAGAGCTCCGGCCTTCGGTACCGCGAGCTACCAGCCGCCTACGTCCCGTGCGTCCGGGAACGAAAGCGGGGAAAGCAGTCTAATCTCTAATGGAACTGCCTCCTTATGAGACTTTTGGCTAAATCGAACACAGCCAGGCGCAAGCGACCGTCGCTGAAGTCCGCAGATTGGTTGGTCGGGATTCGATCATGGCGGCCTGCTGGCCTCGGCACGGTGTGTCAACAGCGGCCCGGCCGATGGGCGGGTACATCGACAAATCCTACGACAGCAGCGGCAGCGATAGTCGCCGAGGTTCGACAAACAGTCGTGATCCCCCTCGCCCTGCGGCGAGGGCCTTCGCGGTCTTGAGGTCGATGACAAGCTCCGCCAATGATGTTTCGCATGTTCGATTGGATTCGACGATGCTAGGCTCGTCTGCCGACGTGGAGTTGGGGCCTCGTGCCGAGGTCATGAGGAGGTCAGGCCATGGAGATCGAACGCACTACATTCGGCACCATCACGATTGACGGAAAGACCTATGAACACGACGTGATCATTCGTCTGTCCGGTGAAGTGGCAAGGCGAAAGAAAAAGTTGTCGAAGAAGTACTACGGCACCTCGCATGTCCTCTCGAAGGAGGAAGCGAAGTTCGTCTTTGAGAACGGATGCGAGCAGCTAATTCTTGGCTCGGGCCAGATGGGCAATGTGCATCTATCGCCGGAAGCTGAGGCGTATTTTGTGAAAAAGGGCTGCGCGGTCCTGTTGCAGCCGACCCCCAAGGCGATTTATACGTTCAACAGCTCGCATGCGAAGAAGATCGGCCTTTTTCACGTTACCTGTTGAATCGGGCCGGCCGCGATCGCGTTGCCTGTGTGTACCGAAAACTTAAGCTCGGGCGTAGTGGTGATGAAGTCCGCCCAGGATGGCGCGTGAACTGATCACACCGGTTCGCTGAACCGGGCGAGAAACCGGCGCATCCTTGTCCAAGGACCGATGCGTTCTGACGCTATTATAATAGTCGGCGTAGGATTTCAGGACCCGACGCAAATGCATCTCGCCCAAGACAATGATGTGGTCCACACACTCACGCCGGATCGATCCGATCAGCCGTTCGGCAAAGCCATTCTGCCAAGGCGAGGCTGGTGCGGTAGGCTTGTCCCGGATGCCCATGGCGCGCAATCGGCGCGTGACGATGCTGCCATAGATCCGATCGCGATCGCGGATCAGGTAGCGCGGAGCCTCATTCCACGGGAATGCTTCGGTGATCTGGCGCGCAACCCATTCCGCCGTCGGATGTGTTGTGACGTTGATCCAGACCAGGTCTCTGCGGTCGAGCCGGACGATGACGAAGGCATAGAGCAGGTCGAAGCCGATGGTCGGAACAACGAACAAGTCCATGGCGGCAATGTCCGGCGCGTGGTTACGCAGGAAGGTCCGCCATCCCTGGCTGGGCGGTCCCCGCCGTTTGACCATGTACTTGGCGACGCTCGACTGCGCGACCTCAAACCCGAGCTTGAGCAGTTCGCCGTGAATGCGTGGCGCGCCCCAAAGCGGATTCTCGATGCTCATCCGCCGGATCAGCGCGCGCAGTTCCGTGTCGATCTGCGGTCGCCCTCCCAGTGGGCGCGACTTCCAACGCCAGTAGCGGCGAAAGCCGGCCCGATGCCAACGCACGAGCGTCTCGGGCCGGATGATCGTGAGAACCTGCAGGATCGATGGAAACCAGCGATACAGCTGGATAAAGAACCAGCGATCGTTGTTCGTGAGCCGGACGCGACCATGCAGCCTGCGCCTCAAGACAATCAACTGATGTCGAAGCACCGCGTTCTCAGCTTCAAGCCGCATCTTCGACTTGAATGGCGAGGCCAGGACGGCCAGAACGAAACAGAACAGCCCGATCATTCCGCCAGCTTAGGCGATTCCATCACGTCATCAACTCGGATAAGGTTTTCGGTACACACCGGGCCACCTAAGGCGCAATTCCCATCAGAAATTCCCTGCTCAACCGCGCGGCGTTGCTCGGAGTTGAGGGTATCGAGATAGGTTGATGCCATGTGCATGATCGAATCATTCTGCGGATCGAGTTCGACGATCTCGGATTTCTGAGTTGTTCGCAATGACATCTCTGATGGCCGGCGCCAACTTATTTTGAACGGTGCCGCAGCTCCTCTACGCGCAGTGCGATTGCCTTCGCCAAAGGACTGTCCTTTGGGCCTTCTGGAGATTTGCCTTTTAGGCGGTCCAGCTCGTCTTGTTCATCGACCCTGAGGCGTCGGCCCTTCAACATCAATTTGAGCATACGTGCCCGGTCGCGCCCTTCTGGACTGTGGCGATACGCGGCCAGGCGAGCTGTCAAAAGCGCTTCTTCATCATCATCGGCGCCTTTCAACTCTCCGCCGCCGCGCGAAGGAGGCGACAAGCGTTTGCAATGCAGTTGGTGAGGTCCCTTCTGGGTACGCGTCCGACGGGCCCGCTCCACGGTATTTGACGGGGATATTTTGCGAAGCGTGTGTTGAAGGTGAACCTGCATGAGGCCGAGGTAGCTAAGTTCATCTCAGGCGCAACGATTGTCCCCAGCCTCGGTCTTTACGGTTGTATCTGTGCACTTGCCAGGCCTGCGAAACCATGACTTGCAATCGCTTAGCTCTCACCCCATATCAAAATTGCATCTCGACGAAGGCTGGCACCTTCACCAACCTGCCTCACTGCGGCAAGGTGGTTCCACAAAAGTGGGATGTGGCCCTTTTTAACGGCAAACTTAAGCAGAGCGGTGCCAGCCCTCATTGTGAAAAGAGGGTTGGATGACAGCACCAATTCCTATCCGCCATCACAGCCTCAAAACACGCAGAAGTATCCTCATTGGCACAGCGGCCTCGTTGTTGAGCGCTCCTGCCATCGTGCGGGCCGCTAATCTTATGCCGGTGCGCCGCGTGTCATTTCCGTATGGGCCTCAATATGCGGGGTTCGTCGACCGTTTATTTCTTCACGCGCTCGAAAATAGCTTGGAAGCAGGTCTGCGAGCAGGGCGAACCAGCATCGAACTCTGCCGCCGTACAATTTTAGTAGACAGCGCCCGTCGGCGCGTCGCGTTTGCACGTGTGCATGGATTTCTGCCGCCGTACGTTTGCATATACCGCAGTGATTGAGGGCGGTAGAAGCCATGAAAACTGCGAAACTTGATAGCCGCGCGAAAGGACCACGGCGATCAACATCTCAGATCACCGTTCTACATATCCCGCACTCGTCTCATCGGGTGCCGGCGGAGGAACGCCAAACCATCCTCTTGGATGATGCTGCCCTCAACAACGAACTGTTGAGCATGACCGACGCCTATACGGATGAGTTGTTTCCGATAACTCCGGTTGAGGCGGGCCGAGTGATATTTCACTTGAGCCGATTGGTCTGCGATGTCGAGCGGTTCCCATCGGATGAGAACGAGCCAATGGCCGCTCGAGGGATGGGCGTCACCTACACTCGTACATCGATGGGCGAAGTGCTTCGAGTGCAACCGGATACTCCCTACCGCGAAATCATACTGGATCGGTGGTATTGGCCGCACCACGCGGCGCTAGAGCGAATGGCAAATGAGGTTGTCGCGCGATCAGGGGTTTGCCTGATTGTCGATTGCCACAGTTTCCCGTCAATTGCTCTGCCATACGAGCTTGATCAAACCTCCGAGCGCGCTGATATTTGTATCGGCACGGACCCATTCCACACGCCGCCCGCCATCCGTGATGCGATTGTTAGCGCGGCTAAAGAAGAGGGCTACTCAGTCGCTGTGGACGCTCCTTTTGCCGGTGCGTTGGTCCCGCTTGCATCTTACCGAAAGGACAAGCGTATCATGTCAGTAATGATTGAGGTAAATAGACGCCTCTACATGGACGAGCATTCCGGCTCAAAGGCGCAGAACTTCGAGAAGGTACGCGCTGCACTGGGAGGTTTCATCGTGACCGCTGCTAAAGCGACCGCGCTGCACCAGCCATGATCTCTCGCCCGATGCTGGCCGCCGCTGGTAGCGGTGGAATCGATCGGCTAGCCAATAGATTGCTCGCGGCACCAGCGCCGTGCAGCGCGTTGTCGCCGCGGGCTGACCTTTGGCCACCATCCGGCGGCAAGCGCCGCCGCCCCCTTGCCGCAGCCGCCATCTCGATAAGACGCAGCGGGTGATGGTGGCGGCGAAGGTAGCGAACCTGCCTTCGCATCGTCCATCTGCCGTCGATAAGTCGGCATGTGCCTACTTCCCCCATCAAACAATCCACCATCTGCTACCCGCCTTGCGAGCTTGCTTCAGGATGCTGCTTGCGCTAGTCGCGGTGATGGATTTCCTTGATAATCAGTACGGCTGGATACTCTTAGTTTCGGGCGTCATCTCGAAAAAGGCGCCGCAGCGCTCAGCGTCGTTTCTGGTGCGGCGCCGCTTCGGAGTTGCGAGGGGCCGCTCGTGGCGCAAAGTGGTCGCTCGCATATGATGGATTTGGGATGTTCGCTTCTGGGGGTAGAGCGGAAGTCAGATTTCGGGGCCGGCAGGTTGCGAATCGGGCGGACATTTTTCTCTTGATTGCGTCGGGTCGAAAGCCTGTCGCAAGGAGGAATCGATGGCTGGTCCGCACGCGAGTATTCTGTCTTGCTTCAGCCTAGGCCAGTCGGGCCTTGAGGCGTGGCGTCATCCAATTGAGAAACGCACGAAGCTTGAGAGGAACCGGCTTGCGTTGCGCATAGACAATATGCGCGGGCATCGGTTCTGGCTCGAAATCTTCCAGGACAATTTCGAGTGTTCCCGCGCGCTTTGCAGCATCCATCTTGTACGACATGACCCGCGCCACACCCATGCCGGCGAGGGCGGCTAGAACCGCCGCTTCGGATGTGTTCACCGTCAACCTTGTTTTTATCGGTGCAACTACTGTGCGACCACTTTTGGAGAACTTCCAAGCGGACGGCGCGGCAACGTCGTCAATCGTGATGCAATCGTGGTCGCGAAGGTCGGAAAGCGTCTTCGGTTTGGTTCTCGCTGCGAAATAGGCGGGGCTCGCGCATACGACGATGCGGATCGAGCCGATGCGTGTCGCGATCTTGCTGCTGCTGTCGGGAAGGGGGCCGATGCGAATTGCAACATCGACGTTCTCCTCCACCGTGTTGACGACGCGATCGGTTAACACGAGCCGCAGACCGATTTCCGGATACACGTTCAAGAATTCAACCGCGAGCGGGAGTAGATGCGTATGACCGAGACCCCAGGGCGCCGTCACCGCTAAGTCACCTTTGGGAGTCCTGTACTCGCCAGACAATTCCCGTTCGGCGTCGTCGACCTGCTCAATGATTCTTTTGCACGCATCGATGTAGGATCTCCCGGCATCAGTCAGCGTGACCCGCCGCGGAGATCTTTGAAATAACTGAGCTTTCAGGCGTCCTTCCAGTTCAGCGACCTGGCGGCTAACGGTCGCGACGGGCGTCTTCAGTCGACGCGAAGCCGCGGAGAAGCTCCCCGTTTCCGTGACGGCGACGATAATCGACATCACCTCAAGGCGATCCATCGGTCGTCTTTCCAAAATCGAGAAGTCACTTCTCGATCTTATGGGCTGATCGTCTGCGCCGCAATCGGCTACTCGCTGGGACCGTGGTGGCTGCGCTCGACGGATCACAGATCGAGTGCACGAAGACGCTACGAAATCCGACTTTTAAGTCCGCAATCAAGAGAGCGCCTCGTGTTCGGATCATTCGGATATACAAGGGTCGTCGGCGCTCGGGTCGCGAGGTATTGATTTCCGGCATGACTTCTAACCCCGCGCTCGCGCTGCTTTCCACAAAACCGCGCGCTGCGTCGAAAGAAGAAATGGGGCATCAGGAAGCACCCGCCAGCAGAGGAGATCGGACGGTGAGGACGTGGGAATGAACGCGAGAGTTGCAAACGGTTGGAGCGCAGCAATCCGCCTCCGCCATCGAATCAGCGGACTGCAAGGAGCTTGTGTCATGAAATCATCGAAAATATCAGCCGTATTCGCCATCGCGGCTTCTGGCCTCGATCGGCGGCGCATCTGTCATGGCTGCGCCGCCGGCGACCACTCCGGAATCCGTCGTGACGCACTACAAGACAACGACGGTCGACGGGGTCAGCATCTTTTATCGCGAAGCGGGTCCGGCGAATGGCCCGGTCGTTCTGCTGCTGCACGGCTTCCCGACTTCGTCGCACATGTTTAGAAATCTGATCCCGCTGCTGGCGGATCGCTACCACGTTATCGCCCCCGATTATCCGGGCTTTGGACAGAGCGCCGCGCCCGATCACAAGCAGTTCAGCTACAGTTTTGGCCATTACGCCGATTTGGTCGATGGCCTCCTCGCGCAGCTGAAGGTGCAACGCTACGCAATGTACGTGATGGACTACGGCGCGCCGGTCGGGTATCGCCTCGCCCTCAAGCATCCCGCTCGCGTCAGCGCGCTGATCGTCCAGAACGGCAATGCCTATAGCGAGGGGCTCAAGGCATTCTGGGACCCAATCAAAGCATATTGGGCCGACGGCTCGGCGGCACACCGAGAAGCGCTGAATTTTCTTGTCGCGCCGGAGACGACCAAATTCCAGTACACCGACGGCGTACAAGACGTCTCTCGCATCGATCCCGACAACTGGCTCCACGACCAGGTGTTGCTCGATCGCCCAGGCAATCGAGACATCCAACTAGACCTATTCCACGACTACGGCTCGAACGTTCCACTCTATCCCGAATTCCAGGCGTTCTTTCGCCAATACAAGCCACCGACGTTGATCGTTTGGGGCAGGAACGATAAGATTTTTCCTGCGGACGGGGCTCACCCTTACCTCCACGACCTGCCGAACGCAGAACTGCACCTGCTCGATACCGGACACTTCGCGCTTGAGGACAAGCTCGATGAAATGGCGCCGCTCATCCGCGGATTTCTTGACCGGCATCTCGAGACCCTCTGATCGCGAGAGAGTAGCCAACGGTCTTTCAAAGGCCATCTCATAACAAAGGGATATTGCCATGGGCATCGTGAAGACAAAAGACGGCGTCGAGATTTTCTACAAGGACTGGGGCAAAGGTCAGCCCATCGTGTTCAGCCATGGCTGGCCGCTGTCGGCCGATGACTGGGACACACAAATGCTGTTCTTCCTCAACCATGGTTATCGCGTCATAGCCCATGATCGCCGCGGCCACGGCCGTTCGACCCAAACCGGCGACGGTCATGACATGGATCACTACGCGGATGACCTGGCGGCGTTGACGGCGCATCTTGATCTGAAGAACGCCATTCACGTCGGCCATTCGACCGGCGGCGGCGAGGTGGTTCACTATCTGGCGCGACACGGCGAGAGCCGCGTGACAAAGGCGGCCATCATCAGCGCGGTGCCCCCCTTGATGTTGAAGACGGCGGCCAATCCGAAAGGCCTTCCAAAGGACGTGTTCGACGGGTTGCAAGCGCAGCTCGCGGCCAGCCGTTCGAAATTCTATCGCGACCTTCCCGAAGGCCCGTTCTACGGCTTCAACAGGCCGGGCGCGAAAGCGTCGGAAGGCGTCATAGGCAACTGGTGGCGCCAGGGCATGATCGGGGGCGCCAAAGCGCATTACGACGGCATTGTCGCCTTCTCCCAGACGGATTTCACCGAAGACCTCAAGAAGATCACCGTGCCGGTCCTGGTGATGCACAGCGAGGACGATCAGATCGTCCCCTACATCGCCTCGGGACCTTTGTCGGCGAAGCTCCTGAAGAACGGCTTATTGAAGACCTACAAGGACTTCCCCCACGGCATGCCGACGACGCATGCCGAAACGATCAATGCCGACTTGCTGGCTTTCCTGCTCTCCTGACGTTCGATTAGGGAATTTCGCGAGAAAAAGGAAAGCGAGGGGCGACGTGACCGACAAAGCTCCCCGGCGCATTGCCGGAATCGTACCGGCGACCGGAGAAAGGCCCATCTTCGAGGTCGGCGACCGCGTGAGAGTGATGACCCGCGAGCCCGTCGGCCACTATCGGGTACCCACCTATCTGCGCGGCAAGGTGGGGGTGGTCAACGCGGTGATCGAACCCGCCGCTGTCGACAACGAAGAAGAAGCCTACGGCCGCAACGCAGGGTCGCGACGCCACTACTACCGCATGTCGGTGCCGATGACTTCGATCTGGCCGGACTATGCGGGGTCGCCGCGCGACGACCTGCGGATCGAAGTGTTCGAGACCTGGTTGGAAAGGATCTAGGCGATGTCAGATCACGATCATGACGATCCACACGCCGAGATCGTTCATACGGAACGGCCCGGGTATTACGACCTCATGGAAACTGCGGTTCGCGAACTCCTCATTGAGAAGCAATTGTTCGGCCCGGAGGAGATTCGCCGTCAGATCGAGGTTTTGGATTCACGAACGCCAGCGCTCGGCGCGAAGGTCGTGGCCCGTGCCTGGATCGATCCCGAATTCCGTTCGCGGCTGCTCGCGAACGGCCGCGCCGCCTGCGAGGAACTGGGGATCACCTTTTACGACGACACGCAGCTCATCGTTCTCGAAAACACCGACGCGGTGCACAACCTCATCGTCTGCACGCTTTGCTCTTGCTACCCGCGACCGGTGTTGGGGCTGCCGCCCGATTGGTACAAGCTGAAAGCATATCGCTCGCGCGCGGTTTACGAACCCCGCGCCGTACTTGCCGAATTCGGTACGCACATCCCGGATGACGTTGAAGTCAGGGTCAGCGATTCGACCGCGATCGTTCGGTATTTGGTTCTACCGAAGCGTCCGGACAGCACCGAAGATTACAGCGAGAAGCAACTCGCGGCGCTGGTCACGCGTGACGCGATGATCGGCGTCATCCCTGTCACCATCGGGAGCGGCCAATGACCGAAACCAAGCACCTTCTCAATCGTTTGCCCAACGACATCGGAGGGCTGCCGGCCGACGCGATTCAGCGCATCGATCACGAGCTTGAGCCTTGGGAGAAGCGCTGTCACGCGCTCGCCGACGTCCTCGACTTTCACAAGATCATCAATACGGAAGAGAAACGCCGCGGCGTCGAAGCGCTCGGCGCCGAGATGGTCAGCAAGCTTACCTATTACGAACGCTGGATCGCAGCCTTCGCCAACATTCTTTTCCAAAAAGGCATCCTGACGCCGAGCGAGCTCGCGCGAAAGATGGACGAGGTCGGGGCTAGGTGGGAACGTGACAATGCGGAGCGAGCGTCGTGACCGAAGTGGAGTGGCGCAGCCGAGCCGATTTCGATCTGCCGAGCATCTCAGCGCCGGCGAAGCAGGATCCGGCCCGTCTCATTGTCGCACGGCCGCTTGCGGAGGCGCTCGCGCGCGGGCTTGCGGTCATTCAATACCGCGCCGGAAATCTCCGCATCTTTCCGATCTACGGTCCCGCCGCCTTCGGCGTGACGCCGCGGATCGGCCACATCCACGTCACTGTCGATGACGCCCGCTGGCATTGGGTGGATGCGAGCGGCGAGCCGCTGATCATCCAGGGACTTACGCCCGGACCGCATCGTGTGTTGATTGACCTCGCCGATCCGACGCACCGGGTGATCGACAGCAAAACGATCAGCCTTGAGATTCTGGACCGCAGCCAAACTGCGGGCAATTAGGTGGACACCATGGACGTTTCAAACAAGAACGGTATATCGCGACGCGGCTTTTGCTTATGCTGCATTGGCGCTGGCTCGCTGGCGACGAACGGCTGGTTGACGCCCCGCCAAGCCTTCGCCGAGGCGCGCGGCATCGTCAGCCTCATTAAGGACAGCGCGGCAACGTCGCCCATCGTAACCCACAGGCTCCGAAACAACGTGAGCGTGCTCGAAGGATCGGGAGGAAACGTCGCCGTTTTGACGGGCCCCGACGGCAAGGTGCTGATCGACGCCGGCATCGGCGTGTCGCAACCCGAGATGACGAAAGCGCTGGCTGGGCTCGGGACCGATCCCGTGACGCACTTGATCAACACGCACTGGCACTTCGACCACACCGACGGCAATACCTGGCTGCACGCGGCGGGCGCAAAGATCATCGGCCACCAAAACACCCGCAAATATCTGACCGAAGTTCAGCGGGTCGAGGAGTGGGATTATAACTTCCTACCGCTTCCGCCAGGCGGCATTCCCAGCGAGGTCTTTGCGACCGAACGAAATCTGAAGCTCAATGGATTGTCGATGGACCTGAAGCATTATGGTCCCGCGCATACCGACAGCGACATTTCCGTCGCATTCGGCGAAGCGGACATTCTGCATGTGGCCGACACGTTCTGGAACGGCATCTATCCGTTCATCGACTATTCGACCGGCGGCAGCATCGACGGCATGATCGCAGCCAGCGACGCTAATCTGGCGGCGGCGACCGACAAGACCATCATCATTCCGGGTCACGGCAAGCCGGTGAGTAATAAGGCGGAGCTCAAGGAGTTTCGCGACATGCTCGTCGCTATCCGGGTAAACGTCGCCGCGCTCAAAAAGCAAGGACACTCGAAAGCCGAGGCGGTAGCGGCAAAGCCGACGACGGCCTTCGACGCGAAATTCGGCAACTTCGTCATCGACCCCGGCTTTTTTACGAGGTTGGTGTACGAGGGCGTATAGCCCCCGCGACCAGCGTAAATCGCGACAAGGGGCGAGAGAAGGACACGCCCCATGAAGCAAGTGGCCGATGACATTCCCGGATATTCGTATGGGGCACCTGACGTGGGCCAGTCTGCCGTCTCCATGCGCGATCTGGATGATTTGAAAAGAAGCGCTGGCGTTACGGAAGACGAGTTTACAACAGAATCGGGTGAAAAGCAGACATCACTATTCTATCTGATTTACGAATGGCCGCTGCTGGCGGATACTGTTGAAAAACTCAAAACCTAAGCAGGCGTAAAATTCTCGCCGCGGAGTGAACTTCGCCATCTCGGCCGTTGATATCCACCTCAGAGCCAATAGGACGATCGCTGGCTGAAGCTCAAGGGGTCGATGCGGTCCCCCGCGTCTCTGCCGCGAGACCGCATCGGCGAGGCTCAGAAATTCTGGACCTCAGCGCAAATCGAGTTTTTCAACAGTATCGGCGCAAAGCGGTCGTTCGGTATTTAGATGTCGGCCGCGGTGGTAGCGCTCCTGAATAAGATGCTGCGGCGTTCGCCGAACGCGACTACGTCTGGCCCGACAACCTTGGAAACGTCGCTCGATCGCCATCGGACGAGTTTTCGGCCCCGGGCATCCTCGTCGCAATCCGGAGCGGCATTTGTGCTGAGCGCGCGATCCGATTCGCATCCTTGGAACCTTTGTCGGTAGAGGCAAGTGTGCGACGGAGCCCCTTCCGATATATGGGAAAGGGGTAGCACTAAGAAATTTTTCACTATTTAAGATATTGAAATATAAGAAGAAATATAGATTTCTGATGTTAGCTTAACTTTGTGATTACCGCGCCAGCCGAATCTTCAGTTTCCCGGCGAAACAACTCGCCTGGATTTGCAGATTCTGACAGCGAGGTAATCGATGAGTTACGAATTGAACGCGGCGACTAACGCCGGGTTGATCGAGGTTCAAATTGAATATCGGGCGGTGGCGGAGCTCATCCTAGATTCTCGGAACCCGCGGCAGCATTCCGAGCGGCAGGTAAATCAGCTCGCGGATTCCATCCGGGAATTTGGTTTCGTGGTGCCCGTGGTGGCGGATGGGAGAGGTCAGGTAGTCATCGGCCATGGACGGGTTTTGGCAGCTAAAAAACTCAAGATGCCGCGCATACCCGTTGTCGAGATTCGGCATCTCTCGCCGGCACAGCTGAAGGCATTTAGGATTGCGGACAATAGGTTGGCGCAAAACGCTCATTGGGATGAGCGGCTGCTCGGTGAGAGTCTCCTTGAGTTGAAGGAGCTCGACCGGGATTTTGATCTTTCGATCACAGGGTTTAGCCTACCCGAGATCGATTTGGCGATTCAAAAGCTCAGTGAGCCGGTCGTCGAGGATATCGATGATGCCAGTTCGGAGACGGGGGTGCAGGTTTGCCAACTCGGCGACGTCTGGGAGCTCGGAGGCCATCACGTTCATTGCGGCGATGCAACGTCCGAGGCTGCCTTTGAGAGATTGATGACGGACAACCGGGCGGACGTTGTCTTCGTTGACCCCCTTACAATGTTCGCATCGATGGTCATGCTTCCGGCAAAGGAAAGGTCCGCCATCGCGAATTCGCCCAGGGTTCCGGTGAGCTCAGCCGAGAAGAGTTTATTCGCTTTCTGACCGGCTCCTGCACGCTCCTTAGAAACTACAGCAAAGGCGGTGCGATCCATTTCGTGTGCATGGATTGGAAGCACCTCGACGAACTTCTCGCTGCCGGTCGCGAGATTTATGCCGAACTGAAGAACATCGTGGTCTGGGTCAAGAGCACGGCTGGTATGGGATCGCTCTACCGCTCCCAGCATGAATTGATCTGTGTCTTCAAGTCAGGCGCTGGGCGGCACACCAACAACATCGAGCTCGGCAAGAATGGTCGCAACCGCACCAACGTGTGGGAGTATGACAGCGCCGGAACTCAAGCACGCAAGGGCAATAACGTGCTGGAGCTGCACCCGACTGTCAAGCCGATCCAGCTGGTGATGGACGCGCTGCTCGATTGTTCGAACCGCGGCGATATCGTCCTCGATTGTTTTCTGGGTAGTGGCACCACGCTGCTCGCCGCCGAACGCACAGGCCGCATCTGTCGCGGGGTCGAGCTTGATCCGTTGTATGTCGATACGGCGATCCGCCGCTGGCAGAATCTGACTGGTCAGGATGCCGTCCGGGTATCGGATAGCAAGCTCTTCCGCGACATCGAAGCCGAAAAGGAACAGGGCGATGAATGATGAGAAGGACAACTATGAAGTCGGATACAAGAGGCCGCCGATCGCGACCCGCTTCAAGAAGGGCCAGTCTGGCAATCCGAGTGGTAAGCCTAAAAAGATTGCTCCGGAGCTTAGCCCCGGAAAAATTCTGCAGTCGATCGACAACGAAGAAATGATCGTCAAGATCGACGGCAAGGACAAACGCATGTTGAAGGCCGAAATTTACTTTCGGCAGCTGTTTAACAAAGCGATGAAAGGGAGCCTTACCGAAGCGAGGCTCATCGCGAAGATGGCTGCAAAATACTTCGGACCTGAAGCCGAGGGGCCCTCCGAGACCAGGTTCATTATTGTGCCGGACAAAAAGAATAAGCCAAGTCGAAAATCAAATACTGATAGGAAAGGAAAAGCATGAACAAAGCAAACCGAACCACCCCAAGAAACACCCAGTTCAAAAAGGGCCGCTCAGGTAATCCAAAAGGTCGACCAAGACAAACCGTAGGGCAAGTCTCGACGGGATCTCAATTTCGCAAGGTTGCCAGGGAGCAGATGGCAATCGAAATTGAAGGTACCCGACATACGTTGTCGCGATGGGACGCTTATGTACGCCAGATTTACAACATGGCGCTCAACAAGAACAGCAGCGCCGCGCGCCTGCTCGACCAGCTGCGAAGGCAATTTCCGGGAGACTTACTCCCCGGTGATCCCATTACTTTTCGTATCAGCGAAACCGATGCGAGGGTTTAAGCGGGCAGGCAGACGCGCGTAATGAGCTGCCATGGAACAGGCTCAGTTCGCGACCGTTCTCGGTAGATTCCGAGAACGGTCGTTAACCCTCGGTGTAGAACAGTTGGACTTGTTTGATGGGTAGCCTTCCCTGCTCGTAGTCAAGGTGTTTCCCTGATACCGCAAAATATTTTCGCTGTTAAATTTTGAGCAGGAAGTCGCGCAGAAACCGCTGCAGCGAGCCTATTTCTTCGTCCCACAAGGACCTCTCGCAGGCCAAATTCCGAAAAATTCCCAGTAATCGCCCTGTTAGCAGGGAATGCGGCATTGGAGACCGGTTCGTATCTGACTGCGCACACCACCACCAACTCTCTGTTTTTTCTGCGGTTCTGGGAACGCCCTTGCCCCTATCACCTGCAGATCCTTGCGCGTCGACAGCAAACAGCGGCCTGCGGCACCAGCGTGATCCGTTCTGAAATTCGGTCGAGGGCCGAGCTTAACTGCGCTTTGCCTTTGTTTCTGCACCCTTCACACCAACGAGATACTGCGCACAGACCCATTGGTGCAGGTCGACTGCATGTGCGTCGTAGATTCGGATATTGGGGCGAACAAATCGGACAATCTGCACGATCAGAGTGGTCAGCACTTCGGAGCGCGCCGGCAGAACTCGAGCCTGCAACGGTGGGCTCGTTAGGAACGGATATGGAAAACATTGAGTCTGCTGGTCGGCATCTCACTTTACAGCTCCAGATTCAATCATGTGATGTTCGAGCACGCCGCCGAGCAGAGTAGTCCTGAAGCAACCGATTGCTGATTGTCTAAAAAGGATAGTGCCGTGGCCCGGTCTGCGGCGGCCGGCCGCCCCGTACCCTAATGGACTGCATCCAGCACGACCACCGGTATCTCGCGCTCGGTCTTGAGCTGATAGTCGGCGTAAGGCGGCCAGAATTCGAGTGCCTTCTTCCAAAGTCGGAGGCGTTCCTCACCCGCCGTGGTCCTGGCCCGTGCGTTCATCTTCTTAGTCCCGACTTGTACTTCGACGTCGGGGTTCGCCAGAATATTGCGATACCACCCTGGGTGTTGGGGCGCTCCTCCCTTTGAGGCGATTACGAAGTAACTGCCGCCCTCCGTTCCGTAGAACAGTGGGAATATGAACTTATCGCCAGACTTGCGGCCGGTAGTGGTCAGCAGCAGTGCCGGCGCCGTGATCTCACCTCGCTGGGGCACGGTTGTCTTGTACATGTGCCCGTCGGTTCCGCCGCTAGCGAGATAGCGGTTCGCGTGTTCGACCATCCAGTCCGGCAGGTTCGGAGCGAGTTTTGCTTCAGCCATCGTGCTCTCCTTCAAAGCTGCGGGAACATACCATCGGGCGGCGGATCGGCCAATTCCGGCTTCTCTTCTGAACGATCGCCTCTTTGCGATACTGCCCAGTAAGCACGCTCCCAGCCGCGAGTGTGACGTTTCGCTTGTCGATCTACGTCAGGCCCATGGGCTGTCAATTCATGACGCAGTGCTGACCGAGCTCCATAAGCAGCCTAACATAATATCACACCGACCGTAGGAACAGGCAGCCGGTCCGGGCGTCGGGCGACGGCTTGGCCCGGAACATTGGCGTGATAAGTTGCGGCAACGGTTCATCCGGGAGTGACGACGTGCTGCTCGAAACGCTTTTGCCACTTGGCAAGGTCGACCCCGGCCTGCGCGCGCCTGAAATGCCACTCGATCTCCATTCCATAGCGGCGGACGCGCTCCTGTTGGAAGAGATCGGCTACGACGGACTCGTGGTCGAAGAAACCAAGGACGATCCGTTCATCCTGCTGGCGCTGGCGGCCCAAGCCACGCGGACCCTGAAGCTAGGCACGTCGGTCGCGATCGCCTTTCCGCGCAGTCCGACCGTGACCGCGATGAGTGCTTGGACGCTGCAGAAGCTGTCCCGTGGCCGCTTTACCCTCGGCCTCGGCACGCAGGTGAGGGCCCATATCGAGCGACGTTTCGGGATGCCCTGGACGCCGGCTGCGCCGTGGATGCGCGAGTACGTGAGTACTGTTCGCGCGGTCTGGGATTGTTGGCAGAACGGCACGCCGCTCGACGTAAGGGGGCCGCACTACAACATCAATCTGATGGTGCCCTTGTTCAATCCTGGTCCGATCGAGCATCCCGACATTCCCATTCATCTCGCGGCGGTGAATCTGGTGATGTGTCGGGTGGCGGGCGAAGTCGCCGAGGGCATTCGGCCGCATCCGGTATGCACCCCATCCTACATCGAGAAGGTTATGCTGCCGGCCGTGCGGGCGGGGGCGGCTAAGGCGGGGAGGTCGCTGGATCGCTTCCAGGTCTGTATGAAGCCGCTGGTGGCTACAGCCGCCAATGAGGCCGAGCTGGTGCCCAAGGTGCGCGACGCGCGCGCGCGGATCGCCTTCTATGCCTCGACCCCGCAATATCGCGCCGCGTTCGACCATATTGGTCTGGGCGATCTCGCGGATCGGCTGAAGCTGTTATCGCGAGCCCAGCGCTGGGAAGAGATGCCTCAGCACATTAACGACGACGTCTTGCACACTTTCGTGACGATCGCGACCTACGACACTATCGGCCGCAAGCTCTGCGACCGCTTTGGCGGCGTAGTCACTAACTGCGAATTCTCTATCGCGGTGAAGAACGACGGCGATCGCGAGCGTCTGCGCCAGCTCGCCAGCGACATCCAGTCCGAAGGTGTCGCGCCCGCCCGGCGCACCATTCTCGGAACCGCAGCCTGATAGCGGCTCGAGCACCTTCAACCGGAGAAAATCGACATGAAACTCGGACGCCTTGGCGTGTGGTACGGCACCGATAAACTCAACGGATCGCAACTGCGCGATTTCGTGCGCACCGTCGAGAATAATGACTACTCGACCCTGTGGTACCCCGAATCGCGGGGCTACGAGTCGATGTCGCTGGCGGCCTGGCTGCTGTCGAGCAGCGGGAAGCTGGTGATCGGCAGTTCGATCGCCAACATCTATGCACGCGATTCCTTCACCGCGCAGCGCGCCATGGTCTCGCTGAACGCGCTCTACGGCGGCCGGTTCGTGCTCGGTCTCGGCGTCAGCCATATTCCGATGGTCGAGGGCCTGCGCGGCCATCGCTACGACAAACCGTTGGCGGCGATGGGCGCCTATCTCGATGGCATCAACAAGTTCGCGCCTGCCGGCGAACCGCCGCCGGTCGTGGTTGCAGCACTCGGGCCGAAGATGCTGGCGCTGAGCGGTGCCAAGTCGCGTGGCGCTGTCCCATACAACGTGACGCCGAAGCATACGGCCGAGGCCGCCGCGATCCTCGGGCCTGCGAAGTGGCTCGCGGTGGAGCAGAAGGTAGCGCTCGAGACCGATCCCGCGAAGGCGCGGGCGCTGGGCCGCAAGGAACTGTCACGTTACATGGTGCTGCCGAACTACCGCAACAGCTGGCTGCGCCAGGGCTTCACCGAGGCTGAGCTCGCCGACGGCGGTAGTGACCGGTTCATCGATGCGATGGTGCTGTGGGGCGACGCCGACACGATCAGACGCGGCCTGCGGGCGCACTTCACGGCCGGCGCCACGCATGTCTGTCTGCAGCCCGTCCACGCGGATGGCGATTTCGCCGCTCGCGACCGCATGCTGGCCGCGCTCGCCGATACCTGAGGCGTGTGTGTGCCACCCTCCCTCAGAGCAGATCGGCGACGGCGTTTCGGTAGCGGCGCATAGCCTCGACATGGTCGGTCATGCTCCGGCCGGACATGCGCTTGTGGTGGTACCCGCCGAAGGTGTTGTGCAGCGTGACATGCGTGACGCCTGCCTTCTTCCAGAAGCTGATTTCCTCGCGCCAGTCCTGTTCGGTTCCTGTGCCGGTTGAGGTCCAGACTTCGAGGCCAACCGCCGCCGGATCGCGTCCCTCGGATTCCACCAAGCGGCGCAGCTTGTCGAATTCCGCGATGGCCTTGGGTCCCGGAGGTTCTGACAGCATGATCCAGCCGTCGCCCCACTTTGCGATCCGCTGCAGCGTCACGTCCATGTGACCGCCGAACCACAGCGGAATTTTGCGGCGTGGCGGCAGGGGATTGATGCCGGCGTCCTGGAGGCGGTGCCACTTGCCCTCGAACGCAATGTAGGGATCGGCCCACAACGCCTTCATCACCTGAACCTGTTCCTCGGACCGCTTGCCCCTGTTGTGGAAATTCTCGTTGAGTCCGACGAACTCCAGCTCGTTCCAGCCTACGCCGATGCCGAACCGAAAGCGGCCGCCGCTGAGCACGTCGAGACTGGCAGCCTGCTTGGCAACCAGCACCGTCTGACGTTGCGCGAGAATCAGCACCTGGGTGGAGAGCTCGACCTTTTTCGTGCAGGCAGCGATGAAACCGAACGCCACGAAGGGATCGTGGAACAGGCCGAGCCCACCCGCACGGCCGCTGGCAGGGTTCGCCGGGTTGGCGCCCAGCACGTGGTCCGCCAGCGTCAGACCTTCGTAGCCTTCGGCCTCGGCGAGCTGCGCGAATTCGCGCACGATGGGGCCATCGCCACCGATGTCGCCGAAGGGCAGGGCAATTCCGAGATGCATGGTCGTTTCCTCGCTTTGGCTGGTTGCTGGTTTCCCGCTAGTCTATAGATTTCCGCGACGGGTACCACGGCATCGGCATCGACCGGCGCCAACTAGGAGACGTGCGGTGATCAAGCTCGGATACAAGGCAGCGGCGGAGCAGTTCGCGCCGGGCAAGTTGCTGGGCTTCTCGTGTCTTGCCGAGGAAGTCGGCTTCAATTCGGTCTTCATCAGCGACCACTTTCAGCCTTGGAAGCACTTCGACGGCCATGCGCCCTTCTCGCTGACGTGGCTGGGCGCGCTGGGCGCCAAAACGTCGCGCGTCGTTATGGGCACTAGCGTGCTGACGCCGACTTTCCGTTACCATCCTTCCATCGTCGCTCAGGCGTTCGGCACGATGGGCGTGATGTTCCCGGGACGCGTCGTGCTCGGTATCGGCACCGGTGAAGGACTCAACGAAGTGCCTTCGACCGGCCAGCCCTGGCCGGAATTCAAGGAGCGCTTCGCTCGCCTGCGTGAATCCGTCACGCTGATCCGAGCACTCTGGTCGCAGGAGCGGGTCAGCTTCGAAGGCCAGTACTACAAGACCGAGAAGGCGACGATCTACGACCGCCCCGACACGCCGGTACCGATCTATGTCGCAGCCGCCGGTGCCCTCGTGGCGCGTTACGCCGGCCGCTCCGCCGAGGGATTCATCTGCACCAGCGGCAAGAAGCCGGAGCTCTACACCGAGACCCTGTTACCGAAGGTCGCCGAGGGCATCGCGGCGTCGGAGGATCCGTCGCGGTCCTACGATCGCATGATCGAGGTCAAGGTGTCGTTCGACACCGACAAGGCGCGAGCACTCGAGGACACGCGTCACTGGGCGGCGCTGGCGCTGACGCCCGAGGAAAAGATGACGGTGGAGGATCCCGTCGAGATGCAGCGCCTCGCCGACGCGCTACCGCTGGAGCGCGCCGCCAGTCGATGGATCGTGTCCAGCGACGCCGACGAGCACGTCGAGCGGATCGGTTACTATGTCGGTCTCGGTTTCCGGAATCTGGTGTTCCACGCGCCGGGACTAGCCCAGGAACGCTTCCTGAAACTCTACGGTGAGCACGTGCTGCCGCGCCTGCGCAAGCGTTTCGGTTGAGTGGGCGGGACTGGCCGATGAAACGCAGCAACGCCGTCGAGATCCTCGCCGTCCCCGGCATTCCGCTGGTGCGCAAGGACGACGATCTCGTCGCTTTGATCGGCGAGGGGCTGGCGCGCGGTGGCATCGTGCCACGTGGCGGCGACGTCTTCGTGCTGACGCAGAAGATCGTGTCCAAGGCCGAAGGGCGCATGGTCGATCTCGCGACCGTCGAACCCTCGGCCGAAGCGATCGAACTCGCCGGCAACGTCCAGAAAGATCCGCGCCTCGTTGAACTGATCCTGTCGGAATCGGTGCGCGTCGTGCGGACAAGGCCGGGCATCCTGATCGTCGAGCACCGGTTGGGCTTCGTGATGGCCAATGCGGGCATCGACCAGTCCAACGTGGCCTCGTCCGAAGACCACCAGCGAGCACTGCTACTGCCGGTCGATCCCGACGGCAGCGCGGCGATATTGAGGAGGCGCCTGTCGCTAAGGTTCGGCGTGCCAGTGGCGGTGATCATTAACGACAGCTTCGGCCGTGCCTGGCGGCGCGGTACCTGCGGGGTCGCGATTGGTGCGGCCGGCCTCCCGTCGCTGATGGATCTGCGTGGCTCGCCCGATCTATACGGCCGCGAGCTTCAGGTCAGCATCATCGGGCATGCGGACGAGATCGCTGCTGCAGCGTCGCTCGTGATGGGGCAGAGTGCCGAAGGCCAGCCTGTCGTGGTCGTGCGCGGTCTGACATGGCGCGGTCCCGACAATGGTGCGTCCGAGCTGGTGCGCCCCGCCGCCGAGGACATGTTCCGATGAGCAAACGACTTGTCGTGGCGCTGTCCGGCGGGGTCGGCGGCGCCAAACTGGCGCTCGGTCTGAGCCTCGTCTTGCCGACCGACGAACTGCTCGTGGTCGCCAACACCGGCGACGATTTCGAGCATCTTGGACTGAGCATCTCGCCCGATATCGACACGCTGACCTACACTCTCGCGCGGATCGACAATCCCGCTACCGGCTGGGGTCGGCGTGACGAGACGTGGTCGTTCATGGACAGCATCGGCGCGCTCGGCGGCGAGGACTGGTTTCGGCTCGGCGATCGCGATCTCGCGCTGCATGTCGAGCGCACCCGTCGCCTGCGCTTGGGGCAGACACTCTCCGAGGTGACCGCCGACATTTGCCGGCGCCTCGGCATCGGTGCCCGCGTGGTGCCGATGAGCGACGACCGCGTACGTACCCGCGTGCGCGGCGACGCGGGCTGGATCGACTTCCAGGACTACTTCGTGCGCCAGCAGTGCCGGCCGGTTGTCCGTGAGCTGGCTTTCGACGGCGTGACGCTCGCCCGGCCGCACGCCGACATCACGGCGGCGCTGCGCTCGGGCGACGTGCGGGCCGTGATCGTCTGTCCGTCCAATCCCTTCATCAGCGTCGAGCCGATCCTGGCGATCCCCGGCATGCGCGATGCGATCAAGGCGAGTGGCGCACCGGTCGTCGCGGTGTCGCCAATCATCGGCGGGCAGGCCGTCAAGGGCCCGACCGCGAAGATGATGCGCGAACTTGGCCTCGAGGCCAGTGCCGTCGGCGTCGCCGCACGCTACGGCGACCTGCTCGATGGCTATATCGTCGATCACGCCGACGCCGATGAGATCGGCAATGTCGGCGCGCGAGTCACGATCGCCAGAACCCTGATGACGAGCCTGCATGACCGGGAGACGCTGGCGCGCGTGACGCTCGACGCGGCGGACGCACTGGCCTCGCAGCGATGAGCGACATCTGGGCGGTCATTCCGGTCAAGGAGTTCAATGGCGCCAAGCATCGGCTGTCGGGCCTGCTGTCGCCGCCAGAACGCCGTCTTCTCGCCGAGACCATGCTGACGGACATGCTCGACGCCGTTGCCGGCTCCCAGCTTCTGGCCGGCGTGATGATCGTTACGCTCGATCCGCATGCGACGGCTCTTGGGATAAGGATCGGCGCGCGGATCGTGACCCGGGGCGCACGGGACGGACATACCGGCAGCGTGAACGCCGGCCGCCGCCTTCTTGCGGATGAAGGGCGTGCCGGCATGATCACGATGCCTGGCGACATTCCAGCCACTCGCGCCGACGAGATAGATGCGGTGCTATCGGCGCATCTCGCAGCGCCCTCTTTCACGATCTCGCCGGCGCATGACGATCTCGGATCCAATGCCGTCGTCTGTTCGCCACCGGAATCGGTGCCGCTTCGCTTTGGCGATAACAGCTACTTCCCGCACCTCGACGCCGCGCGTCTTCATGGCATCGAGCCGACCGTGGTTCGTCAGCCCGGAATCGCGATGGATATCGACCATCCGGTCGATTTGGCGCTCTTCGTGCGCCTGCCGCAATCAGCCGGCACTCGTACCCGCACGCTGCTCGACGAACTTGGCGTGCCCGCCCGGCTGGCCGGGCGGGGCATCGCCTGACCGACCTCCGCCTCTGCGCGGCGGTGTCAGCACGATCGGCTCCAGTTCGGCCGCGATCATGGATGCCGCTCGACGGTCTTCCGGCACCGACCGATAGAGAGTGTCGCGTTGCATTGGGTCGCGGCCAATCGAGCGGATGAGCGCTTCCATCGCGTGAGGGGGAAACTCCTGGCCGTGCTGGGTGCCGGCGGCGCGCGAGATGCTCTCGTTCATCAGCGTGCCACCGAGATCGTTGGCGCCGGACTTCAGGCAGACTGCGGCGCCGGCCGGCCCCATCTTGACCCAGGACGTCTGAATGTTGGGGATCAGCGGATGCAGGGCCAGCCGCGCGACTGAATGCATGATCACGGCTTCGCGGAACGTCGGGCCGGGGCGCGCCATGCCTAGGCGGTACATCGGCGCTTCCATGTGGACGAAGGGGAGCGGCACGAACTCGGTGAAGCCGCCGGTTTCGGTCTGCAAGTCGCGTAGAGCGAGGAGATGTTTCGCCCACGAATTCGAGGTCTCGACGTGCCCGTACATGATGGTCGAGGTGGTGCGCAATCCCGCTTGGTGGGCAGCGCGCTGCACGTCGAGCCACTGTCCGGAGTTGATCTTGTCGGGGCAGATGATGGCGCGTACGTCATCGTCAAGGATTTCGGCCGCCGTTCCGGGCAGGGTGCCGAGACCGGCCGCCTTCAGCTTCGCGAGGAACTTGTGGATCGGCAGTCCGAGCGTGGCCGCACCTTGCGTCACTTCCAGAGCCGAAAAGGCGTGGATGTGCATCTCGGGGACGACCGCCTTGATCGCCTGGCAGATCGCTTGGTAGGTGGCGCCGGTGTAGTCGGGATGGATGCCGCCTTGCAGGCACACTTCCGTTGCCCCGCGATCCCACGCCTCAATAGCGCGACGCGTAATTTCCTCGATGGCGAGATCATATGGTGAGCCGCGCAGATCCTCGTGCGTGCGGCCTTTCGAGAAGGCGCAGAACTTGCACCGGAAGTAGCAGATGTTCGTGTAGTTGATGTTGCGGTTCACGACGTAACGCACGACGTCGCCACTGACCGCGCGTCGCAGCGCGTCGGCGGCCTGCGTGACGTGCCGGTAGTCGGCGTCGCGCGCCGCGAACAGGCGCACGATGTCGTTCGAGGCGAGCCGTTCGCCCGATGTGGCACGCTCGACGATTTTCGCGATTCCGGCGTCGACGCCGCGGGCGAGCACCAGCGGCGCCGGTGGCGGCTTGGTGTTGCCCGGTGCCCAGTCGTCGTCGCGCGCGAAGCCTTCAGCGTCGCTCATGCGCCGCACGCGGGTGGCGATGTCGGGAGCCAGCCACGTATCGGCGACGCGCGCGTAGGCGGGGTAGACGGGCAGGCGGTTCACCAGCAGCTTGCCGGCGTCCGCGCTCTTGCGGGCGAGTTCAGCAATGGCAGGCCACGGCGCTTCGGGGTTCACGTGATCGGGCGTGACCGGCGAGATGCCGCCCCAGTCGTTGAGTCCCGCGTCGATCAGCTTTTGATAGACTCCGGGCGACAGATTTGGCGGCGCCTGGATATTCATGTCGGGCCCGAAAATCAGACGCGCGGTCGCGATGGTCCACAGCAGGTCGTCGAGATCGGGTTCCTCGGAATTGGCGAGCTTGGTGTCGGGCTTGGCCCGGAAGTTCTGGACGATGACTTCCTGGATATGACCATGGGCGGCGTGCAGATCCCGAATCGCCTCCAGCGCGTCGATCCGCTCGTCGCGTGTCTCGCCGATGCCGATCAGGATGCCGGTCGTGAACGGAACCTTCAGTTCGCCGGCCAGACGCAGGGTCTCCAGCCTGACTGCAGGATGTTTGTCGGGAGAACCATAGTGAACGCCGCCCTGCCTGCAGAGCCGTTCGCTGGTGGACTCCAGCATGATGCCCTGGCTGGCCGTCACCTCGCGCAGGCCGGCGATCTCGTTGCGCGTCATCACGCCAGGATTGGCATGCGGCAGCAATCCGGTCTCGCGCAGCACCAGCGCGCACATCGCGGTCAGATAGGAGATCGTCGTTTCGTGGCCGAGCGCCTTCAATGCGTCGCGCGCGGCCTGGTAGCGCAGTTCGGGCTTGTCGCCCAGCGTGAACAGCGCTTCGGTGCAACCCGCGGCCGCGCCGGCGCGCGCGATGGCGAGCACCTCGTCGGGTGAGAGGTAGATGGGCTTGCCCGCGCGCGGCAGCTCCGCGAACGTGCAGTAGTGACAGACGTCGCGGCAGAGTTTGGTGAGCGGAATGAAGACCTTGCGCGAGTAGGAAATCAGCCTTCCGTGCGCGGAATCGCGCAAGGCCGCGGCTTCTGCTATCAGTTCGGCCAGCGGCGCGTCGAACCGCTGCCGCGTCGTCTGTCTACCGGCCGCCGTCATGATCCGTCGTCTCCGCCCGCAGAGGGTCGCATGCAATCGCGGGACGCGCTTGCCGCCACCCGCTAGCGGCCGCATGGTGTCGCATCGACGCGAGCGATGCAATGCAAGGAAGGATGCAACAAATGCTGATCGGCTTCAACGCACCGACCGCCGGCCCCCTGTCGGCCGCGGATAACCTTACGAAGATCGTGGTTGGCGGCGAGGCGATGGGCTTCGACTACGCAACGTTCAGCGACCACGTCGTTATTCCGACCGCGATCGCGGCCGAATATCCCTATAGCGCCTCCGGGGAGTTCCCCAGCGGCACCCGCGGCGAGCGGCACGAACAGCTGACCGAGATCGCCTGGATCGCCGCGAAAACGACGCGTCTGCGTCTGGTGACCTCCGTCATGGTGGTCCCGCATCGACCAGCCGTGCTGACCGCCAAGATTCTCTCGACCATCGACGTTCTGTCGGGTGGCCGGCTGACGCTGGGTGTCGGTGCGGGCTGGATGCGCGAGGAGTTCGAGGCCATCGACGCGCCGGACTTCGATGCGCGAGGAACAGTGACCGACGAATATGTGCGCGCCTTCGTTGAACTCTGGACCAGGGATGCGCCGAAGTTCGACGGCAAGCATGTCCGATTCTCCAATATCGGTTTCGAGCCGAAGCCCGTGCAGAAGCCGCATCCGCCGATCTGGGTCGGAGGCGAGAGCGGTCCGGCGCTGCGACGAACTGCGCGCATCGGCGATGCGTGGTATCCGATCGGTACCAACCCGCAGAATCCGCTCGATAGCCTGACGCGTTTCAAGACCCAGGTGGCGCGCCTGCGCAAGATGACCACCGAAGCGGGACGCGATCCCAAGGCGGTCGGCCTGAGCTTGCGCGTCACGGTGTTCGGCGAGACCGCGCCACCGCAGGCCGGTGATGGCGAACATCGCCTGTTCGCCGGTCCGCCGGCGCTCGTCGCCGCCGACATCCGGGCGCTGCGCGACATGGGCGTCGGCTGCCATCGATTTCGGGTTCGGCGGTTCGACAGCCGACGAAGTCCTCGCAGGCATGCAGAAATTCAGGGCCGAGGTCTTGCCGCTCGTCTGCCCGAAAGATGCCCACGTCCCCGACTCAGCTGCCGAGCTGGCGGATCAACGTCGCCCAGCGGTCGAGTTCCGGCAGGATCGTATCGGCCTTGGCGGAATCGAGGCTGACGACCACGCGTGAGACGCCGTCGTCGCGGTCGCGCTTGAGCAGGTCGAGGTCCTCCCTGGCGCCCCAGATCGTGATCGGCACCGACGCGGGATCGCGGCCCGCCTCGGCCGCCATCTCGCGGAACTTCGGCAGCAGGGCCTGCACGTCCGCGTACTGGGTGCGAGAGCGGTGAGGCATCCAGCCGTTGCCGTAGCGCAAGGCCCGCCGCGCGCCGTACGGGAAGGCGCCGCCGACGATGATCGGCGGATGCGGTTTCTGGACCGGCTTCGGCCAGGCCATCATCGGCTCGAAGTTCACGAACTCGCCATGATACTCGGCCTTTGACTTAGTCCAGATCACCTTCATGGCCTCGATACGCTCGCGCGCCAGCTTGTGGCGGCTCGCGAAAGCGGTGCCGTGGTTGGCCATCTCGTCCTCGTTCCAGCCGTTGCCGACGCCGAACAGGAAACGGCCGCCCGAGACCTGGTCGATCGAAGCGACCTGCTTGGCGGTCTGGATCGGGTCGCGCTGAGCGATCAGGCAAATGCCGGTCCCGAGCAGCAGCGTTTTGGTCACCGCCGCGGCCGCACCCAGCACCACGAACGGGTCCATCACGTCGTAATACTTCTTCGGTAGATCGCCGCCGCTGGGGAAGGGCGACTTGCGCGTCAACGGAATGTGGGAGTGTTCGGGCACCCAGAGCGAATCGAAGCCGCGGTCCTCCAGCGCCCGCGCAAGTTCGGTCGGCGACATCGAGTAGTCGGTGAAAAACATGGCCCCGCCGATGCGCATCGTTCTCTCCCTCGTGGTGTTGCTCGCGGACCAGGTGGCCGGCGATGGATTTCGTGTCGTTATCTATCGGTCGTGGTGACCTTCGGACGTCTCGGCCACCGCGCCTCCGCGCGCGGCAGCACCTGCTCGATTAGCAGACGGGTCTGGGCCAGGATTGCGTCGTCGTCGCCGCCTAGCGGCCGCAAAATGAACTTCGACACGCCGGCGTCGACGTATTCGGCGACGCGCGCGAGGATCGTGTCGGCGTCGCCGACCGCGAACGCGTGCGTGGCGTCGCGTCCGGTGCGTTTGGCGTAGGCATCCATCGCCCTGCCGACGCCGGGCGCGTCTCGGCTGCCGAAGTGGAACGCGAAGCCGGCGCCGTAATGGTCTTCGTCGATCGATCGGCCGGCTTCGGTGGCGGCGGCCTTGATCGCGGCCACGACGCGACCGGCCTCAGCCGGCGGGTCGCCGCCAGCCTGCCAGCCGGTGCCGATGCGCGCAGTGCGGCGGATCGCGGCGTCGGTCGAGCCACCGATCCACATCGGCAGGTCGGGCTGCACGGGCTTCGGCGCGATGGTGACGCCCTTCAGTTTGTAGAAGGCGCCGCTGAAGTCGACCGACTCCTCTCGCCACAGGCGGCGGATGATCTCGAGGCACTCGTCGGTCTTGCGACCGCGCGTCTTGGTGTCCATGCCGAGCGCCTGCCATTCGGGCGCCAGCGGGCTACCAATGCCGAAGGCCGGCAGCAGGCGGCCGTCCGACAGCACGTCGATGGTGGCGCACTGCTTGGCCAGCAGCACGGGGTCGCGGAACGCCAGCGACACGACGTTCATGCCGAACCGCATGCGCCGCGTGCGCCCTGCCAAGGCCGCCATCGTGGTCATCGATTCAAGGAACGGCTGACGGCTGACGATCCGGTCGGTCTGCCAGATCGAATCCACGCCGCCGGCCTCACACATGTCGATCCAGCGCCAGTACGCCGCCGCGCCAGAAAACGGAAACTCCGCACAGCCCAGTCCGATCCCGACACCCATGCGCCGTCCTCCGTGGCCCGAGGATACGAAGCGTCGGGTCGCTTGAACAGGTGTCGGCGCGCGCCGGGAGGCTGCCATGAACGGCGGCTCCCCGATGCCCTCGCCGCGTGCCATGATAGCGTTCGGAAGGCGCCGATCGAACGCGCCGCTCGATCCGGGAAGGAACCGCCGTCATGAAATTCGCCCTGCACTTCGGCAACAACACGTTCTCCGACCCTGAAGGCGCGCGCCGTCTGGTGCGCCTGGCGGAGGCGGCCGGTTTCGATTCGGTGTTCGCTGTCGAGCACGTCGTGTTTCCCGACAACTACACGAGCGTCTATCCCTATGCGCCGGGCGGCCGATTACCGGGCGGTCCATCGGCGAAATTGCCCGATCCGCTGATCTGGCTGACATGGGTCGCCGCCGCCACCACGCGGCTGCGCTTCATGACGGCCGTGATGATCCTGCCGCAACGCAACCCGCTGGTGCTGGCCAAGGAGGTCGCCACGCTCGACTATCTCAGCGGCGGCCGGATCGAACTCGGCATCGGGGTGGGTTGGCTAAAAGAGGAGTTCGAGGCGCTCGGCATTCCTTTCGAGCGTCGCGGCAAGCGCGCCGATGAGTATGTCGCGGCCATGCGCGCATTGTGGGCCAGCGACGGTGCCAGCTTCGCGGGCGAGTTTGTGAAATTCGACAAGGTCAGCTGCAATCCGAAGCCGGTCGCGAAATCGGTGCCGATCGTCGTCGGTGGCCACTCGGAAGCGGCCGCCCGCCGCGCCGGCCGCCTGGGCGACGGCTTCTTCCCCTCGATCGGTGCCCAGGTCGACACCATGCCGTTGCTCGACGTCGTGCGCCGTTCGGCCGAGCAGGCCGGCCGCGATCCGGCGATGGTGGAATTGATCCTCGGCTGTCCCGGTGCGCTGCCGAATTCTGGCTCCGACCCGCGCGCGGCCGTCGAGGAGCGCATCGCGCGGGGCGCGGGCCGCCTCGCGCTGCCGGTGACGGCGTTCCTGCCCGATCTCGAAACGACGCTGGCCCGCTTCGGCGAGGAGATCATCAGGCCTTACGCGAACGCGTGAGAGTCTGACGAGCATCATCACGTCGCAAAGCGCCAAACTCACAGGCGATTCTGGTAGCATGTTGGAAGCCCTATTGATCGACGATGGTCGCTTGTTTCGTTCTTCGGCGGAAAATTTGCCCCTGCGCATTTTGGGACTTTTGCAACAATATCGGTACCTTTGAGACATACGGACGCAATCTGAAAATGGTTGCTTTTCGGGGAAGACCGGAAGTGAGAGAGACACCATCAAAGCGACGCGATTGACCGTGCGCCCCAAGGGCGCGAACTACCAGTGAGGGAGGGTCTCACCCGGATAATTGTCGATTGGTCCGGAAGCTGGCAGGCGACACGGCCGGGTAACTGGCTGGGTCGGAACCCTGCGACGAAGGCAGCCTTGGGCTGCTGAGCGATCCGATGGGCCGTAACAAAAGTGAAGCCCGAGCAGGCCTCGAAAGTTCTAATGCGGATGCCGACCCTCCGGTCATTTGGGGAAGGCCGCACGTGTGGGGAAGCAATCGACACGCGCACCCACGCGATCCGCCGGGGTAGTGGGCACGGCACGTCGGAAGGGTGGTTCGTAGTTGCAGGGGGAGATGCTCCATGGCTTCCCTCCGGTTTGGTGGCTTTTTGATACCGAAGAATAAACCCGTCCGAGAGAAGCCGTTCCCTTGGTGTGTCGCTTTGCAGTCCATCCAGCGAGGCGAAAATTGCGACCTTCGAGGTCAGTCTTCCCTGCTTAACGGTCCTTCCGGCACATAGTAATCAGGAAACACACGCCGAGCTGCTTCTTGCGTTTTGGACCTCGATAGGTTTTAAGCCCGGTGACTTCATGACCACAGGTATGAACGCGAAGCGAACTGCGTGGCATTGCCGCGTTTTAAACGGAGTGACGCACCCCCTCGGTCACTCATGCGCTCTAAATTGTTCTGAGTCTCCACAAAGGAATCCACATGGCCAAGACGACCAAGAATCAGTTGATTGATGCAATTGCAGAAGGAACGCAGATTTCCAAAGGAGACGTAAGGGCCGTCATCGAGCAGATGGCGACTGTAGGCTATAAGGAACTAAATGAATCCGGCGAGTTCGTCATTCCATTCCTGGCTTCGTCAAAATGTCGGTCGTGAACAAGCCTGCTACCGAAGCCCGCAGCGGTGTAAATCCCTTCACGAAAGAGCCCATGCAGTTCGCGGCCAAACCTGCCAGCAGGTCGGTCAAGGCGTTACCCTTGAAAGTTGTTAAAGACGCTGTTTGAGGCGGACGATTTGGTTGAGGCGTGCTCGTTCGCCTGAACTGTGGGTAATTCCATCACACCCTAGACAGGCAACTCCACCCGCACACTATGCGCCCCGAGACGGAATCTCTGGAGGGCCTAGGGACAGTCTCGCAAAGGCCATGTGGTGTAAAACCCGCGTGGCCTTTTGTCTTCTATTGTCTGACTTTAAAATAGGGATCCTGGGTGAACGGCCGCTTCTGGCGCGCAGCGGTCATGTGAGCGCTGCTTGAAACGGAACGATCTCGAGCCTTGCGCGAGAAGACACTCGGCAGCTCGCGCCATTTGGGTCCCGTCCTGGTCTCCCGTCGCAGCCGCCTATGGAGGCTTAAACTGCGCCTCGGGCGGACGCAAGCTTATTGCCTCAACCAAGAATTTAGCGGGCGAATACGGAGTGATGGTTGGCGTTCACGCTCGGTGAGTAGGCGGTTGATGGAGGGCCGGTGCGGCGCAGGCATCACACCCAGCCGCCATCAACGACGTAGTGCTGTGAAGTACACGCCGATGCTTCGTCGGCTGCAAGGAACACCGTGAACTTCGCGATCTCGTCCGGGATGAGCTTGCGCTTCAAGCACTGCCGGCGCATCAGTTCTTCTACGCCCTCCGGCGTCAGCCATTTCTCGATTTGGCGCTGGGTCATGATCCAGCCGGGCGCGATCGCGTTGACCCGAATGTTGTAGGGGCCGTAGTCAGGCGCTAATGAGCGGGTGAGACCGAGTACACCGGACTTGCTGGCGGTGTAGGCGGCCATGCCGCCTACACCGCCATCCACGAGACCGAGCCGAAATTGATGATGGCTCCAGCATTAGCTGCCTTCATGTCCGGCAGCACTGCTTGCGCTGCGAAGAACTGGTGCTTCAAATTAACAGCGATGCGGTCGTCCCAATACTCCGGCGTCATTTCTTCCGTCGGATGCCGCTCGTCGTGGGCGGCGTTGTTGATGAGGATATTGATTGGTCCGTGAGCTTTGCGCGCGTCAGCAACGCCGACGCGCAGTGCGGCAATATCGGTAAGGTCGACATTCAGAAAATGCGCGCTGAGAACTCTGGCGTGATAGCTCGCGTGCAAGGCGAGTACCTTCCTCAACCTTGATGTCGAAGAACACAACAATGGATTTCTGCTCCGCGAAACGCCGGACGATCGCTTCACCGATGCCGGATGCGCCGCCGGTCACGATAACGACCATGCCCGCGAGATCCGAATAGATGGCGGCCATGTCACCTCCCGAATGATGTTCGGGCGCTACGCGCGCTCCGAAAAAACGACCCGTCCGGACTTTAGCTAGTCGATACACGGGGTGCCAGGCTCTAGATTTCGGTGCGTCTGGGTGCTGTCCCGACGTACGTTCCAGATGGGTTTCGACCGGTGGTCGAGTTTTTAGCCTGCAGAGAACTCCGCCAGAGGTCGCGATAAACAAGTGAGCCTCAACGCCGCGACCAAGCCGGCGAGGGCAGCGGTTTTCGATGACCTTGAGAGGTCGCGGGATTCCCCCGTTATGCTCGCTGCCGGCGGCGACGGCTCAGATGACGGAGGTACCGTTTCGATCTGAGCCAACCATCAATTTTATCCATCAACCTGTTTGGCTCTTGCCTGAGTCCATCCACTAGAGGCCCTTCCGTACATCTACGGGCGCGCTTAGTACACAGTTGCTGAATTCACCGACTGGGAAAAAGTTGCTAAGAAACCACAGACAGTGGACCGAATGATGTGACTTAGCGTCGTTAGCGTGGCAGCGCTCGCGTTCGCAGCTTATTGGTTGTGGGGCGTGCACAAGATGGCCCGCAAAAACAATGAGAACCCAACAAATTGCTCTATCGCTCTTATTGATCAAAAGCGAGAAATGGAAACGATAAATCGTTTCTGGCGCTTGTCAGTGCGAAAGGCGCGATCTGAACTGCTGCCGGTTTGATGGACGGCTAGTTAAGCTAATCCCACCATGCGTTCGAACTCAACGGGGCTGAGGTATCCGATCGTCGAATGACGTCGGGTCGCATTGTAGAACCGCTCGATGTAGTCGAACACATCTGCCCTGGCCTCGTTCCTGGTGCGATCGGTTTTGCCCGCGGTGCGCTCGGTTTTCAACGACGAGAAGAAGAAGCTTCGACCTGACCATCGAGGCGTCGCACGTTGTCATCGTGGGTCGCGATCACGATCCCGTTTCGAGTGCAAGCGACGCGGCATCAGCGGCTGCAAATAGGTGTATGTCTCAATTAGAATTTCGCTCGGTGATGGCGCGCTGAACATCATGATAAGCGATCACACCATGATAAGTGATCGCCACCACAAACATGATCCCGAGAAATATGAGAACGCGCCAATACCAAGCGTAAGGCGCATTCCAATCGATTACTAAGGCCGCCCCAATTGCGACCGCTCTGATGATGGCATCCCAGGCGCTACTTATCTTGCCATTCGAATATGGAGTTCGGTCCATTTCTTCTCACCTAGGGTTGCAAGCCTTGCGGAGTTTACCGCTGAGCATTAGCCTGCGCAATTGGCAAACCGCTTTATTGAAGAAATCAAAGGGCAAATCACCCATGTAGATCGCCGCTGGCGGACCGTTAGGACCTTCGAGCACAAATTGTCCGGAACAACGGGAGATTACCATGTCGCTCGTCTTCGCGTTCGTTGGAGCGGCTGCTCTGGTCGAGGCCGCCGGATACTTCTTCAAACTCAACAAGAATCTCGTCGCAGGCGCTCGCACCTTGATGCTGATGGCCGCAATCAGGTTTGCCGTCAAAGCAAGCCGCGTGACGGTCACCCCCCACGCGACACCGTCTCGATCGGGGATCGAGTTGGGATAGCTTCCGTCTCACCGCACAGCTTAAGACGGCACTCGCCCGCAGTATTTCAGCACTTGACCGTCATCGGATGCTTCTGGCCGATCGCGACAAATTCGGCGTGCCCCGCTAAGGTCTCCTTTCGATGGCAGAGCTGACGTGATTTGCTGATCACGAGTATTACGGCTCGTGGGCCCTTCGCGACAGTTAGCGTGGTGAAGTGAGATGTCTGGACTTGGGGCTACACCGGAAGTGGTCGGACGATAGTCAAAAGGGCCGACAACGCATGCGATATTTATGGTTATTCGGTTGTATGGCGCCATCACCATCCACGGTAGTATGCTTCCGGTTAGGCGGCTTGGATTTCACTAATGAGCTAGCGCTGGCTTTGTCATGGACCGAGGGCGATGAGCACGGGGTTCGGGGCCGGTTTCCATGTCCAACCGGGTAAGGCGGTGGATGCTTTGGCATACGACCGCTGGACTGGCCGATGGTGCAAGCGATGCATTCCACATGTGCTCTCGCTTTGTCGGCTTCGGAGCCGCTGTACCGGAAATCTTTTTGATCGACCTCAACAGGACGGCGGCGTTTGATCTCGCCTGTCGGCAAGATACGGGAAACGGGCGTCGCTTTGTCCCAATTGAACGCGACGGCCTAGTCCGCTGGCTGTTCGGCCTTAGTATACGTCTGGGTACAAAAGCGCTGCCAAGGCAGTCAGCAGTAGGTAGGTCAATAGGTAGATAATCTCGAACCCTGCTGCGTACAGGATGCCGATTGGGCCAAGGAACAAACACAGTACAGTTGCGATCACCACGAACCCAATCACGGTTCTGACGATAGCGGGGTGTCCTCGAAACCAGCTCGCTCGAAACATGGGTGCTCCTCATTCCACCCGGTTCCAACCGGTTCTCTAGTTAATATCCTGCAATTTTGGCAGCCGTATGACACGCTTGGTACCGTGAGGAACCGGTTGGGACCGATTGACCAGCGAGTCGAATGGAAGTATGCGGATGTGCCGTGCGAGAATCTGACACACCACCTGACAAAACACGCGAACGCTTTGCCAAACTCTTGGAAGAGAGCAAACGGTCGCTGGCTTGGCCTCTGGCCGGGGATCGCGACACCCGCGACGGCCCAAACAAGCGCTTGGCGGCGGCAATTCGAATTTCGCCGAGTCGCGTAGGGGACTTCCTTGATAGTAGTTACTCTATCCACGTCGTCGAGCGAAGTCGGACGGACGACTCCCTGAATCTGCTCTCGGAAGCGCGTATTAGGAAGACCGTTGCCGGATTCGCTGCCTCAGTCCACCGCACGCTGTCATGGCTTCGGGCCAGCAGACGGTTACCCGAGGCCGACACACTGACGACTGAAATGGTCGTGAAGGCTTATTGGCCAAGGGAACTACTCGCCCAATTTGATCGGCAGTCGGTGTCCGATGGTATCTCGGACGCCGAAGCCATAACTCACGATGAGATCAGTAAGCTCAGGAAGATAGATATCGAGATATGGGTCGTCAGTTACGGCCCTTTTGACAAGACCGATGACGACGACCACGAAGATTTCTTTTCATCTTTCGGAAGAGCACTCATTGCGGGTATTGACCCAATCAATTCCGTCGTAACTATTAAGAAGAAACCGCTCAGCGAATTGCTGAACCTACCCGCACCAGACCGACGGCGGGGCCGCGCCATAGCGATGGGACCCTTCGCAACTCTCTCTAGGCGATTTCGCGGATATAAATTTGCTACTCTCCCAGTGATAGGAATTCCGTTAGTAGGGCTTGTGATTTCGGATAGAAGCAACCCAAGAAGCGGGGAGCCTTTAACTTTTAGATCGATATTCGATACGAAGACAACGACAATTAAGCGGATCGTCGTTGCCGACGAAATAGGTCACTTGGTCCTATATTCGATGTTACCTGCCATTGTCAGGCAGGACACGAGTATGGTGGAAGTGTTGCCTGGTGACGATCATAGAAATATCCCGGACGCTATTCTGAAGGATATCATTTCTGGACCCGTTATTTTTTTGTCCGATTCGGTGCTGGCGTTTCAAGTGTATTCTAGCCTATCGAAGGAGGACGTCAGCATCGACGTAATTTCACAATGGCACTGCGAAGAAAGCGAGTTCTTGAATCGCGAGTTTGTATACGCGCCGGGAATCATGTTTCACGATGAAGATCGAGACTTCGCCGCCCTCATAGACGACTCTCAGCAACAAATATTTAAGTCAAATTGGCGGATAGAGGATGAGTTGCTGGAGCCGCTATTTCGTGGATTGGAAGGATGGTTGGCCGCATTGCGGGTAACTGAAAGCGCAGTAGAAAACTGGCCTAACCATGCTCCGATCTTTTTATTTCCCCGATTCGACATCGCCGATTATTTGCGTGACGTCATTCCTCACGCAGCTACGCGAGCCGATTTGATTCGAAAGGTTTGCGATTGGATCGAACGTCGTCGTAATGGTTCGGCGCGCAAGGACGCACTTTCTAAGCTATTCAAGGTCTCTCCACCTAGAGGCAGTCACAACAATCATGGCGATGAATAGGCGCCATGTTTGGCGCTTCCACTTCTCTACCGAAAGAGCGACATGGGGCATGCAAGGATGAAATCATCAAGCTGACTCAGCTAGGAATCTTGGACAATCAACTCTCCGAGGTCTTGCGCAAGTAGGGCGTCGTTCGCCACGGTCATCCGCCGGAACGCTAGGCGACAACAATGTGCCGCGTTCCCCGATTCCCGCCAACCAACTGTTCGGCAATAGCTCTGAATTCCGCTAGCAACCTTCAAGCAACGGGGACAAGCTTCTATGAGCACGCGACCTGAGCACGAGCAATACCGGGACGCATTGGCAAAAGATCTCCGGGCAATCACCAAATGCCGGCGTCGCAATGCCAAGTTAAACATCGAGCAGGCAACGAATGACTATGGGAGAGCTTTTCAAGCGCATGCCGCAAGTCAGATCAAAGCGGGGACGAGGAGGGATCTATCATCTGAACGAACTACTCTATATCGCCATTTGGAAAGCAAAATCGGAAATACTCCGCTCGTTGAGCTTCATAATGTGCTGCCAAATAATAATCGACTTTTTATAAAGAACGAATGTGACAATGGCGTTGGCCATAGTCACTACGATCGTGTGTATATTTCGCTTTTCAAGGAAAAAGAGCGCCTCGGAGTTATCAGACCCGGCACCGCGGTTTTTGAAACAACGTCAGGTTCAGCGGGTGTTTCCTTCGCAGCTATCGGCAGAAAACTGGGGTACCAGTGTCATGTTGCAATACCTGCCGGCGGGGAAAAGGCACGCGAAAGAGCAATCGAGAACGAAGGAGCGCAAATTTATCTAACGCCCGCCGAGCGATATGTGAATGGTTTCTTAGAGTTTATACGTAGTTTTTCAAAAGAGCACCCGGACTATGTTTTTTTAAATCACAGCATGGGAAACATCCTCGGCCGTGGACCCGGCATAAACGAAACTGCCATTGATTCAATGAGGGATGTTGCCGATGAGATATCTAAACAACTAAATGAATTCGGCGAGATAAAGCTCAATTTTGTGTTATCCGCTTTTGGGAACGGCACGAATACGTTGGGGATTGCCAAGAGATTCCAAATAACTGAACCGCAAGCATCCATTTGCGCCTATGAAATGGTCTTATCTGGCGTCGGCTACGCACAGAAATATGGAGCGGAGGAGTACAGGAGGCTCCTTGACCAAGCGCAGCGATTTAGTGCGAGCGATTTCGCCAGACACAATATGCCCGGCACGTCATATCCCGGCATCGATTTTCCGGCAGCACGGCAGGCAATCTCGCTCGTCGAGCGAGTTGTGCTCGTTGCTGACTCAGATGCGGAGCGAGAGTATCAAAAGGTGACGGCGAATACGTTAGCGGGCGAAGTTGTAAAAACTGAATTTGGAAAAAGCCGAAAGTACGGCAGGTCAGCGGAGGCTGGCATATCCGTTGCACAAAGATTAGCTGAGCAGGAACGAGGGAAAAGCTTTGTTGTCATAGGCTATGACAGGCACGATCGGTACGATCATCCGATCATCAAGGACGCGCGTCGGGCAACAATCGGCATTTTGGGTGGTCAAGGCAAATTCGGCGCCGCACTCGAAGCGCGCTTAGCGAGAACAGCCACGTCCATTAAAGCGACGGTGGACAAAACTCACAACCGGGAAATTGCATCAGGTTCAGATCTTGTAATTGTGACGGTTCAGCCGCACAACGTCGAAACTCTTTTGAAAGAGATTAGTCCAACGCTGCGGCCGGACGCTCAAATTGTATCTTTTGCTGCTGGCTGCCCACTTGAACATATTTCTAACATTACGGGAAGACCAACTGCTCGGGGTATGGCCGACCCTTGGTGGAATGTATCGGCGGTTATGAGGGGAGCTGGCTTCTCTGATGCAAACTTTCATCGCGTATTTGATGGGCTAACACGGAAGCAGACCGTGCAAGTGAATACGGATAGGGAACTGAACAATTTTACGGTCGCCATTAGCTATGCCTTTGTTGTGCTGCTTAGGAACAGGTTTGGCGTTATGAACAATTCTGACGAGCATTTGGAATTTATTGCGCCGAGAATCGGCATGTCGAGGATGGAAATGAGCGGCTTCCTTCCGCAGTGTGATCCAAATGAGTTGATTGTATTGGCCGCGACAAAGGGTGGAGTTAGTGAAGCGATAATGCAAACAATTCAAGATGAGCCGAATATAAAGCCAGCCAGATTGTTTGGTCGCATTGAGGGGATTTCGATGGCGAAACCGGAACGCAAATCCCTCCGCAAGTGCTAGCCGATCCGCTGGCGCGCGTGAAGCAATTGGCCCGGAAGATGCCGCGTGTTTAAAGATGAGGAGCTTTCCGATGTGACGGTGGCGGACGGGCTGCTCACGAGTGGCATCATGAATCGCTAGATATCGCGAGCGCCAATAAGCTCCATCGGCAGAAAATCGGCTGCTTGAAGATCGCCTGAAGAGTTGACGATCGTTTGAGCACAGATTGATCGTCCATTTGTTCGAAAACATCGGGAGCTTGGGAAGTCTTCCAGTCTTCCTTCGTAAGCCACCCATCGTGTCCTTTGGGTAGGCGGCACGGCCACACGTCACCATTCTGATCTATCTAGTTACCGATGTCGCGCAGAGATTAGGCGGCTGGCGTCGACTAGGCATCTCGCGCAAGCCGAGCCTGTTTGTCGAACGTTGAGTGATCGCTGTCGCGAGGTCCGCTCACTTTTGAGAAGCAGACACGGAGGACAGTGATTGCAAGATACGAAAGAGGCCATAAAAAATCGAGATGGATGAAAAGGCAGCGATATAGTGGTCGCATGACTGACCGCCAGATTAGGACGCCTCGATCGAGTAGCGCGGAAACCGACCGGATTTGACGGCGGGAATTCGCCAAGACATCTCGGTCGGCATGTGTTGACAGCGGAAGTAGGAGTCCTGCCGGCGGGATGACCTGAACTTAGAATAAGGCGAATCGGTATTCTCAAGATTGAGAACAGGACGAGGGAGGAGCAGCCGTCATCATCGTTCTACCGATGGTCCCGGCGGGGCGATCAACGTAAAAGCGCTCGCCGCTGCTACCGAGCAGATGACTGCGCCCATCGCTGCGGCAACACCAAAAGCTGACAGCAGCGCAGGCCCGGATGACGCTATCACAGGTCCGATAAGGGCTGTAGCAACCAATCCGCCAGTACGCGCTACTGCGCTGTTCAGCCCGGATGCTGTACCCCCGTGTGGTGACTGTCGACGGACATCAACACTGCTGTCGTGAGCGGGGCGACCGCACCAGCCATTCCCAAAGCAATCACGACCATTGCGGGAAATACCCGAGCCAATAGCTTGTGTCCGATCCGATTCGCATCGCCAGGAGAAAGCCGGCCGCGACTGTGACCGGTCCTGTGATCAACAGCCATCGTGGACCCACCTTGGCCGCCAACACACCGGCGGCAGGCGATGCCACGGCGATTACCAGCGGCAGGGGCAGGAGCGCAGCCCCCGCCTGCGTCGCGGTGTATCCGCCCACTTGAATCAACACATAGGGCACCAGCACGAACAATCCGCCAAGAGCGCCGTATAGCAGGAGTGTCAAAAGCGTGAGGCCGACGAAGCTCGGAGATCCGAACAACGAGAGCGGCATCATGGCCCTGTCGCCGAGCCGTCGCTCCGCAGACAGGTACAGGAGCAAGAAGATCAAGCCCGTTCCGAGGACGACGAAGATGGAAGGCGACCAGGCCCGCCCGGATCCTTCGGTCAATGCCCAGGTCGCAAGGCCCAAACCAGCCGTGACCAGCGCTCCACCTAACCAGTCGAGACTACCGGCCGTGTCGTCGACGTTCCTGGCGACGTAGCGGGAAGCCAGCGCGATCGCAGCTGCAGACAGCGGAACGTTGATCAGAAAGGCAAGGCGCCAACTGCCGGCGTCGATAAGCCACCCGCCAAGGACAGGTCCGATCGCGGCCGCAGCGGCTCCGGTCGCCGCCCATATTGCAGGCCGATGGCGTCCGCATGAAAGCTCCGACCGATCGCCGGTAGTCCAACATTCACGACCGAACCGTCGATGAACGCCAAGCTCGATGCCATGATCGTCGTCGCGATAACGAGGCGAGGGTAAGCAGGCGAACGCGTCTCTTCGGCTATTCGCGCGGTCGCGGCGTCGCCAGGAACGTGAAGGGCGTTGCTCATTTGCAGCCAATGTAGGGCGCGCACCCCAGCAGAACCAGCGGGAGCAGGCGTCCTCCTTGCGGCGAGCACCTGAGATCGTCGAGCACAAACCAACCAACTTGTTGCGAGGAAGCTTTCTCGAACCTTGATGATCTCGTAGCGATTATGGGGAATGGAGCTCGCGCGCTCCAAACGAGTTCGGTTTCATTTTAGTCTGCCAGCTGGGTGCGGCGGATCTGGAATAATCGCAAGTGTGCGGATCGATTTTGCCTGTCTGCTATCAAAGTAGGGTGACTGCAGTCTGTCCGCTTTCCTCAGAGGCGGCACATCATCGGCCTCAGGCATGGACGGGCTCGCATCCGTTACCGACGCTCCTTCTTCAGGTGGAGTGCGTGTCTCAATAGCCGCCCTAGCGCGCCACCGCGTTTCGAAGGTGTCAAGGTCTGTCGGCGCCCACGCCTGTGAGTTTGGTGCCCACGCTTGCGAGTCTAGGGGGTTGCTAGGTTTCTCCGGAACGGTGCTGGTAATCTTTTCACCTGAAGCGGGCTGCGCTGATACTTCCTTAGGCCACTCTAGCAAAGATTTGGAAAGCCCTGGCTTGCCTTCGTACCAGCATTTTCGTCCATCGATCAGACGGTAGGACCACCAATGACCTTGCGGGTTTGATGGCATAGCCGCACTGCACTGTTGTCCGGCCTGCGCTGTTGGAACCTCAATTGACCATAGTGCAGTCAGGAAACTCGCGAGAGTGATGGAAGCAAACTGTCTCGTCATAATTCAAGCAACTCAGAGACTGCTTCGTTGCTGCAATCGACCTACAGCGACTATCAAATCGGGCCGTTCGAGAACCTCCACCAACTGGTCGAGAATGCGCCGCTCGTTGTTCTGGGGGCGAGGTTGAAGATATTCTTCCAATATTCGTTGCGCTTCGCTGACCGCCTGAAACGCCAACTGTTGATCAGTCATTTGCTTCTTCCCATCAAAAAATGGCTGACGGGTGAAGCCGATAGGGAAATCAAGTCAGCTTTGAGGTTATCCCATCAATTTTTGTTTCGGTATTGGGTCTATATTTTGTGATGGCTTTCCTCTCCAGGCCCAAGATGTGGGGGTGCCTTGCGAGGGGTTCGGAAGGAGGTCGTCAGATGCCTGCCTGTCTACGAGACGGATTTGACAGCTTTACCAGGCACCAATTTTCGGCGTCGTATTTTTCGACCAGCATCTGTAATCCTTTTGCCCGTTCGTCACGGTCCTTCTTTCGAAACTCCCGCTCGCGGCGCTCGAACTTGGTTAGTTCCTCGCTCACGGTTTGCATGAAGCGAGTGCGCGAAGTGCCGCCTCCGCTATCGCGACGCCATCGAGCAGTTGTTCGAGGAATGCATTCAGGCCGGCTGCGACGAGGGCAGCTTTCACGTTCAAAATATCGGGCTCACCCGCGTCGCGGTGGTGTCGCTTTGCGTGTCTGTGCTGAACTGGTTCTCGCCGGGCGGCAAACTGTCGCCCGAGCAGGTAGGCGACTACTATGCCGGTCTGGTGCTGTCGATGTTGCGGGCGGATGCTTCGCGAAGCAATCACGAACGTGAATCCGCAGAAATTGCGCGCCTTTCGAGATCGACGAAATAACTGCCGTGGCTGGGCCTTTTCGGTCGAGAAGTCCAAGCCCGCAAGCTCCCGTGGTGATTACCTCAAAAGCACAATCAGAACGGCCAGAGCTGACGGCCGACCGTCAACAGCACGTCAACAGCAAATCCGCTTTGTTCCAGCTCCGTTCATGCTCCGATTTGGCAATTGTGGACCAAGTCCATAATTGCCTCCGATTTGCGCTTCTACCGGCCTTTTCGTTTTGATTTCACACGAGAATTGGTGTCTCGGACTACCTTGACATGGTAGGGGTCACAGGTTCGATCCCTGTCGTGCCCACCAGCCTTCGCTCGCTTGGCGAGCTTCGGCTGGGCAAGCCACATCCGATCTATCGTAGCGAGGCGAGCGAAGGCTGTCGCGCCGGAGCCTTGGGCGAAGGCGGACCGGTGCCCATGAGTCTTCCCCACTGCAACCGGAACCCGACCTCGCGGTTATAACGTCCGAGGCATCTTCGATCGGCCGCTCGCGTGCGGGCTTGCGTCATGGCGAAAACATTTAAAGCCGGCGATCACGTGAGCTGGAATTCCGAAGCCGGCCGGGTCCGTGGCCATATCCTGCGTGTGCACAAGCGAGACGTGAACTACAAGGGCTACGTCCATCACGCCAGCCCCGACGATCCACAATACGAGATCGAAAGCGACAAGACCGACCACATCGCCTTGCACAAGGGCAGCGCGTTACGGCGGCTTCGGCGCTGACGAGGATCGACGCATCCGCCGGGCCGGAGGCGTAGACGCTTTTTTAGCCTAGCTCGGCGTCGCCGCCGCCTGATATCAATGGATCGGGATGAAGCGAGGAGCGCTGATGATTACTGCCATTGTTCTCTATGACCTGCCGCCGTCGATCGGTCTTGAGGAATGCCGCGCGCATTTCACCAAGATCGCGCCCGACTTTCTCAAAGCCAAGGGCTTCCTCCGCAAGCAGTTCATCTGCCGAAAAGAGGGCGGCGTCGCCGGCGGCGTCTATATGTGGGAAAGCCAGGCTGATGCGGAGGCCTTCTACACCGGCCCCTGGCGCGAGGGCATTCGCGCGCGCTACGGCAACGACCCGAAGATCCAGTATTTCGAGACGGTCGCGCTGACCGACAAGGCAACGGGCAAGGCCGGCGGGATTTAGACTGCCGGGAGTCTCCCTTTGGTCGCAGTGATCATTCAGCTCAGATAGCCGCCGTCAATGGTGAAGGCCGCGCCGGTGACGAAACTCGCTTCCGGGCTCGCCAGATAGGCGATCAGGCTGGCAATTTCGCTGTCCTTGCCGAGACGGCCCAGCGCCAGCATCGGTCGCAACATGGCGCGGATATTCTCGTCCTGGTTCATTTCCGTCTCGGTCGGCCCAGGCTGCACCGTATTGACCGTGATGCCGCGTGGTCCGAGATCGCGCGCGATGCCCCGGGTGAGCGCCGCGACTGCCGCTTTGGTCATGCTGTAGACGGACGCGCCGGAAAAGCCGCTTCGGTCAGCGGTGACGCTGCCAATGGTGATGATGCGGCCGCCTTCACCCATAAAGGCGACGGCGGCCTGCACGGCGACAAAGACGGCGCGGACATTGACGGCCAACATGCGATCGAAATCGTCAAGGCTGAAGGTATCGACAGGGCCGCGCAGCAGAATGCCTGCGTTATTGATCAGAATGTCGAGACGCCCGAAGCGGCCGGCGGTCTCCATCACCGCGTGCCGCAGAGCTTTCGGGTCTGCGCTGTCGGCCTTGATCGCGAGCGATTTGCCGCCGTCGGCTTCGATGGCGGCGACCAAGGCCGCGGCTTGCGCATCGGATGAGGCATAGGTGAAGGCGACGGCCGCCCCATTGGCCGCCAGTCGGCGCACGGTCGCAGCGCCAATGCCGCGCGAGCCACCGGTGACGAGGGCGCTTTCGCCGGAAAGGGGTTTTGTCATGGTCAGGCTCCTTTTTGGACTATTCGATCTAGAATTAGGTGCACGATTGCCCCATCTTCACGTTTGGCGTCGCTACTTGAAACTGCGCATCGCCATGCGCGCGATATGGCGTAGCGTGTCCGCCGTGGCGCCGCCCCGCGCTGCGACTTTCATGCCGGTGATGGTCGCCTTGACGAATTGGGCGGCGACGCGGGGATCGACGTCTCTGCCCGCCTCTCCGTTGGCCCTGGCCTCGGCGAGGCGCCGCGTGAGCGCGGATGACAATCGCTTGCCGCTCGCATCGATCAAGGCGGAGACCTCGGCATCGGACTGGCCGAACTCGCAGGTCGCGCCAATTCCCATGCAGCCGGGAGCGCCGGCAATAGCGGCTTTGGACGCCATCGCCAGCAACACCGCTTCGACCCCCTTCAAAGGGGAAGCTGGCGCATTCAGCGCCGCAATCTGGCTGCCGATGCCGTCATCGACATACCGCTGCAACGCCTCGAGATAGAGCCGCCGCTTGTCGCCGAAGGTGTCGTAGAGGCTTTGCCGACTGATGCCCATCTTCTCGATCAGCGCGTCGGTGGAGGTGCCTTCATAGCCATGCTCGCAAAATATCGCGATCGCGCCTTCCAGCGCGCTGTCGCGTTCGAATTCCTTCGGCCTCGCCATGGCGACAAGCTAGCATATTGGACTAAATTGTCCAGAATTATGATCAGCAGAAAATCCACTCGCCAGCTTGAGCCTGTTGTGAGGTCTATTTTGGCAGCTTGTCGGCCAGAATATCGATCTTGTGGATTGTCGGCGGCTTGGCAAGTAATTCGCCCGCCTTCGCCGTCAGCGCGGCTGCGACCTTCCCGTTGAGGTGCGCATTGCGACCGGTCTCGTCGTTGAACGTGTCAAATATCGCAAACGATGACGGACCTTCCTGGATTGCAAACCAAGTAACGGTGCCGGGTTCGGCGTTGACCAGTGGCAGCGCCGACTTGAGGAAGTCCGCGACTTCCTTTTCTTTACCCGGCTTGGCCTCAAGCGGAACGTACAGTGCAACCTTGGACATCGTTCACTCCTAACAATGATGACTGATGCGGACGGAGAAACTGCCGCCCCATCTATCAGAACGAACGGTAAAGGCAAATCAAGGTTCCGTTGAACGGGACGGCTCCGCGCACTTTCCGCTGATGGAACCTACCTCACGGCGTCACGTCCGATCGTCGCACCGCTTGTGGCGCGGTCGAGAGTTTCCAGGTCGAATTGGCCACATGGACCGCCGAGAATGGCGGCCGCTCGATATAATGGCCATCGCCCTTCTCGGCGCGAAGTTCGCCTTCGGCCCACGCGATCTTGCCGCGCGACAGCGTGACGACCGGCGCGCCCAGGCAAGCAAAACCCTCGAACACATTGTAGTCGATGCGGCTCAACTGGCTCTTGGCGGCGATGGTTTTGGTTGCCCCGGGATCCCACACCACGATGTCGGCGTCCGAGCCCGACGGCGATCCGGCCCTTTCGCGGATAGATGTTGAGGATGCGGGCGATATTGGCGGAGGTCACCGCGACGAATTCTTCCTTCGTCAGCCGGCCGGTGTTGACGCCGGCGGTCCAGAGTAACGGCATGCGGTCTTCCAGGCCGCCGGTACCGTTGGGGATTTTGCGGAAATCATCGACGCCGAGCCGCTTCTGTTCTGTCGTGAAGGCGCAGTGGTCGGTCGCGACCACCTGCAGCGAGCCGGATTGCAGCCCGGCCCACAGACTTTCCTGATGCGCTCTTGTCGCGGAACGGCGGCGACATCACGCGCCGCGCGGCATGGTCCCAGTTCTTGTTTTCATATTCGCTCGCATCGAGCAGCAGATGCTGGATCAACGGCTCGCCATAGACGCGCTTGCCGCGCGGCGCGCGCCCGCGCGATCGCCTCATGCGACTCGCGGCAGCTCGTGTGCACGACATAGAGCGGCGCGCCGGTCATGTCGGCGATCATGATGGCGCGGTTGGTGGCCTCGCCTTCGACCTCCGGCGGGCGCGAATAAGCGTGGCCCTCGGGGCCGGTGATGCCGCGCGCGAGCAGCGCCTCCTGCATCCGCGCGACGACGTCGCCGTTCTCGGCATGCACCAGCGGCATCGCGCCGAGATGGGCGCAGCGCGCAAACGAGTTGTAGAGCTCGTCGTCGTTCACCATCAGCGCGCCCTTGTAGGCCATGAAGTGCTTGAAGGTGTTGATGCCGTAGGTCTTGACGACGATCTCCATCTCGTCGAACACCTGCTTCGACCATGACGTCACCGCCATGTGGAAGCCGTAGTCGGACGCCGCCTTCTCGGATTTGCGCCGCCAGTCCTGATAGGCCGCGAGCATCGATTGCCCGGGATCGGGAATGCAGAAATCGACCACCATGGTGGTGCCGCCGGCCAGCGCTGCCTTGGTGCCCCATTCGAAATCGTCGGCGGAAACGCGTGCCCATGAATCCCAGTTCGAGATGGGTGTGCGGATCGATGCCGCCCGGCATCACGTAGCAGCCGCCGGCGTCGATCACCTCCGCGCCCGCGGGCGCGTCCAGCGGCGGAGCCGATCGCGACAATGGTTTCGCCGTCGACCAGCACATCGGCGCGGCGCGAATGATCGTGGTTCACGACGGTGCCGCCGCGGATGATGAGAGCGGTCATGGCATCTCCAAACAGGCAGGTTGCAGGGGCGGCGCCAGCCGAGTCCGCGACGCCATTTTCGCGCTAGAGCCTAGCTTGCAAGTCTCGGCTATTTCAATTCCTGAACCAGGAAATCGACCAGCGCGCGGACTTTTGTCGAGGGCCGCGGGCCGCCCGGAAAAATGGCGTGGACGTCGATGGATGACAGCTTGTAGCTGCGCAGCAGTTGCATCAGCGCACCGGCTTTCAGCTCGGGCCCGGCCATGACAGGCGACACCATCGCGATCCCCATCCCCGCCACCACGCTTGCGAATACGCCGGGACCGGAATCGGTGCGAACGCGGCCGCGCACGTCAACCGACATCTCGGTGCCATTGCGGCTGAACGACCAGCTCTCGCGTCCGAAATTGCGGGGTCCGAAGATGCAATCATGGGAGGCGAGATCGGCCGGGGTTTTTGGCGTGCCGCGCGCCTTCAAATAGGCGGGCGACGCCACCAGCATCCGCTGCAGCGTCGCAAGCTTGCGCGCGCCGAATACGGAATCATCGAGTTCGCCCATGCGAATGGCGACGTCGGCGCCCTCGGCGACCAGGTCCTGCCGATGATCGGCGACCGACATCTCGACCTGCAGCAACGGATGCAGCGTGAGGAATTTCGCCAGCCGCGGAATGATCTCGCGTGTGCCGTAGACGACGGGGAGGACGAGCCGGATGGTGCCGCGGAGCAAATCGATGCCGCGTGCGGCGTCTTCGGCGTCCTCGATCTCAGCCAGGATTTCACGCGCGCGGTCGAGGAACAAATTGCCGGCGTCGGTCACCGTGATGCGGCGGGTGGTGCGCAACAGCAGCGTGACACCGAGGCGGGCCTCGAGTTCGCTGATGATGCGCGATACCGACGGCTGCGACAGCCCGAGCTCGCGCGCCGCGCGCGAGAAACTGCCGCTTTCGGCGGCGCGCACGAATACCGCCAATTCCTGCAGCCGGTCGCTCATTTGAGTTCCAAATAAATCTTATCCAATTTTGCGGTATACCCCGTTTTCCGGCAAATGAGCCAGATATGCCGGGCCAACCAACCAACGGAGAATCCCCATGGCCCCGTCGTTGGGTGCTGCCGATGCCGGTGCGCCACCTGATCGGCATCGATGGCATCATCGCGTACTCCGAAGTGAACCCCGACTATATGCAGCCGCCCGATCCCTCCGAGCTGCCACCGGTGCTGGATCGCCTGAGCGCGAGCAAAGCGGCGTAACCGAAACAGACCGGCGCGAGCCAACGTACCGGTCTCTTCATCCAATCGAAAATCCAACAGCGGCGCGCGTGTGCCCAACGGCTTCGCGCGCCGCCCAGGAACAAGGAACTTCGTCATGTCCAAACTGAACGGAAAAATCGCCGTCATCACCGGCGGATCGAGTGGCATCGGCCTCGCGGCTGCGAAGAAATTCGTTGAGGAGGGCGCGTATGTCTTCATCGCCGGACGCCGCCAGGCCGAACTCGACAAGGCCAAGGCCGCGATCGGCCGCAACGTGACGGCCGTGCAAGGCGATGTTGGCAATCTCGACGATCTCGACCGGCTCTATCGAACCGTGAAGGACCAGAAAGGCGCGGTCGATATCGTGATCGCCAGCGCAGGCTTTGTCGAGCGTGTCCTCACGGAGAAGGCGACGCCGGCCCATTTCGACAAGACGTTCGGCATCAATGCGCGTGGCGTCTATTTCACCGTGCAGAAGGCGCTACCCTTGATGCGCAAGGGCGGTGCGATCGTGCTGGTGTCCTCGACCCTGCATCTGAAGGGCCTGCCGGAGCACGGCACCTACGCCGCCACCAAGGCCGCCGTGCGTTCCTTTGCCCGGACTTTTGCGACGGAGCTAAAGGACCGCGGTATCCGCGTCAACACGCTGTCGCCCGGCGCGATCGACACGCCGATCATCGACGGCCAGTTCAAGACCAAGGAAGAGGCCGACGGCGCACGTGCCTTCTTCTCGTCGATCACCCCGCTCGGCCGCATCGGCCGCCCGGAAGAGATGGCATCCGCCATTCTGTTCCTGGCATCGGACGACAGCAGCTACTCGACCGGTATCGACCTTGTCACCGATGGCGGCATCTCGCAGGTCTGACGGAAGTTGGCCGGCGGCCGTAAATTCCGCCGGCCAAAGTTTCGTTACGGATTTTCGCCCGCTACGTGCCGTCCGGCGATGTAGCCGAACGTCAGCACGGGCCCGAGCGTGTTGCCGGCCCCGGGATAGTTGTCGCCCATGATGCTCGCCATGTCGTTACCGACCGCATAAAGGCCCGCTATCGGGCGGCCTGCCGCGTCGAGCGCGCGGGCATGCTCGTCGGTCTTGATACCGGCATAGGTGCCGAGATCGCCGATCACCAGCTTGATTGCGTAGAACGGACCATCCTTGATCGGCGCAATGCAGGGATTGGGTCCGTGCAGCGCGTCGCCCTGATACCGGTTATAGGCGCGCGAGCCTTTTCCGAACGCCGGATCGCGTCCTTCGGCGGCCGCCGCATTGAACTCCATGACGGTGGCCTCCAGTCCATTCGCATCGATGCCGGTCTCTGTCGCCAGTTCGGCGAGCGTCGCACCGCGCTTGAGATAACCGGTTCGGATATGGCGGCGAAGCGGCATCGGAAACGGCGGCACGCAGCCCAAGCCATATTTTCGCAGCGCGCGATGATCGCAGATCAAAAAGGCCGCGATCTCTTCGCCGGGCTTTGTCGCCTTCACCATCGCTTGCACAAAATCGTGGTAGGAATTGCCCTCATTGGCAAAGCGCACGCCCTCGCGCGTCACCGCAATGATTCCAGGCTTGGCGCGGTCGATGAAGTGCGGCATCACGCCTTGGCTGCCGTCCTTGCGCTTTGTGATCGAGACCGGCACCTAGGCCGCCGCATTCGGCAAGCTGTCCTCGACCCTGCCGCCGGCTCGTTCCGCCATCCGCAGTCCGTCGCCGGTATTGCCTTTGGGTCCCGGCGACCAATGCTCTTGCCCGGTCGGCGCGTGCGGGAACATCGCCTTGCGCCGCGCCACATCAAGCGGAAAGCCGCCGCAGGCGAGGATGACGCCGCGTTTTGCAATCACGCGGACCAGCCGTCTGTCGCGTTCGACGATCGCGCCGCGCACGGACCCGTCCTCGACGACCAATTCGCGCACCGGCGAGGACAGCCACAAGGGTATGTTGAGGTTGAACGCCGATTTGGCGAGACGTCCCGCGAGCGCATTGCCGTTGGTGAGCGTCATGCCGCGTCCGTGGCGCACCACGTCGAGAAAATGCTTCGACAGGCGTTTTGCGACATAGAGCGCCGAGGTCGGCGATTTGGTCGCGCGCATGAAGTGGATGATGTCCTTGCCGGAGCCGAGCATGATGCCGAAGATCGTGAGCTCCGGCAGCGGGCTGCCGATTTCCCTAATGTGCCCGCCCAGTTCCCGTCCGTCGAACGGCCGCGTCACCATCGAGCGGCCGCCTTGCGCGCCGCCCGGCGCTTCGGCGTGGTAATCGGGAAAGGTCAGCGGCATATCGAAGCGCACTGCGGTGTTGGTGATGAAAAAATCGACCGCCCCGGACCCGCGCTCAGAAACGCCTCGACCCGGGCGGCATCAAAGCTGTTGCCGGCCTCGTGGCGCAGATATGTCCGCGCCTGATCGGGGCTTTCGACGATGCCCCAGTCGCGCGCCAATGATGTGCCGGGAATCCAGAGCCAGCCGCCGGAGCGCGCGGTGGTGCCGCCAAAGCGCGGCTCCTTCTCAACGATGAGCACGTTGAGGCCGGAGTGCCCCGCAGTGACCGCCGCCGCCAGACCGGCACAGCCGGAGCCGACCACCAGCGCATCGCATTCATAGGTCTCGCCTTCGCTGCCCGCCACGCGCTCGTCCCCGCCTTCTTAACGGCGGCATTTGGATTTGCAGACGGGCACAAGTCAACTGGCCGCGCCCTCTTGCGCCGGGACAGGCGCAAGGGCAGTCTTGACCATGCGGTATCGACACGCCGCCAAGAAGAACTTTCGAGGAAACACCATGGTGGCCGCGGACGCGCTCCCGGTTGACCCGGGTAGATGTGTCCAAGGCTAAGTGTCGAGGGGTGAAGCGATGCAGTTCGGTATCTTCGATCAGAACGATCACGGGCCCTATCCGCTCACCGAGCAGTATGAGAACCGGCTGCAACTGATCGAGTTCTACGACCGCGCCGGATTTCGCACCTATCACATGAGCGAGCATCATTCGACGCCGCTGAATTTGACGCCGTCGCCCAGCGTGTTCCTCGCCGCCGCGGCGCAGCGCACCACGCGGCTCCGTCTCGGCGCGCTGGTCTATGTGTTGCCGGCCCATCACCCGCTGCGGCTCGCCGAGGAAATCTGCATGTTGGATCATTTGAGCCGAGGCCGGATCGAAATCGGCATCGGCCGCGGCGCCTCGCCGCACGAGTTGCATTATTTCGGCGTCGACCCCGACCAGGCGCAGGCGATCTATGTCGAGGCTTATGCCGTGATCATGCAGGCGCTGACGCAAACCGAGGTGAATTTTTCCGGCAAGCATTTTCGCTTCGAGAACGTGCCGATCGACACGAAACCGGGGCAGCTTCCGCATCCGCCATTATGGTACGCAGTGCCGGTGCCCGAAGGCGCGGCATGGCCGGCGCAACAGAAGATCAATGTAGTGTGCGGCGGGCCGCTCGCGCGCGTGCGCGAGATCACCGACCGCTACCGCGCCGAATGGGCGGCGGCGGGAAATCCGCTCGCTGCGCTGCCCTTGCTCGGCATCAACCGTTTCGTGGTTGCGGCCGATACCGATCGCGAAGCGATGGCGCTCGGACGCCGCGCCTGGCCCAAATTCCATGCGAGCTTCATGAAGCTCTGGAAGAAACATGGTACGCAGCCGCGCTACGCAAAGATCCCTGAGGATTTCGACACCCTCATCGAGAACGGCGGCGCGATCGCGGGATCGCCTGGCACGATCCGCGACCGGGTAGCGAGCATGACCGAGCACGCCGGCGCGAATTACTTCATCAGCCAGTTTTCGTTCGGCGATCTCCGCCAGGAAGAAGTTTTGCATTCGGCCGGCCTGTTCGCGCGCGAGATGCTGCCGGCGGCCCGCGACCGCGTGGCGCAGGCGGTTTAGGAAATCCGATGGAGGCGACGATGCTGACGATGTCCCATGCAACGGGGCCGAGCGAGCCGGCGGTTCGCGACCTCACGCTCGGCGAACTCTTGCGATGGGCGGCGGAGACCACGCCGGATCGTGTTGCGCTGATCGCGGGCGTCCCTGCTCCTGAAAATCGCCGGCAGTGGACCTACGCAGAATTGAACGCGCAGTCGCAGCGGACCGCCCGGGCGCTGCGGACACGCTTCGAGCCGGGCGAACGGGTCGCGGTCTGGGCGCATAACATTCCCGAATGGATCATGATGGAGTTTGGCGCCGCGATGGCGGGCGTGATCCTGGTGACCGTCAATCCGGGCTTACGGTCGGGCGAGGTCGAATACATCTTGAAACAGTCGCGCGCCGCAGGCGTGCTGGTAGTACCGGAATTCCGCGGCAATCCGATGCTGGCGACCGCTCAGACGCTCAGCTCCCGCTGTCCACAGTTGCGCGAGATCATCTGTTTCGACCAATGGGACGAATTTCTCGCCTCGGGCGACATCGCAAATCCAAAATTGCCGACGGTGCGATCGACCGACCCGGTGATGATCCAGTACACCTCCGGCACCACCGGATTCCCCAAGGGCGCGCTGTTGCACCATCGCGGGCTCGGCAACAACGGCGCGCATACCGCCGATCGTGCCGGCATCGCCGACGGCGCCGTCCAGATCACCACCATGCCGCTGTTTCATACCGGCGGTTGCGTCTGCTGCGTGCTCGGCGCGGTGTCGAAGCGCGCCACGCAAGTGCTGGTCGAGGCGTTCGATCCGGGTTTGGTGATCGAGCTGATCGGCACCTACCGCGCCAACGCGATGCTCGGCGTGCCGACCATGCTGGTCGCGATGATGGAGCATCCGAGTTTTGCCGCGGCCGACCTTTCCTCGCTAAAGGCGATCTATTCCGGCGGCTCGACGGTGCCGGCCGCGATCGTCACCGAGCTTGAACAAAAGCTCGGCGCTCCCTTCACGATCGTGTTCGGCCAGACCGAATGCTCGCCTGTCGCGACAATGACCTGGACCAACGACACCATCGCCGACAAGGCCAATACCATCGGCACGCCGATGCCGAATGTCGAGATCAGGATCGTCAACCTGGATACCGGCGAGACCGTTCCGCTCGGCGTGATCGGCGAGATCTGCACGCGCGGCTACCACGTCATGCACGGCTATTTCGAGAACGAGGCCGCGACCAGGGCCGCCATCAATTCGGAAGGCTGGCTGCACACCGGCGATCTCGGCGCCATGGACGGCCGCGGTTACTGCACGGTCGAGGGCCGGCTCAAGGACATGATCATCCGCGGCGGCGAGAACATTTATCCGCGCGAACTCGAGGAATTGCTGTTTCGCCATCCGGCCGTCGGCGACGTCGCCGTCGTCGGCCTGCCGGATCCGAAATGGGGTGAAGTGGTCGCAGCCTTCATCCGCCCGGCGCCAGCAGCGAAAATCGAGAAGGAAGAGCTGCATAATTATCTGCGCGAGCATCTTGCTCCACACAAGACCCCGCGCCACTGGTTCGTGCTCGACGCCATGCCGCTGACCGGCTCCGGCAAGATCCAGAAGTTCAAATTGCGCGAGCAATGGTCGAAGGGCGAGATGCGCGAGCTATGACGGAGATAAGAAGGCACACCGCCAAGGCAGCTCTTGCGCTCGGAATCTTCCTCACGGTGCCGGGCAATCTCGGCTTCACGTCCCCTGCGATGGCGCAACCGGTCGCGCTCGCGAAAAAACCATCGGACGCACTCGATGCCTACAATAACGCAGTAAGCCAATTCAAGTCGATCCTGGGCGAGCGGCGCCGCCAGATCAATTCTGGTCAATCGCTTCCGAACTTGCCGGGACAAGCAATCTACCTTGCGCGTATCAACATGATGAGCACATACAAGGATCTCACCGATGCGCTTCCGTCCAAGATCGGCAAGCCCAATAAATTCGGAATTCCTCCAGCGTATTTTGACGCCGACACTGAACCCCTGATCGATGAGTACAGGAAGCTGTTCGACATCCTGGAGGCACCACCTGCCAACGCGCAAAATTCGGCTACGCCATTCAAGGACATTGTCGACCTGGGCATTGCTATTGCGCGAGCCAAGGGCCTTGATGCGACCAATGCCGATGCGGCTGGGCGTATCAGCCTGGGCCTCTTTTTTGCGGAGACCAATGGCAATCAAAATGTCGGGAATGGGCGCTCGAATACCTACAAGGGCAGTTTTCAAACCGGACCATCTGAAGATCAAAATGGCCGAAGGAAGTGGCAAGCGATAAAAAACTCGATCGCAGCCTTTGATCCACAATTGATCGCTCGCGATGACAAGGAAGAGGCACGGGCCGCTAGCTTGGATCATCAATTCAACCACTGGACCGCCGTGAGAGACGGCCTGATGAACGCACACGCGGAGCTTTTCCCGCAAATACCGGCGATGGTGAAAACACTGGCAAACCCGATCGATCAAATGAAGTTTTTCGAGCTCATACAAATCGTTCCTTCTCCGACAAGATCCGCGCTCAGATCAGGCAGCCTGCTCAACTACAGGATTTCCGACCCGCAGGTCATGAGATATCTGCGAAACAACAGCATCTTCGCCTTTGGACAGGCCGACCGGACAAGGACATCCGCAACGTTCCGCGAAATTCTTGATGCGATGTGGCTCTTCAATCAGAAATTTGAACGAGCGCTTGCGAAATTTGACGAGGTCAAGGGTCGGTAAAAGCTGGTTGCGCGCGCAGGCTGACAGCGCAACACGAATACGTTCGAAAGAGGCGCGCTCCGTTGAACGGCTTTTGGTGCTTGTCGATGCGAACGTTGCAATCGGAGCTCTAATTCGCCGCCTCGTAGGTGCATTCGGCTCCGCCGTTCGCCTTCTGCTTGAGTTGCGCCGGATCGAGCGTGCAGTTGAGCTTCGAGAGGCTTTCGAAGTTCGATCCCGCCGCGCCGTCCAAGGGGATGCCGGCCACAGCTTCGGTCGCAAACAGTTCGTTGGCCTCGCGCCCGTTAAGGGTCTGCTTTTTGGTCTTGAAGGTCACTTCGCAGGAGCGCGCGGTGATGTCGACATTGCTGGTCCGGCACACGATCTTTTCCGCGGTGACGGAAATCTTGCCTTTGTAGGGAAAATTGGTGTCGCCCTTGAGGAACGCGGCAACCGCATGCTTGTTGGCTGCCGGTAGCGGCGCGTAGAGCGCGACCACGCCGGCGAGCGCGAGCGCTGATGCCCCGGTGACGGAGGCCGCCGCGGCGGCCGATGCGCCGGCTAGCGACAGGGAAAACACCAGGGCTGCCAGCTTGGCGAGTTTCATCTTTGTCTCCTTGTTCCGGACCGACGATGCCATCAAGACGATGCCATCACTTTGGCCCTCATGATATGACGCAATCTGCTATGCAGCTAAGCCCTTGCACTGGCGGGCCCGCGGGGGCACTCTTGCGGTGCGACGCGTGAACCGGCCGCCAAGAATGATGTCCATAGCGTTTTCAAGCGAAGTGGGTATCGGTTCGCGTGAAGAAAAAGCGTCAAAAAAAGGTGGGAATGCGCATGGCGGCCACGCGGATCGACTGCGATATCCATCCCGCGGTGGGCGGAACGCGCACCACGCTGTTGCCCTATCTCGACGATCACTGGAAAGAGCAGGTGGTGAGCCGGGCGATCGACGGCCTCGATCTCACGAGCTATCCGCCCAACATGCCGCTGTCCGGCCGCGCCGACTGGCGGCCCGCCGAACGGCAAGCCCGGCAGCGATCTCGCGATGGTGCAGCGCGGCGCGTTCGACCAGCTCGGCGCCAGCCACGCGATCTGCAACGTGCTGTACGGCGCGCAGGCGGTGTACGATCCCTATATGGCGGCCGCCTTCTGCAAGGCGATCAACGACTGGATCGCGGCCGAATGGCTGGCGCGCGATTCGCGGCTGCGCGCCTCGATCGTGGTGCCGATGCAGGCGCCGGATCTGGCGATCGAGGAGATCGAACGCCGCGCCGGCGATCACCAGGTTCGTCTCGGTGCTGGTGCTGGCGCAAGGCGAGAGCCTGCTCGGGCGGCGGCATTACTGGCCGGTCTATCAGGCCGCCGAGAAACACAAGCTGCCGATCGCGATCCATGCCGGCAGCCAGTACCGCGGCGCGCCGAGTTCGATCGGCTGGCCGTCCTATCGCTACGAATATTATCTGGCCGAGGCGCAGGCGTTTCAGGCCCAGGTGCTCAGCCTGATCTACGAAGGCGTGTTCGTCAAATTCCCCGGCCTCAAGGTGGTGCTGATGGAATCCGGCGTGAGCTGGCTGCCGGCCTTCATGTGGCGCGCCAACAAGACCTGGCGCGGCGTGCGCGTCGAGGTGCCCTGGATCGATCGCGAGCCGGCGGCGATCATGCGCGACCACATCCGCCTGACCATGCAGCCGTTCGACGGTCCGCCCGATGCCGCCGGCGTCGCCGACATCATCGAGCATGATCGGCTCCGACAAGATGTTCCTGTTTGCGTCCGATTATCCGCACTGGCAGTTCGACGGCGACGACGCGATACCGCCGCATCTGCCTGCCAGTCATCGTGTCGCGCATGTGTGCCGACAATCCGCTTGAAACCTTTCCGCGGCTGACGCTCGCCGCCTAGAACTGATATTCGAAGGAGGATCGCATGAGCGACGTCATCGACCGCCCCGCTGCTGGAACAGGAAGCGTCCGCCAAGAGCCGCTTGCGGATCATCGACTGCGATATCCATCCGAGCCTGCATGCGCGCTCCGACCTCAATCCGTTCCTGTCCAAACGCTGGCAGGAGCATCTGAAGACCTACGGCGATCATCTGCGCACGCCCTATATCGGCACCACGCCCTATCCGCGGTCCTCGCCGCTGATCGCGCGCCGCGATGCCTGGCCGCCGACCGGCGGACCGCCCGGATCCGATCTCGCCTTCATGCGCAAGCAGCATCTCGATCCGCTCGACGTCGAGTTCGGCATCCTGCAGGTGCTCGATCTCTTCATCTTCTCGCAGCAGAATCTCGATTTCGGCGCCGCGATCCAGCGCGCCGTCAACGACTGGCAGCTCGCGCACTGGACCAGCCGCGAGCCGCGGCTGAAGGCCTCGATCCTGGTCGGGCAGGACGACACCGAGGCGGCGATCGCCGAGATCGAGCGCTGCGCCAAGATCGGCCAATATGTGCAGATCAACGTCTCGCCGCGCGCCAACGAGCCGCTCGGCCGCCACCGCTACTGGCCGATCTATGCGCGCGCCGAGGAACTCGGCCTGCCGCTCGGCATTCATGTCGGCGGCTATGGCGGTCACGCGCCGACCGGCGGCGGCTGGCCGTCCTATTATGCCGAGGAGCACCAGTCGAATGCGCATTCGATGGCGGCGACACTGACGAGCCTGGTGATCGAAGGCGTGCCCGAGCGTTTCCCGCGGCTCAAGATCGTGTTCATCGAGGGCGGCTTCGGCTGGATCTCCGTCGACGATGTGGCGGATGGACCAGCATTTCGAGCGCTTCCGCGACGAGGTCCCGCATCTCAAGCGGCGTCCGTCGGAATATGTGCGCGAGCATTTCTGGTTCACGACCCAGCCGATCGACGAGCCCGACGAGGCAAAGCATCTGCGGTCGCTGATCGAATGGGTCGGCGTCGATCGGCTGTTGTTCTCGTCGGATTATCCGCATTGGGATTTCGACGATCCGCGTTTTGCCTTCAAGACGCCGCTGACGGAGACCGAACGGGCGAAGATCTTCAACGGCAACGCCCGCGCGCTCTACAAGCTCTGAGCTCTGCAAGATCTTAAGCCAAAATGGCCCGTCACATCGTCGCCCGCACCACCGAGATCCCGCCCGGCGGCAACAAGGTGGTCGGCGTGGACGGCCGCGACATCGTCGTGTTCCATGTCAACGGCGAATTCTTCGCGCTGCTCAATCGCTGCCCGCATGCCGGCGCGCCGCTCGACAAGGCGGCCTGCGTGGCGCGGCTGACCTCGCCGGAGCCCGGCGTCTATCAGCGCTCGCGGGTCGGCGAACTGCTGCGCTGCGCCTGGCACGGCTGGGAATTCGACATGCGCAACGGGCAATCCTGGTTCGATCCGAAGCGCGTCAAGGTGCGGACCTATCCGGTCGTGATCGAGGACGGCGAGACGCTGGCCAAGGGCCCCTATGTGGCCGAGACCTTTCCGGTTCACGTCGAGGACAGCTACGTCATCATCGAGACGTGAGTCTGCAACCGTTTGAGCATGATCTTGTCGGAAAACCGGTTCCCACCCCGCATCAAGTGCGGGGCAGGCTTTTTCCGGATCATGCTCTACCGGGCGCGCAGGCGAGCCGGTTCGGGCGTGCTGCCATCCATTTCCGCGCGCCTTTCGACGACGGCATGATGGAACAGCTCGATCACGAGACCGAAGGCCGATAGATCCTCTTCTTCGATGGCACCGTCATCGTAGCTCTCGAGCGTTTCGCGGATGATGGCGTCGACCTCGCGCTGCATGGCCAGCAACTCTTCGGCCGATTGAGCCGTCCGCACCTTCGAAATCATGACCAGAACCTTGCTGCGATGGGTCGTGATTTCCTTCCTTTCATCTCGCTGCAGGAAGTGACGGAACCAGGCCCAGGCCGAACCAAGCCCGGAGAGAACGAGGAGGGCGAACCAGAAATAATCGCTGTATTTGTCGAGGAACGTGCGCTCGTTGCTATCGATATAGGCGGCCGCTCCGCGATGAACGGGCAACTCGGCGTCCTTATCGGTGTCCGGTTTCTTGATGTGTGCGGCGCCGGGCACATCTTTGGCAAGCTCGTGACGTATCGCGAACAGTTGGCGGGCCAATTGAGCCACCGTCGTTTCAGACAAGGCCTTTCGCGCGACGATCAGATGATCGACGCTGACGGTCTCGATCTTGTCATCTGGCCAGGCCGGTTTCGTATTGAAGATGCTGCCCGGAATTTCCTCGGATTCGTAAAGCGGGTGTTTTTGCGCGATCGCCTCCGATACATCGATCGGCAGGAATTTTGGCTCGCCTCGGGTGCGCGCGGTAGCAGTGAGGGCGTCGGTGGTGATCTTGCTGTCCAGCGGGCCCACGGCCATGAATGCATCGAGGTTCTGGTCGTGCGCCAGCTCCTCGATCTGATTGGTGGCAAACTGCGTGACGGCGACCTTGTCGGCAGCGACGCCGGACTCGCTCAGGATGACGCGCAGCAATGCGACATTGGCCGGCGTCTTGCCGATCACGCCAACGCGATGTTCGGCGAGATCGTCGAGGGTCTTGATTTTTGGCGCTACTTGTCGCTTCGAGCCCTTGCCCGCAAGACCGGAAGGCGACCACAGCACAACGAAATTCTTGCGCACGATGGCGACGGTTTCGGCGTCGCCGGGCATGCCGAGGTCGGCGCGACAGACCGCCAGATCGGCTTTGGCAGCGCCAAGAAGTGCAAGGCTTTCCGCCGCTCCATCGGTCGTGATCGGCGACAATCGGACGGCATCGCGCTCGAGGTCGAAACTCTGGGCCAGCGCGTGGATCAGCTTTTGGTCATCACTGCCCGGCGGGCCGACGGCGATCCGAAGGGTGGTCGGCCGCAACGCGTAATACAGCGTGCCTGCGGCCGCGCAAAACAGCAGTACTCCCGCGGCCAGCACCAGCAGCGCAGCGTTCCGCCTTTTCCGGCGCCGGTCGGACCGGTCTTTCGTTTCGCTAACACCGTCGGTCGAGGACATTGCTGCTGCCATGCTGAGACAAGGGAACAAGGAGGCTTCTCGTTCCCAGCAATACCACGTTTCTCGGCTCGCGTCGGAGATCAGTGTCCGGCGGCTCAACCGCAATAGAAGTATCGATAAAAAAGAATTGACCTCAGCGCCAGAGAGCGTGCGCTGAGGTCATCCGGCGGCCGCCGTCTACTCTGGTCGGCCGCTGCAGATCGCGATCGACGCTGATCTACGCGCTTTCATTAACCGCATACCTGAACGGGTTGCAGGCGCCAGCCATGCGTGGTGTGCACGCGCCGCTGCACCACATAGCAGCTGCCGTTGTCATAGTAGTTATCGTCGTAAGCGTAGTTGTCATAGTAGTCGTACGGGTAGTAGCCGCCGAAGCCGAATCCGAAGCGACGCCCGAAGTCGCGGTCGCGTCCGAAGTCGCGGTCATGTCCGAAGCCGCGATCATGGTCGAAGCCGCGACCACCGCCGCGGAAACCACCATCATGGAATGCCATGCCGGCGCCGCGGAAGCCGCCGCCGCCAAAGCCGCCATGGAAGCCGCCGCCGCCAAAGCCGCCGCCGTGGAAACCGCCTCCGCCCATACCCATGCCGCCACCGTGGCCTCCGCCACCAAAGCCTCCGCCTCCGCCGTGGCCACCGCCGCCGCCACCACCACCCCCGCCGCCACGCGCCAACGCCATGGTCGGCGCAGCCAGACCAACGGACGCAACTGCCAACAACGCGATCATTGTCTTACGCAACATAGTCGTTCTCCTTGAGAGATACCGCTCCCAACCTTGACACTCATCGCACGTGGCTATCGCGCCTGAGAAGCGCTACTGGCTTTGACATCACTGTTGCTCAACTCCGCGCGAGACGATTGATTAAATTTGGATTTAGAAAGCGCGTTGCGCGCGCCGCCCAGGCGTTGCCCTTGTTGCAGATGCAATTGATCTGCAATCCGGTAACAAAGCTGCTGTTCGCACATGAGGTCGCGTTCGAATTTCAATCGAGAAAGCAATGCAGCTTCACAAGCATTTTTTCGCAACTGGGTGGTCGCAAAACATGATGTCGGTGCTATAACGCCGCTGCAGTTTTCATGACAGGTGCGGACAGATGTCGAAGCAGTCGATGCGCGAGGAGGCCGAGCGCCTGATCCGCGAAACCATGGAAAAGAAGGCCATCGTCATCAAGCAGGGCAACACCAGGATCGAGGCGATCTGCGGCAAATGCGGCGCGCCGAACCGAGTCCAGGCGGCGAGGGGCCAGGTCCGCGTCAAGTTTGCCTGCAAGGAATGCGGGCACAAGCAAGAGACGCTGTAGCAGCCACTTCAAAATTCCGCTCCGGCCGCTATCCTATGTAATAGCCGGGCCGCGAGTTGATTGGTCCTCGCGGATCGGTTAGGCCCGGGGCGTGCTTACGGAACGCGACCGGGCCGCCTTTTTTCGATCCGTACCAGAAGGAAGCTCACATGGGGAGCCGCAGGTTTTGGCTCGTAGGGATCCTCGCGCTCTTTATTTATGGAGCCGCCTTCGCACAAGACCGATCAATCGTCGTCGCATCGACCACGTCGACGGAGCAGTCCGGGCTGTTCGGCTTCCTGCTGCCTCGGTTCACTGAAAAGACCGGCATCCAGGTAAAGGTTGTAGCCGTCGGAACCGGGCAGGCGCTCGACATCGGCAGGCGCGGCGATGCCGACGTCGTGTTCGTTCATGACCGGCCGGCCGAAGACAAATTCATGGCCGAAGGCTTTGGGGTGCGGCGGTTCGACGTGATGTACAATGATTTCGTCATCGTCGGCCCGAAGGCTGATCCCGCGCATATCGGTGGCAGCAAGGATGTCACCGCGGCGTTGCGCGCGATCTCGAATGCCAGGGAAGAATTCATCTCGCGCGCCGATCGCTCCGGCACGCATGCCGCGGAGCTGCGCTACTGGAAGGATGCCGGGATCGATATCGATGCCGCGAAAGGCCCCTGGTATCGCGAGATCGGGCAGGGCATGGGGGTCGCGCTCAACATGGCGTCGGCGGACAACGCCTATCTGCTTTCCGATCGCGGCACCTGGCTGTCGTTCAAGAACCGTGGCGATCTCACGGTGCTGGTCGAGGGCGACAAGCGGCTGTTCAACCAATACGGCGTGATGCTGGTCAATCCGGAAAAGCATCCAAACGTCAAGGTCAGCGAGGGGCAGGCCTTCGTGGATTGGCTGATCTCTTCAGACGGGCAGAAGACCATTGCCGACTACAAGGTTGGCGCCGAGCAATTGTTTTTCCCCGACGCCAAATAACGATCATCGGCTGTCCACCCAGGCGTTGAGCAGGAAGGCGCTCGCGCTGACGAGCACGCTGATCACAACCAGCACGAGGCCGAGACCGAGCGCCAGCGGAAGCTCGCCTTTGCCGGTCTCGAGCGCGATCGCCGTGGTCATGGTGCGGGTAAACCCCCTTATGTTGCCGCCGACCATGATGATCGCGCCGACCTCGGCGATGGCGCGGCCGAACGCGGCAAGGAAGGCGGTCAACAAAAAACTTCTGCCGATGACGAAGAGCTCCAGGATGCTGTGCGCTTTCGACAGGCCATCGATCCGCATCAGATCGCTATATTCCGACCACAGCGCGGCGGCGGGACGATGCACCAGGGCGATCACGATCGGCGTGGTCAGGACTACTTGCGCCATGATCATCGCCGCGGGCGTAAACAATAGTCCTGCAAAGCCGAGCGGTCCGGAGCGCGACAGCAGGAGATAGATCGTCAGCCCGACCACGACCGGCGGCAGCCCAAGCAGCGCGTTGGCGAGCACGATGATGGTTTGCCGGCCGCGAAACCGCGCGACGGCAAGTACGCCGCCGAAGGGGGCGCCGACAATCATGGCGATGACGCTGGCCGACAGGCTTATACTCAGCGAAAGGCGGACGATCCCGATGAACTCCGGATCGAGGCTGCCGACGAGCGCTAGCGCCGAACGAACTGCTTGTAAGAAATCCTGCACCGGCCCTGTGTATCAACTCGTGACGGGCAGGGCCACTCGGCACCATTCCATCAACGTCATCCCGGACAAGTGAGTTACGCGAACGCGATCCGGGACCCATAACCACCGATGCATATTGTAGACAAGACCGTGGCCCAAGCTCTGCGCAACGCAGGCATCCGTGGTTATGGGTCCCTGCTCAAGGCCGGGACGACATGCGGAGGCTAATCGCCCTTCACGAACGCCTCAAACGCCTGCGCATAATCCGGATGCCAGCGCGACAGCGCAGGCCGGTTCTCGACGATGTCGCCGGCCGCCCACAGGATGCGCCGCTCGTCGAGCTGCCGCGGCACGTCATTGTCCGGGACAGAGGATGTAGAAATCGCCGGCCTCGACGCGTTCGATCATGAAGTCGACGGTCTGCTCCGGCGTCCAGGCGGCGGCCGGCTTCTCGGTGCGGCCGCGCGCGGTCAGGCCGGTGAACACGAAACCCGGGATCAAGAGATGCGCGCTGATCTGGCAGCCCGGCGTGTTGCGCAGCTCGTGCTGCAGCGCTTCGGTGAAAGCCTTCACGCCGGCCTTCGAGACATTGTAGGCGGGATCGCCGGGCGGCGTGGTGATGCCCTGCTTGGAGCCGGTGTTGATGATCAGCCCCGGCCGTCCGCGCTCGATCATGCTGCGGCGCAAACACCTGCGAGCCGTGGATCACGCCCCACAGATTGACGGCGAGGATGCGCTGCCAGTTCTCGCAGCGGGCCGAACATCTTGCTGCCCGGCTGGATGCCGGCATTGTTCATCAGGACGTCGGTGCCGCCGAAGCGTTTTCGCACCGCGCTTTCCAGCGCCGTCATGTCGTCGATACGGCTGACGTCGATGGCAGCGCTCATGACGTTGCGCGCACCACCTGGTGCGACCGATGACAGTTTTGTTTCGGCGGCCTTCGAGCCGGTCGGCGCCGAGATCGGCGATGCAGACCTTCATGCCGAACCGAGCGAACCGCATCGCGGCCGCAAGCCCGATGCCGGAGGCACCGCCGGTGATGACGGCGACATTATTGGGGGACATGGCAGCGTGGGGCACGAGCTTCTCCTGAGCTTGCAAGGATTTTGGGACGACGTAGGGCAATCCGGCGTGCCTACCATGCACGAAACGGCATGGGAGGTCATCCTGTAGCGGGACAGCGCAGCCGCTTTACGGTTTGGCGCAGTCGTTGTAGAGTTACGAATATAACGGTCCCCCCACATCGTTCAAAAACATCGATCACATCAAGGGAGTGCAGACATGGCTGTGACGCAGGCAATTCCGATCACGCGCCATCCCTTCGCGGATGGTTCCTACAAGAAAATGCTGATCGACGGCAAATGGGTCGACGCTGCATCCGGCAAGAGATTCGAGACGCATAACCCCGCGACCGGCGAATTGCTCGCGACCGTCGCCGAGGGCGATGCCGAGGATATCAACCGCGCGGTTGCCGCCGCCCGCTGCGCCTTCGAAGGACCGTGGAGCAAGGTCAAACCGTTCGAGCGGCAGGCCTTGCTGCTCAGGCTCGCCGATCTTGTCGAGAAGAATTTTGAGGAGCTTTCCCAGCTCGACACGCTCGACATGGGCGCGCCGATCAGCCGCACCCGCGCCAACAAGCTGCGCGTGCTCGGCATGCTCCGCTATTATGCGGGCCAGGCGACCGCGCTCCACGGCGAGACCATCGAGAACTCGCTGCCCGGTGAAATCTTCTCCTACACCTTGAAGGAGCCGGTCGGCGTGGTCGGCGCGATCATTCCCTGGAACGGTCCGCTGGGGGCGAGCGTCTGGAAGATCGGTCCTGCGATTGCGACCGGCTGTACCGTGATCCTCAAGCCTGCCGAAGAAGCGCCGCTGACCTCGCTGCGGCTCGCGGAACTTTGCATGGAAGCCGGCATTCCGCCGGGCGTCGTCAACGTCGTACCCGGCTTTGGCGAGACCGCAGGCGCGGCGCTGGCCTCGCATTCCGGCGTCGACAAGGTCGCCTTCACCGGCTCGCACGTCACCGGCCAATCGATCGTCAAGGCATCGGCCGGCAACCTCAAGCGGGTGTCGCTCGAGCTCGGCGGCAAGTCGCCCGACATCGTGTTCGCCGACGCCGATCTTGACGCGGCGGTGCCCGGTGCAGCGATGGCGGTGTTCGCCAATTCCGGCCAGATTTGCAGCGCCGGCACGCGGCTGTTCGTCGAGAGCAAGATCTATGACGAGTTCGTCGGCCGCGTCGCCGAGTTCGGCAAGAAACTGCAAGTCGGCAACGGGCTTGATCCCAGCACGCAAATTGGTCCGCTGGTCTCGGAACAGCAGTTAGAGCGCGTCTCGGGTTATCTCTCGATCGGCCAGAAGGAAGGCGCCAAGGCGCTGGCCGGCGGCGCGCGGCTGACTGAAGGCCCGCTGTCGAAGGGTTACTTCGTGCCGCCGACGGTGTTTGCCAACGTCCAGGACAATATGCGGATCGCGCAGGAAGAGATTTTCGGTCCGGTGATCTCGGCGATCTCGTTCGAGGACTCCGACGAGTTGATCAAGCGCGCCAACGCCACGACCTTCGGTCTCGGCTCCGGCGTCTGGACCACCAATGTCAGCAAGGCGCATCAGGTCGCGCGCGCGCTCCGCGCGGGCTCGGTCTGGGTCAATTGCTATCAGGCGATGGACCCTGCGGTGCCGTTCGGCGGCTACAAGATGAGCGGTTACGGCCGCGAGTCAGGCAAGCAGCACCTCGAAGAATATCTCAACGTCAAGGCGGTCTGGATCAAGACCGGCTGATATTCTTACCTCGCCCCGCTTGCGGGGAGAGGCATAGGCCGCCTTCGGCGGCCGTCCTTGCAAGGAACGCCGAAGCAGAGCTTCGGCTATGTCGCTCTTGCGATCCGGGTGAGGGGGACTATCCGCGAGTCCGATGTGGAGGCAGCCCCTCACCCTGACCCTCTCCCCGTAAGAACGGGGAGAGGGAGAAACGGCGCCGGGTTCAGCCGCCATTTTCTTTGCTTACCGGCTTGCGCTCTTCTTCGCCCGGCCGATATCGGTCTGCAGCGCGGCAAGCTCCTTGCGCACGGCGGTCGCCGCGTCGCGCTCGATCTTGCGATAGCGGCTCACCAGCGAAACGCCGAACGGTGTCAGCACCGCGCCGCCGCCATTCTTGCCGCCGGTCTGTCGCTCGACCGCGGCCTGCCGGCAGATGCGGTTGATTTCATCCACCAGGTCCCACGCCCGCTTGTAGGACATGTCCATGGCGCGGCCGGCGGCCGAAATCGAACCGAGCTCACGGATATTTTCCAGCAACTGGATTTTGCCGGGCCCGATGCGGCCCTCGCTGTCGAGATCGATGCGGACGCTGAGAGCGGGGAGCGATCTGGCGCTGGATTTCTGCATGGAAGACTTGCTCTCTCCGATCACCGCCTACATTGCCACCAGAGGCTATTGCGAACAAGATGAACCCGTTACATATCCGAGAACCACAGAACATTATCAGGGCGCAGGCATGAATTTTCCATCGTTGTTTTCACCGCTCACGGTCGGTCCGTATCATCTCAAGCATCGCCTGGTGATGGCGCCGTTGACGCGGATGCGGGCTGCGAGGCCGAGCCTCGCGCCACGGCCGCTGAACGTGGAATATTATGCCCAGCGCGCCACGCCGGGCGGATTGATCATTGCGGAAGCTTCTCCGGTGGTCGCCACCGGATTTGGCAATCCCGGTGTGCCCGGCATCTGGTCGGAGCAGCAGGTCAAAGGCTGGCGCGAAGTGGTCGACGCCGTTCACGCCAGGGGCGGCGTGATCTTCCTGCAGCTCTGGCATGTCGGCCGCGTCTCGCACTCCTCTTTCCAGCCCGGCGGCGCGCTGCCGGTGGCGCCCTCGGCGGTGGCGATTTCGCCGGAGCTTAAGACCATGACGGCTGAGGGAAAAGTCTCGACCTATGAGACCCCGCGCGCGCTGGGGACGAGCGAGGTCGCAGGGATCGTCGACAATTTCCGGCAGGCGGCGAACAATGCGCTCACCGCCGGCTTCGACGGTGTCGAGATCCATGGCGCCAACGGCTATCTGCTCGAGCAGTTTTTGCAGTCGCGCACCAATCTGCGCACCGACCGTTATGGCGGCTCGCTCGAAAACCGCGCCCGGATGCTGCTGGAGATCACGCAAGCCGCGATCGGGGTCTGGGGCGCCAACCGCGTCGGGGTGAGACTGTCGCCCTGTGGCGTCGCCAATGATTCCGGCGAGGCGGATCCGATGCCGCTCTATACCCACGTGATCCAGTCGCTCAATCCGCTCGGGCTTGCCTATCTGCATTTCATCGAGCCGCGCTCGAGCGGCGCCGGCCGCGCCGAGGTCAACCACCAGAACGTGCCGTCGGCGATGGTGCTGTTCCGCCCGATCTGGAAGGGTGTTCTGATCTCGGCCGGCGGGTTCACCGGCGACGCGGCCAACGCGGCGATCGCTGCAGGGCATGTCGACGCGATCGCGTTCGGGCGCATCTTCATTTCCAATCCGGACCTGCCGCGCCGCCTGCGGCTCGGCTACCCGCTGACGCCCTATAACCGCGCGACATTCTACGGCGGCGAGGAAGCGGGCTATACGGATTATCCCGTTCACGATGAGCTGGCGCAAGCTTGAGATTTGCCGTCATTGAAAGCGCGTAGCCCGGATGGAGCCAAAGCGTAATCCGGGCCTCATCATTCCCGGATTTCGCTGCGCTCCATCCGGGCTACGAGGTTTGAGATGTTCCCGGAAGAGGAAACGGAAACAAGGAAGCCAAAACCGGTTTCGCCGGGCAAGCCGGCCTCCGGCCAATGCCTGTGCGGCAAAGTTGGCTTCGAGATCGACGTGCCGGCGCGCTGGGCCTGGCATGATCATTCGCCGGCGAGCCGCCGCGCGCATGGCGCGGCCTATGCCACCTATGTCGGAAGCTGGCGCAAGCGCTTTCGCATCACCAGGGGCAAGGACGCGATCACGCGCTATGAGGACAAGGCCACCAAAACGTCGCGCAGCTTTTGTAAGCATTGCGGCACGCCTTTGACTTACGAGCGCGCCCGCTCGCCGCACATGGTCAACATCCCCCGCGCGCTGTTTTCGGGGCGAACCGGGAGGCAGCCGCTTTATCACATCGCGATCGAGGAATTGCAGGAATGGGCCTATACCGGCGAGCCCTTGGTGCCGCTGAAAGGTTTTCCCGGCGTGGTCTGGCAGCGCTCGAAAAAGAAGAAGCGGCCCGAGCTTGAGGGGATGTTCTGATCAGCGGGACCGCTTGGTGGCCGTGCTGCGTGCGGCCTTGCTTCGTGGGGCCTTGGCTCGCGTCCGCTTTCGCTTGGGCGCGCTAACAGGCATCGTCGCGACGAAATCGACGCCGCGCTTGACCCACTTCTTCAATCCGGCATCGGTCCGGTAGCCCTCCGGACCGACGCGCACGAAGCCGGTCATGGTGCGCCCGCCCAACACGATATGTGGTTCGCCGAGCGTCGCCTGATAGGCGTCGGCGCCGACGCGGACCACAAGCCCGCCTCTGCCGCTGACGGAACAGCAGATGCGGCCTTTCACCATGAAACAAAGTCCGCCGATCATCTTCTTCTCGGTCACGTCGGTGCGGCCCGACAGCAGTTCGCGCACCCGCAGAGCGGTCGCTTCGTCATAGGCCATCGGCGCGTTACCTGGCCTGAGGCGACAGAATTTCCGAAAGACGGTCGAAGCTGCTCCGCCAGCCGGCGCCGACATTGCTTCGCCGATCGGGCGGGGCAATGTCCGCGTGGCGCACCGTCAGGCGCGTGCCGCCGTCGATCGGCTCCAAAACGTAGCTCACCGTTGATGGCGTGCCCGGGGCGCCGGCGAAATGCCACGTCTGCACCAGTTTTCGCGGCGGGTCGACTTCGAGGAATTTTCCCTCGAGCGCATAAGGCTCACCCCTCGCGATGCCGGAAGCGCGCCATTGCCCGCCGACCCTGACGTCGCCGTTCCATTCCCGCGTGTCGAACACGCCCGGATTGACCCACCAGTCGACGATCTCGGGCGAGGCCAGCGCCTGGAATACCCGTTCCGGAGTGGCTGCGAGTTCGACGGAGGCGACGATGCATCCGTCGACCAGATTCGCCACCGCGCGTGCGCGCGTCTTGAGCTCAGTCATTTCGCCTCCAGGTTACGCTTCAGTTTGGTCAGGCTCGCCTGCCAGAAGGCGCGATAGCCTTCCAGCCAGCCGGCAACGCTTTGCAGCGGCAGCGGATTGACGGCATAGACCCGTTCTCGCCCGATCTGCGTGTCCACCACCAGCCGGGCCTCGCGCAACACCCGCAAATGCCGGGACACCGCTGGGCGGCTCGACTGAAAGTCGGACGCCAGCGTGCCGGCATTGGCCGGCCCGGCGCGCAGCCGATCGAGGATCGCGCGCCGGGTTGGATCGGCGATGGCGCGAAAGGCGTCGGTCTTGGCCTGGATCCGTGACATGTAACCGATTGATTACATAAAAGCCGCGGGCCGTCAAGAAACCGAGCGTGCCCCCTGAAATCGAAGTGCGCAGGGCAGCCATGATGGCCGTCCATTGCCTTAGTGTTTCAAGTTTGGTCTGGTGCCGCGAACCGCAGGTAACGGCCGCGGGCAGGAGGAGACGAATGAAAAATCGCATTACCGGGCGCTCGGCGTTCCTTGCTTTGCTGAAGGATGAGGGCATTACGCATCTTTTCGGCAATCCCGGCACCACCGAATTGCCGATCATGCACGCGCTAAAGGATCATCCTGATCTCACCTATGTGATGGCGATGCAGGAGAGCCTGGTGGTTGCGATCGCTGACGGTTTTAGCCGCGCCTCCGGCCGCCTGGTTGCCTGCAACGTCCATGTCGCGCCGGGCTTGGGCAACGCGATGGGCTCGCTCTACAACGCGCAATTCACGGGAACGCCGATGATCCTGACCGCCGGCCAGCAGGAGCAGGGCCACGGCCTGATGGAGCCGTTGCTATATGGCCCGCTGGTGCGGATGGCCGAACCGCTGGTGAAATGGGCGGTCGAGGTGACGCGGCTGGAAGATCTGCCGCGGATCCTGCGCCGCGCCGCGAAAATCGCGACCACGCCGCCGACCGGGCCGGTGTTCATCTCGCTGCCCGGCGACATTCTCAATTCCGAAGCCGGCATCGAGCTCGGCCGCTCCACCCGGGTCGATACCCGCGTCAAACCCTCCGACGAAGCGTTGCAGATGCTGACCCAGCGCATCCTGAAAGCGCAACGCCCCGTCATCATCGCCGGCGACGAGATCGTCAAAAGCGATGCGCTGCAGGAAGCGGCCGCGCTGGCGGCGACGCTGGGCTGCGCCGCCTATCAGCAATCGGCGCCTTATGGCGCGCATTTCCTCTCGGAAAGTCCGAGTTTCATGGGCGCGCTGTCGCGCCTGCAAAAGCAGGTGCGCGAGGTGTTGTCGCCTTACGACCTGATGATCGTGCTGGGCGCCGATCCCTTGCGCATGTCGGTGCATAGCGAGGTCGAGCCGCTGCCGGATGGCCTGCCGATCGTGCAGATCGGGCTGGTCGAATGGGACCTTGCGAAAAATTACGGCGCCGAGATCGCGCTGAAGGCCGATGTGAAGGAAACGCTGCGCGCGCTCGTTCCGGCGCTGAAGGCCGCCGGCGGCGCCGCGCTGGAATCCCGCGCCAAGCAGGGCCTTGCCGAACTTGCGCCGAAGAACTGGACCGCGAAGCGCAAGGCCGTGGTCGAACAGATATCCAAGGCGAGGGACAAGTCCCCGATCGATCCGGACTGGCTGACCCTGCAAATGATCGAGGCGATGCCGGATAACGCGATCCTGGTCGACGAAGGCTTGACATCGGGACGGCAAATTCTCGCACTGCGCGCGCACCGCGATCGCTACGGCTATCATGCGCTCGCTTCGGGGGGCATCGGCTGGGGATTGCCGGCCTCCGTCGGCGTCAGCATGGCCAACCCGGCGCGGCCGGTGGTGTGCTACTCCGGCGACGGCAGCGCGATGTATTCGATCCAGGCGCTGTGGACCGCGGCGCATCACAAGCTTCCGCTCAACGTCGTGATCTGCAACAACGGCGGCTACCGCATCATCAAGCAGCGGCTGCTCGCCTTCCACGGCGACGATCATTATGTCGGCATGGATTTCGCCGATCCGCCGGTCGATTTCGCCGGCATCGCCAAATCGCTCGGGCTGGAAGCGATCCGAATCACCGAGGCCGGAGATCTTAAGAACAAGTTGTCTTCAGCGTTCAACCGGCCCGGCGCGAAACTGATCGAGGTCATGGTCGACGGGACGGTGTGAGGGTTGACGCAATTTGTCACGCGTGTGATGCGTGCCTCAAGCGTTGCATAACCGCTGGATCGCGCGCCCTTTTTCACCGGTTCGGCCGCCTGCGCCGAGGGGTGACCGGAATTCCCTGATGGCCAGGCCAAAAACGAAAGAATCCTGGAACGTGACAAACTTACTACAGACACGCTCAAAACAACGGCTCAGGATAAGCGCGGAATTTCCTTGAAAATTTTGTTTATTCTTTGGGGGCGTGCTGTGGGGCGGCATTTCCTTCTTTGGTGCACAGGCATCATTGCGCTCAGCTGGATTGGCTGTGGCAGCGGCGCTGCGGCGGTCTCATATCTGGCCCCCAAACCGCAGAACTCGTCCGTCAAGCCCATCGGATGGCCCACGATCTTCATGGTTACCACTATTACGAGGACGATTCATCGCCTTACCGGAAGCACTGCGCAGCGCACGATAGCTACGATGAACTTTCGGTGAAATTTGACATGGCGGTCGCGACCGGCGACGTTTTCGCGGCGCGGATGATTGGCGACGCGCTCGTAGATCTTGGAGAGGAAATCAGTTACGACGAATATCTCGAAGACAAATACTACGACGGCTACGATTCATGCTTCTGCCGGTTTGTCGACTATATCCTGGGGGATCATTCCGCATTCGTCGACGTTCAGTTCGGATATTCAGGCTACCGTTGGGTGGTCGAGGATTTCGACGGCACCAAGTGGGGTGGCATTCTCGGCGTCGGAGGCGGCTTTGCCATTCCGCTGACGCAGCGTTTCTATGGATTTGTGCGGGTCGGCGCATACGAAACATCTGACAGCAGGATCGACCTGTTCTCGCCAGACTCCGACTTTTCAGCCAGGATGCAATGGCTGGTGAACGGCGAGGCCGGCCTCGTTTCAGCCAGGATGCAATGGCTGGTGAACGGCGAGGCCGGCCTCGGAGCCCCGATCTTCGATAGAGTAGGTGTACGGGCATCGGCTGGCTTTGCCCTGGCTGACCTGAAGGTCATTGGTCCCGGTGGCATCAGCGACGGCAAAACGGTTCCGGGCTACACGATCGATGGCGGCATCGACGTCAAGTTGGCGCCAAAATGGAAACTGACGCTGGACACGCGCTACACCCAGTTGCAGGAAACCAACTTTAGTCCGTTTCCAGCGGTCAATCTCGCCGTGTCGCCAAAAATATGGACGACGACGATCGGCGTCCGTTACACCTTCGGAAATACTGCCGGAAATCGGCTGTGGTAGGACGAAATATGCGACGGATTGCGTTTGTCTTGACGGTATTCGCTGGCCCGACATTGCTTCTGGTGCCGCATGCTCTGGCGCAGACTTCGCAGCCTACGCCGGAGCAGTTGAAGGCCGCGAATGCGAAGTTCACGGCATGCCACAACAAGGCGGTGGCAACGAAGGTCGGTCCGAAGGACCGCCGCGCCTTCATGAAAAGCTGCCTTGCGGGTAGCTGACTGATTCCGCTTTGAGTTCGCGGCCTGCTTCCAGGTGCTGCGGACCGCGGTGCATCACAAGCTTTGCCGCAACCTTGCATTTGCTAGTTGCAGCAGGAAATGGAGCTGATCATGCGCAGGATTGCCTTAGTGGTCGCATTTGCAGTCGGATTGATCGCACCGGCGTCGGCTCAGAAGGCCGAGATTGAGGCAGTCAACGCGAAATGGATCGAATTCTTCAACAAGGGCGATTTTGCTGGCGTTGCGTCGCTCTACACCACTGACGCGACCGCATTCCCGCCTGGTGCTGCGATGGTGCAGGGCGGAACCGCCATTGGGGCAATGTGGAAAGGCATGGCCGAGCAAGTTAGCGATCCGAAACTCACAACCCTCGACGTCAAGCCGCTCGGTCCCTCCGCGGCACGGGAGATCGGGACCTTCAGCTTAAAGACCAGGGGCCCGACACCGCAGGAAGTGAGCGGGAAGTATGTTGTGGTTTGGGAGAAGGTCGGAAACGACTGGAAGCTCGCGGCCGATATTTGGAACGATGGTAGGTAAGCCGCGGGCTCGGATCTGCATCCAGACCTGGCACGGCTGCTGCTATACGATGCTAATCCGATTCCGACCGGGTGCGGCGAATGGCGCTAATATCTTCTGCGACGCCCGTCATCGGCAATGGCGTGATCGTCCGCTCAGTGGAAGGCGGGACGATCAGGGCCGTGAAGCGCTGCGTTGCGCCGGGCTGGCCCAATAGCGTTGACTCCAGGACGAACTCGGATCTGACATACCGGTAGGCTCGGGCCGCGGTCCTTTCCATCGAGGCGATACAGTTCGTGTCGTTGCCAAAGCACAGGGCTATCCATCCCCGCTCGAACGTCGTCTGGGACGACATTCTCTCGGTGTTTGGCAGGACAAGTCGCTCGTCATACACGGGATGGTCCGGGCTGTAGAAAGCCATGGCGAAGGCCAGGCCATCATCGCCGCCGACAGCCGGAAGCGCTTCACCAGACTGCCGGTGCCATTGCCGGGTCACCTCCATCGCAGACAGCTGATAGAAATTGCGCCCCTCGTGCAATGGATTGATATTTCGATACAGGGCGTGAACGGGTGCCACCACGACCACGGCTACGGCCGCAATGCCAATGACAAGGACCGCCAGATTGACCGAATAAAAGCGTTCGATCGGATAGCTTGCGCCGCAGACAATCAGTATGGGGAACAGGAAAAGGCCCTGTAGCGCCCAGATCGGCGGCATGTCGGATCCCAGCCCGATCGACGTGATCGCAGGAAAGACGATCGTCCCGACGGCGACAAGGAACAGCAACAACAGGCCAGCGTTCATGGCCCGAAAATCCTGCGGAAAACCTTTTCAGACGGGTTCCCGCGATCAGAACCCATGTCGCCGTTGGCAACGCAAGCACGAGCGCAACGCCCAAAATGAAAAGAAGCGCTTCGACCAGCGAAGGGCTAAGGGCCTTGCCGGTATGTCGCGCAAGCGCATAAGCGAACGGCTTCGCGCCGGTTGTCGCCAGCCAATGCAAATGCGGCGCGAGCGCGACCAATCCCGTGACCGTGGAAACCCAAGGGGCCGGCGAGCCGAAATAGGCGCGTCGTTGCGGATGACAAATCGCAGCGAACAGAAAGCTGACAATGAGAAACGCCGAATAGTATTTACCCAGCATCGCGAGCGCGGCGGTTGCGCCGGCGGCAATGGCCCAGCCTATCTCGCGAGTTTCAAACGACCGCAGGAAGCAATAGGTAGCGATTGGCCATGTCGCCAACAGAACCGCGTTGGCATTGAACCGTTGAGCGTGAAACTGGTAGGCCGGCAGCAGCATCAGAAGCAGCAGCACGATAATTCTCTTGTCACCTCGTGCGAAGCGTCGCGTGATCAGATCGACGGCCCACAACGCGATCGCCGAATTGGTCAGCGCCATCAACTGAAACGACCAATTGTTGAGCGGAAAGACCGAAGTCCAAGCGCGCGCGACCCATCCCATCAGCGGGGGATGTTTGGAATAGCCCCATTCGATGCTGCGTCCGAGCGTCCATGTTTCCAGGACATCGGGGTGCAGATCGCCGCCGAGATAGGCGGTGGCGAGATAAGCCAGCCAAACCGCGATAAATCCGATCAGCAGAAGCGGAATAGCCCAACCCGCTTCGATACCATCCAACCAGATCAGAAACGGCCTCCGCCAACGCGCGGGGGAAATTTCCGAGCGCGCAGCCATCTCCGAGAACGCAAGGTCCATGGCACACAACTCATAGCAGTACGCAAACAATCGTCGATCCTCCCCTCGCTCGGCGAGCGGAGGCGACGACCGATCGGGCACTGCTACGCAGCGCGTTTATGTTTGTTAAAAAAAATTAATGGTCCAATTTTAGAAAATTGATGTCCCAAAAGGGATCATACGGGCTCCAAAAAATGTTCGCCGCCGATGACGTCGTGCCACCAGTGGAAGTGGCCAGGCTCATTCGATCAACTTCATCCAACGCACGATTCTCGGCCAATACTCTTCAAGCGTCTGCCGCCCCATGAACAGACCTAGATGATTGCATGGCGCGACCTCGTGGCGGAGATGCTCCGGCTGCGTTCCTGCCAGCCGCTCCACTGCTAGCAATTGTTCCGGGGCGACCACTTCGTCGGCGCTCCCGGCAAGAAGATACATTGGAAGCCGCAGTCGCGAGAGGTTGATCTTTTGTCCCAGGGCGACGAAGCTTCCGTTGGCGAGTTCGTTGCGCTTGTATAGTTTTTCGATGACTTCGAGATAGTATGTTCCGGGAACGTCGATGGTCCAAGAATTCCACTTCTTGAAGATGGCTTCGAGCCCCGTGAACTCTGGCGAGCCGATCGGCTGAAGCGTCTGCAGAGATTCGCGAATAGCGCTTGCATCAGTGTCGTTTCCCCAGAACTTCTCGATATTGCGGCCGATGACGCGACCATTGCCGAGATTGACCAGGCTCTGAAACATGATCAGGGGAGTGGCCTTGGCGATAGCTGACAATCGGGATTGCCGCGTAGCAACATCAATCGGCGCGCCAGCCATAACAAGCTTGCGTACCTTAGCTGGGAATCGTCCGGCGTAGAGCAGGGATAACCAGCCTCCCTGGCAAAGCCCTATGAGATCAACCAGGCCACCGACACAATCGACAAGGACATTGAGATCGGCAAGATATTCGTCAATTCCGAGAAATCGCATGTCGGCGCCGGCCGAGCGCCAATCGACCATGAACAGTCGTTCAATTCCGGCCTCACGGAGGGCGGAAACAAGACTGTGTCCGGCTGCAAGGTCGGCAATAGCGGCTCCATGCAGCGCGAGCGGTGTGCACAGCAGGGTGGGAACGCCGCTCTTGACCATAGTAAAGTCACGGAGCCGGACTGCATGCAGCTCGAGCGCAATCTTGCTTGGCGTGGCTCCTTCCGGCTCTTGCCGAGTGCGGTCGCCACCAGCATCCCCTGAGAATTCCAGAAAATGTGCCGCCATGGACGACGCAGTTTCAGCGGCCGATGCAGCGACGAGCGCCGGCCAGAACAGCGCCGCATAGGGGAATTGACCTCCTAGATACCGATCCATTTGATATAGGAATGCCCGGTTCGTCGCTGCGGTCTTGCGCTAGGTCGATTTCACCCCAAGAACAACCCCGGAACGACGCAAGACTTTGCAGGTCGGTTCGAGTCAAAAAATGAGAAGCCGCAATCAAACCAATTCTACTTGATCCTGATCGTAATTTTGTCTGAAACGAGCGGCGGGTTGAACGGATAATGCTTGGCATCGCCCAGCACCAGTTGGAGAGTGTGTTTGCCGGGCGGCAGCTCGATACGTGCCTCGGTTTGACCCGCTCCGAAATGAAGATGGGACTTGTCTTGTGGGATCGGCTCGTTGGGATCGAGCGGTTCATTCACATCGATCAGCAAATGGTGATGGCCGCTGTTTTGAAAATCGTCGCCCGCGTGGGTTACGCCCATGTTGCGCAGACCGAAACGACACCAGAACCCGCCTTTGATCGTCGCGCCGTCCTGCGGCCATACGAAATACAGAACCGCATCCTTTGGCGCGGACTTTCCTTGAGCGTGCGCAGCGCACGACAGCAAACGTCAGCGCCAGCGGATAGCGCGATAAGCCGGGCGATCTTCATGACACATCCTCCTCTGACGCTCTTTAGGGAGACAGAGCGACGCGGAATCCATGTGTCGGATATCGAACGTTGGTGTCGTAACTGTCGCGGTTCGATGGCCGCACATAGCGCGCGTCATTCTTCCAGGACCCGGACCGAATGACGTGCGAGACGCAGTCGCCCTCGACCCACGCCGAACCGTCCGCCGGAGCGCCCTGGTAATTCTTGTGCCAGCAGTCCTCTACCCACTGATCGACGCCGCCACCCATATCGTACAGCCCAAACGGATTTGGCTTGAAACTGCCGACCTTGATCGGTTGCTCGGCGGCTGCGACGTCAGTGCAATTCTTGCAATTGGCCATGCCGGATTGAAACTGATCGCCCCACCAGTACTTTGTTTGCGTGCCTCCACGCGCGGCATATTCCCATTCGGCTTCGCTCGGAAGCCGATATGGCTTTCGCGTTGCGCCCGCGAGCCAGGCGAGTAAATTGCTTGGCATCGCTCCAGCTCACGTTCGTGACGGGCGCATCATCTTTGCCGGTTGCCACGAACGCACATGCCTTCGCAGCAGCGCATTCGTTCCATTCGCGAACGGAAATCGGATACTGACTGATCGCAAACGGCTTGATCGTGACCTGGTGGGTTGGCTTCTCGGTGAGATCGTCATTGCTGCCCATCGTGAAGCTGCCGCCGCGAAGCGTGTTCATCTCGGGCTCTCGGAGCGCCGAGCGCCGGCTGTGTTGCAGGCGTCGCGCTGGAGGACGCGAGCGGTTGAGGTTGCGACGCTGCCTGTTGTCGCGGCTGGAGCCACCGAAGGAGCAGGCTGAGGTTGCGGCGCTGCTTGTTTCACGGCGGGCGGCGGCGACGAGGGCGCCTTTGGTATCTCCGCTGGAGGCGAGACCGGGGCTGACGCCTGACTCTCCCACCTTGCCATGCGGTTGCCAAAGCAAATACCAGAGGACGCCGCTGGCGATGACCAGCAAAGTGAGGCTCAGCAAAAAAATCAGAATGTTCTCGCGTCGTTTTCGGGTCCTGTTGAAGGCGGCCGGATCCGGAAGCACGCGATAGACCCTCACCGGATCGGTGATGTTCTTGACTTTGCGATCTCCGAGCAACTCATATCCGCAAACCAGTTTGTGCTTTATCTGCTCGTAGATGCCGCCTGAGATGTAAACTTGGCCGGGATCGGCAATACCCTCAAGGCGCGAAGCAATATTGACGCCATCGCCGATAAACGTCGTCTGCTTCGATGATAACGTCGCCAAGATTGACGCCAATCCGATATTCGATCCAATGATGCTTCGGCAGCGATGCGTTGCGTCCAACCATGTTTTGCTGGATGACGATGCCGCACCGCACAGCTTCGACGGGACTGTCGAAAATCGCAATAAAACCGTCACCGGTGGTTTTGACGAGCCTTCCGTGGTGCTCCGCAATGCTGGGCTCGATGAGATCGCGCTCGATCCGCTTGACGCGAACGATGCGTTCCTTCTTCATCGATTTGCATCAGGCGGCTGTAGCCCGCGATATCGCCGGCGACAATCGCAGCAAGACGGCGTGGCGTTGACGTCTCGCGGCGGATCGCCACTTCTGCTCGATTTGAAATTGCGAATTTCACCCATGACTTGGGTCTCCAGACACCGCAAATGGCAGTGTTAGGGCGGACAACTTTCCGCAGAAATTTCAATTCGCCAACAACAGGTTATCACACTGCCGGGTTGGGACAAGCCAATTGAGGCCTTCCGCAAACGGGTCTGTACCTAATAGCCCGAACGGCGATGTTCGAATGTGAACCGCCTCACATCTCCAAACTCAGCGCCTACTCGGCCCGATGTCCTCTTCGGGGGGCAGAGGCGGTAAACCTCAGCCTAGCAAGGGATTTCCGCTTGGCCCCCGCACGCGGACATGCTGCAGGGTAATTCGAGCTGTTGAGACGCTCGGCAGGATTGCGGCAATTGAATCATCGCTGCCGGTCAATGAAGCCATGCTTGATTTGCCCGTCGTGCCAATCTGCCGCAGTCGGCAGTCTTGATCTCACCCCAGCGATTTCCGCGCACGCTTGCGCTCCTACTCCGCCGCCTTCGCGCGCGGACGCGGGCGATACTGCGCGGCCGGATGCGGCACGGTGAGCCGCGCGCGGCCGGCGCCGAATAATTTTTCGCGCAGCGTTCCCTTGGCGTAGACGCCCTTGTAACGCCCGCGCCGGGTCAATTCCGGCACCAGCATATCGGAGATGTCCTCGAAGTCGCCCGGCGAGACCGCGAACGGCACGTTCAAGCCGTCGACATCGGTTTGTTCAAACCAGGCCTCGATCTCATCGGCGACTTGCTCCGGCGTACCCATGATCACCGGCCCAATGCCGCCGATGCCGACATGTTCGGCGACCTCACGCACGGTCCAGACCCGGTCCGGATCGGCGCGGGTGATATTGTCCATCGCGCTGCGGCCGGCGTCGTTCTGGACATGGCGGACCTGCTGGTCGAGTTCGTAGGTCGAAAAATCGACGCCGGTCCAGCCGGACATCAGGGTGAGCGCACCTTCCGGGCTGATGTGGCGGCGATAGTCTTGGTACTTCGCCTTGGCCTCGGCCTCGGTCTTGCCCAGGATGATGGTGAACATGCTGAACATCAGAATTTCAGCCGGGTTGCGTCCGGCCTTGGCGGCAAGTTCGCGAATTGCGGCCACGCGCGGCGCGATGACTTTTGCCGATGGTCCCGACATGAACACGCATTCGGCATGCTCGGCTGCAAATTGCCGGCCGCGCGGCGAGGTACCGGCCTGATACAGCACCGGCGTGCGCTGCGGCGACGGTTCGCTCAGATGGATCGCGTTGAGCCGGTAGTTGTTGCCCTCGTGGGTGACGCGATGCACTTTCGAAGGATCGGTAAAGATGCCGCGCGCGCGATCGCGCACCGCCGCGTCGTCTTCCCAGCTTCCTTCCCAGAGCTTGTAGACCACCTCCATATATTCATCGGCGATGTCGTAGCGGTCGTCATGCGCGGTCTGCTTGTCCTTGCCGGCCCCGCGCGCGGCGCTGTCGAGATAGCCGGTCACGACGTTCCAGCCGATCCGCCCTTCGGTGAGATGGTCGAGCGTCGACATTCTCCTGGCAAACGGGTAGGGCGGCTCGAACGACAGATTGCTGGTGACGCCAAAACCGAGATTTTGCGTTACCGCCGCCATCGCCGAGATCAGCAGCAGTGGCTCGTTGGCCGGCGTCTGCGTGGCATGGCGCAAGGCTGCGTCCGGGCTGCCACCGAACACGTCATAAACCCCGAGCACGTCGGCGAGGAACAGGCCGTCGAAGCGGCCGCGCTCCAGCGCCTTCGCAAGATCGAGCCAGTAGGGCAGGCGGTTATATTCCGCGGTGCGGTCGCGCGGATGCATCCACAGCCCCGGCGATTGATGGGCCACGCAGTTCATGGCGAAGGCGTTGAGCCGGATTTCTTTCTTCATGATCTCCGCGGCAATCTGGTTGTGAGCTTTAGCGTCCCGCCTGCTTGAACGGCAACTCGGCGCCCGGCGGCGGCGCGACATGGGCGACGTTCAGCGTCATGGAAACCACGTCGTAATAACCGTTGACCGCGACCAGATCCATCACGCCCGGCTCGCCGAATTTATCAATCGCCTTGGCATAGATCGCGTCGTCGACGCCGTGGTCGCGCCGAAGCTGGGTGGTGAATTCCCAGATGATCGCCTCGTCGTCCTTCATCTTCTCCGGCTTCTTCCCGGCGCCAAGGGCAGCAATGGTCTCGGGATCGAGGCCAGCCTTGATCGCAAGCGGCACGTGCGCGTACCACTCATATTGCGAGCCCCAATATTGCGCGGTCATGATGATCGCCATCTCGTTGAGGCGCTTGTCGAGCGAGGTGTTGAAGCGGACATATTCGCCGACCTTCTGCAGGCGGTCGGCCAGTTCCGGGCTGCGCAGCCAGGCATTGAACGGGCCGCTCATTCTGCCGCGCGGCCCCGACATGATGGCCTCCGCGACCGAGCGCTGGGCCGGTGTCATCTTGTCGAGCGGAATTTCCGCGAAGCGCTCGCCGGTCAGCGCCAGCGCGGAACCCGCCAACAGTATCGAGATCGCCGAACCACGCAGCATCGTTTTCATGGGTCTTCTCCCTTTCTGCCCGGTCTGAACGCCGGTCTGGCACGACTTTAGCAGGACCAATTGGCGAGACCAGTGGCCACTTCCGGCAGGTCCGATATCTGGCTAGGCTGGCCAGAAGTTTTGATGCATTTAGCGAGTCAAGGAAACATGAGCAGATCCGACGCCATCGCGCGCGCCCGCCTCCAGCTTCAATCCGGCGAATTTCTTGCCGAACTCGGCCGCCGGGTGGCCTACCGGACCGAGAGCCAGAGCGCCGAGCGGGGTGAGGCGTTGCGCGCCTATCTCGAGGAAGAGCTACAGCCGTCATTTGCAAAGCTCGATTTCGAAACCCGGCTGATCGAATCCCCTGACGGCGAGGCGCCCTATCTTCTCGCGGAATATCGCGAGAATCCTCAGGCGCCGACGGTCCTGATGTATGGCCATGGCGACGTCGTCGACGGCATGGCCGGAGAATGGCGCAACAATTTTGATCCATGGGCACTCACGCCGGCCGGAAATCGGGTTTACGGCCGCGGCACCGCTGATAACAAAGGGCAACACAGCGTCAACATGGCGGCGCTGCGCGCGGTACGCGAAGCGCGCGGCGGCCGGCTCGGCTTCAACGCAAAATTCATTGTCGAGATGGGCGAGGAGATCGGCTCGCCGGATCTGAATAAGGTTTGCGCGTCGCTGCGCGAGGAGCTCAAGGCCGATCTGTTCGTGGCCTCCGACGGACCGCGGCTGTCGGCGGATCGACCCACGATCTTTTTGGGCTGCCGCGGCGGCATCCGCATCCATCTCGACGTCAATTTGCGCGAGGGCGGGCATCATTCCGGCAATTGGGGCGGCGTGCTCGCCAATCCCGCAACCATCCTCGCCAATGCGATCTCGACCTTGGTGGACGGCCAGGGCCGGCTATTGCTCGATCAATTGAAGCCGCCCCGGCTGTCCAACCAGATCAGGGCCACCCTTGCCGACGTCAAGGTCGAACCATCCGCCGATGAGCCGCAACTCTCCGACAATTGGGGCGAGGAGGGGCTATCGGCCGCGGAACGGTTGTACGCATGGAATACGCTGGAGGTGCTGGCGATCTCGTCGGGCAATATCGAAAAGCCGGCTAATGCCATTCCGGGACAGGCGCGTGCCGTGCTGCAATTGCGCTTTGTCATCGGGACCAAATACGATTCTGTCGTCGATGCCGTGCGGGCGCATTTGCACGGGCACGGTTTTCCGATGATCGAGGTCAGCGCGACGCAGAGTTTTGTCGCCTCGCGCACTGACCTCGACAGCCCCTGGATCAAATGGACGGCGGAGTTCGATCCGGCAGACGACCGGAAAGGCGCCGGCCGTGCTGCCGAATTTCGGCGGCTCGCTGCCCAACGACGTGTTCTCCGGCACGCTTGGGCTACCGACGATCTGGGTGCCGCACTCCTATCCCGGCTGCTCGCAGCATGCGCCCGACGAGCACATCCTTTTGACCGTCACCGAAGAAGCGCTTTCGATCATGGCCGGCCTGTTCTGGGATCTCGGCGAACTGCCGCGCGCTTTATGACAATCGGCGCGGGCAGCGGCTTGCGGTCAACGAAGGGGACCTGAAATGACACTATCGGCGCCGGTTGAGTTACCTGGAATTTTGCAGGCAGGTCCGAAAGAAAAAAGCATCGCCAAGCTGATTGTTGCGGTCTCGATCGGCAACGCACTGGAGTGGTATGACATCTCCTCCTACGGCTATTTCGCCGTCTATGTTTCGAAGGCTTTTTTTCCGAACAGCGATCCGACGATTTCGCTGCTGCTAACCCTCGGTACATTCGGACTGGCGTTCCTTATTCGTCCGATCGGCGGCGTCCTGCTTGGCGCCTATGCCGACCGCCATGGTCGCAAAGCTTCGTTGATGCTCTCCATCGTCCTGATGACGATCGGTACGCTGACGATCGCCTTGATGCCGACTTACGAGACCATCGGGATTCTTGCGCCGATCGCTGTTCTTACCGCACGTCTGGTGCAGGGATTTTCGGCCGGCGGTGAATTTGGAAGTTCGACCGCATTTCTGGTGGAGCACGCGCCGGAGCGGCGAGGGTTCATCGCGAGCTGGCAATTCGCGAGCCAAGGGCTGAGCTCGCTGCTGTCGTCCGCGTTCGGCGTCGGACTCATATTGTGGATGACGCCTGCCGACATGAACGCGTGGGGTTGGCGCATTCCGTTTTTATTCGGCGTACTGGTCGGACCGGTAGGCATCTACATCCGCAACCACCTCGAGGACGCGACGCCACCACCAGCCGCGAAACAGGACTCCCCGATCGCGGAGCTGTTCCTGCGGCAAAAGCTTCGCGTGATCCTGGGGATTGGCGCGCTCGCGATATCGACCGCCGTCAACTATCTCGTCGTTTATATGCCGACCTATGTCGTCAAGACACTGAACCTTCCGCCGCTCGTCGGATTTGAGGCGACGCTGGCTGGCGGCATCGCGGTTACACTCCTTACGCCGTTTGCTGGCATGATTTCCGACCGGATCGGGCGCACGACCCACATGATCGCGGTCAACCTGCTGCTGCTGGTGTCGATCTATCCGGCGTTCCTCATGCTGACGAAGAACTCGACGCCGGCGCTGATCATTATTGCGGTGCTCTGGCTTTCCAGCCTGAAAGCGATCTACTTCGGCCCTCTCGCGGCACTGATGTCGGAGTTATTCCCGCCGGCGACGCGCGCCACCGGTCTTGGCCTCAGCTACAACATCGGCGTCACGGTATTTGGCGGCATGGGGCCGGTGACCATGGCCTGGCTTGGCGGCTTCGCCTTCATCGGCGATCTGTCGCCAGCGTACTACTTGACTGTCGTTTGCGTCCTGAGCCTTTTGGCGCTGATCACCATCCGACGAACGTCCGCGGACGCCGCTTGCTAGACCATATCCGACCGACGTGTGCGTCCAAAGGTGCCTTGCGACGGGCAGATGTTCGGGCCATCATGGGCCCGATCGAGCGGGCTCTTTCCGCAGGGATCGTCAGTATTGGTATTGCAGGAAAGCCTGCTTGACGCACACGACGCCACCTCAGCACGCAGCCGACGCCGTCGTGAAGGCGTTCGCCACCATTCCGGCGTTGCTCGAACAGGCACCTCGTCTGATCTCGCGCGGCCGCACCCTTGATTGCGAATGCCTGCTGGGGCCCGTCGATCATCCGTTTCATGCATCGATCCGGTCGGGACGGATCGTCGATCTCGTGCCCGCGCCGGTGCTCATGCGCTCCTGGCGATTTTCGTACCGCGCGACACCTGCGGCCTGGCTGGAATATTGGAACCCCGAGCCGCAGCCCGGCTGGCACGATCTGTTCGCCTTGACCAAGCGCAAGGAGGCCGTACTCGAAGGCGACCTGCATCCCTTCATGGCGCATCTGCAATATTTCAAGGACGTGCTGGCGCTGCCGCGACCACTTCACGCCGCGGTGCCGTCATGAACGGAGCCATCGAGCCGATTACCGGGCGCTATATCCACGTCGAGATCGGCGGCGAGATGCATCGCATCTATTTCGAGGAAAATGGCGCCGGCGTTCCGCTGGTGTGCCTGCACACGGCAGGCGCGGACGGGCGGCAATGGCGGCACCTGCTCACTGAAAAGGAGTTTTCGAGGAATTTCCGCATCATCGCCTTCGACATGCCCTGGCACGGCAAATCGAATCCGCCGGCGAATTGGAGCGGCGAGGAATATCGGCTCACCACCGCGCGCTATACAGAGACCGTCCGCGCGTTCTGCAAGGCGCTCAAGCTCGAAAAGCCCGTCGTGATGGGCTGCTCGATCGGCGGCCGCATCGTGCTCAATCTTGCGATCGACCATGCTCGCCAATTCCGCGCGCTGATCGGGTTGGAGGCCGCCGACTTCCAGGCGCCGTGGTACGATACCGCCTGGTTGAACCGCCCTGACGTCCATGGCGGCGAAGTCTGTGCCGCGCTGGTGTCCGGGCTGATCGCGCCGCAAAGCCCCAAAACCTCGCGCGAAGAGACGCTGTGGGCCTACAAGCAAAGCGGGCCCGGCGTGTTCAAGGGCGATCTCCATTTCTACCGCGTCGATGGCGACCTGCGGGGCAAGGTCGAGAACATCGACACCAACATCTGCCCGCTTTATCTGCTGACCGGCGAATATGATTTTTCCTGTACGCCCGACGATACAAGACGGACCGCGGCGGCGATCCGCGGCGCCAGGGTCACCATCATGGAAAAACTCGGCCATTTCCCGATGAGCGAAAATCCCGAACAGTTTCGCCGCTACATCGCGCCGGTCCTCGGCGAGATACTCAAACAGACGATATCCAGCAAGCAAGGAGAGCACGCATGAACCGCAACACTCTGTTGGGCCTCGCGCTCGCCGCCGCTCTCGGCGCCGGCCAGGCCAGTGCCGAAGAACTGACGGGGACATTGAAGAACATCAAGGAAACCGGGGCGATCACGCTCGGCTTCCGCGACTCCTCGATCCCGTTCTCCTATCTCGACGACAGCCAGAAGCCGATCGGCTTTGCAATGGACATCTGTTACAAGATCGTCGACGCCGTGAAGAAGGAGCTCAAGCTCGACAAGCTTGAGGTCAAGCTCAATCCGGTGACGTCGTCGACCCGTATTCCGCTGCTCGCCAACGGCACCGTCGACCTCGAATGCGGTTCGACCACCAACAACGCCGAGCGGCAGAAGCAGATCTCCTTCACCAATACGCATTTCCTGACCGCGAGCCGCTTCGTCTCGAAGAAGTCCAGCAACATCAACTCGATCGACGATCTCAAGGGCAAGTCGGTGGTTTCGACCTCCGGCACCACCAACATCAAGCAGCTCACCGAAGCCAACGCCGCGCGCAATCTCGGCGTCAACATCATTCCGGCCAAGGATCATGCCGAGGCCTTCCTGATGGTCGAGACCGATCGGGCGGTGGCCTTCGTGATGGACGACATCCTGCTGGCGAGCCTGGTCGCCGGCTCGAAGGAGCCGTCCGCCTACGTCATCTCCACCGATGCGTTCTCCAAGCCTGAGCCCTACGGGATCATGCTGCGCAAGGACGATCCGGCGTTCAAGAAGGTGGTCGATAGCGCGACCGCCGCGCTCTACACCAGTGGCGAGGGCCTGAAGCTGTACGACAAATGGTTCATGCAAAAAATCCCGCCCAAGGGGCTGAACCTCAATGCGCCGATCTGCGGCCGAGCTGAAGCACGAATTCGCCAAGCCGTCGGATTCGCCGGATCCGGATTCCTACAAGGCGATGTGAGACTTTCGATTTTGACAAATCCCCGGCTCATGCGATGGCCCGGTCATTGCATGAGCTTTGGGTGTCAAGCCTGGGCGCGTGGGCGGTTATCCGCTATTCCGGCCCGATTTATGCAAGCATTGCCGGAATTATCCAAGCAAGGAGAGCACGAATGAAATGCCTGCGTATGATCGGCCTTGCGCTCGCCGCTGCTGCTCGTGGCCGCGCAGGCCAACGCCGAAGAGCTCACCGGGACGCTCAAGAAGATCAAGGAGACCGGCACCATCACCATCGGCTACCGCGACTTCGTCGATTCCGTTTTCCTATCTCGACGACAACCAGAAGCCGATCGGCTTTGCGATCGACATCTGCTACAAGATCGTCGATGCCGTGAAGAAGGAGCTCAAGCTCGACAAGCTCAAGGTCGAATTCAATCCGGTGACGTCGTCGACCCGCATTCCGCTGCTGGCCAACGGCACCATCGACCTCGAATGCGGATCGACCACCAACAATGCCGATCGTCTGAAGCAGGTTGCCTTCACCAACACCCACTTTCTGACCGCGACCCGCTTCGTCTCGAAGAAGTCCAGCAAGATCAACTCGATCGACGATCTCAAGGGCAAGTCGGTGGTCTCGACCTCCGGCACCACCAACATCAAGCAACTCACCGAAGCCAATGCCGCCCGCAATCTCGGCATCAACATCATCCCGGCCAAGGAGCATGCCGAATCCTTCCTGATGGTCGAGACCGATCGCGCGGTGGCGGCCGTGCTGGACGATATCCTGCTCGCGAGCTTCGTCGCCGGATCGAAGGATCCGGACGCCTACGTCATCTCCACCGACGCGTTCTCGAAGCCCGAGCCCTACGGCATCATGCTGCGCAAGGACGATCCGGCCTTCAAGAAGGTGGTCGATGCGCGCCACCGCCGCGCTCTATCAGAGCGCGCGAAGGCCAGAAGCTGTACGACAAATGGTTCATGCAGAAAATCCCGCCCAAGGGGTCTGAATCTCAACACGCCGATCGGTGCGGAGCTGAAGAAGGAATTCGCCAAGCCTTCCGATTCACCGATCCGATTCTACAAGGCGATGTGAGGCTTCGGCTCAGGATGGCCGGCATTGCATGAGCGGACGGCGACGCAGCTCCTGGCGCACGGAAGGCCCCTGTGAACTATCACTGGAACTGGCGCATCTTCTGGGAGCCGGCCCCGAACGGGACCGGCACCTATCTCGACATGCTGCTGTCGGGGCTGCGTGCTGACGATCGAGACCGCGCTTTGCGCCTGGATCATTGCGCTGGTCTTCGGATCGGTCGTCGGCGTGTTGCGCACGCTGCCGTCGAAGACCGCGTCCTCGGATCGGCTTCGCCTATGTCGAATTCTTCCGCAACATGCCGCTCTTGGTGCAGCTGTTCCTCTGGTTCTTCGTGTTGCCGGAACTCCTGCCGCCGTCGTGGGGGCTGTGGCTGAAGCAGATGCCCAACGCGCCGTTCTATACCGCGGCGATCGGGATCGGGCTGTTCATGTCGGCGCGCGTCGCCGAGCAGATCGCGAGCCGGCATCAACTCGCTGCCGCGCGGACAGAAACTGGCCGCGACCGCGCTCGGGCTGACCACGGCGCAGACCTATCGCTACGTGCTGCTGCCGATGGCGTTCCGCATCATCCTGCCGCCGCTGACTTCCGAATTTCTCTCCACCATCAAGAATACCTCGGTGGCGATCACCATCGGCCTGATCGAACTGACCGGCGAAGCGCGCGCGATGCAGGAATTCTCCTTTCAGGTGTTCGAGGCCTTCACCGCCGCGACCGTGCTGTATCTCCTGGTCAATATCGTCGTCGTCATCGCCATGCGCTTCGTCGAGCGCGCGATGGCGGTCCCCGGCTACATCACGGGGAAGTGAGCCGCGCGATGTTCGCCAATTTCGACTTCGACGTCATCCGCCGCTCGCTGGCTATCTGTTTTTCGACGGCATGACGTTCACGCTGACGCTGACGGGCCTCGCCGCATTCGGCGGCCTGATCTTCGGCACGCTGATCGCGCTGATGCGGCTGTCCGGCTTCAGGCTGCTCGGCACGCATCGCCGGCCTCTATGTCGACCTGATGCGGTCGCTGCCGCTGGTGCTGGTGATCTTCTGGTTCTATTTCCTGGTGCCCTATATCGGGCAGTGGCTGACGGGATCGTCGCGGCCGGTTCGCGTCGGCGCGTTCACCTCCTCGCTCATCACCTTCATCCTGTTCGAGGCGGCGTATTTCTCCGAGATCATGCGCGCCGGCATCCAGTCGATCTCGAAGGGACAGCCCGCCGCAGCGCAGGCGCTCGGCCTGACCTACGGCCAGACCATGCGCTATGTCGTGCTGCCGCAGGCGTTCCGCAACATGCTGCCGGTGCTGCTGACCCAGACCATCGTGCTGTTCCAGGACACCTCGCTGGTCTATGTGCTGTCGATCCCGGATTTTCTGGGCGCGGCCAGCAAGGTCGCGCAGCGCGACGGGCGGCTGGTCGAGATGTATCTGTTCGCGGCCGTGGTCTATTTCGTCATTTCCTGTGTCGCGTCGTTCGGCGTCCGGCGCCTGCAGGCGCGCATCGCCGTCGTGCGTTAGCGAGAACTTCATGATCGAGATCAGCCACGTCGACAAATGGTACGGGCCAGCTTTCAGGCGCTGAAGGATTGCACCACCAGCGTCGCCAAGGGCGAGGTGGTGGTGGTGTGCGGCCCGTCGGGCTCGGGAAAATCGACGCTGATCAAATGCGTCAACGCGCTGGAGCCGTTCCAGAGCGGCGAGATCATCCTCGACGGCATCAAGGTCAACGATCCCAAGACCAACCTGCCGAAACTGCGCGCCCGCGTCGGCATGGTGTTCCAGCATTTCGAACTGTTTCCGCATCTGCAGATCATCGAGAATCTCTGCCTGGCGCAGGAGAAGGTGCTGGGACGGTCGCATGACGAGGCGATCGCAAAGGCCTCAAAGCTGCTCGACCGCGTCGGCCTGAAGGATCACGCGCGCAAATATCCCGGCCGAGTTGTCCGGCGGCCAGCAGCAGCGCGTCGCGATCGCGCGGGCGCTGGCGATGGACCCGATCGCGATGCTGTTCGACGAGCCGACCTCGGCGCTCGATCCCGAGATGATCAGCGAAGTGCTCGACGTGATGGTCGATCTCGCCCGCGAGGGCATGACCATGATGGTCGTGACCCACGAGATGGGCTTTGCCAGCAAGGTCGCGCATCGCGTCATCTTCATGGACCAGGGCGAAATCGTCGAGGACGCGCTGAAGACCGATTTCTTCGGCAAGCCCCGCAGCGACCGCGCGCAGAAGTTTCTGTCGAAGATTCTGTCGCATTAGGCTCCGATGTCATTCCGGGCGGGTCGAAGGACGCAGAACCCGGAATCTCGAGATTCCAGGTTCGATGCTTCGCATGCCCCGGAATGACGGCGCGAGGGTTTATCGATGCGTCAGCAATTCGCGTATATGACGTCCGCATCATTGCTTCGCACCGCTAACAGGAGACTTCGCTTGGACCAGATCGCCTACGTCAACGGTTCGTTTGTGCCGCTCGCCGACGCCAAGGTCTCGATGCTCGACCGCGGCTTTCTGTTTGCCGACGGCATCTACGAGGTCTCGGCGGTGCTGGACGGCAAGCTGGTCGACAATGCCTCGCATCTGGCGCGGCTGGAGCGTTCGGTCGGCGAAATCGCGCTGGCGCTGCCGGAGACGCTCGAGCGGATCGTGGAAATCCAGAAGGAGCTGATCGCGCGCAACCATCTCGTCAACGGCCTGGTCTATCTCGAGGTGACGCGCGGCGCCGACACCGGGCGCGATTTTGCGTTTCCGAAAGGCGTCAAGCCGACCCTGATCATGTTCACGTCGGTCAAGGACATCGTCAACGCGCCGTCGGCCAAGACCGGCATCGGCGTCATCACGGTGCCCGACATCCGCTGGACGCGGCGCGACATCAAGAGCGTGGCGCTGCTGGCGCAGGTACTGGCCAAGCAGGCCGCGGCGGAAGCCGGCGCCGGCGAGGCCTGGATGATCGAGGACGGCAAGGTCACCGAAGGCGGCTCGTCGTCGGCCTTCATCCTGACCCAGGACGATGTGCTGGTGACGCGGCAGAACGGTCAGCGAGATTCTGCCGGGCTGCACCCGCAAGGCGGTGGTGGCGCTCGCCGAAGAGCGCCAGCTTCGCGTCGAGGAGCGGCCGTTCACGGTCGAGGAAGCGCTGGCGGCGAAGGAAGCCTTCATCACCAGCGCGACCCTGTTCGTGCAGGCGGTGGTCTCGATCGACGGCAAGCACGTCGCCGACGGCAAACCCGGCCCGATGACCAACCGCTTGCGCGAGATCTATGTCGATTTCGCCCGCGCCACCGCGGTTTAGTACCTACGCTGCGGTCGCTGCCTTGGCCTTGACCGGCGGCACCGCGCGGAACGAGATCGCAAGCCGGTTCCAGGCATTGATGGTCGCGATCAGCATGGTCAGATTGACCGTCTCGGCTTCCGAGAATTGCGCGCGGACGTCGTTGTAGACGTCGTCGGGTGCGTGGGTTTCCGAGATCAACGTCACCGCTTCGGTCCATGCCAGCGCGGCGCGCTCGCGGTCGGTATAGACCGGCGCTTCCCGCCAGGCGTTCAAAAGATACAGCCGCTGTTCGGTTTCGCCGTGCTTGCGCGCGTCCTGGGTGTGCATGTTGATGCAGAAGGCGCAGCCGTTGATCTGCGAGGCCCGCGTCTTGACCAGTTCGATCAGGGATTGTTCGAGGCCGGAGGCCTGCATCTGAGCTTCGAGCGCGCTCAGCGCTTTGATGGTGTCGGGGGCGGCCTGATAGAAGTTCATGCGTGGTTTCATGGTCGTTCTCCTTTCGTCGCGGTTGAGGATATTCTAGTGGCGCCACCGGCTTCAAGATGGTCGGGCTTCTTGAGCAGCAGGGCTGCCATCAGCGCGACGATGCAGCGCGGCGCCGAGCAGGTAGAAGGTGTCGCTGAAGGCCAGGATGAAGGCCTGCTTCTGCACGATATGGCCGATCGCGACCAAGGCGCGGTGCGTTGCCTCGGCGCGATCGATGACGCCGTGATTGACGAAATATTGCGTGAGCTGCTCGATCCGGGTGCGGGTCGCCTGTTCGAACAGCGACACCGACTGCATCAGCACGTTGGAGTGATACTGCTCGCGCTTGGTCAAGCAGCGTCTGCAGCACGGCGATGCCGACGGCGCCGCCGAGGTTGCGCATCATGTTGAACAGCCCCGACGCGGAACCGGCATTCTCCGGCTCGATGCCGGCGGTTGCGACCGCCGAGAGCGGCGCGAACACCAGCGCCTGGCCGATGGCGCGAACGACGTTGGGCCAGAACAGCTGGTCGGTGGCGTAGTCCGTCGTCATGTAGATGTTCATGAAGTTGGAGGCGGCGAACAGCGCGAAGCCGACGCCGATCACGAGGCGCGGGTCGAAGCGCTTCATCAGCCGCGGCACCAGCGGGATCAGCACCAGTTGCGGCAGTCCGGTCCAGGCCAGCACCATGCCGATCTGCTCGGAATTGTAGCCCTGGATGCGCGACAGATAGACCGGCAGGATGTAGACCGAGCCGTACAGCGCGACGCCGAGCAGGAAGTTGGCCAGGATGCCGAAGCCGAAATTGCGGCGGAACAGCAGGCGCAGATTGAGCAGCGGCTTGCTGCTGGTCAGTTCGATCCACGAGGAACAGCGACAGCGCAACCGCGGCGATCACCGACAGGCGGACGATGAAGGGCGAGCCGAACCAGTCGTCCTTGTTGCCTTCCTCGAGCACGGTCTGCAGCGCGGAGAGCCCGATCGCCATGGTGATGATGCCGGGCCAGTCGCCCTCGCGCAGCAGCGACAGCTTCATCGGCTTTGCTTCCAGCGAGAACTAGAGCATGCCGATCATGATCGCGCCCGGCACGAGGTTGACGTAGAAGATGTACTGCCAGCCCCAGTTTTCGGTGAGATAGCCGCCGATGGTCGGGCCGATCGCGGGCGCGAAGGTCGCCGATAGCGCGAACAGCGCCAGCCCGATCGGCTGCTTCGCCTTCGGCAGCAGCGTGATGATCAGCGTGAACGCCATCGGGATCAGCACGCCGCCGGTAAAGCCCTGGATCGCGCGCAGCACGATCATCTGCGGCAGGTCCTGCGCCAGCGCGCAGGCGGCCGAGAACACCAGGAACAGGACGGCGTTGGTCAGGAGATAGATGCGGATCGAGAACACCTGCGCGAGCCAGCCGCTCAAGCGGGATCACCACGATCTCGGCGATCAGATAGGAGGTCGAGATCCAGCCGCCGTCGTCGATGCCGGCGCCGATCGCGCCCTGGATGTCGGCAAGCGAGGCGTTGACGATCTGGATGTTGAGCACCGCCATGAAGGCGCCGAGCGTGGCGCCGATCACCGCGAGCCAGGTTTTGGCGGAGACCGCGGGAGCTGCCGGCGCCGCGTCGGCGTTGCGGACGATCGCTGCTGATGGGAGCGGCATCGAGGGTGGGCTGGAGCGCGGTCATGGGAATCTCCTCTAGGCCTGACGGAGGCAAGCATGCATTGGGCGGCGGTTTCGATAATCGGCGAAGAGGTGGAAGGATTGTCCGGCAGGGTTTGATAATCCCTGCCGCTTAGCTGCAGTGTTAGCCGCCGTTCGGCCGCACCGATGCGCATTCGCGGCGATCTGGCTGGCGGCTGCGCGCTCGGCGACCACGGTCGCCTTGGTGTTGACGGTCGGCTCGGCCGACATGCCCGGGCGCAGCAGGCCGTTCAGGCTCTGATCGTCGAGCACGATCTTCACCGGCACGCGCTGCACGATCTTGGTGAAATTGCCGGTGGCGTTGTCGGGCGGCAGCAGCGCGAATTCCAGGCCGCTGGCCGGCGACAGGCTGTCGACATGGCCCTTCAGCCTGGTCGCGCTGAAAGCTGTCGATCTCGGATTTCGACCGGCTGGCCGTTGCGCACATTGGTGAGCTGGGTCTCCTTGAAATTCGCCACCACATAGACCGCATCGAGCGGAACCACCGCCATCAACTGCGTGCCGGCCTGCACGAATTGGCCGACCCGGAGCGAGCGCGCGCCGACGGTGCCGTCGACCGGCGCTGATATCTCCGTGTAGGACAGGTTCAGCGCCGCCTGCTGCGCGACCGCGCGGGCGTGATCGAGCTGCGCTACGGCCTTGGCGCGGTCGGTGGAGAGCACGTCGACCTTGCGCTGCGCCGCGAGCAGGCCGATTTGCCGTGCTGCAATTGCGCGATCTTTTCGCGCAAGGCCGCGTCGGTCTGCTGCGCGCGCTGGACCGTGCCGGAGCCGGTCTTCATCAGATCGTCGTAGCGGGCCTGTTCCTCCTGCGCGAATTTCAGATTGGCTTCAGCGGCGGCGACATCGGCCGTGCCCTGTTCGATGATCGGCTGCTGCAGGGCGATCTGCGCATCGAGGTTGCGCACCGCGGCTTCGGCGGCCGCGACATCCGCGTGGGCCTGGTCGAGCGCGGTCCGGAAATCGCGGTCGTCGATCCGGGCCAGCAACTGCCCGGCCTTGACCGTCTCGTTGTCGCCGACCAGCACCTGCGCGATGTAGCCGGAGACCTTTGGGCGAGATGATCGTGGAATCGGCTTTGACATAGGCGTCGTCGGTCGGTTTCCAGGTAGCGCCCGGTCGTCAGGTAGCCGTAGCCAAAGTCGGCCGCCCCGGCGACACCGAGCGCTCAGAGCCAGCGCCGAGGCCGCCCGCTTGATCGCCGCCGCGACGGGCGAAGACTGATTTTAGTTGTGATATCAGATACATAAGAAGCGTTCGACATGGCATCCTCCGGATTCGGAAAGCGCCCTCCCCGAGAGGCCGCCGGTTCATGCCCCGCAAGATGCAATGTCGCGCGCGATGTGATAATCCAGTAAAAAATGGAAGCATTATCCAGTGAGCGAGGATAATCGGAGGCGCCGATGGATCGGCTGACCAGTCTGACGGCGTTCGTCCGGGTCGTGGACAGCGGCGGGTTTTCCGCCGCCGGCCGCCGCCTCAACATGTCGACGACGATGGTGAGCAATCACGTCCAGGCGCTCGAGGAGCGGCTCGGCGCGCGGCTGCTCCACCGCACCACGCGAAAGGTCAGTCTGACCGAGGTCGGCAAGGCCTATTACGATCGCTGCCACGCAGATCCTGGCCGATCTCGAACAGGCCGACGATATCGCCGGCGCCCTGCAATCGACGCCGCGCGGCACGCTGCGCATCTATACCGCGACCCACATCGTCCCGTTCGTCGCGCCCGTCGTCGCCGAATTCCTGAGCTCCTATCCCGACGTCAAGGTCGATCTGACTATGGGCGAGCGCATCATCGACATGATCGACGAGGGGTTCGACGTCGCGATCCGGCTCACGCCGCCGCCCGATCTCGAGCCTGATCGTCCGCAGCCTCGCGACCTGGCGGCATGTGTTGTGCTGTTCGCCGGCCTATCTCGAAAAGCACGGACGCGCTGCAGCAATTGGCCGAACTCGCGGAGCACAATTGCGTTCGCCATGTGCTTTATCCGTTCGGGGACGAATGGCATTTCGTCGACCGCAAGGGCGTGCCGGCCACGGTGCGGGTCTCCGGCAATCTGATCTCCAACAGCGGCGAAATGCTGCGCAGGGCTGCGCTGGACGGCGTCGGCGTTTGGCTGGCGGCCGGGATTTCTGGTCCACGACGATCTCGAAGCGGGCCGGCTGGTTCGCCTGTTGCCGGAATATCGGCCGGTGGAGCTTTCGATGAACGCGGTCTATCCGCATCGCCATCATCTGTCGGCCAAGGTCCGCACCTTCATCGATCTGCTCGCGCACCACAGCGCCGAGCAGCAGAAGCTGATCAATCCCTATTCGTGAGGAATGTCAGCGCCGCCAACTCACATACATCCGCGCATCTGGATCGGCCCAACACAATGCAATAACGTCGATCCGTCCCACCTGTCTGACCAAACGAGCAGATGTTGCGCGCGCCACGCGTCCCCCCGCATCTTCGTCACGGCTTGTTCGCGATCGACCAGCCGTGATCCCGGCGACATCCGCGCCGGCCGCCGCCGGCGATGTTCGGGCCGCCGCCGGGAGCGGAACTGTCGGTCGAAAAGCTTGGCGCCGATCGAGGGTTTCGTCAACGGCGAGATCGCCGCGGGCAGGATTCCCGGCGCCATCGTCCTGATCCAGCGCCACGGCCAGCCGGTCTATCTGCAAAGCTTCGGCAAGCGCGATGTCGAGACGGGCGCGCCGATGACGCCGGATACGATCTTCCCGATCCATTCGGTCACCAAGACCATCACCAGCGTCGCGGCGATGATGCTGGTCGATCGCGGCAAGATCGCGCTCGACGATCCCGTCAGCAAATACATCCCGTCCTTTGCCGATATGAAGGTCGGCGTCGAGCGAAAGGACGATGCCGGCAAGCCGGTGCTCGATCTGGTGCCGCCGCGCCGGCCGATCAATATCGAGGATCTGCTGCTGCATACCTCCGGCATCACCTACGGCTTCTATGGCGACGGGCTGGTCAAGGCGGCCTATGACGGCATCTATCTCGGCGATTTCGACAATGCCGAATTCGCCGAACGGATCGCCAAGGTGCCGCTGGCCGAGCAGCCGCGCACGCTGTGGGATTACGGGCATTCGATCGACATTCTCGGCCGCGTCATCGAGGTCGCGTCCGGCCAGTCGCTCTATCAGTTCGAGAAGGCCAATCTGCTCGATCCGCTCGGCATGACCACGACGAAATTCTTCCTGACCGATCCGGCGGAGCGGGCGCGCTACGCCCAGCCGCTCGCCAAGGACCGGCATGTCGAGCGCAACTCGCTCGACGTCACGCGATGGGAATCCGGCGGCGGCGGCATGGTCTCGACCATCGCCGATTTCGCCCGCTACGGGCAGATGCTGCTCAATGGCGGCAAGCTGGACGGCAAGACCTATCTCAGCCCGGCGACGTTCGCGGCGATGACGACGGATCACATCGGCCCGGGATCGGGCGTCGCGCGCAATTATTTCTATTATCCCGGCGACGGCTTTGGATTTGGCTACGGCTTCGGCGTTCGCACCGATCCCGGCAATGCGGTGCCGCCGCCGCCGGGCTCGCTCGGCGAGATCAAATGGGACGGCGCCACCGGCGTCTATATCGTGGTCGACCGCGCCGAAGACATGTTCTTCGTGGTGATGCAGGATTCGCCATCCGGGCGGATGCACGTCATCACCACGATCAAGAAGATCATTTACGACGCGTTCGAGAAATGATCAACGCCGGCGAACGCTGGAAGGACCGATGCTGCGAAAGCGGATCAGAGCCAGATCACGACAGCGCCGTTGCGCATCGCCGCGTTCGACCGCGCGCGGACCTTCATTACGCTGTTGGTGCTGCTGCACCATTCCGTCGTCAACTACACCTATTTCGGCAACGGCGACCGGATGCGCTGGCTCGGCTTCGACCTGGTCGTGCTGTTCAACGACAGCTTCTTCATGGCCTGCATGTTCTTCATCTCCGGCCTGTTCGTCCGCGACAGCCTGGCGCGAAGGGGACCGGCGAACTTCCTGCGGCCATCGCGCCTGGCGGCTCGGGGTGCCGTTTCTGATCTCGATCTTCGTGCTGATGCCGATCGCCTATTACCCGACATTCCTGCGCTACCATTTGCCGGGCACCACCGATTTCAACTTCTTCCATTTCTGGTGGCACACGCTGACGATCGGGCCGTGGCCGTCGGGCCCGGCCTGGTTTCTGTGGGTGCTGCTGGCGCTCGATGCGATCGCCGCCGCGATCTGGTCGATCTGGCGCCGCGCGCGATCGCGGCGCTCGGCCGGCTCGATCTTTGCCCTGCGCAACCGGCCGGTGCACGGCTTTCGCCGCATTCCTGATCTTCTCGATCGCGATCTATCTGCCGATGCACCTGATCTTCGGCGATGCGAGCTGGCTCGAGCCGGGCCGATATCCGCTGCCGATCCAGACCAGCCGCATCCTGCTCTATGCCGGCTATTTCTTCGTCGGCGTCGGCGTCGGCGCGGTCGGACTTGAGAGCGGGCCTGCTCGCGCGAGAACGGCGAGCTGGCGAGACGCTGGCCGGTCTGGCTTGTCGTTTGCGCTGTTGTTCTACGGCGCGATCCTGCTTTTGGTCTACGCCCACCACAATTGGATGGCGGATTTCAATTCGCCGCCGCTGTCGTGGCGGATCGACTATGGCCTCGCCTTTGCGCTGTTCAGCGCCGCGATGACGTTCACGGTGCCCGCGATTTTATCTGCGCTTTGCAAAATCCAGCCTGCGCCTGCTCGATGCGCTGCGGCCTTCGGCCTATGGCATCTATCCTCGTGCACTACATCTTCATCATCTGGCTGCAATACGCCGTCTACGATCCGCCGCTTCCGGCGTTCGTCGAAGTTTGCGATCGTGTTTGTCGGCACGCTGTCACTGAGCTGGGCGCTGACCTTGCTGTTACGGAAGATTCCGTTCGTGGCGCGGATGATCTGAGCGGCATCTCACATGATCGGGCGCACCATGGGATTTCGGGCAAACTTCGAATTCAGCCGGCTTCTGCTCGTGCTTGCAGCCTGCGTGCCGCTTGCGACGATGCCGGCCGCGCTCGCGTTCTATCCCGAGCACATCATCAAGATCGTCGTGCCGTTCGCGCCCGGCGGCGGCACCGACGTGATCGCCCGCACGCTGGCGCAGGAGATGGCGAAAGACCTCGGCCAATCCGTCATCATCGAGAACAAGCCGGGGGCGGGGACGATCATCGGAACCCAGGCGGTGGCGACCAGCGAGCCGGACGGCTACACGCTCTTGATGGGCACCTTCGCCAACGCGGTCAATCCAAGCCTCTACGCAAAGCTCGCCTACGACCAGCATCGGGACCTGGCGCCGGTAGCGCTGGTTGCGCGCTCCTTCAACATTGTGGTGGTCAATCCGAAATCCGAGATCAAATCGATCGCGGATCTGATTGCGGCCGCCAAGGCCGAGCCCGACAAATTGTCCTACGGCACGTTCGGCACCGGGACGTCAGCGCATCTGGCGGGCGAATTGTTCAAGCACATGGCCAAGGTCAATCTGACCACGGTGCCCTACAAGGGCGCCGCGCCCGCGATCACCGATCTGATCGGCGGCCAGATCCAGGTGATGTTCACGACAGTGGCAAGCGCCGCCTCGCTGATCGAGGCCGGGCAGTTGCGCGCGCTGGCGGTGACGTCGGCGGAGCGCTCGCCGGCGTTTCCGGAATTGCCGACCGTCGCCGAGGCCGGCGTTCCCGGCTACGATGCCGAGAGCCTGGTATGGCCTGTTCGCGCCGGCCAAAACGCCGCCTGACGTCATCGACGCGGCTCAACGATCGGCAGCGACCGCGGTCCAGTCCGAGGCCTTCAAGCGGCTGGTCAAGAACGAGGGCCTCGTGATGGTCGCACAGCCTCCGGAAGAACTCGATCGCTATCTCCGCGGCGAGGAAGTGCGCTGGCGCAAGGTGATCGAGGATGCCGGCATCAAGGCCGAATAGATGTCACAATCTGCTGCAACGCGGCAGCATTTCATGCCGGAATAATCGCGCGCGGAGGGGGTTGCCCAAAGAACGTGGGCGTAATCTGGGAGATCGTCATGTCCGACATGGTACAACGCGTCGTCGCTGCGCTGAGCTTCGTCCTGCTTTGCCTCACTGTGCCGGCTCAAGCGCAGGAAACGATGCGGATTCGCGGCACCATCGAGCGCATCGAGGGTCCGGTCTACGTGGTCAAGAACCGCGACGGATCGGAACTGAAGCTGACGGTGACCGACAACCCGCTGTATGTCGCGATCGTTCCGGCCACCATGGCCGACATCAAGCCGGGCATGTTCGTCGGCTCCGCCGGCATGATGCAGGCCGACGGCACGCAGAAGGCGATCGAAGTCCATATTTTCCCGGAATCGATGCGCGGCACCGGTGAGGGCCATTACGATTGGGACCTGATGCCGAAGAGCAAGATGACCAACGGCAATGTTGAACAGGCCGTCACCGGGGTCGACGGGCCCGTCTTGTCGGTGAAGTACAAGGACGGCGAGAAGAAATTGGTGGTGACGCCACGAGACGGTGGTGGTCACCTATGTGATGGGTGGCAAGGCCGAGATTCAGCCCGGCACCAAGATCTTCGTCGCCGCCGCCAAGAAGCAGGCCGACGGCACCTTGCAGACGCCGCGCATCACCTACGGCCGAAACGGCGCAGGGCCTGCGTTCTGACCGAACCGCTCCCGGCATGGACCGCGGTTAGATCACTGCATTGCAGCTACGGCAAATTCGCCGTGGCAAGCAACGATTCGCTCCCCAGATGGTTCCGGTAGTGGAACGCCGGCCCACGAGACGCCGGCTTGAGGCCGGGAGGCCGCCATGTGGATGCTGTTGCTGGTGCCGTTTATCGGCCTGTTGTGGGTGCCGTTCTATAATTTCACCGAGCCCTCGCTGTTCGGCTTTCCGTTCTTCTATTGGTACCAGCTCGCCTGGGTGCCGATCACTTCGCTGCTGATCTGGCTGGTCTATCGCAGCCGCACGCCTGACGAATCGCCGCTAAGAGAGGGCAGCGTCATGGCCGACCAGATCGACTGGGTTTCGCTTTCGGTCTTCATCTTCTTCTTCTCGCTCGTCACCGTGATGGGCTTCTTCGCCGCGCGCTGGAAAGCCGGTCCGGTCAACGAGCATCTCGACGAATGGGGACTGGGCGGCCGCCAGTTCGGCACCTGGATCACCTGGTTTCTGGTCGGCGGCGATTTCTACACCGCCTATACCGTGATCGCGGTGCCGGCGCTGGTCTATGCGGTCGGCGCCTACGGCTTCTTCGCGCTGCCTTACACCATCATCGTCTATCCCTTCGTGTTCGCGGTCATGCCGCTGTTGTGGAAGGTGGCGCACGCCAACGGCCATGTCACCGCGGCCGACGTCGTCCACGGCACCTATCATTCGCGCGCCCTCGAGCTCGCGGTTGCGATCACCGGCATGGTCGCGACCATGCCCTATATCGCCCTGCAACTGATCGGCATGGGCGTGGTGATCAAGGCGATGGGCCTGACCGGCGAGTTGCCGATCATCGCCGCCTTCATCATTCTGGCGCTCTACACCTATAGCTCCGGCCTGCGCGCGCCGGCGCTGATCGCCTTCGTCAAGGACATCATGATCTACATCGTGGTGCTGGTCGCGGTCGTGGTGGTGCCCGCGAAACTCGGCGGCTATGGCGCGGTGTTCGCCGCGGCCGACGACGCCTTCACGGCCAAGGGCGGCGCCACCGGCCTTATCCTGAAGCCGGCGCAGATGCTGCCTTACGCGACGCTGGCGCTCGGTTCGGCGCTGGCGGCGTTCATGTATCCGCACACCTTGACCGGCATCTTCGCCTCGAAATCCGCCGACACCATCCGCAAGAACGCGATCCTGCTGCCGGCCTATACGCTGCTGCTCGGCCTGATCGCGTTGCTCGGCTACATGGCCTATGCCGCCAACATCAAGGTGGCGACGCCCAACGACGTGGTGCCGACGTTGTTCAAGGCGCTGTTCCCGTCCTGGTTCGCCGGCTTCGCGTTCGCGGCGATCGCGATCGGCGCGCTGGTGCCGGCCGCGGTGATGAGCATCGGCGCCGCCAACCTGTTCACCCGCAATGTCTGGAAATCCTACGTCAATCCCGGCATCAGCCATGCCGGCGAAGCGGCGGTCGCCAAGATCGCCTCGCTGGTGGTGAAGGTCGGCGCGCTGGCCTTCATCCTGTTCCTGCCGACGCAATATGCGCTCGATCTGCAATTGCTCGGCGGCCTGTGGATCCTGCAGACCTTCCCGGCGCTGGTGTTCGGATTGTTCACGCGCTGGTTCCGCGCCGAAGGCCTGCTGCTCGGCTGGGCCGCCGGCATTCTCTGGGGATCGTGGACGGCGTGGAGCAACGGATTGAAGCCGCTCGCGACCATCGATCTCGGCGGCGCCAGCTACGTGTTCTATGTCGGGCTCGGCGCGCTGATCCTCAATATCGCGGTCGCCGCGATCGCGACCGTCGATTGTCGGGCTGGATCTCGCCGCACCGAACGGCAGCGTCACTGCTCGATCCTGATATTGCCGGCCCTGGCGACGTCGGTCCACCGCGCGATGATCGGCGGCCAGGATCTTGGCGAATTCGTCCGGAGGAGTTGCCGACCGAGCTCGATGCCGAGCGGCTTGAGCCGCGCGATCACGTCGGGCAGCCGCGCGATCCGCATCAGTTCGCCCTCGAGCTTCCTCACGATCGCGGGCGGCGTTTCCCTCGGCGCGAAGATGCCGCTCCACAGCACCGCATCGACGTCGGCGCCGGCCTCCTTCATGGTCGGAACGTCGGGAAGGTCCTCCATCCGCTTCGGCGCGGCGACCGCGAGCGCGCGCACCTGCCGCCCTTGACCTGGCCTGACGACCGGGCCGGCATCGGCGATGGTCGCGGTCACCTGGCCGGAAATCACCGCCATCACCGAATCGTTGGCGCCCTTGTAGGGAATCTCCTGCATCGGCGCGCCGGTCTTCTGCTTGAACAATTCGGTGACCAGCTGGAACGCGGCCGACGAGCTGGAATAATTCGTCTTGTCCGGATTGGCCTTGGCATAGGCGACGAGTTCGGCGACCGATTTGATCGGCGAGGACGCGTTGACGACCAGGATCAGCGGAAACGATCCGAGCTCGGAGACCGGAACGAAGTCGCGGACCGGATCGTAAGGCAGCTTGGCATAGACGGCCGGATTGATCGCCATCGCGCCGCTGGCGCCGACCAGCAGCGTGTAGCCGTCCGGCGCCGATTTGGCGACATATTCGGTCGCGACGATCGCGCCGCCGCCCGGCTTGTTGTCGATGATGACGGGCTGACCGAGGCTTTCGGACAATTTCTGTCCGACGATCCGCGCGATGATGTCGTTGCCGCCGCCGGGCGTGAAGCCGACGACGATGTGAATCGGCCGCGTCGGGTATTTCGACGGATCTTCCTGCGCCGAGGCGGAGGTGATCGCGCGCGACAGCGCGACATCAATCCGAGACAGACGCATAGCAGCAAATTGCGGCGCAGTCCTTGCCATCGAACAGGTCTCCTCAAAGCCGCGTGACGTGAACATGCAGCACGGCGGCCTTGCCGTCGTCGAGCGCGGCGAGGCAGCGATCGATCGCGGCGGCGAGATCGTCCGGCTCGGTGACGCATTCGCCATGCGCGCCGAACGCCTTCGCGACGGCGGAAAAATCCCGCCGCTCGCCCTGGCGGCCCGACATCAGCCGCGACTGAAACTGATCGGTCTCGGCGGCAACGCCCTTCGGGTAGACCCGCTGCACGGCCGATTTCACCGCCTGCCAGCCGCCATTGTCGAGCACGACGGTCAGGATCGGAATCTGGTATTGCTGCGCCACCGCGTAGACGCTGTCGGGCGAGGAGAAATGAAATCCGCCGTCGCCGATCACCTGCACGATGCGGCGATCGGGCTGCGCCAGCTTCAGCCCCAGCGCCATGCCGCCGGAAAATCCGAGCCCGCCGCCGGCGAGGCCGACATAGCTCTGCGGCTTGGTGCGCGTGATGTGCTCCTGCAGGATCGGCCCGTTGCGGATCGCTTCGTTGAGGACGATGTCGTCCTGCGACAGTTTTCCGTTCAGCGTTGCGAACACGAAGGCCGGGTTGAGCGCGCCCGAAACGCCCTTGTTGGCGCTCGCCGCCGCGCGGCGCTTCGCCGCGGCCTCGCGCGCGCCGCTCCAGCCTGCGATCCGCTCGGCGACGCGGCGGCGATAGGCGTCATCGGCGCGCGCCTCGACGGCTTCGAGCACCTGCTGCAGCACGGTGGCGCAATCGCCCTGGATTCGCATGTCGGTCGGAAATCCCCACATCGGAAAATCCGACTTCAGGGGATCGATATCGATCTGGATCCATTTGATCGCGTCGGCGCGCTTGGCATATTGCGGAACGAACGGCACGTCGGAATCGAGCAGCAGGCCGAGATCGGCGTGCTTCGAGCAGGGGCAGCGGATCGAAGCCGGCGAAGCACGGCGAATCCTGCGGGAATGTTGAGGTCGATCGAATTGAATTCGGCGACCCGGATGCCGCAGGTCCGCGCCAGCCGGTCCAGCACCGCGACCGCCTTGCGGCTTGCGGCCGAGATAGGCCGGCGAACGCGATCGGATTTTCCGCCGCCATCAAGGCTTGTCGCGATTGCTTCGACCCGCGCCGGCTCGATGCCGCCGGCCTGCACGCTGCCATAGCGCGCCGGCGGATAGGCCGGCATGTCGGCCTCGTCCCATTCCTCCGCCAGCGTCTCGCGCGGCAGCATCATGTAGACCGGGCCGGGCGGGTCGCTCTGCGCAAAGGCGCTGGCGCGCGCCAGCGCCTCCTTCACCACGACGCCCGAGGGCAGCGAATATTCCCATTTGACGTAGGGCCGGACGATGCTGGCGATGTCGAACGGGTCCTGCACGAAATGCACATAGGTGTCGCGCGAGCCCGTCAATTCGCCGTGCAGCGTATAGGGCGCGCGGCCGGCGAACAGCATCACCGGCAGGCGGTAGCGAAACAGGTTCTGGATCGCCATGCAGGCGTTCGCGGTGCCGGCATCGACATGCACCAACACCGCCTGCGCCCGTCCGGTCGCCAGCGCGTAGCCGCCGGCCATGTGCACGGCGACGACCTCGTGCGGGCACAGGATCATTTCGGGATGCTTGCGGCCTTCCTTGTCCCAGCGCGCCATCTCCTCGATCAGGGACACGTGATCGGTGCCGAGATTGGCGAAGATGTATTCGACGCCGAGATCGACCAGGCCTTCGAGGAAATAATGCGCGGTCGAGTGGCGGCTCATGCCCTAGCGCTTCTCCGCGACAAATTTGTTGCGCAAGGTGCCGATACCGGTGATCTCGATCTCGACGACGTCGCCGGCCTTGATGTCCGGCGAGGCGCCGTCGGTGCCCATCCAGATCACGTCGCCCGGCCACAGCGTGAAATATTTCGTCAGTTCGACGATGAACGGCACGACGCCGAAGATCATGTCGTTGGTGTGGAAGCGGTTGCTCTCCTTGCCGTTGACCTTGACGATGGTTTCCATCTTGTCGAGATCGACGTCGGTTTCGATCCACGGTCCCATCGGCTTGAAGGTGTCGGCATTCTTGGCTCGCCACAGCCCGCGATCGGCCTTCTGCCAGGTGCGCTCGCTGACATCGTTGCCGATGGTGTAGCCGAATACGCAGGACATCGCGTTCGGCTTCGGTGAGATGCTTTGCCTTCTTGCCGATCACGACGACCAGTTCGCCCTCGTAGTGGATCTTCTCGGTGGCGGTCGCCGGGATCACCACATCCTCGTCATGCGCGATCAGCGCGTTCTGGGCGCGATAGCCGATCTCGGGCCGGTCCGGGATGTTCGGGACTGTGCCGGCCTTGTCGGCGGCCTCCTTGAGATGCTTGAGATAATTCAGCCCGACGCAATAGAAGGTGCGCGGCACCAGCGGCAGTTCGATCTTGACGTCTTTCAGCGCGTGGGCTTGCGGCGTGCGCTGCCATTCGCCGAACGGATCGCCGTTGACGGCAATCACCCGGTCGCCTTCGACGATGCCCCAGGATGTCTTTCCGCTCGCCGTGAATTTGAGCCAACGCATGCGCAGTCCTTTTCTTACTCCGCCGCGGCCTGCGGCCGGGTTTTCCAGGCGCCGGCGGCCGGGCGCCGCAAGCCGAGATTTTCGCGCAGCGTCTTGCCGGCATAGTCCTTGTGAAACAGACCGCGGCGCTGCAATTCGGGCACGATATGCTTGACGAAATCGGCGTAGGAGCCGGGCACGTAGGTCGCCGCAATGACAAAACCGTCGCAGCCGCGGCCGACGAACATCTCTTCCAGCCGGTCGGCGATTTCCTTAGGGCCGCCGACGATCGCATCCTGGGTCTGGCCGCGTCCGGAGAAGGTGATGAAATCGCGTGTCGATCGGGTTCGTCTTGCCGGACGTCCTCAGCACGCCGTCGCGAATGCCGAGCATGCCCTGCATGCCCTGCAGTTCTTCCGTGGTCAGCGGCTCGTCGATGCCCTTGGCGGCGAAATCGAAGTTCAGCCCCTCCGCCAGCAGCGACAGCGCGTCGATCTCGAGCGGCAGCTTGTGGATCAACGCCATCTTGTCCTCGGCCTCGGCCTTGGTCGCGCCGGAGACCGGCGTGATCAGATTGCAGAGGAACATCTGGTCGGGATCGCGGCCTGCCTTGGCGGCCTCGCCCCGGATCGCGTCATAGCCCTGCTTGGCATTGGCAAGATTGCGCGCCGCGGTAAAAATCACCTCGCCCCAGCGGCCGGCAAAGCGCTGGCCGCGACCGGAAGCCCCGGCCTGGATGACGACGGGATGGCCCTGTTGCGAGCGCGGCACGGTGAACGGCCCGCGCGACTTGAAGAATTCGCCCTGGTGGTCGAGCCGCTTGACCTTGGTCGGGTCGGCGAAACGCCCGCTCTTCTTGTCGATGATTAGCGAGCCGTCTTCCCAGGAATCCCAGTGGCCGAGCACGACTTCCATGAACTCGTCGGCGCGGTCGTAGCGCAGGTCATGCTCGAGATGCGCCTCCTTGCCCATATTGAGCGCTTCGCCGTCGTTCACCGAGGTCACGACGTTCCAGGCGGCGCGGCCGCCGGTCATCAGGTCGAGGGTGGCGAAGCGGCGCGCCACGTCGAACGGCTCGTAATAGGTGGTCGAACAGGTCGAGGCGAGGCCAAGTTTTTCGGTGACCATGCCCATCGTGGTCAGCACGATGATCGGGTCCATCTTCACGCAACGGATGCCGTATTCGACGGTGTGGGCGTGATCGTTGCCGTAGCGATCCGGCATGGCGAGGCGATCGTCGAAGAACGCCATGTGGAATTTGCCGGCCTCGAGAATCCGCGCGATCTCCTGGTAGTAATCCGCCGACATCGAATCGTCGCGCGACTCCGGATGGCGCCACGAGCTCGGCAAATTGGTGCAGTTCTGCGCCTGCAGGAAGCCGACCAGCGCCATTTGCCGCGTCATGCTGCGCTCTCCCTGTTTCGGCTTTTGTTACGCAAGATCGAGTTCGGCCGCGAGTTTGTACTCGCCGGCCAGCGCGCGCAATCTGTCCCAGGTCGCGTCCTCGATCTCGATGCCTTCTTTCCGGCGCTGCTGCTCGCGGAGATATTCGACTTCGCCGGGATAAAATACACCGCTGGAGCCCTCGGAAGGCGGCGTCGATTTCAGATAGCGCGCGAACTCGGCGACTTCCCGCTTGAAATCCTTCAGGGGGCGGAACGCGGCGACATTGAACACCGCCATGAAGCATCCGTCATTGTGACGTCCGGTCGGTTCGACGCCGAAGCCCAGGCCCGTGAGCAGCCCGCACAGCACCTCGACCATCGCAGCCAGGCCGCTTCCCTTGTAGCCCTCGGTGCCGCCGAGCGGCAGCAGCGCGCCGCCCTTGCGGTAGGCTCTTGGGATCGGTGGTGTGCCGTCCCTCGGCATCGATGATCCACCCTTTGGGGATTTCTTCGCCGCGCGCGATGGCAAGCTGGATCTTGCCGGCGGCGACCGCGGAGGTCGCCATGTCCAGATAGAACGGCGCCTCGAGGTCGGAGGGCACCGCGATCGAGATCGGGTTGGTGCCGAGCCGCGGCTCGCGGCCGCCGAACGGCGCGACATGTTTCGGCGAACGGCCGGAATCGGCGGTGGCAAGCCCGATCATGCCCTCGCGCATCGCCATCATCGGGTAGGCGGCGAGCCGTCCGACATGGCTTTGCCGGAACACGGTGCAGGCCGCGACATTGGCGGTCTTGGCCTTCTCGATCGTCAGCGCCATCGCCTTGGCGTTGACGTAGAAGCCAAAGCCCCAATGTCCGTCGATCACGGTCGTGGTCGGCGTCTCCTGGACGATGGTCCATTTCGCGCCCGGCACGATATGGCCGGCCGTGATGCGGTCGATATAGGTCGGGATCGCGATCACGCCGTGCGAGTCATGGCCGGCGAGGTTGGCGTTGACGCAGCCGACGGCGACCGCGCCCGCTTCCTCGTCCGACGCGCCGGCAGCCTTCAAAAGCGCGGCTCCGATGCGCGTGAGACGGTCGGCCTGGACGATCGGCATGGGGTTTCCTTAGAACCATGGCCCGCGCAAGAGGCGGGTCTTGTTGTTGTCATCCGCATGGTCTCAAAGCCGACTTCCGATAGCAATCACCCCGAGGCCAATTCTGGTCTGCAAATTCATGGGTGCAATGCAGCGCCGGCACCTCCCGGCCGCCGCCCGGCCAATCCGCGGGCAGTCCGTAGATTCTCGGGTCCTGGCCTTCGGTTGTTGGTATGCCGTTTACTTTGAATCACAGTTTGCCGCCCATCATAACGGCCACTTAGGCGTCTTTTCCGCATAAACCTCCTTTCGCTGGCCCGTGTTGCCGCAGGGGGAGCAAAAGGTCTTGGAGACTAGTCTTGCGCGTACTTTTGCTGCGTTGAGCGCAACCAACGAAGCAATCCTGTACGCGAAATCACCGAAGGAGCTTTACGAGCAGGTCAGCGAGGCCGCCTTTTCGAGCGGCGACTTCCTGGCGACGGCCGTCTTTTTGCTTGAGCCCGGGACCGATCTCTTGCGGTTCGTGGCCGGCTTCGGCGAGGATATCGCCCGGCTGCGCGGCATCAATATCACGATCGTTGCGGGGACGCCGGAGGGCTCCGGGGTCTGCGGGCAGGCCTTTCGCGACCAAAGGCTGTGCGTCAGCAATGATTTTCTGAACGACACGCGTTCACTGGCCTGGCGGCAGGGAGCCCACAAGGGACAAGTCGGCGCGGCCGCGGCGCTGCCCTTGATCTGCAACGGCGAGAGCGTCGGCGTGCTGCTGGTCACCAGACGCGAGCCGGGCTCGATCAGCGAACAGACGGTGTCGCTGTTGGAGCGAATGTCGGCCAATATTTCATTCGCGCTCGACAATTTCGACCACGAGGCCGCGCGCAAGAACGGCGAGCGCGCTATGCGCCGGCTGAACCGGATGTTCGGCGCCATCAGCGCGACCAACGAAGCCATTTTGCGCGCCAAGACGGAACAGGATCTCTACCAGCGCATTTGCGACGCCGCCGTCCACAGCGGAGAATCAGTTGCCACCGTGGTGTTGCTGGCCGAGCCGGGCTCGATCTGGTTGAAGCCGGTCGCCGGAACCGGGGAGCTCGTTGAACTGATCACGCGGACGCGCTTTTCGATCGATCCGGACAATGTCTACGGCACCGGCGTCTGCGGCAATGCGTTTCGCACCCAGAGGCCCTGCATCAATCACGATATCCAGAACTCGGCACAGGGCCAGCCGTGGCAGCAGGTGGGCCGCGAGATGGGAGTCGTGGCCTGTGTCGCGCTTCCGCTCACCAGGGCCGGCCAAAGCGTCGGCGTCTTGATGGTTTTCGTGAGCAAGAGCTGGGCGGCGGACGAAGACATCATCGCGCTTTTGACAAGGATGGCGGAGAACGCCTCGTTCGCGCTCGATAATTTCGAGCGCTCCGCGGAAAAGGCAAGAACCGAAGAGCAGAAGGAGCGGCTGACGCGGATGTTCGCAGCCCTCAGCGCGACCAACGAAGCCATCGTGCGGGCGAAGTCCCGCACCGAGCTGTTCGAACTGGTGTGCGACTCGGTAGCGAAGGGCGGCAAATTCACCTCGACTTGCGTCGCACTTGCCAGGCCCGGCGATGATTACCTAGATTTGGTGGCCGTGGCCGGTCCAACGGCTGCGAACACAAGTAAGATAACGCTCTCGATCAACGCGGCGCACCCGGAAGGACGCGGTCTTAGCGGCACGGCGTTTCGCTCCCGCCAGGCCTGCATCAGCAACGACTATCTGACCGATCCGCGCGGCATTGCCTTCCATCCGGTGATCCGCGGCGACGGCGCGAAGTCCGGCGCGGCGTTTCCCTTGCTGGTGCGAGGCGAGACCATCGGCATCATGCTGTTTCTGTCCGCCGAAAAGGACACGTTCATCCCCGAATTCTCCGAGCTCCTGCAACGGCTCGCCGACAACGTGTCCTTTGCGCTGGAGAATTTCGATCGCGCCGACGAAAAAGCCAAGGCCGAGCGGCAAAAGGATCGCCTGGCCGGGATGCTGAAGGCGCTGAGCGCCACCAATGAAGCGATCATGCGGGTCAAGACGCGGGCGGAGCTGTTCGAACTGGTGTGCCAGGCCGCGGTGCTGGGCGGAATGTTCACGTCTGCGACCATCGCGCTGGTCGAGCCGGATGGCCAGTCTCTCCGCATCGCCGCGACCAACGGCCTGTACTACGACCGCATGAAAGATCGTCGCTACTCCACCTCCGCCGAGGACCCTGAAGGCAGGGGTCTGACCGGCATCTCGTTCCGGACGCGCCAGCCCTGCATCATGGACGACTATCTCGGCGATCCGCGCGCTGCGCATTGGCATCAACTCGCAAGGGAAGACGGGACCAGGTCCGGCGCAAGTTTTCCGTTGCTGCAGAACGGCGGCAAGGCTGTCGGCGTTCTGTTGTTTCTTTCCCCCGATCAGGGCGCCTTCACGCCGGATCTGGTGGAGCTGCTTGCTCGCCTGGCGGAGAACGTTTCGTTCGCGCTCGACAACTTCGATCGCGCCGAGGAAAAGGCCAGGACCGAGGAGCAGAAGCAGCGGCTGACGTTGATGTTCGCCGCGCTCAGCGCCACCAACGAAGCGATCATGCGGGCCAAATCCCGCACCGAGCTGTTCGAACTGGTCTGCGCTGCCGCGGCGAGCGGCGGCAAATTCACCTCGACCAGCATCGGGCTGGCCAATCCCGACAGCGATTTTCTCGACGTCGTGGCCGCGGCCGGGCCGACCGCCGAGACGACGCGAAATGTCAGGCTTTCGATCGATGAGGCGCGCCCGGAAGGACGCGGCGTCAGCGGGACCGCGTTCCGTTCCCGGCAGGCCTGCATCAGCAACGATTACCTCGCCGACGAGCAGAGGAGCGCTTTTTTCAGGCCGTGGTCCGCGGCGACGGGGCAAAGTCGGGCGCGGCATTTCCGCTGCTGATCGCAGGGAAGGGCCGTTGGCGTCATGGTGTTTCTGTCCGCCGAAAAGAACACCTTTACATCCGAATTCGTCGAGCTGCTGCAAAGGCTCGCCGACAACGTATCCTTCGCGCTCGAGAATTTCGACCGCGCCGACGAGAAGAACAAGGCCGATGAGCGGATCGAATATCTGGCCTCGCATGACAGCCTGACCGATCTTCCGAACCGGGAGATGTTCAACGGGCTGCTGCACCAGACCATCGAGACCGCGCACCGCCACCAGCGACGGTTTGCGGTGCTGTTCGTCGATCTCGACAGGTTCAAGGTCATCAACGATTCGCTCGGTCACGACGCCGGCGACATGCTGCTGGTGGAGGTCGCCAACCGGCTGCGCAGCGCGCTGCGCGCCAGCGACGTGGTGGCGCGGCTCGGCGGCGACGAGTTCGTCGTCATCCTCGACGAATGCGCCGAGCGCAGATGACGTCGAGCGCATCGCCACGCAACCTGCTGTCCGTTCTGAGCCAGCCGATGCACCTGAGCGGCCATGAGTGCCACACCACCGCCAGCATCGGGATTGCGATGTATCCGCAGAACGGCTCCGACGCGCTGACGCTGACGAAGAATGCGGACATGGCGATGTATCTCGCCAAGGAAGACGGCAAGAACGGCTTCCGCTTCTTCTCCAAGGAGGCCAAGGGCCAGTCAATCGAGCGCCTTGCGCTGGAAACTGCGCTACGCCGTGCGCTTGAGCGCGATCAACTCTCGCTGCACTATCAGCCGAAGATCGACATCGCAAGCGGGCAGATCACCGGCGTCGAGGCGCTGTTGCGCTGGACGCATCCCGAATTCGGCATGGTGCCGCCGTTGCAATTCATACCGCTGGCCGAGGAGACCGGGCTGATCGTACCGATCGGCCGCTGGGTCTTGAGGGAAGCCTGCGCGCAAAACATGGCCTGGCAGCACCGCGGGCTGCGGCCGGTATCGATGGCGGTCAACCTGTCGCCGCGGCAATTCGCCGACGAGCATTTGTTGCAGGACATCGACGAGGCGCTGGCGGGAAGCGGCATGTCGCCGGTGCTGCTCCAGCTCGAGGTCACCGAGAGCATGGTGATGCGCAACGTCTCGCGCGCCGTCAGGGTGCTCGACGCCATCAGGAGCCGCGGCATCCGTCTTGCGATCGACGATTTCGGCACCGGCTATTCGTCGATGTCGCTGATGAAGCAGTTTCCGATCGATACCATCAAGATCGATCGTTCCTTTGTTCGCGATCTGCCCGACGATTCAGAGGATCGGGCGATCGCACAGGCGATTATCGGCATGGGCAAGGCGCTCGGCATGACGGTGATTGCCGAAGGCGTGGAGACCGCCGAACAGCAGGCGTTCCTGCGCAGCCACGGCTGCGACGAGATGCAGGGCTTCCTGTTCTCTAAGCCTTTGCCGTCGCGCGAACTGGCCGATCTGCTTCGCGCCGGGCCTCCGTTGGTCGCTCCGCCGTTGCAGCCCGAAGTCGACGCTGCCTCCGCGCAATCCCATCCGCCGTCACGGCTGCGAAGCGCCACCGTCTAGACGTTACCGGACTTGGAAGCTACCGGGCTTGGTCGAAGTCGACGTGCGGAAAGACCGGCCGCGCCGGGGGCTATTTTTCCTCTTCGACCAGGGTCGATGTTGCCGGCCCTTCGCCCATGATCAGCAGCACCGCGTCTTCGTCCTTGGCGCCGTCCCAATGCACCTGCTTGCCAAAATGGGTAACGAAGCTCCCCGCAGGCATCGGAACGGTGCCGTGTTCGGGATCGAATTTCGGGCCCGAGCCGACCCACCAGGTGCCCTGCAGCACCACGATGTAACGATCGTTGGGATGGAAGTGCGGCCGGCTGAAATGGTTGCCCTTGGTCCATTTGGTGTAGACCATGTAGAAGCCGGGCTTGCTCGGATCGCCAACCACTACGGCGTTTTGCCCGCCGCGCGCATCCACCTTGCTCCAGGGAATCTGGTCCGGCAGCTTGTAGATCACCGCTGCTGGATTGAGCTCGGCGGCAGAGCCGATGCTCAGCATCGCGGCTAATGATATCGGCAGCGCCAGATAGCGCCAGAGGCGGTGCTGGGCCTTCTCCTTGATCTTCATGGCTTCCTCCCAATTTCGTGAGCTCAAACGCGCTCATCGGCATTATTTTCGATGTTAGCCGGTCTGGTTCCGAAGGCACAAGCCGCGCGCGATGCATGCGTGACGAGCGCGGCCGCAGAGCGAGACCGCACATGACGCAGGTGCAGCATCGAAAAGCATTTACGCTGCGCGCCGTGATGCTTACGTTGCCAACAAGAAACCGGGAGGGTCAACTTCATGAAACGTTTATCGGTGCTCGCGGCGGGCCTCCTGATCAGCGTTGCCGGGTTTCAATATTCCGGCACGGCGTCCGGCCAAGGCGATGGCTGGATCACGCTGGTCGACAGCAGCACGATGGGCGACTGGGACGAGGTCGGCAAAGCCAATTGGGCGATGAAGGACGGCGCCCTCGTCGTCGACAAGCTGGACGGCAAGGACCTAGCCTATCTCGTCAGCAAGAATTCCTACAAGGATTTCCAGATCAAGGCCGAGTTCTGGGTCAGCGACGACGCCAATAGCGGCATCTTCATCCGTTGCGAGCAGCCGAAGAGCATCGGTGGCAAGACCTGCTACGAGGTCAACATTTTCGACCAGAGGCCGGACCCGAGCTACGGCACCGGCGCGATCGTCGACGTCGGCAAGGTCGATCCGATGCCGAAGGCCGGCGGCAAATGGAATACCTATGAGATCACGGCCCAAGGGCCGCATTTTGTCGTCGTGCTCAACGGCCAGAAGACCGTCGACGCCGAGGATTCAAAACACCCAAGCGGTGCGATCGCGCTGCAATACGGCCAAGGTGTGGTGAAATTCCGCAAAGTGCAGATCAAGCCGCTTTAGACCTGCCGCACAACGCCGGGCTGACCCGGCGCACATTCCAGCGCCTCGCGGTCCCATTTTCCCGCATTGGCCGCGGCCTCGTAAGTGCTTTGCAGGAAATTGAGCAGCGCGTGATCGGGATCAGCAGCACTGCGCACGGCGTCATACGGCAAGATGAACTCGCCGAGGGCTTCGCTGAAGAAAGCCGCGTCAGGCCGAACCTTTGTGGCGCGATAGCCCGGCGGCTCGGGATAGGCATAGGAATAGAATGCGGGACAATCGATTGCGCCGGAGCCGGGCCAGAAGCCGGCGCTGCTGACTTCATGCGAATAGGCTTCGCACGCGACCGCGTCGGGCAGATGCGGCACGCCGCCGGGATGGCGTGGCGCGCGGCGGCCGGAAAACCGCGTCACCGCGAGATCGAAACTGCCCCAGAAGAAATGCACCGGGCTTGCCTTGCCGAGAAAGCCGGTGCGGAATTGCTTGAACACGCGGTCGGCGTTGACGAGGATCCGGTAGAAGCGCTCGACCGCATCGGGGTCGTAGGATGCGTGCTGTATGTCTTGCGAGAATCTGATCGGCTCCGGCAACTCGTTCGGCATCTCGTCGATTTCGACGTCAATGCCGAGTTGGCCGAGTGCTGCCATGACGGCCTTGTAAAAGCTCGCGACCGAGTGTCCTGACAATGCGAACTGGCGCTCCGCGCCGTCGCTCGTCGAAATCCGCAAAACATGCGCGATGAAATCGAAGTCGATCTGAAAGCTGCGCTCGCCATCCGGGATCGGTGAGGTCGAAAGCCCGCGCGCGGTGACATAGAGCGTCACATGCCAGGAATGGTTCAGCCAGGGCGAGCGCGCAAGCCTGATCTTGCCGACGATCTGGGTGAAGAGCTGTAGCGTCGCACAGGTGTCGCGCCACTCGGCGCTCGGCAATTCCGGCCACGGGATTTGCGTGCGATCTGTCATCAGTCACCAGGCTTTCATCGGAATTTCACATGTGACAAGGCCGGGCGCGATCCGGCCCGGCCTTTATACGTGAACCCATATTGACGGGAACCCCAAGGCGCTTGGGATGCCGGCGTTACTTGGTCTTCGGTGCGTCCTTGCCGAAGGCGGCGTTGACCTCGTCCTTCCGGATGCGGGCGGCCGGGTTGCCCTTCTGCCCGAGGTTTTGCTCTTCGGTGCCGTCGCCCATCATGCCGGGATGGTCGGTCGCGGGCTTCTTCTTGGGGCCGTCGGAGGCGGGTTTGTTGGTCATGTCTGAAATCTCCAGGCGCGGATGCGCGTGACCTAACTCGATCAATACCCGTCTGGTTCCGTGAACCAGACGCCGCATTAAGCAACCTCCGTCAGATCACGAAGCCTTGCGTTCCGGGCATCCGCGCCGTCCGCGCGTGGCGCGGAACAGGCTGCGGCAGTACCAGCGCCGCATGATGGCCTCGATCGGATTGCGGACCAGTTGCGCCATAAAAAGAATTTCGACCATAGCTTAGCCCTTGCGAGTTAAGGACCAGATGGGGCGGCATTCCGATAAGAGAATGCCGCCCCATTCGCATCAGCCATGCAGTTTCTTAGCGGTCTCCGCAATCACACGTCCTTGATAGCGCGCACCCGCAAGCTCGTTCGCGCTCGGCTGCCGGCTGCCGTCGCCGCCGGTGATGGTGGTCGCGCCATAGGGCGAGCCGCCCGTGACCTCATCGAGCTTCATCTGGCCGGCAAAGCCGTAGTTCAGGCCGACGACGGTCATGCCGAAGTGCAACAGATTGGTGATGATCGAGAACAGCGTGGTCTCCTGGCCGCCATGCTGGGTCGCGGTCGAAGTGAAGGCGCCGCCGACCTTGCCGTGCAACGCGCCCTTCATCCAGAGCCCGCCGGCCTGGTCGAGGAAGTTCGCCATTTGCGAGGACATCCGGCCGAACCGCGTGCCGGTGCCGACGATGATGGCGTCATAATTGGCAAGCTCTTCGATCTTGGCGACGGGCGCCGCCTGATCGAGCTTGTAATGCGACGCTTTTGCGACTTCGGCCGGCACCAGCTCGGGCACACGCTTGATGTCAACGGTGGCGCCGGCTTCGCGCGCGCCCTCAGCGGCAGCGTTCGCCATCGCTTCGATGTGACCATAGGCGGAATAATAGAGGACGAGTACTTTGGCCATGATGGCTCTCCTTTCGTGATGTGTTTGATGTAAAGCCTTCGAGGATCAGCTGATAGAGCTTGACGCTCAACGGTACGTCAGCCTTGCCCGGGACATCTTGTACGAAACTGCGTTTCGCAGCTGTTGTCCCGGGCACGACGATGGCGGGTTGGTTGCTTACGCTGCGTCGACCAGCACCAGTTCGGAATCTTCCAGCGCGGTGATCTTCAGTTTTGCCTCGTTGCGGATAGCGGCGCCGTCGCGCGCATTGACGCGCACGCCGTTGACCTCGATCGCGCCCGCGGCCGGCACCAGATAGAGGTTGCGCGTCTTCTCCGGCGCGTATTCCGCGCTCTCGCCGGCCTTCAGCGTGGTGGCGAGTACCCGCGCATTGGCACGGATCGGCAGCGCGTCCCTGTCGCCTTCAAAACCGCTGGCAATGGTGACGAGCTTGCCGGAGCGATCCGATTTCGGGAACGGCTTTGCGCCCCAGGTCGGCTGGCCGCCGGTCGTCGTAGGCTGGATCCAGATCTGGAAGATCTTGGTCTTGGTCGGTTCCAGATTGTATTCGGAGTGGCGAATGCCGCTGCCGGCGCTCATCACCTGCACGTCGCCGGCTTCGGTCCGGCCCTTGTTGCCGAGGCTGTCCTGATGCGTGATCGCGCCCTCGCGGACATAGGTGATGATTTCCATGTTGGCGTGGGGATGGGCGGGAAAGCCGGTGTTCGGGGCGATCTCGTCGTCATTCCACACCCGCAAGGAGCCATGGCCGATATTGCTGGGGTCATAGTGGCTGCCGAAGGAGAAGTGATGCTTTGCCTTCAGCCAGCCGTGATCGGCGCTGCCGAGTTTTGCAAAGGGTCTCAGTTCGATCATGGGATTTTTCCGTGGGTTGAATTTGCGTTGCGGGCTGGATATGTATTTCCGCTTGATACATAAATAGAAACTGTGGAAACTCATTGTTTCCATAAATGAGCCATAGCGGATTGCGCGATGGCAAAACTTCCCGATTTCGAAGCACTGGCGATCTTCGCGAAAGTCGTGGAGTTACGCTCATTTGCGGCGGCCTCAACCGAGCTTGCACTGTCCAAGGCCACGGTCTCGAAGGCAGTGAGCCGGCTGGAGGAGCGGCTGGGCGCGCGGCTGTTCAACCGCACCTCGCGGCGGCTCGCCTTGACCGATGCCGGGCAGAAATTGTCCGAACGCGCGGCGCGGCTTCTCGCCGACGGCGAAGCCGTGGAAAACGAAGCCCTGGCGCAATCGGTGACGCCGCGCGGTCTCGTGCGGCTTGCGGTGCCGATGAGTTTTGGGGTGAAAGCGGTGGCGCCGCTATTGCCGGAATTCCTCAAAGCCTATCCGGAAGTGTCGATCGATCTGCATCTGAGCGATGCCACCGTCGACCTGATCGGCGAGGGGTTTGACGCGGGCCTGCGCATCGCGCGGCTGCCGGATTCCTCCCTGATCGCGCGACGGCTCTGCGCCATGCCGCGCTACACCGTGGCGGCAGCATCGTATCTGAAGAAATACGGCCGGCCGACCCACCCGATGCAACTCGCCGACCACAAATGTTTTGGCTACGCCTATCTCTCCACGCCCAATGTCTGGCACTACACCAACGCCGCCGGTGAGCAGGCCAGTGTGCGCCCCGGCGGACCATTGCGCGTCAACAATGGCGAAGCACTGGTGCCGGCGCTGATCGCAGGCCTCGGCATCGCTGACCTGCCGGATTTCATCATTGGCGAGGCCATCGCCTCCGGCGAGGTCGAGGTGATCCTGAAAGGCTGGAAGCAGCCGGAAGGCGCGGTGCATCTGGTGACGCCGCCCGGCGGCCCGCGCCCCGCGCGCGTCGAGGTGCTCGCGGATTTTCTCACCAGGCATTTTGCCAAGGGGGGGAAAAAGTAGTCACCGGACGGCGCGGAACCTGCTTCACATTTTGTTGTCCGAAGCGAACCTTGCATGGCCTCATTGATTTGGGAGCCTGTGTTGAATGGCGTGCGGAACCGGTGCGCCAGCCAAAATCCCAAGAAGCCAAAACCCCAACAAAAATTAAGACAAAAGTAAAAAGATGAAGAAAGGACCCGGGATGCGAGCGCAACGCGTTGTCTTGAGCCTTGTGGTTATGATCGCGGCCGGTATCGCCACTGCCGGCTCGGCGTTTTCCGAAGAATATCGCGGCACTGTCGAGCAGCAGATGGCCTGCACGCCGGATGTCTGGCGGCTTTGCTTCGACCAGATCCCGGACGTCAACCGGATCACGGCCTGCCTGCGCCAGAACACCCCGCAGCTCTCGGACCCGTGCCGCTCAGTGTTCGAGTCCAATGCCAGCGCGCAGCAACAGCCGCAGGCACAGGTGCAGGCGCCGCGCGGGCGCGCCCTTCAACCGCCGCCGCGGCGAAGAACTGACGACGACGATCAATAGCCGGTCCGAAAATTAATCACGGCCGCGGGAACGCATCGCCCGATATTTCGTTTTCCCGCCGAGACCGGAAACAAAATAGCTGTCCGGTCTCGACCCATTGTGGGGATAGGGTCCCACAAGCTCATCGTGGGATGGAGTCCCACGAAAACGCCGAATGGGTCGGAAGCGCGATATCGCTAGCTGCGATGCTCGCACACATCAACCCATTCGGCCCTGACCAGTTCGGCCAGCCGCGTTGGCGCGATGCGCACCGCGCTGTGCGTGGAGCCGGCGGCCGGCACCACCATTTCGAACGCCTGCAGCGAGACGTCGCAATAGACCGGCAGCGGCGTCTTCAGGCCGAATGGGCAGACGCCGCCGACCTCGTGGCCGGTGATCTCGGCGACTTCCTCAAGGCCCAGCATCTTCGGTTTTCCGCCGAACAGCGCCTTGACCTTCCTGTTGTCCATCCGGGAGGTGCCGCTCGCGACGATCAGCACCACGCGCTCGCCGATCCGCAAGGCCAGCGTCTTTGCAATGCGTGCCGGCGCGACGCCATAGGCTTGCGCGGCAAGCGTCACCGTCGCCGAACTCTGCGTCGATTCGATTACGGTGATGTCGGGGGCTGTCTCGGCGAAAAACGCGCGGACCGATTCGAGAACTCATTTGCGGCAGGTTTCTTCCGGATGCGCCGTTATGCCGGCGCGACCCGGATAGCCAACCGCGATCCGGTCGTCAACGACCAGCTCGTCAGCCGCCCCTAACGAGGTGGCTCGAAGATGCCAGGATCATTCCGCGGCCACGCGGCGCTCCAGCACCTGAAGTACGTCGATCGGGTCGGTGCGGCGGCGGTAATCGACGCTCGTGTCGGCGAACAAGATCCGGCCGTCCGGGCCGATCACGTAGGTCGCCGACAGCGGCAGCGACCAGTCGCCGGGCGTGCCGTTCTTGTCCGGAATATCCAGCTTGAAGCCGTCGTATACGGTGCGTAACTCGTCGGTGAAGGAATAGACCAGACCAAACGACTTTCCCGCCTTATGTCCGATATCGCTCAGCACGGGAAAGCTGAGGGCATTTTTCTCGGCGGTGCTGACGGTATCGTCAGGCTTCTCGGGGCTGATCGCAACAAGGCCGGCGCCCGCCGCGACGATACGGGGCAGCACGACCTGATAGGCCCGAAGCTCCAGGTTGCAATAGGGGCACCATCCGCCGCGATAAAAGGTCACGATGACGGGCCCCTTCGCCAGCAGCGCGGCCACGTCAAACATCTTGCCGTGGGCGTCGGGCAAGACGATTTCCGGCGCCAGGTCGCCGACTTGTTTTGCATTTCTGCCAGCGCCGGTCTCCAACAGATGGGCGATATGGCGTTCCATGGCAGCCCGGCGATCGGCCGGCACGCGCTGCATCCAGCCGGCGCGGTACTCCTCGAGCTGTTGCGACAAGGTTGGTGACATCTCGTTCGTCTCCTCGGTTTCCAAAGTCTATTGAGTGCTTTGATCACTGGCGTCGGCCAGGAATTTTTCGAGCGCCTTTGCCGCCTCGTCCGGCACGGCAAGACCATGCCGCGGGTAGATCTGCCTCGCGCCGTACTCGCTCGAATTATAGGTCAGCCAAACCCTGTCCTGGTCGTCCTGCCAGACCAGCGCCTTCATCGGAAGGTCGATGGCGAGCGTCGCGCTCTTGGTCATCGGCGGCGTTCCCGCCTTCGGATTGCCGAAGATGATCACCGTTCTGGGCCGCATCTGAAGTCCGGCGTCCTTTGCCGCGGCGGTATGATCGATTCGGCTGAAGATCACCCATCCACCGGCTGCTTTCGATTTGATGGCGGCTTCAAACCTGTCGATGGTTTCTTCAACCGTGTATTTGCTCGGCTTGGTGACCAGGCCGCTGTCGGCGCATACCTGTGAAGACGACATCACGAGCAGAATTCCTGCGACGATCATGTTTCTTGAAAGCATGTCGATGATTCTCCGCGCCGTGGGCCCTGCGCTCAGGCCAATGACTTCAGGAGTTTGGGCAGGTCGGCCAAGGTCTTGATCCGGAAATCCGGCTCTGTTCCAAGTTCGTCCATCTGCGTGCGGATCGCCTTGAACATTGTGAGCGGCGGCGACCAGCGTCGCTTTTGACGCAGGCCAGCGCCATCGCTTCCGGCGTCACCCGCTCGATCCAGGCGACGTTTAGGCCAAAGGCCTTGGCGCCACAGGCGTCCCACGGATTGGACGAGACGAACAGCACCTCGGCCGGGCGCACGCCGAGCCTTGCCTCGATCAGGGTGTAGGCGTCCGGCGCTGGCTTGAAGATTCTCTTTGCGAGTCGACGCTGATGGTGGCGTCCAGCACGCGGTCGAGGCCGGTGTTGTGCACCAGCGCGTTGAGCATGCCGGTCGAGCCGTTGGAGAGGATCGCGAGCTTGCGGCCCTTCAGCGCCGCGAGCGTCGCCATCGCATCCGGATAGAGATCGAGATGCAGATATTTGTCCATGATGCGTTCGAACGATGGCCGCGTCGTATTTCAGCCCGAGGCATCCGCAGCGTGTAGGCGAGCGAATTCGCGCGTGATGACCGAGAAATCCTCGTAGCGCCGCATCAGCGAGCGAAGCCAGGTATATTCGAGCTGCTTGATGCGCCAGATCTGGGTGATGATCTCGCCATAGCCGGGAAATGCTTCCTCGGTGATGGCAGCCACCGACTGAATGTCGTAGAGCGTGCCATAGGCATCGAAGACAACGGCTTTGATCGTCACGGGATACTCTCTCTTCGGTGCACGGGCGGTCATCGTCGATCCGCTGGGCGTTTTGCGCCTGCACTGATTTACTTCGGCGTCACGCCGGTATGCACCTGCAGCAGGAACGCGTCAAAGCGCTGCTCGTTTTCCGCATCGCGCCCCCACAGCAAGCGTGCCGAGGATCGCGCCGAGGAAGCCCAGCGGCAGCGACACGACGGTCGGATTGACCAGCGGCCACAATGCGTCGGCGCCGCGCATCGCCGGCCCGATCATCGCCAGCACCACCGACGACAGCGAGGCCGACCGTCATGCCGCCGACCACGCCGCCGGTGTTGAACCGCCGCCAGAACAGCGACAGGATCAGCACCGGAAAGTTGGCGCTGGCGGCGACGCAGATGGCAAGGATCACCAGAACCGCGACGTTGACGCCTTGCGCGAGAATGCCGAGCGCGATCGCCAGCACGCCGATGACGACGGCCGCGATGCGGGCAATCCAGACCTCCTGCTTGCCGTCGACCTGGCCGCGTTTGACCCAGTTGACGTAGAAGTCGTGGGCGATCGCGCCGGATGTCGACAGCGTCAGGGCCGAGACCACCGCAAGAATGGTCGCGACCGCGACCGCGGCGACGAAGCCAAGCATGAGGTCGCCGCCGAAGGTGCCTTTGCCGCCGCCGAGATATTGCGCCAGCAGCGGCAGCGTCAGGTTGCCGCCCTTGTCGGCGGCACGAATGGCGTCCTGTCCGACGAAGTCCGCGGCGGCGAGGCCGAACAGCGTCGTGCCCGCGAAGAAGGCGCCGGCCAGAAACATCACCCACACCACCGAGCGCCGCGCGGTCTTGGCATCCGGCACGGTATAAAAGCGCGTCATGACGTGCGGCAATCCGGCAAGGCCGAGCACGTAACCGAGCCCGAGCGATATCTGGTCGAACGGATTCTTCAGATAATTGCCGGGCAGCAGATATTTGGCGGCGTATTTTTGCTCGGCATCCGCAAACAGCGTCAGCGGATTGAAGTGCACCAGCGACAGGATCATCACCAGGATGATCGCTCCGGCGCTCAGCATCAGCACGGCCTTGACGATCTGCACCCAGGTGGTCGCCAGCATGCCGCCGAACGCGACGTAGACGATCATGCTGACGCCGACGAAGATCACCGCCCAGTCATAGGAAATTCCGGTGAGCAACCGCACCAGCACGCCGGCGCCGGCCATCTGCGGCATCAGATAGGCGAAGTTGACGACCACGGTTCCCGACGATCGCGGCCAGCAGCGAGGTCCGCGTCTGCATGCGGCTGCGGATGACGTCGCCGAGCGTGTATCTTCCGGTGTTGCGCATCGGCTCGGCGATCAGGAACAGCACGGTGCAGAACGCGACCAGCGGTCCGAGCGCATAGAACGCGCCGTCCATGCCGTAGAGCGCGGTCAATCCGGTAAATCCGAGAAACGCCGCGGCGCTGCACCAGTCGCCGGCCAGCGCAAAGCCGTTCTGCGCGGCGGTGAGCTGGCTGTCGGCGGCGTAGAAATCGCTGTCGTCGAGGTGCGCTTCGCGGCCCAATAGGTGATGCCGAGCGTGATCAGGAGAATGACGATGAAAATGCCAAGCGTGAGGCTCATCTCAGTTTCCCCGCTCCGGAGATTTCCATCGCGGCCCGTCGCGGCCAGCGGATCGAATTTGTCGGCGGCGATGCGCCCGTAGACGATCGCGAGCACCCATGACAGCAGATAGTTGAACGCGATCAGCACGAAACCGAGATTGACCGAGCCGATCACCTTGGTGCCCATCAAATCCTTGGCGAAGCCGGCGAGGATGGTCAGGCCGATATAGCCGACCATGAAAATGATGGTCATCGGCACCAGATATTTCAGCTTTTCGGCGATCAGTTGCTTGACCGAGGCGTGCGCAGCCTCAAGCGATGTCCCGTTGCGAGCCATATGCCTCTCCCGATCTGTTGAATTTTCGTCCCGCACTGCGGCGGGTTGGCCAACGGCCGCGCAGGATGATGCGCGAAACGCCGGACCCTGCTTCTTTACGAGCGGCTCTTGAAGTGACAAAATGAATAATAGCGATGATCGGTATCGTATTTGACGATTATGGAGCGGCGGATGAATTTCGATATCGATTGCCTTCGCTCGTTTCTGGTCGTCGCCGACACCATGAGTATTTCGCGCGCCGCCGAGACCGTCGGCCGTTCGCAATCGACCGTCAGCCAGCAGATTGCCAAGCTCGAAACCCAGATCGGCAAAGGTCTGTTGACGCGGCGCAAGGGCCGCGTGATCGACCTGACGTCGGAGGGCGGCAAGCTCGTGCAATATGCGCGGCGCATGCTGCAGCTCAACGACGAGGCCTATGCCTCGATGTCCGACGATGTGCTCACCGGCTTCGTTCGGCTCGGCGTGCCGCTCGATTTCTTCGGGCGCGACTTCACGGCCTGGCTGGCGCGATTCAAGAACAGGCATCCGATGGTCGGGCTGGAAGTCGAAGCCAACCAGTCGGAGAATCTGATGAAGCGCAGCGCTCGCGGCGAATTCGATCTGGCCTTCTTCAAGCAGGAGACCGGTGCAAAGAACGGCACCGTCGCATTGCGCGAGCAACTGGTGTGGGTCAGCGGCCCGAATTATTCGCCGGACGCCGGCGATTCCGTGCCGCTGATCCTGTTTCCGGAGGGCTGCGCCTATCGCCGTTGCGCCGTCGCCGCCCTGAAGGATCACAAGCGGGCCTGGCACCTCAGTTTCGTCAGTCCGAGTTTCGAGTGCCTGAAGTCGGCCGCGGTGGAAGGCATGGGGATCACGGTGCTGGCGCGCGCGCTGGTCGCGCCGCCGCTGCGTGTGGTTCGTCACGGCTTGCGGTTGCCGCAACTGCCGAGCGTCGAACTGGTTTATTCTTTCGGCCGGCGCAGCAACTCCCGCGTGGTCAGCGAACTCGCCAATTATCTCGCCGACAGTCTGACCAATGCCGGGACTATGCGCGCGGCGATGATCGGTTGATCGGAGCGCAGTGGGCGGCTTTCACGGCGTCGCTGAAAACTGTTCGGGCGTGGCACGGCGGATGACGGCGCAGATTCCGGTCATCCGAGCGATCGGATGTTCGACAAACAGCCGGCATGACGGCGAGTCGCTTCGTCCAGCGATTGCGGCGGACGGGCCGGATCAAGTTGAGCGGAAAGCACTTGACCATGGGCGCGGCCGAGAGCGCGAGCAGAACGCGTAAGCCGGTTCAAGCTCCCATCCGCCTGCAGGGGAGCGAGCGTTGTCCGCACGATCGCCAGAATAAGCCGGCCAATAGGCCAAGTGCCGATACATGCTGGCAATCAGAAATGGGCGGTGTCCTCGCCGAATCCATTCAGCTCCTCGATCAGCTGTTGCACGTCGGATGGCAGCGTTGCCATCGGCGGCAGCGCCGGCAGTTCGGTTTGAACTGAAAGCGGTTGAGCTTCGGACGGTTGAACGGCTGACGGGATCGCTCGGATCGTAGTGCTCAAGCAGCGCCGACAAGACGACAAGCGCCAGCGCGTTGGTGTGGTGATAGCTGTCGAGTATGGTGCGGATTTCCGTCAAGGCCGTTCGGCCGATTCCGGCTCTCGTCAAGGAGCCAAACGAAAGCCGGGACACCTCCGGCAGGCGCAGCGTACGGCGCAGGCCTCGGCATGGGCGGCGGCGGGCCCGAGATAGAGCGGCCGCACGGTCGACCACGTCCACAACAGTGCATCTGGAATGGTCGCGAGATTGCGCCAGATCAGATTGACAACGCTGGTGCCGAGGGTCTTGCGGATATCCGAATAGATGTCGGCAATTTCGCCGGTCGCCGCGGTTTCAAGAACGGAAGGAACGCTTTCCATCTGCTGCAACGCTAACTCCCGGAGGGCAAACGAACACAACGGCTTTGATGGTCACTTGGTCTGTTCTTTCGTCAGCTCTTTTCCGCCGATGGTCGCATACAGGAATTCGCGTAACGCGTCGACCGATAGCTCGGTCGCGGCCTGGTTGAATTCGAGGTGATGGCCGAAATACTGGATGGGCGTTTTGAAGCGCCTGAATGTCGAAGCTATGATAGGCGCCGGGATAGACGATGAGCCGAACCGGCACGCCGTCGCCCTTGCGCCGCGAGATGCCCCAATCGTCGCGGCCGTCCACCATGTTGCGGCATTCCACCGCCGGCGTCCAATCGTCGAGTTCGCCGATCAGGATCAGGGTGGTCACCGTCATGTTGTCCTTGAAGCCGAGACAGGGCGGATAGAACGCGATGGCGGCGCGGAACTTGTGGGGCGAACTTTTCTCGACAACGCCGCGCTCGACCGAGGTCAGCGCGAGCCAGCCGCCTTGCGAAAATCCCAGCACCGCGACGCGCGCGGCATCGACGGAGGGTTGCTGGACCAGGAAGTTGAGCGCGCGGTAGGCGTCGAAGGCAAGGTCGACCGGCGCGCCGCTGGTGCAGGTGTTGTCAATGCCGCGCGGCCCAAAGCTGTCGACCGTGAGCGTCACATAGCCCCAGGACGCGATCTGCTTGCCCCAGCGCTCATCGAGCCGCTGCCAATTTCCGTTGCAGCCATGCAGCAGCACCACCGCCGGCGATTGACCTACACGATGGCTCTGCCGCAGATAGCCCTGCAGCGGCGCCTTGCTGGCGAGCGGGTTTTCGAGTTCGACAACGAAAGCTGCCGGTTCAGGCGGCGCCGCGGCGCAGGCAATCGCGCTGGCGAGCGAGAGGGCAGTGACTGATATCGCGGCTGCGGAAGGCTTCATGGGAACCATCCTCTCGCCCGACGCTACATCTCTCGGCGTTTGCCCGCCACTTCAGATGCAAACGATGCCGCAGATCTTCAGATCCCCGAGGTCTTCAGATCCCCAAAATCTTCCGCGCGTTGGCTTTCAGCACTTTCGGCCGGATCTCGTCGCGGATCTCGAGCTTGGCGAAATCGGCGAGCCAGCGGTCCGGCGTGATCACCGGCCAGTCGGAACCGAACAGCATCTTGTCCTGCAGGATCGAGTTGATGTAGCGCACGAGAATCGGCGGGAAATATTTCGGCGACCAGCCGGAGAGGTCGATATAGACGTTCGGCTTGTGGGTCGCCACCGACAGCGCCTCTTCCTGCCAGGGAAAGGACGGGTGCGCGAGGATGATCTTCAGGTCGGGGAAGTCGGCGGCGACATCGTCCATGTACATCGGGTTGGAATATTTCAGGCGCATCCCCATGCCGCCGGGCATGCCGCTGCCGACCCCGGTCTGGCCGGTGTGGAACAGCGCAATCGCGCCGCCGTCGTTGATCGCCTCGTAGAGCGGATAGGCCATGCGGTCGTTCGGGTAGAAGCCCTGCATGGTCGGATGGAATTTGAAGCCCCTGACGCCGTATTCCTCGATCAGCTTCCTGCGCCTCGCGCACGCCGAGCTTGCCCTTGTGCGGATCGATGCTGACGAAGGGGATCAGCACGTCGAAATTCTCGGAAGCGACCTCCAGCATCTCGTAATTGTTGTAGCGGCGGAAGCCGGTCTCGCGCTCGGCGTCGACCGGGAAGATCACGGCGGCGATCTTCTTGGAGCGGTAATAGGCCGCGGTTTCCACAACCGTCGGCGGATGCTTGTTCGGCGACTTGAAATATTCGGCCATCTGCGCCTGGAAATCGTCATAGCCGTCGTCGCCATGCATGCCGCAGGGTTCTTCGGCATGGGTGTGGATGTCGATCGCCACGACGTCGTCGATGTTGGGCAGCTTCAGTTTGGGCATTTTCCGTTTCCCGGATGGTCGCTTGACTTTTTCGGCTCGGTAAATTGATTATAGGATATAACAAATTCCACAAGACCGCAGAAAACGCCAGGCCATGGACGAGTTCCCGCGCGGCTGATTTGGCAGTGTTTTTGGGTCGTCGGGCCGGCTTTGCGGGCCAAATCGGCGCCAAAAACGGTCCGTTTGCATTGACATTCGGACCTTCGATGGCTTAGAAACCGCGCCGTCCCGGGCGGCTTTGCCGCGGGCGGGATAAATCCGGTTTTTCCATTTTTGGCCTGTCGAGCACGGCCTTCAAGACAATCAGGATTTCCCCATGAAGGTCCGTAACTCGCTGAAATCGCTGCGTGGCCGCCATCGCAACAACCGTCTGGTCCGCCGCAAGGGCCGGGTCTATGTGATCAACAAGGTGCAGCGCCGCTTCAAGGCCCGCCAGGGTTGATCGCGCGGCCCCGCCAGGGTTGATCCAAGGCTGGAACCAAGGTTGGTCTACTCCCAACCGGGGCAGGGAACGAAATTATCTTTTTCACAGGTGTTTGACTCGCGTGCTGCTTTGCAGCGCGATTTTTCGCGTCTAGACTTTGCTGTATGGCTCCTAGATTCCCTCGCCCGCGAAAACTTCGGTTAGCGATCCTGCTCGCAGCGCTATCGCGCCGTGCCGGTCGCCGTGCTTGCCCAGGACGACCCCAAGCTCGCCCCGCCGACCAAGCAGAAGAAGTTACCGGAAGCGCCGAGCAAGCTGCCGAAGGTCGGTGCCGACCGGACGCGCGGGCTGGATTTCCTGTTCGGCGCGCTGAAGGCGGCACCCGATGAAGCCAGCGCCAAGCATGTCGAGGCCAGGATCTGGGCGATCTGGCTGCAGACCCCGAGCGACACGGCTGCGCTATTGATGCTGCGCGCCAAGGCCGCGATGGATGCCCAGCAGATCGACGTTGCGCTGAAGCTGCTCGACGCCGTGATCAAACTGCGGCCGGATTATGTCGAGGGCTGGAATCGGCGCGCGACGCTGTATTATCTGCGGAACGATTACGCGCACTCGCTTGCCGACATTCGAGCAGGTCTTGATCCGCGAACCACGCCATTTCGGCGCGCTGGCGGGGCTCGGCATGATCATGCAGGATATCGGCGACGACAAGCGCGCGCTTGACGCCTTCCGCAAGGCGCTCGCCATCAACCCGCATCTGGAAAAGGTGCCGGAACTGGTCAGGTCGCTCACCGAAAAGGTCGAAGGCCGCGATATCTGACGCGATACCCTGCCTGCCGGATTGGCCCGCATGGCGGCCGTCCTTAGTGCAGAACGCTGTCGCCGCGTTCGGCCAGGCCGCCATAGGCCGCCGCCGCATAAAGTTTGGCCAGCTCTGCCTCCAGGTGCTCGTTGACCATCAGCAGCGCTTGCAGCGCGCCGTGCAGGTCGCCATTGCAACTGGCGACGATTTCGTCGATGGCGGCTTGGTTTGGTCTGATAGTCATCGAAAACCCTTCCCATTCCTGTCGGATCAATTGGCCTGTCGGATCAAATTTTGCAGTTCGATCCGTGTTCCCGGTGGATTGCGTGGATCGTGTGGATCGTTCGGGTTGTAGCCGCCTCGATGGCACATGTTCTGTGAGACTAAAATGTGCCGATCATGGTTATAAAATGACCGGCGACACCCGTATGACAGACCTCTGAATAGTGTGGAAAACTCCGCCATAGGCCGCGAAACCCCTAGCGGGTAAACCCGTAGCTGGCTGGTGCGAAGGATCATCCGGATCATCTCGATGCTTGCAATCATTGTCGTGGCGGCGCTGGCGGTGCTGGCCGCCGATCACGCAATTGGGCGTCGTTGCCTTGCAACGCGCGCATCCTGCGCAAGGCCGCATGATCGACGTCGAAGGCGCGCGCCTGCACGTCGTCGAGATCGGGCCGCGCGAGAATGCCGATCCGCCGATCGTGATGCTGCACGGCGCGAGCTCGAACCTCGAAGCGATGCGGCAACCGCTTGGAGAGCGGCTCGCCGAACATCACCGGGTGATCATGATCGATCGGCCGGGACATGGCTGGAGCACGCGCGTGCGTTGCGAAGAATTCGACGCCGGCGGTGCAGAGCCGGATGATTTTTTCCGCGCTGGAGCAACTCGGCATCGGCGAAGCGATCTTCGTGGTGCATTCCTGGAGCGGCGCGCTGGGTGCGCGGATTGCGCTGGACTATCCGGAGCGCGTCGCGGGCCTCGTCATGCTGGCGCCGGTCACCCATCCCTGGCGCGGCGGCGTCGGCTGGTACAACAACCTCGTCACGACAAAGCTGATCGGTCCGCTGCTCGCCTATACGATCACGCTTCCGCTTGGCATTTTCCTCGCCGCTCCCGGTGCGCGTAACGTATTCCTGCCGCAGGTGATGCCGGACGGCTACGTGAAGGATACGGCCACCGCATTGGTGCTGCGGCCGCGCGAATTCCTCGACAACGCCCGGGACCTTGTAAGCTTGAAGCAGGCAGTCGCCGAGCAGGCTCCGCGCTATGGCGCGATCACAGCCCCCACGGTCGTGATCTCGGGCGATGTCGACAAGACGGTGTCGACCAACATCCATTCGCGTTCGTTCTCAGCCACCGTGCCCCACGCCAAACTGATCGTGCTCGAAGGCGTCGGCCACATGGTGCAGAACGCCGCCCCCGATCTGGTGATCGCGGAGATCGAGGCGATGATCGGCAAGGCTCGACGCCGCGCGGCCGCCGCCAAATAGGTGGTACGAAGGCCGGCCGTGCACAAAAACCCGCTCGATGCGGGCAGATTGCATAAAGGATTTGTCTATTTCTTAATAAAAACTGCCGCATGCTGGCCGTTCCCAAGAACCAGTTCCAGGAAACGGTCAGGCATTATGGATTCGCATTCTGTCAGCATGGTGCATGTCAATGAGGACGCCAACCGCAGGCTGGTCCGGTTTTTCTCGATCTGCCTGTCGAGCCTCGTATTCGTTTACTCCCTGGTCGCGGTTCGCCTGTTCGTCGAGGGCGACGCCTTTGGTCTCTCCGACTGGTTCCTGATCGGCCTTCGGGTCCTGCTCGGCGTAGCGGCGCTCGTCGTCGTGATCTATCCGGCCTGGCTCGCGCGTCCGCTGGAGCGCCAGATCGAACTGATGGGCAGCCTGTTCGAAGGCGAATTCGCCAGCACATCGACCTCCGAAAAGATCCGGCTGATCGTGCTGGTGACGATGGTGAGCCTGTTGCTCGAGCTGATCATGATCCGCTGGCTCGCCTCGGTCTTCCCGGTGTTCTCGTTCTTCAAGAATTTCACCTTGCTTGCCTGCTTCCTGGGGCTGGGGGCGGGCTACGCGGTCGCCGAGAAGCAGCGCTTGCGCGCCGGCGCTGGTGCTGCCGATGCTCGCGCTGTTCGTCGGCATCATCACGCTGCTGCGTTACGACGTCGGCACCACCACCGATTTCTTCTCCGGCGCTGCCGATGCAGGAGCAGACCTCGATCTGCAATCTGGATGGACCGGCTCGACTGGCTGACACTGATCCAGCAAAGCGTGCCGCTCTATCTGCTGCTCGGCATGAGCTTCGTGCTGTGCGCCTGCATCTGCTATCCAGTCGGCCAGCTCTGCGGCAAATTGCTCGGCTCTACCGATGCGCTGAAGGCCTACGGCCTCAATCTGCTCGGCAGCATCGTCGGCGTCATGGTGCTGTTCGTCATGAGCCTGTTCTGGCTGCCGCCGGCGGTCTGGTTCACCGCGGTGGGCGGCGTACTGTTGTTCTTCGTGCTGGCGCGCGACAAGCGGCTGCCGCTTGGGGTTGCGAGCTTCTGCCTCTTGCTCACCATCCTTTCCTGGCCGGTGCAGACCGAGATCCAGCGCATCTATTCGCCGTATCAGTTGCTGGAGCGGATGGCCAAGCCCGACGGGTTGATGAACATCCTCTCCGGCGGCGCCTATTACCAGAAGGTCTTCAATCTCTCGGACAACAACCGCGGCCACGAGTCCGAGGAGGACCGCTACGTCCGCGCCTATTACGAATTTCCGTTCAACTTCAAGAAAAAGCCGGAGCGCGTCGCGATCGTCGGCGCCGGCAGCGGCAACGATGTGGCGGCGGCGCTGCGCATGGGCGCCTCCCATGTCGATGCGATCGAGATCGATCCCGCGATCGCCTTCCTCGGCAAGAGCTATCATCCCGAGCATCCCTACGACGATCCACGCGTCAGTTTGAACATCAACGATGCCCGCAATTTCTTCCGCACCGCGCATCAGCAATATGACCTGATCATCTATGGCGTGCTGGATTCCCACACGGCGCTCAGCCACGCCTCCAATTTGCGCGTCGACTCCTACGTCTACACCCGCGAAGGCATCACCGAGGCTTTCAAGCTGCTCAAGCCGGACGGCGTGATGTCGATTTCGTTCGCGCTGCCGAACGAATCGCTCGGCTTCAAGCTGTCGCACATTCTCAAGGACATTCCCGGCGCCGGAAAGCCGCTCGCGGTCCGCGTCGGCTACGATTCGAAGACCACCACCGCCTTCCTCACGCAGAAGGGAGGCGACATCGCGCTGCCGGACCCCAAAGCGTTCGCCGCCTTCGGCTTCACCAACGTTTCCGATCATTTCGCGCAGGCCTATCCGGCCGACAGCATCCCGACCGACGATTGGCCGTTCTTCTACATGATCAAGCGCACCTATCCGGTCAGCTATCTGGTCGCGCTCGGCATGGTGTTGCTGCTCTCCTACATGTTCGTGCGCAAGACCATTGGCTTTACCGATCCGATCGAGCGCTCCTATCTGCCGTTCTTCTTCTTAGGGAGCGGCTTCATGCTGGTGGAGACCAAGGCCATCACCGAGCTGGGGCTACATCTCGGCGGCACCTGGTTCGTAGTCGCCGCGACCATCGTCATGGTTCTGGTGATGGCGTTCCTCGCCAATCTCCTGGTGCAGCGCAAAGTCGTTCCGCGCACCAGCCTTGCCTATGCCGGCCTGCTGGCAAGCCTGCTGCTCGGCTACTTCTCGGCGCGCAACCACGATCTGATCGCGGTCTCTTCGCCGCTCGCGAGCCTGATCGTCAACTGCGTGCTGCTCACCATGCCGCTGTTCTTCTCCGGCATCGTGTTCTCGACCCTGATCGGCAAACCGAAGATCAACGTCTCCACCGCGCTCGCCTATAATCTGATGGGCGCGCTGTTCGGCGGGCTGATGGAATATAATTCGATGTATTTCGGATTTGCCTTCCTCTATCTGCTCGCGATCGGCTTCTACTTCCTGGCCTTTGTGTTCTCGTTCGAGCCTTCGGCGGTTTTGGCGCGGCGGCCGGGCGTGCTGAGCCAGGACGCGGCGCCTTGAGGACCTCCACCTAGGCCGCCAGAGATTCGTAGGGCGGATTGGCTAGCCGAGCGCGTCCGCCGTAGCTCAACGAGCGAAGGCGGAAGGCAAAATCCGCCATCTCGGCCGCCGTAACGGCGGATTGCGCTATCGCTAACCCGCCCACGAAATTCCGGCTCGCCAATGGCTGGTCGCGGACAACGCGACTGATTTGCCCGTCGTGTTAATTTGTCGCACGCCGCTCGTCTTGCCGAAGACCCCAAATCAGCGATTTTGTCTCCGACGTCTCGTGCCCTTGAGAGGGGCGCTTCGCGATCGTCACGAACGTTGGGTGCGGGATGCGGTGGACGCTTTGGCGACGCAAGACGAGCGACGCTAGAAGCGGACGGCGAAGCCGTGTGGTCCTGACGCCCCGACGCTGGTGTCAAGTTGGCGGAAGCACTTCCGCCGGCGACGGTGGCAAAAAAGCCCGGTCACCGGGGAGAGCACGAAATAAGCCGTTAAAACCATTGCGCGGGGAATGTCCGGGTGATTTCCGGCGTGACCGTGGTGACTTGCTCGTGTGCTTTTTCATTTCGCACGCGAGGCTGCGGGCGCGAGCTGCGCACCCGGCATTCCCTGCGCCCTTGTTATCGAGGGACAGTTTTCTTGGCAAAGCTCGGGCGTTATCGCGCCGCGGGAATGCGGTCGCGTGAGGCGAGTTGGCTGCTTGAAAATTTGCGTAGGATGGGTTGAGCGCAGCGATACCCATCGTCTCGTCGCAAGCATTGATGGGTTTCGCGAGTGCGCAACCCATCCTACAACCGTATCTACTTCGTCTTGCCGTCCTTGTCGTACTGCGAGATGTAGGCCCAGAGGTCGTTGGCCTCCTTCTCGTTCTTGATGCCGGCGAATATCATCTTGGTGCCGGGGATCTTCGCCTTGGGGTCCTTGATGTATTCGAGGAACTGATCCTTGTTCCAGGTGATGCCGGAATTCTTGTTGGCGTCGGAATAGGAATAATCCGGCGCGGTGCCGGACTTGCGGCCGTCGAGCCCGTTGAGCTCGGGGCCGACCTTGTTCTTGGCGCCGTCGCCGATCGAATGGCAGGCCATGCATTTGTTGAACGAGGTCTTGCCGGCGGCGGCGTCCTGCGCCAGCGCGGCGCTGGCGGTGATCGACGAGGCAATGACGACCAGCGCGCTCAGAATCAATTTTTTCATGGGATGCTCTTGGTGAGGTTTCGAGGGAGGGAGCGAGGATGCCGCTGCCGTTGTTGCATGGGATACTCGAGATCGACAAGGCGCGAAGCGGGTTCCGGTTTTATCGATTGCCCCCTATTACATTGGTGGCGGTTGGCATTCCGGGTCACTCACTCTTTGGTGAGCTACCCAAAACGGCCCAGACGTGCTTGATTTGCCACGACAAATTGTTGTGACGTCTGCGACGTCAGGAGAAGCAAAATGGCGATCATGATGCCCGCATCGGATTCCGCGGTCCTTGGCCGCCGCGATGCGATCGTGGCCGCCTTGCGCGCGATCGTGCCGGGCGAGGGCGTCATCGACAGCGCCGCCGAAATGCTGCCCTACGAATCCGACGGGCTGACGGCCTACCGCCAGCCACCGATGGTCGTGGTGTTGCCGGACACCACCGAGCAGGTCTCCAAGGTCCTGAAATACTGCCACGAGCAGGGCATCAAGGTGGTGCCGCGCGGCTCCGGCACCTCGCTGTCCGGCGGCGCGCTGCCGCTCAAGGACGGCGTGCTCTTGGGCTTGGGCAAATTCAAGCGCATCCGCGAGATCGATTTCGACAACCGCGTGGTGGTGACCGAGCCCGGCGTCACCAACCTTGCGATCTCCCAGGCGGTAGCGCATGCCGGTTTCTATTACGCGCCCGACCCGTCGTCGCAGATCGCCTGCTCGATCGGCGGCAATGTCGCGGAAAATTCCGGCGGCGTGCATTGCCTGAAATACGGCATGACCACCAACAACGTGCTCGGCTGCGAAATTGTGCTGATGACCGGCGAGGTGCTGCGCATCGGCGGCAAGGCGGCGGAAAATTCGGGCTACGATCTGATGGGTATCATCACGGGCTCCGAGGGGCTGCTCGGCGTCATCACCGAGATCACGGTGCGGATCCTGCAGAAGCCGGAGACGGCGCGCGCGCTGATGGTCGGGTTTGCCCAGGTCGAGGCGGCCGGCGAATGCGTCGCGCGCATCATCGGCGCCGGCATCATCCCGGGCGGCATGGAGATGATGGACAAGCCCGCGATCCACGCCGCGGAAGCTTTTGTGCATGCGGGCTACCCGCTCGACGTCGAGGCGCTGTTGATCATCGAGCTCGATGGCCCAAGCGTCGAGGTCGACGAGCTGATCGGCCGCGTCGAGACGATCGCGCAACGCTGCGGTTCGGTCACTTGCCAGATTTCCAATTCGGAAAGCGAGCGCAATCTGTTCTGGGCCGGCCGCAAGGCGGCGTTTCCGGCCGTGGGGCGTATTTCGCCCGACTATCTCTGCATGGACGGCACCATCCCGCGCGGCGCGCTGCCAAAGGCGCTGGCGCGGATCCGCGACCTCTCCGAAAAATACGATCTGCGTGTCGCCAACGTGTTTCACGCCGGCGACGGCAATCTGCATCCGCTGATCCTTTACGACGCCAACAGGCCCGGCGAGATGGAGCGCGCGGAGGCGTTCGGCGCCGATATCCTGCGGGCTTGCGTCGAGTTCGGCGGCGTCTTGACCGGCGAGCACGGCGTCGGCATCGAAAAGCGCGATCTGATGGGCGAAATGTTCAGCGAGATCGACCTCAATCAGCAGCAGCGGCTGAAATGCGCGTTCGATCCCCAAGGCCTGCTCAATCCGGGAAAAGTGTTTCCGACATTGCACCGCTGCGCCGAGCTCGGCCGCGTGCATGTGCACGCGGGCAAGCTGGCGTTTCCGGAGATTCCGCGATTTTGACTTACAACAACGAATATTGCGCGCGTTCGCGCTTGGCGAGCAGCGGCAGTGCTTCGCCGGCGATATAGGTCTTGAAATGCGCGCTCTCCTGATGCGCCTTGAAGGCGGCCTCGTCGCGGAACAGCTCGTAGAACAGGAACTGGGCGGGATTCTCCTGTGCCCGCGAGATCAGGAACAGCTTTGCGCCGGGCTCGCTTTGCGCCTCGGGCAGGAAGCGCGACAGAATATCGGCGATCCGGTCGGCCTGTCCTTCCTTGGCTTCCCATTGCGCGACGACCAGCAATCCGCCGCCGTTGACGGCCTCGCTGACGCTCTTGTTGATGGCATATTGACGCATGGTTCTTGCTCCCTTGGTTGACAGGTACAATTCGATAGATAGCGAATGATGTGCGAGAATGTTTCGATGACGGTCGAAGTAAGCGCGTCGCGCGATGTAGCCATTCGCGAGGCCCGCCCTTGTGCCGGTCGGCCACGCCTTTAGAAGGATGGTCAGGGAAAAGGATGGCTGCGACAAACACGGCCATTTCAAAGTTTGGTCATCGCAGGGAACGCGAGACGGGCGTGGACACTCTCAAAGTACGTGATGCCGGCGATGTCGAAGAGGCGGTGCGCGCGGCGATCGCGAGCGAACAGCCGCTCGAGATCATCGGCCATGGCTCCAAAAGGCTGATCGGCCAGCCGATGGCGACCAATGCCGTGCTCGACCTCTCGGCGCTGAGCGCGGTGACCTCTTACGAGCCGAACGAGCTGATCATCACCGTTGAGGCGGGAGCGCCGCTGGCCGATGTGCAATCGTTGATCGATTCCAAGAACCAGCAATTTGCGTTCGAGCCGGTCAATACCGCAAGGCTGTTGGGAACGCCGCAGCTCGGAACCATCGGCGGCATGATCAGTGCCGGCCTTGCCGGACCCCGCCGCATCAAGGCCGGCGGCGCCCGCGACCATCTGCTGGGGGCGCAGGCGGTGTCGGGCTTCGGCGACAGCTTCAAGACCGGCGGCAAGGTGGTTAAGAACGTCACCGGCTATGATCTGTGCAAGCTCCTGGCAGGCTCCTGGGGCACGCTCGCGGTGATGACCGAAGTAACGCTGAAAGTGATGCCGCGGCCGGAAAGCGAGCGAACGCTGGTGCTGCGCGGGCTCGACGCCATCGCCGCAAACCGGGCGATGACTTTGGCCCTTGGCTCGCCGTTCGACGTCTCGGGCGCGGCGCATGTGCCGGGTTCAGCGTTTCGGTCCGATGTCGGCGGCGGGCTGGGCGAACTCGGATCGGGCGGGGAGGGGCTCACCTTGCTGCGGTTGGAGGGCATCACGGCATCAGCCGCCCATCGCGCCACGGCCCTCGCCAAGACGCTCTCCGCTTACGGACCGGCGCAGATCCTGGAAGATGCGCTCTCTGCCGAGGCCTGGGGTTCCATCCGCGACGTCGTTCCGTTCGCCGCCAATGGCGCGCTCGGGGCCTGGCCGGTGTGGCGGATCGTCTGCCCGCCCGCCTCCGGCGGCGCGCTCGGCGAGCGGCTGGCGCGCGATGCCGGGGGCGACGTGATCTATGACTGGGGCGGCGGCCTGATCTGGGCGGCGCTGCCGCCCAGGCCCGATGCGCAAGCCGCGCTGGTGCGGCAGCGCGTCGGCGAAGCGCTCGGCCACGCGACGCTGATTCGCGCGCCGGAACAGGTTCGCCGCAATGTCGACGTGTTTCATCCACAGCCGGGCGGTCTTGCGGATCTAAGCGAACGCGTCCGCATGAGCTTCGATCCGAAGAACATCCTCAACCGCGGCCGGATGACGAGAGGGTCGGCATGAAGACCGAGTTCTCGCTCGCGCAACTGGCCGATCCCGATATCGCGGAAGCCGACAAGATCCTGCGCGCCTGCGTGCATTGCGGGTTCTGCACCGCGACCTGTCCGACCTATGTCTTGCTCGGCGATGAGCTCGATAGCCCGCGCGGCCGGATCTACCTGATCAAGGAGATGCTGGAAAAGGACAAACCCCCGACACGCGAGGTGGTCAAGCATATCGACCGCTGCCTCTCCTGCCTTGCCTGCATGACGACGTGCCCGTCGGGGGTGAACTACATGCATCTGGTCGATCAGGCGCGGGTCAGGATCGAGCAGCAATATCAGCGGCCGCTGACCGAGCGGCTGCTGCGCGCCGTGCTCGCGCGGGTGCTGCCGCAGCCAAATCTGTTTCGCATCAGCATGGTGCTGGCGCGGATCGCGCGACCCTTGGCAGCCTTGCTGCCGACCCCGAAAGCGCCGTCCGCAACGCCGACTTTATTGAGACGAATCAAGGCGATGCTGGCTCTTGCGCCGCGCCGTTTGCCGCCGCCTGGCGCTGCCTCTGGAAGCGTTTTCGCAGCCATTGGCGAGCGGCGCGGGCGCGTCGCGCTGTTGCAGGGCTGTGCCCAGCAGGTGCTGGCGCCGCGCATCAACCAGGCCGCCATCAATCTGCTAACCCGTCACGGCATCGAGGTCGTGCTGGTAAAAGACGAGCAATGCTGCGGCGCGCTGACGCACCACCTCGGCCGCGACGGCGACGCGCTGGCATGCGCGCGTGCCAACATCTCAGCCTGGAGCGGGGAGGCCGAACGCGGCGGCCTCGACGCCATCCTGGTGACGACGTCCGGCTGCGGGACGGTGATCAAGGACTATGGCTACATGCTGCGCGAGGATCGCGATTTCGAGCAAGCCGCAGCGAAGGTTTCGGCGCTGGCCAAGGATATCACCGAGTATCTCAGCAGCATCGAGTTGCACCGATCAGAGCAACATGGCGACGTCGTCGTCGCCTATCACTCGGCTTGTTCGCTGCAGCACGGGCAGAAAATCACAGGGCTTCCGAAAGATTTGCTTTCCAAGAACGGATTCGTGGTGAAAGATGTGCCCGAGAGCCATTTGTGTTGCGGTTCGGCGGGGACTTATAACCTTCTCCAGCCTGACATTGCGGACAGATTGCGCGATCGCAAGATCGCCAACATCGCGATGGTCAAGCCGGACGTGATTGCTGCAGGCAATATTGGGTGCATGGTGCAGATTGCCGGCGGCACGTCAGTTCCTGTTGTACACACGATTGAGCTTCTCGATTGGGCGACGGGAGGTCCCCGGCCGGGATCGAACTGATCGATTGGCCGCGCGCGGTAAGCAGGACGACTTAAAGACGCCCGATAGACATTGTTTGGCGGCAACAGGAGGACCACGATGGCTAAAGGGAAGAAGAAAAAATCTAAGAAGGCTAAAAAGAAAAAAGTAGTAGCGGCGAAGAAAAAATCCGCGAAGAAGTCCGCCAAGAAAGCGTCGAAGAAATCGGCGAAGAAGGCCAAGAAGTCGGCGAAGAAATCAGCCAAGAAGGCAGCTGCGCCCAAGAAGGCAGCTGCGCCGAAAAAGAAGGTCGCCGCGAAAAAGAGCGCGCCAAAGAAGAAGCCGGCTCCGGCTGCAAAGCCTGCCGCTCCGATGGCAGCGCCGGCCCCGGCCCCGGCCCCGGCTCCCGCACCGGCTCCGTCGCCGAGCTGGGCGACGCCCAGTCCCGCGCCGAGCGCAGCTCCGACGTGGGGGCATTCAGGCGACCACGGCGGGTCCGGCGACGAACACGACAACTAGCCGAAGCAACTGACCTGAAGCGCCCGATTTTCGATCGGGCCCAATCATCCAAGGCCGCAGCGTTCTCGCTGCGGCCTTTTTGACGTTCGAGCCAGCCTGGTTTGCCGGGCCGGGTCCGGCCCGCAGGCCGGTGATTCGGGGAGGGGCCGGGTCGGCTGCTTCGATGACCGGCAGCGATCCACAGCTGGGGACCCCAAATGCAGGCAACGCCCGCCAAAATTGTTGTCGGAATGCAACACACGACGACAACCTTTCACGGAACCGCCATTATGATTAAAAAGTCGGCAGATGCATGTCTTTTTTGCTTCACGGGCGTGATAGCTCGTACCAGATTGCCTCGGGCGTACGAAATTCAGTGCAGTCAGGTGTCGCTTGCCCTTGGGGGGCGCCGGAACCGGGGCTGGTCTTAAAAAGTGATGGGGATCCTCATGAAAAAACTAGTCTTGTTGGCAACGGCGCTGGCAATGATTTCGGGTTCGGCTCTTGCCGCGGATATGCCGGTCAAGGCCGTCAAGGCGCCGCCGCCGGCGCCGTTCGATCCCTGGGATGTCGCCTTCGGTAGCGCCATCATGAACGACTACGTGTTCCGCGGCATCACCCAGTCCAACCACAAGCCGTCGGTCGCCGCCTATTTCGAGCCGCGCTACAACCTCAACAAGGACACGCAGCTCTATATCGGCGTCTCCGGCGAGAGCATCTCGTTCCCGAACCGCGCCGCGGCTGAAGTCGATATCTACGGCGGTATCCGCCCGACCTATCGGCATGTTCGCCTTCGACTTCGGCGTCTGGGGCTATCTCTATCCGGGTGGACAGTGCTTTGGTGCGCAGGGCACCGTTGCTCCGCCGACGAATAATTGCGCGGCCTTCGGCCAGGGGATCGACTTCGGCCAGCTCGGTGTTGGCGGCCTGCCAATCAACGGCAACTTCGCCAAGAAAAGCGCCAGCTTTTATCGAAGGCTATGCCAAGGTCAATATCACTCTGAACGACCAGTGGGCGGTCGGCTTCAACGAATACTATTCGCCAAACTTCCTCAATCTCGGTGCCTGGGGCAACTACGCGTCGGTTACCGGCAAGTGGACTGCGCCGAGCACCACCTTCGGCGCGAGCGGTGTCGGCATGTACGTCTCCGGTGAGTTCGGCCGGCAGTGGCTCGGAACGTCGGATGCGTTCTATGGGACGACCGTCGCAACGGTCTTTGGCGGTCCGTTCCCGCTCGGCATTCCTGAGCCGAGCTACAATACCTGGAACATCGGCGTCGGCTTCACCTACAAGGTGTTCACGCTCGATCTGCGTTACTCCGACACCAACCTGTCGAAGGGCTTCCTGCAACGCCTTCACCAGCGACTATTCGACCACCAGCTTCAGCCCGGCCAACATCACGGCAATCAACCCAGGTGGCTTCGGCTCCAACTGGTGCGGCGCGACCGGCATCGTCAAGCTGTCGGCTGACCTGACGGCGATGACCAACTTGAAGTAAGCTCGTTCCAGAGATTGAATGAGAGGGCGGCAGAGCAATCTGCCGCCCTTGTTCTTTTCCGGGGCTGGATTGGCATGACGCTCGATTGGCGCGCGGCGGCAGAGAGAGCCCGCCGCAGGGTGGATCCGCGCAATTTGGCGGAGGGAGCCGTCGCCGGTCTCGGGATTGCCATCGCCATCGGCGTCATGGAGTGGCTCTCGCTGGCATCGCATTATCCGCTGGCCATCATCCCGTTTGCGACCTCGATCGCGCTCGTCATCGGATCGCCGGACGCCGAGCCGGCGCAACCGCGGGCGCTGATCGGCGGGCACTTGGTGGCGACATTGGTCGGGCTTGCGATGCTCAAGCTGACCGGGCCGCAGCGCCTGGGCCGCCGCCGTGGCGGTCGGGTTGGCGATCCTTGCGATGTATCTGACCGGCACGTTTCATCCGCCGGCGGGGATCAACCCGCTACTGGTGGTTTCCAACGGCTTGCCTTGGTCGTTCCTGCTCGCGCCGGTGCTGGCCGGCGCATTGCTGCTCACGGCGTTTGCCTATCTCTGGCACCGCTGGCTGCGCCGCCGCCCGTGGCCGCAGCGCTGGCTAGTTAGGGCATGATCCGGAAAAGTGGGGACCGGTTTCCCTCGCGACAAACGCGGAACGCGTTTGCGCGGAGATCATGCACAAACAAAAAGATAGAGCGGGATGACGATTCGAAGAATCATCCCGCTCTACGGCTTCACATCGCGGACGTTGCGATCTCGCCGCGGTCCTTCAGGGCAAACCGGTCGCCGTCGCGAACAAGCACCACATTGCGCCGATGGAAGGCGTCAGCGTCGACCGATGCCCGATCGAGACGATCGGTGGTATGCCGGCAATTTCTCCTCAAGCAGCCGGTAGAGCGCGGCCTCCGAAGGCTTCATCGAGCGAGGCGGTCGCCTCGTCGAGGAACAGATATTGCGGCGCGATGCAGCAGCGCGCGCGCGAGCCCAAGGCGCTGCTGTTCGCCGAGCGACAGCATCCGGTTCCAGTGCGCCTCCTCCTCGAGCCGCCGCGCCGAGTTGCGGCAGGCCCACCGAGATCAGCGGCGTCCCTGACCCGCTCCGAACCGAATGCGTGTCGGCCTGCGCCGGATAGACGATCGCGGCCTTCAGCGACCCGACCGGAAAATACGGCCGCTGCGGCAGCATCATCAGCGTGGCGCTCGGCGGGAACGGCAATCGAGCCGCTTCCGAACGGCCAGATGCCGGCGATGGCGCGGAACAGGGTCGACTTGCCGGCGCCGGAGGGGCCGGTGACCAGAATGCGCTCATGGCCGCGAATGCTCAAGCCGTCGGCCGCGACCAGCGGCGTTCCGTTGGGCAGGCTGACCAGAAGCTGCTCGCAGATCGATTTTGTCGCTGCCGCCCGCGGCGCCACGTCGATCGAATCGGCAGAGCCGGCCAGCGCTTCGGCGCTTGCCAATCGCCTTCTCGAAGCCGTCGAGGCGCGCGATGACGGCACGCCATTCCGCCAGCGCCCGATAGATCGAGACGAAAAACGACAGCGGCTGTCTGCACGCTGCCGAACGCGGATCGCGGTCTGCATCATGCCGCCGAGCTGGATCTTGTCGGCGAAATAGGCCGGCGCCACCAGGACATAGGGGAAAATCACCGCGGCCTGCGCGTAGCTTCGGGTGAACGCCGTCAACCGCTTGGTCCGGCTCATGATGGCGTACCAGTTGGCAACGACGCGGCCGAAGCGCTCCGACAGCCGCTGCCGTTCGGCGCTCTCGCCGTAGCAGCAGCGCGATCTGTTCGGAGTTTTCGCGGACCCGCACCAGGTTGAAGCGGAAGTCGGCCTCCAGGCGCTGCTGCTGGAAATCGAGGTTGACCAGCGGCGAGCCGATCCACTGCGTCAGCGCGGTGCCGAACACGGCATAGATCAGCGCGCCCCACACCAGATAACCCGGGATATCGAACTCGGCGGCCGAAAATGTGCAGCGGCGACTTCCGCCGACAGACCCCACAGGATGACCACAAAGGACACCAGCGTCACCACCGCGCTCAACAGGCCGACACCGATATCGAGCGTCTGGTCGACGAACAGTTTGACGTCATCGGTGATGCGCTGGTCCGGATTGTCGGCGGCGTCGCCCTGAAGCTGCATGCGGTAGTGGTTGGCATCGTGCAGCCATTCGCCGAGATAGTGGCTGGTCAGCCAGCGCCGCCAGCGGATCTGAAGCCACTGGTTGAGATAGAGCTGATAGACCGACAAGCGCGATGTAGCACGGCGGCCAGAACGCAGAAGATGCCGATTTCGCTGACGAAGCCGTCCCAATTCTTCTCCTGCAGCGCATTGTAGAAGCGGTTGTTCCACTGGTTCAGCAGCACGTTGATCCCGACCAGCGAAAGTTCGATCGCAATCACCGACGCGAGCAGCACGCGGCCTGCGAATCTGTCCTCGGAGCGGAAATAGGGAGCAGCAATCCGCCATACGGTCGCGAGCGTCGAGCGAAGGTTATTCACAGATCGTCGTCTCCCGGGAGGATGGCCTGAAAGGCCTGAGGGAATACGGGGAAATCGCGCGAACTTAGACTAAAGTCGTAAGTATCATGATCCTGCGTTGGCTTGTCCCGGCCTTGGACTAAACCCTAGCATGGGCCCAACGGCGAGGGGCGGGGGCCTTCCATACTTCGCGAGTTTGTGAGCGGATTTGGCATGGCCAAATTCGCGGGCACGATTTCGCACATTGCAAAGGCACCCGCGATAATCACGCCAGGCCGTCGACCGTCCACGCGGGTCGGGCGCCGCATAATCGCGTGGGGAGGAATCGCAATGTGGAATCAAGTCTATAACCCGCTGAGCAACGCGGTGCTGTCGACGATCGCCGCGGCGATCCCGGTCGTCACGCTGCTGGTGCTGATCGCGAGCGGCAAGGTCAAGGCACATATCGCCGCCATCATTGCGCGTGATCGTCACCAACCTGATCGCGATCTTCGTCTTCACGATGCCGGCAGGCATGTCGATCCGCGCGTCGCTGCTGGGCGTCGTCGCCGGCTTCTTCCCGATCGGCTGGATCGTGCTGAACGTCATCTTTCTCTACCAGATCACGGTCGCGACCGGACAATTCGAACTGTTGAAGCGCGCCGTCGGCGGCGTCACCGAGGACCGCCGTTTGCAATTGCTGCTGATCGCATTTTCCTTCGGAGCGTTCTTCGAAGGCGCTTCGGGGTTTGGTACACCGGTTGCGGTGACTGGCGCGGTGCTGATCGGTCTCGGCTTCTCGCCGCTGGCCGCTTCCGGCCTGTCGCTGATCGCCAATACCGCGCCGGTCGCCTATGGCGCGCTGGGCACGCCGATCCAGGGCCTCGCCTCGGTGACCGGTCTCGATCCCTATATTCTCGGCGCGATGGTCGGACGGCAGTTGCCGGTGTTCTCGCTGATCGTGCCGTTCTGGGTGGTGTGGGCGTTCGCCGGCTGGAAGGGCATGAAGGACGTCTGGCCGGCCATTCTGGTCACCGGCGTTTCGTTCGCGGTCCCGCAATTCGTGATCTCGAACTACATCAATCCCTGGATCGTCGATATCGGCGCTTCGCTGATCTCGATGGGCTGCCTGATCCTGTTCCTGAAGGTCTGGCAGCCGAGGCAGCTTTGGCTGTCGCCGGCGCTGCGCGGCAAGGATGAATCGGCGGCGACGATGACGCTCGCCAAAGCCGCTGGACAAGACGCCGCTGACCCAAGCGAGCTCTGGAGCGCGCTGCTGCCGTGGATCATCGTCTGCATCGTGATGCTGATCTGGGGCAACGGCTCGTTCAAGACCTGGGCGAATTCGATCTTCACCTGGAACTATCCGGTTCCCGATCTGCACAACATGATCAACAAGGTGCCGCCGGTGGCGGCGAAACCGACGCCGGAAGGCGCGGTGTTCGGCTTCACCTATTTGTCGTTCACCGGGACGGGCATGCTGATCGCGGCGATCATTTCCGGCTTCCTGATGGGCCTCTCGCCGGCCAGGATGATCGCGGAGTATGGCCGCACCATCAGACTGTGCGCGATCTCGCTGATCACGATCTCGGCGATGCTGGCGATCGGCACGCTTGACGCGCCTGTCGGGCGTCGATGCGACGCTCGGTCTGGCGTTTGCCGCGACCGGCGTGCTCTATCCCTTCTTCGGCACGCTGCTCGGCTGGCTGGGCGTGGCGCTGACGGGATCGGATACGGCGTCGAACATTCTGTTCGGCAATCTGCAGAAGATCACCTCGGAGCAACTTGGTCTGTCGTCGGTGCTGATGGCCGCCGCCAACTCCTCCGGCGGCGTGATGGGCAAGATGATCGACGCGCAGTCGATCGTCGTCGCCTCCACCGCGACCAACTGGTATGGACATGAAGGCACGATCCTGCGCTTCGTGTTCAAGCATTCGATCGCGCTGGCGTGTCTCGTCGGCCTCTTCGTGATGCTGCAGGCCTATGTCTATCCGTTCACGGTGATGGTCTTGAAGTAGGACCGGCTCGGACGACACGATGAAAATCCCCGCGGGCCAGGTCCGCGGGGATTTTTTTTCAAGCGAAATTTTTCCGAGCGCCAATCTGGTCAATGTCGCGCACGTCCATTAGAACGGCGCGCGGCGTTTTAGGTCGTGTACGGATATTTCGAGAGGTTGAATGTTTTCAGGGACAGACGTGTTGCGAGGCTGCTAGCCGTTTCGTTGGTGTTGCCAACGGCCGCCCTCAATGTGCGGTGCCGGCGCTGCGCCGATGACGGATTTCCGTTCGGCTTCGAGATGACGCTGGAAGCGGCGCCTCAGCCCGGGTCGAAGCGGATGCCGAACGCTCGAGATCGGCGACAATGGCGAGGCGCGGCTGGATCTGTGGTGCAAGGGCGGCAAGGGCCAGTTCTCGGTCGCCGGCAATACCGTGATCTTTGTCCCAGGTCCGCTTGGAGGATCGCGCCTGCCCGCCGGCGCGGGCGCAGGCCGACGACGATCTGGTCGCGGCCTTGAGCGAGGCCGCCACCTGGAAGCGGCAAGGCGATTTCGTGTCGTTCATCGGCACCAAGACGCTGCGATTCCGCATCAACACCAATTGAAGACCGCGGCTTTTGGCTCGCGAACAAGCGCCTGAGCCTTATTTCCAGACCGACTTGTCCGCGTCCCAGCGCTGGCCCTTGAATTCTTTGGCCAGCGCGTCGACCGAACCGTTGTCGTCCTTTTGGTCGCCTTCCTCGTCGCCGCTGGAATCGTCCGACAGGTTGAGCTTGGCGCCCGCGGATTCGTCCGCCGTCGTGATAACGGGATTGCCGATCCACAGCATCAGCCGGTCGGACGCGCCGGGCTTGTCGGTGGCCACCAGGGCGGTCACCTCGATCGTGTCGGTGAGGTCGAGCGCGGGGAACAGCTGGCTCGGCCGCTTGAAGGTCAGTTTCAGTTTGCCGGTGTTGGCGCTCCATGCCGACGACGACGGTTTTGCCGAAAGCGTCCAGGCCAGCACGCCGGAAATCGCGGCAGCGAGCTTGTCCTTGTTGAGCTTGTCGCCGTCGCGCCAGTCGGCGGCCGAAAAGCGGATGGTGCGGTCCATTTCGACGACGCCGGTGGTCCAGCCGGCCGCGACCACGCCGGGCGGCGATTTGACTTTCGCGATCAGCGCCGCGGCGCGATCCGGATCGACCGCCATGTTGATGGTCTGCTCGCCGGCGCGCAGCGCATCGCAGGTGACCGCAAGGCTGCTGCGAGCGAAACCTCGACGTCCTGGCCCTTCAACCCTTTGAGGAAATCCACCGCCGCATCGAGCTTGACCCGCACGCCGATCGATTCCGGCGACACTTCGGTGAAATCCTTCGGCGAAGCGGTGATGCCGTCATCGGTCGTCTGGTTGTCCTGAAATTCCTTTTCGGACTAGATCGGAATTGTCGGTCGAAACCACTTCGGTCACGGTCTGGCCGACGCTGATCTGGCCTTTGAATTCGAACGTGTCGCCGGTCGGCTTGCGCATCAGTTTCACCGTGACCGGCAATTTGCCGCCGATGCTCTGCGTGGTTCCGGTCATGGTCTGGCCGTTGACCGCGAGGTTGGCGACGAAGCGGTCCTTGCGGTCGGAGCCTTTCTCGACGGGATAGCAGACGTCGAGCACTGCCGCCGTGACGGTCTTGCCCTGCCGGGTCTCCTTGAGGATGACGTCGGCATTGCCGTCCATCAGTCCGTCGATCGCGGTGAAATATCGGGTTTCGTTCGCGCCAGGCGCGGCTTTCGGCGAGAGCTTCATCTGTTCGGCGAAGCCGAACTCCGGCGAGGCCGTGATCAGGCCGGCCAGGCAAAACAAAAGTGCGCGCATATCAATTTCCCTAGGCAGTTTCAGATTTCACCGTAGTGTTTTTTTGGCGGCGGTTGAATTGGAAAGCTTGCGCACAATTCAGCCCAAAAAAGAAGGCCGCCCGGAGGCGGCCTTCGCTGCTTTCTGACATCGGATGCGCAGGGTGCGGCGTCAGAAGCCCATGCCACCCATGCCGCCGCCACCGCCGCCGGGCATCGGCGCCGCCGGCTCCTTCGGCAGTTCGGCGACCATGGCCTCGGTCGTCACCAGCAGGCCGGCCACCGAGGAGGCGTCCTGCAGCGCGGTGCGCACCACCTTGGCCGGATCGATGATGCCCTTGGCGACCATGTCGACATATTCCTCGGTCTGGGCGTCGAAGCCGAACGTCTCGGACTTGTCCTCGAGGATCTTGCCGACCACGATCGAGCCTTCGACGCCGGCATTCTCGGCGATCTGGCGGACCGGGGCTTCCAGCGCCTTCAGCACGATGTTGATGCCGGCCTGCACGTCGGAGTTTTCGTTATGGATGCGGCCGACCGCCTTCTTGGCGCGCAGCAGCGCCACGCCGCCGCCCGGCACGATGCCTTCCTGCACCGCGGCGCGGGTCGCGTTGAGCGCGTCCTCGACGCGATCCTTCTTCTCCTTGACCTCGACCTCGGTCGCGCCGCCGACGCGGATCACCGCGACGCCGCCGGCGAGCTTGGCAAGACGCTCCTGCAGCTTCTCGCGGTCGTAGTCGGAGGTGGTCTCCTCGATCTGCGCCTTGATCTGGCCGACGCGGGCTTCGATGTCCTTTTTCTTGCCGGCGCCGTTGACGATCGTGGTGTTTTCCTTGTCGATCACGACCTTGCTGGCGCGGCCGAGCATGTTGACCGTGACGCTTTCGAGCTTCATGCCGAGTTCATCCGAGATCAACTGGCCGCCGGTCAGGATCGCGATGTCTTCCAGCATCGCCTTGCGGCGATCGCCGAAGCCGGGCGCCTTGACGGCGGCGACCTTCAGGCCGCCGCGCAGACGGTTGACGACCAGCGTCGCCAACGCCTCGCCTTCGACGTCTTCGGCGATGATCAGGAGCGGGCGGCCCGACTGCACCACGGCTTCCAGCACCGGCAGCATCGCCTGCAGGCCGGACAGCTTCTTCTCGTGCAACAGCACGTAGACGTCCTCGAGCTCGGCGGTCATCTTCTCGGCGTTGGTGACGAAATAGGGCGACAGATAGCCGCGGTCGAACTTCATGCCCTCGACGATGTCGACCTCGGTCTCGAGCGACTTGTTCTCTTCGACGGTGATGACGCCTTCATTGCCGACCTTCTGCATCGCCTGCGCGATCATCTTGCCGATCGCGGCGTCGCCATTGGACGAGATGGTGCCGACCTGCGCCACTTCGGCGGAAGAGGCGACCGGCTTGGCGCGCTTTTCGAGGTCCTTGACCACGGCGTGGACCGCGATATCGATGCCGCGCTTTAGGTCCATCGGGTTCATGCCGGCGGCGACCGATTTGGCGCCTTCGCGCACGATCGCCTGCGCCAGCACGGTGGCGGTGGTGGTGCCGTCGCCGGCGGTGTCGTTGGTCTTGGAGGCGACTTCGCGCAGCATCTGCGCGCCCATATTCTCGAACTTGTCCTCAAGCTCGATCTCCTTGGCGACGGTGACGCCGTCCTTGGTGATGCGCGGCGCGCCAAAGCTCTTTTCAATGACGACGTTGCGGCCCTTGGGGCCGAGCGTCACCTTGACGGCGTTGGCGAGAATGTCGACGCCGCGCAGCATGCGCTCGCGCGCGTCTCCGGAAAATTTTACGTCCTTGGCAGCCATTTGAGATCGCTCCTGGAAAGGGTTTCCTCACCCTCAAGGAGCGGCCTCCTGGCCGGTCTCGAAGGATGAGGTGGATGCTCACCCTTCGAGACGGCAGCTTCGCTGCCTCCTCAGGGTGAGGGAGGTGGCAGGTGGCGTTAGGCGAGCACGCCCATGATGTCGCACTCCTTCATGATCAGGAGTTCCTCGCCGTCGAGCTTGACTTCGGTGCCCGACCATTTGCCGAACAGCACGCGGTCGCCGACCTTGACGTCGATCGGAATCAGCTTGCCGCTCTCGTCGCGGCCGCCCGGACCGACCGCGGTGATTTCGCCCTGCGACGGCTTTTCCTTGGCGGTGTCGGGAATGATGATGCCGCCCTTGGTCTTTTCTTCGGCGTCGATACGCTTGACCACGACACGGTCATGCAGCGGACGAAATCTGGATTTAGCCATGACGTTTCCCTTTGGAGGCTCAGGTGTAGGATTTAACGAATGCGGCCGGTTCCGACACCTCGTGGGTCGAAACGGTTTGCACACCTTAGCAATCGCAGTCTCGGAGTGCTAATTGTGCGTCCGGAAATATGGCTTGGCACCGGTCCTGTCAAGCAAAGGTGGTTAAGGCCTTGGTGAGGCCAATATAGGATGCTTCGGAAACCAAATCGGAGCACCGGCGTAATTTATTGGACGTCATTGCTCCGACAGCATTTTTGCGGTTGGCTGCGGGACAGGAGCGGCCAGGGATTTGCTCGGGGGATAGCATGCTCGAGTTCACCTACGCGCGCGAACGATTGCCAATCTGGGAGTCGTCGCGGCGCTGACGGTCTTGCTGGGGGCCTGCAGCAGCTTCAGCCTGTCGTCGTCCTCCCCGTCGGCGGCGCCGGAGCCCGGCGTGGCACCCGAAATGCCGGCCACCATCCGCTCCGACGAGATCGTCGGCCGCTGGGGCCTTGCCTCGTTCCAGAATCCGACCGACCGCGCGCGCACCGAAGAAGCAGCGCTGGCGCAGTGCAAGCAGCCCTACGTGATCGGCGCCGGTCAGTCCGGCGGCGTGATCATGCATCTGGCCGACCAGGCGACGCCGCAGGAATTGCGCCTCAAGGGCAGCCAGGGCGGCAAGAACTATATCGGCCCGCCCGGCCCGGCCGGCGGCGAGCAGGATCGCGAGATCGTCTCGTTCGACGGACGCGTGCTGATCACCCGCTTCGTCGACAAGGACGCCGCGACCCGCTACGGCAACATGGTCTATGTCCGCTGCGGACCGCGCGCCTGATCCCGCAATGACGGCTCAAATAAAAACGCCGGCGTCCCGCCGGCGTTTTCGTCTTGCTCCGTCATGCAAATCTAGTCGAACAGGGCGTCGATGTCGTCCTGCGAGGCGTGACCGACGTCGCCTTCCATCTTCGGACCGTTCAGGAGCCGGGCGTCGCCTTCGCTGGTGTCGACGATCGGCGGCGCATGCGACTTGATCGCATCGACGCCACCCCAGATATCCATCATGACGGTGATGTGGTTTTCGATGAACTTCATCGTGGCCATCACCTTGCTGATGCGCTGACCGGTCAGATCCTGGAAATTGCAGGCCTCGAAGATCGAGACCACACGCTCCTGGATTTCCTCGCTGAGCAGCTTTTGCTGATCCGGCGAGACGTTCCTGGCCAGTGCGGTGGCCGCCTGATCGATCGCCTCGGCGGCTTCGAGGATCTGCTGGGTGGCCTCTTCGGTGCCGCCGACCACGGCGCCGAGCTCGCCGTTGACCTTGGCCATTTCCTCGCCGTTGAAGCTCTTGCCGTGCAGGACCGCGATTTCGCGCTTGGTGCGGCTGATCGCATCGTGGATCAGGTCGAGTTCGACCTTGAGCTTCTCGCACTGCTCGATCTGGGCGCGATAGGTTTCCAGCAGCGCCTGAGCCTCCGCTATTTCGCGCAAGGCCGATGGATCGCCCGCCGCGGGCACCATGCTGGAGCCGGCGTGGCCATCTGGGCGCGGATCGCGCGCAGCTCGGTCATGATCTCGCCGTGCATCGGACCGATCTCGCCGCCATCCGCAATCTCAGGCATCGGCATGTCGCCGCCAAAGGCTTCTTCGATACGAAAACGCTTGCGATGAACCGGCATGAAATTCTTCCCCCACCTCACTCTGATGCGAGTTTTAGCAGATGCGATTTAACAACGGGTTCACGCCGGGAACTGATTGCGCAGGGGCGCGGCTCGACGCGACACACCAACGATTAACCATGCCGCGTCCGCGTTCATCGAAAATAAACGCTACCGGACAAAACCGCGCCCAATTGACGACGTGGTGAATCGAAACGCCGATTCCGTTTACCAAACCGATGCGGTTTTGATTTTAAGTGGCGCTGTGCAGGGGCGCCGGCCGGCGCTCCCGACACGAACAGTAAGACGAAACAGTACAGAGTACGTCGATGTTCAAAAGAATGTCCCTTGCGCTGCTTGCCAGCGCTTCCTTCCTTGGCGCAGGTATCGACCAGGCTGCCGCAATCGACGCCGCGGCGCTGCCGGAACCCACCGTGATCTACGTCAAGCCAGCCGGCGCAGCCCGCGCCCGGCCCGAACGGCCTCCAACATGGGCGGCGGCTTCATCGAATTCCTGTTCGGCGATAGCGGCTCACAGGGCCAGTCCTATCAGCAGCAGGCCGTCTATCAGCAGCAGCCTTATTATTACGGATCGCCCCGTCAGGCGCCGCCCATCGATCCGCAACAGGGAATGATGCGCCAGCAGCAGGAGGCGAGCGAACCGGCGCAGCGCCCGTTCGATCCGAAATACGAAAAGCAGCTCGTCGACTACACCGGCCAGGAAGGCGCCGGCACCATCGTCGTCGATACGCCCAACAAGTTCCTGTATCTGGTGCAGGGCAACGGCAAGGCGCTGCGCTACGGCATCGGCGTCGGCCGTCCGGGCTTCACCTGGTCGGGCGTCAAGACGATTTCGGCCAAGAAGGAATGGCCGGATTGGACGCCGCCTTCGGAAATGCTGGCGCGCCGGCCGGATCTGCCGCGCCACATGGAAGGCGGCCCGCAAAATCCGCTCGGCGCGCGCGCGATGTATCTCGGCTCGACGCTCTATCGCATCCACGGCTCCAACGAGCCCTGGACCATCGGCACCAACGTATCGTCGGGCTGCATCCGGATGCGCAACGAGGACGTGATCGATCTCTACGGCCGGGTCAGTGTCGGCGCCAAGGTCGTCGTGATCTGACGATCACAAAGCACGAATCAAAACGGCCGCCCCGTCGGGCGGCCGTTGCTTTTTGAGAACCCGAATGGGTCAGGCGTAATCGCTATCGTCGCCGTCAAACCCGTCCGAATCATGATCGGTGTCGTCATCGTCGTTGTCGGCGGTATCGAACAATCCCGCGCGCGAATTGTCGTCGCCGCGCTGGCTGGATGAACCGATGTCGTTGATCCCGGCATCGCGCGCCAGCGTGCTGCCGGATTGATCGCTCCAGGGGGTCGAAGGCCTGTCACCGAGCGAGCCGGCATCGGCGATGCCATGACGTTGGCCGCCCATCATCGAGCGGATGCTGTTGAGCAGGAGCGATCCGCCGACCATTCCGGCCGCGGCCGCCGCCGCGGTTCCGAGGAACGAGCCGCCACCGCCGAACGGCCCTTGCGGCGCGCCGTAGGGCTGACCATACGGCCCTGCTTGGCCATAGCCCTGTCCATAGGATCCCTGTCCATAAGGGCCTTGTCCGTACGATCCTTGGCCATAGGGCCCCTGATCATACTGTCCCGGGGATTGCGACTGCTGCAGCACCTGGCCGCTGTTCCACACCGCACGATTTGGAACCGGCGGCGGAACGTTCGGCACTGAGCCGCGTGACTGGCTTTGCCCAAGGATAGTGTCGCGCATCGAATCGAGGAATCCGCCGGACTGGTTTTGCTCGCCCGCGTGGGCCTGCTCCAGTTCCTGGATGCGGTGGTTGGCGCGCTTCAGCGCTTCGTCCTGCAGCAGCACGGTCTGCACCAGCGCGTAGACGGCGTTGGGTGCCTTGCGCAAACCTTCCGTGATGGCGGTAACCGCATCCGGGTCGCGCGGCGCGCTCTCTACTCTGGAGAGCCGGTCGAAAAGATCGTCAACCAATTGGCGTTCTTGCGGTGTCATGGCAGTCCTCCTCGCGGCCCGTTCGGAAAGCGCGGGGGAGATGTAGGGGAGCTTTGTGTCGCAGCTAGTGCGCCCTGGGATTAAATTTCAGTATGCGACAAAATGCCTCGCCGCTTTGTTGAGCAATATCAACCCAATGTAACTTTATTCGCGGCCAAGAGGCGGGGGAAATGCTCACCGGCGAGAAAGGCGTATTCGGGTTCGCGCTGGGGGTCAGCGGGTCGAGGCTGACGAGAATTTCGTCGACGAAGCCCGGATGACACATGACGACGCCACCCTCCGGCAGTCCATCGAGAAATTCGTCCATCAGCGCGCCGAAGTCGCCGTTGCGGGAATAATCATAGGCGCCGGCGAAGGCCGGGTTGAAGGCGATGTCGGCCTGCGATGCACGGCGGCGGAATTGCGCGCTCAGAAAATCGAGAAACAGCGCCTTGGGCGAGCCGAGCCGTTGGCCAAGCGGTTGGTTGCGTCCGCCCTGGCGAACCCAGGCGTTGGGCGCTGCTTCCTTCACCGCCGCCAGAAAGCCGTCGCGCACCTGCGGAAACAGCTGCACATGCTGGTGGCCGTCGACAAAATCCGGCGCGCGTCCGAACATTTCGTTGAACGCTGCGAGCTGCACCATCAATTCGGCGTGGATGATTTCGGGATCGAGTCGCCGCAGCAGGCCGGCGCGCAACAGTTTCGCAAAGCGCAAAAACATGCCGCCGTCGAGCGGGCGGAAATGCATGGTCAGCGGGCGAAACGGCGCGGTCAGCGTCACGTGCAGGCCGATGGCGCAGCACGCGCTGCGCCCTGCGGCGGCCTGCAAGGCTGCGACCTCGTCGCGGCCGATCGCCGGTCCTACCACCATCACCGATGTCGCATTGAGACGGCCGCGCTCGATCAGGTCGCGAATGCCGCGGTTGACGCCGGGACTGATACCGTAATCGTCGGCGCACAACCAAATTCGGCGCACTAGTGGAGCGGATTTGACGTTCGCTACCATTTTGCCGCGATTCCTCGATGCGAACGTCAAATCCTAAGCTCCACTAGCAATGATAATTTGCTAGTGGTCCTTAGATTCTAACATTCGCAAAGTGGCTCCCAGACGGGATGCGAACGTTAGAATCGGACCACTAGGCGGCATCGCTCATTCGGCCGCGGTCCGTTCGCTTTGCTCGACGCCCTTGTCGGCCTCGAGGCGCTTCTCGCTGTGCTCGGCGACAAAATAGATCGGGCGCGCCTTCAGCTCGGAAAGGATCTTGCCGATATATTCTCCGACGATGCCGATCATGATGAGTTGCACGCCGCCGATCGTCATCAGGCCGACCACCAGCGACGGATAGCCGGGAACCTGTTTTCCGGTGGTGAAGATTTCCCACAGGATCGACAAGCCGAACAGGAAGGCGCCTGCCGCGAGCAGGACGCCGAGCAGGCTCGCAAACCGCAGCGGCGCCACCGAGAATGACGTCAGCCCTTCGATCGAAAGCCCGAGCAGCCGGCCGGCGTTGAAGGTGGTCACGCCGTGCGCGCGCGGCGCCGGCTCGTAGTCGACGCGGATCTGGCGGAAGCCGATCCAGCTTGCCAGTCCCTTGAAGAAGCGGTTGCGTTCCGGAAGCTGCCGTAGCGCCGCAGCCGCACGCGGCGACAGCAGGCGGAAATCGCCGGCATCCTCGGGGATCTTCTGCCGCGCGCCCCAATTGATCAGCGGCGTAGAAGCCGTGCACCGCAAGGCGGCGCAGCAAGGTTTCGTTCTCGCGATGCGCCTTCGCGGTATAGACCACGTCATAGCCGCCATCGATCCAATGGCCGACCAGTTGCTCGACCAGCGCCGGCGGATGCTGGCCGTCACCGTCCATGAACAGCACGGCGCCGCGCCTGGCATGGTCGAGCCCCGCCATCAGCGCCGCTTCCTTGCCGAAATTGCGCGACAGCGACACCACCTGCACATCGAGCGCGTCGGCCGCAAGGCCGTTGGCGATCGTGAGCGTCGTATCGGTGCTGCCGTCGTCGACATAGACGACCTCGCAGGAAAGGCGGTAGCGCTGCCGCAGCGCGCTGGCGAGATCGCTGAGGCGCTGATGCAGCGCCGCAAGCCCCGCCGCCTCGTTGTAAACCGGCACGACGATCGATAGTCCCTGCGCCGCGGCGGTAGCCGAGGTGGTGGTCAGGCTAGAGACGTCCGTACCCAGCATCATCGATCAGGTTCCAACCGATCCCTAAACAGCATATGTTACTCGTTGCAAGCTGTCGCTAGGATGAACGGCCATCGCTTTCACTGCCCCAAGAAGGCCGCAAGCCTGGCGAATAGCGGGTTTTCGCGGTCGAGCACATAGTCAAGCGAGGCCACCGACACCGTGTCGGCCCCGTGTTCGCGCAGGAAACTGCCGAGCGCGTAAAGCTGCGACGGCGGGCAGTGCAGCGTGACCATGCCCGACGACGTCGGTCCGCCGAACGGCGATACCACCCCGAAGCGGTTATGCGCTTCCGCCAGCAGCGCGGCGTTGCAGCCGGCAAAGCGGGTGCGGACTTCGCGATATTTGCTGGCGCGGGCGCGGGCGGCGATGTGGTCCAGGATGACGCGCGCGGTTTCGCGGGCATCAGTCGACCAGTCGGCGTCGCGCGAGGCCACCAGACTGGCCTGGCTGCGCAAGATCACGCCGTCATCGAGCACCTTGAGCCCGTTGGCGGCAAGCGTCGCGCCGGTCGTCGTGATGTCGACGATCATCTCGGCCGTGCCGGTCGCGGGCGCTCCTTCCGTCGCGCCGGCGCTCTCGATGATGCGGTAATCGACGACGCCGTGGGATGCGAAGAACGCCCGCGTCAGGTTGATGTATTTGGTCGCGACCCGCATCCGCCGGTTATGTTGCTCGCGAAAGCCGGCGGCGACGTCGTCGAGATCGGCCATGGTGCGGACGTCGATCCAGGCCTGCGGCACGGCGACCACGACATTGGCGCTGCCGAAGCCGAGCGCGTCGATCAGAAGCACGCGCTTGTCGGCGTCCGCGATGGTTTCGCGCACCAAATCCTCGCCGGTGACGCCGAGATGCACCGCGCCGCGGGCCAATTGCGAGGCGATCTCGCTCGCCGAAAGATAGGCGATCTCGACATTGTCGAGGCCCATGATGGTGCCGCGATATTCGCGCGCGCCGCGCGGCTTCGCCAGCGCAAGGCCGGCGCGGGTGAAAAAGGCTTCGGCATTCTCCTGCAGGCGGCCCTTCGAGGGCACCGCGAGGACGAAGGGCGTGCTCATGACGCGCCCCCGCTCTTGCCGGCAGCGCCTGTTTTGCCGGCGGCCGGCTTGCGGCCGGTTGCGGTGAGGGTCTCGACCCAGACCGAGAACCCGACCGCGGGGATCGGGGCGCGCGAGCCGAGCTGGGTCATCAATCCGTCGTAGCGTCCGCCGGCGACCAGCGGCTCGACGCCGTTGCCCTTGTTGTGCAGCTCGAACTCAAAGCCGGTGTAATAATCGAGCCCGCGCCCGAACGACGTGGCAAAGCGCGTATTCTTGATCGCGATGCCGCGCGCGGTCATGAAGCCGACGCGGCTCTCGAGTTCGTCGATCGCCGCCGTGATATCGAGCTTTGCGTCGGCGGCGAGCGCGCGCAGTTGCGCGACCGAAGCATCGGGATCGCCGGAGATCGCAAGAAAGCGCTTGATGATGTTAAGCGCATCGCGCGGCAGAGCACCGGCCTTTAAGGTCGACTGTTCCAGAAATCGGTCCGCGATCTCGGCGACGGTGCGCCCGCCGACATTGGTGGCGCCGGCAATCGACATCAGGTCGGTGACGAGCGCGAGCGCCGCCTTGCGATCGGAACCGGCAAGGGCTGCCAGCACGCCCTCATATTCATTGCGGCCGGGCGCGGCTTTAAGCGTCAGCTGCTCGATGTCCTGGGTGAGGCTGACCTTGCGGTTGAAATCCTTGACCAGCCGTCGCCGCCACACCGGATAGAGCCCAAGCGCGTCGATCAGCGCGTTGAACAGCGCGACGTCTCCGGTGCGGATTTCGACCTCGCTCAGTCCGAATGCAGAGGTTGCTTCCAGCGCAAGCGCGAGCATCTCGGCATCGGCAGCGGCGCGATCCTGCCGGCCGAACGATTCGATGCCGGCCTGCAGGAATTCGCTGGGCCGGCCGCCGCGATAGCGGAACACCGGCCCGAGATAGCTGAAGCCTGCGGGCTGGCCAGCGCGGGGGGAGGCGAGATAGTCCCGCGCCACCGGAATGGTGAGGTCGGGACGCAGGCAAAGCTCTTCGCCGGTGGCATCGGTCGTGAGGTAAAGGCTTTTGCGGATGTCCTCGCCCGAGAGGTCGAGGAACGGCTCGGCCGGCTGCAGGATCGTGGGCTCGGCCCGGATGTAGCCGGCCTGGGCGAACGACAATAGCAGGGCATCCGCCCAGCGGGCGGTTCCAGTCGCAGCAGTCTGGGTGGCGGTGGTCATTTCCTGTCCAAACGGGCGAAAAACGGGTTCCATCAGTAATTTGGCGCAGGCCTTAGCACGCCTGCGACGGCGTTTCGACGGGGATCGGGCAAGTGTCTTAATGTGGGCCTTAATGAGCGTCTTAACGACCATTAGGCGTTTACTTTTGCCTTCTACCTATTCCCGGGGCTTGTGGCCCAGTCGCCGATCGCCGCCTGCACCAGCGCCAGCGCCGCCACGGCGGCGGTATCGGCCCGCAGGATCCTCGGTCCGAGCGAGAGCCTCAGAATGACAGGCTGCCTCGTCAGCATGGCGCGCTCTTCCTCGGCAAACCCGCCCTCGGGGCCGATCAGGACGTCCACTCCCGCGGAGATGCCAAGGCCGCTCTTGAGCGCCTGCAACGGATTTGTGACCTCCGCGGCTTCGTCGCAGAACACCAGGAGGCGCTGGGCAACACGCGCCTGCAGGAAACGTTCGAGCGGCTTGGGCTCGGCGACCTCCGCGATGCTGAGGATGCCGCATTGTTCCGCCGCCTCGATGACATTGGCGCGCATCCGCTCGCCGTTGACGCGGGCGACTTGCGTGAAACGGGTCAGAACCGGCTGCAGCGACGATGCGCCCATTTCGACCGCTTTCTGCACCATGTAGTCGAGCCGGGCGTGTTTGAGCGGTGCGAAGATGTAGGCGAGGTCGCCCAGCCGGTCCTGCGGCCGCCTCTGCGTATCGATCCTGAGCGCGTCCGGCCGTTTCCGGCCCGCGATCTGCGCCTGCCATTCGCCGTCGCGTCCGTTGAAGACCAGGATAGTGTCGCCGGCCTTCAGCCGCAGCACGTTGCCGAGATAGTTGCTCTGGTCGCCCTCAAGCGCGACCGTCGCGCCCGCGCTCAGGGGGGCGTTGACGAACAGGCGGGGGGCACGAAAGTCGAATTGCGGCATTGGGTGGTGTTCCAGTCTGGTCGGCCGAACTGGCCGCTTTTAGCCTAAATGACTGAGAATTACGGGCAATTGTTATGGCCGATGCGGCGCTGCGCCGCGCTGTTGCCAAATTCGGCGGGTTGTTTAGACGAGGCAGGAATCGTAAAAAAGCACCCATCGGAAATCGTGCGTCGCCGGGGAAGACACCCGGGAAGTAGATGTGGGGACCCATCGGACCTCGCCGGAGAAATTTATCTTGACCATCCGCCGCCTGATCGTGCCGCTGACGCTGGCCATCGTTACCGTCCATGCTGGACCATCTAACGCGCAAGGCGCATTTCCCGCGCCACTGCCCGGCCAGGCCGTCCAGAAGAACGATCCGGCATTTCCGCCGGTCAACGGCGCCGCGCCCGGCGTGTCACAGGGTGCGCCTCCTGGGGCCGCATCGCCGTTTCCGAGCACTGGCGCCGCGCCCATCACAGGGTCGCAGTTCGAGCGCCCACCAGCGGCGGCCGCGCCACAGGCGGGAGGTCCCCAGGAAGCGTGCATGAAGGGTTTCGTTCCGCTGCGCGAAGACGCCGAGAAGCGCGGCAAGCTGATCAAGGCTGCCAGCGACCGCCATGCGCCGCCCGCCGAGGCTTGCAAGCTGATCCAGAATTTCAGCCAGGCCGAAATCAAGATGATCAAATATGTCGAGGCCAATACCGCGAAATGCGGAATTCCGGCGCAGATCGCGGAACAGCTGAAGGGCGGCCACAAGAACACCGAGGCCATGCAGAAGAAGGTCTGCGACGTTGCGCAGCAGATACAAACGAGGGGCCCGGCCGGCCCGGCCGGTCCGAGCCTGAGCGAGGTGCTGGGCTCTTCGGCGGCGCTGCCGGAAGCGACGCCGACCGCCAAGAAGGGCGGCAGCACCTTCGATACGCTGAACGGCAACGTTCTCGCGCGATGACAAGCGTCAGATGAGCGACGCCGCCCGCGTTGCCGATGCCACCGGCAACTGGGTCGATACCCGCGCGCCGTCTTGGTCGCGACCGTATTTGCGGCTCTCCCGTCTCGACCGTCCGATCGGCTCCTGGCTTTTGTTGATGCCGTGCTGGTGGTCGGCAGCCCTTGCCGCCGGCATCGCGCACGACCTTGCGCCATTGCCGCTTAACATCGCGCTGTTCTTTGTCGGCGCCTTTGTCATGCGCGGCGCGGGCTGCACCTGGAACGACATTACCGACCGCGACCTCGACGCGATGGTCGAACGGACGCGATCGCGGCCGATACCCGCAGGGCAGGTCAGCGTGAAGCAGGCGTTCGTGTTCCTGGCGGTGCAGGCGCTGATTGGCCTTGCGGTGCTGCTGCAATTCAACCGCTTCGCGGTGTTGACCGGCATCGCCTCGCTCGTCATCGTCGCGGTCTATCCGTTCATGAAGCGGATCACCTGGTGGCCGCAGATCGTGCTGGGGCTGGCCTTCTCATGGGGCGCGCTGATGGGATTTGCCGCCAGCTTCGGCCGGATCGATCTGACCGCTTTTGTGCTGTATGCCGGTTCGATCGCCTGGGTGATCGGCTACGACACCATCTATGCGCACCAGGATGCCGAGGACGACGCGCTGATCGGAATCAAATCGACCGCGCGCCTGTTCGGCGCCAGGACCCATCAGGCGCTGATGGTGTTTTACGGATCGGCCGTGGTCCTGATCGGAGTTGCGATTGTACTGGCCGGCGCCAGCTATCCGGCCTGGATCGGACTGGCCGCGTTTGCGGTGCATCTTTGCTGGCAAATCAACCGGCTTGAGATCGGCGACCCCGCGCTGTGCCTGCGGATATTTAAATCCAACCGCGATGCGGGGCTGTTGCTGTTTGCGGGGCTGCTCGTCGATGCGGTGATACGGGCCGCTTAATCCCTTGCGATGATCTCGCGCTCGCCGCGGTGAATGTTGGCGGAGTTCAGGAGATAGCCGGCGCGCCGCCGCACCAGAAATTTCGGCCGCCGCGCCCGGATCGCGTTGTGGCGCCGGCGCCGCGGCGCGGGCTCGCGCGAATTGTCCTGCAATTGTGGAAGCGCGAAGATCTCGCTCCAGATCTGCCAGGCGCGTGCGATCTCCTCGCGGTCGGCGCTGACGCAAAGCGGAATCGTCAGCGACGGGTCGCGGTGAACAAGCACCAGCATCTGCGCGTCGTTGCTGCCGCGAACGGCAACGCCTTTGAAATCGCTGACGCGAACCTTGACGGCCATCTGCATGCCGCGAACGGCACGGTGCAGCACGACGCGTTCGCGATGAAGTTCGATTCTCCGAACGCCGCCGTCTGCGCGGGTGTCGTGCGCGCTGAAGCTGACGGGCAGGGAAAGAGGGTCGAGCCGCAATGCGCGGCTCGACCCGGCGGGATTGATCCCGCTTGTTGGTGTTTGACGCCTCACGGCTTTTGTCTCCCCGCCGGGATTATGCTCCCGGTCGATACGCGAGACCTTAGGCCGAGCGCGTCCGTTTCGGCTTAAAAAGGCTGGTTAACCCGAGGTCACTGGCCACCCATCGCTGCGCATGATTGACAAGACCTTGGTCCGCATGATTGACGAGACCTTGCAAAGCTGCCGAAATTCTTATGCTTCGGCGGCGCGAAAGTGCTTGAAGTCCGCGTCAATCGGGCACATCTGGTGGGTTTGCTGATTTGCCCCCGCTCTCTCTTCAATGTCAGGGATTTCGTTCGTGGTCTCTTCACCATCAACCGCTTCGCCGCTTTCCCATAACCCCGCTAGATCCGACCTGTTCGATCAAACGGCCCTGAGCACGCTGGCGCAGCGGCTGGTCGAGGCGGCGAAGCGCGCGGGCGCCGATGCTGCCGACGCGGTCGCGGTGCGCGGCATCTCGCAAGGGGTCGAGGTCCGCGACGGTCGGGTCGAGGAATCCGAACGCTCCGAAGGCGACGACGTCGGTTTGCGGGTGTTGGTGGGAAAGCGCCAGGCGGTGGTCTCGACCAATGATGTGAGCGGCGACGGCGTGGCGAAGCTCGCCGAGCGCGCGGTGGCGATGGCCCGTGTCGCGCCCGACGACAAATATGTCGGGCTTGCCGATCCGGCGCTGCTGGCGCGTGAGTTTCCCGATCTCGATCTGCTCGATCCCAACATACCCTCGATATCAGAGCTGGAGCGCCGCGCCTATGAGGCGGAAGCGGCGGGCCTTGCGGTCAAGGGCGTCACCAAGTCGGGCGGCGCGTCGGCCTCGGGTGGGATCGGCGGCATGGTGCTCGTCACCAGCGACGGCTTCCACGGCGCGTATCTGCGTTCGAGCCAAGGCATCTCGATGACCGCGATCTCAGGTGACGGCACCGGCATGGAGCGCGACTACGACTACACCTCGGCGCCGCACGCTGAAGATCTCGAGCCGCCGGCCAAGGTCGGACGTGTCGCGGGCGAGCGCACGGTGGCGCGCGCCAATCCGCGCAAGGTCGAGACCTGCAAGGTGCCGGTGGTGTTCGATCCGCGGGTTTCCGGATCGCTGGTCGGCCATCTCGTCGGCGCGATCAACGGTGCGTCAATCGCGCGCAAGACCAGTTTCCTGAGGGACCGTCTCGGCCAGCAGCTTTTTTCGAAGGATATTCGCATCATCGACGATCCGTTGCGCCGGCGCGGCTTGCGCTCGCAATCCTTCGACGCCGAGGGCGTCAGGGTGGAGAGGCTCGCGATCGTCGATTCCGGCGTGCTGACCACATGGCTGCTCGATTCCGCGACCGCGCGGGAACTCGGACTGGTCACCACCGGGCACGCCCATCGCGGCGTGTCGTCCTCGCCATCGCCGGGGCCGTATAATCTTCATCTCGAAGCGGGCCAAGCCACACCGGAGCAACTGATCTCCGACATCAGGGGCGGATTTTACGTCACCGATCTGATCGGTTCCGGCGTCAATGGCGTCACCGGCGACTATAGCCGCGGCGCGTCCGGGTTCTGGATCGAGAACGGCAAGATCACCTATCCCGTCAGCGAGGTGACCATCGCCGGCCATTTGCTCGAAATATTCAAATCGATGACTGCTGCCAACGATCTGGAATTCCGTTACGGCATCAATGCGCCGACGGTTCGCATCGAAGGGTTGACGCTTGGCGGACGTTGATGCCAACACGGACGCCAAGTCTCTTGCGCGCGAAGCGACACTGCTGAAAGATGCCGTAAGGCAGGCCGGGTCGCTTGCGCTCTCGCTGTTCCGCACCGAATTGAGGAACTGGATCAAGGGCGCTTCGTCGCCGGTGTCTGAAGCCGATATCGCGGTCAACGATCTCCTGGAGAGCAAACTGCGGTCGGCGACGCCGGATTTCGGCTGGCTGTCGGAAGAAAGCGCCGACGACGAGGCGCGCCTTGGCAAGCCTTTGGTGTGGATCGTCGATCCGATCGACGGCACCCGAGGCTATCTCGCCGGCCGCGAAGACTGGTGCGTCAGCGCGGCACTGGTCGAGGGCGCTTCTCCCGTGCTGGCTGCGGTGTTTGCGCCGGCCAGCGACGAATTCTTCTTTGCGATACGCGGGCAGGGTGCGACCCACAACGATGTTCCGATCCATGCGACGATCGGCACGGATCTGGATTTTCCCCGCATCGCCGGCCCAAAACCTCTGGTCGAGCGGCTCAACCGCTCGGCGGGAGAAATTGCGCTGCATCCGCGGATCGGATCGCTGGCGCTTCGGCTCTGCCGGGTCGCGCAGGGCGATCTCGACGCCGCCTTCGCTGGCGGACAAAGCCGGGACTGGGATCTTGCCGCGGCCAATTTGATCGTGCAGGAAGCGAATGGTAGGATGACCGCGCTTTCCGGCGATACGATTCTGTACAATCGGCGGGAAGTGGCGCACGGGGTGCTGGTGGCAGCAGGACGCGATCGTCATGCGAGCATCCTCTCGCATTTTCGGAAGAGCCCGCTGCCGTGAATACCCTCAAAAAGCGTCTTTCGACGTCGCGCTTGCCGGGCATCTTTCTTTAGGACACACAACCATGCCAGACAGTGCCCCGCAGCAATTGCTCCACCTCGTCATCGGCGGCGAACTGACCGATCTCGGGGGGACGACGTTCAAGGATCTCGACAAGGTGGAGATCGTGGGCGTGTTCCCCAATTACGCCACCGCCTACGCTGCCTGGAAGGCGAAGGCGCAGCAGACCGTCGACAACGCCCACATGCGCTACTTCGTGGTCCATCTCCACCGCCTGCTCGATCCGGGTCAAGACGCGAAGCCCGCCCGTTGAGAAGATTGCTTCGTAATGTGCTGCGCAGCAGCTGGCTGCAGCGCACGCTGGGTTTGCTCGCGGCCGAGTACCTGCGGCTGGTCTGGTTGACCAACAAGTTCAGCTATGACCCGCCTGACGTCCACGACCAGGTCGAGCCGCGCATGCCCGCGATCTTCGCGTTCTGGCACGGCCAGCATTTCCTGACGCCGTTCATCAAGACCAAGGACAGTTATCGGGCCAAGGTGCTGATTTCGATGCATCGCGACGGCGCATTCAACGCCATCGCGGCCGAGCGGCTGGGGATCGGCATCATCCGCGGTTCCGGCGATCACGGCTCCGCGTTCCATCGCAAAGGCGGCGTCGGCGCGTTCAAGGAGATGGTGCGCGCGCTTGCGGAAAACTATAACGTCGCCATGACTGCCGATGTGCCGAAGCGTTCCCGAATCGCGGGGCTTGGCGTCATTATGCTGGCGAGAGAGTCGGGACGACCGATCATGCCCTTTGCGATGGCGACCAGCCGTTTCATCCGCCTGAAGAATTGGGACCGAACCACCATCAATCTGCCGTTCGGCCGGGGTGCTTTGGTGGGAATCGAGGACGTCATCGTGCCGGCTGACGCTGACGCTGCGACCATGGAAAAACTGCGCCAGCAGTTGGAAGCCAATTTGAACGAAGCGACCCGCCGCGCCTATGCGCGGGTCGGTCGTCCGGAAGAGGCTTAGCATGGCTAATTCGCTGCCGATGACGCTGCGCGTCTACCGCAAGCTGTCGTTTGCGATGATGCCGCTGGCGCCGGCGCTGATCAAGCGGCGGCTCAAGCTCGGCAAGGAGGATCCGGCGCGGATCGGCGAGCGGCGAGGCTTAAGCAACGACGCGCGGCCGCGCGGCCCGCTGGTGTGGATTCACGGCGCCAGCGTCGGCGAAGTCCTGGCGGCGGCAGCACTGATCGAGAAACTGCGCGCGCTGAATGTCCGCATCCTGCTGACCTCGGGCACGGTGACGTCGGCGGCGATCGTCGCCAGGCGCTTTCCGCCAGACATCATCCATCAATATGTGCCCTACGATTCGCCGCGCTTCGTCGCGCGCTTCCTCGATCACTGGCGGCCGTCGCTTGCGCTGTTCATCGAGTCCGACCTGTGGCCCAATCTGATCCTGTCGAGCGCGGCGCGGCGGCTGCCGATGGTATTGATCAACGGACGGATGTCGCATCGCTCGTTCCCGCGCTGGCGCAGGGTTTCCGGCACGATCTCGGCGCTGCTTGGCAAGTTCGACATTTGTCTTGCGCAGTCGAAAGTCGACGCGGAACGATTTGCCGCGCTCGGCTGCCGCAATGTCGTCACCACCGGCAATCTGAAGCTGGATGTCCCGGCGCCTCCCGCCGATCCCTTGAAACTAGAGCGGTTGATGTCGGTCACCCGCGGCCGCCCGATCGTTGTCGCGGCGTCCACCCATCCCGGCGAAGAGGAAATCCTGCTCGAAGTGCACCGGACGCTGTCCGGATTTTTCCCCTCGCTGCTCACCGTGATCGTGCCGCGGCATCCCGATCGCGGGGCGGCGATTGCGCGGTTGATCGCAGCCTCCGGCCTGAAGCCGGCCTTGCGTTCGCGCGAAGACCTGCCAACCGCGGCCACCGACATCTATGTCGCTGATACGCTCGGCGAATTGGGGCTGTTTTACCGGCTCTCGCCAATCGTGTTCATGGGCGGATCGCTGGTCGAGCATGGCGGACAGAATCCGATCGAGGCGGTCAAGCTAGGCGCCTCCATCGTGCACGGTCCGCACGTGTTCAATTTCTCCGATGTCTACGAGGCGCTCGACGGCGCCGGCGGCGCCAGGCGCGCGGATACGCGGGAGGCGCTGGTCAAGCAGCTCGGCCAGTTGCTGGCCGATCCGGCGGCGCGGGACTCCCAGATCCGCGCTTCCGAGCGCGTCGTCGAACAGCTCGGCGGCGCGCTGGAACGCACGCTCGCTGCGCTCGAGCCGTATCTGTTGCAGCTCCGGCTCGAAATGGGAGCCGCCAATGCGTGAGCCGGCCTTCTGGTACCGGCCGCCATCGTGGAAATCGCATTTGTTACGGCCGCTCGGCGCGCTCTATGGCGCAATCGCGGCGCGGCGGTTGCAGCGCCTGGGATTTGACGCCGGCGTTCCGGTGTTTTGCATCGGCAATTACCATGTTGGCGGCGCCGGCAAGACGCCTGCGGTGCTGGCGCTTGTCAACATGCTGCGCGATCTCGGCGAGACGCCGGTGGTGCTCAGCCGCGGCTATGGCGGACGATTGCACGGGCCGGTCATGGTCGATGCCACAAAACACCTCGCAAGTGACGTCGGCGACGAGCCGTTGATGCTTTCGCAAACCGTGCCGGTTGCTGTTGCCCGCGATCGGGTGGGCGGCGTTGCGTTGGCGCGATCGCAGGGCGCGAGCGTCATCGTAATGGATGATGGCTTTCAAAACCCTGCGATTGCCAAGGATGCATCGCTGATCGTGATCGACGGCGATCGCGGGCTCGGCAACGGCAAGGTGTTTCCCGCAGGACCGTTGCGCGCATCGCTGTCGCCGCAGCTTGACCGCACCGATGCGCTGATCGTGATCGGCGATGGGTCGGCCGCGGATAAAACCGCCGCCACTGTCGCCGCGCGCGGCAAGCCGGTGCTGCGCTCCCATCTCAAGCCGGATCCGGCCTCGGTGGCCGGGCTTTCGGGCAAGCGCGTGCTGGCGTTCGCCGGGATCGGCGATCCCCCGCGATTTTTCAGGACGCTGCGCGCAAGCGGGATCGAGGTGGTCGATGCCCGCGCGTTTGCCGACCATCATGCCTTTTCGAAGGGCGAGATCGAGGCGCTGGTCGACGAAGCCGAGCGCGACGGGTTGACGCTCGTGACCACGGAAAAGGATCTGGCGCGTTTGCGCGGAGCCGAAGGACTTCCGGCCTGGGCTCATGAAGTTGCGGCGTTCGCGGTGACGCTTGAATTCGAGGACGCGGCAGCGTTGCGTAAGCTTGTCTCGGGGATCTTGTTCAAGGCGCGCGAAAAGAAATTCAGGACCAACGTGTAGACGATCTTAATCCTTCAACGCACCCGGGAAATGCCGCTGCAGCACCGCGCTCGGAACCGCGTAGGCCTCCTGCAGATCGACGCTCCAGTATTTCAGTTCGTCGAGCGGGATCCGCGCATCGGTCACCGCGCAGCGCACATAGGTTCCCGGCGAGATCACGCGGAAATCCCCGTCCAGATATTGCACCTGCGCTTCGCCATTGCCCGACGGGCCGAATTTATTGAGCACGCCTGAAAGCTCCTTGAGAACCGCCGACCGGGTCGAGGCTTATTTGATTTGGTTCATTCGATCTATCACAAATAGGTCGTACTGTCCGCCGGCGAAACCCACCGACTTGTGATGTTTTTGGGCTTTTGGCACATGCTAGCTTGGCTTTACCGATCAGCACATACCGCACCTTGAGCCCGATGCGCCTGTCAGCAATCGCATTCCTGACGCTGTTTGTCGTGGCTTGCGCCGCGGACGCCGCACCGTTGCCTGAGCCACATCAGGTCGACATTCCCTTAAGCGACGGCACATTGCGCGCGCAGCTTTACAAGCCCGACGGCGATGGCCCGTTTCCTGTGGTGATCGCGCTGCACGGCTGCGGCGGATTGGCCGGCCATTCCGAGCCGGTGCTGCCGCGCTATCGCGATTGGGCCGAGCAATTGCTGAAGGATGGCAATGCGGTTCTGCTCCCGGACAGTTATGGATCGCGTGAGCTTGGCCCGCAATGCCGCGTCAAGGAGCGGGAGCGCCGCGTGCTCGCGCGTCGCCAGCGGGTGGCCGACATCATGGCATCGCGGCAATGGCTGGCGCAGCAGCCCTGGGCCGAGCGGAACCGCATCAGCCTGCTTGGATGGGCGAACGGCGCCAGTGCGCTGTTATGGGCGGTGCGTCCGCAATCGTCCTCGCGCGGGGTCGAGCCGGACTTCCGCTCGGCGGTTGCGTTCTATCCGGACTGCCGCGTCTCTGCCGGTCTCGGCTGGAGCGCGCGGATTCCGACACTGCTCTTGATTGGCGGCAAGGACGACGTCTCTTCGCCGCCCGCCTGCCGCCAGATGATCGACGGCGCGCGCGGGCGCAGCGCGCTGACGCGGATCGTGGTCTATCCCGGCGCCTACCACGATTTCGATCGCGCCAATCTGCCGCTGCACGCGATCTCCGCAACCCCTGACGCCGCCGTGCCCGACCGCGGCCATCTTGGCGGCGACCCCGACGCGCGCGCCGATTCGCAAAAGCTCGTCGCGGAGTGGCTGAAGCGGTAAGGGCAGCCTCGAGAGCAATGGATCGTCAGGGCCGGGCATAGCCGTCCGAAGGACGGCGTCGCCTCCGCTTGCCTATGTCGCGGCCATCCACGTCTGAGCTGCAGCGAGAAAAAAGGACGTGGATGCCCGGGACGAGCCCGGGCATGACGGGGGGTGCGCGCTCTAAAACAAGCTGCCCTGATCGACAGGCTTTGCGACACGCTTGGGCGTGGAGGTCTTTGGCTCTTTCGCCGCCAGTTTTGGCGAACTTGCCGGCGCCGGCGCAGCTGCCGGCCGGTCGGAGGTATCAGCGGTGGCGCCAACACGTCCGTCGGCGAACTCGATGCTGAGCGGCGCGCCCGGTCCGACACTCGCGGCGGTACGCACCGCGTGGCCTTCTTCGTCGCGCACCAGGGCAAAGCCGCGCGCCAGCACGCCGCGGTAGGACAGCGCGCCCAATAATTGCCCGCTGTGGGCGACCCTCGCCTCGATCCGCTGCATGGCGGTCGCAAGCGCCCGCCGCGCGCGCTCGGCGAGCCTGAGCGTCCGTTCGCGGTCGCGCGCGATGATCTGGCGCTGGGCCTGTGCATTGGAGAGCTTTGAGGTCTTGAGCCTGACCGCCAGTCCTTGGTAACGGTCGCGGCGCTGGCGCAGCAGCGATTTCAGCGAATGCGACAGCCGCTCGCCCGACACTGTCAGGCGATGGTCCGCCTGCGCCACCTGGCCGCGCAGCACGCGCAATGTCAGCCGTGCACCGGCAGCCGCGAAGCGGCGGAAATGCGCATGCGTATTGGCCTTCAGGCCGCGCGGCAGCGCCGCCGCCGACCCGTCCAGCCGCTGCCGGGGGATCGCCAATAGTTCGCCCGCCGCAGGCAGCGCGCGCACCGCGGCGCGCAACTCGTTGCGGCGACCCTCCTGTCCGCGCTGCCAGCATACAACCGTGCGGCGCGCCAGCGCCGAAACCTCGACCAGCAATTCGCTGCGCACCGGGACTGCCATTTCGGCGGCCGCGGTCGGCGTCGGCGCGCGCTTGTCGGCGGCAAAATCGATCAGCGTGATGTCGGTCTCGTGTCCGACCGCCGAAATCAACGGGATCAGGCTATCGGCGGCGGCGCGGACCACGATCTCCTCGTTGAACGACCAGAGGTCCTCCAGCGAACCGCCGCCGCGCGCGACGATCAACAGATCGGGGCGAGGGATCCTGCCGGCTTCCGGCAGCGCGTTGAAGCCGCGGATCGCTGCCGCGATCTGCTCGGCCGAGCCGTCGCCCTGCACCTTGACCGGCCACACCAGCACCCGGCGCGGAAAGCGGTCCTCCAGCCGGTGCAGGATGTCGCGGATCACGGCGCCCGTCGGCGACGTCACGACGCCGATCACCTCCGGCAGCCATGGCAATATCTGCTTGCGCGCTTCGTCGAACAGACCTTCGGCGGCAAGCTTCTTCTTGCGCTCTTCCATCAGCGCCATCAGCGCGCCGATCCCGGCGGGCTCGAGCTGCTCGATCACGATCTGGTATTTCGACGAGCCGGGATAGGTCGTGAGCTTGCCCGTGGCGATGACCTCGAGCCCCTCCTGCGGCTTGAACCGCATCCGGTAGAGCGCGCTCTTCCAGATCACCGCCTCGATCTTGGCGTTCTCGTCCTTCAGCGCGAAGTAGCAATGGCCGGACGAATGCGCACCCCGGAAGCCGGAGATTTCGCCGCGCACCCGGACATGGCCATAGGCATCCTCCACTGTCCGCCGCAGCGCGGAGGACAGTTCGGAGACGGTGAATTCCGGCGCGTTGATCAGGCTTTCCGCTGCGGGCATTGCGATTCGGCTGTTGGGGTTCGCCGCCCAAGGTAAGGATTTTCGCCTCCCAGCGCCAATCGGGCTTGTGGATCAATATACTCTGTGATACAGAGTTCTCTGTTGATTCGGATTCCGGAGAAAAATCATGGTGTATTGGATGATTTGGTTCCCACTGAAACTGCTGCTCTGGGGCTTGAGCGTCGTCGGCGCAGCAACGCTGGTGCTCACAGCGATGCTTGCTACTCCGCTCGTGCGCCAGCCGGAACTGACCTCGGTATCGCAGGCGGCGCGCGCGGTCGATCGCAGCACCATGCCGCCGCTGGAGCGATATTCGGCCCGCGACGGCACGGAACTGGCGTACCGGCACTATCCCGCGCGGGGAGCTGCGAAGGAAAAGATCGCCATTCTCGTACACGGCTCGTCGGGATCGAGCGCCGCGGTGCATGCGCTTGCCGACGCGCTCGCTGCACGGGGCATCGAGACCTATGCACCCGACATTCGCGGCCATGGCGGGTCCGGCACCCGCGGCGACATCGCCTATCCCGGCCAACTCGAGAACGATCTTGAGGATCTCGTCGCCATTGTGCGCAAGACCTCACCCGACTCAGCCGCTGACCCTGCTCGGTCATTCCGCGGGCGGCGGCTTTGCGCTTCGGGTCGCGAGTTCGCCGATCCAGAACCTGTTTGCGCGCACCGTGCTGCTAGCGCCCTATCTCGGCTACGACGCCCCGACCAACCGGCCGGATTCCGGCGGCTGGGCGAGCGCCGACATTCCGCGCATCTTTGCCCTGATGGCGCTACGCCGCCTCGGCATCGACTGCTGCGAGGCGCTGCCGACGCTGGCCTTCGCGGTACCGGCAAATTCCGCAAAGATCCTGGCGTCCACTTATTCCTACCGCCTGATGCGCAATTTCGCGACCCGCGGCTACCAGCGCGATTTCGCCGCCGTGACCAGGCCGCTCGCGCTGATCTCGGGTGCCGACGATGAATTGATGCTGCCGCAAAAATATGCCGACGCCGTGCACGCGGCCGCGCCCTCGGTCGACGTCAAGCTGATCGACGGCACGAGCCACATGGGGATTGTCAGCGATCCCAAGGCCGTCTCGGCGGTTGCGGAGGACGTCGCCACGGCGGGAGCGGGATCATGACCGGCATCGATGCCAGGCAAGCCGCCGCCGCGCTCGGCGACATCGAAGAGATCGTTCAACGCGTCCGCCAGTCGCGAACCTATGACATCGCCAGCCTGATGATGATCCTGTGGGGCGTCCTGGTGTTCGCCGGCAACATCGCGACCTTCGCCTGGCCGCGTTACGGCGGCTACATCTGGATTGGCGTCAACGCGGCAGGCGCTGCGGGATCAATCGCGGTCAGCGTGTTCCAGCTTCCCGGAACCGCCGGTGCGCAGCTTCGACCGCCGGATGGCGATCGCCTTTCTGTTCTTCTTTGCCTTCGGCTTGCTGTGCAGCACGGTGTTCGGCCATTTCGGCGCCGCGCCAGATGGGCGCCTTCTGGCCGATCTATTTCATGCTGATCTACTGCATCGCCGGCTTGTGGTTCGGTCCTGCCTTTGTTGCGATCGGCCTCGGCATCACCGTGCTGACGTTGATCGGCTATTTCTTCGTCACCGGCGCTGCGTTTCTGCTGTGGATGGCGGTCGTCAACGGCGGCGGGCTGATCCTGGGCGGCCTCTGGATGCGCCGGAGCTAGTTCCGATGGCCGAACTCGACGACATCATTCATCAACCGCTGCGGCTTACGGATCATGGCGGCGCTGAACGCGCTGCCGGCGAGCGCGGGGCTTGAGTTTGCCCGGCTGAAAAAGCTGACCGGCGCCACCGACGGCAATCTTGGCGCCCATATCGAGACGCTGTCGAAGGCCGGCTATGTCGCGGTCGACAAGGCCTTTGTCGGCAAGAAGCCGCAGACCACGGTGACCGCGACCGCGGCCGGGCGCGGCGCGTTCGCCCGCCATGTCGCGACCTTGCAGGAAATCATCGCGGCCTCGGCGCGGCAGCCTTGAGCCTGCCATTCCTCCCTTTGCCCCCTTGCAGGGGGAGGGAAACTCGTGCGACCGAACCGGTCTGAGGTTCCCTCGTTCCGGCTCAATTCATGCACATCCTTCTGCTCGGTTCCGGCGGCCGCGAACATGCCCTGGCATGGAAGATCGCGGCTTCTCCGCTGGTGACCAAACTCTGGTGCGCGCCGGGCAATGCCGGCATCGCGCGGGAAGCCGAATGCGTGGCGCTCGACATTGCCGACCACGCCGCCGTGATCGATTTCTGCAAATCGCAGCGCGGTGGATTTTGTCGTGGTCGGCCCGGATGCGCCGATCGCGGCCGGCATCGTCGACGATCTCAACACGGCCGGCTTCAAGGCGTTCGGGCCGACCAGGGCCGCGGGAAGGCTGGAGAGTTCGAAAAAATTCACCAAGGCGCTGTGCCGCGCCAACAACATTCCGACCGCGGCCTACCGAGCACTTCACCGACGCCGACAGCGCGAAAGCCTATATCCGCGCGCAGGGCGCGCCGATCGTGGTCAAGGCCGATGGGCTCGCCGCCGGCAAGGGCGTCGTCGTGGCGATGACGGAACAAGAGGCGCTTGCCGCTGTCGACATGATGTTCGGTGGCGCTTCGGCGAGGCCGGCGCCGAGGTCGTGGTCGAGGAGTTCATGCAGGGCGAGGAAGCCTCGTTCTTCGCACTGTGCGACGGCGAGCACGCGCTGCCGCTGGCAACCGCGCAGGATCACAAGCGCGCGTTCGACGGCGACAAGGGCCCGAACACCGGCGGCATGGGCGCTTATTCGCCGGCGCCCGTGATGACCGAAGCGATGGGCGCGCGGGTGATGGAGGAGATGATCAAGCCGACCTTGCGGGCGCTTTCTGCCGATGGGATCGCCATACAAGGGCGTGCTCTATGCCGGGGTGATGGTGACAAAGGATGGACCAAAGCTCGTCGAATACAACGCCCGCTTCGGTGATCCCGAATGCCAGGTGCTGATGCTGCGGATGATGTCGGATGTCGTTGCCGGCGCTGATCGCCTGCGCCGACGGGCAGTTGAAGAATTTCAGCCTGCGCTGGTTCGACGACGCCGCGCTGACGGTGATCATGGCCACCAAAGGCTATCCGGGCAGCTACAGCAAGGGCTCGGTGATCGAAGGGCTCGACGAGGCCGCCAAGGTCGAAGGCGTCGAGATCTTTCATGCCGGCACGACCCTGAAGGATGGCGTGATCCTCGCTAATGGCGGTCGCGTGCTGAACATCTGCGCGCCGGCAAGACCGTCACCGAGGCGCAAGCGCGCGCCTATGCGGCCGTCGACCGCATCAAATGGCCGGAAGGCTTTTACCGCCGCGACATCGGCTGGCAGGCGGTGGCAAGGGAGCGTAAGGAGTGATGCAGGTGAGACCTCGACCGGGCAAGATGATGCGTGCGTGCGGGCTGATCCTCGCGGTCGCCTTGGCGTGCCTTGCAACGCCGTCGGTAGCGCAGACGCTCAGCCCGCCCGCTACCAACGACCTTGAGCAACACGACCCGGACATCGACATCTACGCGCTGATGTCGGGGAAATGCACGACACTCAAGATCGCGGGCCGCGATTTTGCATGCAAGGCCGTAGGCTTCTTCCACAGCGAAAAGGGCCGGGTCAATTTCGCAATTGCGCTCGACGACCCGGCGGACGACAGCCACATCGTCTCGTTCTCCGGTGAAAATGGTCAGAGGACCCAGAATTATCTCTACGAACTGCCGGTCGACCGCATGCTGCTGAGCTCCAAGGACCGGCCGAAGGCCGATGGCCTTCCGGTCCCGGCGGTCGAATTTTCGGCGGGATATTGCAAGCAGCTGGGAAATTTCGCGGCGCGACAAGTCTCCAGCATCTCATGCGCCGCGACCGATAAAAGCGGCAAGAAATACGAATTGCAGTTCCAGTCGGACGGCTCGCCGATCACGCTGCGCAGGGTCAGGCAAACCAGGCCGAACATCAAAGGCGATCCGTTCGAATGAGGCGCGTGTTGTTTGACGCGTTTTCTTAACGCGAACCGGTATCCACTTCGCTTGAAAACGCTCTACAGCAAATCACCGCCCGCGGCCGACGCCGTGGTGCCGTGCTCGCGGAACGCCTTGATGACGTTGCGGCCGACCCGCCATTTGTGCACTTCGTCCGGACCGTCGACCAGCCGTTGCGAGCGGACCTGGGTGTACCATTGCGCCAGCGGCGTATCCTGGCTGAAGCCGAGCGCGCCGTGCAGCTGAATCGCGGTGTCGATCACCTTGTGCACCATATGCGCCAGGTACACTTTGGCGATCGAGTTCTCCTGTCGCAAGTCCATGCCCTTTTCCGCCTTGTAGGCGATGTGCAGCAGCATCAGCCGGCCGATATAGAGCTCGCTTGCGCATTCGGCGAGCATGAACTGCACCGCCTGGCGATCGGCCAGCGGCACGCCGAAGGTTGACCGTTTGGTGATGTGGGCGACCGCCATGTCGAGCGCGCGCTGGGCCTTTGCGACGTTGTGCATGCCGTGTCGCAGACGGCCATAGGCCAGCCGATGCTGGCCCATATTAAAACCGTTGCCTTCGCCGCCGAGCAGATTGTCGGCCGGCACTTTCAGATCCTTGATCTCGATCTCGGAGTGGCCGCCATGGACCTCGTCGTAATACGGGCCTTCAATGGCCATGTTCTTGATGTTGCGCTTGATGCGGTAACCCGGGTTCGGCAGCTCGACGATGAAGGTCGAATACTGCCTGTGGCGCGGCGCATCCGGATCGGTCTTCGCCATCACCAGCGCCATGTCGGCGACACTGGCGGAGGAGGAGAACCACTTCTCGCCGTTGAGGACGTAATTCTCGTTGCCGTCTTTTACCGCTGAGGTCTGCATGCCGGTGGCGTCGGCGCCGGCGGCCTTCTCCGTCATCGAGAAGCAGATCCGCTTGTCGCCGTTCAATAGTGGTTTGAGGAATTTCTCCTTCTGATAGTCGGTACCGTGCGCCAGGATCGTCATCATCGAGGCGTCGTCCGGCCCCTGCGTATTCATCGACAGCGCGCCCAGCAGGCTCTCGCCGAGCTCCATCTGCACCAGCGCATTCGCAAGCGGGCCGAGCCCCATGCCGCCATATTCCTTCGGTACGAACGGGCACCACAACCCTTGCGTGCGTGCCTTCGCTCGCAGCCTGCCGAGCACTTCGTCGAACGGCTTGCTGTCCAGTTCCTTCTCCGCCGGAATGCATTCGTCATGCACCCATTTGCGCACCTTCTCGCGGATCGCCTTGGCTTCGGCCGGGATCTCGAAATCGATCGACATGGCATTTCCTCTAGGTTGTTCTTGAAATGGCATATATCCCAGACGCGCCAGCGGCAACGACAAACAAAGTTTGAAGCACCCTTCGTGATACCCCCGCGCATGCGAGGCATCCAATATGCCGCGGTGGTTGTTGTCGACGGCGGTATTGGTGTTTACTGGATCGTCCGCTGGAGCCCGTCATCGGGCAGCGCTCGCGCTGGCCCGTCGGGCGGATGATGACGTGAGAATGAAAGATGCCCGATCTCGCCGACCTGTTTCCCGGCTATCAATCCAAATGGATCAACACCTCTTCGGGCCGCATCTTTGCCCGCGTCGGCGGCGGCGGCCCGCCGCTGTTGCTGCTGCACGGATTTTCTTCGACCCATGTGATGTGGCACCAGGTGGCGCCGCGGCTTGCCGACAAATTCACGCTGATCATCGCCGACCTGCCGGGCTATGGCTGGTCGGACATGCCGGAGAGCGACAGGGATCACACGCCCTACACCAAGCGCGAGATGGCGAAGACCATGGTGGAAGCGATGGAACAACTCGGCCATGTGCATTTCGCCCTCGCCGGCCACGACCGCGGCGGCCGCGTGTCGTATCGGCTGGCGCTCGACCACCCCGGCCGGCTGTCGCGGCTCGCGGTCTTGGATATCCTGCCGACTTACAACTACTGGGAGCGCATGAACCGGCTCTATGCGCTGAAAATCTATCACTGGACGTTTCTGGCGCAGCCTTATCCGTTGCCGGAGACGCTGATCTCGGGCGCGGGCGAATTCTTCCTGAAGCAGAAGATGGCGAGCCAGACCAAGAGCAAAACTCTCGACGCCATCGATCCGCGCGCGCTCGAGCATTATCTCGCGCCGTTCCGCGATCCCTCGCGCGTGCATGCGATGTGCGAGGATTACCGCGCCGGCGCCTATTCCGATTATGAAATCGACAAGGCCGATTTCGAGCAAGCCAAGAAGATCACCATCCCGATGCTGGCATTATGGGGCGATGCCGGCATTGCCTCCGCCGCGGCAACGCCGCTCGACACCTGGAAAAAATGGGCGACCAACGTCACGGGATCGCCGGTCAATTCCGGTCATTTTTTGACGGAGGAGAATCCGGATCAGACGGCGAGGCTGCTGCGGGAGTTTTTTCTGGCGGGGTAGCCACAATGACCTGTCATACCCGCGAAAGCGGGTATCCAGTACGCCGCGGCCTATCGATTGATCAGGACTTTCTCTGGATTACTGGATCATCCGCTTTCGCGGGTGATGACAGCGATGTTCGGTCGCGCATCGAGGCCTTCATCGCCTTGCCTTGAAAAACTCCCGCAGCAGGCTTGCGGCTTCGCTTTCGCCGACCGCGGAATAGACCTCCGGCGCGTGATGGCAGGTCGGCGAGGCAAAGAAGCGCACGCCGGAATCGACCGCGCCGCCCTTGGGGTCGGCCGCGCCGTAATAGAGCCGCCGGATCCGCGCGAACGAGATCGCACCCGCGCACATCGTGCAGGGCTCCAGCGTGACATAGAGATCGCAGTCGACCAGTCGCTCGGTGCCGATCCGCTCAGCCGCCTGCCGGATCGCCAATATTTCGGCGTGCGCGGTGGGGTCGCGGTCTGTGAGCGTCCGGTTTCCGGCAGTGGCGATGACCTCGTAATCCCTGACGATCACGCATCCGATCGGAACTTCGCCGGACTTTCCGGCATTTTCCGCCGTTTTCAGTGCCAAATCCATGAAAGAAGGGGCGTTCATGCCTCGTATCATCTGAAGAAACCTGCTAGTAGATGCGCCTTCAGCAAAAGTGGATTTTCGGCTTTGCGTGAGATGGCGCCGCTGACAGCGCGCGTATCGCCATTGTTCTGCACCTTAGTGAGACCCTTCATGCCCCGCGACAACGATAAAGACAACGATTCCCGCGGCCGGCGTGATCGGCCCGGAGGCGGCAAGGGCCGCTCCGGCCGTCCCCGGGGCCCGGAGAAGAAATTCGCCAAGCGCGGCTTTGCCGGCAAAGCCGACGGCGACAAGCGCGACGGCGAACGGCGGCCTTACGCCGGGAAATCCGACGGCGCCAGATCTTACGGCAAGAAGCCTTATTCGGGTTCGGCCAAGCCTTACGGTGGCGATCGCGAAGGTCGTCCGCCGCGGTTCAGCCGCGACGATCGCCCCCGCGGTGATCGTCCGTTCGCGGATCGTCCGTCGCGAAGCGGCGACGGTGAAAAGCGCCCTTACACGCCGCGCGGCGACCGCCCAGCCGCGCGATTTTCCGACCGGAAATTCGCTGACAAAAAGCCCTATGCGTCGCGCGACCGCGACGGCGAGAAGCGGCCCTACACGCCGCGCGGCGAGGGTTTTCGCAAGGACGGCGACCGCCCGCGAGGTGATCGCCCGTATACCCCGCGACCGCCGCGCGACGGCGATCGGCCGGAGCGAAAATTCGGCGGCGACAAGAAATTTTCCCGTGGTGCGCCCGACCGTGGCCCGCGCAACGATTTTGGCGACCGTCCGCCCCGCGGCGATTCCAAGCCGTGGCAGAAGCGCGAGTCTGGTGCAGACCGTCCGGAACGCAGTGCGCGTCCGCCCCGTGACGGCGCGCGTAGTTTTGACCGGCCGAAATTCGACAAGCCGCGTTACGACAAGCCGCGCGACCGGGGTCGCCAGAGCGACCCTGGAGATCGTGGAGGCGAGGAGCGTCCGCGGTTTTCGCGTTCACGCGAGGATCGCCCGAAATTCGACCGCCCGCGTCAACGGCCCGAAGGCCGCTCCGACTGGCAGGAACATCCGCGCAGCGAGGGGCGTTCGTCCGATCGCTTTGGCGACCGGCCGCGCCGCGACAATGAGGACGACGGCAAGATTTTCGCAAAGCGCCCGGCGTTCGGCGGCCGTGGTGCCTATCGCGAGCGCAAGCCGGAATTCGAAAAGCGCGCGCCGCAGCCTCCGCGCGTCAAGAAATCGGGCGAGCGCATCGCCAAGGTGGTGTCGCGCGCTGGCCTCGCGTCGCGCCGGGATGCCGAGGAATGGATCGTGCAGGGCCGTGTCACCGTCAACGGCCGCGTCATCAATTCGCCGGCGCTCGATGTCACCGAGAACGATGTCGTCACCGTCGACAGCAAGCCGTTGCCGTCGCGCCAGCGCACGCGGCTCTTCATGTTTCACAAGCCGCGTGGGCTGATGACCACACATGCCGACCCCGAAGGGCGGCCGACCGTGTTCGACAATCTGCCGGAGGGCCTACCGCGGCTGATCTCGATCGGCCGGCTCGATTTCAACACCGAGGGCCTGTTGCTCCTGACCAATGACGGCGGGCTCGCGCGCGCTCTCGAACTGCCCGATACCGGCTGGCTGCGGCGCTATCGTGTCCGCGCCCATGGCGAGGTGACGCAGGGCCAGCTTGACGCGTTAAAGCAGGGTGTCGAGGTCGACGGCGTCAAATACGGGCCGATCGACGCGACGCTGGAGCGCGACCAGGGCGCCAATGTCTGGCTGGTGTTCGCGATCCGCGAAGGCAAGAACCGCGAGGTACGCAACGTGATGGCGCATCTCGGTCTTGAAGTGAACCGGCTGATCCGGGTGTCTTACGGGCCGTTTCAACTGGGCGAGTTGGCCGAAGGTGAGGTCGAGGAGGTCAGGACCCGCGTGCTGCGCGAACAGCTTGGAGAGAAGATATCCACGCTCGCGGGCGCGGATTTTAACCGGCCGATGCCGGGCGAGCCGAGCGCGGACTCCGAAGCGGCTGACGCGCCGCGCGGCAAAAAGCCGTTCAAACCGTCGGGCAAGAACGCGCTTGTCGCCGACCGCCAGGGCCGCCGCGTGCTGGTGCAGCGCACCGGCAGCGAGGAAGCACGCACGCGCAACGAGGCCGAAGCCAACGGCTATGGTCCGCCACGCCGTCCGCAGCGCGGCTATCACGGCAAGCGCGATTTCAAGCCAAAGGACGAGTAAGTTTGCGATGCGCGTGGTCGGCGGACGATTGAAGGGCCGCAATCTCGCTTCGCCCGCCTCGCGCGAGATCCGACCGACCGCGGATCGCTTGCGCGAGTCGGTGTTCAATATCCTGGTTCACGCCTACGACGATCCGATCGAAGGCGCGCGCGTGCTGGATTTGTTTGCCGGCACCGGCGCGCTCGGCATCGAAGCGGTCTCGCGCGGTGCCAGGTTTGCGCTTTTCGTCGACAACGGCGCCGAGGCGCGCGCGCTGCTCCGCAACAATGTCGAGGCGCTGGGGCTGGGCGGGGTGACCAAGGTTTTCCGCCGCGACGCCACCAATCTCGGCTCGGCCCATCCGGTCGAGCCGTTTTCGCTGGTGTTCCTCGATCCGCCCTACGCCAAGGGGCTTGCCGAAAAGGCACTGGCCTCGCTGCGCGATGGCGGCTGGCTGACGCCGGGCGCCTTGCTGGTGGTCGAGGAAGCCAAGGCCGCCGCGTTCGCGGCGCCGGACGGTTACGAGGAGCTGGAGCGGCGGGCTTATGACGACACGGAGTTCGTGTTTTTGCGGAGTCCGTAGGATGGGTTGAGTGCAGCGAAACCCATCAATGGCTTCACACGAGGTGATGGGTATCGCTGCGCTCAACCCATCCTACGGCGTCTCACCTTCGCCCGAACAGCTTCTCGATATCCGAAAGCTTCAGTTCCACATAGGTCGGGCGGCCGTGGTTGCACTGGCCGGAATTCGGCGTGTCTTCCATCTCGCGGAGCAGCGCGTTCATCTCTTCCGGCTTGAGGCGTCGGCCGGCGCGCACCGAGCCGTGGCAGGCCATGGTGGCGGCGACATGCAATAGCCGGCGCTCCAGCGGCAGCGCCTCGTCCCATTCCGCCATGTGCTCGGCGAGATCGCGCAACAACCCGCCCGCATCCGTTTTGCCGAGCAGCGACGGCGTCTCGCGCACCGCGACCGCGCCGGGTCCGAAGGATTCGATCGCCAGCCCGAACGACGAAAGCTCGTCCGCGCGCGTCAGCAGCCGCTCCACCGTCGCTTCATCCAGCTCGACGATCTCCGGGATCAGGAGGATCTGCCGCTGCACGCCGTTATGCGCCAGTGAGGCCTTCAGCCGCTCATAGACGATGCGCTCATGCGCGGCGTGCTGGTCCACGACAATAAGCCCGTCGCGGGTCTGCGACACGATATAGGTCTCATGGATTTGCGTCCGCGCCGCGCCGAGCGGACGATCGATCAGCTCAGCCGATGGCTGCGCCTCGAAGCGCACGTCGGCGGTGGGCGCGCCGACGTCGAATGCGGCCTGTCCGGGTTCGGCAAACGACGGCGCCGCCGCGCCGTCGAACGAAGGCATCGGGCTCACCGGATAGGCCGGCGAGCGCCGCCAGTCCCAGTTGCCGGGCCGCGGCGCGAACGACGGGCGGAACGCGGCGATCGCGGCGCCGTCGCTGTTGGCCGCGGTGCGCTTGCCTTCGCGGGCAAGGCCCTCTTTCAGCGCGTGCACGATCAGCGCGCGCACCAGGCCGGCGTTGCGAAACCGCACCTCGGTCTTGGCCGGATGCACATTGGCATCGACCTCGCGCGGATCGAGCGTCACGAACAGCGCCACCACCGGATGGCGGTCGCGTGGCAGATAGTCGGAATAGGCCGCGCGCACCGCGCCGAGAATGAGCTTGTCGCGCACCGGGCGGCCGTTGACGAACAGATATTGCCCGAGTGCGTTCGGCGCGGGTCAGCGACGGCGCCGCGGCAAAGCCTTCGACCACGACGCCCTCGCGCTCGGCGCGCACCTCGATGGCGCTGGCACGAAAATCCGCGCCCAGGATATCGCCGAGCCGGGTCAGCCGGCCGGTGGCGCCGGGCAAGCGCCGCGGCCCAGGTGACCGGCGCGCGCTCCTCGCCGGCGAGCGTAAAGGCGATGTCGGGCCGCGCCATCGCGAGGCGCCGCACCACCTCGCGGATCGCTTCGGCCTCGGTGCGGTCGGTCTTGAGAAATTTCAGCCGCGCCGGCGTCGCGTAAAAGAGATCGCTGACCTCGACGCGGGTGCCGTGCGACAAGCGCCGCCGGCATGATCGGCGATTTCACGCCGCCTTCGACCGACAGCGACCAGGCATGCGGCTCGCTGGCATGGCGCGTGGTGATGCCGAGCTTCGCCACCGCGCCGATCGAGGGCAGCGCCTCGCCGCGAAACCCCAGCGTGCGGATCCGCAGCAGATCCTCGTCGTCGAGCTTGGAGGTGGCATGGCGATCGACCGCCAGCGCGAGATCGCCAGGGGTCATGCCGCTGCCGTCGTCGGTGATGCCGATCCGCCGCCGGCCGCCGCCATCGGTGAAGATGTCGATCCGGCTGGCGCCGGCGTCGATGGCGTTCTCCACCAGTTCCTTGACCACGCTCGCGGGACGCTCGACCACTTCGCCGGCGGCGATGCGGTTGACGACCTGTTCGGGGAGCTGGCGGACGGGCATGGACTTGCAGGTCGACTTCGTGGTGCGGCAGGGCGCAATCTAGGGGCTTTTCCGGTCAGAGGAGGGCAGGCGGCCGAGGGCAGAGACGCATTGCTATCCCCGTGGGATGCGAAGCCGGCCTATCCACAGTGCTGAGCTTTGCATGTTCAACATCGTGCGGCGTTGCTCGAGCAGGAAATTGTGACCGTGCCGACCGGGTATATCGTTTAGAAAAGCTATAAAAGATCGGGAGGATATCCATGTGCCAGCTGTTCGCTCACCAGCCTCAACGGGACTATGAATTGCAGACCAGATCGCTGCGCATCGATGGCCATTGCACGTCGATCCGGCTGGAGATGGCGTTCTGGGATACGCTGGAAGAAATCGCGAGCAAGGAAGACATGAGTCTCGCGAAATTCCTGACGACGCTTCACAGCGAGGTGCTCGATCATTGCGGCGAGGTGCATAATTTCGCTTCGCTGCTGCGCTGCTCCTGCCTGATCTATCGATCGAAAAGTGCCGCGGCTGTCGCCGAATTTCTGGCGCGGCCGCGCCGAATGGCTCGTCGCCGCCGAATAATCTTGCCGGTTTCGCCCGGCTGCGAGTCTATCAGCACGGAAGCGGCTCCATGCCGCTTCCGGACGGAGCCGCTTCCTTCTCTGCGCACGCCAGATTTCCTTTCGCTGCATGGCGCCGGCGATGTGATCCGCCTGCCGGATCGCCAGCGCCACGATGGTCAGCGTCGGATTGCAGGCCGCGCCGCTGGTGAACTGGCTGCCGTCCGAGACGAACAGGTTCTTGATGTCGTGGGTCTGGCCGAATTTGTTCACGACGCCGTCCCTGGCCTTCGCGCTCATCCGGTTGGTGCCCATGTTGTGGGTGCTGGGATAGGGCGTGGTCGGATAGGTCACGGTCGCGCCGACGGCCTCGTAGACCGCGGAACCCTGTTTGTAGGCGTGATCGCGCATGGCGACGTCGTTGGGATGATCGTCGTAATGCACGCTCGCGACCGGCATGCCGAATTTATCCTTGGCTTTCGGGTCGAGCGTCACGCGGTTGGTCTCCTGCGGCATATCCTCGCCGACCAGCCACATCCCGGCCATGCGCGGATAGCCTTCCATCGCGCGGTGAACGGACGTCCCCAGGCGCCCGGATTGAGGAACGCCGCCATGAACGGCAAACCGAGCGACAGCGTTTCCATTTCATAGCCGCCCATGAAGCCGCGCGACGGATCGTGCCGCGCCTCGTCGCGGATGATGCCGGCCATGGTGGTGCCGCGATACATGTGAACCGACTTGTCGAAAACCGCATAGACGCTGCCGGTCATGTGACGCATGTAGTTGCGGCCGACCTGGCCGGAGCTGTTGGCGAGGCCGTCGGGGAACGTGCTGGACGCACTGTTGAGCAACAGCCGCGGGCTCTCGATCGAATTGCCGGCGACCGCGACGATGCGCGCCTTCTGGCGCTGCATCTTGCCGGCTTCGTCGGCATAGACGACGCCGGTGACCTTGCCCGATGCATCGTGCTCGATCTTGAGCGCCATGCTGTTGGGACGAACCTCGAGATTGCCGGTCGCTTCGCCCTTCGGGATTTCGGCGTAGAGCGTCGACCATTTCGCGCCGGATTTGCAGCCCTGGAAACAGAAACCGATTTGCTGGCAGGAGCCGCGGCCGTCGCGCGGCTCGCTGTTGATCGCCATCCGCCCGGTGTGGACTTCCTTGTATCCGAGCTTCTTGGCGCCGGCCTCCATCACCTTGAAGTTGTTGTTGCCCGGCAATCCCGGAATGTTGTTGGTGCGGGTCACGCCCATCTTGTCTTCGGCCTTGGCGTACCACGGCTCCATTTCGGCAAGCGTGATCGGCCAGTCGAGCAGGTTGGCGCCCGGCACGTTCCATAGGTGCTTCGGACCCTGAATTCGTGCTCGTCGAACCGCAGCGACGCGCCGGCCCAATGCGCCGTCGAGCCGCCGACCGATTTGACGATCCACGCCGGCAGATTGGGAAAATCCCTGGCGACGCGCCAGTTGCCGGATGTCGTTCGCATGTCGGTCCACGCGAGCTGCGTGAAGCTTTCCCATTCGTTGTTGATGAAGTCCTGGATCTCGGTGCGCGGGCCGGCCTCGAGGATCACCACCTTGACGCCTTTCTGCGCCAGTTCATTGCCGAGCGTGCCGCCGCCGGCGCCGGAGCCGACGATTACGACCACGCCATCATCGTTCAGATCGAATTTTGCCATGATGTCCTCCCGACTGTTTTGTGCCGAGGCGCCTAGACTTTCGGCAGCCAGTCGATGTCGTTGAAACCGCGCTTGATGTAGCCGCCATGCTCGGCGGACGAGCCCTCGTAGCCGAATTTCGGCCACAGCTCTTCCTGGTTGTAGAGCGAGACAACAAGATCGGAGCGGACCTTCTTGAAGAAATCGGTCTGCTCGATGCCCTGCAGCAGCACGACGCGGTCGGCTTCCCAGGGGACTTGAGCGTAAGCGACCTTGTGCCGGTCCTGGGCGTCCTGATCGAGACGCCGGACGCCGTCTTCAAGCAGCGCCTTGACGGCCGGGTCCTTCGCCGCCTTGCCGTCCCACGGCTTGATCGCGGTGATGTAGTAGCTGTCGACCAGGAAGTCGTGCGGATAGATGTCGCGCGCGACCTTTCACCAGCGTCTTCAAGGTCGCCGGGCGCAGCGTGGTCGCATCGTCGGCCCACGCATCCTCGATGCCGATCCCGGTGCTGGCCGCAACGGCGACGACCGGAACCGCGGTCGCAGCACCCTGCAGGAAAGATTCGGCGGCTGTATTTGCCTCGACGATCAACTTCTCTCATGGGCTATCCTCCATTGAACGTTCGTTGATTGCACTAACCGAAGCGGCCACCCTTCTGGATCACCTCGATCTTGTAGCCGTCGGGATCGGAGACGAAGAAAAAGCGCGCCAGCGTCGCGCCGTCATGCTTGAAATCGCGCAGCGGTCCGGGCGACAATTTCTCGCGCTCGAACCGGGCGTGCTCGGCATCGAGATCGTCGACCACGACGGCGAGATGGCCGTATCCGTCGCCCGCGACGTAAGGCTCCTTGCGACCGAAATTGACCGTCAGTTCGAGCTCGAACGGCGACGACGGGTGACGCAGATAGATCAGCGCGAAGTCCGGAAAATTGAGACGATCGGCGATCTGCAGGTCGAATGCGCGGGCGTAGAAGTCGAGCGACTCTCGCTTCGTCGAGCACGCGGATCATCGAGTGAACCGGCTTTGCCATTCAGTTCAACCCCTTGAGATAGGCGATGATGGCGGCGCGCGTTTCGGCCTTGGCCTGGCGGTAGGCCATGATGGCGCCGGGAATGACGGCCTGCGGGTTGGTCAGCCAGGCATCGAGCTTGGCTTCTCGTCCCAGGTGAAATCGGCCTGCGCAGGCCCGGCGAATAGTGGAACCCTTCGACCGTGCCGGCCTGCCGGCCGACGATCTCGAACAGCGGCGGCCCCTGCCGGCGGCGTCGGAAGACTGGTGGTGTGGCAGGTCGCGCATTGCTGCTTGAAGAGCGCCGCGCCGTCGGGTGGCTTTGCCGCCGGCAATGACATTTGCGCCGAGCAGCGCCGGCGACGTCGCTTCGCGCTGCAAAATCCCAGCCCGATGACGAGTATCGCACGTCGTTTGCTCATGATATCACCGTTGGCGCGAACCGAGCTTAGGTCGTCGCGGACAGATGCGTGGTAGTAGCGGGCTGTTTATGTGGAACAAAAAGCGCCGGCAGCGCGCGGCGGAAGCCGGCTGCGGGCAGACGGCTGGCCTAGTCGTCAAAGCCGCGCCGAGCCGCGCTTCGCCTTGACGTCGCTGCGGCGCTTCTTGCCTTCCAGCCGGCGCTGTTTCGATCCCAGGCGTCGGCTGGGTGGCGCGCCGCGGAGTCGGGCGCACCATCGCCTCGCGCAAGCAGTTCAGCAGGCGGTCGATCGCATCGGCGCGGTTGCGCTCCTGGGTGCGGAAGCGCTGCGCATGAATCACGATCACGCCGTCCTTGGTCATGCGCTGGCCCGCGAGCCGGTCGAGCCGCGCTGCGGCATCCGGCGGCAGCGCGATCCGGCGCGTATCGAACCGCAATTGCGCGGCGGTCGAGAGCTTGTTGACGTTCTGCCCGCCCGGGCCGGAGGCGCGGACGAAAGAGATCTCGATGTCGTTCTCGTCGATTGCGAGGTCGCGGGAAATCCGCAGCATGGCGTCACCGGAGGCCCGGATATCCCCAGGATTCGGACCAGACAAGATACCGGTTTTGCGGCGTTGGTCCGGCTCGCGGAGACGCTAATTCGCCGTCGGCGGCGGGGTCGCGGCCGCCGGCTCGGCCGCGGCTTGCGGGGCGCGGCCGACGATCACGGTGAGCAGACCCTGGCCCCACAGCCGCTTGGCGGCCTTCTTGGCGTCGTCCAGCGTCACCGCATCGACGATGGCGTTGCGCTTCTCGATGTAGTCGATCGGCAGCTTGTCCAACTGGTATTGCAGCAGCGCGGAGGCGAGTTTCGAGGAGGTGTCGAGCGCCAGCATCTGCGAGCCCTTGAGATAGGATTTGGCCTGGTCCAGTTCCTGCTGGGTCGGGCCGTCCTCGGCCATGCGGCGGACTTCCTGTCGACGGCATCGACGGTTTCGCCGGCGCGGTCGGCGCGGGTGCCGGTGTTGCCGATGAACAGCGCGGAGTGATCCATCCACAGCAGCGATTCATAGACCGAATAGGCGAGCCCGCGTTTCTCGCGGACCTCGTGATAGAGCCGCGACGACAGCGTGCCGCCGCCGAGAATGTGGTTCACGACATAGGCGGCCATGAAATTCGGATCGTGGCGCGCGACGCCGGGACCGCCGAAGGTCATCACGGTCTGCGGCACGTCGAGCGGGATGAAGGCGCGCTGCGGCGGCTTGGCGGCTTCGATATCGGCGACCGGCGTCAGGCTGGCCTTGGCCGGCAAGCCGCCGAAGGTCTTGTCGAGCAATTGGCCGAGGGTCGCCGCGTCGACGTCGCCGACCACGGCGATCTTCAGCGTATCCTTCGCCAGCACGCGGCGGACATAGTCCTTCAGATCGGCGACATCGATCTTCGGGACGCTTTCCAGGGTGCCGGGACCTGCCGGCCGTAGGGATGGTCGCCATAGGCGAGTTTCCAGGAACTTGCGCCCCGCCAGCGCGGTCGGATTGGAGGTGTCGCGGCGCAGGTTCGAGATGATCTGCGAGCGAATCCGCTCGACATCGGCGCTGTCGAAATGCGGCGAGGTCAGCGAGGTCCGCAGCAGGTCGAAGGCTTCGTCCTGGTTGTCCTTGAGCATGCGCAACGAACCGCGGAAGTAATCGCGGGTCGAGTTAAAACTCAATTCGATGGCGCGGCGGTCGAGATGCTCGTGGAACGTCTTCGGAGTCGAGATCGCCCGAACCTTCGTCGAGCAGGTCGGCGACAGAGTTGCCGACGCCGGGCTTGTCGGCGGGATCCTGCGCGCCGCCGCCGAAAGCATATTCCATCGCGATCAGCGGCACGGTGGCGTCCTGCACGAACCAGGCCTCGATGCCGCCCGGCGTGATCAGATGCTGGATTTTGGCCGCGGCGTGCGACGGCGTCGATGCCAGCGGTCAGCATGACACCGGCGGCGACAACGAATGCGCGGGTGCTGAGGAAAGATGGATCACGAACGCTTCTCCTCGCGCTTGTGCGCGGTGATTCCTTGATCAGATAGCCGGTCACCGAACGCTTCTTGTCGAGCCAGTTCGCGCGGCGGCCCGGACGGCGTCGGCGGTCACGGCGCGGATCGCGCTCCGGCCAGCTTCGGATCTCTTCGACGGTAAGCACCGGTGGTGAGCGCGCCGCCATACCAGCGCGCCAACGTGGCCTGATTGTCCTGGGCGTAGATCGCCTCGGCGATCAATTGGGTCTTGACCCGTTCAAGATCCTCGGGCGTTATGCCGGATTTTGCGATGACTTTCGGAGGATCACGCGTCGATCGCCTGTTCGATTTGCGCGAAAGTACGTCGGCAGCGGATTCGGGCGACGCCGAGATCGTGAACTGCGTCAATCGAGCGAGGTGCCCTGATAACGGCGCCGGCACTGACCGCGAGAGGCTGCTCGACCACGAGCGCGCGATAGAGATGGTGGTGCTGCCGCCGCCCATCACATGCGCCAGCACGTCGAGCGCCCGGACTTCCCCGGCTCGGCGGTACGGCCGGACGGCACGAGGTAATTGCGTTGCAGGTCGGCTGCTCGACCCGGGGGTCCGCCAGCGTCACGGTGCGCGCCGCGACCGGCTCCGGCTCCTGCGGGCGCGATCGCGCTGCGCCGGATCGCGGGCTGTGCCGCGACCTTGCCGAAGGTCTGTTCGGCCATCGGCTTGACTTCCTTGCCGTCGACGTCGCCGGCGATCACCAGGATCGCATTGTTCGGCGCGTAGAAGCGGCGGTAGAAGGCAAGCGCATCCTCGCGGTTGAGCTTTTCGATTTCGTGGTGCCAGCCGATCACCGGCCGCCCATAGGGATGGTTGAGATAGAGCGCCGCCATCGATCTGCTCGTTCAGCCGCGCCTCCGGATTGTTGGCGACCCGCATGTTGTACTCTTCGAGCACGACGTCGCGCTCCGGCAGCACATTGGTTCGTCCGTCAGATCGAGGCCGGTCATGCGATCGGCCTCGAACTCCATCACGGTCGCAAGGATTGCTTGGCGATGCGCTGGAAATAGGCGGTGTAATCTCGAGTCGTGAACGCATTCTCCTGGCCCCCGATGGTGGCAAGCGTCTGCGAGAAGCGGCCCGCTGGATGTTTTGGCGGTACCTTTGAACATCAGGTGCTCAAGGAAATGCGCCAGTCCGGATTTTCCGGCGGTCTCGTCGGCCGATCCGACTTTGTACCAGATCATGTGAGTGACGACCGGGGTACGATGGTCCGGAATGACCACGACCTCCAATCCGTTGGACAGCGTGAAATGGGAAATGTCCGGACCCTCGGCGGCGGCCGGACCGGCGAGGAACGCGCCAAGCGCCGCCGTCACGGCGAACCCGGCAAGCCCGGTGCGCCAAGTGCGGCGTTCGCCGCAAGCCGAACGCGACACCACAAGCCTGCCGGCCTCGCCCTCGCACCTGTCAACTGCACTCATTTTGCGCGAGGGCTCGCCCTCTTCTTGGCGGTCTCTGACCGTTCTTCCTGAACATCCCGTGAGTTCCGCAGGCCGTATGGTTCGGCCGGCGACGGCGTTCGATAGCCGACCGGCGGGATCGGTCAATGCGGTGCGTGGCGGTTCCTTGGTGAAGGTTGAGTACTTCGTCCGTTATCGCTGAGCCGGTGCCGAGAAAAGTTTGCTGAACATCCCGGTGTTGTAGCCCGAGTTCGGCCGGGCTCATTTGCGGTCCCGGCAGATCGACGGGCGCGACGCGGCCTCCAGGGCCCGGCGCCGCAGACTTGTTGGCGGCCAATTCCTGGGGCGAAAGCTGCCTGACCTCATCCTCCCAGACATACCGGCTGCGCTCGGTTTGGGCTTTCTATCGCGGCCTTGCGCTGCTTTTCATCGTAATCGGCGGGCCACGCCGGATGCTGCGTTCGGCGGGCGAAGCCGTCTGCTGCGGCTGCCGGCAGGTCGCGGCTCGGTGGGACGACCAGCGGCGGCCGTTCCTTGTAATCGATGCCGGCCTCCTGCCCGTTCCGCAAGCCGAGTCGCGCAGCAGGGCGCGCGAAGAATTTCTGGTCGGGCAGTATGCTCTCCTCGTCATCTTCCGCGTAGGCGGCGCCAATGCCGCCCGCTATGACGAGGCATGCACCAAATGCCGCGCCGAGCACGGCGCGCGAGATCATACCGGTTCGTTTCCCATTATTTCGTGGTTTCCGGGTCGCATTTGAGCCGACCTGATCGAGTTGGACCGGATTTACATCGACTGTATTTTCATCGATTGATTGTTTTTGCGGCATGGCCGTTCCCCATGATGCGTCCGTTGCCGCTCGCGACGGGCGAGCCGCAGGCGATCAGCGGTTTAATGCCCGGCGACTGGAGTTGTTTCGGCACGTTCACCTGCCAGCCGCGAATGCGCTTCGGCGCGAAGGCGCCACATCGTCCCCGGTGGTTTTATTCGAATACGATCAGGGCGCTTTTGCGGCATCTCGGATAAACAGGGATCTTACAACAAAATCGCGACTCCGGCAACGATCGCCATATCGGCGACGTTAAAGACGTACCCATTGGAAGGTCCCCCGGGTGCGGTGATGTGAAACAGCACGAATTCCATCACGGCGCCATGTACGGCGCGGTCGATCGCATTGCCGACGGCGCCGCCGATGATGAGGCCGAGTGCGAGGCCCGACAGGCGCGCGCCGGTGCGCACGAGCCAGATCGCGAGCGAATGACGGCGAGCCGCCTTGAGGCGAAGCCCACAGCCCGACGGGGCGATCGGCCTCGCGGAACCAGCCGTAGCTGATGCCGATATTCCAGGCCAGCACGATGTCGAGGAACGGCGTCAGCGCTGACCGCGATCGCCCTGGCCAGATCGAAGCCGTAGAGCAGCCAGAGTTTCTTGACGGCCTGGTCGGCGCCAGCGCGACAATCGGCGGCGATCCACGCCGCGGGCGCAGCGGCGAGGCCAAACATTTATTGCCAGTGCCTTCCATTCGCGCAGCGCCTGTGGCGTCGCGCGGCGTCACGTCGGGATATTCCGGATCCTCGCCGACGGTGGGCAAGATCTTCCAGGAACGCGCGCATTTGATGCCCACGGCTGTTTCGACCACGACCGCGACGCCCGGAACGTCGTCCAGGCGGAACGCATCGGCCGGCGCTTCGACGCTTCCCTGATCTCATAGTTCGAGGTGATGCAGACTTCGGCGCAGATCCACCATCGAACAGCGTCGGCGAGCATCGTTCCTGTCTGAGACATAGACCACGGGCGAGGCTTCCAGCGACGAACCGATATTCTTGGCGGCGCGCTCGATCTCGAGCGCGCCGGTGACGACGCGGCGAACCTCGCGAATCGTTTCCCATTTCGCCGCCAGCGCGTCGTTGCGATAGCCATCCGGATTGTGCGGGAAGGTGAGCAGATGCACGGACGGCGATCCTTCCGGCCGGTACATGAGCCACGCTTCGTCGGCGGTAAAGCTGAGGATCGGCGCCAGCCATTTCAGGACGGCGTCGCAGATGATGTCGATGGTGGTGAGCGCCGCTTTCCGCGCGATCGATGATGGCGGGTCGCAATAGAGCGTATCTTTCCGGATGTCGAAGTAGAACGCCGACAATTCGCTGTTCATGAACGCCGACAGCGTGGCGACCACGGTCTTGTAGTCGAACTCGGCGTAGGCCCGGTGGATCGTCGCGGCGCGGAGCGATAGCTCATGCAGCATATAGCGCTCGAGCTCGGGCATTTCGTTGGTCGCGATCTCGTCAGTTGCTCCGTAATGGTGCAAGGTGCCGAGCATCCAGCGGATCGTATTGCGCAGCTTGCGGTAGGTCTCGATGGTGGTTTTGAGGATTTCCGGGCCGATGCGCTGATCGTCGGCATAGTCGGTGGCGCAGACCCAGAGCCGCAAGATGTCGGCGCCGGATTGCGCCATCACCTTTTGCGGCTCGACGGTGTTGCCGAGCGACTTCGACATTTTGCGGCCGTTCTCATCGAGCGTGAAGCCGTGCGTGAGCACGACGTCGAACGGCGCGCGGCCGCGGGTACCGCAGCTCTCCAGGAGCGACGACTGGAACCAGCCGCGATGCTGGTCGCTTCCTTCGAGATACATCACGGTATCTTCGCCGCCGTCGACCTTGCGCTTGATGCCGGCGAGGCCCGGGAAATGCACGGGGTCTTCCAGCACGAACGCATGCGTCGAGCCGGAATCGAACCAGACGTCGCAGATGTCGTCGACCTTGTTCCAGTCCTCGTTGGCAAGCGGCCCAAGAAAGCGCGCGCGGGCGCCCTCCATGTACCAGGCGTCGGCGCCTTCCTTTTCGAAGGCGTCCGCGATGCGTTTGTTGACGGCCTCGTCCTTAAGGATTTCCGCAGAGCCGTCGCCCTTCTCGCGCACAAACACGGCAATGGGCACGCCCCAGGCGCGCTGGCGCGAGATCACCCAGTCGGGCTTGCTGTTGATCATGCCGTTGATGCGGTTCTGCCCCGACGGCGGCACCCATTGCGTCACCGAGATCGCGTGCAGCGCGCGGGCGCGCAGCGTGTCGCCGGGTTTGACCTTGCCGCCATCGGCGATCGGCTTGTCCATCGCGATGAACCATTGCGGCGTGTTGCGGAAGATCACCGGCTTCTTGGAGCGCCAGGAATGCGGGTATTGGTGCTTTAGCCGGCCGCGCGCCAGCAACATGCCGCGCTCGATCAGTGCCTTGATCACGGCCTCGTTGGCGTCGCCCTTTTCGCCCTTGTCGTTGATGACGCGCTTGCCCGTGAAACCGGGCGCCTGATCGGTGAAGGCGCCGTTCTCATCGACGGTGTAGGGGATCGCTGTGTTGATGCCGCGCGCTTGAAGCTCGCGCGCATTTGCGGTCCAGACGTCGAAGTCCTCGCGGCCATGGCCGGGCGCGGTGTGCACAAAGCCGGTACCGGTATCGTCGGTGACGTGATCGCCGGACAAAAGCGGCACCGTGAACTCATATTCGCCGCCAAAACCCTTCAGCGGGTGCGAGCACTCCACCGCATCGAGCGTGTCGGCTGGAATCTCGCGCACTTTTTCGAAGGCGGTGACGCGGGCCTGCTTGAACACGCTTTCGGCGAGCGCATCGGCGAGGATCAGGAGGTCGCCATTTTTGGCCCAGTTGTCGGCGGGCGCGTCGGTGACCTTGTAGAGGCCATAGGCGATCTTCGGCGAGAAGGAGATGGCGCGGTTGCCGGGCAGCGTCCATGGCGTGGTGGTCCAGATCAACACGGACGCCGATGCCAGCACGCCATGGGCCGGCGACGACACCGGAAACTTCACCCACACCGTATCGCTCGTATAGTCCTCGTACTCGACTTCGGCCTCCGCCAGTGCAGTCTTTTCCACTACGCTCCACATCACGGGCTTCGAGCCGCGATAGAGCGTGCCGTTCAGCGATCAGAGTTCACGGTGCCGCTTTTTTGTCCGGCGATCACGTCACCGACGATACCGGTACCGGCTTTGTGCACACCGCGCCCGGCCATGGCCGCGAGGACTTCGACGTCTGGACCGCAAATGCGCGCGAGCTTCAAGCGCGCGGCATCAACACAGCGATCCCCTACACCGTCGATGAGAACGGCGCCTTCACCGATCAGGCGCCCGGTGCCGCACGGGCAAGCGCGTCATCAACGACAAGGGCGAAAAGGGCGACGCCAACGAGGCCGTGATCAAGGCACTGATCGAGCGCGGCATGTTGCTGGCGCGCGGCCGGCTAAAGCACCAATACCCGCATTCCTGGCGCTCCAAGAAGCCGGTGATCTTCCGCAACACGCCGCAATGGTTCATCGCGATGGACAAGCCGATCGCCGATGGCGGCGAAGCACAAACCCGGCGACACGCTGCGCGCCCGCGCGCTGCACGCGATCTCGGTGACGCAATGGGTGCCGCCGTCGGGGCAGAACCGTATCAACGGCATGATCAACAGCAAGCCCGACTGGGTGATCTCGCGCCAGCGCGCCTGGGGCGTGCCCATTGCCGTGTTTGTGCGCGAGAAGGGCGACGGCTCTGCGGAAATCCTTAAGGGGACAAGGCCAACCGACGAAACGCATGGCGAAGCCTTCGAGAAGGAAGGCGCCGACGCCTGGTATATGGAGCGGCGCCCGCGCGCGCTTTCTTGGGCCGCTTGCCAACGAGGACTGGAAGCAAGGAAGGCGACATCGTCGACGTCTGGTTCGAGTCGGGCTCGAGGCACGCCGTCGTGCTGAAGACCCCGAACATTCCGGGCCTCGGCGGCTCGCGCAAGGTCGACGGCGGCGATAGATACCGTCATGTATCTCGAAGGCTCGGACCAGCATCGCGGCTGGTTCCAGTCGTCGCTCCTGGAGAGCTGCGGTACCCGCGGCCGCGCGCCGTTCGACGTCGTGCTCACGCACGGCTTCACGCTCGATGAGAACGGCCGCAAAATGTCGAAGTCGCTCGGCAACACCGTCGAGCCGCAAAAGGTGATGGCGATTCCGGCGCCGACATCTTGCGGCTCTGGGTTGCGCCACCGACTATGCCGACGATCAGCGCATCGGCCCGGAAATCCTCAAAAACACCATCGAGACCTACCGCAAGCTGCGCAATACAATCCGCTGGATGCTCGGCACCTTGCACCATTACGGAGCAACTGACGAGATCGCGACCAACGAAATGCCCGAGCTCGAGCGCTATATGCTGCATGAGCTATCGCTCCGCGCCGCGACGATCCACCGGGCCTACGCCGAGTTCGACTACAAGACCGTGGTCGCCACGCTGTCGGCGTTCATGAACAGCGAATTGTCGGCGTTCTACTTCGACATCCGGAAAGATACGCTCTATTGCGACCCGCCATCATCGATCGCGCGGAAAGCGGTGCTCACCACCATCGACATCATCTGCGACGCGGTCTTGAAATGGCTGGCGCCCATCCTCAGCTTTACCGCCGACGAAGCGTGGCTCATGTACCGGCCGGAAGGATCGCCGTCCGTTCATTTGCTCACCTTCCCGCACAATCTGGATGGCTATCGCAACGACGCGCTGGCGGCGAAATGGGAAACTATTCGCGAGGTTCGCCGCGTCGTCACCGGCGCGCTGGAGCTCGAGCGCGCCGCCAAGAATATCGGTTCGTCGCTGGAAGCCTCGCCCGTGGTCTATGTCTCAGACAGGAAGATGCTCGCCACGCTGTTCGATGTGGATCTGGCCGAAGTCTGTATCACCTCGAACTATGAGATCAGGGAAGGTGAAGCACCGGCCGATGCATTCCGCCTGGATAATGTTCCGGGCGTCGCGGTCGTGGTCGAAAAAGCCGTGGGCATCAAATGCGCGCGTTCCTGGAAGATCTTGCCCACCGTCGGCGAGGACAAGGAATATCCCGACGTGTCGCCGCGCGACGCACAGGCGCTGCGCGAATGGAAGGCACTGGGAGTAAGCGTTTGACCTCGCCGCTCCGCCCCGGCGTGATCGCCGCCGTTGTCACGCTGGCGCTGGACCAGGCTTCAAAACTCTGGCTGCTCTATGTGTTCGATATCGGCCATCGCGGCGCGGTCGAGGTGACGCCGTTCTTCGACCTGGTGCTGGCCTGGAATATCGGCATCAGCTTCGGCTGGTTCCAGAACGACAGCCAGATCGCCCAGATCGCGCTGATGGTCGTCAAGGCGGCTGCGGTGATTGCGCTCGCGATCTGGATGGCCCGGTCGCGGACCCTGATCGCGACGCTGGCGCTTGGGCTGATCATCGGCGGCGCCATCGGCAATGCCATCGACCGCTTCGCCTATGGCGCGGTGGTCGATTTTGCCCTGTTTCACCTCCAGATCGGGGGAAAACCCTTCAATTGGTACGTGTTCAACCTTGCAGATGTGGCGATTGTTGCTGGGGTAGCGGCCCTATTGTATGATTCCTTCCTGGGGGTACCCGCCGCAAAAGCGCCCTGATCCCGGCTGATACGAAACCGGAACGCGGAGCGCTGTTTGCTTAAGGCCGCGCCTGAAGGCGGCGATCCCGCGAGAAATTTGGGCAGGTAGAACGATGCGCAAAACCGAAGCTACCGGTTGGACGATGCGGGAATCGAAGGGAGCGCTGATGCGCGGCTTGCGGCTTTCGGCCGTCGCGCTCGGCATCGGACTTGTGATGACGGTCGGCGCCGCACGCGCAGGCGACGATGAGAACGACGACAAGACCTTCGAGGAAAAGATCATCGAAGGCATCATGTCCGGTATCGGCGGCACCAACATGGATAACCGCGGCATCGACTATCGCGAGCGGTCGCCGCTTGTGGTGCCGCCCAAGATGGACTTGCCGCCGCCGGCCGGCACCACGGCCGAGGTGAAGGCTCCGAACTGGCCGAAGGATCCCGACGAAGCGCGCCGCAAGGCCGCGATCGCCGCGCGCAAGAAATCCAAGCCGGATCCGATCGAAGCCAGCCGCATCCTGACGCCGGCCGAGCTGAATACCGGTAGGACGAATACCCCTACCCCCGCCAACGCCGGCGATTCGTCGCTGCCCGGCGATCCCGGCGCCAACGCGATTCTGAGCCCATCGGCGCTCGGTTTCGATGGCTTCAGCGGCATCAAAAATATGTTCGGCGGCAACAAGGCTGAGACCGCCCCGTTCAAGGGTGAGCCGACCCGGGACACGCTGACCCAGCCTCCTCCGGGATACCAGACGCCGTCGCCGAATTTTGCCTACGGCACCGGCCCGAAGGAATCCTTGAACAAGGAATACAACCCGGCCCAAGGCAAGTATGGCGAATAGTTAAGCCGATCTCTCCGGTTCGTGACGACGGCTAGCTTTAGCGCGGTGTACCATGCCGTGCGTTTGACCCGAATGCTTCCGTTCGGATTCACTTTTTCGAAAGAGCGCGTATTCTTGTCGCAAAACCGGTGCCTACTTTTGCGGAATGCGCGCTAAACAGGTCATGATGTCATCAGATCGATTTGCCGTCTCCGCTTTCGCCGCGCTCGCTTCCCTGCTCGCTTTCGCATCCGGCAGCGCCCTTGCCCAGACCGCCGTCACCGCGCCGCCGCCCGCGAGCTTCACGCTCGGCAACGGCCTGCAGGTGGTGGTGATCCCGGATCACCGCACGCCCGTGGTCACGCAGATGATCTGGTACAAGGTCGGCTCCGCCGACGAGACGCCGGGCAAGTCGGGACTGGCGCACTTTCTCGAACATCTGATGTTCAAGGGGACCGTCAAGCATCCGGCCGGCGAATTCTCCCAGACCGTGCTCAGGATCGGCGGCAACGAGAACGCCTTCACCTCGACCGATTACACCGGCTTTTACCAGCGCGTGCCGCGCGATCAGTTAGGCAAGATGATGGAGTTCGAGGCCGATCGCATGACCGGCCTGATCCTGAAGGATGAAAACGTGCTGCCCGAGCGCGATGTCGTGCTCGAGGAATACAACATGCGGGTCGCCAACAACCCGGAGGCGCGGCTCAACGAGCAGATCATGGCGGCGCTCTATCTCAACCATCCTTACGGCCGTCCCGTGATCGGCTGGCACCAGGAAATCGAAAAGCTCGGCCGCGAGGATGCGCTGGCGTTTTACCGCCGCTTCTATGCGCCGAACAATGCGATCCTGGTGATCGCCGGTGATGTCGACGCCGCGGACATTCGTCCGATGGTGGAAAAGACCTTCGGCCCGGTCGCGGCGCAGCCCGCGATCCCGGCGCAGCGCGTCCGCCCGCAGGAGCCGGAGCCGGTCGCGCCGCGCACCGTGACGCTCGCCGATCCGCAGGTCGAGCAGCCCACCGTGAAACGCTATTACCTGGTGCCGTCGGCCGCCACCGCCGCACCCGGAGAAAGTGCCGCGCTCGACGTGCTGGCGCAGCTGATGGGGAGCGGCAGCAACTCCTATCTCTACCGCGCGCTGGTGGTCGATCGGCCGCTCGCGGTCAATGCCGGCGCCGCCTATCAGGGCACTTCGCTCGATGCGACGCAATTCTCGATCTCGGTCTCGCCACGATCCGGCATCGACTTCGCGCAGGTCGAACACGTCGTCGACAGCGTGATCTCCGACATCGTGCAGAATCCGGTGCGGTCGGAGGATCTCGAGCGGGTGAAGACCCAGTTGATCGCGGAAGCGATCTACGCCCAGGACAACCAGGCGACGTTGGCGCGCTGGTATGGCGGCGCGCTCACCACGGGGCTTTCCATCGAGGACATCCGAAGCTGGCCGGAGCGGATCCGCGCCGTGACCGCCGACGAGGTCCGCGCCGCCGCGCAGAAATGGCTCGACAAGAAGCGTTCGGTGACCGGCTATCTGATCAAGGACACCACGCAAAAGCGCGAGGAGAAGCGTTCGTGAAGCATTTTTCGATCCGCACCCGCGCATTTGTTGCCGCCGCCGGCGTCACGCTGGCCGCATTGGCGTCAACACCGTCGCAGGCAGCGACAAAAATCCAGCATCTGATCTCGCCCGGCGGCATCGAGGCCTGGTTCGTCCAGGACGCCACCGTGCCGCTGATCGCGATGGAATATGCTTTCTCAGGCGGCGGCGCGCAGGATCCCGCCGACAAGCCCGGCGTCGCAAACCTTGTCGCCGATCTGCTCGACGAGGGCTCCGGCGATCTCGACTTCAAGACATTCCACGAGCGGCTCGACCGCCGCGCCATCGAATTGAGTTTTAGCGCGACGCGGGATTATTTCCGCGGCTCATTGCGGATGCTGCGGGACAACAAGGACGAAGCCTTCGATCTGCTGCGGACGTCGCTGACCTCTGCGCATTTCGACCCGACCGATGTCGAGCGCATCCGCTCGCAGGTGATCGCGGGGCTGCGCCGCGACACCACCAATCCGAACTCGCTCGCCGGGCGAAAATTCCTGGAAGTCGCCTATGGCGACCATCCCTACGGGCGGCAGGTTACCGGCACGCTGGAGAGCGTCCCGACCATCGAAATCGCCGACATGAAGGAATATGTCCGCCGCGTGCTGGCGAAGGATACGCTGAAGATCGCGGTGGTCGGCGATGTCGACCCGGCCACCCTCGGCAAATTGCTGGACCAGACGTTTGGCGGCTTGCCAGCCAAGGCGAGCCTGGTGCCGGTCCCTGATGTGGTGGCGGCAAAACCGCCGCAACGCGCCTTCGTGCCGCTCGACGTGCCGCAGACCGTGATCACCTTCGGTGGTCCCGGCGTCTTGCGCCACGATCCGAATTTCATGGCCGCCTATGTCGTCAACCATATTCTCGGCGGCGGCGGGCTGTCGTCGCGGCTCTATCACGAGGTCCGCGAAAAGCGCGGGCTTGCCTATTCGGTGTATGAAGCGCTGCTGTGGATGGATCACTCCGCGCTGTTCATCGGCAACACCGGCACCCGCGCCGACCGCGCCGGCGACACCATGGATGCGATCGAGAGGGAAGTCCGCCGCATCGCCGAGGAAGGCCCGACCCAGCAGGAACTGGACGAGGCCAAATCGTATCTGAAGGGCTCGCAGATGCTGGCGCTCGACACTTCCTCGAAACTCGCCTCGGGGCTGTTGCAGTACCAGCTCGACAAGCTGCCGATCGATTACCTCGAGAAGCGCAACGCCATCGTCGATGCGGTGACGCTCGACGACGCCAAGAAGGCCGCCAAGCGGCTGTGGGGCCAGGGCCTGCTGACGGTGATTGTCGGCCGTGCCCCGCAAGCCGCTGCGCAACCGGCGGCCGCGGCGCCGCCGCCGACGGCGAATTAGGCGTCTCCGCGAGCCAAGACAAACGACCGGCAAAACCGGTATCTTGTCTGCGTCCGAATCCATGGGGATTTCCGGGCATCCGGTGACGCCATGCTGCGGATTTCCCGCGATCTCGCAATCGACGAGAACGACATCGAGATTACTTTTGTCCGCGCCTCCGGCCCGGGCGGGCAGAACGTCAACAAGCTTGCGACCGCCGCGCAGTTGCGGTTCGACACTAACCGGTTTTCGCTGCCAGCGGATGCCGCCGCGCGGCTGTCGCGGCTGGCTGGCCAGCGCATGACCAAGGACGGCGTGATCGTCATCCATGCGCAGCGCTTCCGCACCCAGGAACGCAACCGCGCCGATGCGACCGACCGCTTGCTCGAACTATTGCGCGAGGCGATGGTGCGGCCGACGCCGCGGCGGCCGACCAAGCCGACCCTGGGATCGAAACAGCGCCGGCTCGAAGGCAAGAAGCGCCGCGGGGACATCAAGGCGCGGCGCGGCTCGCGCGGTTTTGACGACTAGGCCAGCCGGTCTGACCGATCGGCTTCCGGCCGCACGCTGCGGCTGCTTTTTGTTCTCTCACGAAACAGCCCGCTACTACCATCGCTTGTCCGCCGCGACCTAAAGTCTGCGGCAACGGTGACGGATATGACAAAGTTGCGCGCGACACGTCCGATCGGGCTGGGATTTTGCAGCGCGGCGCTGATCGTCAAAACTGCGGCTGCGCAAATGCCGCTGCCCGCCGTAAAACCGCCCGATGGCGCGACGCTGTTCAAGCAGCAATGCGCGACTTGTCACACCACGAACCTGTCCGAGCCTGTCCGGCAAGGTCCGCCGCTGTTCAAGATCGTCGGCCGGCGCGCCGGCACTGATGAGAGTTTCCACTATTCTGCAGGCTTCGCGAAAGCCGATTTCATCTGGGACGACGCCAAGCTGGACGCGTGGCTCACCAACCCGCAGGAAGTGATTCCCGGCTCCGTCATGGCCTACCGGCAATCGAGACCTGAAACACGCGCCACCATCATCGCCTACCTCAAGGAGTTGAACTGAATGGCAAAACCCGTCCATTCGATGATCCGTGTCCTCGACGAGGCGAGATCGCTGGATTTTTACGCGCGCGCCTTCGGGCTCGAAGTGGCCGACCATCTCAAGTTTCCGGAGTTCGCGCTGATCTATTTGCGTCATCCCTCGTCGCCGTTCGAGGTCGAGCTGACCGTCAACTTTGGCCGCAAAGAGCCCTATTCGCTTGGCGACGGATACGGCCATCTCGCGGTGATTGTCGACGATGTCGACGCCGAACACGCTCGGTTCGAGCGGGAAAGCCTGTCTCCCGGACCGCTGCGCGATTTCAAGCACGACAACAAGACGTTGGCGCGCTTCTTCTTTGTCGCCGACCCCGACGGTTACAAGATCGAAGTGATCCAGAAGGGTGGGCGCTTCGGTTAATCGCAAATCAACAAACGATCAATGGAGGACACCCATGAGAGAAGTCGATCGTCGAAGCAAGTATAATCGCCGGATATTTCTTCAAGGCGCGGCGGCAGCGGTGCCGGCCGTTGCGGCAGCGACCACCGTTCGTCTTGGCATCGAGGACGCCTGGGCCGACGACGCGACGGCGCTGACGCCCGCGACGCTGAAAACCCTGGCGAAAGTCGCGCGCGATATCTATCCGCACGATTTTCTGTCTGACGGCTACTACATCACCGCGGTCAAGCCGTGGGACGGCAAAGCGGCGAAAGACCAGGCCGTAAAATCGTTGATCAGCGACGGCGTGAACCGACTCGATCAGAACGCCCGCGATCGTCACAAGGTGCCTTACGTCGAGGTGCCATGGGAATCCGATCGCGTGGCGCTACTGCAAGGCATCGAGCAGAGCGAGTTCTTCCAGAAGGTGCGCGGCGATCTCATCGTCTCGCTCTACAATCAAAAAGAGCTGTGGCCGAAATTCGGCTACGAGGGCTCGTCCGCCGAGCATGGCGGCTACATCAACCGCGGCTTCGCCGACATCGACTGGCTTCCGAAGGCATAGGCGCCTCGGCACAGAACAGTCAGGGAGGAACTCAACATGGCAAAATTCGATCTGAACGATAGCGGCGTGGTGGTGATCGTCGGTTCGGGCGCCGGCGGTGGAACGCTCGCCAATGAGCTCGCGCAAAAGGGCATCAAGGTCGTCATACTGGAAGCCGGCCCGCGCATCGAGAACCAGGACTTCGTCAACGACGAATGGGAAAGTTTTGCTCAACTCGCGTGGTCCGACATGCGCACCACATCGGGGAACTGGCGCGTAGCCAAGGATTTTCCCAATCTTCCGGCCTGGATCGTGAAGGCGGTCGGCGGCTCCACGACGCACTGGGCCGGCGCGTCGCTGCGCTTCAACGAGCATGAATTCAAGGTCAAGAGCACCTATGGAGGGATGCCCGGCGCCAACCTGCTGGATTGGCCGATCACGCTTTCGGAAATGGAGCCCTGGTACGCCAGGGCCGAGAACAAGATGGGCGTGACCAGGACCAACGGCATTCCCGGCCTGCCCGGCAACAATAACTTCAAAGTGCTTGAGGCCGGCGCGAAGAAGCTCGGCTACCAAACCGTACACACCGGCAATATGGCCATCAACAGCGAGCCGCGCGATGGGCGCGGATCCTGCCTGCAAATCGGATTCTGCTTCCAGGGCTGCAAATCCGGTGCGAAGTGGTCGACGCTCTACGCTGAAATCCCCAAGGGCGAAGCGACCGGGAATCTGGAAGTCCGCCCCAACAGCATGGCGATCAAGATCGAGCACGACCCGGCGGGCAAGGTGACCGGTGTTGTCTATGCCGACGAAACCGGCGCGATGCAACGCCAGAAGGCGCGCGTGGTGGCGGTCGCAGGCAACTCGATCGAGAGCCCGCGCCTGTTGCTCAACAGCGCCTCAAACATGTTCTCCGACGGTCTCGCCAACTCCTCGGGGCAGGTCGGCCGCAACTATATGCGGCACATGACCGGCAGCGTTTACGCGGCATTCGAGAAATCGGTCCATATGTATCGCGGCACCACCATGGCGGGCATCATCCGCGATGAGGCGCGCAACGATCCAAAGCGCGGCTTCGTCGGCGGCTATGAAATGGAGACGCTGTCGATCGGCTTGCCGTTCATGGCCGCGTTCCTGAACCCGGGAGCTTGGGGGCGGCCGTTCACAAGCGCGATGGAATCCTATCCGCGGATGGCCGGCATGTGGCTGGTCGGCGAGGATATGTCGCAGGACACCAACCGCGTCACGCTGGATCCGAAGGCCAAGGACAAATTCGGCATGCCGGTGGCGAGCGTGCATTTCGACGATCATCCCAACGACGTCGCGATGCGCGATCACGCCTATAAGCAGGGTGCCGCCGTCTATGAAGCCGTTGGCGCCACCGTGACCTATCCGACACCGCCCTATCCAAGCACCCACAACATGGGGACCAATCGTATGAGCGAGAAACCCAGGGATGGCGTGGTGAATAAATTCGGCCAGACCCACGACATCAAGAACTTGTTTGTCTCCGACGGCAGCCAGTTCACCAGCGGCGCCGCCTGCAACCCGACCCTGACCATCGTTTCGCTCGCGATCCGGCAGGCCGATCACATCGCAGGCGCGATGCAGAGAAAGGAAATTTGACTGCACAAAAAAGGAAGCGGCTCCGTCCGGAACAGGATGGAGCCGCTTTCGTGCTATAACTCGCAGCCGGGCGAAAAGGAAATTATTCGGCGGCGTCGAGGATCGGCGTGGCCGCGCCACGAAATTCCGCGACAGCCGCAGCACTTTTGGAGCGATAGATCAGGCAGGAACAGCGCAACAGCGACGCGAAGTTCTTCACCTCGCCATGATGATCGAGCACCTCATTGTGCAGCGTCGTCAGGAATTTCGCGAGACTCATGCGCTCCTTCGCGGCGATCTCCTCCAGAGTATCCCAGAACGACATCTCCAGCCGGATCGATGTGCTATGGCCACCCATCCGCAGCGATCGGGTCTGGGATTTGTAGTCGCGTTGCGGCTGGTGCGCGAACAAATGGCACATGGCTTCCTCCATTCATATTGCAGTTTTTTTTAAAACAATACACCTGCCCGGCGGGCCTCACAATCCTGCTCGAGCAACGCCGACGATGTCGAACATCAATGTCATCAATGTGATAGGCCGGCTTCATCCCCAGCATAAAATGCGTCTTGCACTCGGCGCATGCATTTCTCGCCACAGCGCTTAGAATACGCCCTGCCACGAATCTGAAGCAAAAATCCATGCCCGTCCGCCAGCTCCCCGAGCAAATCGTCAACCGCATTGCCGCCGGCGAAGTGGTCGAACGTCCCGCGAGCGTGGTCAAGGAGCTGGTGGAGAACGCGATCGACGCCGGCGCGAGCCGGATCGACATCTTCACCGATGGCGGTGGGCGGCGGCGGATCGCCATCACCGACGACGGCAGCGGCATGACGTCGGGCGACCTCGCGCTCGCGGTCGATCGCCATGCGACGTCAAAGCTCGACGATGAGGATCTGCTGCAGATCAAGACGCTGGGGTTTCGCGGCGAGGCACTGCCCTCGATCGGCGCGGTGGCAAAACTCTCCATCACCTCGCGCCATGCCGGCGAACCGCATGCCTGGTCGCTGGCGGTCGAAGGCGGGGTGAAATCGAAGATCATGCCGGCGGCGTTGTCGCAAGGCACCCGCGTCGAGGTCGGCGATCTCTTTTATGCGACGCCGGCGCGGCTAAAATTCCTCAAGACCGACCGCACCGAGGCCGAAGCGATCCGCGAGGTGGTGCGGCGGCTTGCGATGGCGCGGCCCGATATCGCTTTTACGCTCGCCGGCGAGGAGCGCGCGCCCGTCACCTGGGCCGCCGCCTTGCCCGGCGCCGCCGGCCGGCTGACCCGGCTCGGCGATATTTTGGGGGCCGACTTTCGTGCCAGCGCCATCGACGCGCGCGCCGCGCGTGACGGCGTATCGGTCGAGGGCTTTGCCGCCGCGCCCTCGCTGACGCGCGCGAATGCACTGGGGCAATATCTGTTCGTCAACGGCCGCCCGGTGCGCGACAAGCTCATTCTTGGCGCGGTGCGGGCAGCCTATGCCGACTATCTGCCACGCGATCGCCATCCGGTGGTGGCGCTGTTCGTCACGCTCGATCCGCGCGAGGTCGATGCCAATGTGCATCCGGCCAAGACCGAGGTGCGGTTTCGCAATTCAGGCCTCGTGCGCGCCTTGATCGTGCACGCGCTGAAAGAGGGCCTTGCGCGCGAAGGCCGGCGCACCGCGGCCAACAGCGGCGGGGCCGCGATCGCCGCGTTCAGGCCTTCGTTCGCGCCGCGGCCCGGCAACTGGGACTGGCGGCGCTCGCCTTCTTATCCGGTGAGCCCGATGCCTTCGTTCGACGGCGCGGCGGCGCCGTCGTTTGCCGAACAGGATCAAGCAGCCTTCGACGTCGGCGCGCCAAATGCCGACATCCGCTTCGAGGCGCAGCCGTCGGCTGAGCTGATCGATCGGCCGCTCGGCGCGGCGCGGACGCAAATCCATGAGACCTATATCGTGTCGCAGACCCGCGACGGGCTTATTGTCGTGGACCAGCACGCCGCGCATGAGCGCATCGTCTATGAGCGGCTGAAAGCCTCACTGGCGCATAACGGCGCGCAGCGGCAGATCCTCCTGATCCCGGAGATCGTCGAGCTCGATGAGGCGACGGTGGAGCGGCTCCTGGCGCGCGCGGACGAGCTTTCGTCGTTCGGGCTGGCGATCGAATCCTTCGGGCCCGGCGCGGTCGCGGTGCGCGAGACGCCGTCGCTGCTCGGCGAAACGGATGCGGGCGGGTTGTTGCGCGATCTCGCCGAGCACATGGCGGAATGGGACGAGGCGCTGCCGCTGGAGCGCCGGCTATTGCATGTCGCCGCCACCATGGCCTGCCACGGCTCGGTGCGCGCCGGAAGACGCCTCAAGCCGGAAGAGATGAACGCGCTGCTCCGCGAGATGGAAGACACGCCGAATTCCGGCCAGTGCAACCACGGCCGCCCGACCTATGTGGAACTGAAGCTTTCGGATATCGAGAAGCTGTTCGGGCGAAGGTGAGACGCCGTAGGATGGGTTGAGCGCAGCGATACCCATCACCTCGTGTGAAGCCATTGATGGGTTTCGCTGCACTCAACCCATCCTACGGACTCCGCAAGAACACAAACTCCGTGTCGTCATAAGCCCGCCGCTCCAGCTCCTCGTAACCGTCCGGCGCCGCGAGCGCGGCGGCCGTGGCTTCCTCCACCACCAGCAATGCGCCCGGCGTCAGCCAGCCGCCATCGCGCAGCGAGACCAGTGCCTTTTCAGCAAGCCCCTTGGCGTAGGGCGGATCCAGAAACGCCAGCGAAAACGGCTCGACCGGATGCGCCGGGCCGAGATTGGTGGCGTCGCGGCGGAAAACCTTGGTCACCCCGCCCAGCCCCAGCGCCTCGACATTGTTGCGGAGCAGCGCGCGCGCCTCGGCGCCGTTGTCGACGAAAAGCGCAAACCTGGCACCGCGCGAGACCGCTTCGATGCCGAGCGCGCCGGTGCCGGCAAACAAATCCAGCACGCGCGCGCCTTCGATCGGATCGTCGTAGGCGTGAACCAGGATATTGAACACCGACTCGCGCAAGCGATCCGCGGTCGGTCGGATCTCGCGCGAGGCGGGCGAAGCGAGATTGCGGCCCTTCAATCGTCCGCCGACCACGCGCATCGCAAACTTACTCGTCCTTTGGCTTGAAATCGCGCTTGCCGTGATAGCCGCGCTGCGGACGGCGTGGCGGACCATAGCCGTTGGCTTCGGCCTCGTTGCGCGTGCGTGCTTCCTCGCTGCCGGTGCGCTGCACCAGCACGCGGCGGCCCTGGCGGTCGGCGACAAGCGCGTTCTTGCCCGACGGTTTGAACGGCTTTTTGCCGCGCGGCGCGTCAGCCGCTTCGGAGTTCCGCGCCCGGCATCGGCCGGTTGAAATCCGCGCCCGCGAGCGTGGATATCTTCTCTCCAAGCTGTTCGCGCAGCACGCGGGTCCTGACCTCCTCGACCTCACCTTCGGCCAACTCGCCCAGTTGAAACGGCCCGTAAGACACCCGGATCAGCCGGTTCACTTCAAGACCGAGATGCGCCATCACGTTGCGTACCTCGCGGTTCTTGCCTTCGCGGATCGCGAACACCAGCCAGACATTGGCGCCCTGGTCGCGCTCCAGCGTCGCGTCGATCGAGCCATATTTGACGCCGTCGACCTCGATGCCGCTTTTCAGTTGGTCGAGTTGCGCCTGCGTCACCTCGCCATGGGCGCGGACACGATAGCGCCGCAGCCAGCCGGTATCGGGCAGTTCGAGAGCGCGCGCGAGCCCGCCGTCATTGGTCAGGAGCAACAGGCCCTCGGTGTTGAAATCGAGCCGGCCGATCGAGATCAGCCGCGGTAGGCCCTCCGGCAGATTGTCGAACACGGTCGGCCGCCCTTCGGGGTCGGCATGTGTGGTCATCAGCCCACGCGGCTTGTGAAACATGAAGAGCCGCGTGCGC